>JANQQU010000037.1 GCA_028284905.1 Calditrichia bacterium
TGGTTGGAGTGGTGATTTAAACGGCACATCCAATCAAGCGTCAATAACAATGGACAGCGACAAATCCGTAACTGCAACGTTTACGGAAATTATTCCGGAATATAACTTAACAGTGTCAGTGGTTGGCGGTGGCTCTGTCGCTGTCGATCCGGACCTTAACGTTTATCCAGCCGGCACAACGGTGACGCTAACTGCTACACCGCAGCCCGGCTACGAGTTCAGCGGTTGGAGTGGCGATTTAAACGGCACATCCAATCAAGCATCGATAACAATGGACAGCGACAAATCCGTAACTGCAACGTTTACGGAAATTATTCCGGAATATAACTTAACGGTGTCAGTGGTTGGAGGTGGTTCTGTCGCGGTCAATCCGGACCTTAACGTTTATCCAGCCGGCACAACGGTGACGCTAACCGCTACACCGCAGCCCGGCTATGAGTTCAGCGGTTGGAGTGGTGATTTAAGCAGTACATCCCATCAAGCATCGATAACAATGGACAGCGACAAATCCGTAACTGCAACGTTTGTAGAAGTGATTCCGCCGGACTATAATTTGACGATAGAAATCGCTGGCAACGGTTCCGTCTCCGTAAACCCTGCCACTGGCCCTTACACGGCCGGGACTGTAGTGACGTTAACGGCAACGCCACAGGATGGATACAAGTTCAGTAGCTGGAGCGGGGATCTGAGCGGTAACGAGAATCCTGCCACAATAACAATGGACAGCGATAAAACTGTTATCGCCACCTTTACACCAATACAAGCACCAACGTATACCTTAACAACAACTGTTAACGGAGCCGGTTCTATTGTATTGGATCCGGATGGAGGCACCTATGATGAGGGAACGGTTGTTACACTGACCGCTCAGCCGCAACCGGGTTATGAATTCAGTGGTTGGAACGGAGATCTATCCGGCAATGCCAATCCTGCGACAATCACAATGGACAGCGACAAATCTGTGACGGCAAATTTTACGGAGGTGATACCGCCGACATACAATCTGACAGTTGAAATCGTTGGGAACGGCAGTGTTTCTGTAAATCCGGAAAATGGTCCGTACTTGGCGGGAACGACGGTCACCTTAACCGCGACGCCACAGGAGGGATACCAGTTCAGTGGCTGGAGCGGGGATTTGGCCGGCAATACCAATCCGGCCGCATTGCAAATGGATAGCGATAAAACTGTCAGTGCAGTATTTACAGAAATCCCTCCAACGCAATATGAATTGACTGTTCAGGTTAGTGGTGATGGTGACGTAATGCTGGATCCGGAAGGTGGTATGTATAATGCCGGCCAGGAAGTGATGATGACTGCAATGCCCCAGGCTGGTTTCGAGTTTATCGGCTGGAGTGGGGATATGAGCGGTAATACCAATCCGGAAATGGCCTATATGACCAGCAACAAATCCGTGACGGCCACATTTGCCCCAATTCCACCACCACAGTATAATTTAACGGTTGGGGTTGTTGGCGGAGGCACTGTAACACTGGATCCGGCCGGCGGCACCTACGACGAAGGAACAGTTGTCACCCTGACGGCAACGCCGGATGATGGCTATACATTTCTGCGTTGGGCAGGAAGCTTAAGTGGCACATCCAGCCCGGCAACGATTACCATGGACGCGCATAAAACCGTGGGTGCCATTTTCGAAGCTATTCCGGTGACCAACATAACCCGGGAAGAAATTGAACTCGGTAGCTCAACTAACTCATCCAGTGTTAGTACCAGCAGTAACCTTACCGCAGCCGGTGAAGATGTTTATCTGGCAACAGTTTCTATGAATAAATACCAAATAGTGTCCAGAGTCGACGGACTTGGTCTAAGCTGGGAATTGGTTAAGGAAATTTGCTCCGGTAGAAGCAATAGTGGCGTTTCGGTTTGGGTAGGGCGTGGCACAGCCAGTCAGAACGGAAGAGTGACTGCCCGTATGCAAGGCCGTGCAGAGAGTGCTGTTATTTCGGTTGTCCGGTATAGTGGTGTTTATCAGGATTATCCGATTGGGGCGCGCATCGCGGTAAATACTAATGGCACAAATGGTAGCTGCCTGAACGGTGGTGCCACCAGTGGTTTTGAGAATACAATTAATACGCCGGTAGATAACTGTGTGATCTTTAATGCTGTTGCGGTCCGCCATCGAACATTAATACCGGGAACCGGATATGAGAAAATTGTAGAAACATATCGCGGTTCAGGTGGCAGCACTGCCGGGCTTGCCATACAGGAGCATTTGGCAGCAAATTCCGGAACAATATCAGTTAATGCGGCTCTGGACAATATGGTCGATTGGGCCCATATTGCACTGGTGCTTATCCCGGACAACCCGGTTGAAGGCGGAACACTGAGTCGAATTGATATGAATTTGAACACCGATGATAATCTGAGAGTGCTTCCGGAAACAATTCAGTTGCAGCAAAATTACCCCAATCCATTCAACGGAGGAACAACCATCCAGTATGCATTACCGGAGCAAATGTCTGTTCAACTGAAAATTTATGATACCGCTGGCAGAGAAATTCTCACCCTGGTTAACGAGTCTCAGGATGCCGGTATTTACAGTTATCGTTGGAATGGGCATGCATATAATGGAACTCCGGTAAGCTCCGGTTTTTATTTTGTTCGACTAACGGCAGGCGCCCATAGCCATGTTAAGAAGATGATTTACCAAAAATAAACCGCGGAACGTTTCTCCCTCCGGAATGTTTCGTGTTGACAAAGATAAAAGGCTGTCAATATTTTGGCAGCCTTTTATCTTTTAATAAGTTTTCTACCATTATAAAAATGGCCCTAAAATAATAAATTTTAACCTTTTCCCTCCTTGGCGTTTGCATAAAAAAATGGTTTTCAGTAATTTCTTTCCAGGTAACATGTATTGTTTCCTGCGAGATGTTAAGGCGATGTAGATGATGCCTGAAAAATTTCTCGCCAGGTTACAAAAAGCGTGAAAAAATATTCTCCTTGTTCTGGATGCCTAAACCGGGTCGCTCAATGAGCCAATCACAAAATGAACGTTTCGCGAAAATCGAGAAAGAAAATCAAGCCCTGGAGAGCAAAGTAGAAGCGCTGTCCAGTGAATTAAGCGAAAAAAACAATATTCTGGAAAATACATTTTCCGAGCTGAAGCGTATCCAGGACCAGCTCATTATGCAGGAAAGACTGGCATCGTTAGGCGCGTTGACTGCAGGCATTGCCCATGAGATAAAAAACCCGCTTAATTTCGTTAATAACTTCGCAGTTCTCAGTGTCGATCTTGCTAAGGAGCTGGAAGAAGAGCTGTCGACTCAGCAGAACAAACTTGATGAAGAAGCCTATTCTTACATTCTGGATATTCTGAAAGATATTATATCCAACGCCGCAAAAATTTCCGAGCATGGCGCCCGGGCAGACAGTATTGTCAAGGGAATGCTTGCCCATTCCCGGGGGAGCCAGGAGGAAATGGAGTTGACCGATTTTAATTACCTGGTAGAGGAATATATTAATCTGGCATACCATGGGATGCGCGCAAAAGAATCCAGTTTTAATGTGAAAATTGAAAAAGATCTTGATGAGGCAGTTGGGGAGGTCAGCTTAAATCCCCAGGCATTCAGCCGGGTATTGCTCAATATTGCTAATAATGGATTTTATGCGACTCACTACAAAAACAAACGTGCCGGAAGTGATTATCATCCGGAAATCAGTTTCAGCACGCGCAATTTGGGCGATAAAGTTGAGTTGAAGATTCGCGACAACGGTCCGGGCATTCCGGAAGAAGTACGTGCGCAGATTTTCAACCCATTTTTTACCACCAAACCAACCGGCGACGGCACCGGGCTTGGGCTTTCCATCAGCTATGATATCGTCACGCAAATGCATGGTGGCGATATTCAGGTTGAAACAGCAGATGGCGAATTTACGGAATTTATTATTACCCTTCCGAAAGAACATCTCCCGAAAGACTAATACCGCTAGATAACAACTTCCCGTCCGCTTTCGCTGGATTCATAAACAGCGTCGAGAATCTTTTGCACGGTTAGTGCCTGATCGAGCGTGACGCAAAGTGATTCTTCATCCAGAATTGCATTAATAAAATTGTGAAAGCGGTTTTGATGCGGATAAGTCAGCTCTGCTGAAGGATTTTGGATAACCTGGTATTCTCTCTCCGTATCGCCAAAACGGTACAGCTCAAGGGGAAATACGCTTGCGCCACCCTCAGATCCATACACTTCCAGATTCATGCGATCCGGTTCTTTCTGGTGCATCGCCCAGGTAACATTCAGGCTAATCATTGCGCCATTTTTCAGGCGGATCATCGCGGAGGCAAAGTCATCAACATCGAATTTATGTTCACCGCGGTCGGACATTCCCCAGCCGCCTTCACCAATTTTGCGATGGCCAAAAGTACGATATGTTTGCCCGCTAACCGATACCGGTTGAAAGTTGTCTGTAATGAACAATGCCAGGTCGAGCATATGCACACCAATGTCCAGCAAGGCGCCACCACCGGCCTTGTCTTTTTCGCAAAACCAGGTGCCAAAACGGGGAATACCGGCTCGCCGGTAGAGATAGGATTTTGCATGATAAATTTCCCCGAGAGTGCCATTGGCAACCAGTGCCCGGACTGTTTGCGCCGCTTCCGAGTATCGGAAATTCATGCCGAGTGTAAACAATTTTCCACTGCGCTGCACCGCTGCTGCAACTTGTTCTGCTTCCCGTATGTTGATTGCAAAGGGTTTGTCCAGGATGACATGTTTGCCGGCATCAAGCGCGGCAATTGCTAATTCGGCATGAAAGGCATTCGGCACTGCAATATAAACTGCATCAACATTCTGATCGGCGAATATGTCTTCCGGGCGGGTATAGCCCTGTGGAATGTCGAATGCTTTTTGTAATTCTTTTAGTCGGTTTTCATTAATATCAAAAGCAGCAGAAATTTCTGCCCGCCCATGTGCCAATATTTCCCTTGATGCGTGGTGGGCAATCATCCCTGCGCCAACCATTCCAATGCGTACGGATTTCATATCTTCTCCTCAAGTTGCTAACGAATGCTTACTCTCTCTCAAAATTAAATGTGGTGTAATAATCTGGATTAACTCAATAAGCTGTAGGTAATAAGTAGTTGCCCGTCTTTTTTCCACTGAATCCATCCCTGGCCGGTTTTCTGAAAATCGCCATTCAGCATTTCTACTTGCATCCAGTGCTGCCGGATATTGATGGGACGAAGGAATTCATAATCGCCGTTAACGATGCTTGCATGAGATAATGGTTTGATACGTACCGGATTATCCTGCCGGGTGATCTGTTCCACGCTATTAATATTCAGCAGAAATTCCGGCCAGTATTGCATGCCGATTTGTGTTCGATCAAGATAGGCCGTTTGCCCGGTATACTCGTTTACACGAACCTCGATGAAATTCTTGCCAGCGGATATCGCCCGAATCAGAAGTATACCATAATCCATTTTCAGATGTACGGGGGCAAACCAGGGAGGTGCATAGGAAATATCCGGGCCATATTGGGCTGCCGCAATGACCAGGCTATCGGCCGGCGTCGATGATGCATTTTTCTGGTAGGGATTATTATAAAAATAAATTACCTGTTGATCGCTGACGTTGGGGGCAGCCATGCCTATGCCCATAGGAAATTTTTGCTGATCTCCGGTATTGATCGGTGCATGATGCGCAACAGTGGAGACCGGCGGGGATGCCGGTGGGGAAACCACTGCTTTCTCTTTCCGGGGGCGAAATTTAAGGTAAAGAATAAGGATGGCTAAAATAACCGCCAATATTTTCACAAGTAAAATCACCAGCTCTTTTTTGAAGAGATGGACAATCATAATCGCAGCAATCAGCGCGATAAATGAAGCAATAAATCCGTAGCCAACAACAATCGCTGCCCCGGCAAGTCCCTGGTTTTTAGCCATCCCGAGGACACTGGCTATTGAAGCGCCGCCGAGAAAGGACACCAATATAGATAGCAGGTAAAGCAGTAAGCTGGACGGTTGGAAAAATTTTTTCATATGATCCTCAATACAGATTTAAAAACTTAAGGCTTGCCATTTTTTAGATATAACAGTTGCTCATTTGTGTTTCATCCCTGCTGTCTGCCACCTCTTTTTAATGCGCGTTTGCGGGCCAGCTCCTGTAAATCTACCGCCGGGTCGTTTTCGTCAACGATTTCTGTACCGAGCATTGTTTCCAGTAAATCTTCCAGGGTTACCAGGCCATCCACGCCTTCATACTCATCGGTAACGATGGCGAGATGCTTTCGGTGCTTGAGAAAGTTAAGCAATACGTTCAGACAATTGGTTGTATCCGGAACGAAAGTAATTGGATTGAGGAAATCCTTCAGGGATTTATCGGTCTGTTCCTGATTACGGGCGGACTGAATTTCCTGGGCAAGTACGTATCCGATGATATTTTCTTTATCATCCTCATATATCGGCACCCGGGAAAATCCCTGGCCATCGACTGCATTCGCCGCTTCTTCTATCGATAAACTGGCATTCAGCGAAAATATGACTGTCCGCGGCGTCATGATTTCCCGAACCTTGCGTTCATCCAGGCTGATCAGATTGTGAACGATATTTCCTTCTTCTTTGGAAATTTCCCCCTCGCGGGTGCCAAGGCGAACCATTGCGAGAATTTCATCTTCTGTAACAGATTGAGATTTTTGTCCGCGGGTGAGTAAAACCGTGAACTTTTCCGTAACAAAAATAAGTGGGCGCAGGAGGAATTTCATCACCCGCAATGGCCGGACGATATTGGGCCAATAACTTCGCCAGTGAACGGCACCGATGGTTTTCGGGGCGATTTCCGAGAAGAACAAAATTCCCAGGGTAAATGCAATTGAAAACGCCGGCACCAGCGAAGCACCTAAAACGTCGAAGGCATACATCCCGGCAAGGGTTGCCCCGGCAGTATTAGCGATGGTGTTCAGAATGAGGATAGCGGCAATTGGTTGAGAGATATGCAGCTTCATGTTGATCAATTGCTGCGCCAGCTTTTTTTGGGGATGTTTTTTAGTGGCGGATTCCAGGGTGCCCATTCGTGATGAATAAAGCACCGACTCAAACAATGAGCAGCTGCCGGAAATGAACAGGGTTAAAAAGACGATGACTACTAAGGTTGTCATGCAAAAAGCTCCCGATTATATAAACGGATAACAGAAAGCAACCAGGACGCCCGACCCGGTTGTTTCCAAAAATTTTCTGCTGCCGGCTTGCTAACCGATGGCAATATCCCGCTTCGATACTTTGATCAATACGACAAATCCAGCCAGCATCTCCACCATGGAAATCAGTAAGAGAATAAAAAAGGTCGGCTCTGCTGCGCGGGCGGAGATCAGTAATTGAACCAAAAATGCCACGAAGGCCAGTACGGAAAGCATTTGTTCTATCATTGCTACATCGGAAGCATTGGTCGATTTTAAAATTTCAATCAGCAAAATGATCAGTGCGAAGGCAATAAAAATATGTCCGTAGGTTAAAGACAACACTGCTTTCGACGGCATCGTAATATTGAACATTGTGGTGGACCAGAAGGATTGTCCCGCAGCGCCATTGGTTAAGCCGAGAAAATTATAAAGCACCAGAACAACAGCCATTAACGGGATGGAACGGATTAATTTGAACATGAAAACCTCGCAGATCTTGTTAATAATGAGTAATTAAAAAATCCCTCGCCCAATTGACTAAATGCCAATCCAGAAAAGATACCGCACGGAAATGAAGGGGACAAATGTTTGTTGGAAAAATGGGACCGTTCTCGGTCGTTCGTTAATCCGTTATCTGTGTAGAGAAAATTCATGAATTTTCTCTACACAGATAACGGATTAACGGATTAACGAATTAAAATCATTTTTTTCTGTTGGAAATGATCATCGAAAATAAATCGGTAAAAATAAATGCCGCTGCTAACCGGCAAACCATTATCATCTTTTCCGTTCCAGCGGATTTGATGAGAACCGTTTTGCCGGGTTGCATCAAGGAGGGTGGAAATTCGTTCTCCAAGAATATTGTAAACCATCAGTTGAACGTGGGCAGTCTCTTTTAACTCAAACGCGATTGTTGTCGAAGGATTAAACGGATTGGGAAAATTTTGAGAGAGCGATGCTTTCAACGGCAAGGCAGAATTGTTTTCGGAAGAGATACCAACAGTAATCGTCGTATCAAAAGAAACGAAGCGTATGGCATCGGCAACAATAAAATCTCCGCTGGTGGCAAGGTTGGATATCTGCACGGCGTCGCTGGTATCTCCACTAAAAGTAAAACTGCCCAGTAAATTCCAGCTACTCCCCTGAGTCGTTTGATCCATCCGCACCGTATCGATACCATTCATGTGATGAATAATAAATGGCGTGTCCAGACAGCGGTTCGGGGCTGCGACCCACCAGGCATAAACTTCATACTCGCTCATCTGTGGAAGATTCGGGCGAAAGTGCGCATAACTATCGCCAGTGCCACGCGGGTTCAGTTGCGCCGGAGTGCCGCCCCAGTAACCGGCATTTGCCGAGGGAAACCAGCCAGGGCCGATTAAGCTGGCACCACCATCCTCGGTATCAATGATTTCCTGGTAAGTTGGCCGGGGCGGTACCGGAATTGAATCGGAATGGACAACGGCCAGTATTGACGGGATCGGGCGCTGAAAAAATCCACCTTCCGGCCGGTTGATCAGGCTACTCCCGACAGCCATCTGGCTGGAGCCCCCGCCGTCAAGGTTCATCGCTTCCACGCAGCCGAGGTTAAACAAAATATCCGCCAGCTCGGTCAGGCTGACGCCTTCGCTCCAGGTATTGTCCCGGCCATCGGCAACAAAAAGGATGAGATGATTGTTCGCGGTAAACCCTACAGCAGTGCGTGGATCACGATTACTGAGGCCAACACCGGATCCCCAGAAAACCTCTTCAGTATAGCTAATGTTTATCGCCCCATTATCAATCAGCGCCGGGCCGCCTCCAATACCAACGGCAAGATCGTTGTACTGTTGTCCGTTAGTAGAATCCGGTAGTGCTGCCGGGGAGCCAATCGCATTGGGATTCGGTACGGGGAAGGTATATATTCCGGAAACGCTGCTGTTAAAATGATAGATCCAGTCTACCGACATCTGCTTTTCATAATCAACACCAAAAAAGCTGCGGGTGAGCGGATATGTGAGATTATCCCGCACGACAGCGGCAATATTCTGCGCGAGCACTTCTTCCGGATAAACCACGCTGGAAACGGATGTAGTCCCGGAAAAATAACCTCCGTTAACAGCGGCAAAAGCACCGGCAGAATGGGTAAATTCGCTAATGCCAAGCGGTGTGCCAAGGTAAGGCCGCACAGCAAGATCGGCGACATTCATATCTACTTCAAGATACCATGCTTTCAGGATCGGCGATTGGCGCTCTCCCTGAAATAGTTGAACACCCGCAGGGAGCGAATGTTGACTGCTGATGTTCGTCCAGGTAATTTCCTGAGAAAAGGCTATTGTTGAGAGTAAAAAGAAAAAGCCAAAAATCGCTAAGATTTGCGTCAGAACTTTCAAAAATGTCCCCCCGGGTTAATAGTGACTTTACAGGTGAATATGTTGACAAAAAATACAAAGAAATTTGAAAAATCGCAAAACGCTGGCAGTTGAGATCAATCAGCCGTATTCCTGATTTGCAGGAATTTTTTCTTACTTTATGCGATGGAATAGGGTATCTTGTAAAGAGACAATTTCAACAGAGGAGCAGGATCATGAGGGATATTCTCGGGGAGATTACCCGCTGGCGGGCGGAAAAAAGATCGTTTGTTTTAGCCCGGGTCACGCAAACCTGGGGATCTGCACCGCGCCGCACCGGCGCAGCGATGATTATCTCCGACCGTCAGGAAGTGGCTGGTTCGGTCAGCGGGGGATGCATCGAAGGCGCAGTGGTGGATGCCGCCGGCACCGTCCTTGAGCGAGGAAAACCGGTACATCTCCATTTTGGTGTGACCAACGAAACTGCCTGGTCCGTCGGGTTAACCTGTGGGGGAAAAGTGAGTGTATGGCTTTCCCCATATCCGGCGTTATCCGGGGAACGGGACACTCAGAAAATCGGTGAAGCCCTGGAGGAGAATCTGCAGGGAAATCGGCCATGCATTCTCTTAACCCGGCTGGATCCGGAAAGCCCGCAGCATTTGCTGGTGTTGCCCGACGGCAGTACAATTGGTGATTGGGGAAATCAGACGGTAGCTGCGGTTCAAATCGCCTTGTCTCACTATACACGTCGGCAAAACGGTGAAGCAATACTGGATGAACAGCCGATCTTCGTACACAGTTTTCCCCGCAAACAGCGCCTGTTGATTATTGGCGCAGCGCATATTTCCATTCCCCTGGTAACGTTTGGGAAGCAATTGGGTTTCGAGGTGATTATTGTTGATCCCCGGCAGATTTTCGGCAACGCTGATCGTTTTCAAACGGCGCCGGATGAGATGTATAATCAATGGCCGGATGATATTTTGCCGACCCTTGCGCCGGATGAGGATACCTTTGCAGTACTCTTGACCCATGATCCGAAAATAGATGACCCGGCTTTACACCTGCTTTTAAAAACGCCGGTCGGCTATATCGGCGCATTGGGGAGTAAAAAGAATCAGGCAAAACGAGTGACTCGTTTACAGGAAGCCGGATTTGACATGAATGAGATAAAACGTATTCATGGACCAGTAGGATTGGATATCGGTGCAAAGACCCCGGAGGAAATTGCCCTGAGCATCATCTCGCAAATTGTGCAGGTGCGGGAATCGCGGAAAAATCGTTGATCGTTGATCGTTGATTGGTGGTTGTAGAGAAAATTCATGAATTTTCTCTACAACCACCAATCAACGATCAACGATCAACAAATCCCCCCACAAAAAATTTGATTTTCTCCCCCATCTATCGTAAGATAAAATTAAACCGTTCTCGATATTATGCATCCACTTGAGTTGTCTGGAAAGGAGTTCAGCGAAATGATCAAATTTACCCTCAATGGCGAAGCGAAAACCTTTGAAGGCGATCCGAAAACCCCGTTGTTGAATTATTTGCGGGACGATGCCGGAATCATTTCTCCGAAAGATGGATGTGCGCCACAGGCGGCCTGCGGCTGCTGCGCCGTTATGCTGAACGATCGTGCCGTACTTGCCTGTGCAATTACCATGAGTAAAGCTGCCGAAGGCGCCGTTACGACTATCGAAGGCCTTGACACAGAACGGCAGGCAACCTTCGCTAATGCCTTTCTGAAGAAGGGCGGCGTACAGTGCGGGTTTTGCATTCCCGGTATCGTGATGCAGGCAAATGCCCTGATTGAAAAAAATGATGACCCCAGCCGGGAAGAAGTTCGTAAAGCACTAACCCCGCATCTTTGCCGCTGCACCGGCTATAAAAAAATTGAAGATTCCATCCTGCACGCCGCGGAGGCGGTCCGGGAAGCACAACCGATCAGTGCACCGAACGGTGCCGGGAATATCGGCACCCGCCTCGCTAAATACGACAGCTATGATGTCGTGCTGGGACGCCGCCCCTATGTCGATGACATTCGCCTGGAAGGAATGCGTTACGGCGCACTTAAATTCAGCGATCATCCCCGGGCGAAAGTGGTATCGATTGATACAGCCGAAGCGGCAGCATTGCCGGGAGTTATCCGCGTTTTTACCGCCGGGGACATTCCGGGGAAACGCAATACCGGGTTGATCGTTCAGGACTGGCCGGTGATGGTCGCCGAGGGCGAAGATACCCGCTACGTTGGTGATGTGCTCGCATCTGTGGTGGCAGAAACAGAAGCGATTGCCCGGCAGGCTGTTGAGTTAATTAAGATTGAATACAAAGTAAAAACGCCAATTGCCGATATGCATGAAGCTGCGAAGCCGGATGCGCCGAAAATTCATCGCAAAGGCAACATTCTCTCGGAAACAGTTATCGACCGCGGTAACGTAAAAAAAGCACTGAAAAATTCTGCGTATGTTTCCCGGGGGACTTACCAGACGCAGACCATCGAACATGGTTTTATGGAGCCGGAATGCTGCATCGCCCGCCCAAAAGGAAGCGGTGTCGAAGTGCTTTCCCAGGGCCAGGGCATCTATGAAGATCAAAAAGCAATTGCCCGAATGTTATCCTTGCCGGAAGATGATGTCGAAGTAGTGCTGATCCCTAATGGCGGTGGCTTCGGGGGAAAAGAAGATCTTTCCGTGCAGGGTCATGCGGCTATTTGTAGCTACCACCTGCGCGAGCCGGTAAAAGTTCGCCTTACCCGGGACGAATCCATTCGGATGCATCCGAAACGTCATCCCCTGCATATGGAATATGTCGTTGCCTGCGACGAAAATGGCATGCTAACTGCCCTTGCCGCCAAAATCCTTGGCGATACCGGCGCCTATGCCTCAGTGGGAATGAAAGTGCTGGAGCGCGCGGCTGGTCATGCCACCGGCGCCTATGCCGTGCCGAATGTTGCTGTCAATAGCCGGGCGGTGTATACCAACAATATTCCCAATGGCGCTATGCGCGGATTCGGCGTTAACCAGGTTACCTTCGCACTGGAGAGCTGCCTGGATGACCTTTGTGAGCAGGGCGGATTTGACCGCTGGCAATTCCGCTACGATAATGCCCTCAAAGAAGGAGATATGACTTCTACTGGACAAGTGCTTACCGGAGGCGTTGGCATCCGGGAAACGCTGCTGGCAATTAAAGAGCAGTTCTATGCCGCAAAATTTGCCGGTATCGGCTGCGGTCTGAAAAACACCGGTATTGGCAATGGTATGCCGGATGCGGGGGCGGTAAAGGTGATTGTTGAATCCCCGGAAAAAGTCATCGTTCATCACGGTTGGACGGAAATGGGACAGGGCGTGAACACTATGGCCGTGCAATTCCTGGCGCAGGAAACCGGTATCGATCCGAATCTCATCGAAGTGCGTGTGGAGACCACTGGGAAAGCCCCGGCGGGGATGACCACCGCTTCCCGGGCTACTTCCCTCATTGGTAATGCCATTATCGATGCCGGGGAAAAAATTCGCGAAGATTTGCAGCGAAAGACCCTGGCCGACCTAACCGGTAACGTTTACGAAGGGGAATGGGTTTGCGACTGGACGACCAAACCCGGGAAAGATACCGATAAAATCGAAACCCATTATTCCTACAGCTACGCCACTCAACTGGTGACCCTCGACGAGGATGGACAGATTGATACCGTCTTCGCCGCGCACGATGCCGGAAAGATTATTAATCCAACTTTGTTTGAAGGGCAGATCGAAGGTTCGATCCATATGGGACTGGGCTATGCCATCAGCGAAGATATGGTTTATGAGAATGGCGTTCCAAAATCGACCCGCCTGCGCAAGTGCGGTATTCTCCGCGCCAAAGAAACTCCCAAAATGGTCGTAATAGGCGTAGAAGTGCCGGATCCGCATGGACCATATGGGGCGAAAGGCGTCGGTGAAATCGGCCTGGTACCCACTGCCGGCGCAGTCGCTAATGCACTCTACCAATTCGATAAAGTGCGCCGCTACGAACTGCCGATGCGCATTAAACGTCGGCGAGGATGATGGAAGGGGATTAGGCCGAAGGCAATTAGGCTGAAGGCTAAACATACCTACCTTAGGCCTAAAGCCTAATCCCCTAAAGCCTTTTAAATAAAGAATTTACCCTTTTTGTTTATTCCTGTTTTCCCACCTTACGTAGTGCAAAATTTGCATATTTTCCGAAAAACGACTAATATCTTCCCAGAAAAGGCGTTGGCGGGAGTGTGGATTCTGCTTCTTCAGTATTTTTATGTTTTGCGATTTAACAGTGTTTCACTTAAACGCAATAGCAGCATAACCTCACTTAAATTGAAGGAGATGTATTATGGATGCGAAGAAGTTAACGCTGGGTTCACTGGCAGGCGCAGTTGCGTTGTTTCTGCTGGGTTATGTTTTTTATAAGTTGTTGTTGGACAATTTCTTTGCCGAAGCAGCGGGATCTTCCGCTAGCGTTATGCGGGCAGATCCAGTACTATGGTCAATCTTTGTTGGTGAATTGTTAATGGCCGGTATGTTGGCTACAGTTTTTTTGCGCTGGGCGACGATCAGCACTTTTATGGGCGGTCTGAAGGGCGGCGCATTAATTGGTGGCCTGGCTGGCCTGGGATTTGCTTTTGTTATGTTTGGCACTACTTCAACGATGTCTTTGCCGTCAGTGCTGGTAGAAGGCGTTGTATCTGCTATTCGTTATGGCCTTGCCGGCGGTGTTATCGGTTGGGTACTCGGCCGGGATTAGAAATTTAGATTGAAAAGTTGTCAGCCGCTGCTATGGAGCCAGCGGCTGATTTTAAATGAATTTGCCACGGATTTCAAGGACGGGCCGTGCATTTTCAACAGCCTATTTATCTTGTGTTTTTTGTTTGCGGATTTCTGCAAACAGCATCGGATAAGCGGCTTTTCCCGGAAAATCCGGTCCGAAAAACTGCGAAATCCGTGGCTTTATTTTTTCCTGTATCAATCGGAATCAGATGATTCCGTTAAGGGTTGTCATTCCAATTATTTTTCTGAAAAACGAATAACAGCAATTTCCGCCGATGCGCGATAGCGAATCGGGGAAAGCGTGCGTCCCACACCATTGGTCACCAATGTCGTGAGGTTGCCATAGTGGTATACACCGCTGTAGAAGAGGTTCTCGAAACGCGTGGGCGTCAGGGATGTACCAAACGGACGAAAAACCATCTGTCCACCATGTGTGTGGCCTGCCAGCAATAAATGATACCCATAAGCTTCCGCTGTACGAATAACCAGCTGAGACGGCTGGTGCACCAATAATATTTTCAAATCCGCCTCCGGTGCGGTTTCCAGGAGATGGGTCAACTGCCGTTGGGAAATACGCTGGCTGTAAATATAAGTGACACCGGTAACGAGCACTTTACTGCCATTGAAATCGAGCACCTGATGATCGTTTTCCAAAAATGACCAGCCGCAGTCTCTTAGTCCGGCAGGAATGGTTCGGGGATTCGCCCAATAATCGTGGTCTCCCATGCAAGCAATTTTAGCTAACGGCGCTTCGTGCCGGCAAAGTACTTCCTGCCCCTGTTTGATGAAATATTCTCCGGATGTCACCAAATCTCCGCCAAAGAGAATTAAATCGCTGCCTGCTTCATCAACCGCCTGCTGATATCTTTCCAGTTTCGCGCCCTGGGTGTATCGATCTACCTGTACATCCGAGGTGAAAGTGATCTGGAAATCTTTCAACGCTTCAGGCAATCCCTCCACGGCTATGGTCGCTTCCCGGCGATCGATGTGGTAGGTATCGACATAGATGCGATAACAGGCAAACAGGGTGAAAAAGACTACCACGCCAATTGTTAGCCAGGCCTGCCACACTGGCCACTCCGGCCAGCGATTGCCGGGTAAAAAACGAACAATCAGCCCGACGATATCAATGGCTAAAATATAAAATAGCGATTCAAAAATGATGACCATGCCTATCCAGAATGGGAAGTTCATCCAGTAGTCTGCTGGTTGCAGGCTGGTTTTGTTCAGAAAAAATTCACTGCCACCACTGCCCTGGTTCTGAAATATGATATATAACGGCAGGAGGTTGAGGAAGAGGATCACCAGCAACGTCACCCCGCGAACCGTCCAGGCAGAAAGAGATGAAACTTGCAGCAGCGCTGATGAAAATCGCCAGCCCAGGTAGAGATATGCAATTAGTAAAACCGGGAAAATTCGTAAGGTCATTCGTACTGCCCAGGACATTGGCACCTCGTTGATCGTTGATCGTTGTTAGTTGTTCGTTATTCGTTGATTGTTTTCGGTTATTCTTAAAATTCCGTTCCGCCGTTTTAATCGCCGAGAAAATTTATGCTTTTTTATACGATTAAAACATTCGCCGTCAAAAATCCGATTTACGAACAACGAACAACGAATAACGGTCTTTCAGCATTTAAGGTTTGTTTTCCGCAAAACATGGAATTAATATTTTGCTTCTGTATTTGTCAACTGTATTCTTTGAACTTTCTGAATAATCCGGCGTTCGATCGGCAGTAAGCTAACGAAACCGGTAAATGGGATGTGCTGATTATGTCTAAGAATGTCTATCGCTTTAAAGGTAATTTTAAAAGTTTCCTCTTTGCTCTGGCAGTGGTTATTACGTTGGGATTTTTATATTATACACAGATGCTGGTGCAGGATTTACAGAATCAGTCCCGCGAATATCTCAAGTTTAAAGTAAGCATTTTCGAACAAAGCCTGAATAACGAAGAAGTCACCGACCTCAGCTTTTTCTTCAATAACGTTATACAGACTGCAGATTACCCGATCATTACCACCGATACCCGCAAAAATCCCCAATTTTGGAGAAATATTGGCATTTCTGATATGAGCAATCGGATCCCTTCCGCAGATACACTAAAGATGATTCGGCGGATGGTTGATGAGTTTGGCGAGGTGAACACGCCAATTCCGATTATGTATCAGGGAGATACACTCAGCTTCTACTATTATGGTGAATCCGGCCTGATAAAGCGATTGCGCTGGTTACCGGTGGTAGAGATTATCGTCGTTGGAATGTTCATCCTGATTGGCTACGCCGGCTTTCATTCTATTAAAAAAAGTGAGGAGCGTTTGATTTGGGTCGGGATGGCGAAGGAAACCGCCCATCAATTGGGAACGCCACTTTCTGCACAGATGGGTTGGCTGGAATATCTGAAAGTTGCCCCGGAGCAACTCCCGAAAGTGATACCGGAACTGGAAAAAGATCTGGAAAGATTACAGGTGGTTACCAATCGTTTTTCCCAGATTGGCTCCGTGCCGGATTTTAAGCCGCAAAACCTTAATCAGATTATCGAGAAAACTGCCACGTATTTTCGGAGCAGAATTCCGCAGAAGAATAAAAACACCCGACTGGAAACCCGTCTTTCCGAAAAGCTGACCATGGTGAAACTGAACGAGTATCTCTTCTCCTGGGTATTGGAAAATCTGATAAAAAATGGATTGGATTCCATGGAGAATAAAGGTGGGGAAATTGCTATTGAGACAGGGAAGCTGCATAATCAGCAAATTTATATTGATGTTTCCGATACCGGAAAAGGAATTGAGAAAGCAAATAAGAAGAACATCTTTAATCCTGGTTTTAGCACCAAAAAACGCGGTTGGGGATTGGGACTCAGCTTGGCAAAACGGATTATTGAAGAATACCATGGCGGCAAATTGATCTTGAAAAACTCGCAACCCGGTGAGGGCTCTACGTTTCGGATTATTCTAAATGAATTGCCGGAGCGAAAGTAGGTATCGTTTTTCGTCCAATTAAGATATGGTAGTTGACAGTTATCAGTGATCAGTAATCAGTTAACAGTTATCAGTAACCAGTGACTAGTAATTAGCAACCAGTGCTCTCCTATTTTGATCTTTACCTGGAATCGATTATTTTTCCTTTTTGAAAGGAGCATGCTGTGCTGGAAAGATACTTTCGACTTCAGGAAAATAATACCACGATACGCCAGGAAGTGACCGGTGGCGTTACTACCTTTATGACCATGGCTTACATCATTTTTGTGCAGCCGGTGGTGCTGTCTGCGGCTGGGATGGATGGGGGAGCGGTATTTGTCGCCACCTGTATCGCCAGCGCTGTCGGAACGCTGTTGATGGGATTACTGGCAAATTATCCTATCGCCCTTGCCCCGGGGATGGGCCATAATTTTTTCTTCAGCTTTGTGGTCGTGCTGACGCTCGGCTACAGTTGGCAACAGGCGCTGGGGGCGATTTTTATTTCCGGCGTTTTATTTATTGTCCTCGCTTTTTTCGGCTTGCGGGAGAAGCTGGTCAACGCGCTGCCGGGCTCGCTGCGTAGCGGCATTGCCGTAGGCATTGGGCTGTTGATTGCCATGATCGGTCTGCAATGGAGCGGCATTGTGGTTGATGATCCCGGAACCTTGGTTGGCCTGGGCGATCTCGCCTCCCCGCCGGTGATTCTTTCCCTGTTTGGCCTGATTATTATCACCGTATTATTAGTACTGAACATACCTGCAGCAATACTTCTCGGAATTGTAGCAACAATGGTCGCCGGATTGGTTTTCGGAATGGTCGAATATCACGGCATCGTTGGAGCGATTCCTGCTGTTTCCCCGACCCTCTTTCAGTTGGATGTCGCCGGGGCGCTGCAAACCGGGATGCTTTCGATCATTTTTGTTTTTTTCTTCCTCGATATGTTCGACACAGTCGGAACACTGGTGGGCATTTCCCAGGAAGCCGGATTTATCAAGGAAGATGGGAAATTACCGCGTGCTCGCCAAGCCTTACTGGCCGATGCAATCGGGACCATCGTCGGGACGTTGCTCGGCACCACAACGGTAACCAGCTACGTAGAAAGCTCCGCCGGCGTTTCCAGTGGTGCCCGTACCGGCTTTGCCAGTATTGTCACTGGCCTGCTCTTTCTGCTGGCGCTCTTCTTTTCGCCGTTGTTGGAAATGGTCGGAGGCGGGGTTGAAATTAGTGAAGGTGTGCGCTTGTATCCGATTATCGCACCGGCGTTGATCGTTGTCGGTTGCTACATGATGAAAAGCGTGCGCTTCATTGCCTGGGACGATTTCAGTGAAGCCATCCCGGCCTTTCTAACCATCATTATGATGCCGTTGACCTTTAGCATCACCGAAGGCATTGCCTTTGGCTTTATCGCTTTTACTGTGCTGAAAGCAGTACAGGGGAAGCTAAAAGAAGTGCCATTATTGATCTCCATTTTTGCTGTGCTCTTCATCCTGCGCTACGCATTTCTATGATCAATGGAAATTCGATTTTCGAGAAACAACAAATTTTCAACAGATAAGAGGGATAGTGTTGTAGTGCTAAAGAAGTAAAGTTGAAAACTGTCATCGCGAGGCGCTTTTTGCCGAAGCGATCCCTTTGTTGCATGCATCTTTTGAGATTGCTTCGTCGTTGCACTCCTCGCAATGACAAATACAGTTAGCACTTAAAAAAGAAATCCCCGACAGAAAACTGCCGGGGATAATCTTTTAGACATTATCATGTCCTGTGCAATGTGTTTTGTTTATCAGAAGGATTCTTCCTCGGAAATTTCGTAGAGGTCGGATTCGCCGAATTCGCGGATGACGCTGTTTGCCAAACCGCTGTTCATCGCCTGGGAAAAGATTTTTACCAGTTCCGGGTCGAAGTGAGTGCCGGCATCTTTTTCCAGCATTGCCAGCGCATCTTTTTTGCTATGTCCTTTGCGGTAAACCCGATCGGACACCAATGCTTCATAGCAATCTACAATAGCGAGAATCCGTGCAAAGAAAGGTATCGCTTCCCCTTTCAGTCCATCCGGATAGCCGGTGCCGTCAAAGCGTTCGTGATGATGGCGGACAATCGATGCCACTTCAGAGAGTTCGTTGATTTCGCCAATAATATCACTACCGATCACCGGGTGATCTTTTGCAATATCATATTCGAAATCTTCCAGACTTTCCGATTTCTTCAGGATGCCGTCCGGCATTCCGATCTTACCTATGTCGTGAAGGTAAGCGCCAAGGTGCAGGGTATATTTCTGTTCGGCGTCCAGGCCCAAAACTTCGGCCATTAGCATCGCCAGGGCAGCGACCCGGTGGGAGTGACCGCAGGTGTAATGATCTTTGGCATCGAGTGCCCGCATCAAGGCTTTCAGCGCCTTCAACAAGGTTTCTGCCTTATTTTCCTGCAGCTGCTTCGAAACCAGCCGGCTGCGCTCGAAACTTTTTTCGAGCACCACCGGCAGCTCATCAAGTTTTATCGGCTTCACCAGATAATCGCTGACGCCCAGTTCCAGTGCCCGTTTGATCAAATTAAGATCATCGAGGCCGGTGATGAGGATCAGCGGAATATCCAGGTACATCTTCATTAGTTTTTCTGCGAGCTGGATGCCGTTGGTGCTGGGCATATTGATGTCGCTGATAATTAAATCCAGCTTGCATTTACGGATAATATCCATCCCGCCGGTGGCGGAATAGGCCAGATGCGTTTCATAACCGAAATGCTGTAACGCGTCCTTTAATATTTCTCCGTATTGAATATCATCTTCAATGATTAAAATCGTCTTCTTCCTTGACATAAGTACCTTCCTTTTAGCCGAAAGTTTAGCTGAAGGCAGGAATACCGGTAATGTCCGAGCCGATGATCAATGTGTGGATGTCGTGAGTACCTTCGTAGGTTTTCACGGTTTCCAGGTTGCACATATGACGCATGCTCTGGTATTCTGCCGTAATACCGTTTGCTCCCAGGATGTCTCTGGCCTGACGGGCAATTTCCAGCGAGTGGTAAACATTATTCCGCTTTGCCATAGACACTTGAGTAAATTTGAACTTCTTGTCGTCTTTCAAGCGACCCAATTGCAGGGAGAGCAATTGCATCTTGGTAATTTCGTTGACCATGTAAACCAGTTTCTGTTGGACCAATTGAAAAGAAGCAATCGGTTTATCAAACTGGATACGGGTTTTTGCATAATTCAATGCTTCATCATAACAAGCCATTGCAGCCCCGATAACGCCCCAGGAAATACCATAGCGTGCCTGGGTAAGGCAACCGAGCGGTGATTTTAAACCACCGGATTCCGGGAGCAGATTTTCTGCGGGAATTCGGCAATCCTGAAAAATCAACTCGGAAGTGATCGATGCGCGTAAAGAGTGCTTATCGTGCATCTCCGGTGCGGAAAATCCTGGTGTACCCTTTTCGACCAGGAAGCCGCGAACCACGCCGTCGAGCTTCGCCCAAACAACTGCAACGTCTGCAATCGTGCCATTGGTAATCCACATCTTTGCGCCGTTGAGGATGTAGCTGTCACCATCCTTCACCGCAGTGGTTTTCATACCACCGGGATCGGAACCGTGATCGGGCTCTGTCAATCCAAAGCATCCGATTTTTTCGCCGGTGGCCATCTTCGGCAGCCAGTGTTGCCGCTGCTTCTCGGTACCATAAGCAAAGATCGGATACATCACCAGTGCGCCTTGCACGGACGCAAAACTGCGAATGCCGCTATCGCCGCGTTCCAGTTCCTGCATCATCAGTCCGTATGCGACGTTATTGACGCCGGCACAACCGTATTTTTCCGGAAGATTCGCACCATACAATCCCAGTTCAGCCATTTCGGTGATCAATTCCCTGGGAAAAGTGGCGCTTTGATAAGATTTTTCAATGACGGGCATTATTCTCGCGTCTACCCACTCACGAACGGAGGAACGAATCATTTTTTCTTCATCGCTCAACATTCCGTCAATATCCATATAATCAGGAGATTCAAATTTCTTCATTTTGCCAACCTCTTTTTTATTGTTCAAGGCGGACAATTTATCCTACGGAAAGTAGTTTGGCAAGAATCAAAAAATTTCTGGTGAGTAGAAATGAGAGATAAGGTCTGCAATTTCAAATAGCGATATGATTAACACTTCTCAGAATAAGAATTTGTGGGCAGATTTATTGTGAGCGATGTGGGAAAATGGGGATTTTGAATTTTTGGGGAAAACGTTTGAAAAGTTCTCATTTACTCCTATGGTTTTGCTCAAAGTCTTTAATTCGGAATTCCGAATTCGGAATTCCGAATTTTAAAGATTAGCGGACAGTCTTCCCGGAGGCAACCGGTGCTTCCGGGGAAATAACTGTCATCTTACCGTCTTCTTCCACAGCGAGAAGCATACCCTGGGATTCGACCCCACGAATGACCGCCGGCTTCAGGTTTGCGACGATCACGACGGTTTTTCCGACGAGGTCTTCCGGGGCATAATGCTCTGCCAACCCGGCGACCAGCTGCCGTTTTTCCCGGCCGACTTCGATCTGCAGTTTCAGGAGCTTCTTCGCTTTTTTGACCTTTTCCGCTTCGAGTACTTTTGCGGTCTTTAACTCGACCTTCATGAACTCATCGAAAGTGATTTGCGGAAGTCCCGGTTCCGGTGCTTCTTCTTCCGCCGGTGCCAGCGCTTTTTGCAGCTTCTCGATTTCCGCCTGAATGACGGCATCATCGATTTTCTGGAAAAGGATGACCAGTTCACCGATTTGATGCCCGTCCGCTAAATGCAACTCGCCAACCGCATCCCAGGATGCTTCCTCGGGCGCGCCTGCCAGTTGGAGCATCTGCCAGAGCTTGTTGGATGCAAAGGGGATGAACGGGTTCATCAAAACAGCCAATGCATGAGTGACCTGGGCGCAGATGTTCAGCGTCGTAGCGCAGGTTTCCAAATCATCTTTACGGGTTTTCCAGGGTTCTTTATCATTAAAATATTTGTTGGCAAAACGAGCCAAATCCATAAAGCGGCGAATCGCTTCTTTATACTGAAATTTGTCCAGATGGAAGCCAACCGCATCTCGTGCCTCGGCGATGCTTTCGATCATTTCCTGATCGAGATCATCCAGCTTGCCTCGCGTGGGCAAAGCACCATCAAAATACTTTTTGATAAAGGTAAAAGTGCGATTGACGAAATTACCGAGAATATCCGCCAGCTCGTTATTATGCCGCGCCTGGAAATCCTGCCAGGAAAAATCCGCATCGCGGGTTTCCGGCATGTTGCTCGCCAGGGCATAACGGAGCGAATCCGGATCATGCGAATCGAGATAATCATTCAACCAAACCGCATAATTCCGGCTGGTGGAAAATTTATTGCCTTCCAGGTTAAGAAATTCGTTCGCTGGCACATTCATTGGCAATACGTAATCGCCGTGCGCCATCAGCATGGAGGGGAAAATGAGGCAGTGAAAGACGATGTTATCTTTCCCGATAAAGTGCACCAACTTACTATCCTTGTCCTGCCAGTAAGGCTTCCATTTTTCCGGATCGCCTTGCTGCTGCGCCCATTCCCGCGTGGCGGAGATGTAGCCAATCGGCGCATCAAACCAAACGTAGAGCACCTTGCCATCCGGCTCGATGCCGGCGCTTTCCGCAATTTCTTCCGGAATACGCACGCCCCAGGGCAGATCGCGCGTCACTGCACGGTCCCGCAAGCCATCCTTAAACCAGCTCTGGATTTGCCCCATCACGTTGGAGCGCCATTCCGGATGGGCATTGATCCACGCTTCCAGCTTCGGCTGAAAATCCGCCAAAGGGAGATACCAGTGAATCGTTTCCTTATCAATTGGCTCGGCGTCGGTAATCGCACTGCGTGGATTGATCAGCTCTTTCGGACTCAGTGAAGTGCCGCAATTTTCGCACTGATCCCCGTAGGCATCTTCATAACTGCAATTCGGGCAGGTGCCGCGAATAAAGCGATCAGCGAGAAACATCTTCGCTTCCGGATCATATAATTGCTTGTCCTTCTTGGTGACGAAAACATCTTTCGCAGCGAGATTGCGAAAAAACTCCCGGCTGGTTTCGTGATGCACTTTCGAGGAGGTGCGGCCATAATAGTCAAACGTCATGCCCACGCGCTGAAAGCTGTCTTCGATAATCGCATGGTAACGATCGACGATTTCCTGGGGATGAACGCCTTCGTCGCGGGCACGAAGCATAATCGGCACGCCGTGCTCATCGGAGCCGCAAATATAAACGACGTCGCGGTCTTTCAACCGGCAGTAACGGGCAAAAATGTCGCCCGGCAGGTAGGCGCCTGCCAGATGTCCCAGGTGAATCGGACCATTGGCATAAGGTAGGGCGCTGGTCAGCATGTATCTTTCTCGCTTGGCCAAAATATTTTCCTCATTTCTTTCAGTAGTCAGGTATAGATGTATCAAAAACAGGAAGGCCAATTTACAAAATTATCACAGAAAGCCAAATGGGAATATTATTCGGGGAGAATGCTTTGTAAGTGAAAAACATTGAAAGAATGTTGAATGTCCAATATTTAATTTCCAATGTAAAAGTGTATAATCTGCCTTATTTGGAAATTCGATATTAATTATTGGACATTGGACATTTTATGGGACATTACGCTTGTTGTAAACATTTTTAGTCGATAATATAAATGATCATCAAATTGAAACCGCTGGATAATCGAATGAACAAATACTGCCTCTTCCTCCTGCTCTTACTGAGTGCCTGCAGCAAGCCGCTGGTGAAGCCGGTTGTCGATGTCGGAGAACGAACGTTTCGCAGCAATTATTATATCGACCTGACCGGGCCGGTGCGCGATCAATTTGATGTGGTGATGTCTGTAAATAATCTAACTGCTGAAAATGACACCTTCAATTTTGCCGCAGTTTATCCCGGTTCTTACAGCCTGAAGAATTTCGGCCGCTTTGTACAGAAATTTGTCGCTTTGGATGCTGTTGGTGAAGAAGTCGCTACAGAAAAAGTGAATGTCAATCAATGGTGGCTGAGCGACCCGAGGCGAATTGCCCGCATCGAATATACTATTCAGGAAACCTGGGACCATCCGAGGGTTGTGCAGCGCATTGCCGAGATGGGGGGCAGTGCGATTGAGCCGGACTTTACTTTTATCAATGGCCCAAGTGTTTTTGGCTATATCAACGGCTTACGGGATGCCCCGCTGCGGATTCATCTGCGGCACCCGCCAGACTGGCGTCGAGGGAGTGATCTTGATCTTGTGCTGGCAGAAAAAGATCGCTCGGATTTCATCGCGGAAAGTTTTGATGATTTAAATAATGCCCCCTTGCTGCTCGGGGAACTGGATTACCATGCGGAAGAAATTCTCGGCACCAAAGTTTATATGTATGTCTATTCCCGCACCGGGAAAATTGCTGCCCGACCGGTATTTGATATCGCCAAAAAGGTATTGCTTTCCGCTGCCGAATTCATGAATGGACTGCCGGCGCCGGAATATAGTTTTCTTTTCATGTTTGGGGATAGATCCGCCGGCGCGCTGGAGCATCCCGGCAGCTCTGCCTATGTGATTAGGGAATTACCGCTTGAACGATTGGAGATGTATCTTCGTGATGTGATGGCGCACGAATACTTTCACATCGTTACACCATTGAGCGTGCGCAGCACTCCGATTAATGATTTTGATTTCCAGCGGGCGCAACCAACCGCGCATCTCTGGTTCTTCGAGGGCGTTACCGAGTGGGCCTCGCACATCATGCAACTGCGTAGTGGATTAAAAAGCCAAACAGAATTTTTCACCCGTTCTTTGCGCCAGATGATTTTGCAGGAAATGGTGCGTCCTGCCCCGAAAAGTTTGCAGGAGATCAGTCTGAATTCCTATGAAGCGCCGGAAAACTTTCGCCATATCTATACCCAGGGCGCGCTCACTGCTTTTCTCCTGGATATTCGCATTCTCGAACTAAGCGATGGGAAAAAGGGGTTGCGGGAAGTGATCGAGCAACTCCGGCAGGAATATGACCGGGAACGCCCATTCGCGGAAAATGCTTTTTTTCAACGGATCGTCGATCTCAGTTTTCCGGAAGTGCAGGCATTTATCGATGATCATATTATTGGGAATAAACCGTTGCCCTTTGAAGAATACCTGGCCAAAATTGCCACGGTATATATGCCCCATTATGAGCCTGAGGAGGCGCGCAGCGAAGCGGGCATTTATCTTGATATCCGCGAGAATGTGGTAAAAATCCTTTGGCTGGATGCGGATATGACCTCCAGCGGCATCCAGCGCGGTGATGTACTGAAGCAATTCAATGATGTCGAAATCTCTATCGCGAATTATCAGGATTTCTATGAGTTGATCAGTACCCTGGAGGTCGGTGAAAGCTATACCCTGATCGTTGAGCGGGATGGTGAAGCAGTGCAGCTCAATTGCCAGACGATTCCTTTTCGGGTGCGCCATGCCTTTCAACCCATGGAAAATCCCGGCCAGGCTGCGCGGGCGTTGAAGGCAGCGTGGTTGCGCAATTTACCGTAGAGAAATACTTCGGTTTTTTCAGCGTCAGTCATTGATTTTTGCTTCTAGTAAATTCATACGCTTTATTGTTTAATAAATAATTTAGCCAAAAAGGTGGCATGCCACGGATGACAGAGATTCTCACTGTTTTTTAAATACAAAAGTTTTGTATCTTTTAGAGAGTTTTATCAGTGTAAATCTGTGATAATCAGTGGCAAAAATAGAATACCCCCAAATTGGACCAAAGCTGCTTTGAATATGAAAATACTTTATATAACGATTCTCGCCCTGTTTCTCCTCATCCTCTCCTGCGCGCAACCAACCACCCGACCGGTGATAAACAGCGAGCCTTATCGTTTTGCCTGTAAATATTATGTCGACTTAAACGACCGCGCCGATGATCTTTTTAAAGTAACCCTGGAATTGCCGCGGCTGAGACCGGCGAATAATCGCTTCAACTTTGCGGCAGTGGGCTCTTTCGCCCGAATGGATTTCGGTCGTTATGTCCGCACATTCAAAGCATTTGACAGCAATGGCGCCGAAGTGCCGACCCGTCAGGTTTCTACCAATCAATGGCAGTTATCCGAACCATCGCGGGTAAGCAGAATTTATTATGAGATCGCAGAAACCTGGGACACACCTACCAACGGTGGTAAAATCATGGAAATGCTTGGCACGACCCTGGAGCAGGATTTTGCCTTTATCAGCGGGCAGGGTGTTTTTGGCTTCGTATCCGGCCTGGAAGGCGCGCCGTTAAAAGTAACACTGGACTATCCCAGCGAGTGGACGATCGGCACATCTCATTTGCTCGATACTGATGGCAGTATTCTCTGCCCGAATTTCGGCGCCCTTTCCAGCGCGCCGATTCTCCTCGGTTACCTCACCCATCAGGCGGAGCGGATTATCGGCAGCGATGTGTATGTCTATTGCTATTCAAAGAGCGACCGCATCACCACTGATGATGTAATGCCGATGGTGCAGGATGTGCTTACCGCTACTTATGATTTTCTCGGTGATTTACCGATCGATGATTACACCATGCTTTTTATCTTCGAAGATACCGATGCCGGCGGGGTGGAATATCACAACAGCTCTGCCTTCGTTTTCCGCGAAGATGAGTTCTCGAAAGTGCGTCGACGCGTTCAGGATGTCATCGCGCACGAATATTTTCACCTGATTATTCCCTTTTCGATCCGCAGCGATATTCTCGATAAATTCAACTTCTTCAAACCGACACCAACGCAACATCTCTGGTTCTTTGAAGGCGTCACCGAATGGGCCTCGGATATTATCCAGCTGCGTGGCGGCTTAAAATCTATGGATGATTATATTCTGCAGGATTTTCGACAGAAACTCTTTCAGGAAGATGTCTACGGTGCGGATATCAGTCTGCGGGATATTAGCCTTACCTCTCATCAAAATCAGGAAGAATATCTTAATGTATACAGCCGCGGCGCATTGGTGGCAGCCTTGCTTGATATTCATCTGCTCGATCTCACGCATGGCCGCCGTGGTTTGCGGGATGTGATTGTCGATCTTAGTAAGGATTATGGTAAAGAACGACCGTTGCCAGAGGAAAAATTCTTCGAAATTCTTATCGATTATTCCGGCCCGGAAGTGGAAGATTTTATTCGCAAATACATCATCGGTAATGCCCCCTTACCGACCAAGGAAGTGCTGGAAACAATTGGTATTATTTATGATGAAGAAATTCCGGCGAAAGAGCAGCGTAGTGATCTTGGGATGCTCTTTTCGAATAATCCCGGCCCGGTAGAGGTGTTGTGGGTAAACGAGCGGGTTGCCGATATGGGCATCAAAAAAGGAGATGTTGTTCAGCGCTTTAACGGACGGGCAGTGCATCATCGCAATTATTCCAATCTGCTCTATCGGGATGTATTTCGGATGGATATCGGGGACAGCTACGAAATGGAAATCCTTCGGGACGGCCGCCCGATGAAGATTGTTGGGGAAACCATCGAAAACCTTATTCGCCACGCGTTCTCACTGCCAAGGATGCTCACCCCGCAGCAGCAAAAAGTTCGTATGGAGTGGTTAAACATTCGACCTTGAGGCAAATGGGCAAATGGGCAAATGGGCAAAAATACTAATCTGCCCATTTGCCTATTTGCAAAACTTACTCACTCTGCGAATCGTTTTCCCAAAACTCCCCAATCCCCATCAAACGTGCAATCTTTTTCGGAATATCAGTATTATCCATGACACCGGTAAACTCAATTGCACCGGGGCCAAAGGCATAAATCGGGACCATCTGGCCGGTATGGCGATTGTTGGACCAGTTAACGTCAACTTGATCGGGAGGCGCGCCAAGGGATTCGAAGAAAGTCATTCCACCGGTTTCATGATCAGAGGTAACCAGTACGAGCGTGTTCTTTGAACGCAGAGCAAATTCTAGGGCGCGATGGATGGCATCATCCAGGCGCTTGAGATGATCAGTGACATACTGTTGGCGATTTACATGTCCGCCGGTGTCGGTGGCTTCTTCTTCAACCAGCAGAAAAAATCCCTCCGGATCTTTTGAAAGGCGATCAATCGCGACAGTGGTCATCTCTGCCAGCGTAGGACTCTGTGGATCAAAGTTTACACCGTCTGCGTCCGAATCGGCAGCCATGCGGGGGAGGTGGGCCAGAATGTATGGATGAGCGCTGTCTGCGGCCGTCGGTGCACTTTCCATAAACTGATAACCATGATCGCGAATCCGTTGAATGCCCGCTTTCCGGTCAGTTTTCCCATCAAATAAAAACATCTCACTGGCATCGCCGGCGAGAAAATTAACCCCTGCTGTTAACATCTGGCGGGAAATCTCCTCCTTTGAATCACGATGCTTAACATTTACTGCAAAGGCGGCAGTGGTAGCATCACCGATATCATCGGTTGTTATAATGCCAGCACTGAGGCCACGTCGCTGCAGGATTTGTAGTATGCCCGGATGCGCTTTGCCATCCGGTGTTACCCCGAGCATTTTGTTGTTGGTCTTTTTCGCGATTGCCATGGCGGTGGCGCCGGCGGCGGAATCTGTGATTAGATTATTCGCGGCATGCGTGCTGACCAGACCGGTGACCGGCATCCGCTCCATATGCATACGACCATCTGCCCCAAAATGACGGATCCGTGTCAGGGTAATCTGGCCCAGGCCAATTCCATCACCAATAATCAGAATGACGTTTTTAACCGTCGTATTCGGCAGAAAAGGATAAGTCTCGCCACTAATAGTGGTCGTCTCACTGGCCTTAATGGGGAGGCGGGCGCCACGATGAACGATGCCAAAATTTAAGAAGTATAAGGTGCCCAAAACAACGATCGTACCGCTCACGATACTTAGTACAACAAAAACTAAAATTCTAAAAAGCGATTTTTTTTCTAATCCCTGCACAACTCTTATTTCCTGTTCTTCAATTTCAAGCTTCTTTCTTGCGAGCGACGAAAATCATCCGGCGGCTATTATATACGAACTCACTTTTATCATAATGACCGTAAATATTCTCAACGATAAACCCCGCTTTTTCCAGCAGTAATTCCATCTCGTAACGAAAGACGTAGCGAATGGGTAATACATTGGTCTTTCGGGCAATGAGAATACCGTCACGATCAGTAATTTCATGTACGTAAACATGTAAACCGGTTTGCACGGAAGGATCGTATCCCCGGGCGATATAGCGGGTAATAATCCGGTCATTCTTCTTGTCTTCAAATATCCCTTCATACTTCAGGGGCATGGAATGTCCCCAGCGGGTAATCTCATTACCTTCCAAAGATACACGTTCTTCCCGGGGATCCCAGTTACTCATGCCAATAATTAGCAATCCATTTTTTTTAAGATGTTTGCGAATTGCGCTCAACGCCTGTAATTGCCGTTTCGGTTCAAATACATGGGCAAACTCGCCGTAGGGCATCAGGGCAAGTGCGTATTTGCCGGGAACATCAAGGTGGCTCATATCCTGTTTTTTCATGCGGATGCGATCCTGGACAGCTTTCGGGAGTGTTTTTATCTTTTTTCGGGCAATTTTTAGCATGTTTTCCGAAACATCGATGCCAAATACCCGATAGCCTTTTTCCGCGAGAAAAATCGCAACGCGACCGGTGCCGGAGCCAATATCCAACACTGGCGGGCCGGTTTTTTTTGCATATTCGAGGTAGAGGGAAAGGTCGTCACCCTTGCCGCTATGGGTTAATTCGTATATTTCGGCAAAATCCGCAAATGGATCGATGAATTCCTGTTTATCATTCTTGCCCATATCATTAGCTCCTTTCATATAATCATCGATAGTAATACCAATAATAATCGAAAATAAGTGAATTTGTAAGAGTTTTCCTTGTTAGGTAGATGATTCGTATTTTTGGGCAATATTTATGTCATCGACACGCTATTAAATTAGAATAACAGCGAAGAAAGAGTGGGACATATTCTCAAAAGCGACGAAGAACAATTTTTTTCCCGCGGAAAAGTCTATTTTTAGGATTATAAAGCATTTGCTTATTGAAGGATGGAATGATATTTTCTGTTCGATTTTTGAAAAAGTTTGTAGGAAAAAGTGAGCTTTGTGTTGCAAAGTAGTTTGTGTGTAGCTATATTGATTCATTATTTAAGGAGCTTTAATGATTGCCAATCACATTCATCACGCCCTGGCGCAAGTGCGCGATTTACAGCAAAAAATTCTGGATAGCCAACGCTTTAAAGGATACTCCGGAAGAGCGCGCGCAATCGGTGGTACCCTCGCACTGGTTTCTGCATTCGTGATGAGTTCTGCATATTACCCTCAAACAACACCAGCACACGCACTCGGGTGGGGCGCTGTTGCCCTATTTGGCGTGTTACTAAATTTCGGCGCATTGATTCACTGGTTTCTCTTTGATCCTGGCGTGCAACGGGACATCCGCCGCCTGAAGCCAACACTGGATGCACTGCCTGCAATTTTAGTTGGCGGTGTCTTAACCATGATTATGCTTTCGGAAGGATTGCATCAATACCTGTTTGGGATTTGGATGGCGTTGTTTGGTTTGGCAAATCTGGCATCTCGCCACGTCCTCCCAAAGCGCATTTGGATGATTGGTTCCTACTACATTCTTTGCGGCGTTATCTGCCTGCTCTATCCCGGTGATGATCTCTTCCGAAATCCCTGGCCGATGGGGCTGGTATTTTTTATCGGTGAATGGATGGGAGGCGTCATTCTTCATTTCGGTGATGGGCCGGTTTCATTAAGCAATTTAATCAGTATTTTTAATATAAAGGAGAGAAAGCATGCCCAGCAAATCTGATAATCCGTTTACCTCCTTAAAACGGATTTTTCATGAACCCAATCGCCTGGCGATTCTATCTGCCCTCTGCAGCGCGGCAAACGGATTGACCTTTCGGGATCTGAAAGAGCAATGCGATTTGACCGACGGTAATTTAAGCCGTCACCTCAAGGCATTAGAAGAGGCCGGCGTTATTGATATCGAGAAAAAATTTGTCGGTGTAAAACCACAAACCACTGTTTTGTTGACCGATAAGGGACGGAAAAACTTTATCGAATATCTGAAAGCCCTGGAAGATGTGCTGAAGAAAGCAGCTGATGCAGTTTCCAGTGGAGAAGAAGGGGAAGCACTGCCTTTTGAATGGATAAAACCTTTAGGGGCGCAATAATGAATCAGCCTGATTATGCAGGGAAAATACTTTCGGTAAATACATCTTTTATTAAACGTGAAAAAAATTTACCGAAGTGCTTTGTTGAGCAAAGCCCTTTGTTTGTAGCTTTCCCAGGCAATTCCCGCTTCATACAAAAAGAGGTTGAAGCGATAATCCGGCAGGGATAAAGAAATAAATAAAATGCCAATGCTATGTATAACCATACAATTGAAGCCGATCTTTGGCGGTGCTAATCAAAAAAAAGTTACCGGAAAGTGTGAGGTCGATATCTTCGCAATAATTGATAAGGCCTTAATTATTGGCTTCTTATGGGGTTAAAATAGAGACACGAATGAGAATTATTAAAGACAGGGGCCAGCTATGATCCGTTCCATGAACCGACTAAATACAAAAGAAGAAAAGTTAAATCGCTTAATAGAAGCAGGACATGAATTACCCAGACATATCGCAATCATCATGGATGGTAATGGCCGTTGGGCCAAACGCCGGGCACTGCCAAGAGCCGCCGGCCATCGGGAAGGTGTAAAATCCGTTAAGAAGATTGTTGAGGCTGCCGGCAGACTGGGAGTGGAGTATTTAACTTTATATACTTTCTCCAAGGAAAACTGGCAAAGACCGCAGAACGAAGTATCTATGTTGATGAAGTTGCTCGTCTCTTCGCTGAAAAACGAGATTGACGAACTGATGGAGAAAAACGTCCGCCTTCATGTGATTGGGGATTTGAATGATCTGCCGGAATTTGCCCGCGGCGAAATGCTTGAGGGCATTGAGCGCACCCGCCATAACACTGGTTTGAATCTGGTGCTGGCGTTAAGCTACGGCTCCCGGGCAGAGATCGTCAATGCCATGCGTGAGGTTGCCCGTCAGGTGAGAAACGGGGAACTTCACCTGGAAGATATTGATGAGGAAACAATTTGTAGCTCACTATATACCCGCGATATTCCCGATCCAGATTTACTGATTCGCACCAGCGGTGAACAACGTATCAGCAACTTTTTGCTGTGGCAGTTGGCTTATGCGGAAATCTACATTACCCGCACTTGCTGGCCGGGTTTTCGTTCCGAGAATCTTTGTGAAGCGATCCTTAGTTATTTGCAACGGGAGCGTCGTTTCGGGAAAGTCAGTGAACAACTAATGAAGTAGATGTCAGTTGCAGTGGCAGATGGCAGTAAAAATAAGACTGTCTTCTGCTACTGCTTAATGCTGCTATCTTAGCGTGTTAATAACATTTTCTGTGTAATTGCATATCCTGCCGATTCGATCCGATAAAAATAAACGCCACTGCCAACCTGTTGTCCCAATTGATTTGTGCCATCCCACTGTTCAGTGTAATTTCCAGGTAAGCGATTTTCACTCACCAGTGTTTTTACCCGTTTGCCGGAAACATCATAAATATCCAGAGTAACAAACCCGAAATCCGAAATTCGAAATCCGATATTGGTCGCGGGGTTAAACGGATTCGGATAATTCTGTGCCAGGGTAATCTGCGTCGGCAGGCGTTGTTCATCCAGGTCGGAAATTGACGTCGGCTGGGAAAGGTTGTTCAGGGACCATAAATCGTTCAGATAGTTTCCTGCTCTACCACCAAAGACAACCATGCGATTTTCCCCGGGCACATAAATGCCGCTGGCGCCCGCACGATTTGGGGGCAAAGATCCAGCAGGTGTCAATTCTTCCCAAAGATTCTCGTTAAGATCAAATGCCCAAAGATCATTGGACGTGGAAGCGCCAACTGCATTTCCACTGAAAACTAATACGCGATGATTGCCGGCATCGTAGGCTGCGACAGTAAAATAACGCCCCGGAGGTGTGCTGGCTGGAGTGAGATCCGTCCAGGTTTGCTGGGCTAAATCAAACACCCAGATGTCGCTGAGGCGCCCGGCATTATTGATTCCACCATACATGATCATGCGATGATGCAACGTATCGTAAACAGCGGTATGCAGACACCGTTCACCGGGACTCCCCTGGGAAGGGGTAATTTCGTTCCATTGCGGATTATTAATGTCAAATGCCCAGGTGTCCTGAAAGCGCCCCTGGTCGGTAAAACCGCCGAAGGTGACCAGGTGACCGGCGGCCGGGTCCAGAACCGATACAGCACCGTAGCGGATTTCCGGCAACGTTCCATCAGGATTGTAGGCGGTCCATTCATTGCCGCTGAAGTCAAATCGCCAGGTATCATTATAAAAAGCTGTTCCCAAACCGGACCACATAACAATTTGATGATTCGCAGCATCATAGACCATATTCGGGGTGCGACGGGGCGCGGGAGACATACCAATTACAGGGGTGAGGTTCTCCCAGCTGTTACTGACGAAATCAAATGCCCAGATGTCATTGACCCGGCCGGCGCTGGTTTCGCCACCAAAAACAATCATGCGATGTCCCTGGGCATCATATACAGCATCCGCGTTTCTCCGCCCGGGGGGAATCTCTCCTGCTGAAGGTGTAATTTCCGACCAGTCCTGCGACTGAAGATTCGGGGGAAATAAAAACAGTGCTAATAGTAAAAAAATAGTGTGCAATCTTTTCATTTTCTATCCAGCGGTTTATCATGTTTTTTAGTAAAAATTAGATGCACTATATAACCACTCTGCCGATCCGGTGGCAGTAGACTGTCTTACAGAATTTAAAAATTGATAGTGTTAAAGAAGTATTGCTACAAGCTGTCATCGCGAGGAGTGCAACGACGTGGCGATCTTTCTGTAGATGTAACTTATGGGATTGCTTCTCCCGGCAGCCGGGATCACAATGACGAGGCAAACAACATTACATGATTAATACTATCTAAAAAATAAGGTGTTTTAAATTTATGTTCTGATAATTCGGAACAATCTTAAAAAGAGTTTGCCACTTTAAAAAAACTGATTATATTTCTGCGAGTTATTTATATTTAAGGAAAGATACTTACCCCCGGCCTTCCCCGATAATCTGTTTATTTCTGGAAATTTTTTAATGAAACCGTCTTCAGCATCCCGCTATCAAGCTATTACCGAATACCTGTTTGCATTGCAGCGTGTAGGCATCAAACTGGGTTTCGATAATATTAATGCTTTGTTGGATGCCATCGACCATCCGGAAAAAAAGTTTCCGGCAATTCATATTGCCGGCACTAACGGGAAGGGATCCACTGCGGCAATCCTGGCATCCATCCTGATGACCGCCGGTTACCGGGTTGGTTTATATACCTCTCCGCACCTTGTTGATTTCAGCGAGCGCATCCGCATTAACCAGCAAGCGATAGACCGGGAAACGGTTATTCGCTTTACTGAAAAACATCGTACGCTTATCGATGAATTGCAACCCTCCTTTTTTGAGGTGACGACTGCGCTGGCGTTTCAATACTTCGCTGATCATCAAGTCGATATTGCCATTATCGAAACCGGGATGGGCGGCCGCCTGGATTCCACCAATGTGCTGACACCCCTGTTGTCGATGATTACCCCGATAGGCATGGATCATCAAAATTACCTTGGGGAAACTCTGCAAGAGATCGCTGGGGAAAAAGCCGGGATCATCAAACCCGGTATTACCTGCCTAACCAATAACCGTAATGAAGAAGTGCTCTCAGTACTTTCCGCGACTGCAAAAGCACGAAAAACGCCGCTGATAAATGTGTTAAATGAAGGCAATCATTATCAAATTCGTGAGATGAAATTAAATGGCAGCTCTTTCGATTTGCAGATCGGTCACAATTTCTACGAAAACTTATTCCTAAATTTGCCGGGCGAACACCAACTGGAAAACGTTTTACTGGCAGTCAGCACTGTATATCAGCTTCGCGGGAAGTTTCCGGTCAGCGATGCCGATATCGCCAGCGGGTTGGGTTCGGTTATCTGGAAAGGGCGAATTCACCAAATTTCAAAATCTCCGAATATCATTGCCGATGTCTCTCATAACCCAGCCGGTGTTTTAAAAACCTGTGAATTTCTGCGGAGATTTTTTCCGAAAACGGCAATTAATGCGTTCGTCTTTTTGCAGGCGGATAAAGATGCTGTGGAGATTGCCAAAATCCTGAATCAGCAAGTAGCAAGCATTCATATTGTAGAATTACAGGCAGGCAAACCCTATCCGTTGGAAACCTTACGGGAGACAATGCGTCTATCAGGAGCGGGTGCATCAGTATTACCTTCCGTTGCTGCAGCAAAGCAGCTGATTTACCGGGAGAATTCTTCAGAGAAATTATGGCTGTTCATCGGCTCTCATTACTTGGCAGGTGAGGTCTATTCCCATTTTAAGGAAGATGCAGTAGCGAAACCAGGGAGCAATTCGCTTCATTTCAGTGAGAATATACTTTCAAAGGCTTCCGGCTAATGCGAGGCAATCTTCGGACAGTTATCAGCCAAATATGTTAATGGATATAAAAAATAACGGATAATCTATCATAAGAACGGACATTTATCTTGATTTTAGCGGATAGGGCTTTTATATTCCCCCATCCAACAAAACTTCAATTTACTTCCTTGCCTCTCCACCCTCAGGTAACCCGAGGCATTTCTTGAGAAAAATAATGAAAAATTTTATAATAATGACCAAATCTAACAAAACGGGGAATTCGAATTATGCTTGATCTAGAATCTCTAAAAACGCTAAAAATAGCGGAATTGAACCAGGTTGCCCAGGAATTGGGGATTCAGGGCACATCCGGCCTGAAGAAACAGGAACTGATTTTCAAAATATTGGAAGAACAAACCACTCAGGAAGGGTTAATCTTCTCGCAAGGTGTTTTGGAAGTGTTACCGGATGGTTACGGCTTTTTACGCTCTCCAAGGTTCAATTATCTCCCCGGCCCCGATGATATTTATGTTTCTCCCTCACAGATCAAGCGTTTTGATCTCCGCACCGGGGATACCGTTAGCGGACAAATTCGCCCCCCGAAAGATAACGAGCGTTTCTTCGCTTTATTACGGGTGGAAGCGGTTAACTTTGAGAGCCCCGACAAAAAACGGGATACGAACCTCTTCGATAACCTGACCCCGATCTATCCGACCGAACGTCTGGATATGGAAAACAATCCCAAAGAATATACGATGCGTATTATGAACCTGCTGAGCCCGATCGGTAAAGGGCAGCGTGGTTTGATTGTATCGCCGCCGCGTGCCGGTAAAACGGTAATTATGCAGAAGATTGCTAACTCCATTACCGATAATCATCCGGAAACCGTAATGATCGTGTTACTGATCGACGAACGACCGGAAGAAGTTACCGACATGGAGCGCAACGTAAAAGCGGAAGTCGTGTCCTCGACATTTGACGAGCCGCCGGAGCGTCACGTGCAGGTCGCCGAGATGGTGCTGGAAAAGGCTAAGCGCCTGGTTGAGTATGGCAAAGATGTGGTTATCCTTCTCGATAGTATTACCCGTCTGGCCCGTGCTCATAATACCGTCGTGCCCCATAGTGGGAAAATCCTCTCTGGTGGTGTGGACTCTAACGCATTACGCCATCCGAAACGCTTCTTCGGTGCCGCGAGAAATATTGAAGAAGGCGGCAGTCTGACGATCATCGCTACGGCGTTGGTGCAAACCGGATCGCGGATGGACGAAGTAATTTTCGAAGAATTTAAAGGAACCGGTAACATGGAAATTGTGCTCGATCGTCGCCTTGCTGATCGCAGAATTTTCCCGGCTATCGATATCAACAGCTCCGGTACTCGTAAGGAAGAATTACTCCTTACCAAGAAAGAACTCTCGAGAGTTTGGGTGCTTAGAAAACTGTTGAATGAGATGAATCCGATCGAAGCGATGGAATTTCTCCTGAGCCGGATGCGCAACACCCGTTCCAATGATGCATTCCTGGATAGCATGAGCCGATAAAACGATCTTACTTGGCACTTGCATTCGGAATCTTTTTTTTATATCTTTGCCCGATTTGAAAGAAAAAGGAGCTATAAGGCTATGAAAGAGAATATTCATCCCAAATACGGTTTTGTCGTCTTCAAGGACATTTCTACCGATCATGCGTTCTTGACTCGTTCCACCGCAACCTCGAAAGAGACGATCAAGTGGGAAGATGGCAATGAGTATCCGCTGGTTAAAGTTGAGATTTCCAGCTCTTCTCATCCGTTTTACACTGGCAAGCAGCATCTCGTAGATACCGCTGGCCGTGTTGAGAAATTCTTGAAGAAATATGGTGATCGCCGATAAACGAATTTTTCAAATTTAAAAAAACGGAATACCTTGCTTTAACGGGTATTCCGTTTTTTATTGGTAATAGCCATATATGTTCGGGGCAGAAATGTCTAAAGATTAAAATCCGAACATACCATTGTAAAAATTAAAAAGTATACCATCATGCTGGACCAGTTAAAAAAAATCGCTGAAAAGTTTGAAAAGATCGCCGAGAAAATGGCCGATCCGGACGTTGCTTCCGACCATGCCAAGTATACCGAGCTGGCGAAGGAATATTCCGAGCTGGAGGTCATCGTCAAGCAATATCGCCGTTACGAAACGGTGCTGGGGCAAATGGAAGAGGCGCGCAGTCTTTTAGACGAAAGCGATGATGAAGAATTACTGGAACTGGCCCGGGAAGATTTGGGTCTTCTCGAAGCGGAATCCAAGCAGTTGGAAAAAGATATTCAGCGCCTGATGGTACCACCGGATCCGAATGACTCCAAAAATACGATTCTGGAGATTCGCGCCGGCACCGGTGGTGATGAAGCCGGTATCTTTGCCGGAAATCTCTATCGAATGTATGAGAAGTTCTGTGAAAACAATCGCTGGAAAACGGAATTGATCAGCGTTAATGAGGCGGAACACGGCGGATTTAAGGAAATCATCTTTCTGATTAATGGAAAAGGCGCTTTTGGCCGTCTGAAATACGAGAGCGGTGTGCACCGGGTGCAACGGGTACCCAGCACCGAATCCCAGGGAAGAATTCATACTTCTGCGGCGTCTGTGGCGGTGTTGCCGGAGGCGGAAGAGGTGGCGGTAGATGTGCCGGAAGCTGATATTCGTATCGATGCGTTCCGGGCATCCGGTAATGGTGGACAGCACGTAAATACCACCGACTCGGCGATCAGAATTCTTCATATTCCCACCGGATTGATCGTTTCCTGTCAGGATGAAAAATCTCAGCTGAAGAATAAAGCAAAAGCAATGAAAGTATTAAAAGCCCGTTTGTATGATCTGGAAATGCAAAAGCAAATGGATGAAATTTCCAGTCAGCGACGGGGGATGATCCGCAGCGGTGACCGCTCGGAAAAAATCCGGACTTACAATTTTCCGCAGGGACGGGTAACCGATCATCGGATCAATCTTACCCTTTATCGTTTGGATGAAGTAATGAATGGTGATCTGGATTTGCTGATTAACGAATTGCAAATAGCGGATCAGGCGGAACGCCTGCAGGAGAGCGGGCTCGAATTAGCAGATGAATGACATTTGGACATTGCAGAAGGTCCTGAAGTGGACCATCGATTATTTTTCCTCCCATAATATTCCTGAAGCAAGATTAGGTGCAGAATTATTGCTCGCGCAGGTGCTCGGTTGCCGGCGCATTGATCTTTATGTACAGTTTGAGCGAGTGCTGAGTAAAGAAGAGCGGGCCGCTTACCGGGGGATGGTTCAGCGCCGGGCGAAGCGGGAACCGGTGCAGTATATCCTCGGGGAAACCGAGTTTATGGGGCTGCCATTTAAAGTGACGCCGGATGTGCTCATTCCCCGCCCGGATACGGAACATCTGGTGGATAAGGTTGTCGGTTTTCTACGCGAGGAGCAACTGACTGCGCCGGCTATTTTGGATGTCGGCACAGGCAGTGGTTGTATCGCTATTTCCCTGGCACACCTCTTCCCGGATGCGAGAGTGACGGCAGTCGATATTAGCGAAACAGCTTTGGCTATCGCCGGAGAGAATGCCCGGAAAAATGACACGGCAATAACATTGAAAGCCGGAGACATATTTGAGCTGATGCCGCAGTTCGAAAATGCATTTGATGTTATGGTGAGTAACCCACCCTACATCTCCGGAAAAGATTGGCCGACGCTCGAACCGGAAGTGAAAGAATTCGAACCACGTCAGGCGCTCTATGGTGGGGAGAGTGGGCTGGATTTTTATCAGCGGTTCGTACCGGCTGTTAAAGGGCTGCTTAAACCCGGGGGAGCAGTATTTCTGGAAACCGGTTATGACCAGGCGAAAATAGTTGGGGAAATGTGCCGGCAGCAAGATTTTCATATCGAAGTTCACAAGGATTATCAACAGATTGAACGGATTGTTGCCGCTTATATGGAGGAAAGGGAAAGATTAGGGGATTAGGTAATTAGGGGGCTAGAGCGTTTGAGGGATGCTGGTTATCTAACAGCTTCACTCAGAGTTGCTTTGCCTAATTCCCTAATCTCCTAAGCCCCTAAATCCCTAAAATTAAAAAATATCAAAATTAGTACATTAGAATGAAAGTAGTAACTTATGAGTCATAAAAAATCGAATAGGGAAAAGAATCCCTATCTGAAAAGAATAGTCAAATTTTTAAAAAACAATCCGAGAAAAACTTACAAGAAAAAAGAAATATCCCGGGCGTTGGAAGTCCATAAAGATGAATATTACCTCTATCGGAAAGCGCTTGGCGCGTTGGTCGATGCAGGTAAAGTGGCTCGTCTGAAAGGCGGCGTTTACGGATTGCCCAGACCGAAAAAAGTCGTTGCAAAAAGGGATCTTGAAGGCCCGATAATGATGACCCGGAAAGGATTTGGGTTCATTCACAATCCGGAAACCGGTGAAGATGCATTTATCGCCGGCAGTAATTTGTATACCGCATTGGACGGCGACATCGTTTCTGCCCGCTTGTTTAAATCTTCCCGCGGAAAAAGCCAGGAAGCCCAGGTGGTCGAAATACAATCCCGCGCCCGCACATCGTTTGTCGGCACCTATAAAAAGAGCGGATATTATGGTTTTGTAATCCCTGATAATCCAAAAGTTTATCGGGACTTTTTTATCCCGGAAGGGGCCAGTCTGAAAGCGAAAAGTGGTCAAAAGGTTGTCGTTCAATTGGACCATTGGGAGCCCGGTGAATTAAACCCCGAAGGCAGCATCACGAAAGTGCTCGGTTTTCCCGGCGATCCCGGCGTGGATGTTGAATCTGTGGTGATGGGCCATGGACTCGAGCTGAATTTCGAGAAACAGCTGGAAGCAAATACCGCCGCAATGACCCTCGATATCAGCAAGCAAGAAGTTGCCCGCCGCCTGGACTTGCGGGATGAAATGATTTTCACGATTGATCCGCCGGATGCGAAGGATTTCGATGATGCAATTTCCCTGAAGCAGCTGGAAAATGGCAACTACTACCTCGGCGTGCACATCGCCGACGTTAGTCACTTTGTGAAAGCCGGTTCGCCACTGGATGAAGAAGCGTTGAACCGTGGCACCAGTATCTACCTGGTTGATCGGGTTGTGCCGATGCTGCCGGAACATCTCTCCAACAAACTTTGCAGCCTGCAGCCCCACGAGGATCGTTTTACCTTCAGCTGTTTTATGGAAGTGAATGGCGGTGGCCGTGTGGTCGATTATCGCATCGTTGAATCGGTTATTAACAGCAAACGGCGCTTTACCTATCAGGAAGCGCAGGATATTATTGATGATGAGAAGAGCAAGGATCCATTTGCGTCGCTCTTAAAGGATATGCACAAGTTTAGCCGAATGCTCCGCGGCAAACGGCAAAAGGCCGGTTCTGTCGACTTTAGCACACCGGAAGTCCGCTTTATACTGGATGATAAAGGACAGCCGGTGGACATCATTCCGGTGAATACCCTTCATACCAATGAGATGATTGAGGAGTTTATGCTGATGGCGAATAAAACCGTTGCCCGCCATATTCGCGAGACGGATCCGGAAAGCAATCCTTTACCGTTCGTCTATCGTATTCACGAAAAGCCGGATATGGAAAAGCTGCAGAAGTTTCGTAACTTCATGCATGCCCTTGGCCATAAAATTGAAATTCGCCAGAATATCACCCCGGCGGCTTTTCAGAAAATCCTGAAGGAAGTGGAAGGCGGTGCGGATGAAAAGCTCATCAAGGAAGTTGCACTGCGAACCATGATGAAAGCGGTTTATTCCATTAATAATGCCGGCCACTTTGGACTGGCATTTAAGGATTACACCCATTTTACTTCCCCGATTCGCCGTTATCCGGACTTGATCGTTCATCGCCTTTTGAAGGAATACGCCGCGGAAAAGCCAGGATTTAAGCGGATTCGCACCTTGAAGAAACATTTAAAACATGTTTGCCAGGTGTCTTCGGATATGGAGCGAAAAGCGCAGGAGGCAGAACGGGAAAGTATTCGCCTGAAGCAAGTCGAGTGGATTGCCAAACATCAGGATCAATCCTTCGATGGAGTTGTATCCGGGGTGACCGCTTTTGGCATTTTTGTCGAGACGATTCCTTACCTGATTGAGGGACTGGTACGCGTCGAGCGAATGACCGAGGATTACTACATCTTCGACGAGAAAACTTTTTCGATGATCGGAAAAGACACCGGCCAGGTTTTCCGCCTTGGAGATCCGGTAAAAGTTCGCGTGTCGAATATTGATCATGCCCGGAATGAAGTAGACTTTGAATTTGTGGATGCGGATTTTTAAATAATCCGCATTCAAAAACTGTTTTTGTTCACAAACGGACGCATCTTTTCTGGTTACTTTCCTGATCTGAAATGGAAAAGTAACCTGCAAAAGAGGATAATATGAAAGCAGCGTCTGCGGTGATTGAAGAAGCGGTTCTTCCCCCATTAGTAACAACTGAAACAGTTCAACCGCAACAGTTGGCGCTCAGTTGCCGCTTTTTGACTGAACCGGAGAATTCCGTAGATAACCCGGCGTTGTTTGATAATCCTGCCTCCAGAGATTTTATCTCCCTGTTAAAAGATTTCACCGACAAAGAAATTGCCGCTCGCCTGATTACCATCGAGAAACAATACTCAGCTAAAATTTTTGATCTGATCTCAGTCGGAGGTGCAATTAATCTCCCCGGGGTGAATATTCCGGAAAGGATTGGTGGTCAGGGGCTCCCAAATGGTATGGGCTTCCAGGTATTGGAAAAAATTGCCGGTGCAGGTAGTGTTAGCGCAATTAGCACGCTGGCGGCGCAATATGACAGCGCCATTTTACCCCTTTTATTTTTCGGCAATGCGTCTCAGCAGTCGGATTGGCTGCCCGGGTTGGCCGATGGTTCGAAGATTGTCGCTTGTGCACTCCGCGATGTGGCAGCGCCGGAATCTGCAACTACAGCTGTGCTCTCCGAGGATGGCAAAAGTGTCATTCTAAACGGAAGCAAGCGGCATGTTTTTAATGGCTCCAAAGCTGGGCAGTTTGTTGTTTTGGCGCATCTTCAGGGAAAAGGGCCAACCCTGTTTTTTCTCCCGGAAAAAAAGAAAGGGATTAGAATAGGTAAAAATCTGCGGCGTCAGCATCTGAAAGGATGTTTCATTTCAGATATCACTTTTAAGAATGTTGAAATTCCCCTTGAGAATGTGCTTGGCATGCCCGGACGGGCCACAAAGCTGACGGAAGCGATAAAATGTTATACCCGCTTAAGCAGTATTGCCAGCATTACCGGTACCCTGAAAAAGATTTTACGGGATTTTCTGGACTACTCGCAAACTGCATTGCGACAAAGTCGGCCATTAGCTATCCAGGAAGACGTGCAATTAACCGTTTATGAAGTAGCCAAACGCGTTGGGATACTGGAAGGGATGTTGCAAGATGTGCTTGAGATGATCGGCAATACTTCCCGCCCGGAAAAATTTGCGGTCGAAACGGCGATTCTTTGGCGCTTCGCTTTTCAGCAAATGACTGAAATTCCGGCAATGCTGCAGGCACGATTGACAATTAATGATGCTGAATTTCAGGAAACCCTGGGGAAGCTACAGGCCAATTTGCAGGCTATGGTTTTCTATCGGAACGGTGAAGGCCAATTGCCCGGGAATATCAGTTACCTATTGCTGAACAGGGCCCTGGATGAATCCGTGTCATTAAGGTTGACAATGCAACGGGAAGCAGCATTTAAGGAAATTAAACTCCCGAAAATCGATGGGGAATTTGTCGTTGAAAGGCGGGCCCTTACTATTGGTCGGGATGTGTGGCAGGTACTTTTTAATCTTGCAGTAATGGCAAACGGCAAGGATATACGTCATCGCCATCAATTGGCGGGAATGTTGGAGGAAATGGTTGCTGGCCTGTATGCCTGTGATTGTATTTTGTCTCAAACAATCCAGGCAATGGATAACAAAAGAGAACACCTGCTGCCGCAGTTAATGGTGCACGATTTCTGCATTGCGCAGATTGATCGTTTCTGGCAATTGACGTATAGTGTTGTTGTGGAACTGCTTAGTGGAACTGCACTCAAAAAGGCGCTTTCCCGACTGGAAAAACTGGAATTGTCGATTGTAATGGAAACCCCTTCATTGTTGGAAAAAAGTGAGATTGTTACCAGAATTTATCGCACACACCATTCATGATCGGATTTGTTCGTCTGTTGAGGTTTTTGCTGTAATTATTGCTCACCATTTTTTATCCCCCATTAAAATGTAGTTTTCTGATTGCCGAAGCGGTATTATTATTAATAGCATCTAAAAGGAGATAAGAGTGGACGTTATTAGTATTGGCATTGTAGAAGACGATAATGATATCCGGAATGTGATCCAAAAATATCTGGATAGCCTGCCGGGATTTATGTGCGACATCGCTGTCGATTCCGTTGAGGCAGTTTTGCCGAAACTGCAGGAAGAAATATTACCGGATGTGGTATTGATGGATATTGGCCTGCCGGGCATGTCCGGCATTGATGGCATTCGTTTGATTAAGGAACGCTATCCGGAAATCGATATCGTGATGCTGACCATTTATCACGATTCCCAGAAAATTTTTAACTCCCTCTGCGCCGGTGCCTCCGGCTATCTCCTGAAGAATACCCCCTTACCGGAAATCAAAAGCGGGATTGAAGGATTACGTGCCGGTGGCGCCCCAATGTCCCCACAAATTGCCCGGAAAGTGATTCAGTACTTTGGCCCCAATCAGAAAGCCCGCAAGACATCGCCGCTCACCCCGAAGGAGAAAGAAATCGTCGTTGGCCTGGTGGATGGATTGAGCTATAAGATGATCGCCGCCCGTATGAATATTTCCGTAGAAACGGTTCGTTTTCACATCAAGAATATTTATCAAAAGTTGCATGTGCATTCGAAGGCGGAAGTAATTACGAAATCTTTGCGGGGAGAGATTTGACCTTCAAGGTTGTTTCAGGATTGACTTACTAAGGAAGTTTGCGTTGATAAAATGCGGCTTCTGTTGCTTTGCCGGTTTCGTTATAAATACGCACCAAATATTGCAGCGCTTGTATTTGGAAATCCTGGAACTGCAGACTTTTGTACGCAGCAAGGGCCTCGTACCCCTTTAAAAAATGATATTCTGCCTCCTTAATGCGCTTTAAATTATACGCAGATTTCCCCAATTCGATATTTATTACAGCAGCATAAGATGAATCATCATATGTTTCATAAGTAAACTTAGCGAGATTTAGATATTTGCTAGCACTATCCGACTCTTCTTTGGCATTCAGGATTTGGCCGAGGTCAAAATAAGCCGTTGCAAGGCTATGATGGACCACCCCATCCGCTTTCCGCCATTTTTTCCAGACGTAAATGCTTTCACGAATTTGCAATTCGGCTTGTTCAAGTAGTCCTTGCCGATAACTGATTTTGCTTTTTCTGTTTAGAACGCCATGGATTATTTCATCCCGGTCATAATCGGAGACTTCAGATGATCTCCTTAGATTTTCTTCGGCATGTTGTATAATCATTAGTGCTGAATCCAGCTCACCTTTTCCAATGGCGATGTCGCTCATTTTTAAGGTGATGCCAATGTTACTTAAATGGTCGGGACCATATACTTTTTTGAAATATTCACTGGCTTCACGAACGATTGGTTCCGCAGCTTCAGGATCGTTTTTATGAATGAGGAACAGGCTGGAAAGCGCATTCAGCGCGTGAGGCATATACACATTTCCCTCATTTTTGGGTAGGCGTAACATGCGTATTGCTTTCTCTAATGATGCAATTGCAGCATCATATTCTGCCGTACTGCCTTGTGCAATTGCCAGATAATAGAGGCTTTCAATGAAAGATGGATCTTCTTCGGAATACAGTTGGCTACGCAGTTTGTACGCCTGCTCAAAATGGTGTATGCATTCATCATTTTTGCCGAGTGCCTGATAGGTAATTCCCATCGTCATGTGGAGATCCGCCTTTACGGATGGGAGTTCATCCATTTCGTTATCCAACTGGGTGGAGGCTTCATCCAATACTTCCAAAACAGTAACATCCGGTCCTTTTACTTTTCGGTTAACAAACCAGCGCGGGTTGGCGGACGCAAGAATTTGCTGAAAAAAATCGTTAATTCTTTCTGCCTTTTGTTGTGCCATAAGGGCTTTATCTCGTTCCCGGGCAGCAATGTTGGCTTGCCAGGCAATTGTAAATATTCCGGAGATCAGGATCAGTAGGGCCAACACTCCGGCAGCGAAGAGGCCTCTGTGGCGGCGGATGAATTTTCCGGCAAGGTAGGCAAAAGTATCGCGGCGAGCAGTGACTGGCCTACCACTGAGGTAACGATGAATGTCTTCGGAAAATTGATCCACGGTTGCATAGCGGCGCTGGGGTTCTTTGCGAAGGGCCATAAGGATTATCTTATCCAAATCGCCGGATAATTCCCGGCGCAACCGCGATGGCGAGATTTGCCGGGCAGCACTTATTTCTTCTGCTGATTGTATTGCCTGTGATGACTCCCGGGTATTGTCCTTCGCGGAAAGCATTATTGAGCCGCTTGGAAGTGATGGCATTTCCTTGCAGATAACTCGCTCGATTTCATCCCTGGAAAAATTTTTGAAAGAATATGCCCGTCGCCCACTTAGCAGGCGATACAGGAGAAGCCCCAGGGAATATACATCACTGGTTGTTGTCATTGGCAAACCCTGAATTTGTTCGGGGCTTGCATATTGTGGTGTAACAAAGCGGCTCTCTGCAATTGTAAATTCGCTGGTAGTATCTACCTGCGTGGATTGAAGCAGTTTGGAAATGCCAAAATCCAACAGTTTCGGTTCGCCGTTTGTGGCAACCAAAATATTCCCCGGCTTTAAATCGCGATGAATCACCAGGTTTTGATGGGCATAGCTAATCGCATCGCATACTTTCCGAAATAAGCGCAAGCGTTGCGGAATCGTCAATTGGTGTTTGTCGCAGTATTCTATGATTGGCAATCCTTCGATATACTCCATCACGAAATAAGGCAAGCCATCTTCGTTGGAACCGGCATCATGAAGGCGGGCAATATTAGGGTGATTGAGCGCTGCCAGTGTATTTCTTTCCTGACGAAAACGTCGGAGAACAGCCGCGGAGTCCATACCCCGTTTAATAAATTTAATCGCTACTTCCCGCTGAAAAGCATCATCATCCCGTAAGCCCAGGTATACGATCCCCATCCCGCCTTCCCCGATGACTTTCTCAATCCGATAAGCACCAACTCGTTTCCCGATAAACTGATCTTCATCAGGTGATATACCTTCGATGATGTCATTAAAATCCGATTGTGGGTTTTCCAGAAAGTCTGCGGAATTGTAGTGCGCATCAATCATTTCCAGGACAAAACTTTGCAATTCAAGCGCATCATTACAAGCCGAAATGAGATAGGCGCGTTGCTGATCTCGCGGAAGTAGTATTGTTGCCTGGAAAATTTCCTTGGCTTTTTGCCAGCTTTCAATATTCATAAAAACCTTATCGAATTCGGAATTTGGAATGCGGAGTTTAGAATGTCTTTTATTTAGTCATTCCGCATTCGCCATTCGCCAAGCTCATGTTAACATAAATGAGTTACTTTCATTGATACCGGATACTCTATTAACTGAATTAACAGAAACCTACAAGTCAGATAAGTGGGTTTCGAAATTAAAAACTGCCAGTATGTTCAAATTAGTGCTCTACAGTCTGCTTCGCAGTAATCGTTTCAGCCTGCGCCAAATGGCTGAGAATTACAGCACTCCTTTCTTTCGAATAATAGAC
>JANQQU010000047.1 GCA_028284905.1 Calditrichia bacterium
AAGCCTAAAGCCTAAAGCCTAAAGCCTAAAGCCTAAAGCCTAAAGCCTAAAGCCTAAAGCCTAAAGCCTAAAGCCTAAAGCCTAAAGCCTAAAGTCTAAACTTGATAATAATACCATAACTAAATACTATATCCTACTGCCAAAAAGGAGGCATAATGGAAGGATTTATCAGTCTATTTCTGATTGGTGCTTCAATATTTGTAATTTTTCTGTTTTTCTATTTTATCCCGATCCAGCTCTGGATTACCGCACTGGCATCCCGCGTAAAGGTGAGCCTGGCCAGTCTGATCGGTATGCGTTTGCGTAAAGTCTCACCGAATCTCATTGTTAATGCCTTAATCAATGCTCGCAAGGCCGGTTTGGAAATCGACACTAACCAGCTGGAAACCCACTTCCTGGCTGGTGGTAAAGTCGCCCGAGTAGTCTTTGCGATGATCGCCGCGGATAAAGCAGGCATCCCACTCACCTTCCAACGCGCTACAGCAATTGACCTTGCCGGTCGTGACGTTCTCGATGCGGTGCAGACCAGTGTTAACCCGAAAGTGATTGACTGCCCTGCCACCGGAAAAATTTCCGCGGTAGCGAAAGACGGTATTCAGCTTCATTCCCGGGCACGTGTAACGGTGCGCGCCAATATAGAACGCCTGGTCGGTGGTGCGGTGGAAGATACCATCATCGCCCGTGTCGGTGAAGGGATTGTATCTGCAATCGGTTCGGCAGACTCTTATAAAGAGGTGCTGGAAAATCCGGATAAAATCTCCAAGATCGTATTGAGCCGTGGACTGGACTCCGGAACGGCATTCGAGATTCTTTCCATCGATATCGCTGACGTAGACGTCGGTAAAAATATCGGGGCGCATCTGCAGGCGGATCAGGCGGAAGCGGATCTGAAAGTGGCCCAGGCGAAAGCGGAAACCCGTCGTGCCATGGCGGTCGCGGAAGAGCAGGAAATGCATGCCCGCACCCAGGAAATGCGCGCGAAAGTTGTGGAAGCGGAAGCAAAAATCCCGTTATCTATCGCTACTGCTTTTGAAGAAGGTAAACTTGGTGTATTCGATTATTATAACCTGCGTAATATTCAGGCAGACACTTCCATGCGCCAGAGTCTTTCCGGCGAAAACCCGGAAGAAGAAAGCAAATAAAGGATAACATCTGATGGAAATAATTGTATTTTTTGTCATCTACCTGGTTTATTCGCTTTTCGAAAGACTGGTTAAAAAAATGCGGGAGGAGCAGGCTAAAATGGCTCCTCCGCGCAAACAGCCCGGTGCACCTCAGCCGCAACAAACGCAACCGCAAGGTCAGCGGGGAAGTACACCCCGGCCCCAGCAACAACCAACGCAAACCCAACCTGCTGAAGAGTTGGAAGAATTGCCGCGTATGTTGCGGGAAATTCTTGGTATGGATATCGAGGAAAAACCTCGCCCGGCACCACCACCACCGCCAGTTACTACCCCGGTCCCGGAACCGGAAGATTCCTTCGATAGAAAAGCTGAGGAAGTTGAGGAATATTTCGCCCGGGATATGAGTAGCTCAACCCTGGATGCTTTCGCCAGCAAAAAGTCCCGCGGAAAAACCACGGCTATTGGAGGTGGCGGAAAGAGCGGTGGAAAAACCACCAGTCGCGATCGGAGTGGCACTTATGGCACGAGCAATAAAACTATATTGAGTAGCCGAAAACTGATTCAAAACAAAAAGGAACTTCGCAAGGCAATTCTGCTAAAAGAGATATTGGACCGGCCTTTCGGATTACGGGGAAAGCCGTCGCCATATATCCAACCCTAAACAGCAGGAGGGTCTATGAAGTATTGCTTTGGATTATTGGTTGTTTTCCTGTTGCTCTCTGCTTGTGCAGAGCGCAGCGGCACGGAACCTGATGATGATACCGGAAACATTCCACTGCAGCCGGGAGAACTGGCCGGTAGTATCGAGGGGGTACTCGATGATATCGGTCAGGCTTATGTCGTAAAAGGTGATATCACTATCGAAACCGGGAAGTCGCTAACGATTATGCCTGGTTCGGAATTTGTTTTTGAAGATAGCACCGCCTTTATCGTAAACGGCTGGCTGGTTGCGGAAGGGACCCTGTCCAATCCGATTATTTTCCGAAAGCGGAATAACAATTGGGCGGGCATTCATTTGGTTGATGGCTCCCAACGGCATTCCCTGAAATTCTGCGTCGTTGAGGGGGTGAATGCGGTTACTACGAATTCTACAGCTTATGGGGCGATTGAAATCAACAACACTGCTGCGGACATCATTAACTGCATCATTCGCAATAACCGCACGGATTTTGGCGGTGGGTTGGGTATTGTTAACAGCGACGTCACGCTCAGGAATAATATCATCTACAGCAATCAGGCGGTCGTCTTCGGCGGTGGTATATTTGCGCTGGAATCGACCACGAAGATTATCAATAATAGCATTGTTGATAACTACTCCGAAAATTTTGGCGGGGGCATCTATTTCCTGACTTCGGTCGATACGGATATTCAAAACAATATATTCTTTTCAAATGCGGCAGATGCATTAAACGATACCCGCGTTTCTTTTTCCGGTGATTCCGGGAATGTCATTTTAGATTATAATTTTCTGGATGACGGCACGAATGATCCCGGCTTTACTGCAGCCATGGATTTCCACTTGATTACCGGCTCGGTTGCCCGCGACGCCGGGAACCCCGCTTCAACATTCAACGATACGGATGGCACCCGGAACGACCAGGGCGCCTATGGCGGGCCGAATGGAAACTGGTAAAGGGCAGGCTTTTAGGTATTAGGCGGAAGGCCGTAAGCTGTATCTTTATAAGACCTTCGGCCTAAAGCCTAACCCCTAAATCCCTAAAAAGGGGCTCATCATGTCATTACTCATTAAAAACGGACGGATTATTACCGCGGTGGATGACTACCACGCGGACATTTTTATCGCCAATGAAACGGTGACGATGATTGGCGAAAACCTTTCTGTTAGTGCAGATAAGATCGTAGATGCCGCGGATCGGTTGGTGATTCCCGGCGGTATCGATCCCCACACCCATTTCGATTTGCCTTTTGGAAAAGAAGGTATCGTCTCTTCGGATGATTTTGAGACCGGCACCCGCGCCGCAGCCTATGGTGGCACCACCACGATTATCGATTTTGCCACCCAAACCCAGGGACGATCGACGATGGAAGCACTGGACATCTGGCATGCGAAAGCCGCCGGGAAATGCGCAATTGATTACGGATTCCATATGATTGTTACTGATATGGATGATGAGCGTTTGCCGGAGCTGGATCGATTGCTGAATGAGGAAGGCATCTCATCCTTCAAAATGTTTATGGCCTACCCGGGCGTGCTCTATGCCGATGATGGCACGCTTTTTCGCGTAATGCGTCGGGCTGGGGAGCTTGGCGGTATCGTCACCATGCACGCGGAAAATGGTATTGCAATTGATGAAATCGTTAAACGCGCAGTGTTACAGGGGAAGAAAACCCCGGAATGGCACGCCTTAACCCGCCCCACCCGTCTGGAGGCGGAAGCGGTGCATCGGTCCATTGCCCTGGCGGAAACGGCCGGCGTTCCGGTGTATATCGTGCATCTCTCATGCGCAGAGGCGCTGCAGGAGGTTGTAACTGCCCGGGATCGCGGTGTGCGGGCGTTTGCAGAGACCTGCCCGCAATATCTCTTTCTGGACGACAGCTATTATTACCAGGAAAATTTTCAGGGTGCAAAATATGTCATGACACCGGTACTGCGGGAGAAATGGCACCAGGCAGAGCTTTGGCGTGGACTCCGGATGGGCGATTTACAGACTACCGGCACCGACCATTGCCCGTTCTTTTTTGAAGGGCAGAAGACTATTGGCAGGGACGATTTTACCCGCATTCCTAATGGCGCACCTGGGGTAGAAAACCGGATGAGCCTCTTCTTTAACGGTGGCGTGGCTGAGGGACGAATTTCCTTGAATCGATTTGTGGAAATAACCTCCACCGCCGCAGCAAAGCTATTTGGACTCTTCCCGAAAAAAGGCACTATTGCCGTCGGTAGCGATGCTGATATTGTCCTCTGGAACCCCGATCGACAAGAGACAATTAGCTTGAATAATTCGGTGACGCATCACATGAACGTCGATTATAATGCCTATGAAGGCCAAACTGTGCAGGGAATTGCAGAGACGGTTATCTCCCGGGGAAAAGTGATTGTGGAAGATTGTCAATATGTTGGCAAGGCCGGGGATGGGCAGTACCTGAAGCGTGGGTTGCCGATAGTTTAGAGTTCAAAGTTCAGAGTCCAGAGTTCAAAGCTGGTTCTTGCTTGCCTAGAAGACCCTTGGTCTTCTGGTTCCCAAACTCCGTTTGGGAACCCAATTATGTTCGAAACTCTGTTTCGAGAGTTTGCCAGCCTATATCTTGCGAAACGGAGTTTCGCCTATAAGGGCGTTCCCAAACGGAGAGACTGTGTAAAAAGTCTATCGTTGAAAGTTCAGGCAGCGACTTCCCGTTGCCTGAAGTAGCATTAAATGCTCCTAAGCGACTAACACCCTATAT
>JANQQU010000048.1 GCA_028284905.1 Calditrichia bacterium
ATATAGGGTGTTAGTCGCTTAGGAGCATTTAATGCTACTTCAGGCAACGGGAAGTCGCTGCCTGAACTTTCAACGATAGACTTTTTACACAGTCTCTCCCGTTTGGGAATGCGTTAGGAGGGAAACTCTGTTTCCCATTCATTTCTACTCGCGAAACAGGAGTTTCGCTAAAAATTGCATTCCCAAACGGGAGTTTGGAAACGAGCAGTAGAACAATGTGAATCGGTGTATAGTTTCCTCATTTTTTTACCTTTGTAAAAATTATCACAAAAGATTTTGCCGCTTGTTTTTTAGGTTTTTCAATGATATACTTCCGGTGTTTGATGTATCAAACAAAAGTTTTGTTAGTAAAGCAACTGTAAGAATGGTAAAACGGCAATGATCAAAGAAGTCTGGAAAAAGTTTGACGAAACTGAACTGAGCCATAGTAGCGTTCACCACCTGATGGCCGTTCATCACCTGGTGAAAGAAAATGGATACGCTCGAGCTGTGGACATTGGCCGTTACCTGAATCTGACCCGCGGTAGTATATCAGTAACGCTGCATAAGCTGATTGATAAAGATTACCTGGAAGAGGATGAAAACAAATTCTACCGCCTTTCCGAAAAAGGGAAGCAGTTAGTTTGTTCTGTGCTGAGCAAGCGGCAGATTCTCAAACAGTTTTTTACGACCGTGCTGCGCCTGCCGGAAGATTCCGCGGAAATAGATGCCTGTAAAATAGAGCATTTGCTCAGTCAGCAAGCCGGCGAACAGCTGCTGGTGTTCATGGGATATTTTCTTTCCGATAATCCGGAAGCGGCTGCTTTTCGCGAGGGATTTCAACAATTCCAGTACAATTGCCCCATGGAGAACTGCTTGATCTGTGATAATACCTGTTATTTTGCCAACAGTCATACGGATTGCGAGTAATAACATTTGCAAGAGATTTGAATGAGGATATACAATGCAAGTCGATAATTTCATAAATACGCTGCGGGAAAAAGGACTGAACGTTACGTATCAGAGAATCCTGATCTATAATTATTTGCAAACGACCAAAAATCATCCGACAGCGGAAGAGATATACCAGGTCGTAAAAGCAGAGTATCCTTCAATCTCTATTGCGACAGTTTATAAAACATTGGAAACGCTGGCGGAACATGATTTAATCAAAAAAGTCAATCCAATGCACGATCTTGCCCGGTTCGATGGCGATACCACACCGCACCATCATTTGATTTGCAGCGAATGCCGGAAAATTGTTGATATCCATGATGAGCGTTTGGATGCATTGCCTGTTCCCAGCAATAATGGTTTTCAGGTAAATGGCTATCGGGTGCTTTTTGAAGGGATTTGCCAGGAATGCCTCGGCCAAATTACCCTGAAAGCAGATGTTGATTCCGATACTGTTCCGGTAACTTTTTGCGGAAAACCTGGCAGCGAAGCTTCTGCGGACGAAGACCCTTCCTAGTTATCCGTCTGATAAATTGAGGGGTATTCTCTTCAGAAGCTCCCTCCGAAAATGCTTCAACTTTCCTCTCCTTTCAAATATTTAACAATTTCATTTCCCTTGCTAAGTTGTAGTTTTCAATAACCTTTCACTGTTTAATACAATTGCGATAAGCGCAGGGAAGCTTTATATTCTCTAATCAAATCCGGAAAATTTAGAGGAATTATAATGGCGAAGCTGAAAACCAGTAAAAACGATGGCGATGTATATGCCTTCCTGAATGCTGTGGAAAATGAAACGAAGCGCGAAGACTGTTTTAAAATTCTGGAATTGATGCAGGAAATTACCGGGGAGCCGCCAAAAATGTGGGGGAATAGTATCGTCGGATTTGGCGACTACCATTTTCGGTATGACAGCGGGAGAGAAGGAGAATGGTTTCTCAGCGCTTTCTCTCCGCGGAAACAAAACCTGACACTGTACGTCATGGCGGGGTTCCGCCGTTATGACGAATTGATGGCAAAATTGGGGAAATACAAAACCGGGCGCTCCTGTTTATATATCAAGAAAATTGAAGATGTAGACTGGGCAGTTCTGCGGGAATTGGTTGAACAGTCCGTCGCCCATGTGCGTAATTCCGATACCAGAAAACAGAATGACTAAAATAAAGCTGAAAAAAGTAGCGCCTGATCAACCAACGGGGATCGATTCAACATTTTATCTGACAGAAGATGCCGGCCCGGAAAATGTGTCCGTACTGGTCGTTACCTTTGCCGGGGAATATCCCGATGGCTCGCTGGGAAATAAGCGCGCAGATTATATGAAAGCTGTCGCTGTATATGGACTGGCCAGTTTCGACCCGGATGCAGTCGTGCTGGATTTTCGTGATCTCTCGTATCGATGGGGGAATTCGCTTCTTGGTGTCTTTCAGGTGATTTCACAGTTTTGTGATCAGGAGAGAGAACCGGATGAGCCATATTTTCCAGTGGCTATCGCGGCATCGGAAAAATGCATGCCCGGTTTATCCTCTTTGCTGGTGCCGGCCGATATGGACAAGCCGGAAAACCTCTTTGAAAATTTGGATGCCGCTATTTTATACGCTCGAAAAAAAGCCCGGGAGTGGCTGGATTATTAACACTTGCTATCTATGAATTTGGATTACTTACGAAAAATATTACCTGTATAGTTTTGTTATTCTGTTAATGAGGAAAAGAGAAACTCTCGATGAAGCGACGGCATTTATTTGAATTTGGCGACCAAATCTGGTATCCGCAATTTTTGAAAGATATGTTGACCGATTATCTCAACTTTGTGATAAAGCGCTTCAAGCTGCATCAGCCGGTAATTCCGCTTTTAGCGGATCTGCTGAAAGAAAGCAAAGAAAGCAGGATTATCGACCTCTGCTCTGGTGCCGGAGGGGGAATGGTTGACATAGACAAAATGCTTCGCGAGGCTTACGGGGAAGATTTTACCATTACCCTGACGGATATATATCCGAACCTGCCTGCTTTCGAAAAGATTGCGGGGGAGACTGCTGGTAAAATAGACTACCTGGAAAGATCAGTACCTGCTCACGACCTTCCGGAGGATCTACATGGCCTGCGTACCATCTTTAATGCTTTCCATCATTTTCCCCCATCTTATGCCAAGGATGTACTGGCAGATGCCGTTGAAAAAAATAGCCCGATTGCTATCTTTGAAATAATGGAACGAAAATTTGCCAACTTGCTGCCTCCGATTGTTTTTATTCCTATTTTCGTCCTGCTATTTACGCCTTTTATTCGTCCCTTTAAAATTAGTCGTTTGATTTTCACCTATCTCATCCCCATCGTACCCATCAGCATTACCTGGGATGGGATCGTCTCCGCCTTGCGTTCCTATAAACCGAAAGAGTTACTGGCAATTGCGGAAGAAGCAGGGGGAGAAAAATATCGTTGGAAAGCTGGTATGGTTTCCGGAACCGGACCAAATAACATTACGTATTTAACAGGTGTGCCACAATCTCAAAACCAGAATTAACCGCATCGATTTGGAGCGTTTTCCATGAAAAGAATTCTTTACTGTCTGTTTTTCCTCTTAAGTATTGGAGCTCTTAATGCTCAGCAATTTACCCCCCATCAATATCGCCATACGTTTCTGCAGAATGGCGCGGCATCTTACCAAAACGGACTGCTGGGATTTGCAAATCCGGCAGCATCGGCAATGTTGCAACGCTTTAACTGGCGCTATTATTGGACCTCGGATGAAACTGAAAATTTGGGCGTTCAGAACTGGGGGATTCTCACCGGCGCAGAAGGCGTGGGGTTTGGTGCTATTCGTACAAACTTCGGCAATCGTAAGGTAACCGATTACAACATCTCCTTCGCATCGGGAAATCAAAGTGCGGCATTTGGCCTCGGCTATCGCTGGACGACCGGCGACGGGCGTTTCTTCGGGCGGGAAAATTTAATCTCTGCCGGATGGATATTACGACCCTCCCGCTATCTGTCTGCCGGATTGGTCGGAAATTTTTCCACCCGTAGCAGCGCAAAGGAAGGCGTGCTGGAATTGGGCGTTCGTCCACTGGGAACGCCTGTATTGAGTGTTTTCGGAGATTTCAGTTTACAGAAAGATCAGCAGCTGGCGGATGCTGCCTGGAGCGCCGGCGCTGCGCTGCAGGTTGTGAAAGGGATTCACCTTACCGGGCGTTACTTCGACAATGAACGCTTCACCATGGGCTTTAGCATTAGCTGGGGTGGGGAGCGCTTTAGCGGACAATCCCATTTTGATAGTGAACAGGATCGACAGTTTAACAGCTACTCTGTGGGCTATGGCGATTATACACCGAGTGTATTTGAAGATATATTCAGCAAGAAAAAACATTATGTCGCGATGGGCCTGAAAGGATTGATCAGCTATCAGAAATACAAATGGTTTGATAACTCCCAACGCTTTATGGATATTCTGCAAACGATTGAAAATGCCCGGCGGGATCCTGCCGTTGAGGTCGTTGCCCTGAACCTATCCGCAATGCGTATCTACCCGGAGCACGCCTGGGAAATTCGCGAAGCGTTGCGTGCAGTAAAAGCAGATGGCAAGAAGGTGGTCATCTTTGTGGATAATGCCGGCATGAACGGCTATCACCTCGCCAGTGTGGCCGACGTCCTGATGATGGACCCGCAAGGGAGCCTGCAGCTGCCCGGATATGTTTTATCCCGCACTTACCTGAAGGGCACCCTGGAAAAACTGGGACTCGGTTTTGACGAATGGCGTTTCTTTAAATATAAGTCTGCTGCGGAAATGCTTTCCCGGGATGAGATGTCCGCCGCCGACCGCGAGCAGCGCCAGGCATTAGTAGACGACAGTTATGCGCTTTTCCAAAAAGAAGTCGCCGCTTCCCGGAATATTTCCCGCGAGAAGCTGGCCGATATTATCGATGAAAAAGTTTACGTGATGCCGGATGATGCCCTGGCTGAAGGACTGGTAGACACGCTGTGCCGCTGGAGCGAGCTGGATGGTGTTATCAGCAAATTGACCGGCGCTAAGAAAATCCCGCTGCCCGGAAAATATTTGGCAGAGCGGGCAAATGCCGTTCAACAGTGGGGCGAACCGGCGCGTATCGCCGTAGTCTACGCCCTTGGTGAGTGTGCAATGGATAGTGGTATTCGTGCCCGTTGGCTGGAAAAAGTGTTTCTTGGGCTGGCAAAAGCCCACCAGGTAAAAGCAGTGGTCTTCCGGGTGGATTCCCCCGGCGGTGACGGCATGGCCTCTGATGTGGTTGCGGAAGCACTGAAAAAATGCGCCGCGAAGAAGCCGGTGATCATTAGCCAGGGGCAGGTCGCTGCTTCCGGCGGATACTGGATTTCCATGTATGGCGATTCGATTGTTGCCGGCCCGAATACAATCACCGGTTCCATTGGCGTCATCGGTGGCTGGGTCTATGACAAGGGTATCGGGGATAAACTGGGGATGAGCTCTGACCTGGTAAAACAGGGAGCGCATGCCGACCTCGGTGTTGGGGTGCGTTTACCCTTGCTGAATTTGCAGGTGCCGGCCCGTAACCTTACCGGAGAGGAACGGGAGCGAGTGAAGGATCTTTTCCTGAAGATGTATGACGGCTTTGTCGGGAAAGTCGCTGCTGGCCGGGAAATGCCGGTCGATTCGATTCGGGCGATTGCGGAAGGACAGGTCTTTTCCGGGACGGACGGTCTGGCAAATGGTTTGGTGGATAAAATCGGTGGCATGCAAACGGCGATAGAAATGGCCCGGAAGATGGCCGGACTAGGTGATAATTATCGTATTGTAGAAATCCCCAAATATCGCGGCACTTTTAACAGTAATTTTCTTAGCCCATTTGCGATTGGGAAGAGTGTAGAAGAAGATCCGGTAATTCGCTTTATCAAAACCATGAGTGAGCGGCCTGGTTATCCGAGACCAATGCTTTTGCCGGGTGATTATCCCATCCAGCCGGAATAACATTAACCGCTAACCCCGGGCATCTGTCCGGGGAAGCGATCACTCGATCAGCAAAACACCAATATCCATCACGTTCGTCCCGGTCGGGCCGGTGATGACCAATCCATCAATCACTTTAAAAAAATGGTAAGCATCGTTCCGCTCGAGAAATTCGCGCGGCGAGATGTTCTTCTCCTGCGCTGCCGGCCAGCTGTCCCGGGAAATCACCGCACCGGCAGCATCAGTCGGGCCGTCGTTGCCATCGCTGCCGCAGCAGAGAAAGGCATAGGCCACATCAAAATCGGCCAAACTATCGAGAGCGGCCAGCACTAATTCCTGATTGCGTCCCCCTTTTCCATCCCCTTTGAGTGTGACAGTCGTTTCCCCGCCAAAAATCAGGGCTGCCGGCTTCGCCAGCGGTTTGTCCCGCTCAGCGATTTCCCGGGCGATCGCTGTAATGACATGGGCGACTTCCCGTGCTTCTCCGGCGACGCGGCTGCTCAGGATAGTAGTATTATATCCCAGGGAAGCAGCAGCATCTTCTGCAGTTTCCAGGGCGCGATAGTTGCTGCCGAGAATACGATTTTCCATGCGCTGAAAAGCGGGATCGCCCGGCTTCGGGGTTTCCGGAATATTACCAGCGCTGCCAACCGCCAGATGAAGCAATATCGCCGCAGGCAAGACGCCTTCCAGTGAATACTTGTTGACGATCGCCCGCGCTTCCTGAAAGGTGCTGCTATCCGGCGCAGTCGGGCCGGAAGCTATCGTCGCCGGATCGTCCCCGATAACGTCGGAAATCATCAGGCAGATACCACGTGCCGGGGCAATCTTCCGGGCCAGTTGCCCGCCCTTGATTGCGGAAAGATGTTTACGGAGAATATTAAATTCATCGATGGTTGCGCCACACTTTAACAATGCTGAAAAAGTGGTTTGCAAATCTTCCAGGGAGATGTCTTCCGGGAGTTTTTCCATCAGTGCCGAGCCGCCACCGGAAATAAGGCAGATGACCAGGTCATCCGGCCCGGTCTGGCTTAGCAGGGCGCACATCTCTTCCGTTGCGGAAATAGCATTGGCATCCAGCACTGGATGCCCGGCTTCGCGGATGCGAATCTTGCGGCAATCTGTGCCATGTTCATACTTGACAATAACCAGACCATCATGTATCCGGTCCCCGAGAATTTTTTCCAGCGCCGCGGCCATAAATGCGGACGCTTTGCCGGCACCAATAACATAGAGGTTACGAATGTTGCTCAGGTCTATAGCATCATTCTGAATAATCAACAGAGAGCCATCCCAGCTAACCTGAGATGCGATCAAGCGTTCTGGTTTTACAGAATCGATGGCAGCGTCGAAAATTTTCAGAGCATTTTGCTGTAAATGGTTCATAAGCAAATACTACCTGCTTAGCGTTCAATAATGATTTTCATCATTAAAATGCATCGAATTTTACGCTAATCCTGCGTAGACTTTATCCCGGAAATTCTTGCAACCAATTCTATCACTACTCTGTTTCGAATCATTTTTGCTGATCGCGAAGAATATAAACAAAAACAATTAGATAAAGAAAATACCGCAATTATTTTTTCAAGGCTTTCACGGGTGCCGCCTAAAAGTGTTTCTTTACAGGTGACACTCATATAAATTACCGAAAAAAGCGTATTAAGTTGGACCCAAATTTTTAAAACAACATATTTGAGTAATGAAATCGGCTTTTTTTCTCACAGTTTTTTACAATCCTTCCACTGGCGCCGGGCAGGCAATATTTTAATCTCTTTCCGGAATCAGGAAATAATTTGTAAATTAGTATTTGAATCACCCAGAAAGTTCTGTAAGATGGAGAATTTGACGGTATCAGATGATTAATAACCCCGGTTAAAAGTGAGCAAAATATTAACCCGGGACCGGTAAAATAATATTAGCGACGTCTATAATATGGTAGAAATTATACAGATACAGCCGGACAGTATTGCCGAAGAACTTGGCCTGGAGCCAGGCGATACTGTCGTTGCCGTAAACGGCAAGGAAATAACCGATGCGCTCGATTATCGCTTCTATATCACCAATGAAGATATCGAGTTGATCGTTAACCAGGGAGATGAACGGTTAACTTTCGAGATCGAAAAAGATTATGATGATGATCTCGGCATCCAATTGGAAGATCTGGAGCTGCGTTCCTGTGGCAATGCCTGCATCTTTTGTTTCGTTTTTCAAAACCCGAAGGGATTACGAAAAAGCCTCTATTTCAAAGATGAGGATTATCGTTTCTCCTTTTTATACGGGCATTACACCACGCTGACCAATGCGACCCAGGAAGATCTCGATCGCATCGTCGATCAGCGCCTTTCCCCACTCTATATTTCCGTACATGTCACCGATCCGGAAATCCGCAAAGTGATGCTCGGGATTAAATTCGATGATCATCTTTTCGATAAGATGGACTATTTGACCAGCAATGGCATTGAGCTGAATTGCCAGATCGTGCTTTGCCCGGAACTGAATGACGGTGTTCATCTCGACAAAACCATCGCGGACCTGAAAAAATATTTCCCGATGATTCAGTCGATCGCCATCGTTCCGGTCGGCTTAACCAAGCATCGGAAAAATCTTTACGATTTAAAACAGGTGACGAAAGAATACGCTTTGGAAACGATTAGCGAAACGGACACTCGCCGGGAAAAGCTGCGCGCCGAGCTGGATAGTTCTTTTGTTTACCTCTCCGATGAATTCTATATTCGCACCGATACGCCAATTCCCGACAACGATTATTATGAAGGCTTTTACCAACTGGAGAACGGGGTGGGACTCACCAGGGATTTTATCAATCGTTTCTCCGAAGAATATCCCGGTTTAAAAAATCCTTCCAACCGGGAACTCAATATTAGCCTGGTAACCGGTACCCTCGGTGCCGATGTCCTGAAAACCTATTTTATGCGGGATTTAAACCGCATTCCGGACATGTTTTTTAAACTCCATCCGGTTATTAATCGATTTTATGGCCCCAGTATTACCGTTTCCGGTTTGCTGGTTGGTGAAGATATTTACAACACCCTAAAAAACGAGCGCCTGGGAGATTATGTTGTTCTCCCGCCGGAGTGCATTAACGATGATGGTGTATTTCTGGATGACTTGACCTTGCCCGTATTAGAAGAAAAACTCGGAAAAAAATGTATTGTTTTTCCGAAAAGTTTTAGAACCCTTTTTGATTTGATTGAAGAACATGAAGCAGCCTTTAGTTACGATCGTCGGTAGACCCAATGTTGGTAAATCGACTTTTTTTAATCGCATCCTAAAGAAACGGGAAGCGATTGTAGATGATCAACCGGGAGTAACCCGGGACCGCCACTATGCCGTTAGTGACTGGAATGGAAAATCCTTTATGCTGGTGGATACCGGTGGTTATATGCCCGCCTCGCAGGAGCTTTTCGATACCGCCATTCGTGAGCAGGTCGAGATCGCCCTAGAAGAAACCGACTTTATTCTTTTCATTGTCGATCTGATTACCGGTATTACCGATATCGATATGATGATTGCCGAAAAGCTGCGCCGCACGGATATCCCGGTGTTGCTGGTGGTAAACAAAGTCGATAATGATGGCCGGGAAGCGGAAATTTACCAGTTTTATAATCTTGGGTTGGGCGAGCCACTGCCGGTGTCGGCGATCCAGGGACGTGGCATTGGCGATATGCTCGATTGCCTCGTGGAAAACATGCAGGAAAAACCCGATCCCACACCGGGGGATGCCATTAAGCTGGCGGTTATCGGGAAAGAAAATGTCGGTAAATCATCCTTTGTAAATACCATCTTGGGAAAAGATCGGGTGATTGTTACACCGGTGCCCGGCACTACCCGCGATCCGATTGACTCTCCATTGAAGTATCAACAGCGCGATTACCTGATCATTGATACCGCCGGATTGAAACGCCGTGCGAAAGTGAAAGAGAATGTGCTTTTTTTCAGCCAGATCAGAACGATGCGTAGTCTGCAGCGATCGGACGTCGTGCTCTTTTTTATGGATGCCAACGAAGGCCCCTCCCGCCAGGATATGCGCCTGATCAACGAAGTCGTGAACTCCCGCAAAGGAATTGTGCTTGCTGTTAACAAGTGGGACTTAATTGAGAAGGATCATAAGACTCTGAAAATCTGGGAAAAGGAAATCATTGAAAAATTGGGTGAAAATAATTTTATCCCAATTGTCTTTACTTCGGTGCTGGAGAAAAAGCGCCTCTACAAACTGATGGATGTCGCCACGGAAGTATATGAACGATACAATCAACGAATCAGCACCAGTCAGCTGAATAAGGTAATGTTGCCGATCATTAAGCAAACCAGCCCTCCGGCGGTTGGCGGCAAGGAAATGAAGATCAATTATGTTTCTCAATTACGCACCGCCGCACCGGTGTTTGGATTTTTCTGTAACCATCCCAAACTGATTCCGGCAAATTATCGCCGCTTTCTGGAAAATCAGATTCGTTCCCACTGGGGATTTGAGGGCGTGCCGATTTCCGTAGTTTTTAAATCCAAACGGGGCAAGGAAGCGGATGAGTAAATATAGTGGCAGTAGCAGTGACAGTAGCAGGCGGCAGTTGTTGTTTTGTTAGTGCGATCCGCGTAATGTTATTTGATCTGTCATCGCCCAAAGGAACCCAGTCGCAATGACTGCGGCATTACTTCTTTAACACTATTGTTGTTTTTACTGCCATCTGCTACTGCGACTAGGTTCTAACCAGGAATGTTCGTCGAAATCGAACGACCAGGGAACCTTATGCAAGATACCAGTTGGATTGACCGCGAAGCATACCCATTTCAGTCTAATTATTTTGAGAGTCCGGATGGCCGGATACATTTCCTCGATGAAGGTGAGGGGGAAGCGGTCGTGATGCTTCATGGCAGCCTTACCTGGTCATTTCTATATCGGGATTTTATCAAAACGCTGGCGCCCGGTTATCGCTGTATTGTGCCGGATCATCTTGGGTTTGGGTTATCGGATAAACCAGCGCAGGCAGCTTATCGCCCGGCAGATCATGCCCTTCGTTTACAACAGCTCATTGAACATCTTCAGCTGGATAATTTCTCCCTGGTCGTGCATGATTTCGGAGGGCCTATTGGCTTATCTTACGCGTTGGAACACCCGCAGGCAATTCGTTCAATGATCATTTTGAACACCTGGATGTGGCCCCTGCGTGGCGAAGGTGTGGCACACATCGCTGGATTGATGAGCCGTGGCAAACCGGGTAAGTTTATCTTCCAAAATTTGAATTTTGAACTGCAGGTATTATTCCCTCAGGTGTGGGGAAAACGCAGTAAGTTAGGCAAGGAGCTTCATCAACAGTATCTCAAACCATTTCCGGATGCGGAGAGTCGGCTGGCAATTACGGCATTTGCCCGGGAACTGCTTGGTTCCAGTGACTGGTATGAAAAATTATGGCAACAGCGGGATCGCATCAAAGAGATACCGGCGCTGCTGCTCTGGGGAATGAAAGATCCAATCTTTAAGCAAAAGCACCTGGCCCGCTGGCAATCGTTGTTTAGCGACACAAAGACAGTTACATTTCCAACTGCCGGCCATTTTTTACAGGAAGAAGGGGGAGCATTTTTATTAAATAGTTTAAAAGAATTCCTCTCTGAACAATTTAGTGGTAATAAATAATAATTACTTTTACCTTCATTTACTGATCCATTAATTCGAATCTTTATTAGTAACAGGTATTTTATGAAAAAAGAAATTATTCCGATGATCGTGCGTGTTATGGCACTGCTAATTCTGTTTAACGCCTCGATAGTTTTTGCGGAAAACGGTCATAAATGTGGGTTTCCGGAAAATCTGGAAATTTTCGCTAGTAACGACAAAGCGCGGAAGGCTGAATATGAGCAACAGCGTGAGGCGCGCTATCAGAAAACGGCGGAGACTTACCTCAGCCCTTCCGGGCACTTTCTGGTTCACTACGATACGGATGGCTTTGACGCTGTACCTGCCTACGATCGCAATGAAAACCTGCTGCCGGATTATGTCGAGTTTGTCGCCAATGCTTTTGATCGTGCCTGGGCGGTGGAAATCGATAGCCTGGGATTCGCCATTCCCCCGGATGATGATGGCAACCCGGTAACCGTCTATAACGTTTTTTGTGAGCGAATGAATTTTTATGGCAGCACTTCTTTTGGGTTTACCCCGGTACCAGGCGATCCGGAAGATGTCTTTCGCTTTTCCTCGGATATTTCTATTTCAACGGATTTTAGCTTTGTCGAATATCCACTGATTACCGAAGACCCGATCGTGCGGGACAGTCTGGCGATTGCCGTTACCGCTGCCCACGAATTTAACCATGCGATTCAATTGGGCTACCGCCTCTGGACAACCAATAATCAGCCCGGCGGTTCCATTCGGGACTTATGGTTGCTGGAGAGCACCGCGACTTATATGGAAGAAGTAGTCGCTACCCAGGTGAATGATTACCTGCAATACATCGATTGTTTTTTGAGTTCAACGGATCTTAACCTTACCCAGAATAACAGCTGTGACCGTATTTACGGGGAAGTGCTTCTCTTTATCATGCTCGGAGAAGTTTACGGCAATCAGATTACCCGGGAAATCTGGGAAGCAGTACGGGTTTCTCCAGGCGTAGAAGCGCTGGCTGCAACAGTGAATGCCAAAGGGGGGAGCCTCTCCCGGGAAATGGCCCGCCTGGCATACTGGACGTTTTTTAGCGGCACGAATAGCGACAGCGAATCTCCCTTTCCCGATGCAGAATTATTCTTCGAAGATGAATTCCCTGATGATTTTATCTCTGCACTTAACTCGGTATCGTTTGAAGGCACCGATCGCCAAACGGTTGACAGCGGAGAATTACCACCCTTGTCTTTTCAAATTTTCGAAATTCCGCTGGTCGCTTCTACGGAAGTGCTTTCATCTGTCTCGGTAACGGAGAATAGCGAGAACTGGTTTGGCACACAATTACTGGATGCTGCACCTTTCGAAAATACTTTCCCGGCAAACCTCTTTTCTCCGCTGACTTTCAACGGCCCGGTCGATGATATCTATCTGGCAGTTGTCAGTGGGAACTGGAATGTAGAAAACCCCCTGGCTCGGGGGGAATATGAAATTGTGCTGAGCGGTCAAAGTAATGTCTCCGCAGTTTACCCCAATCCGGTTCGTCCGGAAACCGGTGCTTCCCGGGTAACTTTTATAGATCTGCCGGTAGATGCACAGATCGAAATCTTTAACAGTAATGGGCTGCATTTAGCCAGCATCAGCGCTGCAGATGGTGCATCGGTCGCTTTTTGGGATCTGCATACCAAAAACGGCGAAGCGGTTGGCAGCGGGGTTTATATTTACAGGATTGTTGCCGAAGACGGCAGCCGCTCCGGAAAAATTATGGTAATCCGCTAATATGTTCAGGATTCTAATTTCATCCCTGATCGGCCTGCTGGGGTTGGATACGACCATCGCCTTCCAGGTGATGATCTCCCAGCCAATCTTTTCCGCCGGCATTTTAGGACTGGTGTATGGCAATTTACCTGCTGCCCTGGAAATCGGCATGATGATGCAGTTACTCTGGCTGGGGATCGTTCCTGCCGGGGCAACGGTTTTTCCGGAAGGGAACATCGGCTCGATGATTACCTGCGCGATTGTGCTCGATTATTCCCATTTGGAAATTCCCAACCTGGTGTTTGCGACCGCTTTTGCCGGCGGCATTATCACCAGCTACATCGGTGCATATGTAACTGTGGCAGATCGGAAAATAAATGGCCGCATCCTTGGTCTGACGCTCGCAGCCGCCCGCAAGGCGCGATTCAATCAAATCACTCTCTTGAATTTGCTCAGCATTTTCATCTATTTTATTCTGATGAGCTTGTTAGCGTTTATCGCCCTGTTTATTGGCGATCAGGTTATCGAAGCCTTACAAACTTACCTCCCCGCGTCCATGGACAAAAGTTTTTCCCTGCTAAAGCCAGCGGTGTGGGGCTTAGGTATTGCATTGATTATTCCGATACTATATCGGGAAGTAAAACAATATTTGTAATGTCTGTGATATAAAGTTCTTGGTTATGTTAAGAGATTCGATCCCGTCATTGCGAGGTGCTTTTTGCCGAAGCAATCTCAAAAGTGCATTTGACGAGGAGATCGCTTCGGCAAAAAGCGCCTCGCGATGACAGTTAGCATCGTTTTTGAATTGTTTCTTCAACTCTAACAATTTATTGAGTGTTAAATAAGTTCATTTAGCATTAACAGAAAGTTTGCTATCGCGTATGCCGGAAAAGGAAAACAAGATTCCTCCGAAAATCAGAATCCGCCAGTGGGATATTTTTCGAGTCTTTCTGCGCAGTTTTTTTGTGCAGTCGATGTGGAATTATCGCAGCCTGATCTCCGTCGGCTTTGGCATTTGCCTGTTGCCGATTCTCCGGCGCTTGCATACGGATACGGAAGCGCGAAAAGCATTTATGGATCGCCATTTGAAATACTTTAACGCGCACCCGTACATGGCATCTTATGCACTTGGTGTATCGATTCATCTGGAAGAAGTAATCGCCGCCGGGGATAAAGATGCACCGAAAAAATTGCTGCGGATGAAGGAACTGCTGGTTGGGATTCTCGGTGCGACGGGTGACCAATTATTTTGGTCGAATATCAAACCATTCTCGTTGGTTATCGGGGTCAGTTTATTAATGCTGACGGTAAACCCGCCAATGATGCTGGCAATGTTAGCATTTACTTTTTTGCTCTATAATATTCCACATATCTACTTTCGCTATAATGGTTTACAGGAAGGCTACCGTTATGGCATGAATATTTATCAAAAGTTAAATGAACAAAGATTTCAACGGCTAAAAAACAGCTATTTTTTCAGTGGTACGTGTGCGTTTTTGTTGTTTTTAGCTATTTTAATTACTAAACTAATTAAGGTCGGCTGGCTGGAACTGAGCGTTATGCTTGGTGCCCTGGTTGTCGCGGTCTTTCTATATCGTTTTACCCGTAAATTTTATTTGACTGCCGCGGTTATTTTTATTCTCGGCATTCTTTCCGGCTTCATCGTTTACGGTGTATAACATTTAAAAACAGCTGGTATATGATTTCAAAAACATTCTGTATCAAAAACAAATATGGCCTGCATGCTCGTCCGGCAGCGTTGCTGGTAAAGACGACCAGTAAATTTCAGTCGCATATCGAAATATCCAAGGACGGTTTACGGGCAAATGGAAAGAGCATTATGGGGTTGATGACCCTGGTTGCTGAGGTTGGGAGCGAAATTGAAGTAAATATTGATGGGGTCGACGAAGAAGCGGCGATGGATGCGATTGCGAAATTAATCGAAAACAATTTCGATGAAGAATAGTGATTTTTATGCTATCCGTAAACCGTTGCCAGTGTCGTCGAAAACAGTAAGGGCGATTTCGTTTCTATGAAAAATAAAACCGAAGATACGGCCGTGCAGGAAATGGTTCTTGAAGGGGTTGCTGCCTCTCCGGGAATTGTCATCGGCCCTTGTTTTCTTTACCTGGAACCTTTTTGGGAGCCGGAGCCCCGGGTTATCTCCCGCGATGAAATTGACAAAGAAATTAATATCTTTCGTCAATCTGTCCAGAAATCCCACGACGAACTGAAAAAATCCTACCAAAATGCCCTCGATCAATTCGGTAATGATGTCGCTGCCATCATGGAAATGCAAATGTCATTTCTGGAAGATCATATTTTTCTGCAGGAAGTTGAAGAAGCGATCGAAAAAAAGCGCTACGATGCCGCATATGCAACTTTCACCGTTTTCCGGAAAAAGAAAGAATATTTCCTGCAGATGCCAAATGAGTATTTTCGGGACCGGGCATTCGACATTCAGTTTTTAAAAGAATCGATTATCAAAAACATCCTCGGGAAAAGTAAAAATTTTGCAACGTCTATCGGCAAGCCGGCAGTAGTTATTGCCCGGAATTTAAGCCCGACAGATACCGTGCAGTTATACCAGCAACGCGTGCTGGGGCTGGCCACGAATATGGGCGGAAAAACCTCGCACACGGCAATTATTGCCCGGTCGTTGGGAGTGCCGGCAGTTGTCGGTCTGAAAAAAATGACTGACCTGGTGAAAACCGGCGATACTGTTATTCTCGATGGTAATAATGGAAAAGTTGTCTTGAATCCTACGCCGGAAACAATTGAAACCTACCAGGAACAACAGCGCATATTCCATAACTTGGAAGAACAACTTTTAAAAGAGAGTACGCTGGAAACCCAAACCCAGGAAGGGAAACGGATTTATGTCCATGCCAATATCGAATTTCAGGATGAAATTACTCACTTGCTAAAAGTCGGCGCGGATGGTATCGGCCTTTTCCGGACGGAAGGAATTTTTCTAAATAGCAATGATCTCCCCTCCGAGGAAAAACAGGCGGAAATCTATAGCAGCATTGCCGCGAAGATGTATCCCCGCAAAGTGATTATCCGTACCCTGGATATAGGCGGGGATAAAATTATCTCCGGGTTATTGGATAATAAGGAAGAAAATCCGTTTCTTGGCTGGCGGGCGATCCGCTTCTGGCTGGATCACCGGGCCGGATTTATGGCACAGCTGAAAGCGATTTTACGTTCAAATGTAAAAGGAAATGTTCAGATTTTGCTGCCAATGGTAAGCGGTTTGGGAGAAATTTACCAGGTAAGAGAGCTGCTGGAGGCCGCCAAAGAAGAATTGCGCAATGAAGGACTAAAATTTGGCGAATCGATCGACCTGGGAATTATGATTGAAATTCCCTCGGTGGTGGTAATGGCAGATATTCTTGCCCGGGAAGTCGATTTCTTTAGTATTGGCACCAATGATTTGGTGCAGTATACCCTGGCGGTTGATCGGGGGAACGAGAAAGTTGCGAACCTCTACTCACATTTTCATCCGGCAGTACTCCGCATGATCAAAATGACGATTGATGCTGGGAAGCAAGCAAATATTCCCGTAGGCATGTGTGGGGAGATGGCTGGCGACCCGCTGGCGGTGCCAATCCTGCTGGCAATGGGCTTTGAATCATTAAGTGCATCCCATTCGGTTATTCCGGAAATTAAAAAGATTATCCGGGAATTATCCCTCAGCGACTGCGATGCGCTTTATAATAGCATAAAAGATATTTCCATCACCAGCGAAATTATTCAGGTTGTTAAGGCATTTTTCCGGGAACGCTTCCCGGATATGGCTCACCGTTAATACTGCGGTAAATCTGCTGCAGGCATTTCCGATAACTTCAGGTTCTTTTTGTCTTTCTCCGAAAGCAACGGCGCTGCGTCGATAGGCCAATCAATACCTATTTCTGGATCATCCCAGGCAATGCCGCGCTCCCCTTCTGGTGAATAGAAATCGGTGCATTTATAAATGACATCGACAGTGTCGCTCAGCACACAAAATCCATGGGCGAATCCCTCCGGAATATACAATTGCCGCTTATTTTCGCCGGAGAGAGTAATGCCGGTCCACTGTCCAAATGTTGGTGAGCCCTGGCGGATATCCACGGCGACATCAAAAATTTCCCCACTTACCACATAAATAAGCTTCCCCTGTGGCTGAGTGATTTGGTAATGTAAACCGCGTAAAATGCCCTTGCTGGATTGAGAATGGTTGTCCTGCACAAATGTTTCCGGGATGCCGCAGGCGCCATATTTACTGCCATTGAAAGTTTCCAGAAAAAAACCACGCGGGTCGGTAAAAACCCGCGGTTCAATAAGGACTACTCCCGGTAAGTTCGTTTCAGTTACTTTTAAGCTCATTATTTCCTTCTCCGTTCGGAACTGCTCTACAATCCTTGTTATTCAGGTAACGGGCTTAATACCGGGGAGCCGACAGCCAGATAATGATATCCTTTTTCAGCGAGATCATCATAATCCGGAATCATTCGACGGCCATCGATGATCATATAGGGTGGTTTTACCGTCTCCATGATGGTACTGGACAATCCGCGGAATTCTTCCCAATCGGTAGAAATGAACAAGGCGTCACTGCCTTCCAGTGCTTCTTTCGCAGAATCAAAATACTCAATTTTTTCAAAGAGGATATTGTTCTTAACGCTAAACACTTTACTGGCTTCTTCATTTGCCAGCGGGTCATATGCTCGTAATTTTTTGACGCCTTTTCCTAAAAGTGTTTCGATTACTTTTATCGAGGAAGCATCGCGCATATCGTTGGTTTGTTTCTTAAAAGCCAATCCCAATACGGCAACCGTGCGGTCGCTGAAGCGAAATTGTGCTTCGGATATTGCCCGGTCGATCAGATATATTTTCTGATACTCATTCACTTCATAGGACGATTCCAACAATTTGGTATCGACGTCGACCCGGCGCAACTGATAGATCAACGAACGGATGTCTTTGCCAAAACAACTACCACCGGCGCCATTGCTAACATAGGATCCCCAGGTACTGATGCGATCATCCGCGGTTACGCCGCGCCGTAAATCTTCGATATTGATATTTTCGATTTTTTCACCGATCCGGGCACCAACCCCATTCCAGAAGGAAATATAGGTAAGCAGCATGGTATTGGCGACATATTTGATTGCCTCTGCGGTTTCCGGAGTGGTTTCGATGTACTTGATCCGCACGTGATTAACAAACTGCGAATAAACCCGGCGAAGAATTTTAAAATCCTCGACGCGGTCGCAGCCGACCACGACACGGTCCGGCTTCCGTGCCTGGGAAACCGCCGTTCCTTCCGCGAGGAACTCCGGGTTGGAAGCAACACCAAAGTTGTCAACTTTCTGGGAAAGCAGAAGGTTTTCCAAATGACGGGCAGTGCCAATCGGCACAGTGCTTTTATCCACAAGCACCACCCGGCGCTTGTCTTTTCGCTTAGCCAGGGATTTTGCCATGTCCTGCACGGCAGCATCATAGTAGGTTAGATTGGAAGAGCCGTCCAGATTGGGCGGGGTTGGTAAACAGAGGAAGATGACGTCCGTACCTTCAATAATTGATTCCAGGTCCGAGGTAAAAAAGAGATACTTGTTCAGCGTTTCCTTGATAATATTCGATAAACCCGGCTCATTCACATACTGCTCTATCTCTTCCGGATCACCGGTAGAATAGGCGCTAATTTTAGTTTTATCTATATCATACGCATAAACTTCATGCCCATATTCAGAACAAACAGCGGCATGGACCAGCCCAACATACCCCGTTCCAGCAACAATAATTTTCATACGACATCTCCCGTTCTTTCCTGAAAACCTTTACTAAATGATTTAGTTAAATTGAGTAATTCGAAGTTGTAAATAGGAAGCAAAATGCTTTGCGATTTATCCCCGGTAAATTGTGCAAAATTTCGCAAAGAGATGAATGTAATGAATTTAAGATGGACAATCCATTATCTTATGAAAAAATACATAATTGACTCTCACCTTTTTAGGGCTCATTAGCATCCGCTGGAAATTGCAGAAATTGGCTCCTATTCGCTGTGCAATGAATCACAAGTCAGGCTGCTGTCGCGACTTACCTAGTTGGTATGGGATATCGTTATAAAGTATCCAAATTGGCAAATTTGCCGCATTCTCAGGCCAGGTCGCTATGAAGCTATCTGTCTCGACATTCATCTACATAGCTTTTCTCAGCATACTATCGGTGATGTTTCTAAGTAGCACCAATCCCCCATCGGAAGAGAGCGGCTGTCTTTCCTGTCATTCAGGCCTTTTGCCTTTTACCGAGGGAGAAATGATGGCGGAAATACGTGCGCTTGGCAGTAAAAATGGGGATAGAGAAGGGTGCGTCGTTTGTCATGGCGGAACGCCTTCCGCAGAGTTAAAAGTTGACGCCCATCAGGGAGCGCCGCCGGGACTAAGCGCGCTTGGCGGACCGCAGCAGTTTTATGTGAATCCGGGGAATCTGCTTGTTGCAAAGTATACTTGCGGGCAATGTCATACCGGATATAGCGAGCGGCTGACTAAATCTTTGATTAGCACTGAAGTGGAAAGTATCCAGCGTGATCTATGCTTAAACGCGTTGCAGGTTTATAAGTCACAGGATCGCTCCACTATTCGGCAATTTGGCAAGCATGCGATTTCTGATACGGATGGATCCGAACCGGCGGCTGGCTCACCAGCTTACAAAGCATACATGAAAAATTTGGCAGCCAACCCTGCACTTTTCCGGAATGAATTACACGCTATTCCTTCATTCGAAAAAACAGTCGATATACAACAATGGGAACAACAGTGTAGCAGTTGCCATAGTGAGCAGCCTGCCCATACCGTTTCGCTAAATGAGGACGGCACCGGATGTTCATCCTGCCATGTCCCTTATCAGCAAAATGCCGGTTATCAGGGAAAGGATGTCACCATTGATAAATCCCAGCCGGGAAAATTACTGCTGCATCGTTTGCAAGGAACCGCGAGTGGCCGCGGCAAGGACAACCTGCTCAGCAACACCGCGATCCTGGAAAATTGTTTTAGCTGCCATCATGATGTGCGTTCTCAGGAATTAAACCCCATCGGTATAGTGATGACCCATTACGGCAGTTTCCATGAGGACGAAATGGGCGGCGCTTTGCTATGCCAGGATTGCCATACAACCATCGATATGCATGGTGATGGTAATATTCCGCTGAATTCACATGCACAGGTAGAAATAAAGTGCGAAGACTGCCATGGCACTGTAGAAAAGGCGCCCTGGGAATTGCCAATTGGCTTTGGTGAAAAGTTTGCCGGAACACTTCCGGAAAAACCGCGTGGTCTCGCTAACGATGCTGCCAATAAGAATATTCCGCTAGACGTGCCGGTTGATGGATATCTCTTAACCGCCCGGGGAAATCCCTTCGGTAATATCATTAAATCCGGAAATCAGGTCATTTTATATTCCGCAACCGGGAAAACAATACCTGTGCCTGTTCTAAAATTTATTCATCAGGATAATACCTGGAAATCGTCGCTTTCCCGGTCGACAAAAGCCGAGGTGCCGGCACACCTGGAGAATATGAACTGTACCTCCTGCCATGGGGACAGGGCACCGCTCTGTATCGGATGTCACGGTGCTGCACAGGAAATGAAATGGGGAATTGCGCAATGATGAAACCATTCAGCTTTGAGAAAATATGCTACACCTTTTATCTGATTCTTTTCGGCATCTTTTTCAACTATGCCGATGGTATAGCAGAGGTCAACCGCTCGGATATTTCTCTGGAAGAAGTGATGCCGGCCGTCGTTCGGATTAGTGGGTATATGGCAGATACAGAAGGTGAGCAACTTTCTAAATATGCGGAAACCAGTGGTTTCTTTTTTAATGAAAAAGGATATATACTGGCTGCCTATCGCCCTTATGTAACTGCTGAAACACGCCTGCTATGTGAGAAGTTCGAAGTTCATTTATACAATGGTGAGACACTTTCCGCCGCAATTTTCGCTGTCGATCCGGTATTAAATCTGGCGATCTTAAAGCTGAAGCAGGATGGAAATTACCCTACACTGACACTCTCCGATAAAGCACCACCGCAAGTTGGGGATCAGGTATGGGCAATCGCTGGTAAGCAAACGGGAAATGAAGCGCTTAGTTTTCCCGGTCAGGTAAAAGCACCAAACAAAAATTCTATTTATGAAGACGGCTGTGGTGATCTGTTAATTAACACTTATATGCAGTTGCCGGATTATGCTTATGGTGGACCGCTGATGAATAAGGAAGGTGCTGTAATCGGCATCAACATACCCTATACGCATCCGGAAGCGCATGAAGATAGTTTTCCCGGCGAAGAGCATCCAGTGCCGATCAGCGAGGTTACTATTATTGCTAAAGTACTCTACGCTTTTCCGACTTTTGAGCAAAACTGGATTGGGTTTAGCGTCCGCCGGCTGACGCAGGAAGAAAGAGCAGCGGCTAAGCATCTGATACGAAAGAGGGATGGTATTGCCGTAGATTTCGTCTGGGAAGACGGCCCGGCAAAAACAGCAGGTATACTGCCCGGGGATATTATTACTAAAATGAACGGGCAGCGGGTGTTGACGATGATTCATTTCAGGACCCAGATTTTCAAAGCGCAACGGCATTCACTGGCAAATTTGTCGATTATTCGAAATGGCAGTCCACTGGTTATTCAAACTCAAATCGAAAAACGTCCGTTGTGGGCAGCACCATAGGAATTGGACAATTCAATGATATACCTAAAAAATTTATATAGACTTTCCTTGGCAAGTCTCCTTCTACTGGGAACGGTGTTTCTCCTTTCTCAATGTCAGAATACTGAAAGTCGTGCAGCCGAAGCAGGTTTGGAAAAACCAGCGCACGATCCCCTGGTATTGATTTTTTTGTTACAGTATATTAGTCGGGACTATCAATATGCAGTGGCGGAAGGAAAGATTATAAACACCTTTGAATACCAGGAAATGATGACGTTCAGCCACCAGGCGCTCGAATTATATCTTGAAATGCAACAGGATTCGGCTCAGCCCAATACCATTTTTCAGCTGCAGCAACTTCGGGAAATTGTTCATGAAAAAGTGGAAACAGATTTTATCGATGCACATACCAAAGTGTTGATTACTGATTTAAATACAGAGCTTAAGATCAGGGCTTATCCACCTCAGATGCCGTCAATTGAGCGCGGGAAGCAGCTATATCAGGCGAGTGGATGTGGCACTTGTCATGGCAGCAATGGTGCCGGAGATGGTCCGGTTGCCGCGACACTTACGCCCGGCCCAGGTAATTTTCAGGATATTGATGGGATGAACACAGCGGTTCCCTATCATTTCTTTAACGCGATTCGGCTGGGTATTGAAGGAACGTCAATGCCTGCTTTTCAGGAGGCTTTCAGCATTCAGGAGGCCTGGGATATTTCCTTTTATCTGTTAACGCTACGAGCAGGACTTAAGCCGGTAGCACCGAGCAAGCCGCTGAACGTAAGCCTTTCCGATCTTGCAACCAAATCCAATAATGACCTGCTGGAGGAGCTGCAGGAGGAAATGAGCCCTCTCGCTGAGCCGCAAAAAACTTCTTTAATGAATAGCATCGACGATTTACGTTTGAATCCGGCAAGTGTTCTCTCGAATGAATAGAACACTTGCCATTTAATATCTCAGACGAAGTGTAACCATAGTTACGGAAAGCGCTTTCCTGCCAATGGAAATTACCGTAAATTGACGGTTCATTATTTATGGATTAGTATCAAGTTTATGAGTGATTATACCAACATCAATTACGCGAACCTGACGATTAATCATCGTAATCCGATTAAGCGAATGCTCCAGAGCCATCGTCTGGATCATGGATTACTGGAGTTACAGCGACTGGGAAATGATTTTCAGGGAAAGGTGCTGGATTTCGGATCCGGAGATGGCGAGCTTTGCCGGCGGTTAAATGCGACATCCCAGCCAACTGAAATCGTCTGCTACGAGCCGGCGGAAAGCTTAAGGGAACAAGCAGAAAAAAACCTTAGCGGGATTAAGAACGTTCGCATCGTGGGGGACATAAGCACTCATCCGGATGAATCTTTCGATTTCATTTTTTGCCTGGAAGTCTTCGAACATTTGCCGGAAAAAGAAACGCTGCAAGCATTGACGGACATCCATCGACTGGCTAAAAAAGATGCGACCATCGTAATCGGTGTACCGAATGAACTCTTTCTGGCGGCGTTGTTCAAAGGAGCGTTTCGTTTAAAACAGCGCTATGGCTCGGAAGATGCGCGCTTTGGGAATATCTTTCGTGCGTTTCTGGGATTTCCACCCCGGAAAAGGCCGGTCATTCAATTTGGGGACATGCCCTACATCTTGAGACATATCGGTTTTAATCACCGGCAGTTTAAAAAAACACTCTCCCGTTTTTTTCATATCCACAAAATCTATGGCAGCCCAAACCTGCGCTTGCCGATTTTTGCCAATTTTGAAGTTTATTTTGTTTGTCAAGCGCGTGAAGTAATCAAATAACTACTTCTTTTTCGGAATTGTTGGGGGTGGCTCATTTGGTGGGCCATCAAAAATAAAACGGAATTGGTTCTGATCCAGGCTGCTGTTACGGATCATATCCTGCAGTTGGATCTGATGCGGATGCTTTTCGGATAGAATCGTGAACTCTTCCATCAAATGATTACGGCGCAGCGTGTAGCCATTTTTTTCGGCATCACCGATGGCATAAAGCAACGCGCTGGCAAAGAGCTCCCGGGGGCGAATCTCCGGGTGCCGATGGCAAACATCGCGGAAAATATCGAGAAGCATATCCTGCCGGTTAATGGAGTTTTCTTTCTGAATCGTTGTTGAAAGCGTCATCAGGAAATTGTCGAAGATGACCGGGTCCTGCGGATGCCGTTTTACCAGACTACGAAGTTCATGAATCATTGCATCCCGGCGCATCAGGTTTTCTTCCTTATCCGCATGAGCAAGGGCAAAAGCAAGGGCTGCCCGTACTTTTCGGTAACTGGGGTAACGATCCGATAATACCCGCAATTCGATGAGCATTTTGTCCCGCTGAATCAGATTGTCTTTAAAGCGGTTGTCGATATTAACATTGGCGAGTTGGTTGGCAAACTCATTCCAGGTAAACTCATCAATATAATGTTTCTCTGCAAACTTGCGCAGCTCATCCAGTACCGAAAAATAGACCTGCCGGTTGTCCTTGACAGAGGGTGATTGAAAAGCAGCCCTGAGCACATTGGTATAACCTTCGCGAATGCGAATAATATTGGGGAGGCGTTGAACAACGACGTAGGCATCATAAAGAAAAACGGAGAGAATTTCGTAGCGTTCTTCCCGCAGCACCGCTTCCCGTAGTGTTTCCATCAAACGGAGCTGAACGGAAACATCTTCCGGATGGGTATCAGCAAATTTCTTAAACTGATTGATTATTTTCGTTCGCTGATCATCAGAAAATATAAAGCGGAAGTTCACTTCATCGAAAGCCGTATAAACTTCGAAAAGCATATCGACAAACTGCTTGCGAATGGCTGCTTCGTCCGGATATTGCTGGACCAACTGATGATATTTCACCAGCTTTTCGTTGAGCAATTCCTGTTTTTTTGAGCGTTTCATAAATCGATATTGGTTGATTCGTAGCTGCAAAGCCCTTGTAGTAACGCTGCTAGTGCGCCCTTTGGAAATAAATTCTTCGAGTTATACGCAAGCTTTGATAGATAGTTGTCGAATGCTCCCGAAACAAATTACAGAAATGGAAGAATAAAGGCAAAAGAAATCAGCCTGAGCCGCTGTTTTTTTTCTGCAGGTGAATAAGCACCTGGCGCAGGGATGGGTGGTATTTTTTCGGTAATCCCTTGAATTGCGGCAAGGATGATACGTCTCCGTCGGTGATATCTTCTGTCTGTGGAAAGGGCGCGAGGTTTTCGAGATACCGCTCCAGCTTTTTAGCGACCCGCGAGCGCACCTGGGAATCATCGCTGGCGGCAATTCGGCGAACAGCCTCCTGCCGATCAAATTGGCATTCTGAGAGTATCTGAAAACATATGCCGCGAAAGTATTCGGTGATCGTGCCGCGGTCCCTATTGCCAAGCTGACGCGCTGTTTCTGTTATCGAAGACCGGGAAAATTGTAGCTCCCGCAGGGAATTGAGAATCTGTTCATCAAGAGAAAGATAGTTGAGGTCTTTTTGATCAGCACTATTGCCGGGTTGAAGTGCTTCAGGTAAATCCGCAGTGCGAATCATGGAACGGTCGGCATTTTCCGCAAGTATGACGGCGCGCCGGATGATGTTTTCCAGCTCGCGCACATTTCCCGGCCAGGGGTAATTTGTAAGTAGGTGCATTGCCTGGTCGGAAATATCTTTTACTGCTTTCGTCGCATACTTCTTCAGAAAGTGCACGGCTAGCAGGGGAATGTCCGTTTGGCGTTCTTTCAGCGATGGCAGTTCGATGGGAAAACCGTTCAAGCGATAGAATAAGTCCGCGCGAAAACGACCGCTGTCTATTTCCGTTTGCAGGTGACGATTGCTGGCGGCAATGATGCGGATATCGACATTGATGGAAGTTTCACTGCCAAGCCGTTCAAAGGTGCCTTCCTGCAGAACCCGCAATAAGCGTGATTGAAAGGCCGGTGAGGTTTCGGTGATCTCATCGAGGAAAATTGTGCCGCCATCGGCGAGTTCGAATCGTCCCTTACGGCGATTTTGGGCGCCGGTAAACGCTCCTTTTTCATGTCCGAACAGCTCACTCTCGAGGAGGTTCTCTGCCAGTGCACCGCAGTTGACGGCAATAAATGGCTTTTCTTTTCGGGCACTGGTATCGTGGACTGCCCGGGCGATCATTTCCTTTCCGGTGCCGGTTTCACCGATAATTAAAACGGCGATATCGTCGTTGCGTATTTGATGAACGGCGCGGAGCACCTGGGCGAAAGGGCCATCTTCGGCATAAATAATGTTGGCAAAATCTGCCCCTTCAAGGGGCACGGTAGCACGGTTATCGGCTTTTAGTTCATCCAGTTCCTGCGCCAGTTGGGAGATCAACTTCTCTTGTGACTGCACCTGGCTCTTTTGATCATCATAATTTGCACTTTGCCCTTCCAGCGCCTTGTTCAGTTTTTCCAACTCAATCTGTGCGGAGCGAAGATCTTCAGTTTTATCAGAAATGCTTGCAGCCAATTGCGACTCACGCCCCTGCCAATCTGCTTCCCGCTGCCGCAGTTCTGCAAAATGCGAATAAAGCAGAACGGCGAGAAATGCCAGGGCAGGATAGATAAACGAAATAACCAGGTTGCCATAAACAAAAGCGCCATAAACTATCAGCACGCTTAAAAGGAAAGCCGCAACAGCAAGAAGTATACGTTTGCGTTTGTTGTTAAGTCGTGCTATAACGAGGGCAAGTCCGGCGGCTAAGAGAATTAGTATCGCATTCAGGTAACCGGGGGCTACCTGCAGAAAATTTTGAGAAATAATATTTTCCGCCACGGTTAAATGCAGGAGGCTGGCCGGGAATGTCGCCTGTAGCGGCGTACTGCGAACAACCGGTAAGCCCGGTGCTGTCGCTGCAACGAGGACAATTTTATCTTGTAAATCTAAGGTATCGCTGCCGGCGGACTGTAACAATTCGACAAAACTAATTGCGGAAACATTTTCCAGAGAACCGAAGTGATTGAGCAGCAGCTGACCCTGATCATCCAATGGGATTTCGCGAACTTTCCCATTCAATCTTTTTAATTGCAAATAATTGCCGGATACCTGTGGCTTTTCTGCTTCCAGAAAGCGGCTGGCAATTGCTACGCCATAGGAGAAATGATAATTTCCGTCTGCGCTATTTCTCGCAACTAACGGGGCGCGGTATTGAACAGCTTCGCTGGCAAGATTGCTAAATCCCATCCCTGCAAGGTGCTCCCGGAATATCGGTATTGGATAAACAGGTGCCTGACCAACCGTAATGTCACCCGGCTGTTTGGAAAATTCGCCGAAGGCCATGGGCAGGCAAATATTGCCGACAGCGAGGATCATTTCTGCCAGCATTTCATCGTGCTCTTCATACTTGGCAGCGGGCTTATCCAAAAGGATATCAAAACCGATTGCTTTTGCGCCTTTACCCCGAAGCTGGTGAATCAGGTAGCCATAAAAATCCCGGGTAATCGGCCAACCGTCAAGATCGGTGATATCTTCATTATCGAGAAAAACAAAAAGGAAATTATCGGAAAGGTCTCGATCGCCACGGATCTTATACATCGCAGAAAGCCAGGCGTTATCGATAAAATTATGCCAGGGGAGGGGGAAGATGCTGGCCAGCAAAAATGTTAAAATAATTAACGGTAAAAATATTTTTTCATGCTTGATGGGTAGGCGCATAAGTTTTACCATGAAACGAAGTGTTTCAATTCGTTCAGCACTTCGTTAAACTTTTCACGAAAATGTTTTTATTAAAATCTTTATTTATTACTTTAAATTCTCAAGCAGTTGAATGATAATAATTAATTACCACAAATTAAAGTTCTTAACGATTCTGGAGGGCAGTTATGGCTACTAAAACAGAACAACTCCACGCTTTGGGCATTCGGAATTGGAATTCGATTCAGTGGAATCTCTCGACACCGCAGTTGGTGGAGTTGGCCATTGCGCGGCAGGAGGGGCATCTTGCGGCGAATGGGGCCTTGCTTGTGGAAACCGGTAGCAGGACCGGTCGTTCCCCTAACGACCGCTTTATTGTTGAAGAAGACAGTAGCAAAGATTTGATTGCTTGGGGTAGTGTAAACAGACCGATGTCGGAAGAGACATTTGATCATCTTTACAAGAAAATTACAGATTATATGCAGGGAAAAGATCTGGTTGTGCAGGAGCTTTTTGCCGGACAGCATCCCACCTATCGTATGCCGATTCGGGTCGTTAGTGAAAAGGCCTGGGCAGGATTGTTTACCCGGACATTATTTGTGCGTCCGGAATCCCTCGATGAAGTAAAAGATCATAAGCCGGAATTTACAACAATACATGCGCCGATGTTATTGGCTGATCCGGAAAAAGACGGTACGAATTCTGAAGCTTTTGTGGTAGTTAACCTGGCGAAAAAAGTAGTCATTATTGCCGGAACTCAATATGGTGGTGAAACGAAAAAATCCATTTTTTCAATAATGAACTATCGCTTGCCGCTGCAGGGAGTTTTCCCGATGCACTGTTCCATCAATGTTGGGGAAAAAGGTGATACCGCCCTTTTCTTCGGTTTGTCAGGGACAGGAAAAACCAGCCTTTCTGCGGATCCTGAGCGTCGCTTGATCGGCGATGATGAGCACGGCTGGGGCGATGACGGCGTCTTTAATTTCGAAGGCGGCTGTTATGCCAAGGCTATTAAGCTTTCGCATGAAAAGGAGCCACAGATTTATAATGCGATTCGGTATGGTTCTATTGCAGAGAATGTCATCTATGATGAGTATACCCGGGAAATCGATTATGATGATGACAGCATTACGGAAAATACCCGGGCGACCTATCCACTGGAATATATTGATAATGTGCAACTGCCGGGCATCGGCGATCATCCGAAGAATATTATTTTTCTGACTGCAGATGCGAGTGGCGTTTTACCGCCAATTGCCAAGCTAACGCCAGAAATGGCGATGTATCACTTTCTCTCTGGCTATACTTCGAAGCTGGCGGGAACGGAAGCAGGTATTACCGAACCGACTCCGACATTTAGCGAATGTTTTGGGTCTCCGTTTTTGCCGTTGCCAGCAACCCGTTATGCAGAAATGCTCGGTGAAAAAATGCGTGACCATGAAGCCGATGTTTGGCTGGTAAATACCGGCTGGTCCGGTGGCCCTTATGGTGTTGGCGAACGTATGGATATTCGCTTGACCCGCGCGATGATCAAGGCTGCACTACATGGTGAACTGAAAGATGTGGAGTTTGATCTGGATCCGATCTTTAACGTAATGGTACCGCAAACTTGCCCGGGCGTTCCCGATAATGTGCTGAAACCACGTAATACCTGGAGCGACAAATCAGCGTATGATGAAGCAGCTAAAAAGCTTGCCGGGCATTTCCGGAAAAATTTTGAGAAGTTTCCGGATGCTTCCGATGCCATTAAAAATGCGGGTCCTCGTTAACATGGCAGTAAATTGATTATAAGCTGTGCTTTTAGTGCAGCATGATTTTCTATCCGCGGATAGCTTTCTCTTTGAGAAATATCCGCGGATTTTTTTTAAACTCTTTAATAACAAGCAGTGAGCGCTATTTTTCTTCAAAGCCTTCCTTTTTCTCAACAAATTTAAGGTTAAAAAATCCGTGATTTCTAACATCAATCGACCTGCTGATTCTGGTTACGATCTTAACAGGTGTTGTGTGAGCGTGGGAAGGATTCTTTCTTCTAAGTAATTGGAGTTATAGAATTAATATTCTCGCTGATATCTGAATACTTCTTATTATGCCCCACTTTATATCCGGCGAACACGGCACCTTGCATTTGCAAAAGTGAAACGGAACGCCGATAGCATTTCGTATATCGTTTACGGTGAATAACCACTATCAACAGAAAGATTTGAGGCGCAAATATGAGACGATTAGCCGTCATCAGCATATTTATGATGCTATGCACATCGCTTGTTTGGGGGCAACAGCAGTTTCAGGGGAATATTACCACCGATACCCGCTGGTCCGGTATGGTCCTGCTTAACGGGGACGTTCAGGTGGCTAAAGGAGCAACGCTAACTATAATGCCGGGCACCCGCGTAATGGTTGCCGCGAATAGCGATGCTGCGAATATGGCGAAAGATGCCCAACGGGTAGAAATCGTTGTTAAAGGAAAGCTGCTGGCCCAGGGGGAATTGAGCAACAAAATTATTTTCACATCCAATTCGCCTAACCCACAGATGCATGACTGGTCCGGCATCGTTATTAAAAACCCCCGGGAAGCGTCAGTGATCGATAATTGTGTGATTGAGTATGCATATAAAGGGATTACCTGTTTTGGCAGCGCACCACTAATCACCAATAATGAAATTCGCTATAATCTCTATGCCGCCATTAGCTGCGAAGTGCGTTCCCATCCGCGTATTGTTAAAAATACGATTTCCGGAAATGACTTTACCGGCATTGCCTGTGAACTGGCTTCCAATCCGATTATCGAGCAAAACATCATTACCCAAAATAATAACGGGGTAATCATTTTTGATCGTTCCAAGCCCGATTTGGGAAGCATTCCTTTAACCCGTAACAGCTCTCGCGGTGAAAACCTGATTTTGAATAATTTTGAATCGAATATTTATAATCACTCCGGAAACGACATTTCTGCAAAAAATAACCTCTGGAACACGGCCGATTCGGATCAGATCATTAGCACGCTTTTCGACCAAAACCAAAATCCTTCCAAGGGAGAAGTGGTTTTTTCCCCGGTATTCGAATCGGGTAATCCGCTAACAATTTTAGCTGCGAATACATCGACAGCGACGAATGTAAGTGCAACGCCAGCATCTAACCAACGGCAGACTACACCGGTGAATACAGCTGCCAATAATACTGCGAATAATGTTGCCAATAATAATACAACGCCGGCAACGAATGGTGCTGCGAACAATGCTGCGAATACTTCTACCCGGAACCCGCAGACAAACAGACAAACAACTGTTGAGAAGAAACCATTGGCGACCCGGGAAGATGAAAAAGTCGACAGCAATATTCAACCGGTAGAAACCCAGAACAAAATCGCTGATAACAGCAACTCGAAACCAGCGGAAAAAGAATCACAACCTCCGGTAACGAATCTGGCAAATAATACAGCCAATAATAATACCACATCGGACCAGTCCTCAGTGGAGAACAATAATCCACCGGCGACGAATGGTGCTGCCAATACGACTTCTACATCTACGAACAACAACGCTGCTGCCAATGTTGCCAGCACGACAAATTCCTCGACGCTGGATCAAATGGTTGCCGAGAAAACCACCAGCGGGCCGGCGATAGTTGAGCCAGTTATTGAAGCATTATTGGACGCCGGCAGCCGGCAGTATATTTCCCGGGTAAAACCGGAATATCCCTCGATGTATATGAAGACCGGACACCAGGGGAAAGTCCTGATGGAAGTACTGGTAGACAGAGCCGGGAATATCGAAACTTATCGTATTCTGAAATCGGACGGTGACCTTTTCGCTAATGCTGCAGAAAAAGCGTTGAAGAAATACAAGTATAAGCCCGGCACCCATAAAGGGCAGCCAGTGAAGTTCAAAGTGGTTGAGCCGTTTATTTTCCGTTTGAGAAAATAAAGTTTAGCAGGCAATTTTGGGACTGATGGATTAATTTGCTATATTGTTAAAAATAGCAGAGTGTTATGACAAACTTTCGAAAAATTGCTGAAGACCGGATTCGCGAAGCGATGGACAATGGCGAATTCGATAGCTTGAGGGGTAAAGGAAAACCGCTCGATTTAAGAGAATATTTTCAAACGCCGCCGCACTTGCGAGCGGCGTTTGACTTTTTAAAAAACGCTGATATTTTGCCGCGGGAAATTTCTTTGAAAAAAGATATCGAAGTGCTGGAAGGAAAACTGCGCCGCGCGCGTTCTGAAAAAAAGAAAACGGAATACCGCCGCAAAATCAATGAAATGACAGTTCAGCTAAATATTATGCTGGAGAAGTATCATTTTAATAAAGACCGGCTTTGAAAACCACTTACCAACTTATCTCCCCCCATTAATTCCTTTTACTAAGCTTTATTCCTGCCGATGGCGAAGGAACGGATCATTAGTGCCAGTGCTAATGGTAGGGTAGCGCTATGCAATTTCTGGGGAATCCATAACCAGGCAATAACGAGGACAAGAACGACGCCTGCAGCCAGCGTTAAATAAACCTGTGTCCATTTGGGCGGCGATTTAAAAAGGCCGGGCAGGAAAACCAGTAAATGCATCGGCCAGGCCCAGGCAATATTCCAGTTGTTGGGCGTCGTTTGGTGATCTGTAAAGAACCAAAGAAAAACGATCAGTAAACCGACTAAACCGGCCAACCCAAAGAGCGGATAATCTATCGCTCGGCGGAAAGCTGAGGCAGTCTTATTCGCTCGCCAATCAACGATTGTTTTCGCCAGCACAATAAGAAACAGACTCCAGGTGATCAGATGCACCCAGGGAAATGCTGCCGGCAGCGGTGGGTTTTGAGCGCCATCTATCCAGAAAAGTGTGTCGGTGCTGCTCACCAACGGGCGTTCGCTGCCGCTGTGAGAAATACGAGCCCCGGCGAAGGATTCGAAAAGATAATCGGGGAGAAAAAGCACTTCTTTCGGGTCGGCAATCCGGTCGGTTTTTGCGCCGAGAGCGAGATCGATGCCATAATCGCTGAAAGGCTGATTCACCAGGTAGATGTCAATATAGTTGCGGAAAGTTAGCTGGCGGGTATCATTATAAAAAAGTTGCAGGCTATCCTTTAAGGTATTTTCAAAAACATCCCGGATGCGCGTGGCGCAATTGTCAAAGAAAAAGTCGTAGCGATAGCCGCGGTTTTCCGGCAGATAATTCCACTCCAGAAATTGATAGATATTTTGCTTCATTGCTGCGCTGAGATCCAGAGTTTGTGAGATAATCGGCCGCCGTTCATCTTCATATATCATTTGCGCGAAACGATAGGAATAGGCTGCCAGTTTATAATCGAGCTTCCCCCGGCAAAATTTGATGTAAAAGCCCGGTTCGTCGAAATCGAAGGTGCCATAATTGTAAATGCGATCCAGCCGTTGGGGATAATCCTGGATGCGAATTGCCGAATGACCAAAGGTGGAATAAAGTTCGTTGCCGGGATAAACTGTAATAAGAGACACCTCCGCTGCCGGAGAGAGTGTATCCGGTAAAGTCTGGCTGAGCAGTGGTGAAATCAGCAGCAAAGAAATAAAACCATAAAGCAGGCGAAAGTAACGGGAAGAAAGTGAACGAACGGTCTTTGTCATGAATTTTCCTTTTAGCAAAACGCCCTAAAATATCTTACCTTTCAGAACGGCGCAAGAAAAAGTTCAGTGATACCAAAGAATATAGGATCTTAGATGTATATAGCTCGATTTAGAAATGGACTGTTGGCAGCAGTCTGCCTGTTAATTTGTATCCAGTCAACAGAAGTAGCTGCACAAAAAGTAAATGCTTATCATTCCTTCGATAATCAGGAAGATCACTACATTCAATGGCGGGGAAATGCCTCCGGTGGCCTGATTTTGGGATTCGTTACCGGCTTTTATATTTTCACCCGCCCGATATATTATAATGAAAGGGCCGTTAAATTTCATTTTTCCCGGCATCCGGATGGGCGATTGACCATTTTTGAAAACCGCTTCCGGGGGCTGGATAAATTCGGCCATATTTTTTCGACCAGCCTCTTTGCCCAGAATATCTACTTCCTTTCCCGTTGGAGCGGCTTTAGCAATAAAACCAGCTCATACCTTGGGGCATCTGTAGGGCTGGCAATTATGACTGGTATGGAAGTTCATGATGCGCACTACGAGCGCTGGGGATTTTCTGTCGGAGACCAGGTCGCAAATGTACTGGGTAGCATGCTGCCAATCGCCCAGCAGAATATACCTTCTTTACGAAAATTCGACTATAAACTGAGCTATGATTTTACCGCTGAACCGTCCGATACTCCGATTGAAGATTACGAGAATATGACATACTGGCTGACGGCGAATCCGGCGGGTTTCTTTGGAGAGTCGAAACCTTCCTGGTTACCATCGTTTCTCAACATCGCCGTTGGTGTAGGCCTTTCCGCTAACGATACCCGGGAACGGGAACTTTATATTGGGCTGGATTATAATTTGAAGAATGTCATTCACACCGATTCTATTTATCTCAATCACTTAGTGGCCCTGCTGGACCGCTTCCGATTACCGGCACCTGCGATTCGAATAACGCCTTCTTTTGTCAGTTATGGATTTTTCTTTTAAGGGGGGCGCTCATTGCATTCGCTGATGGTTGCACTCACTGCGTTCGCTGATGGCTGCACTCACTGCGTTCGTTGATGGTTCCGCTCCCGCTGGTCGCTAATGGTTCCGCTCACTCTGTTCGCTGATGGTTTTTATTCTTTGTCTTTTAACCATGAGCGAAGCGGAACCATAGTGCACGAAAGCGCTGATAATAAGCAAGCCATCGCCAATTCAATAAACTGAATTAACACTTCTCCCCACCATCTAGCCATGAGCGAAGCGGAACAATGAGCGACTAACGGGAGCGGAGCCATATTGCACGAAATAATGTAACGGAAGAGATCAAAATACTACCCCAAAACCTGAGCGTTCACTCAACCTTCCCCCCTCAAAAATTCTCCCAGGAAGGCTTCTTACGCTGCGGTGTGCGGCCGAGAATGACGTTTATGCCTACTTTGAAAAAGTCATTTTCCTGCTGTAAGTCGGAGTTGTTTATTTCGACGGTTTCGCGTAGATAACGGAAGTGAAAGGCAATGGTATTATTACTGATACGAGCAATATTGATTAAGGCAGAAATTCCCAGACGATCGAAATGCAGTTCCGGTGTATCAATCATTACCGAATTGCTGTAGCCGCCATTGAGGAATATTCGCCGGCCGATCCGTATCGCTGCCTCTGCATGATATCCGGCTTCCAGACCGCGCAAGGTAGAATCCGCCAATGCCCCAAAGGCGGGATAATTGGACTGGCCAAGCTCCTTCTTGCCGGGGCCGGCACTAACCTGCACTTTCGGAGAAACGGAAAAACGGCGATTACCAACGGTAAAACCCGGGCCAATTTTTAGGTTCACCCATTGAACGTCTTCATGGAGAAAACCACTTTTGTCATAATATACCAATGAGAGACCGATGGCGAGATTCTTTCGCATCGTATTCATTTTCAGTAGTCCTGCCCGCCAACGAAGAACGGTCGTATCGGCAATAGTATCGAAGCGGTAACCAAGGGCTAAATTTACATAAGACATATAGCCACCGGGGCGCGGCATCGTTCGGGAAAATTCGGCAATACCCTGGTGAACCTCTCCGGACTGCGAGCTGTTATAGCGAAGTCCCAGGTTGATAGGGCCGCGGCCGCCCAGGAGAATTCCCAATTGTGCGGATAGATCTGCCAATGGCAGCATTAACAAAATCAAAAACATCAGGCAGAGATGCCGGCACTGAATGCTGCCGGCAGAAGACGGTAATACAAATTTCATACTGGAAATCCTTTATTTCTATTTTCTACGATTCTGGTGCGGTTTTTCTCCCCGCTAAAACAAAACAAACAAAATTGTTGGGTAAATGTCATTATCCGCGCGGAAATATAGGGTAGATTCACTGAACAGACAAGCATTCTGAGAAAGGCGGGCAGGTTCCTCTGGCTAAGCAGCGAAAAGCTGAATCACAATCTTGCTTCCCGGGAGCATGCACCTTATTTTAACCGTCGCCAAACGATCACTAATTTGTTAATGAATTTAATCCGTAAAAGGAATTTGTGAAAAATTTTAAGCGCCAGTTTCCCAACGGACTCCGAAAGATTCTCCTGATTCGAATGAGTTCTATTGGGGATATCATTCTTACCTCACCACTAATCCGGCAATTGCGAAAATTATATCCTGAGGCGGCAATCGATTTTGTGGTCCGCCAGGAATTTGCCGGGTTGCTGGAGAGCCACCCGGATATTCAGCGGGTCATCTCGATAGACGTGAAAGAAGAAGGCGCTTTGAAAAGTCTGAGAGCGGAGATTCGTGAGACTGATTACGATGTTATCCTCGATCTGCATCGAAATTTTCGGAGCCTTTACCTTTCTCTTTATCCGAATAATCCTCCAGTGCTGGCCATTCGCAAAAATCAATTGAAGCGGTTTCTACTGGTAAAATTTAAGCTGAATCTCTATTCGAAAAATGCAGATGAGTTTCATTCCGTACCGGAAAAATATTTGCAGGCTGCCAGCTCACTGGGGGTTGATAGAAAAGATCAGGTGCTCTCATTGCATTTGCCAACAGCAGAAACGGAAAAAGCCGATGTTGCCTGGCAACAACTTTCTCAGGAAGGATTCCAGGTTGTGATGGCGCCGGGTGCCCGTCATTTTACGAAACGCTGGCCTCCCGAATTTTACGGCGAACTAATTCGCCGATTACATGCAGAAAAGGGCTGGAAAACGCTGCTGCTTGGCGGTCCCGAGGAGCGGCCACTGGCCAATGAGATTCGGGAAATCGCCGGGGCGGATATTGTCAGAAATTTATGTGGGGAAATATCACTACTGCAAACCCTGGCGATGATTCGAAAAGCGCCGCGTTTTCTCAGCAACGATTCCGGCCTGATGCACGTTGCTGCTGCCTTTCAACGGCCGCAAATCGCCATCTTCGGATCGACGGTGCAGGCACTGGGTTTTTTTCCGGTCAATCCGAATGCCCGAGTGTTGGAAGTGCCCGATCTCTCCTGCCGCCCCTGCTCTCATATTGGCAGGAACGAATGTCCGAAAGGGCATTTTAAATGTATGATGGACGTTTCGCCTGAGAGAGTCTATGATGCATTAAGCGATGCGCCCGACAAACCTTCCCGCTAGTCTTTTACTCATGTCTTAACGCTTCGATTGGATTTCCTATTGCCGCTTTTAGCGCCTGAAATCCCACACTGAAAATTGCGACTGCTAATGCTAATAGGCCCGAGCCGATAAAAATTGGCCAGCCGGGTGTTATCCGAAAAGCAAAATCCTGCAACCAGAGATTGCTGCCATACCAGGCCAATGGCCAGGCGATAAGATTTGCGAATACAACCAGCAGAAGAAAGTCCCGGCTGAGCAGTTGTAAAATACTCTGTACCGAGGCACCAAGCACTTTCCGAATACCGATTTCCCGGGTGCGCTGCTCGGCCATAAATGCCGCTAAACCGAAGAGCCCCAGGCAGCCAATGACAATCGCCAAAAAGCTGAAATAGCTAAATACCGTGGCAATCTTTTTTTCCGACTGATAAAGCTGTTGTAAATCGTCGTCCAGGAATGTATATGAGAAGGGTAAGTCCGGCGCAAATTTCCCCCATTCCTGTTCGATGAAAGCAATTGCTGCCTCGGGATTACCGGGACGGAGCTTGACGCCGAATACCGCATACCAATTTGCATCACCATTATGAATCACCATCGGTTCGATGGCATGGTGAACGGAATTAAAATTGAAATTTCGTACGATACCGACGACCGTTCCACTACGTTGCATGGAGGGAACATCAATCTTCTTACCAAGCGGGGATGCATCGCCAAAGAGCGCTTCTGCAGCCACTTCGTTGAGGATAAAGGCAGCGCTATCGCCGGCAAATTCCCGGGAAAAATTTCGCCCGGAAAGCAATTCGATGTTGAGGGCTGGCAGAAAATCATAATCGGCCGCAAACATTGGTAGCACACTGGCATCTTCCGGCAGGGTGCCTTCCGGCACCATTTGCAGCACCGGCATGGAGGGAATTTCCCCGGGCATGTTCGTGGCAAAGGTAACTTGTTCAATATCCGGATGACTGGTCAGGGTATTGCGGATGCTCTCCTGTTGTTGACGCACATCCATATTACGGGTGGGCACTACCAGCATCTGTTCCTGATCAAAACCAAGGCGCATGCTGCGAATATAATCCAGCTGTGAATACACTACGACAGTTGCAATAATCAAAAAGATTGAGATGGAAAATTGCAGAACAACCAAGGTGCGCCGCATGCTGGCTGCGGAAAAAAGTTTTCGGGACAAGCCACTATTTCTGTCAGTATTTCCACGCAGCGCATTGATCGGACGGAAAGCCGAGAGGAAAAATGCCGGGTAAGCACCGGCGAGTAGCGCAATAATTATGACGAATAATCCCAACAAGCCAGCGATCTGGAAGTTTGCCGGAATGCTGGTAGCGATTGCCTTGCCGGTTAGCGCATTCATAACGGGCAACGCTAATTCTACCAATGCAAAAGCAATCAACAAAGCGAGCAAAGTGTAGAGAAGCGATTCACCCAGGAATTGTCCAATTAGCTGCTGCCGGTAAGCGCCGAGCACTTTCCGCAATCCCACTTCTTTTGCCCGGCCAATGGAACGGGCCGTTGCCAGATTCATAAAGTTAAAACAGGCAACGAGGAGAATTAAAAAGGCGACGACAGCGAAGATATAAACATTGGTGATATTACCATTGGGATTCATCTCATAAAGCAGATGAGAATGAAGGTGAATATCCGGCAGATGCTGCAACGCCGGAGAGAAAATTTGCCATTGATTATTGCTGGCGAAACGTTCTTTTAAGAATGCTGGTAACTGAGCGCTTAACTGGCCGGCGTCGGCATCTTCGTGTAAAAGAAAATAGGTATACGGCCAACTGTTATTGAGTGTATTATTATCCAGACTGTTCATCGATGCCAGAAATGTGAAATGAAAATGGGACTGTGTCGGAATATCATTCAACACGCCGGTGATCGTATAGTCCTGTTGTTGATGGAAGCGAATGGTTTTGCCAACCGGGTTTTCATCCCCAAAATATTTTTCAGCAGTTTGCCGGGTTAAAACGACGGAATAGGGTGCGGAAAGTGCATTCGCAACATCGCCGCGCTGCAGCGTCCAGCTAAAAACCTCCCAAACTTCCGGATCTACCCAGAGAAATTTTTCTTCATAAAACTGCTTGTCCTGGTAACTGACCAGGCGGGGCGTCCAGTTTCGTTTGAAACGGACAGCTGCCTCTACCTCCGGAAACGCATCGCGGATGGCCGGACCCCAGGGGGAATGAATGATCGGCGATGCGGTGAGCTCACCCTGTAAATTGAAATCGTTGACCAGCCGATAAATGTTATCTGCATTCTCATGGTAACGATCGTATTTCAGCTCATCCTGAACGAACAACAAAATGAGAAAGCAAACGGTAATGCCAATTGCTAATCCGCTAATATTAATCAGGGAATACATTTTTTGCTTACGTATTTGGCGCAGGGTAATTTTCAAATAATTACTGAGCATGATGCCTCCGGAATAATATTCAGGAGAGTAAAGTTCAACTTTCGTGCCACTTTCAATTTCCCGGTTTAAACGGCGTTTCTTGCCATTTGCTGACCATTCGCTGTTCGATGATATAACAGCGGTGTGCGGTTTTGGACAATTTTTCCCGCTGCTTGTTTCGTCAGCACTTTTGAAAACAACCGTTTAGCCGGTATTGTATCGCTAACTTTCATTTGCTTTTTTCGGGCATCCCGTTTATTTTGCATAAGCAACAAAATCAGCATATCCCTCAATACCATATGAATTTAAGCCGTTTTCGCAGACCTTGAGGAGAATATTCATGACACCCCATTGCCATTTCTATTTAAACGACCGGGAAGTAAAAACGACTCGTCCTCGCGGATTGTTGGTGCTGGACTATTTGCGGCATCATCAACGTATGACCGGTACCAAGGAAGGTTGTAAAGAAGGTGACTGCGGGGCCTGCGGAGTACTGATCGGCACCCTGACCGATGGTGAAGTGCGTTATGAGGCAGTAACTGCCTGCCTGATGCCGCTGGGAGAATTACATGGTAAGCATCTGGTAACAGTGGAAGGATTGAACTTGCCGGCACTCTCGCCAGTGCAGGAAAGCATTGTGGAGGAAGGAGCCAGTCAATGTGGCTTTTGCACGCCCGGGATTGTTGTATCTCTGACCGGGGCAATGATGGCAAAGGGATCGGATATCAATCAGGCTGATGTAAAAACTGCGCTCAGCGGACATCTCTGCCGTTGCACTGGATACGCTTCCCTGCTGCGGGCGGGAGAGCGCATGATCGATGCGGCAAAAACCTTGAGCGGTGGCGATGTTGCCCAACGGGAGCACATTAAAACGATGGTCGCTCAAAAAATGCTCCCGGCCTACTTTCTGGAGATGCCCACCAAACTGGCGGGCATCTTACCCTGGCAGCAGAATGGCAGCACAAAAACTTCCCCGGTAAAATTTATTGCCGGAGGCACCGATCTTTATGTGCAGCAGGGGGAATCCCTGCCGGACCAGCAGGTTGAGATTCTGAATCTTTATCCGGAAATGCGTGGCGTGCGCAGTGAAAATGGCGAAATTCGTGTCGGTGCCCTGACGAGCTTCGAAAGCTTTGCGGCAGATCCGCTGGTGCAGCAAGCTATTCCGGAAATTAAAGAATACATGTATTTGATTGCTTCACTGCAAATTCGCAACCGGGCCACGCTCGGTGGCAATATTGTGAATGCATCTCCCATCGGGGATATGACAATCTTACTCCTGGCAATGGGGAGCCGCTTGATTCTGAAGAAGGGAAATGAGCGGCGTTCGTTGCCGATGCGGGAATTTTATACCGGCTATAAGCAATTGGCAAAATCCTCCGATGAAATCGTTACGGAAATCATTTTTCCGGCAACTGACCGAAATACCCGGGTGAATTATGAGAAAGTATCCAAACGGGAATGCCTGGATATTTCCAATGTCACCAGCGGGCTGCGCATTACTGTTGACCAGGGCATTATTGATGCGGTCAGTTTATCCGTGGGCGGTGTGGCCCCGATCCCGTTGTTTATGACGAACACCTGCAACTTTCTGTTAGGAAAAATGCTAAAAACAGAAGTGTTGGCGGAAGCATTAATGATCGCTCAGGCGGAAATTGCCCCAATCAGCGATATTCGCGGTTCTGCGCATTACAAGCGCATCCTTACCCGGCAGCTGATTATTGCGCACTTTTGCAAATTATTTCCCGAACAGTTTCCGCTGGAAGAAATGCTGGCGGGGTTGTTGGAATAACTAAGTTCAAAGTTCAGCGTTGAAAAACCGTTGTTCGTTGATCGTTGTTCGAAACTTTCGTTAGCGCAAAATATTTACGCCAAAGGCGTTACAGATCGCGGCCTGATCCCGCCGCCATGCGGCTGCATCAGGAACCCAAATTCTCGTTAGCAGAAAAGCATTACGCCAAAGGCGTTACAGATCGAAGAGGTTGTTTATGAAGCATTATGATGCCGCTTTACATACCCGGGGAGAATCCCAATATATCAACGATATGCCCCGCCCTGATGGCATGTTGCACGGCGCGATTTTCTCCTCACCAATCGCACATGGTCATTTGCAAGGCCTCGATATCGATGCCGCCCTGGCAATTGAAGGCGTGAAGGCGGTAATTACCGCCCGGGATATTCCCGGTGAGAACCAGATCGGACCATTGATTCAGGATGAAGCGCTTTTAGCAGAAACGGAAGTACATTTCATCGGCCATCCGATTGCTATTATTGTTGCGGATCGCCCGGAGATTGCCCGTAAAGCTGCCGCAGCAATTATTGCCGACATTGATCCGCTACCAGTGGTTACCGATCCCCGCGAAGCCTATGCCGCCGGGCAATTGATTGGCCCCGAACGCACTTTTGAAATGGGCGATATCAAACAGGCCTGGCAGGATTGTGATGTGATCGTGGAAGGCCGCACGGATATCGGCGGACAGGAACATGTCTACCTGGAAACCCAGGCCGCGCGCGCCATCCCGGAAGAAGAAGGGCGGATCAAAATATATTCCTCTACGCAAAGTCCTTATGCGGTGCAGAAAGCCGCGGCGAAAATTCTTTCCGTGCCCAATCATAAAGTAGAAGTGGATGTCAAGCGTATTGGCGGAGGTTTCGGGGGAAAGGAAGACCAGGCGACACAGTGGGGATGTATGGCTGCACTGGCGGCCCGGGTTACCAGTAAAGCAGTAGAAATCGTCCTCAATCGCCATGACGATTTGAAAATGACCGGCAAGCGCCATCCTTATACTGCCGATTTCAAAATGGGACTGTCTGCCAAGGGAAAAATCCTCGCTTACCAGGTAATGCATTATCAAAATGGCGGCGCCTCGGCAGATCTCTCCCCGGCGGTGATGGAACGGACGCTTTTCCACAGTACTAATGCTTATTACGTCCCCAATGCCCGAATCACTGCTGCTTCCTGCCGTACCAATATTCCACCGAATACCGCTTTCCGCGGCTTTGGTGGCCCCCAGGGGATGTTTGTGATTGAGGCTGCAATTGCCCGGGCCGCGGAAGCGTTGCAAATGCCCTGCGAGGAAATTCAGCGGAAGAACCTGATTCGCCCCGATGAGATGTTTCCCTATGGCCAGAAAGCGGAAAATGCCCGCGCGGTAAAAACCTGGAAAGCCGCAGAAAAAGCCTATGATATCGGGATGATCCGGAAGAAAATTACCGCCCATAATAAAACCAATTCAGCCAGGAAACGTGGCTTTGCAGTGATGCCAATCTGTTTCGGCATCTCATTTACGGCAACTTTTCTCAACCAGGGAAGCGCGCTGGTGCATGTTTATACTGATGGCAGCGTGAGCATCACCACCGGTGGTGTGGAAATGGGGCAGGGCATTAGTAGCAAGATTATCAACATGGCGGCGAAAGCATTGGGGATTTCCGAGTCACGCATCAGGGTAGAAAGCACCAACACCACGCGTATCGCGAATATGTCTCCCAGTGCTGCCAGCGCGACTACCGACCTTTGTGGCAATGCCACGCTGATCGCCATCGAAAAAATTCTCGGGCGGCTCAGCGAACTGGCGGCGAAGAAACTCAATTTAAAGAAAGCTTCGAAAGTGTCCATCGTCGACGAACAGGTTACCTACAAAGGGAAGCCGACCGGCTGGGATTGGGAGAAGTTGGTTGCAACCGCCTATTTTTCCCGGGTTGGCCTTTCTGCGCACGGGTTTTATGCGACCCCAAATGTTCACTTCGATAAAGCGGAAGAAAAAGGCCGTCCTTTTAACTATCATGTTTACGGCACAGCTATTTTTGAAGTAACCGTCGATTGTCTGCGGGGAACTTACCGGATTGACGCTACGAAGTTGGTGCATGATCTTGGCCGGCCGATCAACCGCGTTGTCGATATTGGCCAGGTCGAAGGCGGCCTCGCACAGGGGCTGGGCTGGATGACCATGGAAGACCTGCAGTACGATGCGCAGGGGCGGCTTCTTTCCGGCGCATTAGCCAGTTACAAGGTGCCGGAGGTTTACTTTATGCCGGAGAATTTACAAATTGAATTCCTGGAAGATAAAAATCCCAATGCTCCTTATGGATCGAAAGCCGTTGGTGAACCGCCGTTACTTTATGGCATCGGTGTTTTCTACGCAATTCGCAATGCATTACGTGCTTTCCGTCCGAAAAAACCATTAGCCTTCCACGCCCCAATGACGCCGGAAAGAGTGTTAATGGCGCTCTATGATGATACGCTGGCCGAAACCCCGGCAAAAATTTCAGCGAGCAACAGCACTGTCGAGAAAGTGGAAGCATGATCGATACCCAGGCCATCTTTCAGGAAGCGCAGCGCTTGACGAGTAACGGGGAACCGTTTCTGCTCGCGACGGTCGTTCACACCAAAGGATCAGCACCACAGAAAGCCGGTGCACGCATGCTCGTTCGCACGGACGGCAGCTTTCTTGGCACGCTTGGCGGAGGTTGCGTCGAAGGAGACATTTGGTATCTTGCCCGGGAAATGCTGGCAGAAAAATCGCCGCCCCGTTTCAAAACCTATACATTAAACGAAACCATGGCCGCACAGGATGGATTGATCTGCGGTGGCACTATGTATTTTTTTCTGCGACCGGTCTATCCGGGCAGCCGATTTGCCGATCAGATACCCCGCATTCTGGAGGCCTTGTCAGGAGGTAAGCCGCTCGTTTCCGCAACATTGGTAGACACGCCCAGCGGCTCTCCGGGAGAATCGCTGCTGAGTGATGAATTGTCCGCAGAAAATCAACCCAATGGATTTGCTTTGTTAGCTGCAGCGCTTACCGAACACAGGCAATTGGCCGCATTTGGAGAAAAGCATTTTTTACGACAACCGGACGGCCGGGGGATCTACCTGGAAGGATTTACCACGGCGCCACTCTTGGTCATCTTAGGCGCTGGGCACGTCGGTAAAGCAGTCTGTAAGCTGGCGGTTGATGTCGGCTTACAAGTGGTGATTATCGATGACCGGGCAGACTTTGCAAACCGGGAACGATTCCCGGAAGCTACAACAGTCATTGCAGCGGATTTTGCTGCCGGCATCAGGCAACTAACGTTGAATGCAAATAGTTATATACTGGTTGCGACCCGCGGGCATCGCTATGACGATGATGCTTTACAGGCTGCACTGAACACGCCGGCCAGCTACATTGGTCTGCTCGGCAGTAAGCGAAAGAGCCTGCTCATTTACGAAAGCTTACGGGAGAAAGGCATTTCCGAGGACGCATTGCAAAGAGTTCACGCGCCGGTAGGGCTGGATATCGGGGCTATTTCCCCGGCAGAATTAGCGGTCAGTATCATTGCGGAAATTATTGCGGTTCGTCGTGCCGGAAAAGGTGGCTTCATGAAGATGAAATTACCAACACAGGCAGGTATAAAAATATAACTTTGAAGATTGTTGAAATTCCGTGTGTCGTTGGCTGAGAATATGCGACCGTTGAAAATTTTCGTAGTATTATTTCTATTGGGGATGATCACCTTCTTGGCAGGTCCCCGGGAGCATGTCGATGAAAGCATTGATGCAATCCGCTTACCCGCTGACCTGGATCAGTATCTGGCGACATCCGAGGGGCAGTTTGATGATATTATCCCCGGGACGGAAAAGACAATCATCTGGGCGGATTCTACCCGGAAGGCCAGTGAAATTGCCCTGGTTTACCTGCACGGTTTTTCGGCAACTCGCCCGGAAACGGCGCCGTTGAGCGACAGACTTGCCGATAGTTTGCAGGCCAATCTTTTTTACACTCGCTTGCAGGGGCATGGGCGCGATGGAGAAGCATTAGCCAATGTAGCTATAAACGATTGGTTTAACGATACCGCCGAAGCGCTGGCAATTGCCCACCGCCTCGGGCAAAAGGTGCTTCTGATTGGCACCTCCACGGGCGGCACTCTGGCAACCTGGGCAGCCGCCCGGCTGGATATGAGTAATGTGCTGGGAATAATTCTCTTATCCCCGAACTTTGGGCCTGCTGCTGCCGGTGCGGACATTCTTACCTGGCCCTGGGCGCGTCAATTCGCACCATTTTTCCTGGGGAAAACCCGTAGTTGGGAAGGAATCAATGAGGGGCATAATCATTTTTGGACAACCACGTATCCCGTCGAAGCCCTTGTAACGATGATGGCTTTGGTGGATTTTGTGCGGGAAAGTGATCTTTCGGGAATTAACACGCCATTTTTGTTTATCTATTCCCCGGAGGACAAGGTGGTTGACGCTGCACAAACAGATCAAATGTTTGATCGCCTGAAAATGCCGATAAAAAAACGGGTATACTTTAGCGGCAGTGAAAACGATGCGCAGCATGTGCTTGCCGGAGATATCCTTTCGCCGGGCACAACCGGAACAGTAGTAGACATTATTTTGAAGTTCGTCAGGGAATTACCGGAAAAAACTGAAAATTAATCGCCGGAGGTCAATATGACCATGCTTATCCATAACGTAAATATTTTTACCAACAATGCAAACAACAGCTTGCTGAAGAATCATGCGGTATTAATTGAAGGCAGTCGAATTGCGGCAGTTGGCGAGGAAAAGAAGTTACTTGCTAAAAATCCTGCTGCAGAGAAGCTGGATGGCGAGGGACGTTTATTGATGCCCGGTCTGATAAACGCGCATAACCATTTTTACGGGACATTTGCCCGGGGCATTTCCCTTTCCGGGACGCCGAAAAACTTTCATGAAATCCTGCAAATGCTCTGGTGGAAACTCGATCGGGCCCTCGATGCAGAGGGCGTCTATTACAGCACATTGGTGCCGGGGATAACCGCGGTTAAACGCGGCGTTACCACTATTATCGATCATCATGCCAGCCCCAATGCCCTGGAAGGTAGTCTGGATGAAATTGAGAAAGCGATGGCCCTGCTCGGCCTGCGTGGACTGCTTTGCTACGAAGTGACTAATCGGGATGGGAAGATGGTCGCCCGCAACGGGATTGCGGAGAATGCCCGCTACATCCGCAAATGTGCGGAAGCGAAAAAAGAAAATCCCGATCATCTCTTCGATGGCATGATGGGACTGCATGCATCCTTTACTATTGCGAACGATACTCTCGCTTCTGCAGTAACTGTCGCAAAAGATCTCGATCGTGGTTGCCATATTCATGTACTGGAAGACAGCTGCGACCGCGAACTTACCCGAAAGCAATACGGCGCGGATATTATTCAGCGCTTGCGGGACAGCGGCGTGCTGAGCGATAGATCGATCGCTGCGCATGGTATTTTTCTCAGTCCGGCGGAGATGGATATTCTCGCAGAAACAGATACCATTTCCGTGCACAATCCCCAATCAAATATGAACAACGCCGTCGGGCGGGCGGATATTTTTACCATGCTGGAAAAAAACATTCTGCTCGGCATCGGCACCGATGGCATGTCCGGGGATATCTGGCCGGATGTGCGTAGTGCGAACCTTCTGCACAAGCATCATCTGAACGATGCCAATGTTGGCTGGATGGAAATTGCTGCCATGACTCTGAAAAACAATCCGGCAATCTATCAGCGCCTTACCGGCCAGGCGGTTGGGATGATTGCTGAAGATTATCTCGCCGATATCATTCTCATCGATTATCATCCTCCTACACCGCTGAGCGGGGACAATATTTGGGGGCACTGCCTCTTCGGGATTGCCGATGCCCCGGTGAATACCACCATCATCAACGGGAGAGTGGTGATGCACAATAAACAGTTGATTGATATTGATGAAGCAGAAGTTGCCGCGAAATCCCGCGAGGTTGCCGGAAAAGTTTGGGAGCGTTTTCAGGGATAATATTAGGGGCAGCGGAACAGCATCCGTTGTATAAATACTGAAAATTGCTGGTTATAAGGAGATGTTTAACTGCCGCTTGCAAGCTGATGTCCGAGATGGCTGGGCGCACCAATCTCCGCTTGAATTATAGACCCATCTTCTCTAAATTTGAATCGACGCAAATCGACGCAATCTTCTACTCATTAATTTCTGCACTATAAGTTTGGGAGCTAACAGCTTTAGCAAATTCAATTGACTAACCGCCTTCCACTAATGGCGTCAAGATAGACCGGAAGAAAGATGACCCTGCTTAAAAAGACTTCAAAAATATTCGGCATTATGGTTCTTTTTTGGGTAGCGCACGGCAATTGCCTGCTGGCCCAGCGGGGGTCCGCTGTAAAGATGTCTCAATCGGAAATCCGCTTCGAACAACTCTCGGTGGAACAGGGGCTGTCCAGCAACTTTATCAACTGTATGCTGCAAGACCGGCTGGGATTTATCTGGATTGGCACTGAAAACGGGTTGAATCGCTTTGACGGCTATGAAGCGATCATTTATCGCTATGAGCCGGAAGCAGCAGAAGGACTGAGCGCCATTGACATTTCATCCCTTTATGAAGATGCGCACGGCAACCTCTGGATTGGCACTTCCCATGGACTGAATAAATTCGATCCCATCAGCGAATCTTTCGAACGGTTTCTGCATGACCCGCAAGACTCGCTCAGCCTGATCGATAATAAGATTACTGCCATTTCTGCCGATCCCGGCAGCAGCGGCCAGGGCATTTGGATCGGCACGCCAAGCGGCTTGTGCCGCATGGAAATCGACCGGCAGGGACAGCGGATATTCCAGCACTTCGCTCATGATCTGAAAAATAACCACAGCCCACGGCATCAGTATATTTCAGCACTTTTCAAAGATAGTGGTGGATCAGTTTGGGTCGGGACTGGCGATTTATCTGTTAAAGGAGGCGGGCTTTATAGAATTACTCCGATAGCACAAAAAGAGCGATCTTTCGCAAATGAAGGTTCTTCCGCTTCACCGAATGAATTGTTTAAAGTTGCAAGACATTATACCTTCCTCCAGACATATATTCCGGGAATAAAAAGGCCATTGGGCTTTGCAAACTGGATTCGATCTATTTATGAAAGCTCCTCGAATTTATTATGGATCGTTGCCGGCCCGAGGTTGAGTAAGTATAACCGCAATACAGATAATTTTACCCATTATAATTATAATAATCTTCACCCGGATAGCCTTTCCAGTTTTACTTTGAATTCGGTGGTTAGTGATCTTTCCGGGAATATATGGCTGGGGACGGACTTGGATGGATTGATCAAATTCGATACAGCGGCAGAAATATTCAGCACTTATCGACGTCAACCGGAAAACCCGGCAAGTTTAAGTGAAAATTTGATCCTTTCACTTTTTCGCGACTACTCCGGGACAGTTTGGTGCGGTACCAACGGTGGTGGCATCAGCAAGTTTGATCCTGAAAGCAACTACTTTAAACATATCAAGAACGAACTTCTATTCCCCGAAGATGCGGGGATGATCAGAATTTACTCAATTTCAGAAAGCAACGGTGATACTTTGTGGTTAGGCACTGATCTGGGGCCGGTTAGATTTCTGCCCCCCGATCAACGAATCAAGGTTGAGGGTCGCCTCCCGTTGAAGGGAGTGCCGACGTTATCGATTATCGAGGAAGCGGAATCAGTCTGGTTTGCTGGCATGGGTATGAGCGGTATTAATCGCCGCCAGAATAAAATTACAAAACTTGACGGGAAGATGAGCCATTTTGCTGCTCACAAATTACTGATAGATCGCAATGAAACGATGTGGGTTGGCACACGTAATGGCTTAAACAAACTGAATCGGGAAAGTGCTACATTCACATATTACTTTCACGATCCGCACAATCCTAACAGCATCAGCCACAATGCAGTAACGACCCTTTATGAAGACCGTTCCGGCGTCTTGTGGATCGGTACCGGGCAAGGCCTGAACCGTTTCAACCGGGAAACAGAGTTGTTTACCCGCTATAACCACGATCCGCGCAATGTACATTCACTGCGAAATGATTTAATAAGAACATTATATCAGGATCGTTCCGGCAGATTATGGGTGGGGACAAAAGGTGGACTATCACTCGTGAATGGCGAATATGCCGCTAAAACCGTATCAGACTCGCAGGCGTATCAGCTAACCTTCCGCAATTTTACTGAAAAAGATGGCCTCCCCAATGAGACCGTCAATGGCATATTGGAAGATGAAGCCGGGAATCTCTGGCTTGGTACCGAAAAAGGGCTTTCCAGGTTCGATCCTGAGAGTGGTGAATTTCATAATTATGATCATACTGACGGTCTTGCCCTGAATCGTTTTCTCGTTGGTTCCTGCTACCGGAACGATGAAGGAGAAATGTTCTTTGGCGGCCGTGACGGAATGGTGATGTTTCATCCCGATAGCATCAGAAGCAATCCGAATCCCCCGCCAATTGTGATTACCGCCTTGAAGCGTTTCAATCGACCCGTAGAATTGGATAGTGCTATATTCCTGACAAAGAACCTTGTTTTTCCCTATCATGAAAATCAGTTCTCGCTGGAATTTGCTGCGCTAAACTTTAATTATTCCGCCCGGAACCGGTATGCCTATATCTTAGAAGGATTTAATGAATCCTGGATCGACAACGGCGGCAAACGGGAGGCAGCCTTTACAAATCTGGATCCCGGGGAATATACCTTCCGGGTAAAAGGCAGCAATGATGATGGCGTCTGGAATGAGAACGGCGCAACACTCCGGATTATCATTACACCGCCCTGGTATCGCACCTGGTGGGCATATATTTTTTACATACTGCTGGCCGGCGGCAGTTTCGCCGCCTTTATTCGTTTTCGCGAACGGACACTACGCCAGCGCACAGAAGAATTAGAGGCAATTGTGGCGGACCGTACAGCGGAACTGGCGGAAAAGAATATCGCTCTCCAGGAGTTGGATAATATGAAGTCCCGCTTCTTTGCGAACATTTCTCATGAGTTCCGCACACCGCTTACGTTGATCCTCGGCCCTGTGGAGCAAATGATTGAAATGGTCCGCGAAAGCAATTTTGAAGAAAAACTGAATATCGTGCAACGTAATGCCCGGCGGCTATTGGGCCTGATAAATGAGCTGCTCGACCTCGCCAAACTGGAATCCGGCAAAATGACCCTCAACGCCAAATCTGGCGATTTTATCCAATTTTTGAAAGGGCTGCTCTCTGCATTTGATTCACTTGCGGAAATTCGCGGTATCAACTTTCAGTTCAGCATATCCGCAGAAAAAGAAAATCTACAATCCCTGCGGGCGATGTCTTTCGATTACGATAAAATGGAGAAGATCTTTGCTAACCTTCTGGCAAATGCCTTTAAGTTTACGCCGGATGGCGGCAGTATTAGTGTAGACCTGTCGAATTCGGAATTCGGAATTGGGAATTCGGAATTAAAGGATAAATCTTCCACCCAATCCAGGATTACGGAGAAGTGTGTTGAGGTTTGTATTTCCGACACCGGTGCCGGCATACCTCCGGAAGAATTGCCATACATTTTTGACCGATTTTACCAGGCCCGCGATGAATCCGCTGCATCTCAGGACCGCATTGGTACCGGCATTGGTATGGCGTTAGTAAAAGAATTGGTGGCATTGCACCAGGGCAGCATTACCGTGGAAAGCGAGCCGGGCAAAGGCACAACGGTCATCATTCAATTGCCACCGGTAGTTGCGAAGCCCCCGGTCGGTGCGAAGCCCCAGGTAGGTGCGAAGCATTCCTTCTCAGAAACTGAAAGCAATAGCGAATTAATTGCCAGGAATGCTTCGCACCTACCTGGGTTCCGTGAACCTTCCGGAATTCCCGAAGCGGCAGGCCAAATTCCAAATTCCGAATTCCAAATTCCGAATTCCGAATTCGAAAAATCCCCAAAGGGACAGGCCGAAATCATTCTGGTCGTCGAAGACAATCCTGACATGCGAGCCTACATTCGCGAAGAATTACTGAAAGAATACCAGTTGGCAGAAGCCGAAAATGGCCGGGAAGGCTTGGATAAGGCGATAGATCTTATCCCGGACCTGATTGTCAGCGATGTTATGATGCCAAAAATGAACGGCTATGAACTCTGTGAGAAGCTGAAAACCGATGAACGCACCAGCCACATCCCGGTAATCCTCCTGACGGCAAAAGCCGGTGAAGAAAGCAAGATAGAAGGCCTGGAAACCGGTGCTGATGATTACCTTACCAAGCCCTTCAATTTCCGGGAATTGCGCATCCGGGTCAGCAACCTTATTGAGCAACGGCGCAAGTTAAGGGAACGATTCAGCGGTGAAATGCTCTTAAAACCCGCTGATGTTGCCATAACCTCCTTAGACCAGCAATTTTTAGAAAAAGTAATGGGCGTGGTTGAAGCCCGCATGGCAGATGAAACATTTAATGTCGATGCTCTTGCCGAAGGGGTGGTTATGAGCCGCCGACAACTTCACCGGAAGCTACTGGCGCTGACCAATCAACCGCCGCGGCAATTTATTCTCTCTCTTCGGCTTCAACGGGCGGCAGAACTTCTCCTCAATAACGCCGGAACGGTCGCTGAAATTGCCTACCAAACCGGTTTTAATACACCGAATTATTTTACCAAAGTGTTCCGGAAACAATTCGGCTGCACACCGAAAGCATATTGCGAAAAGAAGTCTTAGTTTAGGGCGCGTTGACAATTAATCGAAACACAGATTTTGGCGTTTTTTCCGCCTAATTTTGTTGTTTTTTTCGCGAGATGAACCACATCGCGGCTCAAAAAACGCCTCATTAGGCGAAAAAACCTCTCAAAATCTGCTGTTCCGCCTAATTGCCAACACACCCCAGGTAAACGACAACCTGATTTTGCAATTTTTAATCCATTAACTGATTTCACGCGGCAATAAGAGTAACGTGATATCGTCATTGCGAGGAGTGAAGCGACGAAGCAATCTCAAACGTGCATGCGACAAAGAGATCGCTTCGGCAAAAAGCGCCTCGCCCCGAAGGGACTCCTTGGGAGCGATGACGGACAAGACAACTTTCAGCATTGCATGTTTAGCATTACCACTTTTTCCGGGTACTTAAAAAACTGGTAGTGTTAAAGAAGTAATGCTGCAAGCTGTCATCGCGAGGAGTGCAACGACGTGGCGATCTCTTTGTAGATGTTCACCTTAGAGATTGCTTCGGCAAAAAAGACGCCTCGCAATGACAGACCAAATAGCATTACATGTTTAACACTACCAAAAAACTTAATCTACAATCTGCTTAACGTCCCGCAACTTTTTAAACACCCTCCGTTTTTGCAACGAAACGCTGCCCAGCAGTCCTAAAATCACCATCAATCCCCCTGGTTTTCCGCCTTTTGGCAAGAAATTACCTTTTTATGGCAGAGGAGTGTAATGCCCATCCTCGCCGAATTCTTTAGGTTGATCTTGAAAGCTGCTTGAATGAAAAGCGCTTTGCCAAAGGAGAGAAAATGGAAAACAAAAAGAATTTAGTGAAGAACGAAAACCCCCGAAAAATCCCGGCGGCAAGGCAGCATTCTGAAAGTATTGAAGCACTTCGCAAGGAATACCGCCGTTTGATGAAACAATTTGAAGCATTGAACCAAAACGGCGCTTACGACGCCGTCATAGAACATTTGCTGAACAAGTTGGAACAACTGAAAAAACAATCACCCAAATAGGAGATAGGTTATGTATCATCAACAAGCCAATACTGCAGCGCTTTCCTTTTCGGGAATCATATTCCAGGATTACAAGCACCCGGGGTATCGGGAGTGGCAACAGGAACATTTTCACCCATCAATTGAAATTGATGCCGCTGAAACCGCTATGATAAATGCCAATGAGCGCTTCTTGCAGCGAATGATCGCCATCGTTAAAGCGAATATGGGGGACGAGACTTTCGGCGTCAGCCAATTGGCCGGGGAGATCGGCCTCTGCCGCCGGCAATTGCACCGCAAGCTGCGGGCGCTGCTGAATCAATCTCCCACCGGTTTTATCCGTAGCTGCCGTTTGCAACACGCTGCTGCCTTAATCCAAAACAGCAGCGAGACCTTCTCGGAAATTGCCTATAAAAGCGGCTTCAACACCCCGAATTATTTTTGCAAAGTCTTCCGGGAAGCATTTGGCTGCACGCCGAAAGCATACCGGGCAAAAGCAGGTTTAATAAGTCGAAATCGCCAACAAAAAATCCAGTGGGTGAATGGTTAGAGAGCCTGATGATTGATCGGCCAACCAACAATTTAACGATAGATCAGGGAGTAATATCATGCAAAATAGAATCTTTATTCTCAGCCTAATTTTTATCTTCAGCGCCGGTCTTTTTGCCGGAGATGCGGGAGATCGGAAAAAATCTAATGGGAAATCTGCCGCAACAGGAAAAACGAATACATCCGGGGAGCTAAATATCGAGGGGGCTGCTGCCGGAGGGATTAGTTTCGTAAACGCCAATGGCGATACGCTGATGCAGGTACGGGAAGACGGCCAGGTCATCATCGGTGCAGCGGTGGCGAACGGTAATGCGGTTCTCGATGTAGATGCGCTCAATAATGATAAAGGCGTTATGCTGCCGCGGCTGACGAGAGCTGAGCGCTTTGCGATGAGCCTTACCCCGGCGGATGAAGGCCTGCTGGTATACGATGAAACCAATAGCCGTTTCTGGTATTGGCAGGGCAGCCAGTGGGAGGTCGTCGGTAATAATGTTGGCGACAATCTCGGCGACCATACTGTCCGGCAAACACTAAATCTTAATGATTACTATCTCTCCGGCGATGGTGATAGCGAAGGTCTTTATATTGATGACGATGGCAACGTGGGCATCGGCACGACAGTGCCGTCGGAAAGATTCCATGTGAACAATGGCGATGTTTTGATCAGCAGAACAGGGTCGAACTCAACCGGCACATCCTTAACTATCGAAGGTCGAATGAGAATAAAAAATGACCCCATAGTTTCGCTCGATTTTAAGAATAGCGACGCTGATGATTCCGATGTGACTTATACCGCCGCTGCGATCAGATCATTCAATAATGGCGGCTCCGACGATGGTGACCTGCGCTTATTTACCGCTGCGGATTCGATCCTGGCTGAGCGCATGAGAATTACCGATGAGGGCAACGTCGGTATCGGCACGAAAACGCCAGGGAGCGAATTGGAGGTTAACGGAACAATTACTGCCACATCTTTCGTGGGAGATGGATCCGGATTAACCGGCATCGCCGGCGATAATCTCGGCACTCACACCGCCACCCAGGCGCTTGACCTCGCCAATAATAATGTCGCCAATGGCGATACGATCACAGCCAATGTTTTCCTTGGAGACGGCTCCGGCTTAACCGGCATTGCCGGTGACAACCTTGGCAGCCACACCGCCATCCAAACGCTGGATCTAGCCGATAATAATATTACCAATGGTGATACGGTTACAGCCAATGTTTTCGTAGGTGACGGTTCCGGTTTAACCAACCTGCCGGCCGGCAACGTTTGGCAGCTCACAGGCAATACCGGCACCGACAGCACCGTTAACTTTATAGGCACTACGGATGATCAGCCGTTGTTTTTTAAAGCGAATAACCAGACTATTCTACGGTTGTATGATCATGCCTTAGCACCCAATATTATTGCCGGGTTTTCCGGTAATCACATTAGTGCAGGGAGCAAAGGCGTTACTATTTCTGGTGGAGGAAATAATGCCAACCCAAACTCAGTAAGCAGTGACTACGGTACGATCGGTGGCGGTTTCAGAAATACAGTTACGCGTGACGGTGCGGTAATCGGCGGAGGTAGAATAAATACAGCCGGTGGTTTCTACGCGACGATAAGCGGTGGCAGTAATAACACTGCCGAGGATGATTATGCAGCCGTGGGCGGCGGCCTGCATAATATGGCCAGCGGCGTTACAGCGACTGTATCAGGGGGAAACAAAAACACAGCCAGTGGGTCTCGCTCGACGGTCGGTGGCGGTCGTTACAACATTGCCAGTGGAACAAGCGCAACCGTTGCCGGCGGTGGCGGCTATTTCTCAGGTAGTTTGGGGAACACCGCCAGCGGGGATTGGTCAACGATAGGTGGTGGTCGTGAAAACACTGCCAAAGGCTCTTCAGCGACAGTGCCCGGTGGGCGCCAGAATAATGCCGCTGGCAATGGCAGCTTTGCAGCCGGCCAGCGTGCCAAAATTGCGGATGCTCACAATGGTACTTTTCTTTACTCCGATCAGAGCAATTTCGATTTCAATTCTGCTGCATCCAATGAATTTGCCATCCGTGCGACGGGCGGTATGCGCTTTGTAACCGCTATTGACGCTTCCGGAAACCCGGTGCAAACGATTCACATTGATAGTACTGGCACCGTAAGCGCCAGCGCTTTTGTTGGTGATGGCTCCGGCTTGACCGGCATCGCCGGCGACGATCTCGGTAGCCACACTGCCACCCAAATCCTTGATCTGGCCAATAACAACATAACCAATGGTGATACGGTCACTGCCAACGCCTTCGTCGGTGATGGTTCCGGTTTAACCAACCTGCCGTTCGGCAATGTTTGGCAGCTCACAGGCAATACCGGCACCGACAGCACCGTTAACTTTATTGGCACTACCGATGACCAACCGTTGTTTTTTAAAGCGAATAACCAGACTATTCTGCGTCTGTATGATGGCCTCGAATCACCGAATATCATTGCCGGGTTTTCCGGCAATCGTTTCGCCGAAGGTGTTAGCGGGGCTACGATTTCCGGTGGTGGAAATAATCTTGCCCCAAACTCAGTAATTGGTGATTACGGTACGATCGGTGGCGGCCTGGGAAATACCGCCAGCGAACCTCATGCGACGGTGAGTGGGGGCGAAGAAAATACGGCCGCCTTTTATGCAACGGTGAGTGGCGGCGAGGAAAATACGGCCAGCGGCGGTTATGCGACGGTGAGTGGCGGTCAGGAAAATACAGCCAGCCTCCTTTATGCGACGGTGAGTGGCGGCGAGAGAAATACGGCTAGCAGCCTTTATGCGACGGTCGGTGGCGGCGAGGCAAATATGGCCAGCGCCTATTATACGACGGTGAGTGGCGGCGAGGAAAATACGGCCAGCGGGGAGAGCGCTACGGTGCCGGGCGGTTACCAAAATACCGCGGCTGGCCAGGGCAGTTTTGCCGCCGGCCAGCACGCCAAGATTGCGGATACTCACGATGGCACTTTCCTTTTCTCCGACCATAGTGGTTTCGATTTCAACTCTGCCGCGGCCAATGAATTTGCCGTTCGTGCGACCGGCGGCGTGCGCTTTGTAACCGGGATTGACGGCGTTGGAAATTCGACGCAGACAGTAGGCATAAATAGTAACGGCAATGTCGGCATCGGCACGGCGACGCCAGGCCACCGGCTGCACGTTAAAGGAACCAGCATTGCATTGACAGAAGGCGCACAATCACTCAGTTTGAGAACTTCTGAAGCCAATGGCTATGTGCAACTCGACGTCGGTGGTTCCGGTCATTCCGGTGATAAGATTTATATCGGAGATTTGACCAACAACACCAACGAAGTCATCATGATGGGTGATGTCGGCATCGGTATGACAAACCCGGCTAATAAACTTTCAGTTTCCGGTTCAGCAGATTTCTCTGGCAAGGTCGGCATCGGCACATCCGCCCCGGAGAAAAAATTGCATATCAAGAGCTCCGGTGCCAACGATGCGAAAATCATTATTGAGGGGGACGCAAATGACGATCCGACGATTGAGTTCCGGGATGACGCCGGTACTATTGGCTTCATTGGCTGGGACAATAGCGAAAATGCCATCAGAATAACTCCTGACCCCTACCACTACAATTCTCGGGGTATAAGCATTAATCCTGAAGGCAATGTCGGCATCGGTACCACGGACCCGATAAGGGCGAAAGTAGAAATTCAGGGACATACCGGTGTTTTGCCGCTTAGCTACGGCTGGCTAAATAACACCGGTAATACCGGAACGGCTTCCAATGGTAACGGCAGATATTCGCTGTATGCCAGTGACCGTATTGCCGCGGTCGAATTCAATGCCTTCTCGGACGAGCGAATCAAAAATATTCGCGGTCGCTCAGACAGTGAGCAAGACCTGAACACGCTGCTGGCCGTAGAGATCACCGACTACACCATGATCGACACCGTTGCCAAGGGCAGCCAATTCCATAAAAAAGTAATTGCCCAGCAAGTGAAGGACGTTTTCCCGCAGGCAGTTTCTACCATGACTGACGTAGTGCCGGATATCTACCAACTGAGCGAGATCGCAGACGGCTGGGTGCAGCTCGCTACCGATTTACAGGTTGGGGAAAAAGTGAAGCTGATCAGAAAAGATGGCAGCGATATCTATGCAGTGCAGGCAGTGCGGGACGGCGCCTTTCGGGTCGATCTGGCGGAAAACGGCGAAGTCTTCGTTTACGGCCGGGAAGTGGATGATTTCCACACCGTTGATTATGAGGCGATTGCCATGCTCAATGTTTCGGCGACGCAAGAATTGTTTCAGCGGATGCAGCAGCAGCAGGCAGCGATGAATGTGCAGCAAAAAGAGATCGCCGCGCTGAAGGAAAAAGTTGCCAAAGTGGATATGCTGGAAAACCAACTGGCGGCAATTATGCAGCAACTGGCATCCTCCAACGCGGTTAGGAGTGCTATGCTAACAGGTAGCAATGAAGCTCAATAATCGTTGTTAAGCGGTCAGATTATTGATCGGCCATACAGCAATTTTAAGATAGATTTCAGTGCCAGGTGCTTGTTATTGAAGCCACGGGTTTGCACCGATGAACACAGATTGATAAAAAGAGTTTTCTACAAATGTTCAAGAATCTTCCTAATGCCGGTTAAATCCGTAGCCTGTCCCGGAAGGCCGGGAGTGATCGGTGGCTAATTTTTAAAAGAGTCCGGCACGTAAGAGAATAGATCAGGGAGTAATATCATGCAAAAACAAATTTTGATTCTCAGCCTAATTTTTATCTTCAGCGCCGGCCTTTTTGCCGGAGATGCGGGAGATCGGAAAAAATCCCCAAAGAGAGCTTCCGCAGCGGCAGCACAAGCGGGAAAAACGAGTAAGAGCGGCCATCCAAATGTCGAGGGCGCTGCCGTTGGTGGCGTCAGTTTTGTAAACGCCAATGGCGATACCCTCATGCAAGTGCAGGATGACGGCAACGTCGGCATCGGCACGGCAGCACCGGGCAGCAAATTGGGCGTTGCCGGTGCCGTTACTGCGGACAGCTTGATAACCGGCACGAACAGTCAACCGGATGGCGCTACCCTTCTTCGCTTTAACACCCGGCGCCCCTGGGAATTCCAGGTAGAAGGCAACCAGCATTCCGGGACGCACCTCCGTTTACGCAATGTTGAAGGCGGCACAAAACGCTTTTATATTGACACCAATGGCCGGACGGATTTCCGAAACGTTGACGGCAGTATAACCCATTTTTCTTTCCACCATAACCTCGGTAGATTGGGAATCGGCACAATTTCTCCATCGACAGCACTGGAGGTTGCCGGTACCGTCACCGCTACGGCTTTTGTAGGGGATGGCTCGGGGTTGAGCGGGATCACCGGTGATAATTTGGGCAGCCATATTGCCAGCCAGTCGTTGGATCTGGCCAGTAATAATATGACCAATGGTGATACAATCACTGCCAATCTCTTCATTGGTGATGGTTCGGGATTGAGCGGGATCGCCGGTGATGATTTGGGAAGCCATGTTGCTAGCCAGGCGCTGAATCTCGGCAACAATAATATAACCAATGGCGATACGGTCACTGCCAACGCCTTCGTCGGTGACGGCTCCGGACTGATCGGGTTGCCAGCCAGCCCCTGGCTACTGAACGGCTCAACTACTTACTATAACGGCGGTAACGTTGGCATCGGTACCAATGCCCCGAATGAACAATTGGAGCTAACCGGAAACCTGCGTCTGCCTGCCAGTACGAACAACAGCGGCATCATCTATAGTGCGGAGCAAACCTTGCTTCATTCTTTCGGGAGCAACAATTTTTTTGCCGGGAAAAACGCCGGTAATTTAATCCACGATAATATCGCCAGTGAGAACACCGGCATCGGCGAAAACGCCCTTTCCAGCATAACGACCGCCGACGCCAATACCGGCGTGGGCGCCAATGCCCTGCTAGGGAACACGACCGGGGAGGCGAATACCGCCGTTGGGGATCAGGCATTACAAAGCAATATTAACGGACATCTGAACACCGCGATTGGCGCCGAAGCCGATGTTGCCGCAGACGGTTTGAGTAATGCTACCGCCATCGGCTACAAAGCGGTGGTAGATGCCAGTAATAAAATCCGCCTGGGCAATAGCCAGGTAACATTAGTAGAAACCGGCGGTATGGTTTCCGCCAGGAACCTTCACATGCCGGTCGGTAATGCCACTGGTGGCATCATCTATATTGGTGATAAATTGCTGATGCATACCTACCGCAGCGAAAACTTTTTTGCCGGAAAGAATGCCGGCAATTTACTGCTGACCGCTTCGGCGCAGCGGAATACCGGTATCGGGGAAAATACCCTCTCCAATTTGATTGACGGCGACGCCAATACCGGCGTGGGTGCCGAGGCCCTGCTAGGGAACACCAGCGGGGAGGCGAATACCGCCGTTGGGGACCAGGCATTACAGTCAAATGTTAGCGGAAACCTGAATACTGCGATTGGCGCAGAAGCTGACGTTACCGCAGGCAATTTGCGCAACGCCACCGCCATCGGTTTCGGTGCGAAGGTCGATGCCAGTAATAAAATCCGCCTGGGTAATACCCAGGTGACGCTGGTGGAAACCGACGGCACCATTTCCGCCGCCGGTTTTGTTGGCGATGGCTCGGGGCTCACCGGCATTCCCGGGGACGACCTCGGTAGCCATACCGCCACACAGGCGCTTGATCTTGCTAATAATAATGTTACTAATGGCGATACGGTCACCGCCAATGTTTTCGTTGGTGACGGTTCCGGCTTGACGAACATGAATGGTTGGCAGCTCACCGGTAATGCCGGCACCGGCGGCAGCGATTTTATTGGCACTACCGATGATCAGCCTGTGTTTTTTAAAGCGAATAACCAGACTATCCTGCGATTGTATGACAAGTCAACATCCCCCAATATCGTTGGCGGATTTTCCGGAAACAGCTTCAGCACCGGGGTTGAAGGTGCGACAATTTCCGGCGGCGGAAGCAGCGCTGCTATAAATACTGTAGCCGGTAACTATTCAACAATCGGCGGCGGTTTAGGTAATCAAGCCGGTGGCAATTCAAGAGAATTTGCGACAGTTAGCGGAGGTGGTTACAATACTGCTAGCAACCCGGAAGCTACTGTCTCAGGTGGATATGAGAATACTGCCAGCGGCGCTGGGGCGACGATTGGTGGCGGCAACAATAACAATGCCACGATGAACGACGCGACTGTTAGTGGCGGTATTCAAAATACTGCCAGTGGCATTGCGTCGGCAGTCGGTGGTGGGTACAAGAATCAAGCCACGAATGACCACTCAACAATCAGCGGGGGTAGTGAAAATATTGCTGATGGGTTTCGGTCAACAATCGGCGGTGGTAGAAAAAATACTGCCAGTGGCATTTATGCAACAGTGCCGGGCGGCCGCCTGAATAGCGCGGCCGGTGAATACAGTTTTGCAAGCGGTCGGCGCGCTAAAATCGCGGATACTCACGATGGCACTTTCCTTTACTCCGATCAGAATGATTTCGATTTCAACTCTGCAGCGGCCAATGAATTTGCCGTTCGTGCGACCGGCGGCGTGCGCTTTGTAACCGGGATTGACGGCGCTGGAAATCCGACGCAAACGGTCGGTATAGATAGTGACGGTAATGTCGGTATCGGCACGACGACGCCCGCCGCACCTCTCGATATTGTCAAGGCTGTCAATAATGACGCCGTGGTCAAACTACGAAATAATGGTACTGTTGGCGCGCAAGTTCTGAATGTCTCTAGTAATGTAACGGGCACTGCCGATATTGTTGATTTTCAAAACGGTGCTTTTGTTGTTCAGGGAAATGGCAACGTCGGTATCGGAACGACGGCGCCAGGCCACCAGCTGCACGTTGCCGGCACCAGCATTGCCTTAACAGAAGGTGCACAAACAGCCAGTTTGAGAACATCCGAATCCAATGGCTATGTGCAACTCGACGTCGGCGGCAGTGGCCATTCCAGTGACAAGATTTATATCGGAGATTTGACCAACAACGCCAACGAAGTCATCATGATGGGTGATGTCGGCATCGGCACGGCAACACCTTCCTCTCCCCTGCATATAGAAAAGACGCTCAATTTCGGCGCCCTGGTAACCCTGACCAATAATGGCACTAGCGGTGCGAATGTCTTGAACATCACGAGTAGTTCAACAGGCACTACTGATATCGTCGATATTCAAAACGGCGCCTTTGTGGTGGAAGGAAATGGCAATGTCGGCATTGGCACCACGAATCCAACAAGAGCGAAAGTCGAAATTATCGGGTCTCAAGGTTCTTTAATTTCCACGCCGTATTTTGTGGTAAATCAAAATACGGGCTTTCCCGGCGGCAACGTACCTGCGAATTATTCACTTTATGCCTCAGCGCATATTGCTGCTGAAGAATTGAATATCTATTCAGACGCACGCATCAAAAACATCCGTGGCCGCTCAGACAGTGAGCAAGACCTGAACCGGCTGATGGGCATCGAGATCACCGACTATACCATGATCGACACCATTGCCAAGGGCAGCCAATCCCACAAAAAAGTAATTGCCCAGCAAGTGAAAGACGTTTTCCCGCAGGCGGTTTCCACGATGACCGACGTGGTGCCGGATATCTACCAACTGAGCGAGATCGCAGACGGCTGGGTGCAGCTCGCCACCGATTTGCAGGTTGGGGAAAAAGTGAAGCTG
>JANQQU010000049.1 GCA_028284905.1 Calditrichia bacterium
ATATAGGGTGTTAGTCGCTTAGGAGCATTTAATGCTACTTCAGGCAACGGGAAGTCGCTGCCTGAACTTTCAACGATAGACTTTTTACACAGTCTCTCCAGTTTGGGAGCGTCGTTATAACCAAAACTCTGTTTTGGGGCCTGGTATTGGGCTAATAGATCCCATTTGATTTTCGAAACAGAGTTTCTATTATAATTGCGTTCCAAAACTGGAGTTTTGGAACGAGGCTTTTAGGCATTTTCATCCCTGCAGATCCGTGCCATCCGTGGCGAATAAATCCGTTTGCATTACTGAACCAATTATCATTCTAATAATGTATATTATCGAAATGATCCTAAATCAAGATCATTCAATCAGCATACAAGCGAAGAAAAGGCGCTACGGTTAACTATTTTCACAGGCACATTTTTTGCGCTATCTTCTTTGCTTTTTAATTGCCTGTTGGACGTTGAAAATTGTAAGGAGAACTCCGATGAAATATTGCCTTAGCTGCCTGTTAGTCATTTTTTTACTACTGCTGAATTGTAGTGAATCGTCCACCATGGACCCGGAGCCTGATCCGCAACCACAATCTTTCATGACCCCGCAAGAAGCGATCGGGCAAATGATTCGTGGTATCAACATTGGCAATACCCTGGAGCCGCCTTTCGAGGGAGACTGGAATAATGGTCCACTGCAGGAATACTATTTTGATGATTACAAAAGCGCTGGCTTTACTTGCGTGCGGGTGCCGGTACGCTGGGGAACCCACACCACCGATCTGGCACCATTCAACGTCGATGCAAATTGGATGAACCGGGTAGAGCAAGTGGTCGATTGGGGATTGGCGCGGGGGCTGTTCATCATCATCAACGGCCATCATGAAGATTGGCTGAAGCAGGATTATTCCGCAACGAATCAGGCGCGCTACGATAGCATCTGGAGCCAGATCGCTACCCGTTTCCAGAATAAATCCGATAAGTTATTGTTCGAGATAATCAATGAGCCCTTCGGTTTGACCCGTACTCAGGTGGATGAACTGAATGCCCGGGTGCTCGGTATTATCCGGAAGACTAACCCGCAGCGCATCGTGATATTCTCCGGAAATGATTATAGCAATTTGAGCTTCTTGTTAAACGCCTCCATCCCACAGGACGATTACCTGATGGGCTATTATCACTCCTACGATCCCTGGAGCTTTGCCGGTCAGGGCAATGGCACCTGGGGCACCGAGGCAGATCGGAATGCGAACAAAGCTGCCTTTGAGCAAGCTGCCGCCTGGTCAGCCACCAACAATATTCCGGTAATGATTAGCGAATTTGGTGCAGTGCGGTATTGCGAATATAACTCGCGGATGCGCCATTATTTCACCTACGTGGAAAACGCTGTCGCTAATAACGTCGCTTTTCAGGCCTGGGATGATGGCGGCGACTTTGGCATTTACGATCGCGCAAATCGTAGCTGGCCGGAAGTGAAGGACATCCTGCTGCACACTTATCCGGAAAGCCCGACATCTCTAGCCACGACGACGAATCCCGATGTGTCCGTCTCAATCGCCTGGGAGAATCGCCGGAGCAGCAGCACGCAAATTGTCATCGAGCGGCGGACGAATGATTCGGACTTTGCCGAGATTGCCCAACTGGCTGGCGATGCTTCGCAATATCTCGATACGACGCCAGTGAATAACACGGTTTACTATTACCGGGTGATTTCCAAGCTGACCGACCAGCCGGATATGTATTCCTATCCCCGGAAAATTTTTGTGGCGACAGCGCCGAATTGATGTGGTGATTTTATATCTTAATCAGTCACAGATGGCACAGATTTTCACGGATTTTTTTGTATGCCCTGGCTCTCGTTCCCAAACTGGAGAGAAGGTAAACTCCCGGCAGACATCCTTTAAAGCGTCCACATGCTCACGACGAAACTCGGAGACGGTAGTACCAGGTTTCCTGGATTGCAAATACTTTTTACACAGTCTCGGGACTTTGGGAACGAGTAGCGCAGCAGCATTAATTGGGAATGCGGAATTCGGAGTTGGGAATAAGGAATTATTTTACCATAAATTTATATCCGTGTTTGTGTACCCATCCTGCTCAGATATGTCATTGTTGTGTAAATATATCGATAATGGAAAGTTTGGGGTGTGTGCCGGTTAACTACTTGAAGGCAGTACGAAAATTTCGTTCATCTTATTCCGCATTCCGCACTCAAAATTCCGCATTTCGAATTCCACATTCCGAATTCGAAATTCCGCATTATTCCTGAAATTTATATCCCGGTTTACGAACATCCCCGTCCCGCTCGGTAATGCCATTACTATCCAAATATACCAATAATGGAATAGAGTGTTTACGGGTGGTACCGGTTAGCTCCTTGAATGCGGCAACGGAAATTTCGCTTTCTTTTTGAAAGTAATCTATAAGCAGTGACTTCAATTTTTCCAATGCTGTGCTATGGAAGAGCAGCGTTTCTTCAACATAAACCAGCTTGCCTTCTTCTCGCAGCAGGCGACTGAGTTCCTTAAATTCTTTTGAGGATAAATTAAAAGCGGCAATCGATTCCTTAATGGTCGGTGGTGTAAATCCGGCATCCCGATAGCGTTTTTCCAACTCGCTGTAAACCTCGGAATCCCGCGCAGAAAGTTGTGGTGTAAAACTGGCCAGGCGAACCTGCTGCTTTTCTTTCTGCAACTGTTTCTGCTTGATCCCAAATTGTATCGCTTTCCGAATGGCTTCACTATGAAAGCGTTTTTCCAGCTGGCTAACCACTTCGCCTTCACTTATTCCCGGCCGTCCCGGATATTGCGCATGATATGCTTCCAACAGGGGGAGAATACTTTCCAGGACGATCTTCAACTGACCCCGGGAAAAGTATGCAGTTTTCCCGGAGATATTCGCGGCAAACAACTGATCATTGCCAACCATCCCCTTGATGAACTTTTGCAGTTCACCCAATGGCAAATTGCTGCCGGCCTTTAAATCCCATAGTTTTTGCGGCGTGGATCGAAGTAAATCAAACAGACCGCTAAGGCGCATTTCCGGTGTCTCTGCTTCCAGGCGGTTTAGCATATCCTTAAAAATTGATTGATAACGCTTCCGGAAACGAAATGGGTTTGTTTGGAGAACGATACCGCCACCGAGCGTGCGCTGTGGGGAATATTGGCGAATGATAAATCTGTCCTGGTATGCGGCATGAATCGGGGTTTCCAGGCGGAGCTGCACCAATGCAGATTCGCCCGCCAATAGCTGGTTTTTCTCCGGGATAATAACCCGGGCAAACGTTTCCGTGGTATGGATATGAAAGCGAATGCGCTGATTGGATTTTAATGGCGCCGGGGCGGATTTCAGGAGACTTAAACGAGCGTTGATTATTTCGACTGATTGATAAACATCCGGCTGAACCAATACTTTCCCGCGCTCGATGTTGCTCATATCAATACCGGCGAGGTTGGCGGCAGTGCGAAAGCCGGTACGCACTTCATTGACATCCTGATCGTGGGATTGCAAGCCTCTTACCCGCGTTTTCAGACCATCCGGTTGAATTTCAATTTCATCGCCAACGGCAATCTTGCCGCTTAGCACTGTGCCGGTAATGACGGTGCCGAAACCTTTCACGGAAAACACCCGGTCAACCGGTTGGCGAAATACTTCAAAATCCTGCCGGGGAGGTATGCCTGATAGCGTAGTCAGTAATTTTTCCCGTAACTCATCAATACCTTTGCCAGTGTTTGTGGATGTGTAGAGCAACGGTGCTTTCGCCAGGGGCGTCTCTTTAACGAGTGCTTTCACATCTTCTTCGACCAGCATAAGCCAGTCGTCATCAACCAAATCCGTTTTGCTGATAACAATAATGCCGTGATCAATTTGCAACAGGTTAATGATATCGAGATGTTCCCGGCTCTGTGGCATCACGCCATCATCCGCGGCGATGACAAACAACACCAGGTCGATAGTACTGACGCCGGCAACCATATTCTTGATCAGGCGCTCATGCCCCGGCACGTCGATGATGGTTATGTTATCGCTAAGATGGGCAAAACCAATGTCGATAGTAATCCCGCGCTGCTTCTCTTCCGGCAGCTTATCAGTATCGACGCCGGTAAGTGCTTTTACCAGGGCGGTTTTCCCATGATCGATATGCCCGGCGGTGCCGATAACGTACTGGCGATGTTGTGAGGCAGTCGTTTCGTTCATCGTTTTATTGCTATTTCCCCAAAGCTGATACTTTCTAATTGGCCACTGATAGACACCGATTTACACGGATTTTGGTTAATTATGTAAATACGTCTCTATTCATTCATCTGTGTGAATCAGTGAAAATCCGTGGCTTGTAAAAATGCATCAAGTGAGGTGTGTCTCCTAATTGCCTAATATCTCTAAAGCCTGCTTCACCAGCGGCAGCTCATCTTCCCGAATGGTGCGCAGGTTCAGCAAAAGCGCATCGTCCTGGACATAGGCAGCGATCGGCGGTTGATGCATCCGTAGTTTTTTTGCTAGCCGGGAAGGAGATTGTTTCGCTACAGTGACTTTCAACGCTACAGAAGGAATTTTTTCCAATGGTAGCGCGCCACTGCCCATTTGTGAGTCGGTATCAATAACATCAATTTGTAGCGATGTTTCTGCCAATGCTTCTTTTAATTCCTCACCACACTGACGCAAGGTTTCCAGTGAAACATTTAGCATTGCCGCCACCGGTAATTTCTCCGGCAGATTGTCGGGCTGAAGATAGAGACGCAAGGTCGCTTCCATTGCCGCGTAGATCAGTTTATCGCAACGCATTGCCCGGGTGAGCGGGTGTTTACGGATCTTCTCAATATATTGCTTTGTTCCGGCAATAATACCTGCTTGAGGACCACCGAGAATTTTATCCCCACTGAAAGTAACCACATCAACACCGGCGGCGAGAATTTCCCGGACAACCGGCTCGTGCGGATAGCCCCAGTGTTGTAAATCTTCGATGACGCCACTGCCCATGTCGTAAACCAGCGGACACTGGTGGCTTTGTGCAAGCGCAGCCAGCTCGGCAATATCAACTTCCTTGGTAAATCCCATGATGCGATAATTGCTGGTATGCACTTTTAGCAACGCCCCGGTTTTCGGGCTCAGCGCACCTTCGTAATCCTTTAAGTGGGTCTTATTCGTCGTGCCAATCTCGACCATCTTTGCATTGCTGGCTTTCATAACATCCGGCATGCGAAATGCCCCGCCGATTTCCACCAGTTCTCCTCGGGAGATCGGCACTTCCTTGCGATAGCACAGTGCACTGAGCGTTAGCAAAATTGCAGCCGCACAATTGTTCACCATCAGGGCTGCTTCTGCCCCGGTGATCATGCAAATCAATTCTTCAATATGAGAATGGCGGGAGCCGCGCTTACCGCTGCCAAGATCTACTTCCAGGTTGTTGTAATGATCGATGGTCTCGGCAATCGACTGTAAAGCCGCCGGCGCCAGCGGCGCACGGCCCATATTTGTGTGGAGAATAATGCCGGTGGC
>JANQQU010000052.1 GCA_028284905.1 Calditrichia bacterium
TGAGCAGTTTACACAAGAATTTGCAGTGGCAGTGGCAGTGGCAGTGGCAGTGGCAGTGGCAGTGGCAGTGGCAGTGGCAGTGGCAGTGGCAGTGGCAGTGGCAATAAAAAAATTCAACCCTCGTTCCAAAACTGGAATTTTTCCGAAAGAATCACTCTGTGGGGGAACGAGAAGTGCCCCGGAAGCCGGGAAGGGAACGAGTAATAACTTTGAACTCTGAACATTGAACTTTGAACTTTGAGAAACTATGCCAACCTCTCTAAAATCATTTAACGAGCAGCGCCGGGAAGGCTATCACAAGGATACACAGGAAGAAGATTTTCTCCTGGAAATGAACCGTGTGTTACAAGCGCGGGAGCAGGCGCTGTATCGGGATTACCCGATTGATCACCCATTCATATTTGTCTTTGGCCCACCCCGCTCCGGCACAACGTTGATTAGCCAGGTGCTTGCATCTTCACTGGATTGCGGGTATATCAACAACCTGGCGGCCCGCTTCTGGCTGGCGCCGGTGCATGGTATCCGTCTGGCAAAACAGGTTTTGAAAGATCAACCGGGAGAGATTTCTTTTCAGTCTCATTATGCCAGCACCAGGGGTTTGTCGGACATTCACGAATATGGCTATTTCTGGCGACATCTGCTCCAAAAAGAAACCATGGAAGATGTTACCAAATCCGCCGAACGAGAAGCAGATATCGACTGGCAGATGGTGCGGCTCACCCTGGCGAATATGCAACACGAATTTCAACTCCCGATGGTCTTTAAAAATATTTTTGGCGCCTATCATCTAAAAAAGATGCAGGAAACGCTCGGCAAGGTGCTCTATGTTTACATCGAACGGGATCCGCTGGACAGTGCAATCTCTATTCTGGAAGCTCGCAAAAAACATTATGATGATTTGAATAACTGGTGGAGTTATACGCCAGTCGAATATGATCGCATTAAGGATGCCGACTACTGGACGCAGATTGCCGGACAGGTCTTTTTCCTGCAACGCTATTACCGGCAACAGATTGCATCTTTTTGTGCAGATAACAGCTTGATTGTTCAGTATCGGGATTTTTGTCAATCCCCGGGAAAAGTGCTGGCTTCGCTGGCCGACACCTCCCGAAATAAATATCAATATGAGCTAAAAATCACCACGCCAGCGCCGGCCCAATTTCCCTTTCGGGAGTATGATCAAAATGACGAGATCAAATCCCGATTCCAGCAAATATTTGATAAACTAGCGAAAGAATATGAGCAAGAATAAGCGTACCGTTGCCATCCATCAACCGAACTATTTGCCCTGGATCGGCTATTTCTACAAAATGATCAACTGCGATATTTTTGTATACCTGGATGCCGTTCAGTATCCACGGGGGCAAAGCTTTGCTGCCCGCAATCGCATCAAGAATCCCAATGGCGCGAGCTACTTAACGATTCCCACCCAAGTACCGCATGGCCGAAAAGGGAAAGCGACTTATCTGGAGATTAAGTTTGCGGACGAGCGCTGGCGGGAAAAACATTTAAAGAGCATCACCCTTAATTACAAAAAGGCACCCTATTTTCAGGAAGTTTTTGATCTGCTTCAACCACATCTTGAAAAGCATTCTCAGTTGGTCGATCTGAACATCGCCCTGATTGAGGCGATTGCTGACTATCTGGAAATTCCTTACAAAACGGTGCGACTCTCCGAACTGTTACCAAATTTCCGGCAAAAATCGGAATTAATTGTGGATATCTGCCAGGCATTAGATGCGAACACCTATCTTTCCGGCGACGGTGGCGGGAAGAATTATAACGACGGCGATTTGTTGGCCGAGCAGGGCATAACCCTGACTTATGCGAAATTCGAACATCCGGAGTATCCGCAACTCTGGAAAACATTTGAATCTCATCTGTCAATTATCGACGCTTTGTTTAATTGTGGCCGAGATACCCGTAATTTCCTTTTACAAGCACCAGAAATAAAAGAGACATCTGTTTAACCAGTATCCTACGAAATCTTGATTTACCTATGAAAAAAGTGCTTATCGTTACCTATTACTGGCCGCCGGCCGGCGGACCGGGCATTCAGCGCGTGATTAAAATTGTCAAGCGATTACCGACATTGGGCTGGCAGCCGGTCATTCTTACCGTTGCGGATGGCGATTATCCTGCCCTCGATCATGGATTGGAGAAGGAATTGCCACCGGAGTGCATTGTCTACAAAACTGATATTATTGAGCCCTATAACCTCTATCGTAAGCTTACCGGTAAAAAGAAGGATGAGAAAATTCCCACCTTTGTTTTGAATCCGCAAAAGAGTGATAGCCCGAAGGAAAAAATCGCCAAGTGGATTCGCGCCAAGCTGTTCATTCCCGATGCCCGGATCGGCTGGATCCCTTACGCAGTAAAAGCCGGGAAAAAGATTGTCTGTGATGAAAAAATCGACGTCATCTTTTCCACTTCCCCGCCGCAAACAGTGCAGCTGATTGCCAAGAAAATTGCCAGAAAAACCGGCGCCAAATGGGTAGCGGATTTCCGCGATCCCTGGACGGAAGCCTTTTGGGTGGCGGAGCTGCAGGAAGATGGCCTGGTAAAGCGAATTAATACCCGAATGGAGCGTTCCGTTCTGAGTCAGGCAAATGCCGTCACGACCGTTACGAAAGGCATCACCGAAATTTTTGCAGAAAAAGCGCCGAATAATTATCAGGTCATTCAAAACGGCTTCGAGTCTGTCAACACCGAGAAAATTCTCACCGACCGTTTCATGATCCTCTTTTTCGGCCATCTGAACAAATATCAACACTGGGCGCCGCTGTTTAAAGCAATTGAAATGCTTCCTTCCGAAATGGCGGGAAAAATTGACGTTGTATTTATCGGGAAAGTTTTCGATGGTTTTCAGGCAGCTGCCGCAGATTATCCACGAGTTAATCTGCAGGTCATTCCTTATAAGCCATATGATGAAATGATGGAATACTCCCGTCAAACCAGCCTGCTGTTTCGACCGTTGGCACAAATGAGCTATGCGCATCAAAGTATCGGGGCGAAAACCTACGATTACCTGGCGTTGCGTAAACCAATTTTAGCTGTGGGGCCAAAGAACAGCCTGGTCGAATCTGTGCTGGAGGAGACGGATAGCGGGAAAAACTTCTCGCCGGATGAATCTGAGCAAATAGCCGCTTTTATTACGGCACAATTTAAAATCTGGGAAAAAGAGGGTCATCTTTTATTACCAGATCATCAGCGGCTGGATCCATATCGCAGCGCCTCAAATGTCGAGAAGCTGGTCATGCTTTTTGAATCAGTACGACGGGAAGAATAAGGGAAAAGGTTAAGCGGAGCTGGTGGCAGGAAACCTTCTCAGGTGTCAGAGGCATCTGATCTGCCAGGTAAGTTCAGAATCATTTTCACTTTTTTAATCAATTCCTTTTCATCAAAGGGCTTATCCATATACCCTGCACAACCATTTTTCATTATCGTGGTTTTTAGCTTTCTGTTCCCATACTCGGTAATCACTAAAACGGGAATTTGATAATGCAAGCGCTTCAGATGTTCGATCAATGCCATTCCATCGGTATGGGGCATGCGAATATCTGTAATGACCAGGTCAACCTGCTGACCATTATTTCGCATTGTCAGCAGGCGATCCAGCGCTTCCCAACCATTGCCTGCCTGGCTCACTCTATAACCTGCCGCTTCCAGTAAGAAGGCTAATGAAAAACGCATATTTTTTTCATCATCGACCAGCAGGATATGTTTTGTTTGTGTTTCCGTCATTTCATTTCTTTTTTAGCTAAAATTAAGTTCAGTAAATCCAGCGCGGTTACGATGCCGGTCAACTTTTCGTCTTTTGTAATCATAATGCGATGGATGCGTCCGCGGATCATCATATCCGCAATGTCTGTTGCTGGTGTTTCCTCTTCTGCATTAAAGACCATTGGCGTCATAATATTTTCCACCAGAATATCTCTCTCATGTTCAAATCGAAAAGATTCGGCATCAGACGGTCCATATTCATGTGCCAGCAAGTCTTCATAAAATACATGTTTGGCATCTTTGTAAGGTTCTTTTAAGGGAATAATATCATGCCGAACAATATCCGTCATCGATACGACGCCAACCAGCTTCCCTTCCGGCGAGAGCACCGGCGCACCGGAAATTGCGTTCTCAATTAAGAACTCTGCAAGATGATCAAGCGGCCAATCCGACTTGACTGTCAGAACATCTTTTGTCATCACTTCCCTGGCGACTTTGCTTTCCATAACTTTACCTCCGGTTATCAATCATTGAATAAAACAACTTTAGGTGGCTTTTCGGTAGTAGAGAAAGCAAGAACCTTACCAACAGTTTAACCTCATTATTTTCAGTGCTTTATTGTCCGAACATCATTTATTTTTATTTGCCACCTGTAGTTAAAACAATCGCCACCACTTATTGTTAATTCAATATAAAACAATTACATACAACAAATTCAAATTTGCTCTTTTTCGACGGCAACGTGGCACCCTTCTGGAAAACGGTTATTGAATCGACCAAACTTCTTCCTGAAAGTATTGCCCCTCCGGTGTATCCCAATGGATCTGGCTCTTCCAAAGTCCTTTCCCCAGCTCGGCGGTAGCGAATCGCTGTTTGCCATTTTCATCCAACGCTAATGACATCCGAATATCCCTACTTGCATCGGACGGGCGCAGGAAAGCAATTGTTCCTTTTAATTCTCCGCTATTCGTCGAGGTGGGAAACTCGATCTCCAGGTAACCATCCTGCATATTGTAATGCCAGGCAGGTTTTTCTGCCAGGTTTTTAGTTTGGGCAATGCGATCGAGTTGATCCTGATAATTCAAGGCGTCATGATAATAAGTTTCGCTGACCAGATTTACCGGCACTGTTCGGGAAAAGAACAGGAATGTTATCAAAAAGCTAACAAACCCGAAGAGGACAAGGCTAATACCGATTGGCCAATATAATTCTTTGCGTATCATTTTTTCTCCAATTTCTAGGTAATTAGGGATTAGGCTGAAGGCTGATATATACCGCCTAACTGCCCTTAGTCTAAGGCCTACTTACTGTAAAGCTGTCGGTCCGGCAAAAGATGTCTCGACAGTTTCCAAAATTTCTTCACCATTTAGCACTTCTATAACAACAATGGTTTTAACGCCATCGAGCAATTCCGGGCGAATCTGGACAAATAATGCCGATTCCGCCAAACCGTCTGGTGAGACATTCAGCTCATTACCGCTTACCAGTTTGACTTTTCCGCGAGGCGATTTTAGTGCAAATCTAATCGTTCTGGGATCGAATGATTTATTAACAATTTTCACATTATAGAGATTCTGAATAGTGCCATCTTCCAGCGTTTGATATAAAACGCCCGGTGTGCGCAAGATGCTTGTTTCTACCGGCACACGATTGGTCAGCAAAAAGACAAAAAGGCTAAGCAGCAAAGTTAATACAACGCTGTAACCGATGACGCGTGGTGTAAACCGTAGTTTGGCACCATCAAGAATTCCCTGGTAAGAAGAATAACGAATCAGCCCTTTCGGCTTCTTTATTTTCTCCATTACCGAATCACAGGCATCGATACAGGCAGTGCAGTTTACACATTCCAGTTGGGTACCATTGCGAATGTCGATGCCGGTAGGGCAAACCTGCACACAAAGGTGGCAATCGACACAATCCCCGGTTTCCACCAGTGGCTGCGGGGCTCTTTTACGCAATTTTCCGCGGGGCTCACCACGTTTGAAGTCATAGGAAACCACAATGGAACTCTGGTCCAGCAAAACCCCCTGCAGGCGACCATAAGGACAAACGATCACACAGGCTTGCTCACGAAACCAGGAGAAAACGCCATAGAATAACGTACTAAAAACAATCATCGCAGTGAGGCCGGCAATGTGCTGTGAAGGTGGATCAGTGACGATTTTTACCAGTTCATCAATACCGATGATGTATGCTAAGAATGTATTTCCGATGAGGAAAGACAGGGCATAAAAGATGACCTGTTTGGACACCTTCTTGGTAATTTTATTCATCGTCCAGGGCGCTTTGTTCAAGGCACGCTGCTGGCGGGCATCGCCTTCAATCCAGTATTCTATTTTCCGGAAAACCATCTCCATAAAAATAGTTTGCGGACAGGCCCAGCCGCACCAAACGCGCCCAAACACAACGGTAAACAAAATAATGAAGACGATAAAAGTTAACACCGCCAAAGCGAACAGATGAAAATCCTGCGGCCAAAACGCCAATCCAAACAGAATAAATTTGCGCTCGATGACGTTTAGTAAAATCATCGGCTGACCGTTAATCTTCATCAGTGGCGCACCAAAGAGGAAGATTAGCAGGACGATGCTGACGATTGTCCGGGCGTCATAAAATTTCCCGGCGGGCTTTTTTGGATAAATCCAGTTCCGCGCACCGGATTCATTTACTGTGGCAATATGATCGCGGTATGATTCGGTATCTTTTTTTACTTCCGGAGCATTCATGATAAAATCCGTAATTCTTCTATGATGAAAAAATCATTTAGTAAATTCTGTCATCGCGAGGAGTGCAACGACGAAGCGATCTCATGCGATACAAAAAACCAGAGATTGCTTCGGCCAAAAACGCCTCGCAATGACATATTAGTTTTTACCCACCAACTTTTTCGCCTTCCGGCGCTTTTGGGTTGGGTGGATTAGTGCCTTGCAGACTAAGGATATAGCTGGAGACCTGCTTGATCTGCAATGGATTGAGCACTGGTTTCCAGGAAATCATCCCTTTTGCCGGTACACCGACATTAATGGTGTTGACGATATCCTTCATTGTACCGCCGTGAACCCAGTATTCGTCAGTCATGTTCGGTCCGACGGTACCTTCACCATGAACACCGTGGCAGGGCATACAGTGGGTCATATAAACTTCTTTCCCACTGGCGAGATTGGCATCGTCTGTAAACGCTTCCATGGGAATCGCCACCGGCGCCGTGCCACCTTCGGCAACCTCCGGGGATGTTTCCCCGCCGCCATAACGGACTTCCGCGGCACGCATTTCACTTCGATACTCAGCCTCCTGCAGCTCACCCCAGCCAAGCACGTGGTAGTAAGCCATGTAACCGACACTGTAAATAATAGTAAAATAAAAAAGATAGAGCCACCAGGGAGGCAGATCATTATCCAGCTCCTGAATGCCGTCATAATCATGCTCTAACAACTCATCTTTCACTTTTTGTCTTGCCATGATTGCTTCTCCGTATCATTAAATTTTTTATCTACAAGTTGGCCGCGAACTAGTGCGCGGTCTTATTTCCGTTCTGGGTATCACTTAAAGGGATATTGGCCATCTCATCGACCGTGCCTTTATCCAGGCGGATCGTCCAAACCAGCACAATGGTAAAGATGGTCATGAAAATGAGAATGGCAATAATCGGCCAGATTTCTACCCCGTTGATGCTTTCCAAAATTGCTCGATACATAATGTCGTCTCTTTCTATTTTGAACTTTTAATCCATCACATCATCCGCCCGCCGCGGCAATTGCAACGGGCAGACTGGCGTAGAAATTAGTTTTTACTTACCTGGTTCTGATCCTGCACGCGGGCAGTGCTTTCCGCTTTTATATCCGTCCCCAGTCGCTGCAGATAGGCGATCAAGGCAACAATTTCCCGATCTTTTTCTACAGTAATACCGGCGCTTTGCAGGCTGGCAACGATATTAGCTGCCTGAATTTCAATGTCCTCAACCGCAAAATTCTGATATCCTTCGGGATACGGTACACCGAGGGTTTGCATTGCTTCGATTTTGCTCGGAGTGACGGAGAGGTCTACGGACTGTTCTGCCAGCCAGGGATAGGGTGGCATCAACGATCCCGGTGACATCGATGTTGGATCTATCATGTGATTGTAATGCCAGGCATCGGGATATTTTCCGCCAACACGATGCAGGTCCGGACCGATCCGTTTTGATCCCCATTGGAAAGGATGATCGTAGATAAATTCACCGGGCTTGGAGTATTCACCATAGCGTTCCGTTTCACTACGGAAGGGGCGAATTTGCTGGGAGTGGCAGGTATAACATCCTTCACGAATGTAGATATCCCTTCCCTCCAATTCCAGAGGCGTATAAGGCTGCACACTGGCGATCGTCGGCACATTGGATTTTACCAGAAAGGCCGGCACAAATTCAACCACGCCGCCGATTACCACAGCAACGACTGTCCAGATAAAGAACTGAACCGGGCGTGCTTCGATCCAACGGTGACCATAAACGTTCTTCACGTTTTCTTCTTCCGGCACATTTACCAAGGCTGGTGCCTGTGCGGATTCTTCAGCGATCAAGCTACCTTTTGCCATCGTTGCAAAGATGTTATAGAGACCGATCAGCGCTCCAACCAGATAGATGGTGCCGCCGATGGCGCGGAGAATATACATCGGAACGATCTGCAACACGGTTTCCAGGAAAATCGGATACTGCAGGAATCCGTCGGAAGTAAATTGTTTCCACATCAAACCCTGGGTGATGCCTGCCCAATACATCGGAATCGCGTAGAATAGAATACCGAGCGTGCCGATCCAGAAGTGCAGATTCGCCAGTTTCACTGAATGGAGCTTGGTATTGTAGATTTTCGGGATCAGCCAATACATCACGCCATAAGTCAAAAAGCCATTCCAGCCCAACGCGCCGATATGCACATGTGCAATCGTCCAGTCGGTAAAGTGTGAGAGTGCGTTAACGCTCTTGATGGAGAGCATTGGTCCTTCGAAGGTCGCCATCCCATAGGCAGTAACGGCAACGACCATGAACTTCAGAATCGGATCCTGACGCACACGATCCCAGGCTCCTCTCAGGGTTAGCAGACCATTAAGCATTCCACCCCAGGATGGCGCGATTAGCATTAATGAAAAAACCATACCGAGAGACTGTGCCCAATCCGGCAGTGCGTTATAGAGCAGATGGTGAGGGCCTGCCCAGATGTAAATGAAGATCAGCGCCCAAAAGTGAATAATCGACAGTCGATAAGAAAAGACCGGACGATTGGCCGCCTTCGGGAGGAAGTAATACATCAAACCGAGATATGGGGTGGTGAGAAAGAATGCTACTGCATTGTGTCCATACCACCACTGTACCAGGGCATCCTGCACACCGGCAAAGAGTGAATAACTTTTGAAGAGGGTTACCGGTATTTCAAATGAGTTAACAACGTGAAGCATCGCAACGGTGAAGAAGGTGGCGATGTAAAACCAGATCGCTACATACATATGGCGCTCGCGGCGCTTCATAATCGTACCGATCATGTTGATGCCGAAAACCACCCAGATCAAGGTGATAAGAATATCAATCGGCCATTCCAGTTCAGCATATTCTTTTCCGGATGTCATTCCCAGGGGCAGACTGAGTGCAGCGAGCACGATAATCAGTTGCCAGCCCCAGAAGTGCAGCTTGCTCAGCAGATCGCTGAACATCCGCGCTTTACAAAGGCGCTGCAGGGAATAATAGACACCCATAAAGATGCCGTTTCCTACAAATGCAAAAATTACTGCATTAGTGTGCAAGGGACGGATTCTGCCGAAAGTGGTATACTGGTTTCCCAGGTTCGCCGCCGGTTCGAAAATCTGGAATGCGGCGAGCACACCAACCAGCATGCCGACAATCCCCCAGATCCCGGTGGCGATGGCAAAATCGCGCACGATCTTGTTGTCATATTTAAACGTTTCTAACGCCATAGAAATTCCTCCAATTGAGTATGAATTGTAGATTAACGGTTCTTCTTTTCGCGATGATCGGATTGAGATAATCCGGGCGTTTCATCCAGCAGCATACGTACGGCCGGTGTGTAGCGGTCGTCGTATTGCCCATTCCGTACGGCCCAGAGAAAGGCGCCGAGAAATGCTGCCGCAAAAAGCAGGCTGGCAATAATTAATAAAAACATGACACTCATTGTATCTCCTCCAGTTGAACAGTAGTGTTTCTTTGTGGCTGACCGTCTAGGACGACAGTTTTGGTTTCTGCTTTCCAGGGCGCATCGATTTGCCATTTACGCGCCAGTCCGTTGGTCGCACCAGTGGCGATCAGGATGACTGTAATAGAACTGAGCGGCATCAGAATGGCGCAAATCAGCGGTGAGAGGGTTCCCTGAACAGCAAAGCTTAAACCAACAATGTTGTAGAGCAGGGAAATGCCAAAATTCATTTTGATGATGTTCATTGCCGCACGAATAAAACGCAGAAAGCGATCCAGACGAGTGAGCTGCCCGGCTTGCAGAATCGCGTCACAGGCCGGGAAAAAGTTGTTGAGATCTTCCGCAATGGCAATGCCGGTATCACTTTGCTGCAAGGCGCCGGCGTCGTTCAGACCATCGCCAATCATTAGCACTTTTTCTTCATTGATTTGTAAGTCGCGGATGTAATTCAATTTGTCGGCAGGTGCCTGGCGAAAGCGCATTGGCATTTTTCTACCAAATATTTTCTGCAGGCGAAGGCGCTCTCCGTCATGATCTCCGGATAGTAGTGCGAGACGGAATCGACCGTGCAAACGTTCGGCAAATTCCTGTATCCCCGGGCGATAATCGTTCGCCAGGCGGAAGACACCTTTTATAGTACCGTCGATGCTCAGAAAGGCACGGGGAGCGCTGTCACTCTCCGCTAAGGAAGTGCCATAGACAAATTCATCATTACCGAGGCGAAACAGATGTCCCCCGACTACGCCCTCGATCCCACGTCCGGTAAATTCCCGAAAATGCTGCACCGGCTGTTCAATTTTGCCATTCAGTGAATTTGCAATTCGCGCACTTACCGGATGCGTGGAATTCTTTGTCAGTGATTTTATAAAGGCTTTTTCATTCTCACTGAGCGGTGCTTCCTCGCCAACCGGATGATAAGTGACGGCTGTATTGGCGGATTGGGTAATTGTGCCGGTTTTATCGAGAACAATGGTGTTAATCTTCGCCAGCGTTTCAATGACAATCGTATTTTTCAGGTAGAAGCCGGCGCGGCCAAGGATACGCAGCACATTACCGAGGGTAAACGGCGTGGAGAGGGCCAGCGCGCAAGGGCAGGCGATGATCAGCACAGCGGTAAAGGCATTCCAGGCAAGTGTGCTGTTTTGCGGCAGCCAGTAAATCAGTGCGCCGAGGGCGACGAGAATAATCCCGATGGTAAAATATTTGCTGACCCCATTAGCGAAAGTCGTAATCGCGCTCTCTTTTTCTTTACTAAAGGCAGCGTTGTTCCACAGCTGGGTCAGATAACTTTGCGATACTTCCTTGATCACTTCCAATTCGATAGCGCTTCCTGCTTGCCGTCCACCGGCATAGATGATTTCCCCGCTCACTTTTTCTACCGGTGCAGATTCCCCGGTCACAAAACTGTAATCGATAATGCCATCACCATTCATCAGGATGGCGTCCGCCGGAATGAGCTCCTGGTTGCGCACGATGATACGGTCTCCCACCTGCAGACGGGAGAGCGGAATACCTTTCTCACCATCAGTCTCTTTCCGGGTAACTGAAATCGGGAAGAATGATTTGTAATCGCGCTCGAAAGAAAGCGTATCGTAGGTTTTCTGCTGGAACAGTTTTCCGATTAGCAGCAGAAACACCAGCCCGGCGAAGGAGTCCATATAGCCAGCCCCACTGCCATTAATAATGTCATAGAGACTACGGAGGAAAAGGACGGCCATACCGAGTGACAAGGGCACATCAATATTAATGGTACGATGCTTCAGTCCGATAAATGCGGAGCGAAAATAATCGACTGCGCTATAGAACAACACCGGTAAGGCGAGAAGAATATTCAACGCGCCAAAGAAATGCTGAAAGCGCTCTTCGAGAGTGCCGCCAATATCAAGATATTCGGGGAAGCTGAGCAGCATAATGTTGCCAAATGCAAATCCGGCCACGCCAATCTTGAGATAGAGACTGCGTTGGGATTTTTCTTCCGCCTTTCGGGAAAGGTCTTCCAGGCGAATTTGTGGTTCGTAGCCAATCTTTGTAAGCATTTCTACCAATTGACGGAGCGAGATAGTAGCCGGATCAAAACTGATTGAAAGGGATTTACGGAGGAAATCTACCCGGGAAGCAAGCACGCCTTCCGCGAGAGTTGCGAGATTTTCCAACAGCCAGATGCAGGAGCTACAGTGCATACCGGGAATAAAGAAGCGCACCTTGGCCAATTTTTCGTCGCGATAATCGAGCAACTGTTGCTGAACCGCGCTATCGTCCAGGTATTCGTAGCGGGTGCTTTCGATCTCACTCAGCGGAGAATTACCTGGCGTTTCGTTGAAAGCGTAATACTGGCAAAGATCATTTTCCGCTAGAATTTCGTAAACAGTTTTGCAGCCTACGCAGCAGAAGGATTTCTCATCGAACTCAATACGGGTATTCTCACACGGGAGTCCGCAATGATAGCAATCGATATTTGTCCTGGATCTATTTTGACTCAAGGTATTTCTCTCTTTCAACATCCATTTAGTGGCAGCAAGGTTCACTAACTTGTTCAACTGTGGTTGGGGCGGTAAAGAAAAGACTATTGGCGCTCTTCGCGACGGTGACCATTCCCATCAGAATCACCAGCACCGCAGCGACCTTGAAGAGACGGCTGCGGAAATTAACGGAAAGGCGGTTAGCGCCCAGGCCAATAGCAACCATCGCCGGCACGGTGCCCAATCCGAAAGAAAGCATGGTAAGCATGCCAGCTTGAATGCTGCCGGTTGCGCCGGCTTTCGCACCAGCGGCGTAAACTAATCCGCAAGGGATGAAGCCCATTACCATCCCAACGCCGGCGAGGTGCTTCATTTTTCCCTGCCCGGCGGCGACTTTCCAGAGGCGCTTGAAAATGCCGCTCCCGGCCATCTGCCCGGATTTGCTCAAAGGCATCCAGCCGCTGACGTCCAGGGCGAAAAGAATCATTAACGCGCCGGCAATCAGTTGCAGCATTGCCTGATACTTTCCGATGCTGAAGATGATCATCAGCGTTTCTCCGGCGGCACCGAAGAGCAATCCCAAAAATGTGTAGGTAAAAATTCGGCCAGCGTTGTAGAGCAGATGCGGTTTCAGATGCTGCAAGAAAGCCAGCTTACCCGCATGCTGCCCCTTGCTCAAGGATAGCGAATAGGCAGTGACAAATCCCCCGCACATACCCACACAATGCCCGAAGCTGCTCAGAAAGCCGATTAAAAAAATGGGCCAGTATTCATTTATATATAACAACCGCTTCTCTCCTGTTTAAATCGGATCAATATCCGTCACATCGCCTAAAGCAAATGGCTTACCAACTTTTTAGCAGGAGCGTTAATTTTTTGTAATCAATAAACTTATCAACAATTTATTACTATTTGTTGGAGGTAATAAGGATGCCACATTTTGGAAATCCGGAACGATTCGTAATTTTGTGGCGGTATGATTGTGGCGGAATGTGGCGGGATTGAGAATATTTTTGCGGGGTTATTTATCCGGCCCGGATTGGCATCCGGACCTAAATTGGGTCGCCCTGGCGGGCTGAGAATGGTAGAATTAATTGACATTAGGTCCTGGTGAAAATTACGCTTCACCTCACCAGTTGAGATTATATAAAGGAGAATATTGGTGAGATAAATTTCCTCATTTTATCATCAACATTTTTTGTGTTTTTACATAACTGGATGTTTTCAATTGATAGAAGTACAAACCGCTTGTCACCAGTTCACCGTCACTATTTCTTCCATCCCAGCGTAATTGATATACACCTGGAGGTTGCTTTGATTTATCCAGGAGTGTCTTTATTTTCTGACCAATGAGATTATAAACAACAAGTTCTACCACACTTTTTTCATGTAATTCATAGCCGATTATTGTCGAGGCATTAAATGGATTTGGAAAATTTTGCCTCAATTTAGACGCTGCGGGAAAACTTGCCGGAGCATTCCCTGTTAAGCCAAGTGGATTCTCAAAATCTAAAATATTTGCCCAGATATCAGCCCCAGTGGCGGGTGTCCGATTATCTTGCCAGGTATGGTAAATCCGATTATTCCATATTTTAATATCCGTTGAAAGTTGCTTTCGTTCATTTTCGATAGTCATTATAAAGTTATTACCGATAGGAATCCCATCGAATGTATAACGCTGCCCGAAAATATCACTTGCCTCAAAACGTGTTTCCCAGGTTATTAGGAATTGATTATTCTGATGAAAAGCAATACCGGGACTTCTACGATGGGGATCAAGCAAAATAGCTGCATCATTCACTTGAAAATGATTACCGATCTCGCTACCATCACTCAGGTAAACTTGTGCAAAAACATTTATTTCCTGACCCGTTGAACCATACCAACTGACAACAAAATCTCCCACATCATTTATTGCAACATTAGGGAAGAAGTGGCTAAGCCCTTCCATATCTTCACTAACTTTAAAATTGCTGCCTAAAGAAACGCCGCCGGATGCAAATCGTTGAGCGTAAATATTAATAATATCATTATCCCGGGTATCTGTCCAGGCAATTACAAAATCTCCATTTTCGTTCATCGCAACTTCCGGGGATCGCTGAATTGCTTCTATCGTATCATCGTTTACAACAAAATTACCGCCGAGGGGAATACCGGTTTTCGAAAAATACTGGGCATAAATTTCCGAATGATAGGTGCCAAGCATTCTGTAATTCCAGGTAACCACAAAATTCCCTTCATTATCCATTGCGATAGAAGGGGGGTTTTTGAGATCGGCCTTCCCGTCGAATTCATTTCCCCTGACATTTTCTCCCAAAGCAATGCCTTCGTTGGAAAACCGGCGAATATAGACATCTTCCCAGGAATCACTGCCATCCTCTCGATCTAGCCAAGCGACGGTAAAATTACCCGCTGCATCAGCCGCCATTGACGGTAAGCCATATTCGTAAATGCCAGTATCCTGATTTACTTTAAAATTTACACCAATTGGAATGCCTTCCACTGTGTAACGCTGCGCATATAGATCTGCCGGACCATTGCGGGGATCATACCAGGTTATTATAAAATTCCCGGTTGAATCAACTGCAATCGCAGGATGTTGCTGTCCGGCATTGCTTAAGGAATCATCATTAATTCGGATATTTCCCTCCAGGGGTAAGCCCTCCACTGTGTAACTTTGAATATAGACATCCGGATCATGCGTGCGATTATCCTCCCAGACGATTGTAACACTACCTTTACCGTCAACTGCGATATCCGGCGTTTTTTGTTGCTTTTGAGATTGATCATCATTCACCTGAAAGTTAATTCCACTCGGTGTGCCGTCTTTTAAATAGCGTTGCGCATATATATTGCTATCAAAAATACCGGGTTCCGAACGATCCCAAACCACGACAAATTTACCGGAATCATCAATTGCAACTTTATTCCTCGAATGTTGCCCTAACGTCAGCCTATTATCGTTTACTTTGAAATTATTTCCGACCCGGATGCCATTTCGCTCAAACCTCTGGCCGTAAACATGACTACCATTAGAATTATCTCTCCAGACAATTATAAACTCACCATTTGATGCCAGCGATACGTCTGGGAAAATATCAGGTGAGTTAATAGAGTCACTATTCACTTTAAAATTAGTACCTGACAGGCTACCATCAGCGGTATACATCTGAGCATAAATACCAGGTGTGCCATTAAGGCTGCCAAGCCAGGTGATTACAAAGTCACCATTCGCAGCCGATGATATCGATGGTGCATCATGGGGGGCGGTTATATCTTCATTGACTCTAAAATTCCCTCCTAAACGAACGCCATTAAAGTTATATCTTTGTGCGTAAATGTCCCATGATGCGTTGCGGCGATCCAACCAGGTTATAACAAAGTTACCATTGGCATCCATTGTGACGTCCGGTTGCCGCGGCGGAACAAAGAAGTCTGTCACTTTAATATTCGTTCCCAGCGGATTTCCTTCAAAAGTATAAGTCTGTGCATAGATTTCATAATAATTGCTCCTAAAATCCAACCAGATAATGACAAAATTGCCACTGCTATCCATTGCCGCTACAGGATGCTCTTTTAAGCGAAATGTGTTATCGTCGGATATTCTAAAATTTTTCCCAGTCAATAGACCATTCCGGGAAAATCTTTGAGCATAAATAGAAGGATTAACCTCACGAGCATCTATCCAGGCAAGCAGCAAATCTCCTTTGTGGTTGCTGGCAATGGTGGGGTGATACTGATAAGGACCAGCAGTCCCACTATTTTCGCTGACTTGAAAATCCGGAATGACAAAATTTATATTTTCTGTTTGCCCGGTAACGGCGCTCCCAAGCAAATATCCAAAATACCAAAGAAACATGCCGGCAAATCTAATTTTTCTCATGATATTTACTCTTTAAAATTTATAAGGAATCATTATATCATACATTAAAAAAGCAAGATTGTCTGCTTCAGAGTATAGATCAGAAAGATTTTGACTTTGTAACTTTTTACAAAGCTCAAAATTCCTGTGTTGTCTCTTAACGGCCGAATGGCTTCCCCCTACTAAATCAGTTTAAGAAGGTTGTATTACCTATTTTCGCCATACTTACTTCTCATCACGGTCTATCAGTATATTCTCTTCAGGAGGGAATTTTTGAAAAGTCTTCTAAAAAACTTCAGCGCCTTACGGTTTCCGCAAAGCGCTGAAGCGCATCAACCAACTCCCGCCTTGCAGCGGGCATCCATTAACCACACGTACTGCTAATACTGTAGTAACGCACTATTGCTATTTTCCAATCCAACTGTAGCAAGCATCTGTAATTTCCGTTCGATTACCGGTCATATGCCGATCCGCTTTCGTAGGAACAAATTCTGCTAACTGCTTATACCGTTTCCGCGCCGAAGTTTCCACTCGTTGATCCCGTTCCATTGCCTTCCTGTATTCACGCTGCGCCAATTCGTATACCAGCTTGTCGTCGTAAGTATAACCGCGTTTATCTCTTTGTCCGGAGCAGTGCATTACTGCATTTTCATAAATTTCGCCCATTACCATGTATGCCAGTCCGTAATTTCGATCCACTTTAAGCACCTTATACACATAGCTGCGCGCCTGTGAGAAACGATTCATCCGTCCATACACCGAGGCGATTGAACAAAGTGCATTTAAGCGATTGGGATCGACTTTAATAATTTCCTTATAAGAAGTTACTGCATCGGATAATTGTTCTTTACCTTCATAAGCCCGCCCGATATAGCTCATCGCCTCAATATTTTTCTCATCCGTTGTCAACACCGCCCGGAATGCCTCAATAGTTTTATCGTATTCACCCATTTCGTAAGCAGTTTTTCCGTAGCTGCGGGCATTGCGGATATTATTGGGATCTTTCTTAAAAGCTTGTTCCCGCGCTTCCAGGGGATCGAATCCGAAGAAGTCCATCATTTGTGCCAGTAGTGACGCTGCTTCCACATTTTCCGGATCGAGTTCAATGACTTCCTTTTGCGCATCGATGCTTCTTTCGTCTTCCATCTGGAAATAAAGCTGGGCGAGAATGCTCCAGTAATTTTTCAGGGCCGCTTTGTTATTGCTGCTGCTTTTTACCAGTGCCTCATAGTGTGGTGCTGCACATTTCGCTGCACCACGGGACTTGTGTATCTGCCCGGCATGATAGTGCAAAGCGGCGTTATCCGGATATTTCTCCAGCCCCCGATATGCAACAAGTAAGACGCTATCCGGTTTATTTACCTGGGCATAACATTCTGCCAGCCGGTTATAGACAATCTTAAAGCGTCCGGTTTCATCATGAATAATCACTTTCCAGAAATAAGGCACAGCATTTTGGAAGTGCTCTAATTTATCAAGGTGCTTTCCTTTTTGAAAGTAATCCCGCCCGTAATCGTACCAAATCGCCAGCTGATTTTCGCCGGATTTATCTTCGGTTTTCGTATCATAGACCGTTTGCAAATTTTCCGGTATACAGGGTCCTTCTTCCATTTCCATATCATCAAAATCATCATCCTGCGCATACAGGCCGATTGTCAATGCAAATACTAGAGCAAAAAGTACTACTCTCCAAATGCTGCCGTTGCTTTGATAAGTTCTCACAATATTTCTCCGCGCATAAAATTCGTGGTTAATGGACTCATTCGCCTCCAAGGCAAAACCTCCCAGAAACTGTCGCAATGGTTAACGATTAACCTGAGACGGCTCCAATACGTTTCCTTCGTAAAAGAGGTTGATCTGCAGACTCAGCTTCACATAGTTGGAAACCCGGAATGCGCCGCTTTCCAGCAACTTATTCCACTTGAGCCCAAAGTCCAATCGGTTGATTAAACCTTCTGCGGTAAAGGAGATATATTGATCGTTCAGACTGTTCGACAATTTACCATTGCCGGTTACTGCCAGCTCAACTACTTTCGTGACGCCCTTCATGGTCAAATTACCGACCATCTTGTAGGCATTCTCACCGGTTCTCTCGAAAGCAGTGCTACGGAAGATCATTTTCGGAAATTTCTCCGCGTGGAAAAAAGCTTCCGATTTCAAATGTTCATCCCGGCCGACATTTTCCGTATTAATGCTGGCAATATGAATAACTGCTTCAACTTTGCTATCGGAGAAATCGTCCGCACCCGGCTCAAAATTCACCGAATATTCACTAAAACGACCATTAGTGATCCCCATGGTGAAGACTTCCTCTTCTTCCTCCATCGCATTAGGCGGCACGACAATATGCTCGACCTCAAAGGTGACGGAAGAGTGAGACTTATCGACATTCCATTGGGCGTTCAGCATCGTTGTAAAGAAAAGTAGCGTAAGTGCTAATAGTAAAGTTTTCATAATATTTTCCAATCTGTTAGCATTAAACTCGTTCGTAGTGAATCATCAGCCAGCCCAATCAAGCGCTGGTAATTTTACCACCAAGAATTTTGATGATCTTACCATTACGATCGAGGATCTTCGCCACGATGCCTCCGCGCAGAAAGAACTCCTGTTTTTCCTGCCTTGGCTTATAGGCTTCTACCTTTTCTGTAACATTATCCGAAACGATGATAACTACCCGCGCACCGGTAATTTTCTCCGGATCAGTCCAGCCATATTCGATCAGCAAATCGACATCCTGATAAGTAACAGTGTAATTACCGAGGGAATCAATGAGTGTGGTATCCGGACCGGTAAAGGCGTGGGCATCTGAACTACTAAAAATTAAAACACCAAGTATTGCAACGAAAACAAATACCAAGGATCTCGTTTTCATTTTAATACCTCCTTTCAGTTAGTGATGCTACCCGGATATATTTCAAATAGCTTGCCAAAAAATTCACAAAAAACTTATATCATTCAAAAACAAAAACTTAACCTCCAAAACAGAAAGATGGAATTCATACGGAAGCCTGCCACAAACTATCCACCACCCAGTCGGATAATCCCTTAAAGCCATGATAAAACAACAATTAATTACAACCGCTGGTTTGAAATGTGGGTAAAATGTGGCACCGATGGGACTTCGTTAATCGTTGTTCGTTGTCGATCATCCGTAAACACGGGTCGTGCATGTCGTGTAGAGACGATTCATGAATCGTCTCTACGAACAACAACCAACGGATAACCAACAACGAACAACGCCCCCATCGGTGCCACAATCCTGCAGATGATCTCATATATTTTAATCAGGTAAACAATTATTTTTACTGGCCTTTACTCATCCTCCAGGTTCTTTTCTATCAATCGGTTGCACCCTTCAATTGTAATGATCCGTTTTTTGCGACATTCTTAATTTCAGAAAAAACAGCAAATTGCAAGCAAAGAAAAACAACTGGCAAAGCATTTGTTTCTATACTGGGCAAACAATGACTCGGAGCCGGTTATGAATGCGGAAAAATTGAAACAGCTTCAGGAAAAGAAAGCAGCCTACTATCTCGGCGGTGGAGAAAAGCGTATCGAGAAGCAGCACAGCCTGGGCAAACTGACCGCCCGGGAACGGCTCGCCTTTTTATTTGATCCGGACACATTCCAGGAGTCTCACCTCTTTATGCGTCATCGTTGCACCCACTTTGGAATGGATAAAAAAGAGATGCCGGGAGAAGGCGCCATTACCGGTTTTGGTACCGTCGATGGCCGCCCGGTTTATGCTATTAGTCAGGATTTTACCGTGGCTGGTGGTTCGGTCGGGGAAGCTACTGCCAAGAAAGCCTGCGAAGCGATGGATGCTGCCCTGAAAACCGGCACGCCAATCGTTTTCATTAACGACAGTGGTGGCGCCCGCATTCAGGAAGGCGTCGATTCCCTGTCCGCATATGGTGGCATCTTCTATCGTAATGTGGAGCTTTCCGGCGTCGTGCCGCAAATCAGCATCATTTCCGGCCCTTGCGCCGGTGGTGCTGCCTATTCCCCGGCATTAACCGATTTTATTATCCAGGTTCGCAATACCGGGCAACTGTATATCACCGGACCGGAAGTGATCAAGCAGGTGACTGGTGAAGAGATTTCCGCAGCACAACTGGGTGGCGTGGAAAATCATGGCTTTCATTCCGGGGTTATACATTTTATCGCAGAGAATGATGAGGATGCCATCAGCATCGCCCGGCGATTGCTTTCCTTTCTGCCGGGTAATAACAGTGAAGACCCACCCTTTCATCCGGAATTGCATCCGGATGTCCTCATGGATGACGAATCGATGAACGTCATTATTCCCGATGATCCCCGGCAAGCGTACGACATTCGGGAAATCATTCTGCGCACAGTAGACGGGCAGGATTTTATGGAGGTTCAGGAACACTTTGCCACCAATATCGTCGTTGGTTTCGGCCGGCTGGTTGGGCGCACCATCGGCATTATCGCGAATCAACCGGCACAGCGGGCCGGTAGCCTGGACATTAACAGCTCCGATAAAGCAGCTGGGTTTATCCGATTCTGCAACGCATTCAATATTCCCCTGCTCACTTTTGTAGACGTCCCCGGTTTTCTCCCGGGTGTTCAACAGGAATACGGTGGCATTATCCGTCATGGCGCTAAGATGCTTTTCGCCTATGCAGCGGCGACGGTGCCGAAGATGACTGTCATCGTGCGAAAGGCATATGGCGGCGCTTACCTGGCGATGTGCTCCCGCGATATGGGCGCGGATGTGGTTTGTGCCTGGCCCTCGGCAGAAATAGCCGTAATGGGTGCAGAAGGCGCGGTGAAGATCCTCTACCGGCGGGAAATTGCTGCTGCGGAAGATCAGGATGCGGAACGGCAAAAACGCATTCAGGAATACCGGGAAACTTTTGCGAATCCATATGTCGCGGCCGGGCGTGGGTATTTGGATGACGTTATCGAACCAGCGGAAACCCGCCCTTACCTGGCGGCAGCACTGGAAATATTGAAAAGCAAGCGGGAACTGCGCCCGCAGAAGAAGCATGGATTGATACCCTTATAAAGTTCAGAGTTTAGAGTTCAGAGTTCAAAGTTGACAACTCTGAACTCTGAACCTTGAACTCTGAACTTAAATCCCGAAGGGATTGAAAATGACTGAAGTTTTTCAACTGGCAATTAGTGGATTTTTAATCGTTTTCATGGTGCTGCTGCTCATCACCTTGTTAGTCAGTCTGTTGCAACGGTTGGATAAAATACAGCCGGCAACTAACAAGGCGGCAAAAGAACAGACGATTGATAATCTCACTTTGGTCCTGATCAGTGCGGCTGTGACAACAGCACTCCAGCATCAAAAACACCGCATTCGCCGCATCCATCGCATTCCTGCCGCCAGTCAGGCAGGTGGATCCTGGTCCGGCACCGGGCGGGTAATTCTGCACGGCTCTCATGTGATCACCAAGCATAGTCCACAACTGTAAATGGAGTAGATGATGAAGCTGAAAATAACTGTTCATGGCGTCGCATACGAAGTAGAAGTGGAAGTACTGGACGATGGTAGCAATCATTCGCTGCCACATGCAAACCCATTACCAGAAGTACACCCAACGACGCTGAAACCAGCGGCACCAGTAGCAGCGCCAACGACAATGCCTCCCCCTCCACCGGTTACGCAAACCACGAATGGCAGCTCGGTAACCTCCCCGATCTCCGGTGTGGTTATTGAAGTGAAGTGCAATATGGGAGATACTGTCAAACAGGGACAGATTCTCATGACCCTGGAAGCAATGAAGATGGAAACCTCGATTGCTTCTCCCGCGGCTGGCAAGATTAAAAGCATTACCGTTAAGGCAGGCGAAAATATTCGTGAAGGACAATTACTGATCGAATTCGAATAATTACCGGAGATACTGATGCTGGCGATTTTCTACGACTTTCTACAAACCGGTGCTTTTGGCCATTTTACCTGGGGACATCTGCTGATGATCCTGGTCGGCTGTGTTTTTATTTGGCTGGCTATTACTAAGGACTATGAGCCATTGCTGTTGGTACCAATCGGCTTCGGTATTCTTATCGGAAATATCCCTTATCGCTTCGGGATGAACATCGGAGTATACGAGGAAGGCAGCGTGCTGTCGATCCTCTACCAGGGCGTCAAATACGGCTATTATCCTCCGCTTATTTTTCTCGGTATTGGCGCGATGACGGATTTTTCCAGCATGCTTTCCAATCCCCGGCTAATCTTGCTCGGCGCTGCGGCTCAGGCCGGCATTTTCATCACTTTTATCGGTTCAATAGTGCTCGGTTTTTCCGTGCAGCATTCCGCCGCAATCGGAATTATCGGTGGCGCCGATGGACCAACCGCGATCTTCCTCTCATCAATTCTCGCACCGGAGTATCTCGGTGCTATCGCCATTGCGGCCTATTCCTACATGGCCCTGGTGCCGGTCATTCAGCCACCGGTCATCAAGCTGCTGACCAGCAGCGATGAACGGAAAATTCGCATGCGCCCTTCGAAGCCGGTAAGCAAACGCACCCGGATGCTTTTTCCGGTCATCGCCTTTCTGGTAACCGCTTTTATCGCGCCCGGTGCAATCACTTTACTCGGAATGCTATTCTTTGGCAATCTTTTAAAGGAAAGCGGCGTTACCGAGCGCCTGGCGAAAACTGCCCGCACTGCTTTTATCGATATTGTCACCATTCTACTCGGATTGACCGTTGGCATCTCCACTGATGCCACCCGTTTTCTGACGCCAAACTCGATCAAAATATTTCTCCTTGGCGCCGCTTCTTTTGTGGTGGCGACTGCTGCCGGAGTATTATTTGCCAAGCTGATGAATGTATTTGTAAAAGATAAAATCAACCCGATTATCGGGGCAGCCGGGGTTTCCGCCGTGCCGGATTCCGCCCGTGTCTGCCAAATGGTCGGCGCCCGGGAAGATCCAAACAACTTCCTGATAATGCATGCGATGGCTCCAAATGTTGCCGGTGTAATCGGCTCTGCCGTCGCTGCCGGGGTATTGCTGGCGAAATTGGGTTAGCCTGCCATAGGGCAGTGCTTTAACATGGAAATGCCCGGTATGGGCATCAACAGAATGGAGGTTCCAATGTTACGTTTTTTCATGATTTTACTCCTCGGTGGATTTCTCTACAGCGGGTGTGGCAGCGACATCCACAGCCCTCGCAGCGACGAGGCCTACCAGGCGGAAATGGCCGTCACCCAAAAAAATACTCAAGAAGCAGTCTATAAAGTGCTCGACGAGTCCACTGAAGAATATGAAGAAGAAGCGCCAGAAGATATGGCCATCGACTAATTAGGAAGGATTGAAGAATGAAAGATAAAATTGCACCCGGACAAGTCATTACCGTAGATGGCAACGAGGCTGCCGCTTATGTTGCCCATAAAGTAAATGAAGTCATCGCTATTTATCCGATTACGCCGGCATCGCCTATGGGGGAATGGTCCGATGCCTGGGCTGCAGCAAATCGCAAAAATATTTGGGGGACTGTTCCCAGTGTCATCGAAATGCAGAGCGAAGCCGGGGCAGCCGGCGCAGTGCATGGCGCTTTACAGAGCGGCGCACTTACGACGACCTTTACAGCCTCGCAGGGATTACTGCTTATGCTGCCGAATATGTTCAAGATTGCCGGTGAACTCACCCCGGCGGTCATTCATATTGCGGCGCGCAGTCTTGCTGCACAGGCCTTATCCATATTTGGTGATCATAGCGATGTAATGGCAGCCCGCACCACCGGATTTGCCATGCTCTCTTCAAATTCTGTACAGGAAGCGATGGACTTTGCCGCTATCGCCCATGCTGCAACCCTAAAGGCGCGAATTCCCTTCCTGCATTTTTTCGACGGCTTCCGCACATCCCATGAGATCCGGAAAATAAGGGCACTGCCAGAAAGTGTACTGCGGGAAATGATCGATGATCAATTGGTGATCGAACATCGTCAACGGGCTTTAACGCCGGATAATCCTTTTATTCGCGGCACTGCTCAAAATCCCGACGTTTACTTCCAGGCACGGGAAACTGTCAATCAATTTTACAATGCTTGCCCGGAAGTTGTGCAGGAATCAATGGATCAACTGGCCAGGCTCACTGGCCGGCAATATCATTTGTTTGATTATTATGGTGCTGCCAATGCTGATCGGGTAATAGTTTTGATGGGCTCCGGTGCGGAAACAGTACAGGAAACCGTTGCCGCCTTACAGCAGAGTGGCGAGAAAGTTGGCCTCTTGAAGGTGCGTCTCTATCGTCCGTTCGCTATCGATCATTTCATCAAGGCACTTCCGAAAACGGTGCAAAAAATAGCCGTCATGGACCGTACCAAGGAACCGGGCAGCGTCGGGGAACCGCTCTACAGCGATGTGGTCAGCGCCCTGCAGGAATCACCGGGACGCTTCAAACAAGCACCACGGGTTGTTGGCGGTCGCTACGGTCTTTCCTCAAAAGAATTTACCCCGGGAATGATTAAGGCGATCTTCGACGAGCTGAATAAAGAGCAACCGAAGAATCACTTTACTATCGGCATCAATGATGATGTCACCCATACCAGCCTCAGTTATGATGCGGATTTCAGCACGGAATCGCCGGACACCTTCCGCGGGCTCTTCTACGGCCTCGGCGCAGATGGCACCGTCAGCGCGAACAAAAACGCTATCAAGATTATCGGAGAGAATACCGATTTTTACGCACAGGGATATTTTGTCTACGATTCGAAAAAATCCGGCTCGGTAACGACATCACATCTCCGCTTCGGAAAGTCTCCAATTCATTCCAGCTACCTGATCAACAAGGCGAATTTCGTTGCCTGTCATCAGTTCATCTTCCTGGAAAAATATGATATGCTTGCCGCAGCGGAACCCGGCGCCACTTTTCTCCTGAATGCGCCTTATCCCCCGGAAGATATCTGGGAAAAACTTCCCAGAAAAGTGCAGGAACAAATTGTTGAAAAGCAACTGAAACTCTACGTCATCGATGCTTACAAGCTGGCCCGGGAAAGCAATATGGGGCGCCGCATCAACACGATTATGCAGACCTGCTTCTTTGCAATTTCCGGTATTCTTCCCCGGGAAGACGCCATCGGGGAAATTAAAAACGCCATTCGGAAGACCTACGGAAAGAAAGGCGAAGCATTAGTGCAGCAGAACTTCGCCGCAGTAGATCACGCCATCGCCAATCTCCACGAAGTGGATTATCCGAAAGAAGCAAACAGCAGCATCGAACTGCCGCCAGTGGTTTCGGAAGAAGCGCCGGATTTTGTAAAATCCGTGCTCGGTAAAATGCTCGCAGGAAAAGGCGATGAATTACCGGTCAGCGCACTGCCTGTTGATGGCACCTATCCCTGCGCCACCTCTCAGTGGGAAAAACGCAATATTTCCCAGGAAATTCCGGTGTGGGACGAAGACGTCTGCATCCAGTGTGGTAAGTGCGCGCTGGTTTGCCCGCACGGCGTTATTCGCATCAAGGCATATGAAGAAAAAATGCTCGCCGATGCACCGGCAACTTTCAAATCCGTCAACGTGCGTGGAAAAGGCTGGCCGGAAGATACCCGCTACACCGTCCAGGTGGCGCCGGAAGATTGCACCGGCTGCACCCTTTGTGTAGAGGTTTGCCCGGCACGCAACAAGGAACAAACCGGATTGAAAGCGCTGAACATGGCCGACCAACCGCCGTTGCGCGAACCGGAACGGGAAAACTGGGATTTCTTCCTGAAACTGCCGGAATATGATCGCACCCAGCTGAAAGTTAATTCTGTGAAGGGTTCGCAATTCCTGCAGCCGCTCTTCGAATTTTCCGGTGCCTGCGCCGGTTGCGGCGAAACACCTTATCTTAAGTTGGTCACCCAGCTTTTCGGTGATCGCATGCTGGTTGCCAATGCCACCGGATGTTCCTCGATCTACGGCGGCAACCTGCCCACCACGCCCTGGACATGCAACAGCGCAGGTCAGGGACCGGCCTGGTCCAATTCTCTTTTTGAAGATAATGCCGAATTTGGCCTTGGTTTCCGCCTCACCGTGGATAAGCATGCCGAGCAAGCCACTGAGTATGTGCAGCGGCTGAAAGGCGCCGTCGGGGAAAAGCTGGCCGGAGCGATTCTCGCTGCGGATCAATCTGACGAAGCTGGTATCCTGGAACAGCGGGAGCGGGTCGAACAGCTAAAATCGAAGCTTGCCGGCAACAACACCCCCGAGGCGAAGATGCTCCTTAGCCTGGCAGATTACCTCGTTAAGAAGAGCGTCTGGATTATCGGCGGCGACGGCTGGGCTTACGACATTGGTTACGGCGGCCTCGACCACGTTATCGCCTCCGGGAAGAATGTCAACATTCTGGTGATGGATACCGAAGTCTATTCGAACACCGGCGGCCAGATGTCCAAAGCAACGCCGCTCGGTGCGGCTGCGAAGTTCGCCGCCGGCGGTAAACCGACCGCGAAAAAAGACCTCGCCCTGATGGCATTGAATTACGGCAATGTTTACGTCGGCCGGGTAGCGATGGGTGCGAATGATACCCATACGGTAAAAACCTTCCTGGAAGCGGAAAGCTATGACGGACCATCGTTGATCATCGCTTACAGCCACTGTATCGCCCACGGTTATAATCTTGCCCAGGGACTCAATCAGCAAAAGCTGGCGGTAGACTCCGGCCACTGGCCACTCTTCCGTTTTAACCCGGATTTACCGGAAGCTGGCAAGAGTCCTTTCGTGCTGGATTCCCGCGGACCGAAAATTCCACTGGCGGATTACATCTACAACGAAACCCGTTACAAGATGCTAACCAAGATCAATCCGCGCCGGGCGAAGGAACTACTGAAAATGGCGGAAGAAAATATTGAGACCCGCTGGAAAGTTTATGAAAAGCTGTCCTCACTTTATCAACCGAACGGAAAGGAGTAACAGATGGATTTATCAACGAAGTATATGGGATTAACGCTGAAGAATCCACTAGTGCCCTCGGCATCCCCCCTTTCCAAGGATGTTGATGTGGTAAAACGGCTGGAAGATGCCGGTGCATCAGCAATTGTAATGTATTCCCTTTTTGAGGAACAAATTGCCCATGAGGCAAACGAAATTGACCATTACCTGACGACCTATAATGAGAGTTATGCGGAAGCGATGAGCTACTTTCCGGAACCGGAATCCTTCCACAATCTCCATGCGGAAGAGTACCTGGAGCAAATTGCGGCATTGAAAAAGGCGGTAGATATTCCCGTCATCGCCAGCCTGAACGGCGTTTCACCAGGCGGATGGATGAAGTTCGCCCGGGAAATGGAATTGGCCGGTGCAGACGGACTGGAGTTGAATATCTACTACATCCCGACCGATCCGCAATTGAGCGGCACCGAAGTAGAGCAGATGTATATCGATGATCTGACCACGGTAAAATCCTCGATTAAATTACCGGTGGCGATCAAGCTCAGCCCCTACTTCAGTGCGTTCGCAAATATGGCTACCCGCCTGGATCAGGCCGGGGCCGATGCGCTGGTGCTCTTCAACCGCTTCTATCAGCCGGATGTTGACCTGGAAAATTTGGATGTACTACCGAACCTGATGCTGAGCACCTCCTACGAAATACGCCTTCCCCTGCGCTGGATTTCCATTTTATATGGCATGGTGCGTCCCAGCCTGGCTGCGACCTCCGGCGTGCATACGGCGGAAGACGTTATTAAACTGGTAATGGCCGGGGCCGATGTGACCATGCTGGCATCCAGCCTGATCAAAAAGGGCCCGGAAGAATTAATTAATATTTTGGAATCGTTGCAAAACTGGATGGAAACCAATGAATACGAATCAATCGATCAGATGAAAGGTAGCATGAGCTATCAGGCTGTAGCGGAACCGAGTGCACTGGTGAGAGCGAATTACATCAAGACATTGCAATGTATTCGTTAACCTTTTAACACATACGAGGCCTTGTTATGGTACTCCTGGATCGCAACACTTTGAACCAGATGTTCGAAGCATTAGCGGAGTCCGGGTTTACGGTCATCGGCCCAACAGTTCGTGACAATGCAATTGTTCTCGACCGGGTGAATAGCATCAACGATTTACCAGTCGGCTGGACGGATGACCAGGAAAGAGGCGCCTACCGTTTGAAACAAGAAACGGCCGGTGCCTTTTTCAATTTTACCAACGGACCCCACTCCTGGAAACGTTTCCTTTATCCTCCCCAACTAACCTTATTCAACGCCCGCCGGCGTAATGGCGACATCGAATTAATACCGGAAAAACCCACGGATGAAAAATTTGCATTAATCGGTGTTCGCCCTTGCGACCTGGCGGCTATTGGCATTCACGACCGGATTTTTCTCAAGGATCATCATGTCGATACCGACTATCGCGAGCGGAGAAAGAACCTCTTCATCGTTGCAGTAAACTGCCTCAATCCCGGCAATACCTGCTTCTGCACGTCTATGGGCACGGGCCCCACTGCCGGAACAGGTTATGATTTGGTGTTGACGGAATTATTCGACGAGGATCAGCATCACTTTTTGGCCGGCACCGGCAGTGTCGCTGGTACGAAAATGCTGGAAAAGCTATCTGCCCCCCCGGCCTCGCCAGCACTCCTTCATCATTGCGACGAAATGTTGAAGGAAGCAGCGACGAAAATGGGACGGAATATTCGCACAGATGAGTTGGCGGACATGCTGCGGGAAAGCTTTGATGATCCCTACTGGCAGGAAGCATCTGCCGCTTGCCTGAGCTGCGGTAACTGTACGATGGTTTGCCCAACCTGCTTTTGTGCAACAGTGGAAGATGTCACCGATTTAACCGGCGAAACCGCCACGCGGGTACGGCGCTGGGACTCCTGTTTTAATGGGGAATTCAGTTATATCCATGGCGGTATTTTACGGCAATCGACCCTCTCCCGCTATCGCCAGTGGGTGACCCATAAACTGAGTAGCTGGGAGGAACAATTCGGCAGCAGCGGTTGTGTCGGTTGCGGGCGTTGCATTACCTGGTGCCCGGTAGGCATCGACATTACCGAGGTAGCTGGAAAATTTTGGGAGAAGAAATATCCTTCCCGGAAAAAAGCCGCCACCAAACGACAGCAGCCCCGGGAAGTTCTCATCCCCGTCAATTAAAGAAAGGAGCATACAATGGAAAACCTTGAGAAAATTCTGGCGACACATTCCTTTTTTGCGGACTTGTCTCCGAAACACCTGGAAACCGTTGCCGGTTGCGCGAAAAATGTGCGTTTCGAACCGGGTGAATTCATTTTTAAAGAAGGGGAAGCGGCTGACCAGTTTTACCTGATCCGCTATGGCCAGGTATCGGTAGATTCCCATATTCCCTCCCGGGGAGATGCGACGATCGATATGGTGCATGCCGGGGAAGTATTAGGCTGGTCCTGGCTGTTTCCTCCCTATCGCTGGCACTTTGATGCGAAAGCCGTTACCCTTACCCGGGCAATCGCTCTGGATGGAAAATGCATACGGCGTAAGAAAGATGAAGATCACGAACTTGGTTATCGGCTGATGAGCTTTTTTGCTTCCATCATGCAGGATATGCTTCAGGCGACACGAATGCGACTGGTTGATATGTACAGCCAGCCGACAAACGTATAGGCCGATCAACTCTCTAAATATTAACACCGGGGGTGAAAAATGATTGCTTATTCCAATCCGATGATGCCGCACCTCTGCCGCATTAACAGTCGGAAAAAAGAAACCCATGATACCTTTACCATTACCCTGGATGTCAACGACGAGGAAATGTCCCCGGTTTTCCGTCCCGGGCAATTTAACATGCTTTATCTCTACGGCGTCGGGGAAGTACCGATCTCAATCAGCGGCCATCCGCAAAAAACCGGAAAAATGGTCCATACGATTCGTAGTTGCGGTACTGTGACCCGTGGTCTTGCCCGTTTAAAGTCGGGAATGCCCGTTGGCGTCCGTGGCCCATTTGGGAGCAGCTGGCCGGTAACCCATGCATATGGTCGGGATCTGCTAATCGTCGCCGGCGGTATCGGCCTGGCACCACTACGCCCGGCCATTTACCAGGCGCTGGCCCATCGTAAGCATTTCGGAAAACTAATTCTGCTCTATGGCGCCCGCAGCCCGGAAGATGTTCTCTTCTACAAGGAACTGCAAACCTGGCAAAAACGGTCGGATATGACCGTCTACCTCACTGTGGACCATGCGATTAGCGATTGGGATCATCATGTCGGGGTAGTAACGAACCTGATTCCCCGTGTGAATTTTGACGCGGACGATACCGTCGCCATGGTATGCGGACCGGAAATAATGATGCGATATGCCATCATGGCGCTTCGGAATCAGGAAGTACCGGAAAATCATATTTACCTTTCCATGGAGCGGAATATGAAGTGTGCAATTGGATTATGCGGTCACTGCCAGCTCGGGCCGAAATTTGTCTGCAAAGATGGTCCGGTCTTCCCGTATCACCGCATTGCCCCGTACTTTAACAAACGGGAGATTTGATTATGAAATCTGTAAAAAAACCGAAAATCGCCGTTTGGAAATTCGCTTCCTGCGATGGCTGCCAATTATCGTTACTGGATTGTGAAGACGAACTCCTCGACGTAGTCGGTGCGGTAGAGATCGCCTACTTCCTGGAAGCTTCCCGGGCAACGATTAAAGGTCCATATAACATTTCGCTGGTGGAAGGATCGATCACCACCCCGCATGATGCCGAACGGATTCATCGGGTGCGCCGGGTTTCCAAACATCTTATTGCGATTGGCGCTTGTGCCACTGCCGGTGGTATCCAGGCTTTACGTAATTTTGCCGACGTAGAGCAGTTTACCCGGATGGTTTACCCCAATCCGCAATACATCTCCACCTTAAATAAGTCCACGCCGATCAGCGATCACATCAAGGTCGATTTTGAATTGCGTGGTTGCCCGATCAACAAGTATCAATTGCTGGAAGTCATCAACGCTTTTCTCAATGAAAGGCAACCATTGATACCGGCCTATAGTGTCTGTATGGAGTGCAAGCAAGCCGGCACTCCCTGCCTGATGGTTTCCCGGGGAGCAGCCTGCCTGGGACCGGTAACGCAAGCGGGATGTGGTGCTATTTGCCCCGCACATCAACGCGGTTGTTTCGGCTGCTATGGCCCCAAAGAAGCTGCCAATCCTTTTGCCCTCGCCGAATACTTTAAGGGCGGCGGCATCAATGATGAAAAACTGGTGCGCCTCTTCCGGGGATTTAACGCTTTCGCAGACCCGTTTCGTCAGGAGAGCGAACGGCGGCAATCGCCGGAACCGGTGAGAGACTAATTTTCTCGACAGCGGTGAACACACTAATTAAAGGAAACCGTTATGGAAACCAAAAACCTGGAAACAATGACGCTCAACCGAACCATTCGCGTAAAAAACCTTGCCAGGGTAGAAGGTGAAGGCGGCTTATACGTAAAGGTACGGGATGGCGAAGTGGCCAATGTGCAGTTGAAGATCTTTGAACCTCCGCGATTTTTCGAAGCATTTCTACGCGGCCGTCACTTCAGCGAAACGCCGGATATTACCGCGCGCATCTGCGGCATCTGCCCGATCGCCTACCAGATGGGCGCTGCCCAAGCCATGGAAGACGCCCTCGGCATTGTCGTCGATGGTTCGCTGCGGGATTTGCGGCGGATAATTTATTGCGGCGAGTGGATTCAAAGCCATGTGTTGCACATTTTTATGTTACATGCACCGGATTTTCTTGGTTACGAAAGCGCGATTCATCTGGCCAATGATTACCCGGAAATTGTTAAGGATGCCCTGGCGCTGAAAAAAATCGGGAATGAAATCATGGCCCTGATCGGTGGCCGGGAAGTGCATCCGATTAATCTGCGTGTCGGTGGGTTTTATCGTATTCCTCCCCAGGAAGAATTTGAGAAATTGCAGGAAAGGCTAATCTGGGGACGCGCAAAAATGGCGGATATGACCCGCTTGGTCAGCGGCTTTACATTCCCGGAACTGGAAAGGGATTATGAATATGTCGCAATGCATCATCCGGATGAGTATCCCCTCAACGAAGGTAGATTGATATCCAGTAAAGGTCTGGATATCGCTATCAGTGAATTTGAAAATCATTTTACAGAAATTCATGAAGAACATTCCAATGCTCTGCATGCCGTCGTCAAGGAACGCGATGGTTATTTTGTCGGACCGCTGGCCCGCTTCAATCTCAACTTCGATCAGCTTTCCGATGGCGCAAAAGCACTGGCGGAGGAAATAAACTTTCTCCCGCCCTGTAACAATCCGTTTCGGAGCATTCTGGCCCGCTGTATCGAAACCTGGTATGCTTTCGACGAAGCGATTCGTTTGATCGAAAATTATTCACCACCGGCACAGCCATACGTTCCGGCAACTGTTAAAGCAGGGCGTGGCTATGGCTGCACCGAAGCACCGCGCGGTATCTGCTGGCACAGCTACTCGATCGATTCGGAAGGGTTAATTCAGCAGGCGCGGATTGTGCCGCCAACATCGCAGAATCAACGAACCATTGAAAAGGATTTACAGCAATTTGTCGGACGGTATTTGTCACTCTCGGACGAAGACCTTACCTGGCAATGTGAGCAGGCGATCCGTAATTATGATCCCTGCATTTCCTGCGCGACACATTTCCTGACATTGGAAATTGAAAGAACATAATTTATGCCGCCAATCTGTAAATGATCATCTTTGTAGATTGGCGGCGGATTACAGGAGTAAAAAAAATGAAAACGAATCGTTATTTGATTGGCATCGGTAATCCCTTCCGCAGCGACGATCGGGTTGGGCTGCTTGTCGCCGAAGCAGTGAAAGAAATGCAATTACCGGATCTGAACATCCGCATGCATTCCTCCGATGGCGCCCAACTAATGCCAATCTTCGAAAAAGCAGAAAAACTCTACCTTATCGATGCGATTAATAAGCCACAGCCAACCCCGGGTAAAATTCATCGCCTCGACCTGCAAGAAACCCGGATGCCAGAAAGTTTTTACCGAAGTTCCTCACATCTCTTTTGCATTGCAGAAGCGATTGAAATGGCCCGGGTATTAAACACGCTGCCACCGGTCTGCATCTTCTTTGGTATTGAAGGTATGAATTTTTCCCTGGGCGACCATCTATCGCTGGGGGTTGAACAGGCGATACCGCAGGTATTAGATCAATTGACGGCGGAATTGGAGGCGTTTGTTTATTGACGGAGCTCGTTGATCGTTGATCGTTATTCGTTCAACGATCAACGATCATCCAGGTGGTTATCAAACTATGAAATGCCACAGATTTCCGGAGATAGACATTTCTATTCATTTTTGTTGCACCCTTGTAGGAATTGTGGCTATTTACATTATTTAGCCTAAACACCTATTTAAAATCATCTTACGCCCCGGTGCAAAAGTTGGCAGCAAATTTGTTTTAGATGATTATATATAGCGAAAGGAGTGTCATCATGATTGCTTTCGGTCCGATTCCATCTCGCCGTCTTGGATATAGCCTCGGTATTAACAATATTCCCCCGAAGTATTGTTCTTACGGCTGCATTTATTGTCAGGTTGGGCAAACCAATCCACTGACCATCGAGCGGCAATCCTTTTTCACTCCGGAAAAAATACGGGAAGATGTTGAACATCAAATTAGGAAAGTAAAAGAAAAAGGCGGTTTTATAAATTGCCTTTCTTTTGTACCGGATGGCGAACCAACCCTGGATATCAATCTACGTGAAGCGATTCAGGCGTTGATTCCTCTCGGTTATCCTATTGCGATTTTCACCAATGCCTCGTTGATATGGCAAGCGCCCGTGCAGGATGCTCTGATGCTCGCAGACTGGGTTTCCCTGAAAGTAGATACCGTGGATGAGCCTGAATGGCGGAAGCTAAATTTACCGCACGGCCATCTCTCGCTCCAACGCATCCTTGATGGTATCGAAGCATTTGCCGCAGCCTTTAACGGCTATCTTGCCACAGAAACAATGCTCCTGAAAAACATTAATGACTCCGCAAACAGCATTCGCAAAGTAGCAAAATTTCTGGTAAAAATTAATCCTTCCGCCGCTTACATTGCTATCCCGACCCGCCCAACAGCCTATAGCGGCCTATCCGCTCCGGAAGAAACAACTATTGAACAGGCGTATCAAATATTCAAAGAACATTACCTGCCGGGAATTCTTCTTACCGGTGAAGATACTAACGACTATGGATTTACCGGCAATGCCGAAGAAGATCTTTTACGCATTACGGCAGTACAACCGATGACAGCAGACGCCGTAGCCGAGCTGCTGCAACATAACAATGCCCCCTGGGATACCGTCTATCGCTTAATTGCAGATGGTAAGCTGAATGAGATCCGTTATCACGGCAATCGTTTCTATCGACGTCGTTTTGAACGCACGCTCTCCCGGGAGAAACGTCTTTAGATTTTTCAAAGCACGATTATGGCAACCTGCAGACACTTCGGCTAATTACGTACTATTCAATGGATTCACCTGTAAAGTCGAGCAGTTTCTCAACTTCAATCTTAAAATTTGTTCCGGACCGACTCAGACATTCAATGAAAACACCACTAAAAATTGTGAAAGAGGCTAACTATGGGCGAGCATAAAGTTCAGGCCGCATCCCGGCCATCATCCGTCAAAAAATTTGTTCATGCACTATTGCGGGATTTAAAAGCACTGGAAATCATGCTGGAAAAAGGAATGATCGAAGATGATGTGCAGCGCATCGGTGCCGAGCAGGAATTATGCCTGATTGACCGTTATTGGCGTCCCGCACCGATCATCACCGATATTCTTCCTGCCGTCGATGATCCCCATTTTACGACCGAATTAGCGCGCTTTAACCTGGAAATCAATCTTGATCCGCTCATATTCAGTGGTGATTGTTTTACTAAACTGGAACAGGGAATCAACGGCCATTTATCGAAGCTTTCCAGTGTTGCCCAGAAATATGATGCGGATTACGTACTAACCGGTATTCTGCCAACCATTCGCGGCATGGATCTGGAAATAGATAATATTACCCCAAATCCGCGCTATGCCGCCCTTTTCGAAGCACTGGAAAAAATGCGCGGCGGGCCTTTCGAATATCACATTCGCGGCAATGACGAACTCATTTACAAGCAAGTCCATCCGACCATGGAGTTCGTCAACACCTCATTTCAGGTGCATTACCAAACCCGCCCGGATGTTTTTATCGACACTTATAATTTTTCCAAGCTAATGACTGCGCCGGTGCTGGCAGCGGCAGTTAACTCACCATTGTTGCTCGGGAAGCGCCTCTGGAAAGAAACCCGGATTTCTATTTTTCAGCAGGCGATCGACACTCGTAATATTTCCTCTCATTTGCGCGAGAAAAAACCACGGGTTTCCTTTTCGCAATCCTGGATTAAGGATTCGGTAACGGAAATCTTTCAGGATGATATCTCCCGGTTCCGGGTGCTGCTTTGCGCAGATACCACGGAAGATTCCCTGAAAGTATTAGCTGATGGTGGCGTTCCCAAACTAAAGGCTTTACAGATATTTAACGGCACTGTTTACCGCTGGGGCCGCGCCTGCTACGGCATCTCTGATGGTAAACCGCACCTGCGGATCGAGAACCGGGTAATTCCCTCCGGACCGACAGTGGTAGACCAGGTGGCGAATGCCGCATTTTGGCTCGGTCTTATGAATGCCATGCCGGAGAAGTATAAGAATCTCCCGGAAAAAATGAATTTTGATGATGTAATGAATAATTTCATTACCGCTGCCCGTAGTGGTCTTTCTTCTCAATTCCGTTGGCTAAACAATGAATCGATTTCTGCCCGTTCGTTGATAATGGATGAACTGCTCCCTATTTCCCACGAAGGTTTGAAAAAGGCTAAAGTCGATGATAAGGATCGGAAACGTTTTCTCAATATCATCGAAGAGCGGGTATGCAGCAAAAAAACCGGGGCAAAGTGGATTTTAAACAGTTATGCCGCCCTGAGGAAGGAAGGATCTCAGGACGAAGCACTGGTTGCACTAACCGCCGGCATGGTGCATCGCCAGAAAACCGGCGCACCGGTCCATACCTGGTCTATTCCTTCCCTCGCCGACGCCGGCAGCTGGATGAACAAATACTGGCATGTGGAACAGATTATGTCTTCAGATTTATTTACTGTCGAAAAAGACGATTTAGTCGATCTGGTTATTCACATTATGAAATGGAAAAACATCCACCATGTGCCGGTCGAAGACAGCAAAGGGCGGATTATCGGACTGATTACTTCCGGCATGCTAATACATCACTTTGCCAGTAATTTCGATGCCCCTCCCCAACTAACCAGCGTAAAAGACATTATGATTAAATCGCCGATATGTATTACGCCGGAAGCGCATACGATGGAAGCAATTCAGATTATGAAAGAGAAAAAAATTGGATGCCTGCCGGTGGTGAAGGATGATAAGCTGGTAGGGATACTAACCGAGCATGATTTTCTGAAAATCACCCACTGGTTTTTCCAGGAGTTTACCGGATTACTGCAGCAGAATGGTAAGCCGGAGGAATAATGTTGGTTGATCGTTGATTGTACCGCCGGTCATTGTTCCTTGTTATTCATAAAAACAATTCATCATCATGCGCACGTAGAGACAATTCATGACCATGTGTAGAGACAATTCATGAATTGTCTCTACAATATACCACCAACACCATTACAATAATCAAACTACGATTAACGATCAACGATTAGACAGAAGGGCGTTCGATCAACGAACAATGTCAGGCCGTTTCTATTGCAGCCTCATTCTCCAGATCCAATTCCGCGATGCTGATCTCCCGCATTTCCACCTTGCGGATTTTCCCGGTGACGGTCATGGGAAATTCTTCAACAAATTTCCAGTAGCGGGGCACTTTGAAGTAGGCAATTCGCTGTTTGCAAAATGTTGTCATTTCCGCGGCAGTAATCTCCATTCCTTTTTTCGGCTTCACCCAGGCCATGAGCTCTTCCCCGTATTTTTGATCGGGGACGCCAATCACCTGCGCGTCAGCGACTTTCGGGTGAGTATAAAGAAACTCCTCAATTTCCCGCGGATAGATATTCTCGCCGCCGCGAATGACCATATCCTTCACCCGCCCGACGATATTTACGTAGCCCTCTTCATCCATCGTGGCCAAGTCTCCGCTATGCATCCAATGGCTGTCATCGATCGCTTCATGGGTCCGTGCTTCGTCATTCCAATAGCCGAGCATTACACAATAGCCACGGGTGCAAAGTTCGCCGGTTTCTCCAATAGGCACCACCTTGCCATCCCCATCGACAATCTTTACTTCGGTATGCGGATAAACTTTTCCGACGGTACTCACTCTCTTTTCCAGCGGTGTATCTGCACGAGTTTGGAAGCTGACCGGACTGGTTTCCGTCATCCCATAGGCAATCTCGATTTCCTTCATGTGCATTTTTTCGATGACCTCATTCATCACTTCAATCGGGCAGGGTGCGCCGGCCATAATCCCGGTGCGCAGGCTGGAGAGGTCATATTTCGTAAATTCCGGATGATCCAACTCCGCTATAAACATCGTTGGCACGCCGTGGAGGGCAGTTGCTTTTTCCTTTTCGGCCATTTGTAGAACAAGACCGGCATCAAATGCATCCGCCGGGAAAAGCATCGTCGCCCCTTTAGTGATGCAGGCCAGTACGCCGAGCACCATGCCAAAACAATGATACATCGGCACAGGAATAATCAGGCGGTCCCGCTCCGTCAAATTCATAAATTCCCCGGCCCAGAATGCGTTATTCAGAATATTGTGATGACTGAGCGTTGCGCCCTTTGGGAAGCCGGTAGTGCCGCTGGTATATTGAATATTAATCGGATCGTCGAACTGTAGCGTCGATTGGATGATTGTCAATGCTTCCGGCGCCATCATATGTCCCAGGGTCATGAGATCGCCCCAGGTATACATGCCGGGGATGTTCTCTCTACCGAGATGAATTACAGCCTTCAGGGCAGGTAATTTATCGGATACGAGTCTGCCCGGCTCGCATGTCTCCAGTTCCGGCGCCAGCGTTTGCAGCATACCAACATAGCTGACGTATTTGGATTTTTCCGCAGTAATCAATGCTTTACAACCGGAATGATTCAAGGCGTATTCCAACTCATGAACACGGTAGGATGGATTAATATTTACCAGGATTATCCCTGCTTTCGCGGTTGCAATTTGCGCCACCACCCACTCGGCATAATTGGGCGACCAGATGCCCAGACGGTCGCCCTGCTGTAAACCCAGCGTCATTAGCCCACGGGCACATTGGGTTACCTCATCCTGCAGTTCCCGATAGGACCAGCGAATGTCCTGGTGCCAGGAAACCAGAGCTTCATTGTCAGGGAATTTACGAACGGTTGCATCAAAATAATTACCAATGGTTTCTCCAATCAGTGGCTTACTGCTAATGCCGCTGACATAACTTTTCTTAAGCGCTTTCATCATCACCTCCGGGTATCAATTTTGTCATCGGTTCAAAAAAATATCGAATATCCCGTATAAGCGTTGTTTTTGCCAATACTATGATATTCGATATTTTTTCCACCCCCGGTAAATCTAAAAATGTTAAAACAGATGCTGCCCTTTTTCTTCTATCCGATTCGGATCGGGGAAAATTTTATAAAATTCTACCAGCTTCATCCGGGTTGCCTGCAACCGTTCTTCAACAACACGTGAGAAAAGTTTGTAGAGTTGAAATCCCAAATCACGATCTTTTTCGATCATTTCCCGCAACTCTTTACCATCAATTACTATCGCTAACGTTTCTTCACCAGCCCGGGCAGTAAAATGCCAATAATGCGGTGGAAAGAGCCAGGACCAACCAAGTACACTGCCACCCATAATTTTTTCGATGTTTACCGGACCATAATTCTCAACGTCGATTTGTAAATTCACAAACCCATTCTCAATTAAAAACAAACGGTCTGCGACGCCATTTTCTTCGAAAACCAATTCCCCGGCAACAAATTTTTTCAGTGAGGCATGTGAGGCGAGCTTTTCAATCAGATCTTCCGGAAAGTTTTCAAAGAAAGGGAGTGTTTTCAGCAGGTCAACAAATGAATGCATAAGGCTACTCCTCAGATATGTTTTCCGAATTAATTAGTAAATCGGGAAAACTGATGAATGCCCGGGCTGGCCAAAACCAGTCGCCGGGCATCCAATTCATTCCCGTTCCGCAGAGAGACAATCAATTTCGGGTGCGCTAGTTATTCAACGCTTCTTCCGTTTCATTCTTCACATCATCGCTATCGATAAATTCCCGTCCTACTGTCAACACCGGTTTATCTGCCAATCGCACAACCCGCTCTGTCGTACTGCCAACCACAAAGTGCTCCAGTCCCGTCAATCCACGTGTTCCCATCACAACCATATCCACATTTAGCGCCCTGGCAAAATTCACGATCTCACTATGCGGAATACCTTCCAAAACTGCATAAGAGGCATGCACGCCGGTTTCCCCGGTAAATTCCATCAGTCGCTCCGCTGCTCTTTCACGAAGTTCCACATCCAGCTTAAAAGTTGTTGCTACACCACCGGCAAACCAGGCAGGATGAAAATCCTGCGGCACAACATAGAGGAATTGTAAAGTTGCATTAAACTTACGGGCCAGTGCCACTGCCGCTTCCACCGCTTTCTTCGAGTAGTCGGAAAAATCTACCGGCACCAGAATTCGCTCCAGATTAAACTCGCTCATCTCATTATGAACCGTCAACACCGGCACTGGAGACATCCGCACAATTTTCTCCGCCACACTACCATAAATCCACTTCTTCAGTCCGGTCCGCCCGTGCGTGCCCATCACTACCAAATCATATTCAGAAGTCGCAATCAGTTCCAAAACCGCATCCGCAGCAGAAAATCCCCGTAGAATCTCCGAAGTCACCTCAACACCGCGTTCACTTGCTTTTTCCGAAATCGGAATAAACAGATCGTTCGTTTCCTTTTCCTTCAGCTTCACTTCCCGCTCATATGCCTTTAGAAAAGCTTCCTCATAAGGCTCTTCATTGAATAAAACAATCGCATGTGCCAACACAACTTTCGCCTCGAACTTCTCGGCCAGGGATAATGCATACTCCACAGCCATATCGGAGAACGGACTAAAATCTACCGGCACCAGAATATTTTTAAGTTTCATTTCAAATCCTCCTTTTAGGTTCTTGCTATCCTGTATATAACAAATAGCTTGCCAAAATTACCCGCTACAGAATGATTCGATTATTGATGAAGAAATTTGGCAGGAGCCATACAGGAATGCCCACAAAAAGGGAGAACATAAATCTATATTTAACATATCATTATCGCAGGCAAAAACAAAAACTAAAGGCAACAATTCATGTGATTTTTATGGAAGGGAAATTTGCAGAATATCATCATCGGATTTTCAAAAAAGGTGCCACAAAATGGACGCGAAAAACGGCCATTTTCAGGAAAAACAGATGAATATCTGATCTATGCTTATTTTTGGCGGGAAACATTGTGGCAGGGTAAATTACGCCGGTATCCAACCGGTAAATGGCTAGTTGCGATCATTTCTTCGCACGGGACAGGCGGTTGTTCAAAGCGCGGCGGGAAAGCCCGAGCAATTGCGCAGCAATTGTTTGATTGCCGTCCGCTCTTTCCAGTGCTTTATCAATGAGCATATTTTCCATTTCTTTTAGGGTAGGAAAATGATCACCCGACATCATCAAGCCATTGCTGCTATCCGCATTGACATCCGGCTGATGCACCATCGGTTCTTCTCCCAGCTGCGGCACCACTTTTTCTTTAAACGCTTCCATGGAAAGAATACCGGAACGATGACGGCTCACCGCGTCAAAAACCATTCCCTCCAGTTCCCGCACGTTACCGGGAAATCCATAGTTGGTCAACAGCGTCACCAACTCTTTGGGAGGCGTCGGTTTCTTTTTGTTCAGGGCTTTGGCGGCTTTTTCCAGGAAATGCTCCAGCAGAAGTGCGATATCTTCCGGGCGGTTGCGCAACGGCGGTAATACAATATGATGGGCCTGAATACGATAGTAGAGGTCTTTCCGGAATTTGCCTTCTTTCTGCAAGTTGTAAAGATCGGCATTGGTTGCAAGCACAATACGCACATTGGCCGTTTTTGGCACATCGGAGCCAATCGGATAGTATTTACTTTCCTGCAGCAGACGTAGAAGTTTGACCTGGGATTCAAAGCCGAGGTCACCAATTTCATCAAGGAACAGCGTGCCGTTGGTGGCTTGCTCAATCATTCCTTTTCGGTCCCGGTCGGCCCCGGTAAATGCCCCCTTTTTATGTCCGAATAATGTATCGGAAAAAAGATGATCATCGACACCTGCAACATTCACGGGAACAAATTCGCCATTACGATTACTGTTAAAATGAATGGCCCGGGCAATTAGTTCTTTACCGACGCCGGTTTCTCCGGAGATTAAAATCGGTAGAGGACTGGGGGCTACTGCCTCGACATACTGAAAGATTTTCCGCATACGCGGATCGCAGGTAATTATCGCATCAAATGCTTCCGGGTTTTCCAGCTTATCACTCAGGAAATACGATTTTAAACGGCGGTTCTCCGCACGAATTTCGTTGATCTCCACTGCTTTGCGAATCGTTGCGATTAGGCGGGTGTCATCAACAGGCTTAAGAATATAATCCATTGCGCCGTTCTTCATACTGTCTACGGCCAACTCTACTTCGTTGATTGCAGTCAGGATAATCACCGGCACTTCCGGAAAGCGCTCGGTAATTTGCGGCAACAATTCCCAGCCCTTGATGTATGGCATGGTCATATCCAGCAAGACGACAGATACCGGCTTTTTTTCCAACATGGGCAGTAATTCACGGCTATCGGAAAGCGTCAGCGTATTATTAATGCCATTCGCATTGAGGGTGAATTCCGCGCTGAGCAAAAACTGCTCTTCATCATCAACTAATACGACCGGATTTGCAGGATAGCTTGAATCTTTCATGAAGTCCACCTTCGTGTATCTATCGTAAGCAGGTTTGCTTCCGAGACTATAATATTAGCCAGTTTAATTTTAAATAAAACAGTTAAATAATTTACCCAAAATCAGGTTTATATCTCTGCATTCGCATCTCAGCAGCGCCCCGCCCACGGAAAAGAGTTAAGATGTTGCTTCAACCTTCTTCAGGGGCAATGCCACCGTTACCCTGGTTCCTTTGCCGGGGGTAGATTCAAAAGCCATAGTGCCGCCGTGATTAGTAATAATATTATAACAAATTGATAATCCCAAACCGGTGCCACCAATACTTTGTTTTGTTGTAAAAAAGGGATCCATAATTCGCTTCAGATTTTCTTCAGAAATACCACCACCATCATCTTTTACAATCAACTTAACGGTTTCGTTTTCAGGCGCATAGCTGGTCGAAACAGATAGTCCGCTATCCGGTCCTGGCAAGGCCTGGCAGGCATTGGTAACCAGGTTAATCAACACCTGCTCCAGTTGTTGGGAGTTTCCACGAATATCCGGGAGATTCTCCTGGGCATCAACCGTAAAATGATCCGTCGATTTCTTGATGAGGTTATTGAGGATAATCATCCCGGTTTCAATCACAGAGTTCAGGTTTACTCTCTCGTTCAAATCACCGGCATCCTGGCGGGCAAAATCTTTCAGGCTTTTCACAATTTTCCGGATCCGCTCAGCGCCTTCACTAACACCATTAATTAACTGCCCAATTTTTTCGTTGGCGCGGGTGTAAGGCATTCCAGCCAACATAAAATCGCCGTTTTCATCGTAATGTTGTTCCAAGATCGGCTGTAGATCGTCCCACATTCGGGAAAAAATCTTACCATTGAGGAGAATAAATCCCGTGGGATTATTAATCTCGTGGGCTACACCGGAAACCAATATTCCCAGGGTCGCCATTTTATCCGCTTGCAGCAGTTGTTGCTCGTGTAATTTTGCTTTTTCTTCCGCTATGCGACGGGCAGTAATATCGGTAATAAAAGCCATTACCAGGGTTTTACCGTCCGTGTGGATAGGTGTGAGACTTACTTCAATCGGAAATTCGTCACCGTTTTCCCGCAATCCCACCAGATAGCGCCCGGTCCCCATTGGTCGTTGGGAAGGATCATCATAAAATGAATCGCGGTAATTTACATGCATTTTTCGAATGGTGGTGGGCATTAGAACCTCTACCGGCTTCCCAATCAGTGTCCCCCGCTTATAGCCAAACATATCACCCGCTTTTTTATTGACTAACTGGATAATACCGGATTTATCCACGACTATCATTCCCTCGGAAGCGGATTCCAACAGGACCTTGTAAATTTCTTCATTGATCACAAAATTTTTCGAAGCAGAAGATTCCATTTTTCACCTGGCAACATTAAATCTTTACTAAAGATAACCATCAAATACAGAGATAGGAATTAAACAACTCCCGGCGAGAATTAAAAATGTTATAAAATTTCATAACAATCTAGTTGATTATGGAGTGTTCCCCAAGTGCCTTTATTTATAAACAAGGTAAGTGGCGTTTTTGTTATTCGCCGTTAATCCTGTATCTTCCTGCGAAAATTTTTTATGGAGGCAATCTGCATGGGCGAAGGACTAATACTGGCTTTAATACTAATTGCGGCGGTCGCATTTATCATTTTCGCAACATCAATCCTAAAGCTGCATCCGTTTCTCGTATTAATTATTGCTGCTTTTGCCGTGGGATTAACAGCGGGTTTATCACCGGAAAAAACAATCTCTGCGATCAGTGGCGGCTTCGGCGGTCTAATGAGCTACATCGGGCTGGTCATCGTGTTTGGCACTATTATCGGGGTCATCCTGGAGAATTCCCGCGCTGCCATTCGCATTGCCGATGTCGTCCTCCGTATTTTTGGTAAAAACCATCCGGCATTTGCCCTTTCTATTATCGGGGCAATTGTTAGCATACCGGTTTTTTGTGATTCCGGATTTGTGATTCTCTCCAGCCTGAACAAAACAATTTCCCGCCGGGCGAAAATATCCATTTCGACTACCACAGTTGCACTTGCCTCCGGACTCTACGCAACGCACACCCTGGTAGTACCGACACCAGGCCCAATTGCCGCCGCCGGTAATCTGGGTATGACCGAGCATATGGGCACTTTGATTTGGGTAGGATTGCTAACTGCACTTCCAGCGATTTTCATCGGATATTTCTGGGCCTTACGCTGTGGTAAGGATACGGGAGATAGCGCAAAATTATCGCCGGATGAATTGGGAAAAGTTTTTGCTGATATGGAAAATTTACCCAGCGCAATGCAATCATTTATACCATTGTTATTGCCGATAATCCTTATTGGCATCGGCTCAACTGTCAAATTTATGGCCTTGCAGGGCGGCACAGCAGAACTGTTTATATTCCTGGGCAATCCGATGGTCGCCTTGCTGATCGGCGTTTTTTCCTGCATCCCACTACTGCCCGCTTTGGACGAAGAGCGTTTGAGCGGATGGGTGGGCAAAGGCGTTTCCCAGGCAGGGCCAATCCTGCTAATTACCGGTGCGGGAGGTGCATTTGGCAGCGTACTAAAGGCAACACCGCTAAGCACATTGATTGGGGAAATGATTAGCGGCGGCAGCATTTATGGCATGCTCTTTATCCTGATTGCTTATGTTGTCGCGGCTGCATTAAAAAGCTCCCAGGGATCTTCTACTGCGGCGCTGGTGATCACCTCTTCCCTGATGGCACCTTTACTTTCCGAGGCCGGTATCGCAGATCCATTAATGCTCGCCCTGATAGTAATGGCGATCGGTGGCGGGGCAATGACCGTTTCCCATGCGAATGATTCTTATTTTTGGGTGGTTACACAATTTAGCGGCTTGTCGGTAAATGATGCCTATCGTTCGTTTACAATGGTAACGCTACTGCAAGGATTGACAGTTTTATTGACAACCCTGGCTTTATATTTTCTATTGGTTTAACGCTTAATTTTTGCAGTCGGTTGGTGGTACTTCTATTTCCATGACATCCATGCTGTTTTTGTCCCGATAGACATACACAACCGTTACGTCATTACGATAGAACACTGCCAATTCCGGATTCTCACAGACCGCCTTCCGGATATTCGGTGCCAGGTTATTGCGAAATTCCTCGACGTTAATTTCCGAAAGGCTGTAGTTTACCAATGTGTAAAGATAGGTGAAACGCAAGCCTGGTCCATCCTGTGCGGCATCCAGGCGGGTGTCGTCATCGATCATCATCGGGGTTTGCTTATTAATTGCTTCGGCAGCAGCTTTTAGGGTTTCGGTGATGTTCGTTTCTGAGGAAAAAAATGATTTGGCCAGTTCTCTACCAAAGTATACAGCAATCAGGGTAATAATAGCGACAAATGCTATGCTTAATGCTTTTTTCATCTTTATCTCCAATTAAAAGCTTTTTGGAAAGCGACCACCTTTATACCGAACCCAGCATATTTTTTCTGCGCTGCCGGTTTAGTGACATTCCGATCATCTTTTCTCCGGTGGCTTCGAAACCGAATTTCTGGTAGAGGTAATCCACGTCAGCAAATAAGCTCACGAAAGCACTTTCCGGTACATTTTCATCGATGAAATTCATCAATGCTTCCATAATTTTCCGGGAAAGCCCTTGCTTCTGATGATCAGGATGCACGGCAATATCAACGATTTGTAAGAAGCAACCGCCATCTCCAACAATCCGTCCCATCCCAACGGTTTCTCCACCGTATTCGACGCTCACTCCGAATACCGATTTCGGCAAACTTACTTCTGCACTTTGCAGCGACTTCGCTGATAATCCACAGGTGATCCGTAAAGCAACATAATCTGCCGCAGTTGGCAGTTCATTTGATACAACATAATCACTCATAGAAAATTCCCAATGTTTTCGGGAACTTATCGAATAATGAATTGAGAAACAACAGTGGGATAAAGGAATAATGAAGGTTATTGAATAAAAAACATTCAGCCACAGATTGCACTGATCAACACTGATTTTCTCATTCATAATGCTTTAAAATCTGTGTTTAATCCGTGAAAATCCGTGGCCGAAAATATGAGGGCAAAATAGAACGGAAATTTAGCCGCCGTAGTAAAAGGTCTCTTTAATAATCAGACCATCCTGCCATTCCTGTACTGCCACTTGATGATACTGACGTTCGCCCCACTCTTTATGCAGATAGTCGAAATACCATTCTACCATGGTGGTATTCTCACCGACTGCGACATTCTTTACTTCTGCGCCACGAAATTCCACGATGTTACCAAAAAACTCTATTTCCCGTTCGCGATTGGCATCTTTACCAACTGTCGGCTCGCTGTCATTTTCCCGCATGGAAATGTCTTTATGGTAATACTGCTCAAATGCTTCCAGTGCTTTCCCCTGTAGAATTTGATTGTTCATGTCGGTTACTTTTTCCAGTAAATTGGCCATTTTATGACTCCTTCATTTTAAGTAAGCGTTATTTACAATTGTTAATAACAACTTACAAAAAGCGATTGGCGGGCAAAATGAACTGGTTTAAGAAAAAATATTGAACTGGTTTAAGATTTCAGGAAAGTTTATTGCGGCGGGAGCGAATTTTACTGAGGAATTCCGGGGTAAATCCCAGGTAGGCGGCGACCATATACTGCGGCACCCGTTGTTCGATATTCGGATAGCGGTCGACAAATTCCAGGTATCTTTCTTCCGAGGTTTTACTCATCGTGGAGATAATGCGCTGCTGGGTAGCGACATAGGCTTTCTGAATGATAATCCGGAAAAAGCGATCGAATTTGGGAATACGGGTTAACAATTCATGGTAGGCTTCATAGCTGATTTGCAGCACGTCGGAATTTTCCAGCGCTTCCACATAATAATTGGCCGGTGTTTGCGTCAGGAAGCTGTTTAGATCGGTAATCCACCAATCCTCGATGGCGAACTGAGAAATATATTCCTCACCCTTTTCATCGACATAGAATGAGCGCAGGCAACCGTTAACGACAAAGTTTTCCGCTTTGCAAATATCCCCGCTTTGCACCAGGTACTGGCGTTTCCGAACCTTACGGGGCGTTAGCAGGGAAGTGAAGATTTCGATTTCCGCCGGGGTCAATTCGATGTACCGGGCAACGTATTTCAGAATGGCATCATACATTGCGGCTTAAGAGGCTTTCTCTAATTCATCCAGCCGGTAATCGCGCGGCGTTTTTCCCGTCCAGCGCTTGAAGGACCGATGGAAAACACTCGGTTCGGAAAAACCCAGCATATAGGAAATTTCCGCAATCGAATGCTCATTCGCAGCAAGATGGCGAATGGCAACTTCTTTCCGGACATTTCCCAGCAATTCGTTAAATGTTACCCCTTCCCGTTTTAATTCCCTTTGTAAAGTCCGTACGCCGATAGCTAGCTTTTCCGCCACCGTTTCCAGGTTGGCCTGGTTTATCGGTATTAAATTGAGAAGCAACTTGCTGACCTGCCTGCTAAGGGAATCCTTTTCGCTCACCCGCTCCATTATTTCTTCGGCGTAGCTGGTCAACATTTCATGGAGTTTGGGATTGGCCTGACCAATCGGTTCATCCATCAGGGATTTATTAAAAACGATTTCATCCTTGGCAGAATTAAAGATCAGATCGCAGCCAAAAATCCGCTGATGTTCGCTAATATCCGCCGGGGCGGGATAAGAAAAGTGAACTGCCTCCGGAAAAATTTTCTTACCGGTTAACTGGCGCACCGCGGTAATTTGCATGGAAAAATTTTTCTCGACGATGTACCGTTTGTAGCGAATAAGCTCCGGTGAAATCAATTCGGTTTCGACCCGGGCATGTTTATCGTCTTCAGTCAAGGTCATTTCCATACCGTTACCGATGATCGGGGAATATTTCAGAGAATGCCTGTAGGCTGCCCCAACATTGGGAGAATTAGCGAGAATATACCCGACAACATTGAGATTGGCGGGCTGGAAATGTTCGCCGTAAAACAAGGCAAAGTTCGGATCGCCACTCATCTCCGAGACGAGCGCCATTACCTCGCCGATCAGGCCGCAGGGCACCCGGTTTTCCGGGTCTTCCAGAAAGCTCTCATCGATATCGATAATGCGCAGCAGTGTTTGTTTATCTACACCTTTACGGGAAGCCGGGTAAAATATTGAGCTTAATAAACTGACTGATACTGTATGCATAATTTCTAGTTGCTCGCTTATTCCTTAGGGTATTTGTTATTATAGTTCAGAGTTCAGAGTTCAGAGTTCAAAGTTTTCTCATTCCCATCCCGGAGGGCTGAGGTTGGAACGAGGAGTTGTTTTGAACTATGAACTCTGAACTGTCTGCTACAATAAAAACCCTCTGTCGTAAAATGTCAATAATTTTTCAGAAAGCATCAATGACAAAGGCCGGATAAAATTTTATCTTTTTTCCAATACTGAGTTAATCTCTACTGGTATATTAACCTGAAGTTGCAAAACGAACCAATAATATGAGGTAAAGAATGAAATCGTTCATCATCCTAATATATCTGTTCGGTGCAGTCCTTTTTGCTCAAACCGGGCGGGAAATTGCTGAGAAAGCTAATGCCACCCAGCGTGGTTTTATTGATGAATCCGTAAACACCACCATGTATCTGATTAATGCCAATCAGGACACAGTCATCCGTCATCTGAAAAACCTGACGATTGAGCGGGAGAATCAGGAAGATTATTCACTGATCCAGTTTCTCAATCCGCCCGACGTCCGCGGCACCGGCCTGTTGACTTATCAGAATCCCGCCGGAGACGATCAGCAGTGGCTTTATCTGCCCGAGTTGAGACGGGTAAAGAAAATTTCTTCCCGGAATAAATCCGGTGCCTTTATGGCTTCGGAATTCGCCTACGAAGATATTTCCGGCAATACCCTGGATAAATTCGAATACAAGCTAATCGGGGAAGAAACCTATAACGGCAAGCCCTGCTATATTGTGGAAAGAACCCCGACCTATCGCAATTCCGGTTATACGAAAATCAAAAGCTGGTTTGAAAAAGACACGCATCTGCTGGTGCGTAGCGAATATACCGACCGGAAGAAAAGCCTCCTGAAAGTTCTCACCCTGGAGGATTATCAGCAATACGAAACCGGCACCTATCGTGCGAACACCATGCGCATGGAAAATCTGCAGACCAAGAAAAAAAGCGTGCTGAAATTCGAAGAACGGCAATTGAAAGTCGGACTGGACGAAAAAACATTTAACAAGCGTAGTCTCCAACGACTACTGAAATAATGAGAATGGAAATGACTGAGCATATAAAATCCATGTTTCTAGCTTTTCTGGTTCGGCTGACATTTTTTCTCACACTGTTTCTTTGCGCCAACAGTTATGGGCAGGGCATTTCTCTCTCAGAATCGCTCGATCTCCGTTACTCCGGCAGCATTGGGGCGGAAGGATGGTATTTCCCACAAACGGCGCCATTTGCGGAGATGCCGGATTACACCACTTCATTGCGGGGACAGCTTGATCTTACCCTACAATTTGATGCGCCGCTGGAGATTCGCGCCAATCATCGCTTTCAGTACGATCCGGACAACAGCGATCGCAATCGCCTGGAAATCGAAGATCTCTACCTGGATTATTACAGCGATAACTTCGAGCTACGCGCCGGTTACCAGATTTTTTCCTGGAAAACCGTTGAAAGCGTTAGCCAGGCAGATTTTCTTAATCAGACCGATCTGGAAAGCGATTTTCTCGATGCCGATAAATTATCCGAATTGGCGCTGCGTTTGCGGCTGATTCCCAATAGCGATATTGAGCAGGTTTTCGAACTCTATTACATCGCCCGTATGCGCACGACACAATTGCCCGTGCTGCCGAATCGTTTTTCCATTGGAACGCCGGTTTTTAATGAACGTGCCGATCATACCTACCTCGATGAGAACGAAGAATGGCGGCCACAATTTGCCATCAGTTATCAGCGCTCATTCTTTGATAATGTCGATACGCGCTTCTTTTATTTTAATGGATACAATCGCTTTCCCGGACTGATCTCCGGTTTTCCTGACAAGGCCGGCCTGCTGCATCAATACCGGCCGGTTCACAAAGCGGGTATGACCTTTCAGGGCGAAATCGGTCCCTGGCTGGTCAAAGGGGAAAATGTTTACACCGCTTATCAGGATACCCTGATCAATCAATTGCGGGAACGGATTAAGCCGTCGTTTTTTGCTTACACACTTGGTTTCGAATACACTTTTTACTCCCCATTGATCGACGGGCATGATTTGGGCTGGATTCTCGAACTGATTGGCGATAGTGACAGCGGAAAAGATTTTGAAGAACTGGAAAGTTTTCGTCCCTTTCGAAATCATCTTTTTACCGGCTTTCGTTACACCTTTAACAACGTCGGCGATCGCAGCCTGCTCTTCGGCGCCTTCGTGGATTACCGGGAAGGCGATCTGCTTTTCCAGGTCGAGTATGAAGAAAGATTAATGGAAGTTTTTACCGTAAAAGCCGCCTACAATGGTCTGCAGGTGGATACCAATCCGCTCACCCAATTCGAGCATACCGAGCGGTTCATTCTGGAAATCAATTACAACTTTTAGGATTCAAAAACATTATCTCTGAATGTTAAATACAAAACTAAATACCGTTTTATCTGTCATCGCGAGGAGTACAGCGACGAAGCGATCTCTTTTGTGGATGCGATTCTTATAAGATTACTTCTCGCAGCAATCCGGGATCGCAATGACAGCACCGAATGAAGTTCGAATTTTATCAACTCAAAAGCTTTAAGGATTAGAAAATGAATAAAGAAATTCCCCATAAAATCGGCGAATTTGTCCTGAAATATCGCTGGCCAATTATTATCGCCAATTTTATCATCATGGCATTCGTTATCTGGGGCATGAAAAACCGGGCGGAAGCATTTCAGGATTACGCGAACTACATGGCCGTTGTGCGGGACAATCCCCTGGCAGCTGATACCAGCCGGGTGGCGCCGCCGCCGATCTTTAACACCGACTATCATGTCTGGTTCGAGGAAGACAATCCCGAACTGCTCGCTTACGACGAGTTCCAGCGCGTCTTCTCCAAGGAAGAGAACCTCATCGCCGTAGTCATTTCCAAAAGTGGGAATGTTTTCACCAACGAGAATCTTGCGACATTGCAGTATTTGACTGACGAGAGCTGGACAATTCCTTACGTCAGCCGGGTGGATGGGCTCACCAATTTCAACTATACCTATGTCGAAGAAGATGACCTGCTGGTAGAAGATTTTATCTACGATCTCCCATTGACAAATGATGAGTTGGCTGAAAAAAAACGCCTCGCGCTGGCGGATCCGCTGATGCCGAAATTCCTCATCTCTCCGAAGGCAGACATTACCCAGGTGCAGATGCGGGTGATCGTCCCCCAGGAATTTCCCAATGGCTACCTGGAAACCCGGGCAGCAATCGAAGCGTTATCTGCGCAACTGACCCAGGAGCAAATCCTCGATGAAGACGGCAACCTGGTTCCAAACGATCTTTACAATCCCGATCTGGAAATCCGCCTCGCCGGCACGGTAATGCTCAGCACCTCATTCCAGAAGTTTGCTCAGAATGATGTCGAAAATCTGCTCCCAATCATGTTTCTGCTGATCATGATCGTGCTCCTTTTCACCATTCGCTCCTTCTGGGGCACCACGGCGCCGATCGGCCTGCTCTTTACCTCGGTGCTTTTCCCGATCGCGCTGTTTGTCGGGCTTTTCGATTTTTCGCTGACCAATGCTTCCACCAACGTAATGCAAATGCTGGTTGCAGTAGCGGTGGCTGACTCCGTGCATATTCTCGCCATTTTCTATCGCGGATTGCGCAATGGACTGGATAAATATCACTCGGTTATTTTTACCGTGGAGAAAAATTTTCTGCCCTGTTTAATCACCTCAATTACGACCGGCATCGGTTTTTATAGCCTGATGTTTCAATACATTCCCCCGTTTTCCGATCTGGGTATTTTCGCCGGAACCGGGACGTTGTATGCGTTTTTTGCCTCGGTATTTACCTTGCCGGCTTTTCTCTCCCTGTTGCCTTTCAAGAAGCGGGAAGTGAAGCATCATCAGATCAAGGAATACGAGAATAAAGGATATGAAAAATTAACCGATTTTATCGTCGAGTATCAGAAGCCGATTCGCTGGGTAGCATTGGTGTCGACCGTCGCGGCTTTAATTCTGATTCCGCAAATCGTTATCGATAATACTGCTGTCAAATACTTTGCACCGCATACCGAATTCCGGCAGGCAGCGGAATATATCGACAATAACATTATTGGCGTCAATCCCCTGGAATTTCAATTCGACTCCGGCGAAGACGATGGCATCTATGATCCGGAATATCTCCGGAAAATAGAGCGTTTCCAGGAATATATCGCTGAACATCCGGAATTTGAAATTACCTACGTATCTGGGATAACCGACATTATCAAACGCATCAACAAAACCATGAACGGGGATGATCCCGCATATTATCGCATTCCCATGGATAACGAGGTGACTGCCGATGGCGATACCATCGATGCCCGAAGACTCATCGCCCAGTATCTGTTGCTTTACCAAATGTCCCTGCCGCAAGGGATGGAGATGACCAATCAGATCGACATCCGCAATCGCACCAGCCGGGTAACCGCTTTTGTGCGTTCGATTTCCTCCTTTGAGTTACTGGAACACTCCAACACCATGGAAAGCTGGATTGAGGAGAATATTCCCAGTGTCAATACCATTACCATGGGCGTGCCGATTATGTTTGGCAAGCTCTTCACCATTGCCATTCCCGGTATGCTAAAAAGTTTGGCGATCTCTCTCTTTTTCATCACGATCATTCTGATGATCACTTTCCGCTCGGTGAAAATCGGATTGTACAGCATGATTCCCAACGTCTGGCCGCTGATATTTGTATTTGGATTTATCGGCCTATTCGGGATTCCGGTCAATATGTCTGTCGCTGTTGTTGGGATGATTACCCTCGGCATCGCCGTCGATGATACCGTGCACTATCTCACCAAATACCTGCGTGGGAAAAGTGAAGGGCTCGACCAAAGGGGCGCTATTCAATACGCTTTCCGCCAGGTTGCCGCCCCGCTGATATTTACCTCGCTCATTTTGGTGGCGGGATTCGGTTCTCTGACCCAATCGGATTTTATCCTCAACTCCGATATGGCCATTTACTGCACCATGGTTATTGGACTGGCATTGTTCGCGGATTTTATTCTGCTACCAGCGACAATACTGAAGTTTGATGCGGATGAATCGGAAGAAAAGATTGCGGATGCAAGTACGGATCCGGCTTTTGATGATAATCAGGTTGCGCCGCAGATGGATTGATGTTGTGTTCCCTGCGGTCACTGATGGTTCCGCTCCTTTCTGTCGCTGATGGCTGCGTTCCCGTTGGTCACTGATGCCTCCGCTCCTGTCGTCGCTAATGGTTGCCGCTCCTTTCAGTCGCTGATGGTTTAGTATCCAGCTCCCATCCCATTAACCATGAACGACCGCAGGGAGTGGAACAATTAGCGACGATAGGAGCGGAGCCATTCTCTACAGAAATATGGAAAAGCTCCAAAACTCCTGTCTACCCAGGTTATACCAGAAACACACAATACTTTAGCCATGAACGACCGCAGGGAGTGGAACAATTAGCGACGATAGGAGCGGAGCCATTCTCTACAGCAATGTGTAAAGCCTCCAGAATTCCCTTCTACTGAAGAAATTTTAGAAACACACAATGCATTACCACAACATCAAACTAACATTACCCGGCGCATAATACATACGCACTTTCAGAATGTAACGATCACCGCGGAACAGCTTGATGCGAATATGTGCATTTTCCTCATTACCGCTGTCATCATCGGCAGTCAGGTAGCGTTCTTCGCCATCGAGATCTTCGTTGAGCACCATGACCACGTCCGATTCACCGAAAGTGCGGATATCGTAGTAGCGCGTAGATTGTGGTTCGATAAGGAAGTTCCGTTGCTCCCCGGAATTCAGATCGAGCATATGAGATTCGAACGGATGCAGCTCAACAAAATCATTCCGCTGCAAAGGTGGATAAAAACTCTTTACCCAGAGTTTATCCCGCTCGGATAATCCGCCTTCCGGACGCAGTCCATTGCGAAATTCTTCCGGCTCCAGAATCATTCCCGGCTCGAAAGGATAGTGCATAATCGAGTCCGGATCCCAATCCGACCCTTGCACGCTATCCGGATTAATTTTGCGGACGATGTTATAGTAGGTTTTATCCCGATCCCAAAAGTTCGGGAAGTCACCCAGTTGATCGTAAACGGCATCTTCGTTCCAGACGATACCGGCAAAGGGATTTTGATGCTCATGAGGCAATCCCAGGGTATGGCCAATCTCGTGCAATGCCGTATCGATGCCATTCGGTGTCCGGGTAAGATCCCAGCCAAAATTCATCGTGCGTTCATTACTGGGGAAGTCCAGGATCGCCCGACCGAGATAGGACCAGGCCCCGTCGCCACGCAGAAATCCGATGCGCACTTCTGCATCTTCCGGGTTATCGACTTCCTGAAAATCCAATCCGATGCCGACGCCTTTCCAGGTATCAAACGCATCACGGACAATATTTTTCTCCGCTTCGCTGGTTGCCCAATGCGCGGGACTATCAAAAAAGTAATAATGCAACACGGTGCCGTTTACCCACTTGTTATCGAGACTGACGATGACTTCCAGACGATCACCAAAAACGTTTTTACCCAGTTCCCGTGGTCGTATTGGCTTGAGTGAACAATAGTTAAAATTTCGAACTTGCTGCCGCCGGTTCACTTCGGATCGATCCAGCTGAACCACATCACCATTTCTTTCCAGGGTTTTTTGTTCACACATAATTTTCTCCTTTCATTTTCTTCATCGGCTATTTTCAGCAGACGCATTTTATTGGGCCACGGAATTTCACTGATGAATACCGAGTTTTAAACAATTTCATTCAGAAAGCGACTTAGACACATGAAGAACATGCAAATACCAGCGATCATCTATGGCTAATTCTTAAAGTGAATGGTATAAACTCTACTGAAGCGCCTGCCGGAAAATGGATCTCCGGCAGGCGACAGCTTTAGACATGTTGAACAGCACCGAGGTTGATGTCAATTGTCTGCCAGGTGCGACTGCTCTTGGATCTCCACTTCTTCTTCCAGGAAAAAATGCTGGTGCTTTCCGAGGCCAGATACCCGGTTTCATGGCCAATTTCGAAGTGGAAGGGGATGACCCCGTTCTCACCGGCAGGTGCTTCATAAACCGCTTCCGTGAGCATGTTAAGCGCATCGGTACACAAGGGCGGCAAAGGATTTACATCGGGACTGGCCCAATCGCCTCCGGTATAACAGAGTTCCGCCCAATCATGATGATAAGCGGTAAATTCAAACTCCCAGCGGCATTTGGTGCCGTCAGAGCGGTTCCTGGCCCGGAAATCCGGAATAACGTAGGATTGGCTCTTTTCGGAACGATAAGAGGCACTAAGGCCGACACTGCCCGAAGGCTTACTACCCTCGAAGCCGACCTCAGCAGAGCCACCCACTTCCCAACCGGTGGTAAATTTGTAGGAAGTTTCGCTATTAGGGGACTTCGGCTCCAGATGAATGCGCCGCCAGCCGGAAGGCATTCTCGGCTGATCTTTTTTACCGGGGTAAAATTCAACCGTCCCCTTACTGGTAAAATGACCGCGTTTTTTATCAGAGTTTACATTTAGTTTACTAATGGAAACACCGGAACCAACCGAAGAGATTTTCACAAATTTCCGCCGGGGAGAATTGGTAGCATATACTTTGATATCAAAACTACCCCAGTATTGCGCTTTCGGCCCATTAATCTCAAAGCCAAATACTTTAACCTTATTGGGATACCAGGTTATCGCATCAAAAATCACCGTTGCATGCGCTTCTGCCTTGCTTATATTTTCTAATCTCCTGAATCCTTGCAGACGGCCCGCCTGACGATCATTATCCCGAAAAGTTTGATCTTTGACGTACATTTGCACGCGTTCGGCAATATGCATGTCCGATAATTGCGGCGTTGCTACCTGCCCGTTTCCCTCATCTTCAAGCGCGGCCAATTGTTGCGCACGCTCCTCGTCAGAACTCGGCTGAGCAGTGGCAATTTCCGCATATTTGCGAGCCCGCATCACTGTTTCCGAAGCATAGCGTTTGTCTACCTGCCCTTCCACTTCGTAATCGCCATCAGTGATAAAGTCGGCATTATTTGACCCGATCAGGATGATTTCCTGGCGTTTGCCCTGCTCGGCATTCTTGATAATCGCCGTATCGGCATCAACACCGATTAAAGCAAAATCTTTCATTTGTTCTTTCGTAACATTCTTCAATACCAACGTGGCGTTACGAGAGGCAGCATAGCTAAGCATCCGTTTGTCTTTGCTGCTTAAACGGGTAGCGAAATCTGCGACCGCCATGCTTTCCTCATTAAAATCCGCGGTAGCGTTTTCCGGAGAAAATTCCGCATTTTCATCCATCTCCCCGGCATCATCCGGCAGATAATCTGTGGCGTCATACTTCTGTGCTTTGGCGGATGCCCGACGGCTGCGTCCCGCCCTTTTTGACGTCCCGTTAGTGCCATTCCCATTTCTTTTGGTTACCTGCTCATCTGTTGCTTGTGCTAATTCTTCTACAAATTCCGGGCATTTGCCGACTTCTACAATCATGATATACTCCTTTGTGATAGATAGTTTTGTGTGTTTTCCAGGATCAAAACGGCCGTTGTATTGATCACTTGATAAGTGCTTGTTTCAAGCTCAATTCAAGCTAAAAAATACCGGTAGGGCATTCTAACGCTGAGGTAACAAAAACTGCTGTGGAGGTAACATTTGGGGGATTTAGGGGAGAAATAAGTTGGTGGGAACGGGATTTTTGGCATAGAAATGATAGACTGAGGAGTATGGTTGCCGCTCCCGTTGGTCGCTGATGGCTCCGCTCCTATCGTCGCTAATTGTTCCACTCCCTGCGGTCGTTCATGGTTAAGGTATTGTGTGTTTCTGATTCTTCTTCACTAGATGGTTAATTGGGCGTTTTTATACATTTCTGGAGAGTATGGCCCGCTCCTATCGTCGCTAATGGTTCCACTCCCTGCGGTCGTTCATGGTTAATGGGATGGGAGCTGAATACTAAACCATCAGCGACTGGAAGGAGCGGCAACCATTAGCGACCAGCGGAAGCGGAGCCATCAGTGACCGCAGGGAACGAAACCATCAGCGACTGAAAGGAGCGGCAACCATCAGTGACCGCAGGGAACGCAACCATCAGCGACTGAAAGGAAGCTGAAACATCACCGAATATCCAAATCCCTCATCAAGCGATTCAAATAAGTTCGTTGAATCTCCAGGATATCCGCAGCGGCGGTTTGTTTTCCGCTGGTATGCTGTAAAACTCGTTGCAGGAATAACGCTTTAAATTCATTCAGGGCTGTATGCAGCGGGCGGGGCTGGAAGAGGAGATTTTCCGCGGCGTTCTCTCCATAAGTCAGCGCATCGAAATCTTCGGGGGTCAGGTATTCTCCCCGGGATAGCACCACCGCGCGTTCAACAGCATGCTCCAGTTCGCGAATATTCCCCGGCCAGCGATGGTTTTCCAGATGACGAATACATTTGGGGGAAAATCCCTTTATCTTTTTATTGTATCGTTCCCCGGATCGTTCCAGAAAGTGCTGGGCAAGCAATGCGATGTCCTCCCGGCGATCCCGCAACAAGGGCAGCTGCAGATTGATTACATTCAGCCGAAAATAGAGGTCCTGACGAAATTCCCCCTTCTCCACCGCCTCTCTTAATTTCAGGCTGGTCGCGGCAATAATTCGCACGGAAATTTTGCGGGTCTCATTCGCACCGATCGGACGAATTTCTCCCTCCTGGATCGCACGCAACAATTTCGCCTGCATCTCCATCGGCATATTGCCAATTTCGTCCAGAAACAATGTGCCTCCATGCGCTTCGGCAAAAAGGCCCTTCCGATCCCGATTTGCCCCGGTAAAAGCGCCCTTTACATATCCAAACAATTCACTTTCCAGCAAGGTTGCCGGCAGCGCCCCGCAATCGACAGTCACAAACGGACCATCTTTCCTGGGGCCATTAAAGTGCAGCACCCGGGCGATCCGTTCCTTGCCGGTGCCACTCTCACCTTCAATAAGCACCCGGGCATCGGTTGGGATTACCCGCTCCATCAGAGAAAAAATCTGTTTCATTTTCACACTATGCCCAATCACTCCCTGGTAGTCAAACTTGCGCTGCAGGGCATATCGTAAGCGGGCAGCTTCGGTAAACATTTTTTCCTGCAAACTGGTGTTATGGATGTAGCGGGCGCAGTGGGTCGCCAGCGCTTTCATTACCGGCAAAGTATGCGTATTAAACGGTGATTCAGTCCGATAGGACACCAAATTTATTACGCCAATCAGTTTTTCTCCCAACAGCAGCGGGATACTAAGTGCAGAATGCACATTTTTATATTTAGCGGGTAAATTCTCGGCTCCAAATGTTTCTGGCAAATTCTCTGTAAATAATATCCGGCGATTACTGGAAACCCAGCCGGCGAGTATATTATTCAGGTAACTATCCAGGGTTTGCTGGGGGGATTCTCCTTTTCGGAAAAGCGTTTTGGCACTTTGCTGTTGTTCCGGGGCAAAAAGGAATATCGTGCCTTGATCCGCTTCAGTGAGCGCCAGAATTTCTGTGAGAAAAAAATCGATGACATCATCGGTGCTGGTTAACTGCCATACTTCGGAGAAAATCGCATGAATCTTCTCAAAGTGACGAATATTGCTTTCCAATTGAGTAATTCGTTCCTGCAAGGCCGGGGCATTGTTTGTCTTGTTCATCTCTCCACCATCGCCATTGAGTTAGATTGTTAACAATATTGATCAGCATTCACCAGGCTGCCGTTATCTTCTATTTGTACACAGTCTTTTTCTCAATGCATAGGAACGCTAATCCGCCCGAATTTTTGCCATAAAATCTACAAATCGCTGATCCCCCCGGACAATATCCGCAAGCGGGTCGATATGCAAATACATCATATAACCGTTGCGCTCCTGAAAAGCGACCTCTAATTCCTGATAAAAGTCGTCATCGTTACCAGCCCCCATATGTATCAGCGCTCTGTACATTGGATTTACATAACGTCCTCTACGGGCCAATCCCTGAAGTTTATCAAGTTCTGACGCTGCTGCCTGACCTTCATTTTTTCGACCATGTATGTAGCCAACGAGTCCTCCAACTAACGGGTGGCCGCCAGATAGCGTGCGGGCATGTGCCAATGAGTTTAATGCGCGGTCATATTCTCCCATTGTTGCGTAGGTAAATCCCAGATTAAGATGAATCACCAGAAAGTTTGGCGCTAGCTGCCGGGTTTCTTCAAACTGCCGGAGAGCGTCATCATACTTTCGAGCGTAGCGCAACAGCCAGCCCACTTCCGAATTAATAATCAGAGAAACCGGATCCAGACTGTGGGCATACTCTATTTCCTCCAATGCTTCCGTGCTGCGTCCGCTAATCATTAATAGAATCGCATACCAGTGATGGGCGGTTTTATAGCTGGGATTCAGTTCGATTGCCCGCAAAAAAGATTTTTCAGCAGCGGCAATATCCCAGTCGTAAAACAACAATATGTTCGCAAGAGAAGTGTGTCCTTCTGCGAGATCGGGTCGCTTAGCAACCGCCTGCAGCGCTGCCTGTTTTGCCAGCGGCATTCCCTGCGATGCCGGCATAATACTATATTCCCCGCTGCAGAAAAGCGCCAGAGCATCTGCGATGCCGGAATAAGCCAGGGCAAAGTTGCTGTCCAGCACTACTGCTTGCCGAAAATATTCCAGAGCTTTTCCTATCGATTCGGGCGTTCGCTGATTCCAGTAGTATCGTCCTTTTTGATAAAGCTTATATGCTTCCAGGTTATTGGTTGGATCTTCCAGAATCATTCCCGGCATGGCATTTCGTTGCCGCACTTCCAGTGCATGAGAAACGTGGCGGGCGATGTTCCGTTGCACGGTAAAAACGTCCTCATAGAGATGATCATAACTTTCCGACCATAGCTGGCTTTGGGAAGATATTTTAATCAACTGAACGCTGGTTCTAATCTGCGTGTTTTCCTTGCGCACGCTACCGGTCATAATGTATTCCACATTCAGTGCTTTCCCGATTTCCGCTAAATTCAGGGGTTGATTGCGATAGCGTTCCGTCGATGCCTTTGCGATGACTTCCACATTTGCCAGCCGGGAAATGCGAAAAATGATTTCTTCGGTGACGCCATCTGTAAAATAGACATTTTCCGTATCGGCGCTGATATTTTCGAAAGGCAGCACTGCAATTCGTAAAGGCTTATTTGCATCATCTTCATAATAATATTCGGAATAAGCCCACCAAATCCCCAGGATTAGAATGATAAAAACTCCACCCCAAAGTGTTATTTGATTTCTGCTACGATTTTGCATATCACCCCGGGGAATACCCGGGAGGGACGTTAAAGATCTGCTGTGAACATCCTTGCTATCTCGACTGCTAACATCTGCGAAAGCCAGCAAGTCCTCTTTCAGCGCCGCGACTGTCGGATAGCGCTCATCGGCTTTTTTCGCCAATGTTTTTTGAACGATCCTTGCTATCTCGTCGGGTATTTCCGGATTTGCCTCATTAAGCAACGGAGGATCCTCACTCATAATCGCATAGAATGCGCCGGGCACATCATTCCGTTCAAAGGGGAATTTCCCACTGAGGAGCTCATACATCGTTACGCCCAGCGACCAGATATCACTATAAGCGCCGGTTTTCTCCCCGCGCAATTGTTCGGGGGCGGCATAGCGCCAGGTTCCCAGGGTGGTATTTTTGGTGGTAATGTCCATTCCGGCCATTTTCGCCAGGCCAAAGTCGAGAATTTTGGCAGTATTGTCTTCCTTGAGAAAAATGTTGGCAGGTTTTATATCACGATGTAAGATTTCTGCCTGATGTGCTTTCTCCAGTCCATCACATACCTGAAGCATAATCTCCAGGGTGTTTTTCAGCGGCAGTTTTCCCTTTTGCAGTCGTTGTTTCAGACTTTCTCCCTCGTAGAAAGACATCACGATAAACAGGGAATCGTCTGCTTCATCAATTTCGTGGATAGTGCAGATATTGGGATGATCCAGTGCGGAAGCCGCTCTTGCTTCCAGGATAAAGCGTGTCTTGTATTCTTCATCTTCCCGGAAGGCTGGAGGAAGGAATTTGATTGCAACCGTTCGTTTTAGACGCAAATCGGTGGCTTTATAAACAACCCCCATTCCACCTTCACCGATTTTTTCAGTGATGCGGTAATGGGAAATCGTTTTTCCGATCAACCGTGACATAACATTGTGGTGGTTAGGACCAAAACTGGCGAAAAAACGAATACCCCATCCGCGCCTTCGCCGGACGCCCTACTGCAATGTAGTCTATGGTTTCACGAGAATCAATTGCTATTAAGAATTGACAGGGAAATCACGGCCGCACCAGCTTTTCCTTTAATGCTTTCGCCACCGCTTCCGCATTGGATGTTACTTCCAGCTTCTTATAAACATTCTTAATGTGAGAGCGGACTGTATCCGCACTAATACAAAGTTGATCAGCAATCATCTTATAGCTTTTTCCCTTACAAAGCAGGAGAAGCACCTCCTTTTCCCGCTGGGTGAGGCTAGCATCATCATGCTGTTTAAAGGACCCGACTACCATGCGGGCGATATTAGTGCTCATCGGTGCGCCTCCGGTATGAATTTCTTCAATAGCGCTCAGTAACTTTGCCGGTTGGGTATTTTTTGTTAAATAACCGCAAGCGCCGGCACAAAGGGATTGAAAAACCACTTCGTCAGAATCATGAATGGTTAACATAATAATATCGGTTTCCGGCAGTATTGCCTTCATTTTCTTCACACAGTCGATACCGGAGATTCCCGGTAATTCGATGTCCATCAATACGACATCCGGTACATCGTTGGCAATATTTGCCAGCGCCGTTTCGGCATCCTGGTAGATACTGGTGCAGGAAAATCCCGGCGTGCCGCCAATAATCAAGGCAAGGCTCTCACGAATCTCATCATCATCTTCAACTATCGATACAGTAATCATTGTTTTCCATGCTTTTGTCATATCAACACCTTGTTTCGGAATTCGGAATTCGGAATTCGGAATTCGGAATTTGCACATTTGCTCATCTGCTCATTGACTAACTTGCCCATTCTCTGGCAGCAATCCACTAAAAACCACCGTCGTTCCTTTATGACCGTTACTGGAGAGAATCGTAAAATCGGCATTCAACTTTCTGGCTCTTTCTTTCATATTTTTAATGCCGAGGCCGGTTGTTTTCTGCACTTTCACTGCCACCGGTGCTACAGTAGCTTCCTGGGACGGCAGCGCGGAAACACTTGATGATTTTGCCGGCCGGTTTGCTCTCGGCATTTCCGCCGGAAAAAAACCGACGCCGTCATCACGAAGGACGATGCGCAGGAAATTATTTTCGACACTAACATCCAGCATAACATTCCGGCAATCGGAATGCTTCAGGATGTTATTCATCGCTTCTTTGAACATCAGGATGATGTGTCGTTTCCAGTCCATCGTCAAACTTATATCGTCCAACAATTTTCGGGAGATTCCCTGCACCTGAAAAGAGATTCCGGTTTTATCGAAGAATTCATCCCCAAAATCTTTCAGACGAATCATCACTTCATAGAGAGAGTCTTTACTGGGATCCAGCGTCCAAAGAAAATCGCGCATGCCATTATAGAGGTTGCTGGAAATATCGCTAATGCGGTTCAAATAATCGAGATTTTCCGGGGAAACCGAATCGTAGCTTCTCCGGATAAGTTCGCTAAAAAGCGAAATTTTCGTGAGCTTATGCCCCAGCTCATCGTGAAAATCTGCCGCCGCCTTTTTCCGCACCCGCTCAATCTGACGCATTTGTTCCACCTTGACGCCCACCCGGTAATTATGGATCAACACAATTACCGAAACCACGCTAACCATCGCCAGCAGATAAAACCACCAGGTTTGCCAAAACGGCGGGGCAATTTCGATATTTATCGATGCGCCGGTTTCATTCCAGGTGGCATCACTGTTAGCCGCTTTCACCCGAAAAGTGTATTCACCCGGGTCCAGATTGGTATAACTGGCATAACGGCGGGCGCCGCTGTACACCCAATCGTTATCAAAGCCAATCAATTGATAGGCGTATTCATTTTTCAGGGAATTAGTATAATCCAGCGCTACAAATTCGAAGGAAAAAAAGTTCTCCTCATAACTGAGCTGAATCGGCCCGTCTTCCCGCCACAACTGCTGATCGGATTTATCAAAAATCTTGAAGTCGGTAATAAGCACCGGTGGCTGGACGGCATTCTCCCTTAAGCTATCGGGATGAAAACAGGTAAACCCGTTAATGCCGGCAAAATACATTTTCCCCAGGGTGCCTTTTGCCGCTACTTCCCGATTAAATTGATTACTTTGCAAGCCGTCATTCACATTATAATTCTGGAATGTTTCCTTGACAGGATCGAAGCAGGACAATCCACTATTGGTGCTGATCCATAATTTTCCGTGGGCGTCTTCCAGGATGCCCTGCACCATATTGTTTGGCAACCCTTCCCGGGTGGTATATGCTTTAAACGTACCGGTTTCCGGCTGGAAGCGGCTGATGCCACCGCTGTAGGTACCTACCCAAAGCACATCATCGGCAGAGTGAAGCAGAGTAGTGACAGATTTACTGTTCAATGCACCGGAATGTTTAAGGTCTCCCGGGAAATGAGTAAATTTTTCCGTGACGGTGTCAAACTTGCTTAAACCACCGCCGACGACGCCAACCCAGATATAACGGTGAGTAGTATCTTTACCAGCCCGGATCGTCCAGATCTCATTCGTCATCGGGCCATCCTCGCTAAACAGACTGCCCTGGGCGGGGACGGTTTGTTGATAATGCCGGGATTTTCCGCTGCGAGTATCGAAACGGACAATTCCCTTCCCGGACGTTGCAATCCAAACATAGCCGTTTCGGTCGGCAAAAAGGGAATTGACATTTTGCATTTGCAGTCCATCAGGACTATCCCAGTCCGGCGGGAAGTGCGTAAAGCGGCCGCTGCTTTTATCCAGCTTGCTCAGACCAGTGCCCCGGGTTCCCAGCCAAATAATATTCTTATCTACGGGAGATTCGGTGATTGCATTAATACATGCATACGGTGCACCGTCAGGGTTCCCGGTAGCGGCATAATGAGTAAACTTTCCCCGGACCGGATCAAAACGGCTCAAGCCGGGTTTTGCGGTACCAATCCAGGCGATTCCCTCACTGTCTTCATAGATGCTGTATACATTACGATGGGGCAAGCTGCTTGCTTTCCGGTTCGGATCGATGCTATGGGTAAAATGCTTAAACGCCAGCTTCCGGCGACTCATTTTGTTAATGCCCTGCCCGCTGCCAATCCAGAGATTTCCGGAATGATCTTCAATAATCGAAGTAACAGTATTGCTGCTCAGGCTATGTGGGTTCGACGGATCGTTGTTAAAAAAAGTAAACCGGGCTTTCCCCTGGTGGAAGGTTAACTTTGCCAGGCCATTGCTCCCTTCCCCGATCCAGAGATTTTCACTGCCCCCAAAAGTTGAGCGATAAATGGTATTGATCCAGCCGCCTTTCAAGCTGTAGGGATCATTCGCATCAGGGCGATGCAAATTGACGCGGATATGTTCTCCTTCGTAGTAGCGGTGAAAATCTCGTGGGAATGCTGCCGGTGTTTCCGGAAGCTGTGGTAAAATAATTTGATTTAATCCCACCTCAGTACTCACCCATAGCGTATAATTACCGCTGGCATCCGGTGTTGGATCGGGATATACCGTCAGTATTCGGTGGTTAAAAATGTAATCATGCTGAAAGCGTGTTTTTGTAAGCGCTGACAGCTTCGCAGATACATTATCTTCCAGGGGAATCAGCTGTATTCCCCAGCGCTCCTCCCGCTTCGGTGGACGCTTATTCCAGCGTCCCAGGCGATGCCCCAGGTCGGTTTGGTAATGCAAAATATATTCTCCCGCCGGCAATTCCTGAACATCTAACTGAATCCGGTTATACGGATGCCCGCCGGCTGACATTGTTTTCACACGCTCCATTTGCCAGATCTTCTCTGAATTATCCGCATCGCTAATCCAGCCATAATCGACCATTTCCCCGGCGCCTTCTCCGAGGGCATAAATCATCACCGATTGCGCTTTGTCGATGCTGAATGATCGGGTATAAAGGGTGGTATCCTGATCGCCCTGCAACATTGCCAGTGGCATTTTTGCTGCAATCAGAGAATCGACGTAAGGCAACACAGCCTCTCCGTATTGCTCGTACCAGCTTCGATGGTTTGGGCTCTGCGGTATTAATTGGCTGAAGATGCCGCTATCGAGATCAAGCTTGTTGAGACCGCCGCGGGAAGTGCCGATCCAGATGGCGTTACTTCCGGGACGAACATCTCTTGCCAGCTCAGTGATGTTATTGGCATTCGGCCCACCAAGGCCACCCTGCCGCCCCGGATAGCGCAGAAATTTCCCGGCGGCCCGATTTTCCCGGGTCAATGCGGCCAAACCGGCTGAGGTGCCGACCCAGAGCGTTCCTTCATTATCCTCGGTAATGGCGGAGACATATCGCGATATCAGACTGCTGCGGTCATTTTTTTTCGGTTGATATCGAGTGAAATTATCCTCAGCCGGATTGTAGCGATGCAGCGCATCAAAAGACCCCACCCAGAGCGTTCCCCCACTATCGACAAAAATACAATTGGTCGAATTTGCAGCAAGGCTGGTGGAGTCAAATGGATCGTGCCGGTAGCGGGTAAATTGGTAACCATCGTACTTATTGAGGCCATCCGGTGTTGCAATCCAGATAAAGCCGGATTTGTCCTGAATAATTTGGCGGGCATAGATATGAGAAAGTCCATCTTCCAGGGAAAGATGCTCAAACTTAACATTGCCATTTTGCGCCGCTAACGGGATAATTCCGGCAACGAAGAGCATCAACAGGATGGGATATAAATATTTATGGAGGCGATGATTGGAGAGAAGACTGGTTAAATGGTATCTCATTTTTTCGAACCCGATTCGTGGTATTTAACAGTATACCGCGAACCGGGTGAGATGTAAATACCCTAAATATGTTATAATTGTCGCAAATAGCAGTATCGACAATTAGAATACGGCAAAAGTTTACAGTTACAATGCGACAACCTGGCAGCCATCTGCTCTTAATCGTTCAATAATTGCATTTTCCTTTGCGAGCTCCCGATCAAATGCAATCGTTACATTTTCGTTTGTTGCATCAACCTTGCAGGACAAAATACCCGGTAAAGTTTTCAATGCGTTTTGCATTGGCGCTTCACAGGAAGTTTCACAATCATCGAGAATGGTCGCATTAAAATAAGTGACCGCCGGGGCGCTACAACTATTTTCCCCGCAATTAGTTGCTTTCTTACAGTCAGATTCGTTTTCAGCACAAGTGTTGGAAACTTCATTGGTGCAAGTTGCGATACTGGTTGAACAGTTATTGTCTGCAATCTCTGCCGGAGGTGGCGGTGACGCAAACCATAGCATTCCCAGCAAAGGCAAAGCCATCAGCAGCACTGGCAAAAAGAGGCCGGGCTTCCCTTGCTTATTCTCTCCACTGCAACCGCAACTGGCGTCATCACAAGCCGATGCCGCTCTCCGCTGCTTAAGCAACTGATAAACAGAAAATCCCAATAATAGGACGGAAAAGGTGAGAAGGTAGGGTTTAAAGGGTAAGATCCAATCCGTCAATGAAATACCCAGGCTGCCTAAGCCTAATGCAGCCAGAAACGGCAGCGCGCAGCATACCGAGCAAGTGGCCAACCAGCCGGCAAATAATCCCGAGCCGGTGCCGATTCCCCAGAAAGACCATTTTTTCAGCGAAAATTTCACAGAATTCTCCTTTCGTTATCTTCAGATTTTTATCTGTAGACGAAAGCAACTGTGAATAGACGCAATGATTATTTTTGATCTGACATGGCGAGATTAATTCCCAGTCCAACGAAGACACTGCCGGTTATCCAGGCCTGAATACGGCGGGCCAGCGGATGTCCGAGAATCCAGTTGCCGGCTGAGCCGAAGAACAAGCCAACAAACAGGTTGACGATCGTTCCACCAAGATTGAAAACCATCCCCAGGAAAAGAATCTGCAATGTTACACTGCCGGTTTCCGGATTGGTAAACTGCGGCAGAAACGCCAGAAAAAATATCGCGACTTTCGGATTGAGAATATTTACAGTAACCGCCTGACGAAAAATTTTCCAGTTATCGGCGCGCTTTAAATCCTGCTGCGTCAAAGGTTGGTTGGCAGAAATTAGCACTTTAATGCCAAGATAGACAAGATAAGCAGCCCCCACCCATTTCAATATCGTATAAGCCATGGCGGAATACATAAAGATCGCAGACAAGCCCAGCACCGCCGCGGCGATGTGCACTAAAGAGCCGGCAGAAATTCCCAGCGCAGAGGCAACGCCGGCTTTCCGCCCCTGTAACGTGCTCCGGGTAGCGACATAGAGCATATCCGGCCCCGGAGTGATGTTGATTAAAAGCCCGGCAGAAACGAATAGCAGAAAATTTTCGACACCAAACATGGATACTCCTTTAGATGAGCAGATGAGCAGATGAGCAGATGAGCAGATGAACAAGCTTTATTTCTTTCTTTTTCTTTGCTTTGTTAACTCGAATATTGTGAGCGCGAGTATTTCGCTTAATAGTTTTAATCTGTGTTCTATAATCGCTTCAGTCAAAAGATGTCGGCTTCTAAAATACCACCCCTTAGCCTCCTTACCGGAACCAATCGCATATCTTAAAAATTGATGATACTCCCTTGTTCCCAGTCCTCGTCCATAGCCTTCTTCTAAATTCGCACTAATTGAACCAATGCTTGAAATTAGCTGACTCACAATCCTGCGGCCACGTAAATCTTTCATCATCCTCTCACAATCGAACCAGGATAATTCATATACATATAATGCTTTACGATAAGCATCCAATTTCCAGACATCTTCCAGTGAAATATATTTTGGTACTACTTGCTCCCAAGTATCATAACTTCTCAGAACATCCGGTATCATTGCATTCCCCCATAAACAGATATCAAAACTTTATTAATAAAACTTTACCTGAAACCCCAAATTTCAGAAAAATTTACTGCTCATTTGCTCATCTGCTCATCTGCTCATTTGCTCATCTGCTCTTCTGCAAAAACGCCAACAAATCCGCCATCGCTTGATGATCCATCCCAGTTTCCAGTTCTTCCGGCATCAGGGAGAGCCCACTGGATGACATTGCGGCAATTTTACTACGGGAAATACGCTGACGTGCTTCATCTGCATTAAGCAAAACAATTGCATCATCCGTCTCGCTGTCAATTAAACCGGTTAGAATTTCGCCTTCCGTCGTCTTAATTGTGTGGCTGATATATTGAATCTCCATTACTGCATTCGGGTCAAGAATTTCATACAAGAGTGTTTCCGGGCTTTTCCGGTTAATCTCCGTCAGATTCGGTCCGACATTGCTGCCCAATTCACCCACCTGATGGCATTTCGCACACAATGATTTAAAAACAGTCATTCCCCGTTCTTCATCTCCCGCTAATGCCAGCGCCGGCCGCATCTGCTCGATCGCCTCTTTCCGTGTTACAACGCCGGCATCACTGAATAGCGCTTCCGCGCGTTTGCGGATATTTTCATCATCGGACCACAACAGTGTTCGCCGGCGCTCGAGATGCAGGTATAATTCACCAAGGGTTATCTCCTCATTTTCCAGCGCGGTCAGCAGCAGATCATGGTTTTCCGGTCGATACAATAAAAAGTCACCGGCTTTTGCTCGCACTTCCGGCCCGAGGGTTTTCCAGACCGAAATCACTCTTTCTGCAATTCCTGGCGCCCGGGCATTAGCCAACTGAGTCATCGCAGCCAATTGTAATTCACCCGGCGTGCGGGAATCCAGTAAAGCAAAAAGCAGATCGGCCCGGTCCTGGTATTCCGCAAAAGACAATAACTCCAGACTTTCCAATCGTTGCGCTGTTTCGGCAGAAGGATCGCTGACGATTCTCCAGGCACTTCTGAGCAAACGGCGCTGGTTCTCTGAAGGTTTCATTTTCAAAGCATCGCGCACTTCCCAGGCGGCACAGGTCAGGGAAAGATTGTTTCGTCTTTCAAAAGAATAGAGGGATCGATTGATCGATGCTGAAACTCCCCGAATCGTCGGCGGCGCATTCCGTCCGTTAATCCCTTCGCTCAGTCCTGCCAAAACGATTTTTATCTGTGAATTATCCAGACGTTTATTTTTGCTGCATAAGGCAAGTAAATCCGCAACATCTCTACCGCTTTGCTGATGCCCAACCATTTGAGTAAGATCGCTTACCAGCTGAATTGCGCCCTCACTCTGCCAATCCTTCGGATATTTCAATATTTCCGTTAACACTACCTGCGGCGACTGACGAGCACCGCTTAAAACCGCCAATCGGCTCCAGCGATCATCGATATCCCGGGCTGCAATGCTTAATAATGCCTCCCGCACTGCAATCCGTGCCCTCCTGGCTGGCAAAGTTCCCAGGGTCAGGGCTGTTTGCATACGCACCCGTGGGGCATCGTCGGTGGCACATTTCAATACCGCCGCGAGTAATCGATCATCGGTCATCCGATTTTCGGCGATCTTTATGGCATGTTCGCGCACGCCAGCCGAAGGATCGCTTAATGCATGGATTAAATCTTTCTCAGAGAGTGCATTGAGTCCTACCAATGTCCACATGGCATGAAGCCGGGCAAGCGGATTTTCGCTATTGCGCAGCAGCCCCTCCAGCGGTGCGACAGCAGTTGCATCCTGCCAGTCTACCAGCAATCGTTGCGCAGTATCGCGCCACCACTTGTTTTTATGAGTGAGTTGATCGACCACAGCTGTAATATCATTGCGGGGAAATGATGGTGTAATCCAGGGCAGTCCACCTTTCGGTGTAATTCGGTAGATGCGCCCTTCCGTTTTTCCTTCGTCCAGATCGAGATCTTTTTCGATTTCGTCGGGAATCCATTCCGGATGTTCAATCACCGTGCGATGCATGTCCAGCAAGTAGATAGCGCCATCCGGGCCAATCGTCATCCCTACCGGGCGAAATCCGCGGTCGCTCGATGCCAGGAACTCCACTTTTTCCCGGGCCCGGGATGCCATTGGCGATACCCCATCCAGCTTAATAACATCCCGGTGAACAAGATTTAGCACGACATCACAAACAAAAGTATTTTCTTTGAACGCTTCCGGAAATGCCCCACCAGTGTAGCTGATAATCCCACAAGCGCCGGAAAAGTGTCCAGATTGCTCGGGATGGTTTACCCGGGTTTCCTGCTCTCCAATCGGATAAATTCGCGCCAGCCCTCCTTCTTCATGATCAGAGTTTTTCCAGGTAGTGCTCAGCGGGGTTAGCGGTAGTCCTTCAATGTAGCGCCCCGGAAAAACAATGGTATGAATATGGTCGACGCTGCTGGTAGTGTAAATACGTCCCCAACTATCGAAGCTAAGACCGAATCCCCATACGGTTTCCCCGATGCGCTCAAATTTACGTTCATCCAGGCGAAAACGGAAATCTTCCTCACGTAGCGGGATGGTATCAGCAGGATTGTCTACCCAAAAAACCTTCCCGTCGTTGCCGCCATTGGCGCCGTAAATCCAGTTGTCCAAACCATAGGTAAGACCATTGAAATTGTGCTGGGAATTCTCTACCGCAAATCCACCGAGCAGTCGCTCCCGCACATCGGCGACATTATCACCGTCGGTATCTTTCAGGAATACCACATCCGGCGGCGCACCAACTAAAAGCCCGCCCTGATAAGGTAAAAGCGTCGTTCCAATGGAGAGATCCCGGGCAAAAATCGTCCTTTTATCAAAACTCCCGTCTTCATCAGTATCTTCCAGCAGGACAACCCGGCTGCCTTCGTCCGGAAAGGGATAACCGGGCATTTCGATAACAAACGCTCGTCCCTGCTCATCAAATTCCAGGTCGACCGGGTCGAATGTAAGCGGTTCACGGGCCACCAGTTCGATTTGGAAATCCGGATGTATTTCGATTGATGCTACAGGATCTTCATCTGAAAACTGACAGGCAGGAATAATCAGAAATGCAAATACCAGTAAGAATAGTATTTTTAGTCCCCCGAAACGACTTGGAATATTCCGCATATTTTTGCCTCTCTAAGAGATTGTGGTGGACAGGAACGCCAATATTTGTGAATACTTCTAAAAGTCTGAATCGAATCGGAAGTTACTGTTTTCCATGGATATTGTCAAATAAGACTCCGCCTGAGTTGGAATAAATAATTTGTATCTTTCCCCGGATTCTCTTTTATTAAGGTCTTTATATCAAGAATAACCGCCAAAATCTACGGAGAAAATATGTTTCGTATGAAGGTATATCGTTATCTAATTTCAATTTTATTAATAATGTTGAGCATAAGTTTACTGGCAAATCCCGAAGGGGATAAAGCGCCTGATCCGGCAGATACCCGGGTGGTGCAATCACTTTTCCGGGAAGCCCTGGTCAGTGGTGAAGCCTATAAACTGCTCGACCATCTCTGTAACAAGATTGGCCATCGCCTCAGCGGCTCGGAAGGGGCAGAAAAAGCGGTGCAGTGGACGAAAAAAGTGATGGAAGATTATGGCTTTGACAATGTCTTTCTCCAGGAAGTAATGGTTCCCCATTGGGAAAGAGGCGGCAAAGAAGTTGTTCAGGTGATGAGTGCCGGAAAAACAATGGATTTGAGCGTTCTGGCCATCGGTGGTTCCGAGCCAACACCGGCACAGGGATTATCTGCGGAAGTGCTGGAAGTTCAATATCTGGATGATTTGGATGAGCTCGGTGAAGCCGGAGTAAAGGGCAAGATTGTTTTCTTCAACCGGAAGTTTGACCATAGCAATTTTGGCGGTGGCGGTGGCTATGGCGGCGCCGTCGACCAACGGGTACGCGGCGCATCCCGGGCAGCCAAATATGGCGCAATCGGCGTTGTAATCCGCTCGGTCACCTCGGCATTTGATGATCATCCGCATACCGGCACACTTGTTTATAACGACTCCCTGCCACGAATTCCAGCGGCGGCGCTCGGCTTTCAGTCTGCTGATCGTTTGACGGAGGTCCTCAAGGAAGAACCGAAAGCGAAACTATATATGCACATCAGCAGTAAATGGCATCCCGATGCGCTTTCCCATAATGTTGTAGGGGAACTGAAAGGCAGCGAATTCCCTGATGAAATTATCCTTGTTGGCGGACATTTGGATTCCTGGGATGTTGGCCAGGGTGCGCATGATGATGGTTCTGGCTGCATGCAATCCATCGCCGTTTTGCACACTTTCCAAAAACTGGGCATTAAACCAAAACGAACCATCCGCGCAGTGATGTTTATGAACGAAGAAAACGGCGTTCGCGGTGGACAGAAGTATGCGGACCTCGCTGGCGAGAACAAAGAGAATCATATCCTTGCTATCGAAAGCGATGCCGGGGGATTTAGTCCGCGTGGGTTTGGTGTTTCTGCACCGGATGCGGTATTGGATAAATTCCGCAGCTGGCTACCACATTTTGACAGAAACACGATTCTCTTTTTCAGCCGTGGCGGAGGCGGCGTAGACATCGGTCCGCTGCATCGCGATCATGGCGTACCGATGGTTGGCCTTTCTACCGACACCCAGCGTCTTTTCGATTATCATCATGCCCCGAACGATGTTTTCGAGGCTGTTAATCGCCGTGAGCTGGAACTGGGCACCGGCGCGATGGCTGCGTTGATTTACCTGGTGGATAAATACGGGATGTAGGTGCTTCACTCCCTTTGGTCGTGTTTTTTTATTGTGTGTTTACTAAAGCTTCCGCTAAAGGGATACTCGGATGTGCTTGCTAATTCTGGAGAATATGGCTCCACTCCTGTCGTCGCTAATGGTTCCACTCCCTGCGGTCGTTCATGGTTAAAGAGACTGGAGAAAGATTTAAGTTTTTACCATCAGCGACTGAAAGGAGCGGCAACCATTAGTGACCGAAGGGAACGGAACCATTAGCGACGTTAGGAGCGGAACCATCAGTGACCGAAGGGAACGAAACCATCAGCGAGGATAGGAGCGGAACCATTAGCGACAACAGGAGCAAAACCATCAGCGACTGAAAGGAGCGCCCCCATCAACACCTTCCCCCCATCCGGCCCTCAACCCCATAGCCGCGAAACGCGCGAAACAATTATCGAAAAAGTTGTGCGTCGCCTTCAGCAAAAATTTGCTAATCACCTTCAATCCATTGCGCTCTATGGCAGTATGGCCCGTAAGGACGATATGCCCTGGTCCGATATTGAGATGATGGTTATTATCTCCGGCAAAAATATCGATTACCCACTGGAATTTATCAGCAATGGTGGCCGGGTCGAAATTAACATATACAGTGCGGATCAATTTTATGCCGACCTCGATGATTTCGATGAAATGTGGCCGCTCACCCATTCAGCTTTTCTCTACAATCAACCTTTGTTTGGTGACCCCGCTATTTTTCTCGATGGCCGGAAACTCGTTCAAAATACCTCCCGGGAAAAACTCTCCCATATTGCCCAAGCGCTAATTACCGGAGAAATTTTTGAGCTGCTTGCCAAGGTGAGAAATGCCGCGCAGATTCAGGATTATCAGAACATTCCTCTGAATACGATTAAGTTGACGGAATACGGTACTTTTTTAGTGGGTCTGCAAAACCGCCAACTCTTTCGTTCTGCCCAGTCCATGTTTACGGAAGCTTTGCAATCAGAGAATAAACCCGCAGGATTAACAGCCTTAATTACCGCTGTTCAAAAGGGAAATTTGACCGACGCCGAAAAACTTATCACTCTGTTGGAAGACTTCTGGCGCGGCACTTTTCTATGGGCAGAAAAAAACCAGCTCAACCTTTCCGCCAGGTTGCAATGGCCGATTTAAATGACACAATCAGGAAAAAATCATAACATTCCGGGATTTTTCCCGTTTCTCTTCCCAAATTCTTAATCATGTAAAATATATTTCTGTGGAGTGTCACGAATGAAAATTTTCTGGTTTCTTCTATTTCTGGGAAGCACAATTTTCGCCCAGTACGAATGCGCAAATCCAAACTTTTCCACGCTTGAAAAATTAACCGGCAGCTGGGATGTTCGCACAACCGATAGAACCCGGCCCGGTGAATATGAAGAAAATACCGGCACTGCAGAAATAAGTGTTTTATTCGCTCAATGCGCTATCGAACAAAAATTTACCGGCATTTTTAAAGAAAAAGATTATGCTTTTAAATCAATAGTGATTTGTGCAGACTCGACCAATGCGCAGGCAATCTGGCTCGATAGCAACCATGGCCGATTCATGACACTCGCCGGGGAAATCTCTCCGGATAGCATCGTCGTGCGCTGGCAGCGGGAGTTTACCAATCGCACGATGATTGTAAAGCATAAGTTCAGTGAATTAGAAGCAAACAGCTTCAAAATGGAAAGCTTCCTTTCCCCGAACTCCGGTACGGATTGGCAATTAACGCACCGCCGGGTTTATACACGCCACAACTAATAATGGAATCATTATAATTAGTTCGTGTTGACAATTACGAATGTTTACTAATTGTCAACACCTCTTTTTCATCGCATTTTATATTTGAAAATGAATCGTAAATGCAATCAAAATAGACATCGCGACCTCCATTCATCCTGAGCCTCTCGAAGGGTGAAAATTTCTTCTGAATAACGATGATTATTGTTCATTCTTCGACAGGTACATCCTGAGCTTGACGAAGGGCTCAGAATGAATGTGGTTTTTCAAAATAGGATATTTTCATAATAAACAGTGCATTAGAAAAAACTTTAGAGTCTTTTATTTAATTTAATTGTTAACACGACCTAATCCGACGATACTAAAAGAGACCTTACTTGCCTCCGGTTATCACATTGCTTAATTTATGCGCGATCTGACCACTATCTTCAGAAAACGATGGAGCATTCATGCAGCATCACTATCTTATCCGCCCAATCAAAATTATTGGCCTGCTCGTTACTTTGCTGATTATTTTTCAGGGCGTCCTTGTTGCGCATGAGTTTTATGTCTCTATTTGTAAAATCAAACATAATCCGGCAACACAAGCATTCGATATCAGTATCCGTATCTTCACTAACGATTTTGATGCGGCATTAACCGCAACAAATGGGGAATCCCCCCGGTTAGATACAGCTGAGGAACTCCCCGAAAGTGCCGCCTGGGTGGCAGATTACGTGCTCGGCAAGCTACAATTGCAGGCGGACGATCGCCCGTTAACGCTGCGCTTTCTCTCCCATCGCTACGATTATGACGCCACGGAAGTGCTTCTTCGCGCGGATAGCGTCTCAACCGTAGAGAAGTTGATGATTCAAAACGAAATTCTGCTCGATCTGCTCGATGGACAGACGAACATCGTCCGCTGCCAGATGAACGGCGTGAAGAAATTTGTCAATTTGGGCAAAACGCTGCCGAACGAAACGATAACATTCTGAGTGTGGACCGACGAGGCTTATGAATCCCAAATACAAATATGTGCTGGAATATTTTTGCCAGTTGTATAACGTCCCGCCGGAAATAGAAATTGGATATGGCACTCGGGATGCTTCGATAAATATTACCGCCAGCGAGACCAACTATTTTGAAGATTTTAATCCTTTCCCCACCGACGAACCGGTTTGGAAGCATTGGCGTTATCAGGAAATCCCATTTATTTTTGCCGGGGAGGCAAACCGGGAAGTACTCGAAATTGTTAATGGGAAAGCATTCATTAATGCCGATGTTCTTGCTGGCGCTTTCTTCTTTCTCAGCGGATGGCAAGAATTTGTCTATTTGCAAAAACATAACGCCACCCGTTATCCTTATAGCGACAGTTTGCAGGCGCGTTGGAAAATCGCTCACATTCCGCTGGTCAATTATTATTTTGATGTTTTGAAAAGCGCTATTGAGCAGGTTTACAATATTACGCTAACGGTAGATGCCTGGGGACAAAGCCCCGGCGCTATTTGTCTGACGCATGATATTGACAATTGTTACGGCGGTTGGAAGTATGACCTATTTAGTCAGTTAAAGAAAAAGAAAATCGGCGATCTGTTCAAAATCATTGCGCATCGACTGACCCGTGGCGATACTTGGTTTAATTTCGAGGATATTATTCAGCTGGAAAAACAGTATGATGCAACATCCTCTTTTTATTTCATTCCGGATTTCGGTAATGTTTATTTTAACCCATCCATCGTAAAAAGAGTTACTACTGCAGAAAAGTCATACGATCCGGCAGATTTTTTTGATCGCCGCTTTGCATCTCGCTTTCGGGGTTACACGACCCGTTTGGAAAATGCCGATTACGACCTACGCACTCCGAAAATTCGCGATGTATTTCGCACTATCCGTGAGAATGGCAGTGAAGTTGGTATTCATGGTGGCTTTGGTTCCTTTCTGTCGGAAGCATATTACCGGGAGGGATTATCCCGCTTTGACGAAGCAACAACCGGGAGCCGATTTCATTATCTCAACTTTGATATCACAACCACCTACGACATTCTCGAAAAAGTTGATCAGCGTTACGATTCTACTATAGGATTCGCAGAAGTGCCGGGATTTCGTAACGGCATCGCTTATCCGTTTAAGCCTTATAACATCCGCGAAGATCGCACTTACAACCTGCTGCAAATCCCCTTAATTGCCATGGACACCACTTTCCGCAGCTATACGAATACCGCTCTCCCGCATGTTCTTCCAACTATTTTAGGCTTATTTCATGAGGTTCAAAAATTTCAGGGATGTTTAACTGTGCTTTGGCATAATCCGTATTTTACTCCCTACAAGTATGCCGGTTGGCGGGAAATCTATGAGGGAATTTTAAAGGAAGGAAAACAGAATCTGTTTCAGTTGACCAGCGGAGAAAAAGTGTATGATCAATGGCAGCCTGTTTTGGAAAGAGAGACTAAATTTTCCTAATCCCCCTTCATTCATTACGCTTCGCTGTTGCTATTCGCTTTTTCCGGATTGCCCACCAAGTCTTCCTGCCAAATCGGAAAATCCAGAACAAATTTTGTCCCGGTAGAAACGTTTTTTTCTATAAACACATCACTCTTATTCGCCTGCAGCGCCAGTTTACAAAAGATAAGTCCCAACGCGCCGGCTGGTTTAAAACCGGCTTTTTTTAACTCTGCCTGGGCTGCTTTCATAAAAATCTGTTCATGAAAGCGCTCTGGCACCTGAATTCCTTCATGGTACATATGCAATTGCAGGCGATCCCGCAGCTGCTGGGTACTTATTTTAACGGTAAAATCTTCCAGAGTATTTTTCATGAAGAAGTTGAGGATAACTTCCAGGACGCTTTCCAGAAGGTGTCGATCAAGGAATATGCGGGGTAAATCGGCAGGCAGGTCATGCTGTAAATAGCCCTCGTCTTCCCTGGACTGATCATTTAAGAAATCGATTAAGTGATCTAATGAATCCTTTAATGATAATGGGGCAGGCTCAACTTTTAAATTTTCTTCCTCTAAAGCATTTATTGCTTCCAGGTTAACAATCATTCGCTGTAGCGTGCGGCAGGAACGATCTATCTTGCTCAGATGTTTTTCGTTTTCCCCGACAGTGTTACTTTCGGAGAACATCTCCATCATTTGCAGGCACCCTTGTATGATAAACAGGGGATTCTTCATATCATGGGAGATAATGGCGGCTAACTCTTTCTTCAGGCTTGCTTCCTGCGCAAACCGCTCATTTTCACTTTTCAGTTGTTTGATGTTTTTCCGGAGCTGATCGCATTCCTGCTTACGGCGAAGTTGGGACTTCAAAACGCAAAGCACTTCTGCGCGATCAAACGGACGAGCGATGTAGCCTTCAGCACCTGCTTCCAGCGCCCTTACCTTTTCATGAGTATCCCCGTTGCTGCCAATAACAATTAAGGGGATATCCGCCGAGTAAGAAATTTTCTTTAATTGTTCACAAACCAGAAAAACAGTGGCGATTTCTTCAATTGCATCCAGTATGATAATATCCGGTTGAATATTTTCCACAGTTTCCTGAACCGCTGAAAAGTCCTGCAGCAAGGTTGTCTGATATCCGGCAGGATTCAGTATAAATACCAGAAGATCTGCTTCATCCCGCGATGTTGTAACGATTAAGGCATGACTGTCTGTCGCTTTCATAAATCTCCAAATCTCATCAGTAAAACATTGAGCTTAAGCCGGCTCGAAAAAAATTTAAGATATACTAAGCAAACAGTCAGCAACTAAATAATTTTCTTCAGACATTTTTCCGTTCTCTCATGGCCTGCAGAATATTCATCTTTTTGAATAAAATTGCACAGACAATATCGACAACCCCAATGGTTTTAATACAAATATGATTAAAATTCCCGGGGAAATCATTGTGCGATTTAATGAGATTTATATATTTGACCCTGCCAACAGTGTGATTCACATCAATTGTGGTTTTGTCTGATTAGTATTTCAGAGATCTTTCCTGAGGCGAATGCCCAATGAGAATTGGGGCTTGTGTAATAATTTTACAAAGAATCAGCTGCTGTATTGTTCCGTTATATATTTCTTTAAGCGACGGATTGTTTCGGAATGAATTTGGGAAATTCTCGATTCGGAAACATTCAAAATTTCGCCGATTTCTTTGAAAGTTAGTCTTTCATAATAGTAGAGCGTAATAGCCAAACGCGCCTTTTCCGGCAGTTGTCTGATCGCTTTTACCAGCAACTTCTTTGCTTCGCTATCTTCAATGGTTTTATCGGGGCTTTCGGTGTTCATGTCCTCGAGTGCTTCATATAAATTGCACTCCTCTGCTGCTGCAGCGGGTTTGTCGAGCGAAACCATACTATTATTATTCACCTGGGTTTGCCAGTGATAGTATTCCTTCTCCGAAATGCCTAAATGCTTGGCAACAGTGCTGTCGCACAGGTAATCGCGGTGGGTTTGTTCCAGTATTTCGATGCTTTTCTTTATTTTGCTGGATTTAGCCCGCAAAGAGCGCGGCACCCAATCCTGCTTCCGCAGCTCATCAATAATCGCGCCACGGATACGGGGAATAGCATAGGTCTCGAACTTAATGCCAAAATACGGATCATAGCGATCCAATGCTTCACTGAGCCCTATCACCCCGATATTTACCAGATCTTCTCTATCCCCGTTAAAATATTGGGTATTAAACAATTTGTTCACAACATAGTGAACGAGTCCAAGATATTTTTCCATCAACTGGATTCGTACTCCGGGCGCTTTCTCTTTATGGAATGCTTGCCAGGCTGCATCAATTTGTGCTTTCATCTCTACACCTGTTTCATATTAGGTTGATACGTTCGCAATCGGAATTCCCCGGACGGTAAGGATGCTTCTACCTCTTTCCGTCTCCTACACGCCATTTACTGCGGCGATAATGGGAGTATCGCAAATACGGTACCGAAAAATTCCCAATGCGGGCCTGGCAAGGCCAAAACAGGTTTTTTAAAAAAATTTCTTTTTTTGGGGGTTATGAGTCTACATATCGTCTCAATAATCCTGTCAAAAAAAACAGTCGTTGCAGCAATAAACCGCTTAACTCATTTTGTATATTTATTGCATTTATTTCCGAAACGCTAAATCAATATTTATCGTTTATCAGGCGAAATTATATCACTCACCGCGATCTTCATTCTTTAACAGATATAATTATCTCATCTGTCGCTAAAGCCAACCAGCGCCAACCACAAAACAGTAAATGGAATATGAAAAGGAATTTTTAAAATGGTAAGAATGGAGAAAATCCCGAACCACCTGTCAGCAAAAAATAAATATCTCATTTATTTATTTGCTGACAGGTATGATCGGCAAAAATTCAAACGACACTGAATACCACAGCTTTCCAAATTTTTGCTGCTCGGGAACTCGGACTGACCGATGTCAATCTCCCTAACCCTGTTCTCCCCAGGGGCGCTAAAAATAAGAACCGCAGGTAAATATCATTAACCGCGGTCTCTTCCCTAACTCCTTAAGTAAAAAAGTTCAAACACTATTTAACTTAAGCCAACAATCTTTATTTCGCAATATATATGCCAAGATTTTTTCTTTTAGAAACAAAGTCGTAAGTCAAACAATATCAACATTTTACCAAAAACAACAATTTACAAACATCAAAAAAAGTGTCTAAATTATCGACAGCGCTGTTTAAAAAAGCACCAAACAGCGGAAGTATCAACACTTGATATTTCAAATGAGTCATTTATTTGTTGCGTTCATCGAATACCTTACCTTATTTGATAGAGACGCTGGCAGAAAATGCTTTTTGATTCCCACAGATCCTGATCTTCATAACTAAAACGGTAATCGGTTCGCTAAATTCCTGCAGACATATTCCCACGCATATACCCATCAGTTCAATAACGCTCTCATTTATCAGCGTCAGTATCGTAAACTTGTGTATCTTAGCTTACGGATAAAAAAAAGAAAGCGTTTAATTTAATCTAAGGTAAATTTACGGGGGTTTTATGCCTAAATCCGTTTCGGTAATATTGTCCATCTTTCTATTCTTAATGTTGTCAAACTGCAGCAGTACCAAAGTCAATGTGTTTAGCCATCATTCTTCAAAATCCAACCCGGAAGATATGAAAACATTTGGCATCGCCCGCTTGAGTGCAGAAGAACCGGAAATTGAACGGGAGATTTTAAGAATTGTCCGGAAGCAATTGGAAGACAAGGGGCTAAAGTTTGTGAACAGCAATCCTGATTTCCTTGTAGCTACCCACTTTTATATCGGTGCTTTCCAAAAGTATGTGCCGCCGTCAACAATTACAATGCGGGATCTTAATCCATCCCCTATCGATCAGGTTGAAGAAGCGATGACCAGTCGCAGATCCCGGCCGACAGCACGCGAACGGCAGCGGGATCGTGTTACGAAACAAGGATATACTTTCCAGGGATATTATGATACCAAGTTTTATCAGAATATCCAGCTATATTTCGTCAGCATCCCCTCGAAAGACCGGGTAGAAATTGTTTGGCAGGGTGAAATTGACAGTCAAAATAAAAAAGAAGATATTCTCTCAATTGCACCGCAGTTCCTTGAAGAGCTTTTGAGTGAATTCCCAAAAAAATCCGGCAAAGAAGAATCTCGTAAACTTAAAATATAATTCATCAATCTCCCTGGCAATTTTCAGTCTTTTAACCCGCCGGTTTCATCATTTATAAATGTTACTATTTTCTCCCCCTGCTATTTTTTCGGGAACCGATAACGGTTCCCTTTGTATATGATCCTGAGTGCGAAGCCGGGAAATTTAATCCCTATTTGAATTGAGCGGCTCTTTTATGTATATTCGCAATTCGATTTTCAGGAATTCTTATGTTATGCAATGATTAAAGGTTTGAATATGAAGTTACTCTTAATGCTGACTGTGATATCCGCCAGCCTGTTTTTCTTTAGTTGTGAAAATAATACACTGGATTCTGTTCAGACGGATAGCAGCACCAGCAAACTGGTTGTAGATACGCTTTATGCATCATCTACAAGAACTCTGGCGACAACTTTTAAACCAACAACGTTGAGCGCCTCCCGATTGCAAGCGGGTGATTTGGGTGGCTACACTTTTCGCCCCATTCTTCGTTTTACCAATTTTCCCACCGATACTTTGGATGCAACCAACAAAATTACCGTTACCGACGCCCGCATAGAGTTTAAAGCACTTGGTGCCACCGGTAATGCAACGGATGGTGCCCGGCTTCGCGCCTATCGCGTCAATCAGCCCTGGCTGACAGATGTCGATTCTGTCGGCGTGGATGGCACAGGCAAAACAGTTCGCTGGCAGGACCGGCACTTTGCTTATGTCAATCAGGATACCGTATTGGGAGAAATGGAAATCTCAGTTAACGGCGATAATATTCCGGAGAGTTTGCAAACTTTTGAATTTGATGAAGATGCCTTACCGATTGTCAGCGACTGGGCAGATACTACCGCCGGTATTTCCAATTTCGGTTTAATGCTTGATCCGGTTGGCGATCTCGATTTCATCATGCACATTGAAGCTCGCCTCCTCACTGTGACAGATACTGCCGGTCCGACGCTGATTTATTCCTATAAATTCGAAAATGATGATTCGGTACGCACTGATACGATTCTGGCAATTAGTGATGCCTTCCTTATTGCCGGAGATCTGGATACCATTCCCGGCCGCACATATGCAACAACTTACGATTCTGCCCGGGTCACACTAATGCAATTTGATTTCGAGCAGCTGAATACCCTCTATCCTGGTGGTTTTAACGTCGCCTCGGCAAATTTACAAATTCCCATCGACTGGGCGAACACCATTGTTGATACCATTACCGGTCCCAATCTGCAATTAATAGCAGCAAACAGCGAATCGGATAGTGTTGCCATTAATCTTACCTATGCAACCAATGCCTCGCTCATTGTTGAAATGAACCAATATAGCGACGGTGATATCTACCTGGAAACCCAGGCAGGTAATGAACGACAGGACCTCGCTGGTGGTTACGTTCAGGTTAAACTCAACGATAGTGAGTTCTACGATTATTTTTACATCGAAGAAAAATCCAAAGCCAGTTATTTCAGTCGGTTCGTATTTTTTGAGGGGGATTCTTTAACTTTAGAGAACCGGCCAAGAATTATCATCAAGTCCCTGCTGTTACCTGATGAGAGATTGTAAAGAAAGGGTATTTTAATGAATAGTTTTTTTAAGCGAACATTACTGTTTTTAATTTGCGCCGCTTTTAGTCTACAAGGTGGATCATATTTTTCCGCAAAAGCAAAAGGCCTCGGTCTGCGCGTCTATTCAACCGGCGTTCGTGGATACGGCATGGGTGCTACCGGACTGGCGTCTGTGGACTCAATAATGGTTGCCAGTAATACCATTTCCCAGTGGCGCTATCTTAACCGGACTCGTGCAACAATCGATTTCTTTTACAATCGTAACACTCTCGAAGTTGGCGATAACAATTTTACTACTGTTGTTGGGAATTTACTGGGGATGAATGTCGCCATACCGCTGAAAGAGAAAAAGTGGTATATGGGGCTAACCATTCAACCTTATACCAGTGTGGATTTCAAGAATAGTGAGCAGGTAGATGGTGATATTAATTTCACACAATTTAACCTGCGCAGTGGCGGTGTCTACAAGTCCCAGATAAATGTCAGCTGGTCTCCGATTCCCCAGATGGGATTATCCCTCAATGGCAATTACTATTTTGGTTCTATCCAGGATAATTATGTTTTCAGATTTGATGATGACAGCAACGAACTACTTCCCAGCGACCACACAATTCGCTATCGTTTTAAAGGACCGTCAGCAGGCTTCAGCATGGATCTGCGTCCGGTAAACGCGATTGCCCTTGCGGGTTTTGTTGATCTGCAGGCAAATGTAGACCTGCGAACAGTATATGAATCGCAGGTGCCTGTTTCTGATGAAGCAGATCGTAATTTTAAGGCCTTCCCGCTTCATTATGGTATCGGCAGTAACATCATGCTTAACAAACGCTGGAATATTGCTGTAGACTATTCCGCCCAGAAGTGGTCTGAAACACTGGTAACCGCGGATCCCGAATTTGATGATTGGTCTCACTTCGGCGTTGGTATTGAAAGAAAAATGCTCCACAAAAGACGGGCAGGGTTTTTCAATGGCATGGATATCCGTGCTGGCTATTCCCGCACACAATTAGGGTATCTCTTTAATGCGGAACCGGTCTATCAATCGGCTGTTCACATCGGCTTTGGAATTCCGTTTACTGCCAGACAAAACAGACTAGACTTTGGTTTGGAAATTGGCGTCCGTGGTGATCAGGAAAAAAATCTCGCCCGGGAAAGATTTATCAACTTCCAGATATCTGCTTCAATCGGTGAACTTTGGTTCCAGAAACTACGCTAACAGCTTCATTATTAATGCATCAAACATCGATTTCAGCATTTTATAACATAGGGTTTAGCAAGCTAAAATAGTCACAAATCCGCTTGTCTAAATCCTTTTGTTGCCTTAAAATTAATAGCATAACAGATGCGCCATTTGTACTCGAAATATGTTATTAGCCAATAATCAGGAGGACAGTTTTGAAAATGCAGCCGTTTTTAAAGGGTATCTCACGTTTACTCTTCGCGCTTGTTCTAATTTCTGGTGTAGCTTTTGCGCAGGATGATGACGATATGGAAATGGAAGAAGGCGGTGGTGACTGTAAACCTGCCAGCTTTGAAACCAGCTACGATAAATTTCAATCTGATACAATTGCTACCCGGCAAGTACAGATTTGGTATAGTTTTGGTCAGGAAGAATACAAACATAAGCAGTATGCAAAAGCAGTTCCTTACTTTTGGAAAGTGCTGGTAAACGACAATGTAGGCACCTTCAAGGTAACTTACTCCAAGCTCGCTACTTCTTATTTTGAACTTGGGAAGCAGAATCCCGATAAAACCAGTGCTTACCTCGATAGTACTTTGTTAATCGTTTATCGCGGACTGGAAGCTCACCCAACCAATAACACTTTGCATTTCCGGGCTGGCAGTATCCAGCGCTCCCGTGCAAACTTTGAATGTGCAGTGCCGCATTATGAAGCATTGACGAACGCCAACCCGACCCAGGCCAGCTATCTGAAGATTTTGGCCGATCTCTACTTCAAACTGGAAGACGAGCGTTGTATCGAAGTACAACAAAAATTAATCGACCTCGATCCGGAGAATGTAGACAACCGCAATACCATGGTAAATATGGTTACCTACTTCGGTGGTGATCCGCTGGACGTAATGCGGAAGGCTTTCGAAAGTGATACGACGAATATTACCAATGCTGTCAAATATGGCCGGGAAGCATTAATTACCGGTGATTACAAAGCCGCGTTACGTGCTTTCAACGCTGTAACTGTTCAGGATCCCAAGCATGTCGAAGCAATGGATCAGATGGCGAAAGCTTACGAAGGATTGGATCAGAATAGTAAAGCGATTGCTACTTACAAGAGCATACTCGATATCGATCCGCAGAATATTCGCGTGCTCTGCTCTCTGGCCCGCGCGTATGTAGCACAGAACAGTTTTTCCACTGCCCGGAATTATGCTATAAAAGCACGCCGGATTGATTCAAATAACGGAGAGCCTTATATTGTTATGGGAGAAATATATACCCGCGCAGCGGAATACTGCTCCGGCAAACGGGATGATGACAAAGGTTATTCCTATGACGATAAGCTGGTGTTCGAAAAAGCAGCGGCACAATATCGCCAGGCCGAGAAGGATCCGAATTTCGCATCGACTGCTAACAGTCGGCGCAAAGCACTTGTATCCTTCTTCCGCACGAAAGAAGATAAGTTTATGATTAAACGCGAAAATATTACTGACGGCTGTTATAGCTGGATTCCTTAATATTTTTCAATCATAAATATGCAATATTTTTTCAAGCGCCAAGTATCCCTGCGAACTTGGCGCTTGGCCTTTTAAGCGGTTTTATAATTTATACTTTCCTCAATATTCCGATACTACCAAGCGCCCAGAGGAGGTCGATATGTTAAAACATGTTAAAGAATTTGATCCGGACATTTATCAGGCGATCATGGATGAGACCGAGCGGGAAAACACCACCGTGGAGCTCATCGCATCCGAAAATTTTGTCAGTCGGGCAGTCCTGGAAACTGCCGGTTGTGTTATGACCAACAAGTATGCCGAAGGTTATCCCGGAAAACGTTATTACGGCGGTTGCGAATGCGTTGATGTTGCCGAGAACCTCGCCCGCGATCGCGCAAAAGAGCTATTTGGCGCCGAGTATGCCAACGTTCAGCCCCACTCCGGTGCCCAGGCGAATATGGCAATTTACTTCACCTTTTGTAAGCCCGGCGATACCGTAATGGGAATGAACCTGGCGCATGGTGGCCACCTTACCCACGGCAGCCCCGTAAATTTTTCCGGTAAAATTTACAACATTGTTGCCTATGGTGTAAATGAGTCTACCGGTTATATCGACATGGATGATGTCGCTAAAAAAGCCCGGGAGCACAAACCCCGGATGATTGTGGTCGGCGCCAGTGCCTACAGCCGTTTTTACGAGTTTGAAAAATTCCGGGAAATCGCCGACGAAATCGGTGCGATCCTTTGGGCGGATATTGCCCATCCGGCTGGACTTGTCGCCGCCGGACTTCATCCATCTCCTATTCCGCACTGTAATATCGTCACAACGACGACGCACAAAACCTTGCGCGGTCCTCGCGGTGGACTTATCCTGATGGGAAAAGACCCGCTCAATGATATGAATATTGTTGCCCCGAAATCCGGCCGGGTTAAGAATGTTTCTGAATTGCTGGACAGCACCGTTATGCCTGGTGTGCAGGGCGGCCCGCTGATGCATGTTGTCGCGGCAAAAGCCGTCGCCTTTAAAGAAGCGTTGCAGCCCTCCTTTAAAACATATGCGGCCCAAATTATAGCAAATGCCCAGGCACTGGCGAATGAATTAATGGCATTGGGTTATAAGATTGTTTCCGGCGGTACTGAAAACCATGTTATGCTGGTAGATCTTACCGATAAGGACATCACAGGCCGGGACGCGGAAAACGCACTGCATGCTGCCGGGATCACTGTTAATAAGAACATGGTACCATTTGACAAACGCAGCCCCTTCGTTACCAGTGGTATCCGCCTCGGCACGGCAGCAATGACCACTCGTGGTTTCAAGGAAACAGAAATGAAGGCCACTGCCCAGATGATGGACCGGGTCCTGAAAGCGCCGGACCAGGCAGATGTTCAGGCGAAAGTAAAAGCGGAAATCCGGGAAATGTGCCTGCGATTTCCGATGTATGATTTCGCCCGGGAAGCATAAACATTAGTAAAATCCCGAACGATTGATCAAATATTCTTATTCGTTTTTCCAAAATGCCGGTCTTTGCAGACCGGCATTTTTATTATTGGCGGAAGCGTGTTTAGTCATTGCTTTTCCTGCCATATCTGGTTATTAATGTGAAGAACGATATGCATAAGGAAAACGAACAGGAGGAAACAGGTGCTCCCGGAAAAAGATCGGAAAATGGTCCTGAAAATTCTCGCCGATATTTACGGCGATACAACAACTGCCCTTGAATTTGATACCGATTTTCAGCTACTCATCGCTACGATCATGTCAGCGCAAAGTACTGATGATCAGGTTAATAAAATTACCCGGCCGCTTTTCGCAGATCATCCCGATGCGGCCGCTATTGCCAGTCTTAGCCTGCCCGAGCTGGAAGAAAAAATCAAGCGGGTCGGCCTCTTCCGCAGTAAGGCGAAAAATGTGCATGCTACCGCGAAAATTTTGCAGGAAGAATACAATGGTGAAGTCCCGAGAACCCGTGCGGAGTTGGAACGTCTACCCGGCGTTGGCCGGAAAACTGCCAATGTGGTTATGAGTGTCGCTTTCGATATTCCCGCCATCGCCGTCGATACTCACGTCTTTCGGGTATCCAACCGCATTGGACTGGCTGAAGCAAAAAATGAACGAAAAACGGAAAATCAGCTGATGGAAAATATTCCGGAAAATCAGTGGAGCCTCGCCCATCATTGGTTGATCTGGCATGGACGAAAGATTTGTAAAGCACAAAGGCCACAATGCGATATTTGCCCGTTGCAGCAGTATTGTCAATACTATAAATCCCTGGAGAAAGGCTAGTTTCCCTCGACAGCCATGCGAAACTACATTCAAAAATACTGGCGAACATCATTGCTGGTGTTCGCTCTCTGGACCGGGCTGGGACTATTATATGTGCTTCAGGCGCATATTTATGATATCAGTCGGGGGAATCCATTTAACTGGTTTCAGAATTTCACTTATCGCATGACCAATTACTGGACCTGGGCAGCGCTGACGCCCCTGATTTATTGGCTCACCAAAAAATTCACACTGGAGCAACCACAAAGATTTAGAAATATCTTTATCCACATTGGATTTAGCTTATTACTTGCACCGCTGCATCGCGTTGCGGCATTGTTATTTAATTTCACCGTTTTCGACTTTTTCGGACAACTGCAGCAGCCGGTGCTTGCCATGATGTCCGTTGCCCGAATGGGTATCATCACCGGTAGTTTGGATAGCCTGGTGATGTATTGGACAGTGTTGGTTATCATTTTCAGTCTCGATGCCTACCGGAAATATCAACAACACAAACTAATCTCAGCGCAATTGGAAACGCAATTGGCCCAAGCGCAGCTGCAGGCGCTAAAGATGCAACTGCATCCCCACTTTCTCTTCAATACGCTTCACGCAATTTCATCCCTGATGGACGAAGATAAAAAAACCGCACGCAGCATGCTTGTCCGCCTCAGCGAATTATTGCGAGCAACATTGGAAAATGTCGGCGTGCAGGAAGTTTCCCTCAAACAAGAACTGGATATACTAAATCGCTACCTCGCAATCGAACAAATCCGCTTCCAGGATCGCTTAAAGATTGATTATGATATCGCGCCGGAAACGCTCTCTGCCCGGGTGCCAAATCTCTTATTGCAGCCACTGGTGGAAAACGCAATTCGCCATGGCATTGCGCCGCAGTCGACTGCTGGTGTTATCGCCATTCAGGCCCGGCGCAATAACGGCACCTTGCAATTAACCGTGGTTGATGATGGCATTGGTAACATAGCAGGGAATATTCGAGAAGGCGTCGGGCTGACAAACACCCGCTCCCGCCTCGAACGCCTTTATGGCAACGCTCAATCGGTGCAAATTCATTCTCCGCAAAATGGCGGCTGGCGGGTAGATATTGAGTTTCCTTTTTCAGCCGGAGAAAATCAGGATGCCTAAAAGCTATAAAACAATCATTATAGATGATGAGGTGCTTGCCAGAAAACGGCTAAATAGCTTGCTGGCAACCCAATCAGATTTCGAGCTGATTGAGGAGTGCGCAAATGGTGTCGAGGCACTGGCAGCCATAAACAGCCTGCGGCCAGATCTCATTTTTCTTGATATACAAATGCCGGATCTGGACGGATTTGGCGTTGTCCAGCAATTACCAGCGGATAAACTCCCCTTAATCATATTTGTAACAGCCTATGATCAGTATGCCTTAAAAGCATTCGAAGTACACGCCGTAGATTATCTCCTCAAACCATTCGATGATGACCGCTTTTATGCCGCGCTGGATCATGTGCGGGCACAATTGAAGCGCCCGGAAGAAAATACCATCAATCAAAAAATCTTCGCTATGCTGGCAGATATTCAATCCGGCAATCAAACAACCAGCAACGAACAGTATCTTAAACGCATTGCCGTAAAATCTGCCGGGACAATTCACTTCGTCCGCACCGAGGAAATTGACTGGATTGAAGCTGCCGGAATTTACATCAAACTGCATTGCGGTAAACGCACTCATTTGATGCGGCAAACGATGCAACATATCGAATCCGAACTAAATCCCGAACACTTCCTGCGTATCCATCGCTCCACAATCATCAATATTGATGCCGTTAAGTCTCTGCACCCTCATGACCATGGCGAATACATCGTTCGCCTGACGAACGGAGTAGAGTTGAAGCTGAGCAGAAATTATCGTGATCGTCTCGATGTCCTTTTAGGCAACTCTCCGGACTAATCTGCGGAAGCGGTTCCCACCAATTCTCCATCCTGGAACAGCCACCTTCCGCTTAGCAACACTTTCCGACCGGTTAATATCATTCCGCTATTTTATTTAATCCGCATGACGTTAAAGGAACACAAACTGTTCAGTTAATCCTTACATCAATGGAGGTAAAATGTCTCGGGATTTATTAACTCTGTTTCTCGTTTCCCTTATTTTTGGGAGTCTGCCATTAAGCGCGCAAACGTTTACCAGAATTACCGATGGGCCAGCGGTCAATGGAGGCGGCAATTCCACCGGCAGTAGCTGGGTCGATTTTAACAATGACGGTTTTATCGATCTGTTTGTCGCCAATGGAAATATTTCAGCGGAAAATAATGCGCTCTTCCAGAATAACCGGATGGGAGCGTTTAGCGCTATACTGAATATTCCCATGGTAACCGACAATACCCCCTCTATCGGTGCAACCTGGGCCGACTACGACAATGATGGCGATGTAGATCTGTTTGTCGCCAACCGGGAAAATATCAACAATCTGCTCTACGAGAATAATGGAGATGGCAGCTTTCTCACGCTCAGCAATATTCCACCGGTTAGCGACGGGGGAAATTCCAACATCAGTAGCTGGCTGGATGTCGAGAACGATGGCGATCTCGATCTCTTTGTCCTCAATTTTAACCAGGCAAACTTTCTCTACCTGAATGATGGTGATGGAAATTTTAGCCGGGTAAGCGGCGATATTCTGGTGACAGATGTTACGCCTTCTATCAGCGCTGTCTGGGGTGATTACGACAATGATGGCGATCTCGATCTGTTCGTCGCCAATGGTGGCAACCAGAACAACATTCTTTATATAAACCAGGGAAATGTAACATTTACGAAAACAGTCTTTAGTGATGGCCTGAGCAGCCTGGGAGCCAGCTGGGGAGATTTTGACAACGATGGCGATCTCGATCTCTTTGTTGCAAATATTCTCGGCGCAAACAATCGCCTCTATCGTAATAGTGGTGCGCCTGATTATATGCTGACTCCGATGGATGCTGGCTCGCTCTCCAGTGATGGTGGGTTTACCGTTGGCAGCGGTTGGGGAGATTTTGACAACGATGGTGATCTCGATTTGATTGCCGGCAATGCCAATGGAGAAAACGCCTTTCTTTATACTAACAATGATGATACCACCTTTACGAAAATCAGCAGTGGCGATATTGTCGAAAACGGTGGCAGCACTTTTAGCGTTAGCATGGGAGACATCGATCGGGATGGTGATCTTGATATTTACATGAGTAACATAAATAATGAGAACAATTTTCTCTACAGAAACGAGCAGACCGGGCGCAACTGGATTTGCATTAAAGGTATTGGCACTACTAGTAATCGCTCCGCCGTGGGCGCCCGAATTCATATAAAATCAATGACTGCAAATTCTTCGGTTTGGCAAATGCGGGAAATCGCTTCCCAACATGGTTATAATAGCCAGAACTCTTACTGGCAGCATTTCGGCATTGGAGACGCCCTCACCGTGGACACCTTATTGCTTCAGTGGCCCGGCGGAGATACCGACACACTTTCCGATTTCACAGCGAACCAATACTATACTGTTGTAGAGAATCAGGGCGTTCTGGGAATTTCTTCGTCAGGAACCGCTCTCCCCCGGGAATTGACGCTGGAACAGAATTTTCCGAATCCATTCAATCCCGAAACAACCGTGCGCTATCATCTTTCCCGAGTAAGTCAGCGAATTATCATTATCTATGACCTTCTTGGACGAGTGGTAAAAGAAATGCCAGCCATCACGCAACCGGCCGGCTCATATGCGTTTCGGTGGGACGGACGCAATAGTGCCGGAGTGCCGGTCGTTTCCGGGATTTATTATTTAAATATACGCACAACAAACAGCCAGAGTACAATCCCGATGCTCCTGATTCGCTAATTTTCTAACACTTTATCTCAGCCTGTGAAAACCACAAGGATTATTCACAGGCTTTATTTTACCAGCATTCCACCCTACTGCCCATCCACTTATGTGATCACTTTTGAGCGCAATTAAAGTTGAAATCTCTTCAACTTTGTGCTATCTTTGCCAACTTAAAACAGAGAAAGCATACGGGAAACAATACAATACAAAACCAGATCAGAGGGAAAAATGAAACGTACCAAGAAGAAACTCGCGATTCTTGTCGGCGGTGGTCCTGCACCGGGCATTAACAGTGTAATTAGTGCGGCAACCATTCGGGCAGAGCTGGAAGGTGTCGAAGTCGTCGGTATTATGGAAGGTTACAAATGGCTTATGCAGGGCGATATTTCTCACGTAAAGGAATTGTCAATCGAAAATACCAGTCGTATTCACTTTCGCGGAGGATCTTATCTCGGCACGGCAAGAGATAATCCAACCAAGAATAAAAAGCATCTCGAATATGCCGTAACATCTTTGCTACGCCTGGATGTTGACAAGCTTATTTCTATTGGTGGTGACGATACCGCCTTTAGTGCAATGAATATTGAACAGGCTGCCCAGGGTCGCATCCACGTCGTGCATGTTCCAAAAACGATCGATAATGACCTCGATCTTCCCCATGGTATTCCGACATTCGGTTACCACACCGCTCGCCACGTTGGTGTAGATATTGTGCAAAGCCTGATGGTCGATGCGCATACCACCAGCCGCTGGTATTTTGTTATTTCTATGGGACGTAAAGCAGGGCACCTCGCCCTCGGTATCGGGAAAGCTGCCGGCGCTACCGTTACCCTGATTCCGGAAGAATTCCCCGGAGACAAAATTCGTTTAGATCATATTGTCGATACCCTCATCGGCTCCATTATCAAACGCCTCAGTTATGGCCGCACCGATGGCGTTGCTGTCCTCGCAGAGGGCCTGATGGAACGCCTGGATCCCGCCGATCTGACAGACCTGGAATATGTCGAACGGGATGCCCATGGCCACATTCGCCTCGCGGAAATTAATTTTGGGCACATCCTGAAAAACCGGGTGCGGGAACGCTTAAAAGAAATGGGTATCAACATCACAATCGTTGATAAAACCATTGGTTATGAGCTACGTTGTGCGGACCCAATTCCGTTTGATATGGAATATACCCGCGACCTCGGTTTTTGTGCGGCCCAATATATCCTCGATGGCGGTCATGATGCCATGGTATCAATTCAGGAAGGGCATTTTGTGCCATTGAAATTCGCGGACATTCTCGATCCGAAAACGAAGCGAACCAAGGTTAGAATGGTCGACGTTACCGCAGAATCTTTTTACATTGCCCGCCGGTATATGCTCCGTTTAAATAAGTATGACTTCGAAGATCCGCATGAAATGGCCAAGTTTGCCGCTATCGGACATATGTCTGTAGACGAATTCGAGAAGCGCTTCCGTTATCTGATCGAAGAAGACACCCTATATCAGAAAACCCAACCCGATCATTTTTCCGGGCGCGTGTCAGAAAGCAATGCTGCGCATGAAAAAAGTGCGAAGAAAAAGGGAAAAAAAGAATAAGGATATTTTGAATGCATGTAATTGATGCAATAAATAATGCAAATGATGTATTGCTTTCCCTGGAAATAACGCCCCCGAATAAGGGAACGCACATCAATGACCTGTACGAAACATTAGACACGCTGATGCCTTTTAAACCGGCATTTATTAATGTAACATATCATCAACCGCAAGTAGTCTATGAAGAAGTAAATGATGTTATTTATCGCGTTCCGAAACGTAAGAAGCCGGGTACTGTAGGGATTTGTGCAGCGCTCGGCAACCGGTATGATATCGATACGGTACCGCATTTCATCTGTGGTGGTTTCTCGAAGTTCGAAACCGAAGACGCATTAATTGACCTTCATTATTTGGGCATCGAAAACATTCTCGCTTTGCGAGGAGACCCTGCCCATGGAGAGCGGAATTTTATTCCGAATCGCGATGGCCACCGTTACGCCAGCGAATTGGTAAAGCAGATTGATGGTATGAATCGCGGTATTTATCTGGAAGATTTGGAAGACGCTCAGCCAACGAACTTCTGTATCGGGGTGGCCGGTTATCCGGAAAAACATTTTGAGGCGCCGAATATCGACAAGGATATGCTTACCCTGAAACACAAGGTCGAGCAAGGCGCGCATTATATCATGACGCAAATGTTTTTCAGCTTCGAAGTCTATAAATCCTTCGTGGAAAAAGCACGCAGTATTGGGATAAATGTGCCGATCATTCCCGGCATTAAGCCGTTGAGTACTATTAATCAATTAAACACGATCCCACGATATTTTCATACCAATATTCCCAATCCAATTGTAGAAGCAATGGAAAGTGCCCGTACTAAAGAACAAGTGCGCAAAGCCGGCATTAAAAAGATTGCCGAGCTCTGCCGGCAACTGCTGGATTACGATGTTCCCGGGATGCATATCTATTCCATGGGACGAGGCACCGCTACCCGCGATCTCCTCAAGTTAATGCTCGGTAAATAGATTTACCCCGGGTGAAGTAATCTTCACCCGGGTTTTTCTTCCTCTCTTCACAATCAAGCCCATAAAACAAAATTTAACAGACACTTAGACGATTACATGCATATTGTCCCACTAAAATATTTAACCTATTTTCGACATAAGTGCATGAGAATTAATGCAATTTCACATTCAGCGAAATTTCACTGGGAGTTAATTTTTTTCATTTGAAATCCATTTTCTTTTTTGTAACTTTGCGCAACTTTGACGATATGAGCAGACAAAATCTAAGGGAGATATATATTGGATATCTATGCGAAGTGTAAAGAGTTCACGAAGGCTGACGATTACAAAAAACAAGGCTTATATCCTTACTTTATTCCGATTTCGGAAAATCATGGCAATCGTGTTGTAATGAATGGCAAGGAAATCCTGATGGTTGGCTCGAATAATTACCTCGGCTTAACCAAGGATCCCCGGGTACAGGAAGCAGCGATTAAAGCGATCGAAAAGTATGGCACCAGCTGTTCCGGCTCCCGTTTTCTGAATGGCACATACGAGCTGCATCAGGAACTGGAAGCCCGCCTGGCAAAATTCGTTAATAAAGAAGCAGCACTTGTAATGGGAACTGGGTATCAAACAAATGCCGGTGCAATTTCCACCCTTATGGAAGAGCGCATGATTCTCATTACGGATAAAACAAACCACTCCAGTATTTTTGATGGCGTTTTTCTCGGTATGGCACTGAATCGCCGGGTAACCATCAAACGTTATCAGCATAACGATATGGAAGACCTCAAGCGGGTTTTCGAGAACCTCGACCCCAAACTGCCGAAATTGATCGTTACTGATGGTGTTTTCAGTATGGAAGGTGATGTGGTAAACTTGCCGGAGATGGTCAAGCTTTGCAAAGAACATAACTGCGGCATCTATCTGGATGATGCCCATGGTCTCGGCGTCGTTGGTGATACCGGCCGTGGCACAATGGAGCATTATGGCCTCTTCGATGAAGTAGATACAATGATGTGTACTTTCAGTAAAACCTTCTCTTCTTTGGGAGGATTTGTTGCTGGCCGTCGTGAAGACATTAACTACATCCAGCACTTCTCACGCCAGTTGATTTTCAGTGCGGCAATTCCCCCGGCAAATGCGGCGGCGGTATTGGCTTCTCTGGATATCCTGGAGAAAGAGCCGGAGCGCGTAACCCGCCTGCAAACAATTGGCGCAACCATGCGTCGGGAATTCCAGGCCATGGGCTTCGATACCGGTGAATCGGAAACACCGATCGTTCCGATTCTTGTGCGTGATTTTGATAAGACTTTTGCGTTCTGGACTGCCCTGTTTGAGAATGGCGTCTACACAAATGCGGTAGTGCCTCCGGGCGTTCCTGCAGACCGCTCATTGTTACGTACCAGCTATATGGCGACACATACCGACGAAGATCTTGACCAGGTATTAAGCCTTTTCAAGAAAATCGGAACGTCAATGGGAATTATCTAATTTCCTGATTTATCGCTATTAATTTGACCAACTTTTAACTCCCTGCTCATTTCGGGCAGGGAGTTTTCATTTTGCAGCACCGCCAGTTTCGTCTATGCTTATTTACAGTTGGACAAAATTCGGAAAATCAGTATATTCTTGCCGTTCATATATAAACACCCCCAGGAGGTACAGTGAGTAATTCTATAGAAGTCCGTCCGGTGAAATCCAAAAGCGATTTAATGAAATTCATTAAATTACCCTGGAAAATTTATAAAGATGATCCCCACTGGGTGCCTCGCCTCCTGATGGATCGCAAGAAGCTATTTAATCGAGACAAAAATCCTTTTTTTAAGCGGAATCCCGCGGAGTTTTATATTGCCGTTCGTAATGGTGAGGTTGTCGGAAGGATTGCTGCCATTGTCAATAATGAACACAATGAATTTCACAATGAGAACACCGGCTTTTTTGGATTTCTCGAAGCCGTAAATGATGCGGATGTTTTTGAAGCATTGTTGGATAGTGCAAAAGCCTGGCTCAAGGAAAAAGGCTACGATAAAATGATGGGGCCGATGAATCCCAGCACCAATGATGAAGTCGGTTTTTTGCTCGACGGCTATGATTCGCCCCCGTTTATGATGATGCAGCATACCCCGAAATATTACATCGAATTGATGGACAAACTAGGCTATCAAAAAGCGAAAGATCTTTTCGCTTATTTAGTAGACAAAGACTCTTTTACGTTTAATCAGAAGTTACAGCGGGTGAGCAAGCGGATTGAAAGGAAACACCCCATGAAAGTCCGCCCGGTGAACATGAAAGACTTCCGCAATGAGCTGGAAAAAGTGCGCACAATTTATAATGATGCCTGGGAGCCAAACTGGGGATTTGTCCCGATGCAAAAGGAAGAGTTTGATTATGTCGCCAACGATTTCAAACAGATCATTGATCCACGGGTTGCCCTGATTGGTGAATATGACGGCGAAGCAGTCGGTTTCCTTTTGGCCTTGCCGGATTATAACCAGGTCTTCAAAAAAATTCCCAGTGGCAAATTGCTTCCCTTTGGATTTTTGACTTTCCTGACTCAGAAGAAGAAGATCAACCGGGTGCGAATTATAATTCTCGGTATTAAACGGGCTTATCAACCCCACGGTCTTGGTGCGTTGTTCTATAAGGAGATATTGGAGCGCGCCGTTCCCATTGGATATCACTCCGGAGAAATGTCCTGGATTTTAGAAGATAATGATTTGATGAATAAATCTGCGCAACTATTAGGCGGGGAAGTTCATAAAAAATATCGCATATACGAATCGCCGATTTCATAAAAACAGAAAACGCCCGCGAACGGGCGTTTTCCACTTTACAACACTACCACAGTGCTTCTAATTTTTTTTCATACTATTGGGCATTATAAAAAATTTCCGATATCATCCCGCTGGCTTTATCCGCAGGAATAATCGCATGCTCGCCCCAATTGACCCCGATTCGGGAAATCTTCTCTAAGCAATTGGTTAACAATGCCTGGAATGTATCCGGGCCAAGTTCCTGATGGCAGGCAACCAGGTTCGAGAGCACTCGTTCCACAAACTCTTTCTGGGCGGTCTCTTGGAAATAGAGTAATATTTCCACCTGTTTACCAATCGCCATTGTATGGTCTTTTCGTTCAAACTCTATCGAGCTAATATTACCCAGCGATTGGGCGAAATGGAACAGATCGCCAATTTGCTCGAAGAATGATAAGGATTCCTTATAACATTTTAAGGCTTGCTCCCAATTGCCACTATCATGGTAAATATTCCCCAACTGATAGAGGATATGCCCGATACCTTCCGGGTCATTTACCTCGGAATATTTTTCGTAGGCATTTTTATACATCACCATCGATTCTTGTAACTTACGAGTGGCACGGAGTATTTTTCCTTGTGCGCGATAAGCTTTCGCTGTGCCGGCAACATCGTTAAGTTTCTCAAATATATCCAGCGACTTTTGGTAATATCCGATGGCGCCGTCCATATTCTTTTGCGCTTGCTTGATGTCGCCAATCTTAAAGTAGATTTGTGCAATTCCAGCTGGCTCGTTTAATTCTTCCCGCATTAAAATCGATCGCTCAAAAACTTCCATCGCATATTCATACTGCTCCTGATCGAGATAAATATCGCCAATCAATTCATAAATCCGGGCGATACCGTGCGTATCTCCCTGGCGTTCTTTTATCTCCAATGAACGATCGAACATATCCAGAGATCTTTCCCACTCCTGCATGGCGCGATAAACCAGGGCCATACGGCTGAAAGCATCTCCAACTTCCGCGGTATTCTCAATTTTCTCATATAACTCCTGGGATTTTTGATAATATCCCATAGCAGTTTCCCAGTCTTCCCGACCATGAAAATTGATACCGATATTTTTGTAAACCGAGGCCATGCCGGGAATATCTTCCGCCCGCTCGAAAACATCCTGCGCTTCCTGATAAAATTCCATGGCATTATCCCATTCATCGCGCTTCTGATAAATGTTGCCAATTCGTTCGTAAGCGCCGGCAGCGCCCAACCAGTCGTTGTTCTTTTCCCGAATGCGCATTTCTTTATAATAAAGGCCGATCGCTTCGTTTAATGCATTCGTTTCTTCCCGGATGCCACCCAATGCCTTTAGCGCTTCCGAAGTGCCCTGGTGGTCATTCAATTCTTCGCTGGTAGTAAGGGCTTTTTCATACTGCTCATAAGCGGCATCCCAACGGCTATAGCTGCTAAAAATGCCGCCGATATGATTATAAACTTTATAAGCGCCGTCCAGTTTACCTTTTTGCTCGTAGATAATTACCGCTTGCTCAAGAAACTCCAGGGCCGGTTCCAGCTCGCCCTTGCCAAGATGAATTTCTCCAAGATTACAATAACTATCCGCCACACCTAATGTGTCATTGACGGCTTCAAACTTTTGCAGTGCTTCTTCCAATAGCTGGAAACTTTGATTGGTTTTTCCATTCATCTGGGAAATACGGCTCAATCCGTAAAGAATGGGGCCCTGCAGTGCTTCCGGTGGAGAGAGATTTTCACAGGAGAGAAAATCTTCTTCTGCTTCTTTTAACAAACCGCTGAACATGTAAAATTTGCCGCGATTGTACAGAACATTCACCTTTCCCTGATCATTATCAATCAGGTCAAAATTTACATCTTTTAGAATGTCCAAAATTTGGTTTACGTATATGTCATTGCTTTCGACTTGTCCCATCACCGGTTCCAGCAGACGAACAGCTTCTTCCTCCCGTTCTCCCCGTTGAAAGTGACGTGCTCCTTCAACTGCATCGACCATATCATGCTGCTTTTCAAAGCGCTCGCGGTAAAGTTGACCGGCATTGTTGTGCAAAATTCTTCGAATTTGCACGGACTCAAGTTTATCATAATAAAAGCTTCGCAGACTATCATGGAGATGATAACGATGCAGATTGCTGTCGTAAGAAATCAGCTCATAGTTCTCGACTAATCTTTCCAACAGTAACTGAAAATAGCTGCTGCCAATCTTCTCATAGTTTTCCGCAAAGCAATTTTCCTCTTCTGCCATACCGAATAAGGAAATAGCTTTCAATACAGTATTTAGGCGGCTGTCGGCGCGTTCCAGTGAATCATATAAATGCCCGCAGAGATAATTAAGCATTTTCTCCGGTACTTTCGGCATGTATTCTACAAAGCGTTCCAGCTCCGTATCAGTATGTTTTTCCAATTGCCACCAGTTGCGGAAAAACAACATAAACATTGGGTTACCAAGAATTTTTTTCGCTAATGCCCGTGCAACTGTCTTGGGCAAGTTTAGTCCCCATTTATCCCGCAACAGGGCATTGCTCTCGGCAACGGAAAGACCTTTATAATGAAAGTGAGTAATGTTTGAAAGTGGAAGATCCTGTGGTTTTTCCCGGGAAATAATCAATAATTTACCGGTAAAGCCCTCTGCATCGGAAATTGCCCGCCAGAACTTTTGCAACAGTTCACTCAGCCGTTCGTCCAGCACATGATGAAAATCGTCCAGCACGTAAATGCCGCGAGAGTTAGCGAGCATTCCGGCAAGGTCTTCATCATAAACATCAGCATTTTCCAGCTCCTGGCTCTCCAGAAATGCCGTAAGGCTGCTGGTAAAAGCTTCGTAATCCGAGACAACTTCCATAAAGCGATAATAGTAAACATCTTTGACGGCAACTTCTTCGTTCGCGACCTGATTATTAATATACGCCGAGATCAGGGCGGACTTGCCACAGCCAGCAGCGCCGGTAATGCATAAGAAAGAAGAATCCTTTAAGCTTGATTCAATTTTTCGCAATCCACGGACCGGCAGAACAAATTCATGCTGATTCCAATAAACCAGCTGACCAGACTGATTGTTTTTAAAATAAACAACTTCCAGTGCGGAATCTTCTCCGTGCGAACTTTCGTCTTCCTCCGGAACATGTTTGCCGTTTTTGCTGGTTAAAAAGCCAGACAGTTCGTCACGGGCATCATCATTTAAATCCCATTGCCCTTTACGGAGATGTTCTTTGTAGGCTGCAAAGATTGAGTTGGATAATTCCTCATCATCGGCGACGCGACGCCGGAAACTACCCAAAAATAGCGGTACAATTTTTTTCGCATTCTTTCGGCTAATCACCTCGGAGAATCTGGCGACAAAATATTCACTATCTAACGGTTGTCCTGTTTCAAGAAACTGATCAAAATTTTCAGCATTATCGTTCTTTTGCAGAGCGTCCAAAATCCTCTTTTTAGTTTGGCTACTCTTTAAAATGTTTTTAGCGCCTTCATCAATACTTTCAAAGAAGACTTTATTCACAGCACTTTCATTCAGGTTTGCGGTGTTTTCGTTCGCCAGATCATAGAGCAAAAAGGCTATAATGTCTTGCGAAACGGCCTCCAGAGTTGGTGATGCAAAAAAAGCAACGAAATTCATATGTAAAAATTCCTCTTGGATTAATCTAGTGCTTACCTATTCCTCAGATTATAATCCCCAGTAAAATCATGCTTACGAATTTGCTTCAAAAATTGTTTTTGAAGAAGATTCATTTCACAAATCAGCAAATCATTAATTTAAATTATTCCGTCTCCCTGAAATCATTTTCATTTATCAGCTTTGAAATCAAGCGTGTACAAGTGCTTGCATTACTGAAAAGTCTGCCGTATTTTCATCGCGATTGAGGTAATATAGCGAATTTTTTTCCATGAGGAGAGCGGGCATGAGAAATGTTGACCTGCGCAGTGACACGCTAACCAAACCGACAGCCGGTATGCGGGCAACGATGATGGATGCTGCTGTCGGAGATGATGTATTCGGGGAAGATCCAACGATCAATGAGCTACAGGAACGCGTTGCAGCACTTACCGGCATGGAAGCTGCACTCTTTGTCACCAGCGGCACCCAGGGAAATCAGGTCTGCTTAAATGCGCATACATCCCCCGGGCAGGAAGCAATTCTCGACATTAATTCTCATATATTTAATTATGAATCCGGCTCACCGGCAATGCTGGCAGGGGTCCAGTTACATCCCTTGCATGGGCAACACGGAGTGATTACCGTAGAGCAAATTTCCGCCATCATTCGCCCGGATGATGATCATTATCCACAAACCGGTATTATCTGCCTGGAGAATACGCACAATCGCGCCGGGGGGACAATTTATCCTTTCTCCGAAATTGAGAGAATATCCGCTTTTGCGAAATCCCGTCAACTTCCGCTTCATCTCGACGGCGCCCGCCTGTGGAATGCTGTTGTTGCCAGTGGCATCAGCCTTAAGCAATATTGCCAATATTTTGATTCGGTTTCCCTTTGTTTCTCCAAGGGAATGGGTGCACCGGTAGGCTCTGTCGTAGCTGGCACTGCTGCATTTATAAAACGCGCCCACTTTTACCGTAAAGCCTATGGCGGCGGCGTTCGCCAGGGCGGCATACTCGCTGCAGCCTGCTTGCACGCATTGGACAATCACTTACCGCTGCTGGAAGCAGACCATGATCGCGCACGTCACTTTGGGGCAGCAATCGCGGAATTACCCGGCATTACCCTCGATCTCAGTACAGTTCAAACAAACATTGTCATATTTGAGGTTGATCAAACCCGGGTGACAGTTGATGAATTGATCGCGAAGTTAGCAGAAAACAGCATACATATGTTTGGTTTTGGTGGCAGCCGAGTGCGCGCTGTTACCCATCTTGGTGTAAACGATGAAGATATCGATTATGCCATTTCAGTTTTTCAAAAAATATTTAAATAGCGATATTACTAGCTTATGAAGATCGTAATTGTTGGCGCCGGAGATGTTGGATTGCAGTTGGCGAAACGCCTCTGTCATGAAAATGATATTACGCTGGTTGAATCCGATGCACAGAAAGTTAAACGAGCCAGCGAACTGCTCGATGCGTTTGTCATCGAAGGTAATGGTGCCAGTTTTCAGGTGCTTAAACAAGCTAATATTCGCAGCTGCGATATCTTTGTCGCTGTCACCAATAATGATGAAGTAAATATCATCACCTGCCAGATGGCCAAAAAAGCCGGCGTCTCCACGGCGATCGCCCGGGTGCGCAACTATGAATACACATCGCCGGAATTCATCATTCCCGCTTCGGAGCTGGGCCCGGACCTGATTATTCATCCCGAAAAAGAGACCGCCGAGGCTATTCTTCGCCTCATCCGTCAATCTGTTGCGACTGATATTGTTGAGTTAGAAAATGGCCGCATTCAGCTAATCGGCATTCGCCTTGAACAGAGCTCGCCAATATTACGCATCCCCCTGAAAGACCTCGGGGAAGAAATTACCAATCTGCCCATGCGAATTGTCGCCATCAACAGAAAAGAGCAAACTATTATTCCCCGCGGAAATGATATCCTCACCGCCGGGGATCAGTTGTTTATCTGCAGCTCACCAAAGTATTGGCCGGAAATTATCAAGTTTACCGGAAAAGTCGATACCCAGATTCGCAATATCATGATTCTTGGCGGTGGACTAATCGGCCAGTTTGTTGCCCGGAATATATCCGGTAATATCAATGTGAAGATTATTGAAAGTAACCAGTCCAAATCGGAAGAGATTGCCGATCTACTTCCGCAATCGCTGATTATCCATGGTGATGGCACCGATATAGACCTTCTTGCTGTAGAAGGCATCACAGATATGGATGCGTTTATCGCCGTCACCGGCAGCGATGAAACCAACATTATTGCCAGCCTGGTCGCCCGCCATTTAAGGGTGCCGCGCACAATCGCCCTGGTGAACAATATGGAATACATGCCAATTACGCCGACCATCGGTATGGATGCTGTTGTGAGCAAACAGCTCATCACCGTGAATGCCGTTCAGCGTTACATTCGGCACCGGGAAGTGGCAGCGATGGCCTCAATTCCCGGCGTTGACGCACAAATCGTCGAATATATTGCATCCCGGCGCTCCAAAATTACCCGCAAGCCGCTAAAAGATATTAATTTCCCCAAGCATGCGATCGTCGGTTCAATTATGAAGCATGGCCAGGTAACTATCCCTAAAGGAGAGACGCTCATCGAAGAGGGAGATAAAGTCGTGGTATTCTCCTTACCCCGTGCGATGAAGGATGTCGACAAATTATTTAAATAATCCGGTAATTCTGCTATGCACATTTCCAGCGTCATAAACATTTTGGGTTTTCTGTTAATGTTTCTGGCTGGCACCATGCTGCTGCCAATTCCTTTCTCTATTTATTACAATCCTCCCGATATGCCCAGCGATGTTATCCCCTTGCTCGGCAGTGCGGCAATTACTTTTATCTTTGGTTTCCTCACTTTTCGATTCAGCAAATTTTCCCGGGATCTTCGTCCGAAAGAGGGATTTGCGATTGTAACCTTTGGCTGGATTTTCTTCTCGTTTTTTGGCTGCCTCCCATTCCTGTTCTCCGGTGCAATACCCTCTTTTACTGACGCTTTTTTTGAAACGATATCCGGCTTTACCACAACCGGAGCGACGATACTAACAGACATCGAAGCGCTACCTTATGGCCTTCTCTTTTGGCGCAGTCTCACCCACTGGATTGGCGGCATGGGCATTATCGTTCTCTCGTTAGCGATACTGCCTTTTCTTGGCGTTGGCGGGATGCAGCTTTTTCGTGCAGAAGTGCCTGGCCCTACCGCGGATAAACTCACACCCAGAATAACCCAGACCGCAAAAATTCTCTGGGGTGTTTATGTCGCTTTTACCGCCGTAGAAACCATTCTACTGATGTTAGGCGGAATGAATCTATTTGAAGCGTTATGCCATGCTTTCGGCACTCTGGCAACCGGAGGCTATTCTACGAAAAACGCCAGCGTAGGGCATTATGGCAGTGCATATATCGATTCCATTATTATCATTTTCATGTTATTGGCAGGGACCAATTTTTCACTACATTATCGCTTCTTAAAAGGGGATCTGATGGCCTATTTTCGCAATCAGGAATTCCTCTTCTATCTCTCGATTATAGGTGTTGCCACGGCAATTATCGGCGTCGATAACTTTTTCCGCAGCGATCAATCCGTTTTAAAGATATTTCAGGACACGCTATTTCAGGTGTTATCCATTCTAACCACTACCGGCTACGGCACAGCTGATTATGAACAATGGTCATTTAGCAGCCAGGCGGTGCTCTTTTTTCTCATGTTTATTGGCGGCTGCGCTGGCTCGACAGGGGGTGGTCTGAAAGTCATTCGAATCTACGTGCTGACCAAGTTGATTTTTACCGACATCGTTCGCCAGCTTCACCCGCATGCCGTCGTTCCTGTTCGCATTGGAAAAACGACGATTCCCAGGGATGTACTCATGAACATCCTTGGCTTACTGGTATTATTTGTTTTTATTTTCGTCCTGGGGGTTGTTCTAATGACAATGATTGGCCTTGATATTGAATCCGCGTTTGGTGCAGTAGCAGCAACGCTGGGAAATATTGGTCCTGGACTCGGCAGCGTTGGCCCAACTGATAATTACGCAGCGATTCCCGCCTTCGGTAAATGGGTGCTTTCTCTATTGATGTTAATGGGGCGTTTGGAGGTCTTCACCGTGGTTATTCTTCTTTCTCCAACCTTTTGGCGAAAGTAATGTTTACGGACGATATAGTAGGCCGATATTCAACAAAGTGCTACGATTGTCATTAAATTCCAAATCCTGGCTTTTGTCATTATCATAATTGGCAAATAGCTGAATTTGCAGTTGTTCGCTAATTGGTATCCAGCCAAGCAAACTTACCGAATGAGCATATCGATCGGAATAATAGCTATCTACCCAGGTAGACGTTGCGTTCGGAAAATTTTGCCAACTGATTCGATATTCCAGATTTAGCAAAACGCCATTAAAATCCAGAAATTCCGATTCCAGCACCAGTCCATAGGAATCAAAATCATTCTGCTGTGCCCATTCCAATTCTTCAGGATCCTTCACTTGATGCGTCTGTTTTTCCCAAAAAACGCCAACCCCAAAAGACTTTAATTCATCCTTATAGAATTTTGGCAGCGCCTCGATCATAAAATAATTATAGCTGGGATTAATCGCATCGGATTGCGCATCAAATTTCTTCTTCCAATTTAACTGCCCTTTTAAACCCCAATTTTTATGAAATGCCCATTCCGCAGTCATTTTCGGCGCCAGGATAAAATACTGGTTCCCTTCATCGCTGTAGCTGGATTCATCAACATCCGAGATGCTTCCATCCGCTGTGAATGACCGGTAAATAGATTGGGAATAACGTTGATAAATTGTTTCGATGCCGGCTTCCCAGAAACGATTTTGCCGTTCAGTTATTCGGTAGAAACTACTGAATTGGTTAGCGAAATAGCCGTAGCCGTCGGTTGCAATTTCTTTATAATATGCAGGCGACCAACTCAACTGCAATGAACGTGCATAACTAAACGCATGCTCATAATAAGCATTAAAACTACTTGAAAAAATGTCATTGCTGAGAGTATCTTCACCTGCCTGCCATTTATAGCGGGTATTTCCGCTAAAATACCAGCGATTCCGAAAATTTCCCAGGTTTCCAAATAACACTCCCAGGCGTGTATCCATAAAATCTGTATCATCGAGGGTCCGGGAGTGATAGTATCCGGCATCGACATCCAGGCGCTGCATCCGACTTTTAGTTTTTCTTTCCAGCGTGCTGTATACGTTGTAGTTAAAATATTGATTATCCAATCGCATTCGATGTTGTAAATCCAGCTGCTTTCCACCAAAATGAATTGGCTGAAAAAAAGCGATTCCAAAGTAAGGATTCTGCAATTCACTGACCCATAAACTGTCTGTTTCCAGGAACGAGCCTTCATATTCCTGAAGAGAATAATCGACACCACTTTCAATCTGAAAATAAGGCGATTGAACATAGCTGTTGGTGGGGGCTTTCGTAGATTGAGGGGAAAAGGCAGTATTCAGATATGATTCTTTATCGCTGCTGTTTTCGATTTGAATTTCTTCCGATGTTTTAAATAAATCAAAAATAAACTTGAGGACTTCCTGTCCACCAGACCAATCTTCTACAACTGCGAGTTGTTTTGCATCGTTAATTAATTCATAAGCCAGGCTGTCCTGGAGCGGTTGCTGAATCAGGAACAGTTCAACTTCAAACAATAAGTTTTCAAACAATGTTTCTTCCAGATCGCCGCTATCCAGACTAACGTCGCTATTTTGCGCGAACAGATGACTTTGGCAGACAACTATCAACCAAAATATCAGTGTTAATCTCGTAACCGGTTTAACAGGAATAATCATTACCGCTCTCAGCTTAAACGACCAGACCTTTCAGGCCATTATTTAAAACATACGAAAAGCGGCTGTTTAGCTACACAGCCGCTTTTCAAAAGTTGCTTTACTTAATTAGGTATAACGAGGTAAGGTGCACCCCAGGTGGTAGAATTATAAGGATAAGTTTCCGTATCATCATCATAGATAGTGCCATTGTCGATAGCGTCGATAATCGCATGAAAAACGCGATCTCCTGAGCGACCAATTTCCCAGCTGCCCTCATAAACCTGGGCACCGGTTCCCGGATCGGTTCCAACATACTCCAGATGCTTCCGAGCGTGGTGATGGCGACTGGTGCCGTGATGAAGCAGCACTTTCTCCGTTGAACCTGTGCCCATCGGATCTACCGGATTAGCAGTGGTGTTATCTAATTTTACCTGGACCGTAACTACTTCATCCGGGGAAAAACGCAATAAACCTTCCGGGACCAGAAACATAGTATTTAAGGGATCTGTAAAAACGTGGCTCTGTCCTTCAGAGGTTGTCACAGTAATTTCATTTATGACTATCGTCGAGTTAGGCTTGCTGGCCCCTTCACCCATCGAAACAGAATGAAGTTCCCAACCTCTTCGCGGATGTCTTTCCAGGTCTGTCACATTCGGATTTTTCACATATACGGCTTTTCTTGCAACAGCATGACGCAAGCGGCGTCTAACACGTTGTATCACGTCGGAAGTATCAACGGCAGCCAACACTAAAAAGCGGCCAAAAAATTCCCGAACCAAACCAACTTTGATAGTATCCCTGCTTGACCGATTGATACTGAGGCGGCGAATGCCCCGATCTTCGATGATTCTTCCAAAACGAAGCACTGTATCCAGCGCAGCGGAAGTTTTCCCCATTGTTCCGGAGTCATATCCGTCATACATATTTTCTTCGGCGCCATCATCGATGCCCCAATCAAGGAAAAGATCTTCGTCATCGCTTTCGGCAAGTTCACTGATTACGGCTTCATCATTTTCCAGGTTTGGCTGCGCGGTGTCCTTGTTACAGCTGCTAAAAGCAATTAAAAATATCAAATTGATAAATAGATAAAATACCAAGCGTTTCATAGTTATAACCTCCTAAAGTTATATTGATTTTATTTAACAAAAGCCTGAATTTTTGGGCCCTGTAAAAAGACAGGCTTCTTTACTCCGTAAGTAGTGTTATTCCCAATTTAGCTGCACCTCTTGCTAACACCAGCTCTCCTTCTTCATAAGCTTCAGACGCCAGCTCGTGCAGTTTTTGGGCATTATTATATTTTACTTCAAATTCAACATCTTTATCGGTTGCATTCTTTACTCTTTCCAATAGCGTTGCCAGTCTTTGTAAATCCTGCAAAACTTTTCCAGCGATAATATTGCTATCTCTATCGCTTCGATTCATCCGGGTATAACGTAAGACCAGACGATTTACAACATTCAAATAATATGCAGCTCTGATATTATCATCTGCCTGATGATTCTTTTTAGCAAGATTTAGATTAAATTGAATCAGCGTTAAAAGCTTCTCGAATTTGGTATTTTTTGCCAACGTTGGTTGATCAAGATTGTTTACTGCTGCTTCCGCACGACTAATTTGATCGGCGATATTATCCGGGGTACTAATTTGCTCATTATTCAACATCCGGTAAATTCGGGACAATCCTTTACTGGCAAATTCAACATTCCGCTTCGCCAGAAGTAGACGCCCGTTTCGGTGAAATCTTTTCGCTTGTCTTACCCATTTTTCCAGACGGGTATACATCAATTGTGCTGTGCTATTATTGCTATTCTTTACATTCTCCTCTATTGATTGTATGGAAAATTCCAAAGATTCAATATCGAATAAGAGTGTCGTATTCTGATCCTGGGGAATATTCTCGGCAAGGTCGATTATCTTATGAACAGTGCGGTTTACGGTCTGGAGTTTTTGCCGGGCAACATTGTATTCACGATCATTGTATTTTCTGTTTATTTCGCCCATTTCCTTGTCTGCTTGACGCACCATTTCCCGCAAACGCTGCTTATTACCGGTATTCGAATCTTCAATCATTACCGACGCTCTATCCAGCAACAAACGTGTTTCCTGAAACATTCTTTGCCAGTCGTTGGTATTTCCGCCCTCATTTTTTAAATCGGTAACCTTGATAACCTGCTCAGAAAAATAAAGCGCCAGCTGGTATAGCTGAATTGCCGCATATGTTCTGCCATCCCGAAAAAGCTGATAAGCACGCCGCCGAAAGAATTTAGAGCGTCCCAGCATATAGATAGCATCTTGATTTTGCGATCGGTGAACAAGGGTTTCTGCCTGTTGTAACCGCCTGTCCAACAGCTCCTGAAATTGTATTTTTAGCACAGGATGTTCATTGATCAAAATTTCAATCTGGCGCAAAAGCGCATAACACTTTTCAATTTCCCGATTGGCTGCCGGTATATCTCTGGCTTCGGCAAAAGAAACAGCGCGATTATAAGTATTTTGTGCTTCGGCAAGCTTCATCTCTACAACTGATTTAAGATTTCGATCAATACGATTCGGCAGAACACTAAACATCGTTTCAGTTCGGTCCAACACCGTTTTCAGGGTAACCAGCGATCGAAATACATTTCTGTCCTGAGCGAGTCCACTATGGCTCAACAGAAAAATCAGTAAAATTTTTAACAACATTAGTTTCTTCATTATTGCTTCCTCATCATTCAAGAGAGTATAAAACAATTACTATGCCAAGATTTCAGCATCTACGCAAGATCAATAAAAACAACGCCAAAGGAAGATATAGATACAAGTATTGGCAAGTATTATTATAAAGGTGTACCATATGGTGTACTCTCAGGTACAATGATCATTAATTTCGAAGATTTAGAGGTGCCTATATAAAAAAAGGGACATAACTAAAAAGCTATGTCCCTTTAAAGAGATCCCTGGCAACGCCCTACTTTCCCGCCAGGCGAACCCGGAAGTATCATCGGCGCAGA
>JANQQU010000005.1 GCA_028284905.1 Calditrichia bacterium
TCCAAAAATTAAAGTGAGTCATTCCGGTTAAATCCAGTGGGAAGGTGCGGAAAAATCCGCCAAATCCGCTGCCACCGAGACTGCTCAGTTCAAAGTGTATTGCATAGGTGCCGCCAGTTAACGGTGGTACGTTTGCTGCGTTAGTAGTGGCAAAAAGGGCGGCGTCATCTCCCAAATAAGTTCCCCAGCCGTTAGCGAAAATGTCACCATGCTCCATATCATCGAAAATAAGCGGGTAAGCGCAGGGATCGGGCGGTTCTGCGGTAACTGTAAATGACATGCCCAGGGTTACCATCAGCACAATCGCCATTTTATAAAAATTGTATAACTTGCCTTCATTAATAATTCTGGAAACAATATTCATACGCCTCTCCTTGTGGTGGATAATTGAATCGTTGAATAGCTTGTATTCATTAGATTATTTGATGTCTGTTGAATAAAAAGTCGGATGGGCGATGGTTAATTCCCGATTAACAAGAAGTTTTCCCAAACGGAGAAACCGACCATCAAAAATATAATATGATATAGCAATATATAATGCAAATTATTAATTTCACTAAAGATAAAAAGGGGAATATCATCACAAACCCCGTAGGAGAATTCACGAATTCTCCTACGAAACAAGGATTATAAACGGAAAGATTAGGCATCAAATGAATGAACGACACAGCAATAATCCGTTACATGGTATGACCCTGGAGAAAATTCTGAGTAGATTGGTCGGGCATTACGGTTGGGAAGAGTTAGGGAAGCGTATCAAGATTCGTTGCTTTAATTATGATCCTTCGGTAAAATCCAGCCTGAAGTTTTTGCGAAAAACCCCCTGGGCGCGGAAAAAGGTTGAGGATTTATTTTTAGCCACCCCGGAATTGCATGATTAATTCCCCGTGGGCGAATTCATGAATTCGCTTACATATGAATTCGCCCACGGGGGATAATGATTTTTAATAATGATTTTATTTCATCAACAACATCTTGCGGGTTTCGATAAAACTGCCGGCGGTGATGCGATAGATGTAAATACCGCTGGCCACTTTCTGACCGTTGTCGCTGCGCCCATCCCACTGCAGGGTATAGGTGCCGGCGCTTTGGGTGCCGGATGCGAGGCGTTTCACCTGCTGACCGAGAGAGTTGTAGATGACTAAATCGACCGTTGCTGTTTCCGCGAGCTGATAGCGAATGGTGGTCGTCGGATTAAACGGATTGGGATAATTCTGCTCCAGGGCAAAGGTTGCCGGGGTAAGCTCGGATTCTTCACTCGCGGATTTCCGCAATCCCTGGCCATGTTCCACGGCAATACGGGCATCTTCCCAGGCAGCACGATATTCTTTGATTGCGCGATCGGGTCTGCCATCACTGAGTTCATCAGCAGCGTCATCCATATCTTCTTGAGCCAGTGCTAAACGGGCATCAGTTTGCGGATTGCCGGTATACAACTCTGCTTCGCTAATTTTTGCTTCCGCGAGCATTTTAGCCAAATCAACAATCGCATTAATTTCGTCGGTGGCAGTTGCGCCATCGTCTTCCGCGTCCTGTAATTCTTCTACGGCATCGCGGAGGTCCTTAAAACCGTCGCTAATATCACCGTCATTAAAATCGGCAAGTGCGTCGTTGAGCTCGTCGATGGCGTCCTGGAGATCCGCATCGGCTTTGCTGCTGTAACCGCCATTGTCGATTAAATCCTGAATGTCGGTAATCGCAGCATTGATATCCGCCTCAGCATTCATGCCCAGGGCAATCGCGCTGCCAATATTAATGGCGCGCTGCAGTTCCTTACGGGCGCTGGCGAGTCGCCGAATGGTAAGATTATAATCACCTTGGGAAGCCTGCACAGCGGCATCGGCAATGAAATTATTAGCGTTGCTGATATAACTATCAACCTGTGGATCGCCACTGTAGCTGCTCGCTTTCGCTAATTCGCCATTAACATCGCTTGCAGCGATTGTGAGCAGGAATGCAATTTCTTCGGAAACATCCGTACCTTTTTCGGCGGCATCCATCAACTCGCTCAGCGCATCTTCGAGATCTTCATATGCTTCCTGCACATCATTGCTTTCGCAATCGGCAATGGCAGCATCGAGATCGCTAATCGCAGCAGCAATGTCAATGGCTACGTCGGGAGAATAAAATCTTCCGCTGATAATATCTTTTGCCATTCTCAGGCTGGCGCAGAAGCCATCTTCACAGCTAAAAAACCAATTGTCGGTGCGGAGTTCAATTGTCTCACCACCGTCAACCTCATAGGCAAAAACCACATTAATTAACTGACCGTTGTCGCTCAGGAATGGATCATATACATCGTTGCCCTGGAAGATAGAATTGTCATCAAAAAAGTCTGCCAGGGGGATAGAAACCAGCTGCCAGCCGCCACCACTAATGATGTCTGCCCCGGAGCCGGCAGGGCCGACTGTAAGATCATATTGGAACTCATCATCGTCATCAGGAGCGAAAACATCAACTGTGTTATCGTTGTTGTCATCTTCCTGC
>JANQQU010000058.1 GCA_028284905.1 Calditrichia bacterium
AATATAGGGTGTTAGTCGCTTAGGAGCATTTAATGCTACTTCAGGCAACGGGAAGTCGCTGCCTGAACTTTCAACGATAGACTTTTTACACAGTCTCAAGACTTAGGGAACGAGCGTTGAAATGGGCCTCTGTTTCCCAAACTACAGTTTGGGAAACCAATTAGCTGCGAAACTCTGTTTCGCGAATTTGAGAACCAAATACCCATGGGGACGCTGAACTACCTCTTCTGAATCAAAGTCTTAATATCCGCTTTATTCCCCAACACCAGCAGCTTATCATCATGCTGAATTTTGTACTCGGGTGTTGGAATTGCACCGGGGCGATTCGGCAGACAATCATCGGCCAGCACTGCCTTTCGGATAAGGATGACTTCAATGCCGTAACGGGCCCGGACGTTTAACTGGCGAAGCGATTTGCCGATAAATCTGTCCGGCGGATCCACTTCCATTAAACTGTAGCCTTCCGCTAATTCGATCGTGCGCTCTTTGCTAACAGCCGTAACCACGCTATGCATGCCTCCAGCCAAATCCCATTTGAAAATCTCCCGGTTGTAGGCATCAATCACCTGTTTGCGGCGGATGGATCCCACCAGCTTCTCATTATTCCTGCTTTTCATGACCGGTAATTCATCGACATTAAAGCGCCCGAAGTGGTGCATCACCAGATCGAGATTGTCATCGAGGTAGAGATAAACCGGGGGAGGATGCGCAATGTCTGCAGCAATGACCAGACTGGACAGGTAAGCTTCATCTTTTAGGAACTGCTTCAGGTCTTCGATGGAAATTGTGCCGATCAGGGACTCCTGACGATCTACCACAAAATATTCCTGATGATGGCTGCGGATCATGCAGCGAATCAGATCGGTAAAGGTTGAGTTCCCGGAAATGATTTCGACATCTTCGTTCAGCACATCTTTTACCCGAACACCCTTCAACATATTGACATCCTTGCCTTCAAATATCTTCAGTCCTTTTCGCACCAGTTTCATGGTATAGACAGATTCCCGTTTCAAATACGTCGCGAGGAGAAGTGAGATAATACAGGATGTCATTAATGGTGCGATAATCAGGTAATCGTTGGTGATTTCAAAGAGTATCAGAATGGCGCTAATTGGTGCATGCGTTGTTCCGGCAACAACTGCCCCCATACCAACCAGGGCGTATGCACCGGTGTCGGCGGTTACATCCGGCCAGAAAGCATTCGCCTGAACACCGACAGCGGCCCCGAGCAGGGCGCCGATAAACAAGGAGGGCGCAAAGATGCCTCCCGATCCTCCGGAGCCAATCGTTAAGGAGGTCGCAATAACCTTAACGACGATAAGAATGAGGAGAAATTCTCCGAAATTAGCGCCACCGAGCAGGGCATCAGTCGTTTCGTAACCAACCCCGTATATTTCCGGGAAGCCAAGAGCCATAATGCCCACGAGTAATCCACCGAGTGCCGGTTTTAGGTATGGCGGAATTTGCAGGCGGGAAAATATAAGCCGGCTGCGATCCAGGGAAAGAATAAAAAGAACCGCGACTAAACCGGAAAGTATGCCGAGAACTGTGTACGGGAAAAATTCGAAAGGACTTACCAGGTGATATTCCGGCACATGGAAAGCGGGTGAGTCTCCGATAAAGTGCCGGGATACCACAGTCGCAACCACCGAAGAAATAACGATCGGGCTAAATTGCGTGACGGCGAAATCGCCAATAATAACCTCCACCGCGAATAGCGCACCGGCAATCGGTGCATTGAAAGTTGCCGCAATGCCGGATGCGGCGCCACAGGCCACAAACGTTCGCAACCGCTTCGCTGAAACGGAGAGTAATTGCCCGATAGCAGACCCGATAGCAGACCCGATCTGGACAATCGGACCTTCCCGCCCGGCCGATCCCCCGGAGCCAATAGTTAAGGCGGCGGCAGCGAATTTACTAAAAATAACCCGGGGGCGAATGACTGCACTCTGGGTTGTTACCGCCTCCATCACTTCCGGAACGCCGCTCCCTTTGACCTCTTGCGCATAATAATGAATAATCCACCCGACCAGCAATCCACCAAGCATGGGGAGAAAAAGACGTTGCCACCAGGGGAGCGCCCGAACCGCCTCCAGGGAAAATACATCGGTAAAGAAAAACCATGACTCCAGAAATTCGATCGCCTCCCGGAAGCCTATCGCGACAAATGCGCCGAGATTACCAATCACAATTGCCATCAAAACCATGAAGATTTGCTCGCTGCGGCGTAACCCGCCAATCACAGTGATAATCCTGTCCAGATATTGCCGGCGTAGGCGAATAAATTTGATGATTGATTTTCGGAGCTTTTTCCGGTTCATGAGAGATAAACTTTCGGAATATCGTTGTTTTTGCCGAACGAAATTCGCTGAAGCACGAGGGAGAAATGTAAGCAAATTCGCCGCGGTGTAGTAGCAGTTTTTTTGACTTGAAGAAAAGTTGCCCGGGAAAGATTTATCCTTTGTTTCTGAGAGAAAAGTGCTTACTTTTGCGCCCGGAATCTGTTGTTAACCAATACCTGGAGTAACGATAATTCTGGGAGATGTGAAGAACGAAACGGATCAATCGTCAACGGATAACAGCTTAAGGCTTTGCCGACTAACTATCCGTTGGCTTAAGTTCATCCCCGACCCCCTTGTTTTTTTTGAGCTGTTCGGGCATCCCACCCTTTTTCCCTTTTTTCAAATTCCCCTCAATTTATTTCGCACTGTTTTAAAACGCCATCCCCAATTTGTTGTTAGATGTGGTGCCGCGGTTGTAACAGTAACTCTTGTGCGAATTGAGTGGGCGATTCTCTTACCATTTATTCCTTCGAACAATTATAAATTAATAAAATACAGAGGTAGGATAAGCTTATGAGTTTTAATAACGGTAATGAAGCAAGTTTTCAAAGCGGGCACCTGACCCTGGAGGATGGCAGCGTTTTTGAAGGCTATGTTTTCGGAAAGAACGGCGCCAGTGCCGGAGAAGTTGTTTTTAATACTGGCATGGTCGGTTATCCGGACACTTTAACCGATCCCTCTTACCTGGGACAAATTCTGGTGATGACCTATCCACTCGTGGGAAATTACGGTATTCCGCCCCATAAGCAGATGAGCAATCTGGAACGCAATTTCGAATCTTCCCGGATCCAGGTTAAAGGGTTGATAGTGTCGGACTATTCCACGGATTACAGTCATTGGCACGCGGAAAAAAGTCTTGATCGCTGGCTGAAAGATTATGGCGTCCCGGGATTAACCGGTGTGGATACCCGTGCGCTCACCAAAAAATTACGCGCCAGTGGCACAATGCTGGGAAAGATCGAGATCAAACGTGAGAGCGTCGACTGGTATAATCCGAATCTGGAAAATTTGGTTGCCACTGCCAGCATAGACGCACCGGAAACTTATGGGGAAGGGAAAAAGACGGTGGTGCTGATCGACTGTGGCGCTAAAAATAATATCATCCATCACCTCATGAAAAGGGGCTTTAAGGTTGTTCGCGTGCCCTGGGATTACGACCTCAGTAAAATGCAGTTTGATGGATTGATGATCTCTAATGGACCGGGAGACCCAAAAATGTGCCGGCCAACCGTAGCACAAATTCAGGAAACCATTGCCCGGGATATTCCGGTGTTTGGCATCTGTATGGGGCATCAGTTACTGGCGTTGGCTGCCGGTGCGGATACCTACAAATTAAAGTATGGCCATCGCAGTCAGAATCAACCGGTGTTGGAGGTCGGCACAAATCACTGCCTGGTGACCTCTCAAAATCATGGCTTTGCAGTCGATGATCGAAGTTTGCCGAAGGACTGGTCTCCCTGGTTTATTAACCTGAACGATCAGACCAATGAAGGCATTCGCCACAAATCCGGCCGTTTTATGAGCGTGCAGTTTCATCCGGAAGCAATGCCCGGCCCTGTCGATGCAGAGTATCTCTTCGATGAGTTTGCTCGCATGGTAAACGGCTAGACCCGTGTAGTGCACTTAAAAAACTGTATGACGATCTGAAAAAAACTTTATGAGGATAAAAAAGCATGGACATCAAAAATAATGAGATCATAAAACCGGAAAAGGTGGTCGTTTTAGGATCGGCGGCACTGAAAATCGGAGAAGCGGGAGAGTTCGATTATTCCGGCAGCCAGGCGATCAAGGCATTGAAGGAGGAAGGGATTCACACTGTTCTGATAAATCCCAATATTGCCACCATTCAAACCTCCGAACATTTGGCAGACAAAGTTTACTTTCTGCCGGTAACCGCAGAATTTGTCGAGAAAGTGATTGCCAAGGAAAAGCCCGATGGCATCCTCCTCAGCTTCGGTGGACAAACAGCCCTGAACTGCGGACTGGAACTTTCCAGAAAGGGCGTTTTTGAAAAGTACAATGTGCAGGTGCTTGGCTCACCGATTCAGGCGGTGATTGATACTGAAGACCGGGAAATATTCGCGCAGCGCCTGGACGAAATTGGGGCAAGTTCCGCTCGGAGCCAGGCGGCAGAAAGCGTCGATGAAGCGATTAAAATCGCCGAATCTCTCGGTTTTCCGGTGATTATCAGAATCGCATATGCCCTCGGTGGTTTAGGTTCCGGGGTATGCCGCAGCCGAGAAGAGGTCGAAACGCTGGCCCGGAAAGCGTTATCCTATACACCGCAGATCCTCGTCGAGGAATATCTGGAAGGCTGGAAGGAAATCGAATATGAAGTAATGCGGGACCAATACAATAATTGTATCACCATTTGTAATATGGAAAACTTCGACCCGATGGGGATTCATACCGGGGAGAGCATTGTTGTTGCGCCGAGCCAAACCCTTTCGAACCGGGAATATCATTTGCTACGGGAAGTGGCCATTAAAGTGATACGCCACCTGGGAATTGTTGGAGAATGTAATATACAGTATGCGTTAGATCCGAAATCGGAACAATACCGCATTATCGAGGTAAATGCGCGCCTTTCCCGTAGTTCTGCACTGGCTTCCAAGGCAACTGGCTATCCATTGGCATTCATTGCCGCGAAGTTGGCCCTGGGGTATGGCCTGCACAATCTCCCCAATGCGATAACCCGGGTAACGACCGCTTTCTTTGAACCTTCCCTGGATTATGTGGTCGTAAAAATTCCCCGTTGGGATCTAAAGAAATTCCGAATGGTTTCCCGGGAAATTGGCTCCAGCATGAAGTCCGTTGGGGAAGTAATGGCCATCGGTCGAAAATTCGAAGAAGCGCTGCAAAAAGCCTTGCGTATGCTGGAAACCGGCGCGCAGGGATTGGTGGCCAATAGCGGATTTGAATTCGAGGATCTGGAGAAAGAGCTGATCAATCCGACAGAGGAGCGGGTTTTCGCTATTGTCGAAGCAATGGAAAGCGGTATGGATGTCGATAATATTCACCGCCTTTCCCATATCGATAAGTGGTTTCTCTACAAAATCGCCAACGTGGTAGAGATCGAAAAGCAGCTGAAAAAAAGCACCGGGGATAAATTGCCGCCAGCGCTCCTGAAAACTGCCAAGCAGATGGGCTTTTCCGACAAGCAAATCGCGATAATAACTGGCAGCACTCAACGAAGTGTACGTGAGTGGCGGCACCGCCATAATATTCGCCCGTTTATCCGCCAAATCGATACTTTGGGCGCGGAATATCCGGCGCAGACCAATTACCTTTACCTTTCCTACAACGGTATCGCTGATGAGATTGAATATCCAATCGATCGCTCGGTGATGATTCTCGGCTCCGGCTGTTACCGGATTGGTAGTTCGGTGGAATTCGACTGGTGTTGCGTAAACGCCGGATACGCCCTGCGAAAAATGGGCTACCACACCGTGATGCTAAATTATAATCCAGAGACTGTCAGCACGGATTATGACGAATTCGACAAGTTGTTCTTCGACGAAATTCGTTTGGAAACGGTGCTGGAGATTTACCACAAATTAAAAACCATCGGTGTGGTTGTTTCGATGGGTGGCCAGATTCCCAACAATCTGGCAATGGAACTGGATGAGGCCGGGCTACACGTGCTTGGCACCTCCCCGGATAAAATCGATTCTGCCGAAAATCGCGACAGCTTCTCACAAATGCTTGATGATATGAACATTAAACAACCGCAGTGGAAACGTTTGCATACGCTCGATGCCGCCAAAGATTTTGCCAATGATGTCGGCTATCCGGTGTTGGTGCGGCCCTCCTACGTGCTTAGCGGGGCGGCCATGGCTGTTGCGGCGAATGATGAGCAGTTGTCCCAATATCTGCAACGGGCGGTTAAAATTTCCCCGGATCATCCCACGGTAATCAGTAAGTTTCTGGAAAATGCCAAAGAGATCGAGATGGATGCCGTCGCCCAAAATGGGGAAATCGTCGCATACGCCATCTCGGAACATGTTGAGAATGCCGGTGTGCACTCCGGTGACGCTACACTGGTAATTCCACCGCAACGCACTTATCTGGAAACAATACGGCAGGTGCGAGAGATCTCTACTAAGATTGCGGAAGCACTACATATCAATGGTCCATTCAATATTCAGTTTATTGCTAAGGAAAATGAAGTGATGGTCATCGAGTGTAACCTGCGGGCATCGCGAAGCTTCCCCTTTGTCTCGAAAATTATGGGGCAGAATTTTATCGATATCGCTACCCGGGCAATTATGGGGCACCGGGTGGAGAAGAACGAAGCCCGTCTGTTTGAGCTCGACTATGTCGGGGTAAAAGCACCACAGTTCAGCTTTACCCGCCTGCAGGGGGCAGATCCAACCCTGGGTGTTGAAATGGCGTCCACCGGTGAGGTCGCTTGCCTGGGGAACGATTTCGAAGAAGCGTTTCTGAAAGCGTTACTCTCAGTTGGTTTCAAGATGCCGGTGAAAAGCGTATTGCTATCTACCGGGTCGATTGAATCGAAAGCAGAAATGCTGGAGGCGACCCGCCTGCTGATGAAGCAGGGCATTAAGTTCTATGCAACTGAAGGCACTGCGAAGTTTATGCAAAGTAATGGCATTCCCGCCGAAAAACTATACTGGCCCCTGGAAGAAGGACAGCCCAATACGATTGACTATATCAAGGCCGGGAAAATCGACCTGGTGGTGAATATTCCGAAAAATAGCCAAAAAGAAGAGTTGACTAATGGATACTTGATTCGCCGCACAGCAGTGGACTTTGATGTTCCCTTAATCACCAACCGGCAGGTCGCAATGCGGTTTGCACAAACACTCTCTCGTATCGGTGTGGAAGATTTACAAATCAAGAGCTGGTCCGAATATCTGGAGAAATAGTAACGGGCGGAATGTGGGGGTGTTAATGGCGAATGTGGAATGACGAATTCGGAATGTCGAATGTGGAATTGTTCTGTTATGTATCTGTTAATTCCGCATTCGCCATTCCACATTCCGCATTGTCCATTATGTATCTTTTAATTCCGCATTCGACATTCGAAATTCGCCATTCGTAATTCCGCATTTTAGTAAAGCGATTGACTGCCTATCGGAAATACCAATTGAATACTAGTGCCCTTTCCCGCATTGGAGTTGACGTTAATCGTTGCCTGATGACCGTCGATGATGCGTTTGATTATCGAAAGTCCCAGTCCCAGTCCATTTACCTTCGTGGTGGTAAACGGGACAAAAAGATTTTTGGCGATGATATCCGGCAGGCCCGGTCCATCATCACTTAAAGTGATTTCGAAGCCAGCGTCAAGATCATATTTACTGGAAATCTCGATATTGCCGCCGTCCGGCATTGCCTCGGAAGAGTTCAGGACGATATTTAAAAAGATTTGCTGCAATTGAACCGGATCGGCAAATATTTTCGGCATCCCTTTCTGCAAATCACTCTTCAGCTGAATATTCTTCGCGTCCAATTGGTAAGAAAGAAACATGATGGCATTTTCGATAATGCGATTCAGTTTGCAGAATTCCCGGGCCGGCTCATTTGGTCTGGTGTAATCGAGCAATTGAGTAATGATCGTATTCATGCGGGTTAATTCTTCGCTAATAACATTGCGGTCTTTACTGTTCAGCTCGCTGCCGGATTCGAAAATCATCTTGATGACGGTCAGTGGATTGCGAATTTCATGCGCGATACCTACTGCCAGTTCGCCCACCGCTGCCAGGCGATCGGCCCGCCGGGTTTGTTCTTCAAGATTTGCCATGGTATCATACAGCCGGGCGTTATCTATCGTAACGGCGCATAAATCCGCAAACGTGTTCAGCAGATTGGTTTCCTCATCGGTGTAGCGATGAGTGTCATCGTTGTAAATTTTTATCAGACCAATCGTTTTATCCCTCACTGTTAGCGGAACAGCCAGCAGGGAATCCAAACCTTCTGCCGCGGTAATTTCCCGAAAACGATAGTCGGTCACTTGCTGAACATTGGGAATGATAACAGTTTTTTGCTCGCGAATGACCTCGCCGAGAGGGTGGCGGTTAATCGCCAGATTGGTGATTTTTTCAAACTGCTTCCCGCCTCCAAAATGCGCTTTCATCAACAAGGTCTCGCCATCATCGGAAAGCAGCATGATTGCACAGATGCGGGTTTTCATTAAGCGGGCGGTTTGCGTGACAATTTCCCGGAGGGTTTTGTTTAACGATAGGGTGCTGGCAATCGTTTTGTTGACTTTGATAAGGGTAGAAAGCTCTTCCACTTTGCGTTTTACGGTATCAAAGAGGTTACCATTATCAATAACACGCGCAGATTGTTTCGCCAGCAATGTCAATAGATCGAGATCTTCTTCGTCTAATGCGTTTAGTCGGGTGCTGTCTACATTAACCACGCCAATCAGACGATCTTCGATAAAGAGCGGCACAGCGAGTTCGGAACGAATATCCGCCTTTAACTGAACATAGCGTTTGTCTTTGCTGACATCTTCAACCAATAGCGCTTTGCCATTTTCAGCTACCCAGCCGGTTATTCCTTCACCAACTTTTAGCTGCGTATCTTCAATTGGTTCCACAAAACCGCGGTACACTGCGATATTCAACAGGCGCTTCTCCCAATCGACCAATACCAGAGACCCGCTGCTGGCACCGGTGATATGCACTGCGGCATCGATAATTAAATTCAATGCGACATCGGTATCCAGGGTAGATGAAATGGAATGGAAGAGTTCATAAAGCATATAGTGCCGATCCTGGCGATGTTCGGCAGATTTGTTACTGGTATTGCGGGAATTGTCTGTGGACATATATAATTTCCCTGGTGGAAAAGTATTTTCATCCTTATGGGCTCCAATCCGTAACCGATTCAAAATTTCGTTATCTGGATGAATGTCCCTATATTTACAGGTCATAAATTATGTTTAGCTGCTTAGCGATACAAGATGTTATTAATGATTGTCGTCCGGCTATATTCCCGCAATTATGACCAGCAAGTTATTGAATCGTGATTTTTGTTTCCTGGCAAATGCCTATACTTCAAAGCTGAAATTCTCAGCTTCATTAATTCATCACCGTAAACTCATAAAGAGGAGATTGTCATGAACGCGAAAGTTCAGATGGTCATCAGGATTTTTTTGGGAGCAATATTGGTATTATTTGGTTTAAATAAATTTCTGAATTTTCTGCCGCCGATGGTACCAGGGGCAGAGGCGGGCGCATTTATGGGCGCACTTGTGGCCACTGGATACATGATGCCTTTGGTTGGTTTAGTTGAGGTGGTTTCCGGCGCCTTGTTGCTAAGTAACAAATATGTCGCAATTGCCTTGTTGCTTTTGGCGCCGATCAGTGTGAATATCGTTGCTTTTCATCTCTTCCTGGATCCAGCGAATATTGTTCCGGCATTATTGGTTGCCATAATGAATGTATATCTACTACTCGCAAATAAATCTAAATTTTCCGGTGTATTATCGGCTTAAATGGAAAGTAAAATTTTTTATATGAAAAGTACCCGGCAATTTTGTCGGGTACTTTTTTGGAGGAAATGATCGTCACTATTGCTTTACCTGTAAGACCATATTAGCTTTGCCTAAATACTGGATGGAGCGATATGAAAACTGAAGCAATTGAAGATTATTTAAAGAATATCTACCTCTCCGGCAGAAGCGGCACAAAAGTTAGTTTAACTTTGCTGGCAAAAAAACTGGAAGTGAAGCCTGCCTCTGTTTCCGGGATGATTAAGCGCCTGGAAGGAATGAACCTGGTTAAGAATAGCAAAAAAACCGGTATTATTCTGACCGATGCCGGTGAAAAAATTGCCCTGGAGGTGATTCGTCATCATCGCCTGATCGAATCGTTTCTTGTGGAAGCATTGGGCGTCCCCTGGAACGAAGTGCATGAACAGGCGGAAAAGTGGGAGCATATGCTCTCGGAAAAAATCGAAGACCGCATTGACCAAATGCTTGGCTATCCGACCCACGATCCTCACGGAGATCCCATTCCCAAGCGGGATGGCTCCGTCCCGGAAACTTCCGATACACCCCTAAATACATTAAAGGCCGGTGACGTTGGAAAAATAGAACGCATCAATGACCAAAACCCGGAAATCCTTGAATATATTGGTAAATTAGGACTCTATCCGCAAACCAGATTTCGCATCCTTGAAGTCGGCCCGCTAAACGATCTTATATCATTAGAGGTTGGGGACGAGAAAGTCCAAATCGGTCTCGAGGTTGCCCGTAGAATATTTGTTACCGTCGGCTAAGCGGTTTTCTTGGCAAGACTAAATGATGTTTTTAGGCTAGCCTAAAAATTGTATTGACACGCTAACACAGTCATATTATCTTTCCTATAATGATAATCCAAATGAGTGAGGTTAACTATGGGAAGATTAAAGACTGTTCTACTGATTTTCATATCCTTTCTTCTTTTTACAAATATAAATGCCGAGGGGCAACTCGGTTCGATTTCCGGAACAATTATTGATCAATCCAGCGGCGAAAAGCTGATTGGTGCAAACCTGAGTCTTCAGGGAACCCGCCTGGGGGCAGCCACTGATAGTGTCGGTGCGTTTTCTATCGAGAACATACCTGCAGGGGATTATATCCTTCAGGTGCAGTACGTTGGTTATCAAACGGCTGAACGTTTGGTTCGAATTGATGCTGCGTCTACGATCTCTGAGCAGATTGCCATGGCGCCGAAGTCCCTCTCCGCGAATGCCGTCGTGGTAACAGCAACCCGCACAGAACAGAAACGGAAGGAGGCGCCGGTAATTGTTAATGTGCTGGATGAGTTCGTGTTTGATAATACCCAATCTTTAAGTCTGGCGGAAGGGCTCAATTTTCAACCTGGCGTTCGCCTGGAAGTGGACTGCCAAACTTGCAATTATACCCAAATTCGCATGAATGGCCTGGGAGGCGCATACTCCCAAATATTAATTGATAGCCGCCCGGTGTTTAGTCCTTTAAATGGCCTCTATGGATTGGATTATATCCCCACGAATATGATCGAAAGGGTGGAAACGATTCGCGGTGGTGGATCTGCGTTGTTTGGATCCAGTGCGATTGGCGGCGTAGTCAATATTCTTACCAAAGAGCCGGAAGACAATCAATTTAACCTGTCCTTAAATAACGCCAGCATCGATGGCAAAGCGCCGGACCGGGCTATGACCATGAATGGCGCGATGTTAAATGAAACCCGTGACAGTGGGATTCATCTTTTTGGGATGCTGCGCGACCGCGGCGTATATGACAACAATGATGATGGATTTTCGGAAATTTCCAGTATGTCCGTCAATGCCTTTGGGATGCGTGCTTTTCATAAACCATCGACATTTGGAAAGCTGACACTAGAAGCCCATAGCATCAACGAAGAACGGCAGGGAGGCAATCGAAATGATCGCCCCCCGCACGAAGCGGATCAATCGGAATTTCGCGATCATAAAGTATTTGGTGCTGGCTTAAGTTACGAACATTATTTCTCCGAGGATCTCAACAAATTCAACCTCTATTTTTCCGGACAAATTACCGATCGCTTTCACTATACCGGTCTCGATCAGGATCTGAATGCATATGGCACAACTGATAATACCACTTTGGTTGGCGGTTGGCAATATACGCATTTGCTCTCCCGTTTTCTCGGCAATACGTCCAACTCTATCACCGTTGGTATGGAAGGGGTTTATGATGACGTTGATGATCATATTCCCGGTTTCAATGTGCGCACGGATCAAATCACCCGGCAGCTCGGCGGGTATTTACAAAGTGATTGGCAGCTTCATAAACGCTTGAGCACCTTGTTGGGCGTGCGCTTCGACCATCATAATTTTGTAGATAATCTGGTCGTGAATCCCCGCGCGACACTTTTATATTCGCTGAATGACGAAATTCAGTGGCGCAGTAGTATTTCCACCGGCTTTCGGGCACCACAGGCTTTCGACGCCGATTTGCATATTGCATTCGCGGGAGGAGGGATTTCCCGCATACGGCTTTCCGATAATCTGGAAAAAGAGCGTTCGGTCAGTTACAGCACTTCTGTGGATTATAACCATTCTCAAAAATCCTACTTTCTCGGTTTTACGCTGGAGGGCTTTTATACCCGCCTGTTTGATGCTTTCGTGTTGGAGGAAGCTGAAGTGGACGGCGAAGGCAATTTGATACTGGAACGGAGAAACGGTGGGAATTCAACGGTGCTGGGACTCAGCGGAGAGCTGCGTTTAAATTTGAAAGACCGCTTACAGCTGGGGGCGAGTGTTACTGTGCAACAAAGTGAATACGATCGTGCAATTCAATGGTCCGCTGAGGCGCCGGCGAGTCGAAATTACCTGCGGACTCCATCTGTTTACGGTTCTTATACTGCCGATTTGCGTCTTGCAAAATCACTGAGCCTTTCAATCTCCGGGGTTTATACCGGGGCGATGGATGTGCCGCATCTCGCCGGGTTTATTGAGCAGGATGTTTTAGAGCGCAGCCCATCTTTTCTGGAAACGAATCTGAAAATGAAATACCAGTTGCCTGTAAAAGAAGCGACCGGGCTAACATTCTTCGCTGGCGTTCAGAATTTATTTAATGACTATCAGGACGACTTTGATTTATACAAAGATCGCGATTCAAATTACATCTATGGCCCGGCGCGGCCGCGAACTGTTTTCTCCGGTGTAGAAATCGGGCTATGATTCGCTACCTGAATAAATGGGGCATCTTGTTGATTGCTTTTATGGCGCTTTTCCCGGCAAGGGAAAGCGTTGGACAAACTGCAGAGATCGAATGGCTGAAGTTCGATAAGGGGATAGAAAAAGCCGCCGGGGAGGATAAAATTATTCTCCTTTACGTAGAGACTGATTGGTGTACGATCTGTAAAAAAATGAAGAAGCTGGTATTCCCGCATAAAATTATTCAGCCCTTATTGGCAGATAGCCTGGTGCCGGTGCGCCTGAATGCAGAGGATACGCTCCGAACGATAAATGCCGGTAAGCAGTGGCTTAGCGAAGCAGACATTGCTGAAAAATATCAAGTGGACCGATTTCCGGCCTTTCTTTTTCTGGAACCAGGAGGTAAATTGTTATACCGGCTCAACGGTTTGCAGCTACCGCGAGACTTCCGGAAAACATTATCGTATTTTGCCCGGAAAGAATATTTAATAGACCAGTAAGCAAATAGAAAAGTAATTTGAAAATTTGGTAGTGTTAAACATATCATGTTCTTGTCGTTGTCATTGCGAGGCGCTTTTTGCCGAAGCAATCTAACATGATACAACGACAAGGGGATCGCTTCGTCGATGCACTCCTTGCGATGACAGATAGAATGGAATTCAATGTTTCTTCTTTAGCACTACTGAAAACTTTAAGGAGGATGTAATGACAGTTGCGGAAATTATGAAAGAATTAGAAGCAATGGGCAATGATGCCACCAAAAATACTTTTCTGAAGCATGGTGCCCCTGAGCCCTTCTTCGGGGTAAAAGTTGGTGACCTGAAGAAGATTCAAAAAAAGGTTAAAAAGAATCATGAACTATCGCTGGCACTTTATGAAACGGGCAATAGTGACGCGATGTATCTTGCCGGGCTAATCGCTGATGAAAAGGAAATTAGCAAATCAGATTTACAGAAATGGGCGAAGGCCGCCAGCTGGTATATGATTAGTGAGTATACAGTTGCCTGGATCGCCGCGGAAAGCAATTACGGCTATGAGTTAGCTCTGGAATGGATCGAATCCGATCAGGAAAGCATCGCCTCCAGTGGCTGGGCAACATTGGGCAGCCTGGCAATGATTAAGCCTGATGATGAATTGGACATAGCGGCATTTCAGAAATTGCTCGATCGGGTAGGGGAGACGGTACACAATGCCGCCAACCGGGTTCGCTATACCATGAACGGCTTTGTTATCTCGGTTGGTTCCGGCATCACGCCATTGAGTGCTTATGCGGCAAAGATTGCAGAGAAAATTGGAAAGGTCTCTGTCGATGTCGGCGGTACTGCCTGCAAGGTACCCCTGGCGGCCGATTATATCCAAAAGGTAGTGGATAAAGGCCGCCTGGGTAAGAAGAAAAAAATGGCTCGTTGCTAAAAGAATTATAATGATCAATAAATAATGCGCTGAACTATAATCAGCGCATTAGGGTCATTTTCTGTGCTTGTCGAAATTCCGGCGTGGCAAATTCATAGATGTAGATACCGCTGCTCACCGAATTGCCGTCGTCGTTAAGACCATCCCAAACCGCCTGAAATTCACCCGCCTGTTTTAGCTCATTTACCAATGTTCGCACCTGCTGTCCAAAAATGTTGTAGATAGTTAACTTCACCATGCTACTTTTCGGTATTTGATAAACAATGGTTGTGCTGGGGTTAAAGGGATTGGGATAATTCGCATGAACCTGATAACCGCTGGCAACCGCAACTTCATCATCGATCGCAACCACTGCACCGATTGCATCAAAGATGTCGTGCCAACCCACGCCGGCCGTTTCGGAATCATCATGGATGGCTGCAAAGATACCATTGGGATAATCCGGTAGCACTGTTTGGAAAGAAGCGATGCCATCCGTATTAGCCACGCCATCTATGTTGAATGTACCCAGGTGCTCCCAGGTAATACGGTCAAAAACTTCAAAATCCGTTAAAGATTCCCGCTGGTCGGAAACTACGATCAGGCCGCTGCCATTATCTGCACCACTCCCGTCTGTGCACCTATATAGCCATATTCCCTCAGCATCTTCATCAAAGATGCCGTTATTGCCAAAATTATTGCTGCCGTTTCTTTCATACGGATCGCCATTCGGATGGTAAGCGTAAACGCCAGTACGGTCATTTTCATCTGGTATATAAATCACCTGGTGAAAATTATCGGCGGTCATTGTTTCCAGTCCCTTTTCCGGGGTAAATTCTCCAAGATAGTTGCCACTGTTCGCCTCATGGATATAAACCGTCGTTTCCGAAGATAGAAAAATTCGTTTATCACCGTTGGGCAGCTTCAGCAGAGCAAGGTTCGGCTCAATCGCCAGTTCAACATTCTGCTTGTTGAAATTATGCACGAAGTTTAAATCCGGCAGTGTAAATACACTAACAGTGTTAGACGGTTCACCAATTGATACATAAAGCAAATCCGTTTCCTGGTCAACAATGACCCCATTTACGTTGCTATTGCTAAATGTTGAATGAACCAGTGAGGATTGTTCGTTGTCCTCAAAAGGATATTTCCAAACCTCAATTAAGGAGTTATCCTTGGCGGTAACAAACATTAACGTATTAGCAACGTCCGGTGCCTCCCAAAAGTCAATGGTGTCAACGTTTTCGCCGGCACCATCTACCTGGAAAGCCGGTTCAATTGTTTGGTCCCCAAATGGACTCAGATTGCAAGGTGAGTTTGTTTGTGCATAATTCTGTAGTTGAAGAATGATAATAAGTATTCCCACCGTCAGCAGTTGTCTGGACAAACTGTTTGCCGGGGTTTTATGGCGCCTCCGGAAAAGAGGCTGTAGTTTCGAAAAACACATGGTTAATTCTCCCAGTTTTTTATTTCCACTGGAAAAACAATGCAAATACTTTGCCTGAATGGGCGTTTCGCAAAACCGTTGTAGATTAAGGGTGAGAGATAGGAAAAGATTGGCGTTTATGTATAATTTCTAAATGTGAAGAATGTTTTGTGCATAAATTTTACAAATTAATATGTGCCGGTTTTTGGATAGCTGGTGGAATCTATTTATAGTATTCCACCAGACTGAACCCGCGATTTTTAGCGCATGAGCGTCATTTTGCCGCTGTATTGATACTCGGGCGTGGTGAACTTATAAATATATATACCACTGCTAACCGGTAAGGCATTATCATCTAATCCATCCCAGTAAACCTGATGTTCCCCGGCTTGCTGCTGCTGGTTCAATAACTCGCGAACCGGCTGTCCGAGAATGTTGTAAATTGTCAACTTTGTCCGGGTGTTTTTCGGGATTTGATAAGTAATGGTTGTGCCGGGATTAAATGGATTCGGATAATTTGAACTGATGTGAAAATTGCGAATTTCCTCAACAGGGTCATCGATAGCAACTATGGCGCCGATGGCATCGAAAATTTTGCGCCAGCCGACACCGGCAGTCTCGGAATCATCATTTATCGCTACAAAAACCCCTTCGGGATAATCCGGCAATGCTCCCTGAAAGGAGGAAATACCGTCTGTATTGGTAACGCCATTAATGTTGAAAGTGCCGAGATGCTCCCAGCTAAGACGATCAAAAACTTCAAAGTCCGTTAAATCCTGCCGTTGGTCGGATACAACGATCAGTCCGCTACCGTTGTCTTCGCCATTTTCGTCTGTGCACCTGTAAAGCCATATGCCTTCGGCATCTTCATCAAAAATGCCATTGTTGCCAAAGTTGTTTGTGCCGTTTCTCTCATAAGGATCGCCATTGGGATGGTAGGCATATATACCGGTTTGCTCAGTCTCGTCCGGAATATAAATTACCTGGTGAAAATTATCCGCGGCCATGGTCTCGATAATTCTGCCCGGTGTAAATTCACTAATAAAGTTACCGGAATCTGCCTGGTGAATATAAACCGTCGTTTTCGAGGATACATAAATGCGTTTATCCCCGGATGGAAGCTCGAGGAGGGTGATGTTCGGTTCCCGACCCAATTTGACGCCTGGCTTGTTAAAGTTATGGATAAAAGTCAAGTCCGGCAGAGAAAACACACTGACTGTATTTATTGATTCTCCAATGGAAACATAGAGCAGGTCTTCTTCCTGATCGACCACAACACCATTGACTTTACTCTCTCCAAATGTTGAATGCTCCAGTGTATCGATCTGATTGCCCACGAATGGATATTGCCAGACTTCAATTAAAGAGTTGTCTTTGGCAGTAACAAACATCAAAGTGTTGTTAGCATCGGGGGTATCCCAAAAATCAATCGTGTCGATGTTCTCTCCGGCACCGACAAGTTCAAAATCCGGCTCTAGCGTTACAGTGGCGAACGGATTCAGATTACATGGGGAACCAGTTTGCGCGGAAACCGGCAGTTGAAAAAGTATGAAAGTAAAAAGTAATAAAAACAAACGTTCGCTAGATTCGTTTGTAATCCATTTAAACTGGCCAGAAAAATTCATTTAACGTACTCCGAAATATACTCGCATTAATTTTGCGCCAAAATTAAGCGTTGGTATCGGAGTCGTTCGTGATCCTGGAAACTAAACTGCCAATCAAAATAGTTGTAATGCTGCCGACAACCGTATAGAGCGGCCAGGCAATGCTAACGGTTTGAATAACGATAATCATGACCAATAGCGCTGCAAAGAAGCCGGAGAGTGCCCCCTTTTGATTCGCAGATGGATTTAGCATGCCCAAAAGGAATACACCCAGCAATCCCCCATAAGTATATGAGGCGATGCCCAGGGCAACTTCTACGACTGTGCCTTTCAGGCCGATAAAGGCAATAGCTGCACCAGTCAGAACGATTCCCCAAATTAGCGTGGCAACCCGGCTGGTTTTTAATAACTCTGTTTCGGATTTGTCTTTCCCGAACAGGGGGACATAAATATCCAGCACCGCCGCACTGGAAAGGCTGGAAAGGCTGCTGGAAAGGGTACTCATCGCAGCGGCAAATAATGCTGCGACGATAAGACCGCTAATACCAACAGGCATTTCTTCAACGATAAATTTCGGAAAGATGCCATCCGCACGAGTGACGTCCAGTTGTTCAATTCCAGCGCCCTGGTAAAAGGCATAGAGCATCACACCAAGCACCAGGAAGATGAGGAACTGCAGAAAAACCACCACACCACTGACAACAATCGCTTTTTGACTTTCTTGCTGGTTCTTACAAGTCAACACTCTCTGGACAATCAGCTGGTCCGTGCCATGGGAGGCCAGGCTGAAAATCGCGCCGGCAATGAGGGCGGTAAAGAAGGTGTACGGCTGTTTAATAAATTCCTGGAAAGTGAGATCCGCTCCAAGGTAAATCCAGTTGAATTTATCATCTCCCGCGGCCCACTCACTTACTGAGGCAAAACCATCGGGCAGTTTACTCACAATTAATATCATTGCCAGTATGGCACCGCCCATGTAAACAAACCACTGAACCATGTCCATCCAGATGACGGAACGGATACCACCGACATACGTGTATACAATTGTCATAATACCGATGAGCAGAATTGCGATAGCGTAAAACTGATTATCATCCAGGCCGCTGAAAAAACCGCTACCTTTTATGATGATCGCCAATGGGATTGCGGTAGCAAACAGCCTTACCCCATCTGCCAGGAGGCGGGTGAACATAAATGTAATTGAAGTTGTGTTCCGGGTGGTTTGTCCGAAGCGCTCTCCGAGAAAATGGTAAGCTGTCGACATTTCGTCACGATAATAAGCGGGAATCATCAGAGAGGCTACCACCAGTCGTCCGAACATATAACCCAGCACAATTTGCAGAAAGTTCATATTGCCCAGATAAGAGACTGCCGGAATGCTGATAAACGTTAAAACACTAGTTTCCGTAGCAACGATGCTAAACGTCACCGCATACCAGGGGATGCTTCTCCCGCCCAGAAAATAATCAGTGGTGTTTTGTTGATTCCGGCCAATCCAGGCCCCTGCACCGGCGGATAAGGCCATATATACTATCACGATGACGATGTCAATACTCGAAAAGCCCATATTTGCCCAATTCTATTTTTGGATGAGAATTCTATTTGGATCATTCTTGATCATTCGTTCTCTTCTGGATCACTATTATCGCTTTCACTCTCCGGCACCTCCTCCATAGTCGCTGAGGAATCCGGAACCGCTATTTCCACGCCCATATCCTCCAGTAATGCTTTCATTGCCGTGGAATGGAACGCGCGCCGCACATCTCCGATGCCGCCACGGGTGCGGGTGGGATGCACGCGGTTGGTCAATAATATGATCGCTATATCGTAATTGGGGTCGATCCACATCGAGGTGCCGGTAAATCCGGTATGTCCAAAACTGCCATCGGAGTAATAATCACCGGCCAATGAGCCTTCGTGCGGTGTCGTCCAGCCCAGGGCGCGAATACTGCTCTCCGGCATTAGCTGCCGGCGCGTCCAGTATTTAATCGTATAAGGTTTATAAATACGATGATGATCGTAAATGCCGCCATTGAGAAACATTTGCGCCAGCTTGGCTAAGTCTTCAGCTGTAGAAAAGAGCCCCGCATGAGTGGAAACACCGTTCAGGAAATGAGTGTTTTCATCGTGGACATCACCGTGGATCAAGCCGCGGTTCATGCTGCCGCCGATTTCTGTCGGTGCAATTCTTGGCAGCAACGGCGCCGGTGGATTATACATTGTGCTCGTCATTCCCAGTGGCTTGTAAAGGCGAGACATCGCCAGTTGATCGATGCTCTGATTGGTAACCGTTTCGAGCACTTTGCCAATCATAATTAAACCAAGGTCGGAATAGATCATGGAATCTCCCGGTGTATAGTCCAGGGGCAGATTATAGATGTAATCCAAAGCGGTTTTTTTATTGCTGGATTTATTCCAGAGATCCGCCCACCAGTGCGCTCCGGAAGAATGAGAGAAGAGATGGCGGAGTGTCACCTTGTCTTTATCCGGTCCGCTAAAGAGGGGGAGATAACTGTTGACCGGTATATCCAGATTCAATTTCCCCTGTTCCCAAAGCTGCATGGACACAGACGCGGTAGCTGCTACTTTTGTTACGGAGGCCAGATCATAAATCGTTTCGGTGGTGACCGCCGGCGCATCAGCCGCATAAGTTTGGTGGCCAAAGGCGCGACTGGTGATCAGCTCTCCATTACGAACAATCGCCAATTGAGCCCCGGGGAAAATAGTATCTGCGATTGCCTGCTCGATGATGCCAAAGGCTTCCTGCAGCACGGTCTCATCGATGTTGCGGGTCAAGGTCATATCATACGATTTACCCTGCAACCCATCGCCAATGTTGAAATAGCCGGGAATTGACACCGGTAGCTTCCCCTGGAAAGGAATTTCGCCAAACATCGCTTTCACACCGGAAGCAACCGCCAGCGGAGCAGTGCCATATGCGCAGATATATGATGGAATCTCCGGCAATTGTCGAATCACATATGGAGAGCCGAAGGAGGCAACGGCCATCGGTTTATCTATCTTGAAAAATTCATCCAATAGTTTTACTGTTGTATCCGGAAGAGAAACGGAACCTTTATGGCTGCCCCAGCGAACGAATATGCCAGCAATGACCGTCCGGGATTTTTCCGCCATTTCGATAATCTCGCGAATTTCCCCTTCGCTGGTACGCGGATCTATATAAGCTTGTTTAACTGTCGGAATACGGCGGGCGACTTCCCGGGTTAATGTGCTGGCATAGCTGGAGGCATTATTTCGATCGGTGATGGAAACCACCAATACGCTGTCCAGCGTATCTGCATGAAATGGGAAAATTGATTTATCATCTTTCAGGAGCGTCATTGAAGCATCGGCGATTTCCTGCGCTTTGGCAAGATTCTCCGGACTGGCGAGATGCTTTTCTACTGTATCCAGATCAATCGTCGGATGACGATGGAGGCCATGCTTGCCTTTGACGCGGAGAATGCGACTGACGGCTTCATCAATGTGGGCCATGGAAATGCGTCCCTCGCGCACTGCTTCAATAACAAAATTGCAGGTTGCTTCCAGATCCGGTGGAATGAGAATCACATCAACCCCGGCATTGATGGCGGCAACTGCTGCTTCCCCGGACCAATAATTGCGGGTAATGCCACCCATGTCCATAGCGTCGGAAATCAGCAGGCCATCGAAGCCCATTTCTTTCCGTAGGACGTCCTCTATAAAATATTTATCCAGCGTGGCCGGCCGGCCTTCCATTTGCGGAAATGCGCTAAAGGTAATGTGGGATACCATAATCCCTTTTACCCCGGCTGCAACGGCATCACGGAATGGTGCCAGTTCTACATTGCGGATTCTTTCCTGAGAGGCAGTAATTGTCGGCAAACCTAAATGAGAATCAACGTCAGTATCGCCATGACCGGGATAATGCTTCGCAGTCGCATAAACGCCCTGCGATTGCAATCCGCGAATATAAGCGCTGCCCAGCTTTCCGACCATTGCCGGATCTTCCCCGTAGGAACGGGTATTAATGATGATATTGTCCGGGTTATTGTTGACGTCGACAACCGGTGCATAGGCCATATGGACGCCAATCGCTTTCGCCTCACGGGCGGTTACTTCACCCATCTGGTAAGCATATTCTTCCGAGCCGGTGGCGCCGAGCGCCATGTTCTGCAAAAACTCGGTACCATGATCGATGCGCATGGGGATACCCCACTCGACATCCGCCATTACCAGCAAGGGGTGCTTCGATTCCCGCTGAAGGCGCTCAATACAGCGCGCCACGGCATAAGTTTCGCCGCGATAAAATGCCACGCCGCCGATATGGTTTTTCCGAACCATATCTAACAAGCGCTCAAAATAAGCATTGTCTTCATTGTAATAGCGGGGGTGAAACGCCGGAGCGAACATTTGCCCGACTTTTTCTTCCAGCGTTAATTTTTTGAGTTGATTAACGGCCCATTTCTGGGGAGCGGGCTTAAATTGCCGGGAGCTGCTACAACTCCAGACAAACAGCAGGGTAAGTGCCAGACAAAAGTATCGTCTCATAGATTTTCCTCTGTTAATAACAAGTCGATTTGGGATTCGTGGCATTACGTATTGAGCAATTTCAATAAAATCCGCCACTTTTTCAAATTCTACATTTTTTTTAACCGTATGTAATACTATATTGTCCATCAGTGAAAGATTTGTATTCAAACGTCAAAATATAGTATCAACTGCGGATGTACAATGAAACCACTAAACGTAAAACTTACGAAATCTCCACAGTCATCTTTTAAGTACAAACATATCGCACTCGATGCTTTCGAGTTCAACTGGCATTGTCATCCGGAGTATGAATTAATGCTAATGTTGAATAGTCGCGGGAAAAGATTCGTCGGTGATAGCATCGCCTTCTATGATCCCGGTGATCTGTTTATGATTGGTCCCAATTTACCACATACCTGGTATGGGGCTGCCGGAAAGATGGGCAAGAAAAAGACTCATGAAGCCATATTGGTACAATTCATGGGAAATTTTGCCGGTTTGGATGTTAGCACTACGCCGGAGTTTAAAGCTGTCAATCGCCTGTTCGAAAATGCTTCGCTGGGATTGCGCTTTCATGGTGATAAGTGCAAGCTGGCGGCAGAGAAAATGGTCGCGATGGAGCATGCCGACAGTCTGGACCGCTTGATCATGCTGATGGAAGTGCTGAATATTCTCAGTAAAGCTGAAAAGGAAACGCAGGAGATCCTTTCCAGTATTGAGTTTAAACATCGCTTCCAGCCCGGGGAGCAAAGCCGAATCGACCGCGTTTGTACTTATATCAATCGCAATTACCGCAACAGCCTGCGTCTGGAAGATGCTGCCCGCATTGCTAATATGAGCGTCACTGCCTTTAGCCGATTCTTCAAGAAATCTACCGGAAAAACTTTCGTGCAGTATGTGAATGAATTACGGATTGGCCAGGCCTGCCGAATGTTGATCGAAAGCGAAATGAATATTGCTGAGATTTGCTATGAGGTGGGTTTTAATAATATTTCAAATTTCAACCGGCGTTTTTGTGAAAGACAGAATATGAGTCCCCGTCGCTTCCGCCAGGAATTTGCTGCAAAATATTAATTCTCTTCAGCGGGAGAAAAGAATGCTTTACTCCCGCTATTTTATCTTCACTTAACTAATACCATCAGATACATGTCCCTGCAGCCAGCGCGTCGTTACTGATTTTGGACGAACGATTGGGCTGTACACCGCCCGATTCATAATTATCTGTGCACATATTCCCAAAATCTGCGCGGTGGAAAACATTACTGTATAGTAGCGAAGCTCCTTCATGCCGAAGTGGTGTAACAGCGCCCCGGAGATACCATCGATGTTTGGATATGGGTTTTTCGCCTTGCCCTGTTTCTTTAAGAGCGGCGGCACTATTTCTCCCAATCTTTCCGAAATTTGGAAGATCGGATTATCCGGACAGTATTCCTTCCCTAAATCGAAGAGTGCAGTATAGCGGGGATCATGATAGCGCAATACGGCATGTCCAAATCCCGGAATAACATTGCCGGCGGTTAGGTGAGCCCACACGTATTTTGAAAGCACTTCGTCGGATGGCACGCCCCCGAATTTTGCCTGTATTTTGAGGACAAATTTCAGGCTCTCCTGGTTTGCCAATCCATGCAGCGGTCCCGCCAAACTATTCATAGAAGCAGAAATACTGTAATATAGATCCGCCAAAGAAGAATCTACGATCCGGCTGGTATAAACGCTGGCATTCGCACCTTCATGATCGCTATGGACCACTACGAATTGACGAATGAAGTTACGGAACCAGCCATCGGGATCCGACAGGCCAAGCATGTGGGCAAAGTTCTCGGAAAATCCCAAATCCGGATTAGCGTCGATCCGGGGTTTCCCTGATAGATAAGACCGATATATCCCCGCAGCAACAACCGGGAGGCGAGCGATAATGTTTAATGCATCTTCTAGTGTTGCCTCCCAATGTTCATCCCTACGCATACCGCTGCTATAGCGGCTGCTAAAAACCGATTCCCGCTGCATGGAAAGCATTGCAGTGCTCAGGCGGGTCATCGGGTGGGTATCGTCCGGTAATGAGTCCTGGATTTGCCAAACATAGTCCGGCACTTCCGCCCGGCTGCTGATATCTTTTTGGAGTTGCGTAAGGGCGTTGGCATCAGGCAATTCTCCTGTGCAGAGCAGATAAAAAATTTCTTCTCCGGAGAGATCAACTAACTCTAACACTGGTTTTCCACGAATAAATAAACCTTCTTTAGGATCCACATAAGAGGTGTCGCAAAGCACGGCCCGAACGCCACGCAAACCTTTTATTACCTGCGTCATGCTAACGGCGGAAATTTGCGTCTCGGCATTGTGCTTTAAAAGTTCCTGTAACGCAGTTCGCCATAGGGGAATTTTTTCTTGCAGTGTTGATTTTAAATCGGCCATTCTATCATCCATTTCTACCGGTTCTGAATAATGTCAATTAATTCATAAAAAATAATCTGCCTAAGAGAAACTCCAGCTGGAATGTATCTGTTTTAAGAGGTCACAAAGGACTTATTAAATCAATTAATAAAAAAGGACGATACAGCGCCAGAAAATTATAAAATCCTCCGGCTTTAGAGATTAGGTCTGAATAAATAGGACATTATTCACATTCAGCGGATTCTCAGCCAGTAAATTAGTTGGCGAACAAGGGAGTACTTATGCGGATTTTAATAGTTGAAGACGATCATAAGCTGGCATCAAACTTACAGAACCTTTTGAAAGATGAAGGATATGTTGCTCATGTAGAACACGATGGCCTAAAAGCATGGGAGACCGCTTATGTGGAGAATTATAACCTGATTATTCTTGATATCAATTTACCGGGCATGGATGGATTGACGGTACTAAAAAACTTGCGGGCAGACCAGGTCGATACGCCAATTATTTTGTTAACCGCCCGCAATAACACTGATGACAAAGTGCAGGGGTTGGATAGTGGGGCGGATGACTATTTGCCCAAACCTTTTGCAACGCCGGAATTATTGGCCCGGGTTCGGGCATTAATGCGCCGGAATACCAACGTGAATAGTGCCGTGATTAATGTTGGCAATATAACAGTGAATACATCTTCCCATGAGGTGTCTGTAGGGAAAGAATTGATTTCTCTGACGCCACGGGAATACAGCATCCTTGAATTATTACTGTTGAATATGGATCGGGTCGTTTCCCGCTTATCGATTGCCGAGCATGTTTGGGATGACAACTTTGATCTGATGACGAACGTCGTTGATGTGCACATTCGAAATCTGAGAAAAAAACTGAAAGATAACGATAAAAACAATCAGTTGATTTCCACAGTTTGGGGAATCGGTTACATTATCAAAAATACGGCAGAAGCATGATCAAACTTATTAAAGTGCGAATAACGATTTTTGGTATTGTGATCGTATTCGTACTGTTTATGACTTTTGGTATCTTCATTTATTTGGGGCTGGAAAGCCTGCTGCAGAATCAGTTCGACCGTAGATTATATTTGCAGGCGGACACGATAGAAGATAGTTATGTCCATGCCGAAGGGAAGTTTAAATTCCTTGAGCCGGGCACGAAGAATTATGATCAGGCGAAAAATAAGCGTGTCCGAGTCGTGCAAAATACCGGCGATGTATTATTTGAATCGGAATATTTTCAGGAACGGGAGATCCCTTTCCCATTTGAAAAAGCCAACCAGCGTAAGGATAAGAAATATTTTTACTACAGTTATCAACGGGGAGAAGACCGTTTTTACCGCAGTATTGTTATTCCCGTTGTCGATCCGCAAACTCAGGAGGTGCTTTCCTGGGTAGAAGTCAGTGATTCAAAAAGGTATATCGAAGCTTCCCTGTCCTATTTTCGCAAGTTATTACTGGCATCATTACCCCTGGTGCTTATTGGGGTCGCTGCCGCCAGCTTCTATGTGGTAAATCGTCTGATTCGTCCCGTTTCATTAATGGCACAACGCGCAGAAAAAATTACTTCAGAAAATCTGAACAGTCGGGTTCCGGTGATCAATCCCCGGGATGAAGTGGGCCGCCTCGGCATTACTTTCAATCAATTATTGAAGCGGTTGGAAGATGCCTTTCGCCAGCAACAGCAACTACTGAGTAATATCTCCCACGAGTTAAAAACGCCATTAACAATACTAAGAACCCACTGGGAAGCGGAGATCTCCAACACCCGCTTGCCGCAGGCGACCCGGGAAAAACTGGTGGGAGACATTGAAGAATTGGCAAGATTGTCGAAAATGGTCGATGACCTCTCGTTGTTGTCCCGCTCTATGGAAGATTTAACCAATCTCAACAAAGCTAAGCTGGATTTGTCCGAATTGCTTGGTAACCTGGTGCATGATATGGAAATGCTGGCAGAAGCAAAAGAGCAAACGCTTGTCTGGCAAAATGGTTCAGCCTTATATGTCAATGGGGACCAGCGCTATTTAAAACGGCTGTTTCTCAATCTGCTGGACAATGCCATTAAATATACGCCGCAAGGAGGGCAGGTTTCCGTCAATTGTTCCGTTAACGGAAACACAGCCCAGATTGAGATATCCGATTCCGGCATTGGTATTCCGGTTTCCGATCAGCCACATATTTTTGAACGGTTCTATCGGGCCAAGAATACCAAGTATGGTGCTACGAAAGGCAGTGGCCTTGGCCTGACAATCGCAAAGTGGATTGTCGAGGCGCATGGTGGCACGTTGGCTATCCAGAGCGGTACCGGCAAAGGCAGCACCTTTGTAGCGACGCTGCCATTATTTCTTTCCTGATTTCAGAAATGAGAAATCAATAACATCCCGTGGGTCAAGCAATTGATCGTTTTGATACACTTCGAAATGAAGATGAGGTGCGGTGGAAACGCCAGTGTTCCCGACTGCGCCGATGACTTCCCCGGCAGCAACTTTATCTCCAGCTTGCACATCGATTTTACTTAAATGAGAATAATGGGTCGTATAGCCATCACTGTGCTGAACGGAGATGCGTTTTCCGTGATTGCTGTCGGATGTTTCCGCAATAGTAATAGTGCCGTCTGCTGCACTGAACACATCGGTGCCGATAGGCGCGGCAATGTCTATGCCTTTATGTAGCTGCTTCTTTTTGGTGGTCGGATTTTTCCGCATGCCATAATGGGAAGTGATGCGGCCGGATTTAATCGGCGCGGTAAAAGTTAAGGCGTGTAAATTTGCCGCCGTCATTGAGGGGGTAGGGGAAGCTGTGTCATCACCAAAAGATGTAACGAGCGGGGCGGTAACCGCCAGCGTATTGGTTGGTGTTGTATCCGACAAGCTTGCCGCTGCAGTTGAAGTGTTAAAATGTTTCGGTGCCAAAGGCAAAATTAAAAGTCCTAATAAAATTGTCAGTAAAATGGGTAAGCAGATTCGCTGCTTTTTCATAATACTCTCCTTTTTCAGCGTTTTAAGGCGTGTGGTGAAATGCGATAAATTGTTATTTGAGAAACCGGCAAATACCGGGTAGGTATTCGCTTCCATGGAAGTCATTTTGAGCACATCCAGCATGCTTCGTCCATAATCCCGCGGTGAAACAGATCCGCTGGATAATACCAGACGATCACAAATCTGCTCCCGGGATTGATTCATGTATCGGGAGGCGATCCAGACAGCCGGATGAAAGAAGTAAATAATTTGCAGGAGGTTTTGGCAGCGTATCCAGAGCTGGTCGAAACGTTTAATATGCGCCATCTCATGAGCGACGATTGCCGAAACCCGTGCTTGTTTTTGTGAGGATATCAATTCTTGCGGTATAAAAATAACCGGCCGAAGAACGCCCATCGTAAAAGGAGCAGGGCAGCTACGATCGGTTACCAGTAAAACCCGTTTTTTTATGGAAAAGTGTGATCGCCAATGAGTAATAATCGCTAGCAACTCCGGTGCTGTTACCGGCGTGCTTTGGCGGATCAGACGATGATAATAGCCTATTTTTCGAAGAAAGAGAAAGGCGCTTACGCCAATTCCCAGCAACCAAAACAGGAGCATTGAAATCTGCCAGAACGATAATGAAGAAATTTCAGCTGTGTTTTTTGAAGTCGTCGTCGCTGATGAGAATCCTAGACCTTCCGCGAGCGGGAGGAAGTCATGAAAAAATGTTTGTTGCTGCGTAACTTCATCACCCCATAGATACGCAATGAGCGGCGTATCTTCTAAAAACGCCCGGGCGCTAAAAGCGGTACTGAAGTCCGGCGGCAGTATGAAGCGGAGGAACAGTAACGCCCAAAGGCAATATTGAAAATAGGGGAATCGTCCCCGCAGCACATATCGGGTGAATAATAAGATAACCGCCATTATGATCAATCCATAAAGACTTTGCAGGAGGAGATGATTGTAAAATGTCGAAATCATTTCACTCAGAGAAAAAGATGTCCAGAATTCAGCCATTCTTTTTATCCTCCGCAGTATCTTCTTCCAGAAGGCGATTTAGTTCAGCAATTTCATCCTCTCGCAGGGTATTATTACGGGCGAATAAAGAAACCACTGTTCCATAATCCGTTTCCAGAACTTTATCGGCAAAGAACTGTACCAGGCGAACCAATCCGGCCGGGCGGGATATTTGCGCGCTATAGATAAAAACCCCATGGAATTGTTCGCGGCTCAAGAATCCTTTTTTAACCATGCGATCCATAGTTGTTTTTGTGGTGGAATAGGCCCAGCCGTTTTGTGGGGAAATTATATCATGAACTTCGCGGATACTCTGACTGCCATTGCGCCAAAGTGCCCGGAGAATATCATATTCGGCTTTAGATAAATCCGGTACTTGTGTCATCAAAAACATATTTTCTCCTAAAATGTCGCTGCATTGTTACATTGTAACAGGTGCTAATATAAACACTAAAAAACAAATGTCAATAAAAAAATATAAGGAGAAATTTTTCAGCACAGATAATTGATTTTACGTCTGAGGAATCGCTGGCCGGTTGTGTGCTAACCAGCCAGCAATGAATAGGGGCTAATAGCAGTTAAGGGGCTGCCAAAGATTATTTACAATCGCATCCAGGGGGATTGCGGAAACATTGCCATCATTGTGTACTGCGAAAAATGCACCGGTAGGGAATTCGCCGAAACTGTTTTGAGTTAATGCGATACCGTCCGTATTAGCCGTTTGTTTGCCGGTAAAAGCACCGATTAGCTGGAGCGTGCGGCGATCGAAGATGTAAAATGTGTTATTCCGGTGAGACTGATCCGTCGTAATCCAAAACCCGCTACCGGTATTATCACATTTATAGAGTGCGATGCCTTCGGGTTCACTTGTAAAGATTCCTTTGCCGAGTAGTTTACCGGTAAACTCCCCATCAAGATTGTATATCTTAATGCAATTTTCACTGGCCAACTCATCTGCAATCAACAGGCGCTTATAGAAAGTATCAGCATATATCGATTCGACTTTTTTTAACATGCCGGGACCACTGGTATTGCCGAAAGCCTGGATAAACTTACTCTCTACCTGATCACCCTCTATGCGCAGCTGCCATTGTTTAACACGCTGATTGAGCTGATCTTCCGGGGGGATTTGCTCATTTGCAGTTTCATAATTGTCAGTAATAAACAGGGAATAATCTGTAGCGCTCTCCGAAAAAACTGCGATGCCGTAGGGGCGCTTCAACTGGTCTTCACCGACTGTGCCAAGGCTCTTCAATCCCGGCAAAGAGAAAATTTGAACCCGGCGATTATCTCTTTCCACAACCATCATGAGGTTGCCAACAACCGCAATGCCATTGGGGCGCTTAAATTCTCCCGGTGCACTGCCTGGTTGTCCGAATTTCTTTATCAAGCTACCGGTGGCCCCATCATAAATTAAAAGGCGATGGGTCTTCTTGGCGGTTGTTATTAGCCAATGCTCGTTGTTCGGTCCATGCCAGATTGCCGGAGAATCAATGTTATCTGTTTCATCTCTGGGGGTTAAAAAAGCTTCCTCCAGGGTTACCGGTGGCGTTGGTATATTTGATACTTGCCGTTTGCTGCAAGCGACAAAAGTCATTATTAACATAGGGAATATTACTAAACGATATAGTTGTGATGATTTGAATTCAATCATTCCGGGGCTTCCTTGAATTTTAATGTTATTCTTTACATAGCCAAAGGGCAGATTGCTAAAGACCTGCCCTTTGTATTTAATGCCAAAACCAATCAATCTTATTATAGATCGTATTTCAAACCGAAGCTCAGCTTCATCTGGTAATACTCCGCCTGGTAAGTGCGCTCACTGCTGCCGGCGTAATAACGCAGTGGCTGATTAAGCAGGTTGTTCAATTCGAAAAAGAAACGTAGTTCAGGCGTAAATGCATAAGCGCCGTTGAGATCCAGATAAGTCACTTTGTCATAAAACCGCTCCAGTCCCGGGGTTAAATCCAGGCCATCGGGATCGAGATAGGCGCTGGTATAATTAAACGATGCACCTAATACCACTCTTGGTGTCTGAAATGTCAGTGCTGCATTGAGCGTGTGGGGAGCTGTGCCCGGAAGATCAATGGTATCATCGGTTTCAGCTGCATCTTGAAATTCCGGATTATCAGCAGAGGAACTGGTGTAGGTGTAATTGCCATAAAATCCGAGATTTCTAAGGAGACCGGGGAGAAAGGTCAACTGACGCTGAAATGCGAATTCAATTCCCAACAGGGATGCTTCACCACCGTTCTTCGGTTGAAGCGCCTTAAATTCCGCATCGCCAAAATTTGCAACGCCACCTTCATCCAAATAAATCCAGCCTTGAATATCTTTATAGAAAACGCCACCGGAAACGATGCCGACAGACTGAAAGTAATGTTCTGCCATTAAGTCAAAATTCATTGAAGTGGTCGGTTCCAGGGCTGGGTTTCCGATTTCGATTTCTTCATCTTCGACGAGAATATTCCGATAGGGGACCAGTTGATAATAATTCGGCCGGGAAAGCGTGTTTGTCCAGGCAAATCGTAGAACCGAATTGCTGTTCAGGGTATATTTGGCATGAAAACCCGGTAATATATTGACATAATCATCGGTACCGTTGGTTGTGGAAGACTCTTCAGTGTCATCATTGAATTCATTCCCGGTATAGTCAATATCGGTTTGCTCCAGGCGAGCACCGGCAATGATTAACCATTGCGGTCCAATGTTTTGCTGTAACATGGCATATCCGGCTGTGATCTTTTCGGTTGCATTGTAGTTTGCCGGAATGAATTCCGATGGCGCCAATGTTTTTTCGAACAGACTGCTGTTATCGAGATCGAGGCTGCCTAAAAACTCCGGCGTTGTAAAAGTGCCGATTGAATAATCACCGGCTTCATAATTCGGATCAGAAAGATCTTCGCTGGCAGCAAGTCCCTGACTGATGAAAGCGTCTTCATCCAGAGGTTCAAACTCATAAAAAATATTATCGCGCAGTTTATCCTTCTGCTTATAACGACCGCCGAGCTTAATAGCATTTTTATATTTACCAGTGCTGCTTAGCGGCACTTCCAGATCCAGCTTGAAGCCGAAATCTTCTTCTTCGGTATACTGATCTTCCTCAGTGATTTCCCGCAGGGAGAAGTCGTTAAAAGATAATGCGGATGCCGGGTTAAACTTTGGCTCTTCCAGGTTGGAATAGTCTGCATTGAAAGCAATATCTCTCGCCCGCCATTCGATATAGCGTTCAGTGGGACGCTCTTCAGATGCTTTTGAGCCGGATACCAGCCAATTCAGTTTCAATGCATTACCGATTAGGTGTTCGCCGCTCAGAGAGGTGCTCCAGGTGATTTGCTGCTCCAGGCGGCTATTGTCGTTCGTTTCGTTGCCAATACCACCTTTGGTTTGACGGCGAATTTCCGTAACATCTTCATCTAAATCCCGGAAGCGCAGGCGGAAACGATTTTCCCAATCATTGCGGTGATTGTAGATTGCACGGGCCTTAATTGTTGAGGTTGGATTGAGGCGATAATCAAATGCGGCGGAAGCGCTTCTTCTTAAACGACGAAGATTGTATCTGCGAACATCCCATTCGGACGCCAAATTCGCTTCGGCCCACTCACCTTCCGCGTTATCCGACCCAAGATTGTTGTCAAAATAAGAGGCATTAATAACAACGCCCAGTTTGTTGTTCAGGTAACGGTTACCGGCGATAAGTGCGAGGTTGGTCTGGGGCTCTTCCCGCAGGAAGTTGTAGCCGCTGCCGGCCGTTGCGGAGACACGCATCCCATAAGGCGCCTGTCGGGTGACGAGATTAATAGCACCGCCAATGGCATCTGCATCCATGTCCGGTGTAACGGCCTTGTTTACTTCAATAGACTGAATCGCGGCAGAGGGAATGAGATCCAGCTGAACCGCCCGAATTTCGCCCTCGGCAGACGGCACACGTTCGCCGTTGATCATTACAGAACTTAAGCGAGGCTCCGTTCCCCGAAGATTTGCAAAACGGGCTTCACCCTGGTCGTAATTTACGGTGATAGACGGTATACGCTTCAGCGCGTCACCAATATTTGCATCGGGAAAACGACCGATTTGATCTGCCGATACAATATTCGTGATATTCGGATTGCTGCGCTGAATATTCAGTGCCTTTGCCTGTCCTTTCAGACGCTCTCCAAGTACCTGAATTTCACTACCATTGACAATGCCGGGCGTTAATTCAAAATCGACGGACGCAGCTTCCCCGCTCTTGATAACAATTTCCTGTTGATGAGAGGCATACCCCATATATTCAACAAATACAGTGTACGTTCCAGCCGGCACTTTTAAGAGAGTAAACTCTCCATTAATATTCGATGTTGTGCCAATTTGCAGGGTTTCAATAAAAACGCTGGCGCCTGCAAGAGACAGTTGATCTTCTGCATCTCGAATACTTCCGGAAATTGCACCGGTTTGTGCAGAAGCTGCAAATGATAAGAGTAAATAAAAAATTAAAATACCAATAACATGTTTCATAGAGCCTCCGATTAAATGAGTGAATTTTCTCCAATGACCTAAAGGGAGAAATATCGCATATTCACTTTTTCAATTCGGATACAGATGGATAACAATCTGTCTGTTAGATATTAATGTTGCAAAAAAATGTTGCCTTTTTTCGCACAGATTTGCGGGGTTTTTAACAGAAAATATTTATTCCGGAGTGGGAAAATATCGACTTGTAAACATCAGAATAAACGCGTTGATGGAAAACTGTATTGAAACTGCAATAGTTGTATTTGCTCTTAAACAAAATATATATGATTTTCAACCGGTCAGGCAATTTGTATCGGAAACGGCTTTTGGGGTAGTGATGCATTATAATCAATGCAAGTTTGGTTGTCTTGTTTTGCTGGTATATATTCAGGTATATTTTTCCTGAACTGATGAAGATGAATGTCGCTAATTTTGCAAAAGTGAAATGGGCAGTAACTTTTATTACCGGCAATCGTGGAAGTAAATATGATTGGCAAAACCATCGATCATTACCGCATACTGGAAACGCTTGGCCAAGGTGGGATGGGGGCTGTGTATCTTGCCGAGGATCTGAATCTCCAGAGAAAAGCTGCGCTGAAGTTTCTGACCAATCAATCTCCGGACGACCAAACGCTGCAGCGGTTTAAGCGGGAAGCACAAGCAGCTGCGGCACTAAATCATCCCAATATTATAACCATTTATGAAATCGGTGAATTCGATGGTACTGTTTATATCGCCATGGAATATATCCCCGGAAAATCCCTGCGGGAGTTGATTGATGCTTCTCCACTGGAAATTAACCGGGCGTTAGAAATAATGATCAGTATTGCCGTAGGGCTACAAACCGCTCATGAAGCGGGCATTATTCACCGGGATATCAAACCGGAAAATATTCTCATCGGTGAAAATGGTTTAGTTAAGATTGCTGATTTTGGATTGGCAAAGCAATTGGGAGGGACGAACCTGACAGAAGAGGGGACGACGCTCGGCACTATCAAGTATATGTCCCCGGAAGCACTACAGGGGGTGACCAGCGATTCCCGCTCGGACATCTTTTCTGCCGGCGTCATGTTTTACGAAATGCTAACCGGCACGCTCCCTTTTAGTGGGGATTATCCCGCGGCAACAATGTATGCCATTCTGAACAATGAAGCGGAACCGCCCTCCAGACTTCGGCCGGACCTTCCGGAAAAGTTGGATGCCGTTTTACAAAAAAGTCTGGCAAAATCTCCGGATAACCGCTACGCTTCAGTTGAGGCATTCCTTTCTGATCTGCAATCGCCACAGGAAAGCAAAACGCTTTCAACACCTTCCCCGGATAAGACAACACCCGACCTACCAGCAGGCGACACGTCTCAAGCGCCTCCCAATAATGTTTTACGAAAGATTCTGCTGGGGATAGCGGGAGCCGTCATTCTTGCCTTTTTGTTCTGGCAATTTTTCACTTCCGATGAGGTGCCGATACTGGAAGGCCGTATACCGGTTGCTGTTGCGGATATCCGGAATGAAACCGGAGAAGCAGCGCTGGATGGCCTTTCCGGGATGCTCATTACTGCTATGGAACAATCACGCCATCTATCTGTTCTGACGCGTTCCCGCATGCTCGATGTTTTGCAAAAAGAGGGACAAAATGACCTGGCGATTATTGACGAAACCCTCGCCCGGGACGTTGCCCGTCAGGAACAGGTGCAAATTTTGGTTGTCGCCACAATCCGCAAACTTGGCAAGCTGTATACCATGGATATCAAAGTGCATGATGTGCAGGAAGATCGTCATATCTTTGCGGACATGGCCCGGGGAGAAGGACAGGAAAGTATTCTAAGAATGATTGACGAGCTCTCTGAAAAAACCCGGAAAAATCTTAACGAAAAATTGACGGAAATACGTCAACGAAGCCGGCGCTTGGCGGAAATGACGACTGTTAACTTCGATGCGTATCAGGATTACTTTAAAGGACAGGAGCTACTCTCAAACTTTGCTTTTCAGGAGGCGAAAGTCTATTTTCAAAATGCACTGGTGATTGATTCAACCTTTGGGTTAGCGCATTTCTGGCTGGCGTTTACCCAGGCGCTGATGTCCGATCAAAATGACCCGTTAACGATAAAGCACAGCAAAATTGCCGCAAAGTATGTCAATAGTGTACCGGAAAAAGAACAGTATTTGATTCGGGCCGGATTGGCCGTAACGGAAAATCCGAATGATCCCGCCGGTTTTCAGGAAGGCATTCGCATTCTCCGGGAGATGCGTCGTTTTTATCCGCATGATAAAGCGATGATCTATACCCTGGGCACGTTCTATTATGGTGCTCGTCAATTCGAAAAGGCTGAAATGTTTTTGAAAAAATCCCTGGAGGATGTACCGGGATATCTGCCGGCTATTGGTTTGTTGGGAGAAAGCCTGGGGCAACAGGACAAGCAATTTGAAGCTGAACAAATCTATCGGGATTTCCTGGCAGATGATCCTGGAAATACCTTCATCCTGAACCGCCTGGGCTGGACTTTAATTCGCCAGCAAAAATATGCGGAAGCAGTGCCCGTTTTTCGGGAGTGCCTTCAGAACAATACAAACAGTCCAATTATCCTGGCAAAAATCTATGAAGGCCTGGGCACTGCACTGGTGCGTCAAGAGGACTATGAAGCAGCTTCGGATGCTTTCCAGGAAAGTTATCAATTGAATCCATTGGAGATCGACGTCATTAATAGCCTTGGCTGGGCGCTATACAGACAGAATAAATTCGATGAAGCAGAAGCTGTTTTTGTAAAAAGTACCCGCTTGGATTCCCAGTTGATCTATCATCCGGTATTTGGCCTGAACGAAAGCTATTCCAGCGCTTTAAACGGCTGGGGCTGGAGTGCATTCAGACAGCGGAAATTTCAGATAGCAGATACTGCTTTCGCAGCTTGTTTGAAAATCAATCCCAATTTTGTCGATGCACTTAAAGGCCGTGGAGTTGCGCTGGATCGACTGAAGCAACATACAACGGCAGAAGGTTTTCTGAGGCGAGGTATAGCGCTGGCAGATAAAGATAACTGGTTGCATAACGACCTCGGCTGGTGTTTGCTAAACCAACGGAAATTAGCCGCAGCCGAAGCCTCATTTTTGGATGCTTTAAAGTTAAATCCGAATCAGATATATAGCCTGGATGGATTAATCAATATCGCTCTGCGGCAAAAAAAATATACGCAAGCGCATGAATATGCTGAGCGATTTTATCAGTTAAATCCAGACAAAATGTCCGGACTGCGAATGATGGCCAGTGCAGACATACTAAAAAATAAATTAGACGAAGCTGAATCCCACATTCAAGCCGCTTATGAGTTAGATTCACTAAATACGCTTAATATTCGTTTCCGGGGATATTTGTCACTTCGAAAAAAAGAGTTTCATATCGCAAGAAATTTTGCCGAAAAATCTCTGACGATCAATGAAATCTTTCCGAGCTATAATTTGTTGTCAGCGGTATTGATCAATGGTGATATCGATATTGATCAAGGGCTGATGCTGGTGAACAAGGCGCTGGAATTGCAGTCGGAAACATTTCCAGATATCGTTTCTTATCTGGAATATTTACCGTTGCCAGCTCACACAGCCGGTATTGGCTACTATAAAAAGGGCGATTACAAAACAGCGGTGGAGATGCTGGAAAAAGCGGTAAGTCAGCTGCCGCAGCGCCTCGACATACAAAACGATCTGCGGCAGGCGAAAGAGAAGTTAGATCATTAGTGGTCTTGTTCACGATCGCGATCTCTGCCGCGAAAAATGGCATTGAACATATCCCAGAATGAGGGACGGATATGGCGGGTGTCATCTTCGATGTATAAAGCGAGGTTCTCTTCAGTGGTAATGCCTATCGGGCCTTTGTAAATGCCGCCATCGATAAGACCATCATAGACGCGTATCGCTATTGTATTCCTGCCGCCAAAATTAAGCACTTCGCCCGGTAGTTTGTAGGCACGCAGTTTCTGATATTCATCGCCTTCAACCGGTACTTCCCCGAAGACAACTTTGTAAAACCGGCCGGTTTGTCCGACCTTTTCGCCGTTGACAAAAGTTTGATCAAGGTCATCTATCAGTCCCAGCACCAGCACTAAATCCTTCCCGTAATAATGAGAGGGTAAACGAAACTCCTTGCGATACCAGGCAAATCCATCCATATCCCGGTAGCCCTGTGGTTCCCAATACATTGGTACGATGATTTTATCCCAATTAGCGGTGTCGGCTGTTGTCGATTTCCAATCCATATTATCGCCGGGGCGGAACATCCAGATGCCGGCAAGATTCAGGCTTGTCGATACTGCATTCGGCACCTGGTATATACCGAGACGGCCTTCGAGAATACCGCCTTCCAGACCCTCATCAAATACGCGGACAGCGATAACGTTATCGTCGGAAAAATTTAGAAATTCCGGGGGAATAATATACTCGCGGAAACGATGATAAGCGGTCTCATACTCCGGAGGAAAGCTGCCGGAAAATCCCACCAGATTGCCATTGACGTAAACTTCGTCAACATCATCGATGCGGCCGATCTTTAAGTAAATAGTGTGTTCCAGTGGTTCTTTGCCCAAAGTAAAACTCTTGCGATACCAGGCATAGCCATCATAACCGGGAAAGCCTTCGTCTTCCCAGGTAGACGGGGTAAAAACAGTTTGCCAGTCTTTGTCATTATATTGCGGACTGGCCCATTCCATGTCATCGCCAATTTCGAATTTCCAGTGGCCGCGCAAGTCAATGATGCGTTGTTCCGGGCCTGCGGAAAACACCCCATGGGTCAGCCATACTGAAATTACGATAATAAAATACTTTAAACTCATTTTTGCCTCATTCCTGCGCTGCTTGCGCGAAGGGGATTGTCTCTACACTCAACATAATTCTTTTCGTCTCTGTCGGAAATTCCACAATCCATTAGTACGTAAACGTAAAACTTGTGCTTCGGTTTCTGATTAAATATCGACTAATTTGTACCCGACCCCGTGAACCGTCAAAATAATCCGCGGATGGGTTGGATCCTGCTCAATACGTTTGCGGAGCTTCAGAATAAAATTGTCTACTGTCCGGGTCGTCGGGAATTCATCATATCCCCAAACATCATTTAGCAACTGATCGCGGGAAACGGTTTGCCCCTGATGCTGCCATAGAAATTTAAGAATCTCAAACTCTTTATGGGACATCGGCTCCACCTTGCCCTCCATGTAGGCATCGTAGGTGGAAAAATCCACAGTTAGATTGCCAATGCTGACCCGCTGACTATTGCTCTCCGGACTGCTGGAAACCCGCCGCAGGATCGCCTTAATTCTCGCCAGCAATTCCCGTAAGCTGAATGGTTTGGTAAGATAGTCATCCGCGCCTAATTCCAGGCCAAGCACCTTGTCAATCTCTTCGCCTTTTGCAGTCAGCATAATGACCGGTGTTTTGATGCCTTGTTCCCGCGCTTTTTTGCAAACATCAAAGCCGGACATGTGCGGCATCATTACGTCCAGCACGATTAAATCGTAACGATTCTCGAGAATGTGCTGCAGGCCGCTGCGGCCATCTTCTGCCAGATCAACTTCGTAGCCCTCAAATTCCAGATTATCCCGCAATCCCATGCGCATCTGTAGTTCATCTTCCACAATCAGTATCTTCGTCATTGTTGCTCCTTTGCTGCATCGCTGGCGCCGTTGCCGGCTTCGGCTAATGGGAAAATTAATTGGAAACGACTGCCTTTTCCGGGGGCGCTCTCTACGGCAATGCTGCCATTGTGTGCATCCATAATGTGTTTCACCAGAGTAAGGCCAAGACCACTGCCTTTGGTGTTGTGTACCAGGGCGCCGGAAACCCGGTGAAATTTTTCAAATATTGCCTTCTGGTTTTCCGGGGCGATGCCCATTCCCTGGTCTTCTACCGCCAGAAAAACGCTGCCATTTTCTCTGCCGCTGGAAAGCCGGATAAACTTTTTCTCTTCGCTGTATTTGACGCCGTTATCGAGCAGGTTGATCAATGCTTCGGAAATGGCTTCTTTATCGCCAGGGACTTTTTCCAGTGATTCTGCCAAATCCATTTCCAGGTCAAAACCCTGGCTTTCCAGGTGGAAACGATAATTCTTCATTACATTTTCGGCGATACTGTTTACATCTACCGACTGCAGGTGATATTCTTTTTTCCCCGCTTCAATTCGGGAAAAATTAAGAATGTTGTTCACCAAGTGGGTTAAACGCTCCGTTTCCTGCCCAATAATCTGATAATATTCCTGCTTCCTTTTTTCCGAAGGCACCCGACCCATCTCCAGGGTTTCCGCAAACATCCGTATGAGGGCTAACGGAGTGCGTAATTCGTGAGAAATGTTGGATACAAAATCAGATTTCATACGAACCAGCTCCATCTCCCGGCGAATATTCCGGTAAACAAAAATGGCTGTAAAAATTAAAACAGCGTCAAGCAAAATAAGCAGAGCGAGATTTCGGTAGAAGCGGCTGGAGGCCAGTTCCTCGATCGTCTGTCCGGCGGGGCGAATGCCCAACTGATAATCCGGGAAAAGCCAGAGATTCTTCCGGCCTAATGTTGTTGCCGGATCCAGCGGAGGATTTTTTCCAATCGTTATTTGTCCGGCTTTATGAAAAATGGACATCTTAAGTTCATCCGAAATGATTTCCATTAACTTCGGACTGAGGAAACTCTCAATAAATTGACGGGGATTTAACAGCAAACCAGCGAGTTGATAGTCGCTGCTTTTAGGATTATTACCCAGCGCGAATAATAAAAGTACTTCCTGTCCGGAAGCAGAATCCTGCGAAGTAAGATATAATGGCTCTATTTTACGATAACCGATTTGGCGATACCGTTGCAGCTGTTTGGATAAAACACTTTTATCGGAAAGGAAATTTTGAATTAAAGAAGATAAACTATCTTCCTGGATTTGATTGTCCGTTGGTAAACAGGCCTCGGCAACACTGGCCATACTATCCGTTAAAATAATTGCGCTGACGGAGCGGTTGAGAGAAAGAAATTTTTGATATTGCTCGCTGGCGGCCTGACCGGAAGATTGTTCCTGATGAATGCCCGCCAGATTGCTCACCCAGCTGTTCACGACATCCCAGGCATATTGATTTACGGAAAACAGGATTGCATCTAGCTGCTGACGATATGTTTCGCTGATGACCCGCTCCCGCTCACTGATGTTACTCACTTCGTATGCCGTAAAAAACATTGCCGGCAATAGCGCCAACAGGAGCAAAGGAAATAGAATTTTGCGAAGTGTCGATTTGTCTCTCATACCGGATATTTCTTAAAATTAAACATCGCCTTTTCAGGCATCCGCATAAAATTTATGCTACGATGCCGTTATAGCAAAGTTAAATGTTGTAAACGTTTGTCAAAAAATGTCATTAGATGGGGTTTTAAGTTGAAAGTTCAGGGTTCAGCGTTCAAAGTTTAGCGCTTATTAATGGCTTTTTCCTCCTCGATCCCGGAGGGCCGGGATCGAGGATGTTAAACAACCGCTCAACTGCTCATTACAATTGCTTATTTCTTCTCGTTCCCAAACTCCCGTTTTGGAATGCATTTTAAGGGAAACTCTGTTTCCTACTCATTATTTAATCGCGAAACAGGAGTTTCGCATATAATTGCGTTCCCAAAGGGGGACTTTGGGAACGAGGTGCTGATCAAAGAGGGCTTTACTACTACTCATTACAATTGTTTTTCTGAATCTCTTTCGCTAATATCTATTGCACCATTTAGTTTAACAGGGTTGCTTGGAAATTCTAAACCAAATTTTAGCAGATAGACTGATTCGAGAATCATCCCATTATGAAAAACTACCCTGCTGTAGATAAACTGGTTGCCGCCGTTCGAGAGCATCAATTGATTTTCTCCTTTCCGGATACTGAGTTAGCTTTACAGGAGCAATTTTATGTACGGTTGAGCATAGCTAGTTACGGGAAAGTTGTTGCCCTGCCGGTGATGGATGAGTATGAGGATGTGTCAGATAAAAACCCGGTAGTTCTCCTACAATTAGTGCTTCAGGAATGCGAATTGTTTGAGGAAGCCGGGGATTTTCTTACTTGGAAAACAGATGTCGGACTAAATGCAAATTTGCCAATAGTCAGGAAAATCTACAAAGAATTAACTGTGGCGGTGCCAGAATTGCGCTGCATCTTGGGCGAGGAATTAAGGGCGATTCCGTTATACGAAATGGAATTTAATACAGGCGTTGCTCAGGCGTTAAGAAAAGCAAAAGCTTAAAAATGGAGAAGCTATGGAAAAAACGTTGATTGTAACGGGTGGCAGCAGGGGCATTGGCGCCGCAACGTCGTTGTTGGCAGCAAGGGAAGGATATAAAGTCTGCATCAATTTCCGCAAGGATGAAGTTGCTGCGGTAAATGTAATGACCAGCATAAAAGCCGCTGGTGGCGTCGCGATTGCCTGCAAGGCGGATATCGGCACTACCGCCGGGGTTGATCACTTGTTTCGGGTGGTTGATGAGCAATTCGGGCGGTTGGATGGATTGGTTAATAATGCCGGCATTCTGGAAACACAGGCCCGTTTGGCAGATATTGATGCCGACCGCCTGCAGCGCATTTTTCAGACAAATGTTATCGGCGCTTTCCTTTGTGCACGAGAGGCAGTTAAGCGCATGTCCACAAAAAATAAGGGGGATGGCGGCGCAATTGTGAATGTCTCCTCCGGGGCGGCGATATCCGGGGCACCGGGAGAATATGTCGACTATGCCGCGTCAAAAGGAGCAATGGATACTATGACTGTTGGCCTGGCCAAAGAGGTTGCGGAAGAAGGCATCCGGGTTAATGGCGTCCGTCCGGGATTTATCTATACCGACATTCATGCCGACGGAGGTGAGCCTGACCGGGTCGACCGGGTAAAGGCCTTCGTCCCATTAAAAAGAGGCGGCACGGCAACGGAAGTCGCTGAAGCAATCCTTTGGTTGTTATCGGATAAATCGTCCTTCTCAACCGGGACATTTATTGATGTAAGCGGTGGAAAATAACTGCCCGGATGTGTTACCTGAATTGTTTTTAAAACCTTTTCGGGATAGATATATTTTTATTAAAGACGAATCATCTTTTAGGGGAATGAATATTGCGCGTAGATAAGTTAACGATTGCAGTTGATGACATGATGGCAATGAAAGACTTTTACAGCGGGACATTCCAAATAGAATTTACCGCGGTAGAACTGTTTGGTAATACACTTTACCAGGGAAGCAAGGATGGCCTGACAATACTGCTTTGTCCAAAAACTTTAGCCGGTGTTGAGGCGGATATCAATACTATTCAACCCCGCTTTGTGGTAAAGGATGTTGCTGCTACATTTCACCGGGCTGTTGAAAGTGGCGGCAAATCTCTGACGGAAGTGCAGGAGTATGACGGCGAAAGTGTTGCCGCAGTTCGCGATCCTGATAATAATTCTGTTGAGTTTGTGGAAGCCAAATAAGCTGAAGATTTCAAAGTATTAATCGGATTATCCGATACTTTTCACCATGTCGCAAATTTTTGAAAGAGGATATCATGTCTGATTTTCAATTGGTAACCGTCAACGAAAGCAACGTCGATGAACTGGGCTTTTTTTGTGTGCAAAACAAAAAGCATCCGGGCTATATCGCAAAAAGGCGTTGGTTACGGGATCGCTTTTCTGAAGGGCTGCGCATAAAGTTAATACGTACGGCCGAAGAAAAAACTGCTGGATTTTTGGAATACATTCCCGGAGAATATACCTGGAGAGTTGTTGAAGCAGAGGATTATTTCGTAATTCACTGTTTATGGGTAGCGTCCAAAAAATTCCCCTTGAAAGGAATGGCTGCTGCTTTATTGGAAGACTGCTTCAATGATGCAAAGGCACAGAAAAGGAAAGGCGTAGCAGTTATAACCAGTGATGGCCCCTGGATGGCGACTAGAAAAGTTTATGAAAAATATGGCTTTGAGGAAGTCGACCAGGCGCCCCCCACTTTTCAATTGCTGACCAAGGAAGTCTCCGGAATCCGGTCGGCCAATTTTCCAAACAATTGGGAGCAACGCTTACGGAGCCTTCAGGAATTAACACTGCTTTACACCGATCAATGCCCGTATATCTCCAAGGCTGTTGGCGAATTGCCAGCCGTTGCGAAAGCCTTTGGCGTCGATTTGAAGTTACAAGAACTTGAAAATGCTGCCGATGCGCGACAGCTGATGCCGACACCATACGGCACAATTTGCCTGGCTTACCAGGGACGCATCCTCGCTGATCATCCCATTAGCACCACCCGTTTCAAAAACATTCTAAGAAAAGATTTGGGATTTCGTGAAAAGAAGTGAATGAGTTGCTTCACTTACCACGACACTCCTTCGCGATAGATGCGCTGAACAAACCCAATATCTAAATCTTACGTTTCCCAAATTATCTGACCATGAACAAAACTGAGGGTTTTACTGATGCGATTCCGATTTTTTCTATCAATTCTGATTTTAGTCTCCACATGCCTGAGTGCGCAAAATGACGACGGTTGGACAAACCTTTTTAATGGGAAGGATTTAAACGGCTGGCGCGTTCTTAACGGCACGGCCGAATTCGAAATTGCAGATGGTGCTATCGTCGGCATCAGTAAGATGAATACGCCGAATACTTTTCTTGCGACAGAAAATATGTTCGGAGATTTCATCCTGGAATATGAAGCCCTGGTAGACAATGAGCTGAATGCCGGGGTGCAGATTCGCAGCAACAGCCTGCCATCATACCAAAATGGGCGGGTACATGGATACCAGGTGGAACTGGACCCATCGCCGCGTGCCTGGAGTGGAGGTATTTATGATGAAGGCCGGCGCGGTTGGCTTTACAACCTGGAGGCCAATCAACCAGCGCGGCGGGCGTTCAAGAGAGGGGAGTGGAATGCTTTCCGGGTAGAAGCGATCGGCACGCATATTCGGGTGTGGCTAAATGGCGTGCCAACGACGGATCTTGTCGATGAAATGACGGCCAGCGGATTTATCGCGCTACAAGTGCACAGCATCGGAAATGAGGCGCTGGCAGGGAAACAGGTACGTTATCGCAACATTCGCATTCGTACTGAAAATCTTTCAGCAGTGCAAATGCCAATAACAAATGATATTCCTCAGGTGAGCTATCTGAACAATCAGCTGACCGAGCGGGAAAAAACTGAAGGCTGGCAATTGCTCTGGGATGGCAGCTCTAATAAAGGCTGGCGGGGCGCAAAGCTCGATCATTTTCCTGAAGCGGGATGGACGATAAATGACGGCATTTTAACCGTGGAGAAAAGTGGGGGAGGGGAGTCGACCAATGGCGGCGATATCGTGACGCGAGCAAAGTATGGCAATTTCGAGCTGGAAGTGGATTTTCGGATGACAAAAGGTGCCAATAGCGGTATCAAGTATTTTGTAGATACCGGTTTAAACAAAGGAGCGGGATCTTCTATCGGGTGCGAATTTCAAATCCTCGATGATAATCACCATCCGGATGCGAAGCAAGGCACTAATGGCAATCGAACTTTGGCTTCGCTGTATGATCTGATTCCGGCCAATGCCAAATATTACGCACCGGACGAATCCACCGCCAAACGGTCCAATGGATATGGCTGGAACCGGGCTAAAATCGTTTCGCAGGATAATAAAGTCGCCCATTATCTCAACGGCATCAAAGTTGTTGAGTATGAACGAGGTACCCAGGTGTGGCGGGCGTTGGTTGCACGCAGTAAATATGTGGTATGGCCATCGTTCGGAGAGTTGGCAGAAGGACACATTTTGTTGCAAGACCATGGCGATGAAGTTTCATTCCGGAATATCAAAATTAAAACGGGAGATTGATGATGACTTTGAAGAAATACGATCGACGGGAATTTCTGAAAAAAGCAGCGAAGGTATCTGCAGGCACGATTTTGGGGACAACTTTGTTTTCGGCTAAGAGCTATGGGCGGATTATCGGTGCAAACGACCGGGTTAATTTTGCCGTTGCCGGGTTGCATGGAAGGGGCGGTGAGCATATTGCTGCAATAACCGCTTGCAAAAACGCTCGCGTGGCTTATTTATGCGATGTAGATAGCCGGGCACTGGAGAAGGGGGCAAAGCGACTGCGGGATGCCGGGGGAGATAATGCCAAAGCTGAGAAGGATATCCGGAAAATCCTGGAAGATGAATCTGTCGACGCTGTCGCGATTGCTACGCCCGACCACTGGCATGCACCAATGACCATCATGAGTATGCAGGCCGGGAAGCATGTCTATTTGGAAAAGCCCAGTAGTCACAATCCGGCTGAAGGAGAGCTGTTGCTGAAAGCGCAGAAGAAATATGGCAAACTGGTGCAGATGGGTAATCAGCAACGATCTTCGCCGCATACTATAGAGATTATCCGGAAAATTCAGGATGGCATTATTGGCGATGTCTATTTCGGGAAGGCCTGGTATAGTAACAGTCGCGGAAGCATCGGGGTTGGCAAAGAAACAATGGTGCCGGATTACCTCGATTGGGATTTGTGGCAGGGGCCAGCGCCGAGAGTTCCCTACAAAGACAACTATCATCCTTACAATTGGCACTGGTTCTGGCATTGGGGAACCGGTGAAACATTAAACAACGGCACCCACGAAGTGGACCTTTGTTTGTGGGCGCTTGGCCTGGAAAGATACCCGGAAACAGTAACCGCTGCCGGCGGCCGCTATCATTTTCAGGATGACTGGGAATTCTATGACACGATTGTTACCAGCTTCGAATTTGGTAATAAACTGATTACCTGGGAAGGAAAGAGTTGCAACAGCAAACTTTACTATGACCGGGGGCGCGGCGTTACTATTCATGGCACAAAGGGAACCGTCTTGCTGGACCGGAATGGCTACGAACTGGAAGTAAATGGCCAGGATAAAGTTGTTTACGTGAAAGAAGAAAAAGATGCTTCCACGGATATTCGTGGAGGTGGACCGATGACGGATGCGCATTTCCAGAATTTCATTAACGGGATCACCGATGGCGAAACGCTGCGCGCGCCGGTTAACGAGGGGAACCTCAGTGTAACGATGCTACAACTGTCCAATATTGCCTGGGCGGAAGCGGTAACGTTGAAACTGGACACAGAAACCGGGCATATTCTCAATAACGAAAAAGCAGCCGCCCGCCGATTCCGTAGCTATGAACCGGGTTGGGAACCAAAAATATGAACTAGGAAATGAGCAAATGGGCAAATGGGTATTTTTGAAATCTGCTCATCTGCTCATCTGCTCATCTGCTCATTTGCTCATCTGCTCATCTGCTCATCTGCTCATCTGCTCATCTGCTCATCTGCTCATCTGCTCATCTGCTCATCTGCTCATCTGCTCATCTGCTCA
>JANQQU010000092.1 GCA_028284905.1 Calditrichia bacterium
GTCATTGTCATTGTCATTGTCATTGTCATTGTCATTGTCATTGTCATTGTCATTGTCATTGTCATTGTCATTGTCATTGTCATTGTCATTGTCACCCAAGGGTGGGGACGCGAAGGGATGCGGCCCCACCCTTGGGTCTGTAACGCCTTTGGCGTATGTTGTGGGAATAGCGTTTAATCCAGCGCGCTCCTATGCAGTGATTCCTTAGCAATAAGGTGATACGTCCATTCATCTACTACTCGTCCCTAAACTCCAGTTTGGGGACGCACTTAGAATCGAAACTCTGTTTCGAATGTCCCGCTCAAATACAGAGTGCGAAACTCCAGTTTCGCAACTAATTGCATTCCCAAACCGGAGTTTGGGAACGAGATGGAACAAAGGGAACGAGATGGACATGGCGAATCCCGCTAAAAACTGCCCCTTCCCGGGGAAACGCGGGATAAAATCCTTCCCAGGATTTTTAAATGGTCAAAAAAAATTTAAATGACCAAAGAACCAAATTATTGAGATGATTGTCCAAAACGAACTGCGCGTACATCAAAGCTAAAACCTATGCCAAAGCCACCGTAGTTACAGTAACCGAGAGTAAAACCTACACACCATACGCGAGAAGTACGAGGCTGATCGGAGGTCCAAATCCAAGCCTGTTGGGCATCAAATGCCGGGTCAATATGTAGTCCATCTTCATTCTCTAGTGGCGTCATCAAACTCATCGCTTCCTCCAATGTCGGAAGTCGCCAGTCAGTATAACTGGCAAACTTATTTTTATTCAATTGCGCTATATAAGTTTGGGAGTTTGCAAAGTTCATATCTTTACTACTACCCGCCTGCTGCCACATTAGTCCAGTAGTAGCATCAAACACTACCAGCCCATTTGAATGTAGCTTATATTGGTGGTCAATACCTTTTCCGTCAGGGTTCTCGTATGAATCATAAAACCCATTTGTTTTCAACATTTCTTTTACTGCTTCTATATGCAGATTACTTTCCGGAGTACTGCGTAAAATAATCTGTGGAGTTACTGAAGCTATCTTGGTTTTCGCTGGCCGCTGCTGCGCTTTCGGCGGCGACTTTGGCGATTTTTTTGCCGATTTTGCGCTAGCGCGAGGAGCAGCTTTTTTAGGGGGTTGTTCCACCTGGGGTGGCGGCGCCTCTGTAGGCGATGTCTGCGCTGCTGGCGGGATAAAATAAAAATCGCCCCGCAAAGAATGTTGTATCCAGGGTTCCTGCTGCTCCTTCGTCTTTTCCGCAACCGCCTTGGAGACCGAGCGAAAAACCCGCTCAATTTCCAACCCTGCTACCTGTATCTGCTGCAACAGCTCGCCGGTGTAGGGACTGTTGCGGTCGTCCCCATCGGCAGCGACCCGTCCGGGGGCAGTGGCGTAGGCGATAATAGTGCCGCGCGAGGCATCCACTGGCGCCAGCCCTTTACTGCCGGAACGGAAGCGGCGCTCGTAGGGATTATTGCGGCAGGCATCGAGAATGACAATGTTTACCCGGTTACGCGCTTCCGCCATCTCTTCCAGGACCATACCAACATCAATCGCCGCATATTTTACCTGCAACTCCTTCTGGATTTGGGCATTGAGCGGGATAATGTAATTGCGCCCCCGCGCCTGCATACCATGGCCGGCAAAATAAAACAGGCCAACCCCGCCCCGGTATAACTTGCGCCCAAACCCATCGATTGCTTCCAGCATTGCCGGCTGGTCCGCATCCAGCTGTAAATCCACCTCAAAATTAAGATTTTCCAATACCGCAGCAATATCAGTCGCATCGTTGAGCGGATTGCGCAAAGGCGCATCCTGGTAGGTGCTGTTGCCAATCACCAGGGCGACCCGCTCTTCGGAAAAGTGATTGCTTTTTTCGGAAGCGGTGAATAAATCGCGGTTCTTTTTGTTCATGGGTATTGTTTAATTTGAATGTTCAGAAAGACTAAACTTTTCGTTAAACGATTTTCTATTTTTGATTTTTTAACTGCCATTCACAATGGAAGTTAATATTAGAAGTAAGTGTTTTTATTGTTAAGAATGCCCATTTTTTGCGAAATAAAATTATCAAAAAAGACTCAAATGACCAAATAACAAAATTATTGAGATGATTGTCCAAAACGAACCGCGCGCACATAATAACCATTGATGAATTCGAGTGAGCAGAAGCCGTCACCGAAACTGACAACCCACATACCGGAAGTACTGGACTGGTCAGAGGTCCAAATCCAGTCCTTTTCCGCACCAAAGAAAGGATCGATGTAACCCTTATCACCATTTTTTGCACGCGACATCAAACTCATTGCTTCTTCCAAAGTTGGTAGTCGCCAATCAGAATAGTTGGCAAACTTATCCTGGTTCAATCGAACAATATAAGTTTTGGCATCTTCTAATGTCATATATTCATCGCTGCCGGACTGCTGCCACGTCAGCTTGGTGGCACCATCAAATACAACCTTACCTCCCGCCTGTAATTCATATTGATGTGTAATTCCTTTGCCGCCAGGATTCTTATATTTATCATAAAACCCTTTTGTTTTTAACATTTCTTTTACCGCTGCTTCGGGAAAATTACTTTCCGGAGTACTGCGTAATATAGCCGACGGATTTTCTATAGCTACCGTGGTTTTCGTTGGTTGCTTCGCTTTCATCGACAATTTAGTTGATTTATTTACTGATTTCGCAACAAAGCCGGGAGTTGATTGCCCAAAGCGAACGGCACGTATATAAACGAGGGGACCAATACCGTCGTTGACACAGTAACCGTGGAAACCGACACACCAGATGCGGGAGGCTTCATCTTGATCGGAGGTCCAAATCCAACGTTGTTTCCAATTAAATACCGGATCGATATAAAGATCATTGCCTAGCTTTTCAGGCACCATCAGGCTCATCGCCTCTTCTAGGGTTGGTAGCCGCCAATCAGTGTATCCGGCATACCTGTCCAGATTTAATCGAGCAATATAGGTGTTAGCATCATTGTAAATCATTAAATTATTACTACCTGACTGCTGCCACATTAGTCCGGTTGTAGCATCAAACACGACCTGTCCTTCTAACTGTAATTCATATTGATATGTAATTCCTTTGCCGCCAGGATTCTTATATTTATCATAAAACCCTTTTGTTCTCAACATTTCTTTCACCGCATCTCCGGAAAAATTGCTTTCCGGAACACTGCGCAATATAACCGACGGCTTTGCTGCTGGCATCGTCATCTGCACTCCTGGAAGGAAATCAGAGGGGTCTGGGGGACGGATGATTTTTACATGAGAAGGATCTAAAAATGGTTCTGGAGGAATAAAATAAAAATCACCAGTCAGGGAGGAAGACTCCCAGGGTATCTGTTGATGGGAGGATTCTTTGATCACTTTGACCCGGACTTTCTTAAACACTTTTTCTACTTCCAGAGCTTCCAGTTGCAGTGTCGGCAACAGGGTACCGGTATAAGGGCTGTTGCGTCCAGCCCCGTCCGCGGCGACCTTGCCAGGGGCTGTGGAGTAGGCGATCAGGGTGCCACTTGGTGCGTCCATCATCGCCAGACCGGTGCTGGCAGAGCGAAAGCGTCTTTCGTAGGGATTATTGCGGCAAGCATCGAGAATGACAATGTTTACCCGGTTATCAGCATCCTCCATTTCCGCCAACACCCGGTTAACATCTACCGCTTCAAATTCGACATGTAAGGACTTTTTGATAGTTGCCCCGATAGGAATAAGATAATTAAGACCCTTAACTTGCACGCCATGGCCAGCATAATAAAACAAACCGACCCCGCCGCGGTGCAGCTTGCGCCCAAAATCATCGAAAGCCTCAATCATCTCAATGCGGCTGGCGTTTTGCAATTCGCTGACGGTAAATCCCAACTGAGTCAAGACCTTAGCCATATCCGCGGCATCATTGGCGGGATTCCGTAGTGGGGCATCCTTGTAAGTGCTGTTGCCAATCACCAGGGCGACCCGCTCCTCGGAAAAATGATCGCTCTTTTCGGAAGCGGATAATAAATCGCGACTCTTTTTGCTCATGGGTATTATTTAATTTTAGTGATCTTTTACGATAGCTTAACTGCCTTCGACAGGTATATCCAAAGCTTATTAAATCTTTTAGGTCCAATAGGAATAGCTACTCAGTATAAACATTTATTAATTACCACCAAAGATAGCAAGGGTTAAGTATTCAAATTATTGAGATGGTTTTCCAGAACGAACTGCTCGCACATAACCATTGACGTGGTCGTCGCTACATTTACCGCCGTTGAAATAGACATACCATGCACTGGAGCCATTTAAATCGGAAGTCCAAATCCATACCTGGGTCGTATTAAATAAAGGATCGATATAAAGATGGTTGTTCATAATTTCCGACTCCATTAAGCTCATTGCTTCTTCCAAAGTCGGCAAACGCCAATCCTTAAAACCGTAAAACTTACCCCGATTCAATTGTGTAACATAGTTTTTTGCTTTATCGTAGTTCAAGTATTCAATGCTGCCGGACTGCTGCCACATCAAATCAGTTGCACCATCGGTTACAACTTTTTCACCTGCTATCATCTCCAAGTTATATTGATTTTTGATTCCTTTTCCGGTATCGTTCCAGAAACTATCATAAAACCCTTTCCTTTTCAGCATATCCATTACTTCTTTCTCATTTAGATTTTTTTCCGGGATGCTCCGCAATGACATTATCGAACCCAAAAAGATTGAAGATGAATCTTTAATGTTCCCTTTGAATGATTGTACGAAACGAACTGCGCGCACAAAGCGTCTACGACTGACGTGATTGATGTCGCAGTGACCGTAGTTGAAACTGACATCCCACATACGGGAGGCGCTTTCTTTATCGGAGGTCCAAATCCAGTCTTGATGGGAATCAAATACCGGGTCGATATACCGCCCATCATCATTTTCCACAGGAGCCATCAAACTCATCGCTTCTTCTAGAGTTGGTAGCCGCCAATCAGCGTAGCCGGCAAATTTTTCCTGGTTCAGTCGACTGATGTAGGTCTTAGCATCTTCGTATATCATATTATCACTGCTGCCCCCTTGTTGCCACATCAGTCCGCTGACACCATCATACACCACTTCACCACCGGCCTGTAATTCATATTGGTGATTAATTCCTTTTCCGTCAGAGTTCCTGTGTCTATCATAAAACCCCTTCTTTTTGAGCATTTCTTCTGCTGTTTTGACACCAAGATAGTTAGTTCGCAATTCTCCAGATGTCCCGACCAAATCGACAAAAAGCTTTATGCCGACATTAACTAAAAGAGCAATCAGGACAGCTCCGATCAGTATCTGCTGGTATCCAGCTAAATTTTTCCAAATCCGGACCAATCCCGGCGGTTGCTTTTCCTGAGGAGGGGTAGTTGCTTCAGCCGGAGGCATTTCCTTCACTGATTGCTCTTTTTGTTTCTCTTTTTCCACTTTCCGCTCTCGTTCCGCTTCCGCCTGGCGCTTTTTATCTGCCTCCAGCTTCTTACTGGTCTCCTCCTCGGCCCGACGTTTTTGTATTTCCTCGGCCTTCCGCCTTTCCGCCTCCAGCCTTCTTTTCACCGCTGCTTCCGCTTTCCGCTGCCGTTCTTCCTCAGCCTGGCGAGCTGCTTCCGCCTCGCGCTCTAATCTTTCCAGAGAAACCGGACGGAAATAAAAATCGCCGGTTAGAGACGAAGATTCCCAGGGTACCTGGCGGCGGGAGGTTTCTTTAATCACTTTGATCCGCACCCGCTTAAACACTTTTTCCACTTCCAGACTTTCCAATTGCAGGGCCGGTAACAGGGTGCCGGTGTAGGGGCTGTTCCGTCCTGCCCCATCTGCGGCGACCTGCCCGGGGGCAGTGGAGTAGGCGATCAGGGTGCCACGCGGCGCGTCCATCATCGCGAGGCCGCGGCTGGCGGAACGGAAGCTACGGGCGTAGGGATTATTGCGGCAGGCATCGAGGATGACAATATTCAGGCGGTTACTGGCGCGCTCCATGGCACTGAGGACCATCCCGATATGGAGGGCCTCGTCTTCCACGTCAAATTCATCGCGGATGTCCGCTTTCAGCGGCACCAGGTAATTTTTTCCTTTTAGCTGGATGCCATGCCCGGCAAAATAAAACAAACCCACTCCGCCGCTGCGCAGTGCATCCCCGAAGCGGCGCACCGCCGCACGCATCTCCCGCCGGTTGCTGTCCTTGAGTAGCTCTACCTGAAAGCCCAATTTCTCCAAAGCGGCAGACATATCCTCAGCATCATTGGCGGGATTGCGCAGTGGCGCCTCCGCATAGGCGCTGTTGCCAATGATTAACGCGGCTTTGTGCTCGGAGTAGTGGTAGTCCTCCAGCCGGTTGGCGATATTTTCCAGGTCTCTTTTTGCCATGGTGGTTTTTGCGGTTTTATTAAAGAATCAGATAAAGCTGAATATCATCAGGGCTGTCATCGCGAGAAGTGCAGCGACGAAGCGATCTCTTTTCTGGGTGGACCTTTGAGATTGCTTCGGCAAAATACTGCCTCGCAATGACTTAAAAAAAATGAAAACTTCCCCTTCCCGGGGAAACGCGGGATAAAATCCTT
>JANQQU010000015.1 GCA_028284905.1 Calditrichia bacterium
TGGACTCCAGCATTGCAATCAATGCCAATTTTATCCGCCAGTTCTCACTCATTGCCAATTCCGGCGGCGGAGGTAACATCACCTTCAGTCCAGATACGATCGGCGGCGCCATCTACGACAGTGCTACTGTCGTCACCATTACTGCAACACCCGATTCCGGTTATACATTTGCCGGTTGGAGTGGCGCATTCAGTGGCAACGCTTTGATCGATTCGGTTAATATCGATAGCAATACCAGCGTCACTGCAACCTTTAGTCGCCAGTTCCAACTAACTTCTTCAGTTGTGGGCAATGGCAACATCACCTTCAGCCCGGACACTACTGGTGGTGCTATTTATGATAGTTCGACTGTCGTGACATTAACTGCAACACCGGATGCCGGATATGCCTTCGCAGGATGGAGCGGTGATCTGATCAGCGCCTCGAACCCCGATTCAGTGACAATGGATTCCAGCATTGCCATCCAGGCACTTTTCGTACCGGCTTATGTGCTCACAATGAACGCCAGCAATGGCAGCGTTACGCTTGATCCAACCGGTGGCATCTACGACAGCGCCACCGTGGTTACCTTCACAGCAACAGCAGACTCTGCCTATCGTTTCGACAGCTGGAGTGGTGATTATGGCAGTTCGACGAATCCGGATTCAGTGACAATGGACTCCAGCATTTCAATCAATGCCAATTTTATTCGCCAGTTCTCATTGCTAGCAAATACAATCGGTGGAGGTAACATCGCCTTCAGTCCGGACACCACCGGCGGTGCGATTTATGACAGTGCCACTGTCGTCACCTTCACTGCTGCACCCGATTCCGGTTACACATTCGCCGGTTGGAGTGGCGCGCTCAGTGGAAACGCTCTGACCGATTCGGTAAATATCGATAGTAACACGACTGTCACTGCGACTTTTGTCCGCCAGTTCCAACTGACTTCTTCGGTTATTGGCAATGGTAGCATCGGCTTTAGCCCGGATACGACTGGCGGTGCGATATATGACAGCGCTACGGTCGTTACCTTAACCGCAACACCGGATGCCGGATATTCTTTCGCAGGTTGGAGCGGTGACTTAAACAGCAATGCCAATCCGGATTCAGTGACAATGGATTCAAGCATTAATGTGCAAGCGCTTTTCGTACCGGCTTATGTGCTCACAATGAACGCCAGTAACGGCAGTGTTGCGCTTGATCCAACTGGTGGCATTTACGATAGCGCGACGGTGGTTACAATGACCGCCACCGCAGACTCCGCTTATCGCTTCGAGAGTTGGAGTGGTGATTACAGCAGTTCCGAAAATCCCGACTCTGTTGCTATGGATTCCAGCATCACCATCAACGCCAACTTTATCCGTCAGTTCTCACTGCTAGCAAATACGATCGGTAGAGGCAATATCGCCTTCAGTCCGGACACCACCGGCGGCGCCATCTATGACAGTGCTACTGTCGTCACCATTACTGCAACACCCGATTCCGGTTATACATTTGCGGGTTGGAGTGGTGCACTCAGTGGTAACGCTCTGACCGATTCGGTGAACATTGATAGTAACACGACTATCAATGCAACCTTCATCCGCCAGTTCCAGTTGACATCCTTGGTTGTTGGCAATGGTAGCATCTCTTTCAGCCCGGATACTACTGGCGAAGCAATTTATGATAGTTCAACGGTCGTTACATTAACCGCAACACCGGATGCCGGATATTCTTTCGCAGGCTGGAGCGGTGATCTGATCAGTTCAGTCAATCCCGATTCAGTCACAATGGATTCCAGCATCTCCGTCCAGGCGCTATTCGTGCCGGCTTATGTGCTCACAATGAACGCCAGCAACGGCAGCGTTGCACTTGATCCGGCCGGTGGCATCTACGATAGCGCGACGGTGGTTACTATGACTGCCACGGCAGACTCTGCCTACCGCTTTGATAGCTGGAGCGGTGATTACAGCAGTTCCGAAAATCCGGACTCTGTGACCATGGATTCCAGCATCACCATCAATGCCAATTTTATTCGCCAGTTCTCACTGCTAGCAAATACAATCGGTGGAGGGAATATCACCTTCAGTCCGGACACCACCGGCGGAGCCATCTACGACAGTGCTACTGTCGTCACCATTACTGCAACACCCGATTCCGGTTACACATTCGCCAGTTGGAGTGGCGCACTCAGTGGCAACGCTTTGATCGATTCGGTTAATATCGATAGCAATACCTCCGTCACTGCAACCTTTAGTCGCCAGTTCCAACTGACTTCCTCGGTTGTTGGCAATGGCAATATCACCTTTAGTCCAGACACCACTGGCGGTGCGATCTACGACAGCGCTACCGTCGTTACATTAACCGCAACACCGGATCCTGGCTATGCCTTCGCAGGATGGAGTGGCGATCTGACAAGTTCAGCCACCCCGGACTCAGTCACTATGGATTCCAGCATTACCATTCAAGCCACGTTTGAACTGATCCCGATACCGATTGTAAATATTCGGGCATTTTTAGAAGGTCCCTATAACAACAGCACTATGGACACAACTTTAAAAGCGGAAAACAAACTCCCGCTGACACAACCGTTTGCGACCGCTCCCTGGCATTATACCGGCGGAGAAACAGTAGACACTATTCCCCCGGGTGTCGTCGATTGGATCTTGATCGAACTGCGCACAGGAACCGGCGCAGAAACAGTTATTGCCAGACGGGCTGCCTTTATCCTTCAGAATGGATTACTCATCGACACTACTGGTGTAGAGAATGTATCATTTCCGGGCGTTGTTCCCGGTAGCTATTACCTTGTTCTCAGGCATCGTAATCACCTCGCGGTCATGAGTGCGGAACCAGTTATGCTCAGCGATACAACTGAAGTCTACGATTTTACCGGCGCTCAATCCCAGGCATTTGGCAGTGATGCAATGAAGGAACTCACGCCGTCCAATTTCGGCTTATATTCCGGGGACAGCAACTCCGATGGAACGATAGATAGCGAAGACAAGGAGAATTACTGGCGAATTGAAAATGCCACAATTTGGGAATACGGCAAACGTTCCGATTATAACCTCGACGGCGGCATTGACGTCACCGATAAAAATTTCTTCTGGTCTCCCAATATCGGTATCTCGACAGAAGTTCCGGATAGCACCATGAGCTCAAATCCCGGCAATGGCAACAGCCGTAACGGCAGTGGTTCCACAGACCTCAATGGCGAGAATAATCGATCAAACCAGGAAAAGCAAAAAGGTCAGAAAAACTCGGCAAAATCTGCCGCAAATAGCGATCGAGCAAAGGGCTCAAGAGAGTAACTTGCTCGGTTGATTAGAAGAGAAAAAGTATTTTCCGTAAACAGAATCAGAAAACCTCCCCCCTGTATCATCGAAATTCCCTAAAAATAAGATGAATAAAATTGAGTGTTTGCCAAATTGCAAAATCTGTCAAGAATAAATATGTGATTTGCCTTAAAATTGAACATCTCTGAAATCTGCTAAAGCTGTGTTGTTAGTGACCTTGGTATTTATTCAATAAACGGACTAGTTATTATTGAAGACATTTGAAATTCAAAAGGGAAACAATGCATTCATTTTGCAAACCTAACAAGTTACTTTTTCTGGGCTTAATATTTTTGCTCTCATCAAATAGTTTCGCACAGAATTCCGAAAAATATTTCGGGAATAAAACGAACGCTACCGAAGCAGTAGAAGTCGTTAAAATTATTGACCCGGACAATGGGCCGGGGACAGATTATACTTCATTAGACGATTTTGCTAAATATGAACAACGAGACCTGGTAGCTGCGGGAGAGATCGCTGTTGCGCTTTGCCGTAGTAGCGGCGGCACTCCTGACGAGCCGGCCCAATTTGTTGACTGGGTAACGGATGAAAACCATTATGTGAAAATAGTGGCGGACGTTGGTCATCGGGCCAACGCCCAGTGGGACACAACCAAATATCGCATTCTGGAATTTACCACGATTAATTCGGAATGCCTGGATATTGAAATCGACAACATTGTTGTTGATGGTATCCAAATGAGAATTTACGGCAGCGGCCGCAGTAACGACGTTATCGATCCGGATGCCGGCGATTATTATATATTCAAAAATTGTTTTCTCTGGATGGATTTAAGCAGTGGCTCTGGCGACGGCATGGACTTTAAAACCGACGGAGAAGTGGTCAATTGCATAATCAAAGGACCTTCATCAGAAGGAATCAATGTCCTTGAGGGTGCTTTTGTGAAGGTAATAAACAATACTTTTATTGGATGGGAGCATGCAATAAAATCCGAGGGGACCGTACTGGCATTAAACAATATCTCTATTGGCGCATTCGGAGAGCCTTACGAAACCGATGATGACGGTACTTTTACCAGCGATTCTGATTATAATACTTCGCACCAGCTTGGGAAGGCCCTGGTGAAATTCCCGCGCAGCAGCAATGCATCTCCCTGGTATTCCGGTGCTACGCCAGTGGCACAAATCTTTGTCGATAGTACCGCAAATGATTATCATTTATTAGCAAACAGTATCTTTTCCGGAAGCGGCATTGGGCCAACAGCCGACAACCGTATTCCTATATGGGACATAAATCTGCAAAGACGCAGCGGTGCCGCCACAGATTTAGGCGCGGATCATGGTGGATTATTAGGATATCAATATACTGTAGATGTTACCATAATTGACAGTGGACAAGTTACCCTAAATCCTGACGACAGCCTCTACTATACCGGCACGCCAGTGGAGATCAGCGCTATTCCTGACAGTGCCTACAGATTTGTCGGCTGGAGCAGCAATCTTTCCGGTTTCGGTAATCCCGATACAATTGTCGTAGATAGTAACATTGCCATTACCGCCACATTTATTCGTCAGTTCCAACTGACCTCCGGAACACCCGTAAATGGCAGCATTTCTTTTAGCCCGGATACCACAGGCGGTGGTATTTACGACAGTGCAACGGTGGTGACATTGACACCGATAGCGGATTCCGGCTTCGTATTTACCGGCTGGAGTGGTGATTTAATGAGTGTTGCTAATCCTGATTCAATTCAGATGGATTCTAACATCTATGTTCAGGCACACTTTGATACCGCCTATTACCTGACGGTGAACGCCAGCAACGGCAGCGTCGTTCTCGATCCTCCCGGTGGTATATATGATAGTGCCCGAGTGGTAAGCATGACGGCCGTACCGGACTCCGCCTATCGTTTCACCGGCTGGAGCGGTGATCTCATCAGTATTGACAATCCCGACACTGTTCAGCTAGATACCAACATTACAGTGACAGCACATTTCCTTCGTATGTTTTCGCTGACTAGCAACACCATCAGTGGTGGCAATATCACATTTAGCCCGGATACAACCGGCGGGGCGATTTATGATAGCGCCACAGTGGTTACCTTCAGCGCTACGCCGGATTCCGGTTACAGATTTGTTGGTTGGAGCGGCGCAATATCCAGCGACTCCACCACAGATTCTGTCCGTGTTGATAGCAACACCGCAATAACTGCCACCTTTATCCCCCAATACCAATTAGCTGCAAGTGTCGTTGGCAGTGGGAGCGTTTCATTTAGTCCGGATACAACCGGCGGAGCGATATACGATAGCGCCACAGTTATTACACTTACCGCGATACCTGATTCCGGCCAGGTCTTTTCCGGCTGGAGCGGCGACCTGCTCAGTTCAGCGAATCCTGATTCCATTCAATTAGATTCGAATACGACCATTATCGCCACATTTCAAGAATATATTGCTCCAACGCTGAATCTAAAAGCCTTCCTGGAAGGCCCCTACAACAATGGTGCGATGGATACTACACTTAACTCGATTGGTAACTTACCGCTAGCTCAACCATACAATATTGCCCCCTGGAATTACAGTGGCAGCGAAGTATTGAGCGCCATCCCGGCAGACATGGTCGATTGGGTCTTGCTGGAGCTTCGCTCTCAAACCGGCGCGGAATCGGCCATCGCCCGGCGGGCTGCTCTTCTGAATAAATCCGGGCAGATTGTCGATACAACCGGCTTAAGTCCGGTGACATTCCAGGGCGTTGACCATGGTGCATATTACGTAGTCGTTTTCCATCGTAATCACCTCGCAGTGATGAGCGCAGCGCCTCTCAGTGTTACTGACAGCACCGCATTACATGATTTCAGTATCGCCCAAACCCAGGGATTTGGCATCTCCCCGATGAAAACACTTGCCCCGGCCGTATTTGGCATGTACTCCGGTGACAGCAATGGGGACGGCAGTGTTGACAGCACAGATAAAAACATTTATTGGCGCGCTGAAAATGCGACGCTTTGGAATTACAACAAACTTTCTGATTACAACCTTGATGGCGGCATTGACACCGCAGATAAAAATCAATTTTGGATGCCCAATAATGGTACATCTACTGCAGTGCCAGACAGCAATTTAGCGGCCCACCCTGGCACCGGAAACGGTAAGCAGCGCGCACATTCCGAACAACAGAAGATCAACAGTAATCGGTTAAATTCCGCAAGTGTTAAGGCGGGGCAACAAGCGGCATCCGCAAAGCAACGACAGAACCGCCAGCAATCTAACCGCGACGGTTCAAACGACTAAAATACCGGGTTAATTTGCATTCCGTAAATTAACCCGACATTGCGAATTTGCCCTAAATCTTTTCCAGATTTGCACTTTCGTTAAAAACTTCTACCCTAAAATGAGATTTTCACCACAGCATTCCTCCACATTTCCGCTATCCTTTAATTATTCAGCAATCAAAATGTTATAGGTCCGTATTTCGGAATTTCAGCATTTTTTAATGCGCATACATATACTGCCTAAAGATTTTTAACATTACTACATTTCTGATCATAGAAACCGGCCAATATTTCGAAACTACCCAATACTCCGAGAAATGACTTTTGGGTAGTATTAAGGATATTTCTCATTGAAGAATATTCAGAATAAAATATTTACCGGTTATTGCAAGAGGATGCAGTGAAAATCGACAAGCAATACTGCTTCATATATATACTTTTAAAGATACTTATTTTATTTCCAGAATTTCTGCCGGGTCAATCGACGCCGGTCATTCAGGGATATAGAGATTTTAACTACGGCACTACTGTCAATTCTACCCCAATGGGAGAGATCCCGGAAAGCAAGTTGTGGTGGCATGACAATTATTGGTGGGCCAGTTTATGGAACGATAGTTTGAATAGCCATACTATACATCAATACAACTTCCCCACAAGCAGCTGGAGGAATACCGGAGTTACAATCGATGATCGTTCCGGGAGTAAATCGGATGTACTTTCGGATGGCAACAAACTCTTCATTGCCTCCCATATTTTCTCCAATACCGCCCAATCAGCATCTGCTGCAAACGCTGCCAGGCTTTATCGTTATAGCTACAGTAATAGCGACACAAGCTACAGTCTGGATGCCGGATATCCGGTTCTGATTAACAGTTCAAAGTCTAATTCCCTGGTATTAACAAAAGATACCGCCAGTCGTTTATGGATCACCTGGGTAGATTCCGGTGCGATTATGATCAACCATAGCAGTGGTGATGATGCCACCTGGGCGACCCCATTCAGCCTGCCAAACCAAACCGACACAACGACCTGGGAAGATGTGTCATCGATTATTACGTTCGGTGACAGTATTGGCATCTTCTGGACGAATCAGTCTACAGAAAATGTGCACTTCGCTGTACACGCCGCTGCAGACAGTGTCCACATCTGGCAGGAAGAGGATGTTGTTGACAATGAAGATGAGGACGGCGGGCTGGAAGAAATAATCAGCGACGAAATCAATCTTGCTGCTTATAATGGTATTGTTTACAGCGTTGTGCAATCTTCCGAAGCAGAAGATGAAGATCCGCAAATAATCGTCTTTCGCCGAAATGCCGCGAATAGCTGGGAGCACTTCACCTTTGGCGTGGGAGATGATAATCATCGCCAGGCTCTGGCAGTTATTGATACATCCGGCCAAAAGCTTCATGTGTTTGCCGGTAGTCGGCAAAGCAGTATCGAATATATTTATCATAAGTCCGCGCCATTATCGACCCTGAGTTTCCCTTCCGGTCAGGGCACCTCTTTTATTGCCAGCGCGAGTGACATTCGCATAAACAAAATTAGCGCCAGTAAACAATTGGCCGGCAACCAATCCGGCATCTTAATACAGGCGAATGACCAGACGACCCGCAACTACCTGCACAATTTTCTGGAATTGACCGATAAACCGGTAATTAGTGATTTTTTTCCGGCAAGAGGCCCGGTTGGCACAGTTGTAACAATAACCGGCCGAAATTTCAGCAGCGTTTCCAATATTCAATTTAACGGCGTCTCCGTAGACAGCTTTACGGTGGTTTCGCCCTTTGAAATCATTACCACTGTCCCGAACAGTGCCGCTGATGGCCCGGTAACCTTAACCAACCCAAATGGCCAAACCAGCAGCGAGGATATTTTTACCGTAAACCTCCCGCCATTTGATTTGACAACATCGGTAATTGGTGCCGGCAGTATCTCAATTTCTCCCGGCAGCGGCAGTTACATGACACCGACCGATGTTGCCATTTCGGCAATACCGGACTCCGGCTATATTTTTAGTGCCTGGACCGGGGATCTCTCCGGCACGGTCAACCCGGATACTATCCGGATGGACGACGATAAAGTTGTTACTGCTATATTCATAGAATACGAAGGGGAACAGGTCAGCTATCAGGAAACCGTTACCGGAAGCTCCAGCGGAAGCAGCACAGTTTCGACAGATAGCGCCCTTACCCGTATCAATGATGCGTTGTATTTGGCTGCGATCACTTCCAAATCGCCGGAAACTGTTTCCATGGTTTCCGGTCTGGGACTCTCCTGGACATTGCTGAAAAGCCAGTGCTCCGGCAGAAATCATACCGCAGTCGAAATCTGGCAGGCACAAGGCACTCCCAGTGCAGATGGCATCGTCACTGCGACTTTTGCAGATGCGCCGGGAAATGCCGTCATTGCTGTCACTCGTTATGCCTGGGTCGATCCGCTGAATCCCATCGGCAACATCATTTCCGGGAACACGAATGGAGAAGACGGTCTTTGCAGCGGCGGTGTTGATAGTAACGCCTATGCCTTTCCGATTGCAGCCACAGATAGCGGCGCAGTAATTTACGGGGCGGCGGCTTTACGTAACCGTTTTCATTCACCCGGCAGTGGATATACCGAAAGAATTGAATTGGCACAGGGCACTGGCGGTAGTGCAGCCACCCTGGCAGTGCAGGATTATCTTTCCCCTACCCCGGACAGTTTGACATTCAATGGCGATATTAGCGGCAACGTGGATTGGGCAGTTGCAGCACTGGAAATACGCCCTGGCACTGCCGGCGCAGGCCTCCCCCTCTATTCCGTAAATACATCGGTAAGTGGTGAAGGATCGGTTTCTAATACTCCCTCCAACAGTTTGTATTACCAGGGCACAACCGTTCAATTGACGGCTTCGCCTGCTGCCAATTATCAATTCAGTCATTGGAGTGGAGATACGAGCAGTACCACTAATCCTATTTCCATACCGGTCAATGGCGATCGTAATCTGATAGCAAATTTTACTAATCTGCCCCAGTATACGATGACAGTTTCGACGGTTGACAGCGGCAGTGTTCTCCTTAATCCCTCCGGCGGGACTTATTTCAGTGGCAGCAGCGTCGTACTAACTGCCGAGCCGGACAGCAACTATCAGTTTCTGAGCTGGACCGGAGACTTAACCGGCAGCGAAAATCCGGACACCGTCATAGTCGATAGCAATATTGCTATCACTGCAAATTTTGCTGAGTTACCACAATATAATTTAACAACGAGTATCTCTGCCGGTAATGGTAGTATTCACATGGATCCTCCCGGCGGTATATACTATAGCGGCACTTCGGTCGTCTTAACTGCTCAGCCGGATTCCGGATATGAATTTCAGGACTGGACTGGAGACTTAAGCGGTTCGAACATCAGTGATACCTTAATTATCGATGCGAATAAAAGTGTCAGCGCCAATTTTCAGGAACTGCCTATTTATTCATTAGACACGACAATTATCGGAAATGGCAACATCGTTTTACAGCCTGCCGGTGGTAGTTATTATCTTGGAACAGAAGTGGTGTTGGATGCCGTCGCAGATTCCGGATTTTTATTTCAGAACTGGGGTGGGGATCTCACAGGTTTTCAGTCCCCGGATACTGTTACCATGGATAGCAATATTGCCATAACCGCAGTTTTTCAGGATACCGCGACCATTGCCTATACCATAACGGCCAGTGTCGATAGTAATGGCAGCATTTCACTTCTGCCGGATAATCCTACTTACAGTTACGGGGATACAGTGATTGTTCAGGCAATTCCGGATTCCGGCTATGGCTTAAATGCCTGGCATGGGGATCTAATTGGCAATGAAAATCCTGACACGTTGATTATGGATGGCCATAAAGTTATTTCTGCAACAATTACCGAATTACCTCAGTTTACGGTAACTGCCATCAGCGAAGGAAATGGCGCGGTGCAGCTATCACCTCCGGGCGGCATCTATTATCAGGGGAGCACAGTTATCGTAACTGCAATTCCGGATTCCGGGTATCGATTACTCGACTGGGATGACGATCTGGATGGCGATGACAATCCGGACACTCTATTCATCGATACGAGTAAAACCGTTACGGCAGAGTTTATTGAGCTGCCGCAATATACTTTAACAATCGACACCATGGGCACCGGCACGATTACCCTCCAACCGCCCGGCGGCACTTATTACCAGGGGACAACGGTTTACTTGACAGCACAGAGCGGGCCGGGACATCTATTCGCCGGATGGCAATTTGGGTTAAACGGACAAATGAATCCGGATAGCCTGGTCATTAGTAAGGATCTCAATTTGAAGGCGGCCTTCGTCACCGTTCCTCAACCAAGAGTAAATGACGGTATCTGGATCAACCAGACGGAGATCGATTCACTCCCTGCCAGCGGGCTAGCCTGGGATTCTTTACTCTCGGAAGCGAATCGCACTATCGGCATTCCGAATGTCAGTGATCAGGATGATTCTCTGAATGTGCGTATTTTTGCCAAGGCTTTAGTATATGCTAAAACCGGTATTGCAACCTACCGAACAGATGTTATTAACGGCATCATGAATGCGATTGGCACTGAGACCGGTGCAAGGGTTCTGGCGATTGGCCGGGAGATTCCCGCTTATGTCATTGCTGCAGATCTGGTCAACCTCCCGGTTTATGAAGACAGTTTATTTCGGGACTGGTTAACGCTGCTTCGGTCAACAGTTTTTGATGGGAGCACTATTCGGGAAACCAATGACCATCGTCCGAATAATTGGGGTCTTCATGCTGGCGCTGCCCGGATCGCAATTTCCTGTTACCTGGGAGACAGCACCGAAGTTGCCAGAGCGGCTTTGATTTTTCAGGGTTGGCTGGGAGAGCGACAGCGCTATAGTGATTTTAACTATGGCGATCTTTGGTGGCAGTCGGATTCTACCCAACCGGTAGGCATCAATCCACTTGGCGCGACGCTGAATGGACACAATGTGGATGGCGTGCTTCCGGATGAACAAAGACGAGCCGGCACTTTTAGTTGGCCACCTCCAACTACAAGTTACAACTATGAAGGCTTGCAGGCTGCGATGAGCCAGGCGATTATGCTCCATCGATTGGGGTATGATGTTTTCCTCTGGTCGGACCAGGCATTACTTCGTGCTTTTCAATGGCTTTATCAGCAAGCGAATTATCCTGCGGATGCTGATGACAGATGGTTACTGCATGCGGTTAATCATTATTACGATGAAAATTTTCGAGCGGATATCCCTACTACTCCCGGCAGAAGTTTTGGGTATACCGATTGGTATTACGGCGCTCATGATTCACTAACTGTCAGCCATACTGGCAGCGGCAGAGTGAACCAGGTGGCGCTCGGCAGAGATGCGCAGGGAGATATGCGTATTGAATTAACTGCTGACCCCAGTAGCGAATACAACTTTGATCAGTGGAGTGGAGATTTAAACAGCACTATCAATCCGGATACTGTCATATTAGATGGCAATAAAACGATCACCGCACTATTCTCGAAAGGATTAGACAGCTCATCCGTTCGGGTTCGGGTAAAAGTATTCCTGGAAGGACCTTTTCAAACAGACTCGATGCAGACAAACCTGGCCAACCAGGGTGCACTGCCATTAAGTCAACCATTCAACATCTCACCCTGGAATTATGATGGCACTGAATCCGTTACAGCGATGGCAGATAATGTGGTAGACTGGGTTTTAGTGAAGCTAAGAACGAATTCATCAGCGAACAGTGAAGTGGCTGGCATTGCTGCCCTCCTCACCAGCGATGGTGATTTAATGCGAGCAGACAGCGCCGCCGCCTTAAAATTTTACGGTTTTTCCAGCGGCAACTACTACATTACGGTTTATCATCGCAATCATTTACCAATCATGAGCCCCACTTCGCTCTTCTTGAGCAGTACGACCAGTGATTATGACTTTACCAATAGTCAAAGCAGTGCATATGGCTCAACCCCGATGGTGCAACTGAATGACAGTATTTATGGCATGGTCGCCGGTGACGGCAATAAGGATTTTGCAGTTGATTCCCTGGATAAACAGCTGAATTGGCGGATGCATAATGCTACCAACTGGACATACGACAAATACAGCGATTTTAACCTGGACAACAGCATCGACGTTTTCGATTTGAATTTTATATGGCGTAAGAACAATGGGCGATCGACAACGATTCCGTTTAATCCGCCGGCAGGTCCAGCAAACGGTAACAGCTTGCTGCCCCCTTCTCCACCCGGCGAGAAAGCAATTATGCCATCACAACAATTTTATTCTCCGGTGAGAAGAGAATAATGCTACAGACTCTTTAGGTATATAGAAACTCTCGTTGAGGAGAGAAGAAAGGGGAGGGTTCCTTCGGGAATTCTCCCCGATTTTTTTTATATTCTGCCAGGCCCAGCCCCAGTTATTGAAAATCTGACTCCAGCAAATTATACATCAGTTGTGCAGTGAATCACGCCTCCCCCGCCCTTCCATTGTTTAACTTATCCCACTTTGAGCAGTAACAAGGATGTCGGTTTTGACGGGAGATCTTTAGAAATATGATTCGTAGTATCTTGATAGCCCTTTTATTATGGGGCACGGCTGTAGCTCAGCCGGATACAGTAACAGTGATGACATATAATTTAATGTCTTATAACGGGGGCACCTCTCAAATCCCCCATTTCCGCACAGTCCTGGATTCCATCCGGCCGGAAATACTGGTATGTCAGGAAATTGAGCCTTTATCTTCAGTAAACACCTTCCTGGACAGTGTTCTCAATTACAGTACGAGTGAATATGCTGCCGGCACTTTCATTGATGGTCCCGACGACGACAATGCCCTTTTCTATAAAAGCGCCACTTTCGATTTTATTTCCAACACCGCTATTCCTACTGATGACCGCGATCTGAATCAATTTTTGCTGCGCCATAAAACAACTGGCGACACGCTGTATCTCTATGCGCTTCACTTAAACTCCGGCGGAAATTCTGCTGATCAGCAAGACCGTTTGCAACAAATCGACAGCTTGCGCCAGGTAACTGCTCAGTTATCATCCTGGAGTCATTTTATTGTTGCGGGAGATTTTAACATGAGTACTTCTGAGGAACCGGGATTCCAGGCTATGCTGGATCAGGCGACTCCGGGCTATGCCATAGATCCGCTCAACGTCATTGGCGCCTGGGAAGATGATTCTACCTATGCACAATTTCATACGCAATCAACCCGCACCCGTGCGTTTGGCGGCGGCTCTTCTGATGGTCTTACCAATCGACTGGACATGCTCCTGCTTTCTCAGACGATAAACGACAATAGTCGAGTCAATTTTGTTGAAGACTCTTATATCACCCTGGGCAATGACGGCAATCATTATGCGGATAGCATCAACGCCTTGCCAAATACTGCCGTCAGCAGCAGCATGGCAAATGCTTTACATTACGCCTCCGATCATCTGCCCGTCTGTATAGACATTGCATTTACTAACGAACAGGCACCTTTTACCCTGACGACATCTGTCAATGGAAATGGCAGTATATCCCTGTCATCCGGCAGTGGTACTTATGCGCAGGCCACGACGATAAACGTAACTGCCATCCCGGATCCCGGCTATGTCTTTTCTGGTTGGACGGGAGATCTCTGTGGTAGTAATAATCCGGCAACAGTCCGCGTCGACCGGGATATGAGCATAACGGCAGTATTTACCCAGCAGGTTACCGGGCCAATTACACTGGAAGAGGTTGTCACCGGCACCGCCAGTGATACCGGCAGCATAACGACTGCGACAAATGTTACTGCTGCTAATAGCCAACTTTATCTCGCAGCAATTTCAACTCGTTCCAACGTGGCAGTTTCGACAATTTCCGGTATGGGCCTAAAATGGACAGAAGTCGATGCCCAGTGCGGCGCTCGCAGTCAGATCAACAATGAAGTTTGGATGGCCATGGGCGCACCCACCGGCAATGATTCGGTCCGGGTCAATTTCGCTGATAAAGTTACCAATGCAGTTATTACTGTTTCCCGATATTCCGGAATTGATTTAGATGATCCGATTGGCACAGTCATTTCCTATAATTCCCTTGGAGAAAATGGCACATGTTCCGGTGGTACTGATAGAATCAACTACGCTTTTGCTTTCAACACAACCAGGGATAGCTCGATTGTTTTTGCTTCTATCGGTCTAAGACATCGCACACATACACCGGGTGCCGGCTACACCGAGCAGCAGGAAATTTCGATAGGCATTACAGGAGATAAAGCTGGCGTTGCAATCATGGATCGCCTCATCGAAAGAGATAGCACAGTGATACTGAATGGTAGCTTCAACAATCCGGTTGATGGGTCTGTCATCGGTGTGGAGATCCTTTCCGGGGATACACTTTTTGATCTGGATACGACCATTGTCGGCACTGGCAGCCTTGCGCTAAGTCCTGACAGCATGACACATTCTAAAAATGCAATGGTCTCGCTGACAGCAACACCAGGGACTGGATATTACTTCGGAGGTTGGAGTGGTGACCTTGAGGGATCAACGAATCCGGCAACAATTACAATAGACAACAATAAATCCATCACCGCTAACTTTTACCCATTTACCCCGCTACAGGTCGATGCCAGAGTCTTTCTGGAGGGACCTTTTGCTGCAGACAGCATGCGAACGGCTTTACGCGCCATGGATAGTATTCCGGCTGCCCAACCGTTTAATACGTCGCCCTGGAATTACAACGGTACGGAAACCACCACAACGCCTGCCGACAGCATTGTCGACTGGGTCTTGTTAAAATTACGCAACAGTGCCAGTGGCAGTGATGTCGCCGCCAGAGCCGCGTTCGTCACATCGCATGGATATATTGTTGATACAACCGGCAATACTGCAGTCGAGTTTGATAGCGTTGCATACGGGAATTATTTTCTGCTCATCTACCATCGGAATCATTTGGCAATCATGAGTGCAGCAGCCATCGCTTTGGATTCTGCCAGTGCGGCCTACGATTTCAGTAGTGCGCAATCCCAGGCATATGGCACGTCCCCAATGACGGAAGTCAGCAGCGGCGTATTTGCCCTTATCGCCGGTGATGCCAACAGTGATGGAAGTGTGGATAGTACGGACCAGCAGCAAGTCTGGCGGTTGGAGAATGGCGCCGATTGGAATTATAACTCTCTGGGAGATTTCAATTTGGATGGCGGCGTAGATGTTGGCGATTTTAATCTGTATTGGCGCAACAACAATGGAGACTCGACGGAAATTCCCGCGGGTATGTCCATGCCAGAGGTCGGTGGAGATCCAAAAAGAAATGCCGGAAACATCCAAAAAGTCGTTCCCGGCAAATTTTCTAAAACGCCCCGGCAGAGTAAAAGCGAGAAGGAATTGTAACTTTAAAATATAAATTCTTTCATTACTCCCCGAAGGCAACTGCGATTTCTTTTGACTATTCTTTTATCGCATAAAGCGCTTTGGCTGTCCGCATATAAATAACGCCGTTAGAAACGGCTAAAGAAGCACTGGATCGTTCTCCCAAATTATTTTGCGACAACAACTCATATTCCCAGCCCGCTTTAATCACAGATACAGTACCATCAATAGCCATCAGGTAAATCTTTCCATCCGCATACAAAGGGGAACCGCGATGGCGGCGGCTGTAGACTCTTTGTTGATAAACTTGCACGCCGCTGTTCGCATCCAGGCAAATCAACACACCATTCTCCCGGCAGATGTAAACCAGTCCATCATAAACCAGCGGAGATGGTACATCGGATGTGTTACTGGGCATACGCCAGTGATATTGCGCTTTATCATCAGTAATATTTCCCCGGGCATTTTCCGGATTGATTCCCAATACCGGGCCATTTTTCGCCGAGGGGACAACCACCAGGCCGGGTCCAACAACCGGCGATGCGACAAAACGTAAATAGTTATTGTAGCTCCCCGCCTGCTGCAAACCGCCGCAGCGCCATATTTCACTGCCATCTTTGAGGCTATGCGCAACTACATAATCTGCCCCATGGGTAATTAACTGCTCGGTATTGCCATGGCGATAAATCACCGGCGAAGCATAGGAGTGTAAACACTCAACCCGCGCATCCGTTGGGCGATTTTGTTTCCAGATTTCCTTACCGCTGGTTTTATCGAAAGCGATCACCAACTGGGCATTATCATGCATCAAGGCAAGGTAGAGACGGTCGCCATCCAGCAAGGGCGTAGTCGACATTCCCCAATACATGCCGAATTTCCCGTATTTCTCCTGAATATCGATTTTCCAGACTTCGTTGCCGGCATAATCGTGGCAAGCCAGGAAGCCGGTGCCAGTGTAGGTCCAGACGTATTTTCCGTCCGTAGAAGGAGACGGACATGCCGGATTGCTTTCCCCCTGCCGGATATCGTAATTTCCGCTACTCAGCTTGCGTTGCCAAAGCTGTTTACCTGCGGTATTAAAGGCAAGCAAAACTATGTCGCTGCCTGCCCCGCTGGTGACAAAGATATGCTCACCCCACACTGCCGGGGTAGATGCCGCCGTGCCCGGCAATTCACTGCGCCAAAGCACATTTTTTTCCGCACTCCACTCTGTGGCCAATCCTTTTCCGTTACTGATGCCATCATTTGCCGGCCCACGCCAGTTCGGCCAGTTCTCACTGTATGCTGCGAGCGATAACAAAATAATTGTTAGAATACAAACGACCTGCTTGAATCGAAAATGCCGCATGTTAACCTCCTGTGTTTATTACAGGCATACTATCACTGCCTCAAGAAGTTTAATTTTGTTAAAAATGTTGTTAATGTGAAAGTGTTATCATCACATCATCCAACACTATTATTACAACCGTTTCAAAAAGAAATCCCTGAACGCATTTTGCTGCGACAGGGATTTCAAAATCTCAAAATTAACCAGGCACCAGATTAAGGATAAGTGTAGCCAGCCTGCAATCCTAACGGAATACCCAGTATCCAGTAAACAACCAGGAATATCGTCCAGGCGATCAGGAATACAATACTGTAGGGTAACATAATCGAGACCAATGTTCCGATCCCGGTTTTCTTCACATATTTCTGGCAGAATACCACGACCAGCGGGAAGTAAGGCATTAAAGGTGTAATGATATTGGTTGAGGAATCACCAACGCGATAAGCGGCCTGCGTCAATTCCGGTGAAAGTCCCAACTGCATGAGCATCGGCACAAAAATCGGCGCCAGCAGTGCCCACTTCGCAGATGCAGAACCCACAAACAAATTGACCACGCCGGCCAATACGATAATACCCATAATCGTTACTTCACCAGGCAGCGCGAGGCTCTTCAAAAAGTTTGCCCCTTTTACCGCCATCAACGGTCCGATATTCGATGCACCAAAAGCGCTAATGAACAGGGCGCAGAAAAATGCCATTACGATATAATAGGACATGCCATTCATCGCAGTGGTCATAGAATCGATAACATCTTTGCTCTTTTTAAAAGTGCCGGATAAGAAACCATAAATGACACCAGGTAACAGAAAGAAGAGAAAAATTAATGGGACAATAGACTGCATTAAGGGGGCGGTGAAAGAATCCAGATTACCAGCGCCATCCCGCAAGGGCGAATCAGCGGGAATCGCTGTGAAATAAAGGACAAACAAGCCAAGGATAATAATCGCCATACCTGCCCAGAAGCCTGAACGCTCTTTTGATTCTACTGTATCCATGGAGGGTGCTGCTTCCGTATCATCATCAACCGGGGATGTTTTTTTAATGCGCGGCTCGACAATCGCATCGGTCAGATACCAGCCTAAACCAACGATTAACAGGCTGGAGGCTGCAGTAAAGTAGTAGTTACACAACGGGTTTACCAGCACACTGGCATTGATCAGCTGTGCTGCCGGCTGGGTAAATCCCTGCAGGAGCGGATCCAATGCAGACGGTAGCGGATTCGCACTAAATCCTCCGGAAACGCCGGCAAAAGCCGCGGCAATACCGGCAATCGGATGGCGACCAGCGGCATGAAAAATGACGCCACCAAGCGGAATCACCAATACATAACCAGCATCTACAGCGGAGTGGCTGAGGATACCGACAAAAATAACCATCGGGGTTAACAAGGAACGAGGCGTAACGCCCAGAGCCATCTTCAGTCCGGCATTAATAAAACCGGAACTATCTGCCACACCCACACCAAGCATCGCGACAAGCACCACGCCGAGCGGGGCAAAGCTGGTAAAGGTAGTTACCATTGTAGATAGGAAGTTTGCCAGTGCAGTACCAGTCAACAGATTATTGACCACCAGCGGATTTCCTGTGCGCGGATCCAATTCACTAAATGTGAAAGGTGCCATCAGCGCGGAAAGCCCCCAAACTACCAACATACAGACAAGAAATAAAATCGCCGGATCCGGTAGTTTATTCCCGACTTTTTCGATAACATTGAGCATCCGGTCAATAAAACCACTCCCGTTACCGGAACCATTTGTTTGCTTCATTTCAGCCATAGACCATCCTCGAATAAATGTTTAATTTGCGGTTAGATTTTTCATATCAGATCAATGTGTTTTATGCAAAATCGCCATAAAGGTAAGATTTTCGAATTTTTTATCCAAGGAAAATCACTGCGTTGATCTTTCCGGTTTAATTTTCCCTCTCAGTGCTTTATATTTCGATATCAAGTTAAAACAAAGGGATATCGCAATAGCAGGTATCCATTACCAGATTTGAAGCAACAAAGCGCAATAGAAAGGAAGCGGGATTTGAAATTATCCATCCTGGATCAATCACCGGTCGCAGAAGGGATGACACCAGCCTCAGCCATCCGGGAAACGCTCTCGCTGGCAGCAGCGGCGGAGTCATTAGGTTATCATCGCTATTGGGTTTCTGAGCATCATAATACCAATTCATTTGCCTCGGCCAGCCCGGAGATTTTGCTGGGTAGAATTGCCTCGCTGACCGAGCGCATCAGGGTTGGATCGGCCGGCGTATTATTAACATTATACAGTCCGTTAAAAATAGCCGAACAGTTTAATATGCTCGAGACATTATTCCCGGGCAGAATCGACCTTGGCATTGGCCGCGCCGGTGGCAGTGATGCAAAAACGCTGAAGGCGCTTCATCCTGATGCGCAAAGCGAAGATACTTTTGCAAAATTTGATGACATGATTTCCTTTATGGACAACAGCGTGCCCGGCCCGATGCACTTTCGGAATGTCAACGCCTCTCCCCTGGTAGAAAACATTCCGCAGTTTTGGGTGCTGGGTTCCAGCCCGGCCAGTGCAGAATATGCTGCGACTCGTGGTCTCCCCTACTCTTTTGCGAATTTTATCAATGCCGAGTATTGTATTCCCGCTCTGCAAACCTATCATCAGCATTTTCGGCCCTCTCGCTTCCTGAAGGCGCCCTATGTAAATCTGGCGGTTTTTGCACTCTGCGCCGATTCGGAAAAAGAAGCGAATCGTTTAGCAACAAGTTCAGAATTATGGGTAGTGAAATCTTTTTTACGCAGGGAGAATATCAAATTCCCAGATCAGGCGACGGCGGAGAGTGCCAGCTACCACCCGCAGGAGCGCTTAGTACTGGCATATCGCCGGAAATCCAGTTATATTGGCAGTGCCGGTCAGGTTTCTGCAGCGTTAGCCGAAACCGCCAAAAAGCTGGCTGTAAATGAACTTACCATTGTAACTATCACACCTGAATATGAAGACAGACTTCGTTCGTATCAACTATTAGCCGATGCATTTGAACTAGCGCCCAGCCTTGTTCCAGAGGGTTAAGCGCGGTAAACCGGAGAATGTTTCGTTTGAGCCGTGCCATTAAAAAAGCAGTTAATTTGAATTTCAGGAGCCATCAATGCAGCAAGTATTTCGCAACATTTCTTTTTCAGTCATTCTGTTTTCGTTAGTTGTTATTAGCGGAACCGCTTTTTCGCAGACGAATTACAGTGGCATTTGGTTAACTGGCGATGCAGACTATAAAGTTTGGTCAGACGCGAACTGGAAATCTTTCCATGCCAAATGGGATGAACTGCGAAATCAAAACTATCGCCTGGTGGATATCGAAACAATTCTTGGCGATGGCGAGCGACGCTATTTTGGCATCTGGCATAGTGGATTCGATCTCAGCCGCCTTTGGGTTGGTATCAATTGGTTTACATTTAAGGAAAAATGGGATGAAGCCCGGGCGGATGGATTGCGGCTGGTTGATGTAGAAATTTATCATGATCGCCAGGGAAGAAAATTTATTGGCGTCTGGCGGGAAGGTTTCCATGACGAGGAATTTGTTTTCGACCAAACTTGGGACAACTTCCAGAAAAAATGGAATGAGTTAAACGAAGCAAATTTTCGCCTGATAGATTTTGAAATCTACTACATCAACGGCGATTTACGCTATGCCGGGGTTTGGCAATCCGGAGAAAGCAATGATTTGTTTCTGCATGATCTTCCCTGGGACAAATTTGAAGAAATTAATATAAAACTTTCCGAAGGTAAAATGCGCCTCGTAGATCTGGAGATGCATCCGGTTTCCAAAGGCGTCAAGAGCTTTAGCGGCTTATGGTATCGGGAAGCTGGCTCTCAGCGTATTCTCGCTGAACAAGGTTGGAATGCTTTTCTCGATAAAATTCGCAGCTGGCCGCGAGAGGGCTACGCATTAGTAGATCTGGAAACCGAAAGCCGGGAATCGGTATTTTATGCCGGCGCGGGAGATGCTTCTTCCAGCAGCACAGGCCGAAATGATTATAGCTCCAGCAGCTCCGGGCATTCCAGTTCATCTAGTAATAGCTCTTCCGGTAGTACGGTGAGCCCCCCTCCTCCATCAGACGATACCTCTGGCTATATCGTTGCCGGCGGTGAAGAGCGTGGCAAAGCATCTTATTATGCCGATAAATTCCATGGGCGCAAAACTGCCAGCGGCGAACTCTATGATAAAAATGCGATGACCACAGCTCATCGTACGCATGCCTTTGGCACCTTACTGAAGGTTACCAACGAAACGACCGGGCAATCCGTCGTAGTTCGGGTAAACGACCGCGGTCCGCATGTGCCCAGCAGAGTTGTTGATCTTTCCCGGGCAGCAGCCGTGAAGGTCGATGCGATCACCATGGGGATTATCGATGTTGTCGTTGTGCCGGTAGTAGATCCCAATGCGGCGCAAAATAACACAACTGCAGACAATTCCAGCGAGAGTACATCTGGTAGCAGCACAACGGTTGCCTCCAACACCAGCAACGATAATACATCAGAGAATCAGCAATCCAGCAGTAGCAACACCAGCAGCAGTAATAGTAGTAGCGCAGAAGATGTCGTCGCTGCCGGTAAGGTAGAAAGCGGAAAAGCATCTTATTATGCCGATAAATTTCATGGCAGAAAAACCGCCAGCGGGGAGCTGTATGATCGCAATAAGATGACCTGTGCCCATCGCACCCATCCGTTTGGCACGCTGTTAAAAGTGACCAACGAAGGCAATAACCGCTCGGTCGTCGTGCGGGTTAATGATCGCGGTCCCCACTCCCCCGGACGTATTGTCGACCTTTCCAACATTGCCGCTCAGCAAATTGGTTTAATTCAACAAGGGATCGCCGAAGTGAAAGTGGTTCCGGTGAAAATCGCGAATGAAAATGGCGGCGGGCAAAGCGACCTTGCTTCCAGCACTAGTAGCACTTCCTCGAATAGTAACGATTCAGGCAACTCCGGAAATTCATCGTCTTCATCCTCCTCATCTTCAGATGGGGATATAGAGCGCGGCAAGGCCTCTTACTATGCGAATAAATTTAACGGACGGCGCACCGCCAGCGGTGAAATATTTGATCAGAATAAATTGACCTGTGCCCATCGCACCCATCCGTTTGGCACTTATTTAAAAGTCACCAATGTGGATAATGGTCTTTCCGTGATCGTTCGGGTAAATGATCGTGGTCCCCACGTGCCCAGCAGGGTTGTTGATCTCTCCGCAGAAGCTGCCGACCGTCTGGATGCGATTCGCCTCGGTATTATTGATGTCGAAGTTGAGGTTGTTTCCAATGATGAGGCTGAGAATTAAATAAGTCAGTTGGCATTCCGCTGAAAATTGGTTCAGCAAAATTTGATAAAACAAGATACCGGAACCCCATTACGGTATCTTTATAACTTCATGTTTCCATAATAATTGTCAAGAAAATTGTTGAGGTTCGCAGCATAATCCCTTAAATTGCCGGACTATTATCGAAAATGCCCCGCTGGGCATATTGCAACTGATTTGGAGAAATATTCGGAGAGGATGATTACAATATGGGCATAGATGAGGTTTTGAATAAGAAAGAATTATTCGAACGTCTGGATGATGACCAGGAACTCCTAGTTGAACTAATCGAAATTTTCTTGAGTGAGTATCCGGAATCAATTCAAAGCATTGCGTCTGCCATTCAGGCCCAAGATCCGGAAGCTCTGCGCATCGCCGCCCATACCCTGAAAGGGGCTGTCGGTAATTTTTGTGCATATAAGGCGATGGAAGCAGCCGAGCAGTTGGAAATGAGTGGTCGAAATAAAGACCTCAATTCAGTCGAAGCAGAGTTCGTCAGCCTTGAGGCTGAAATGACAAAGGTGAATGCCGCACTGCAGGATCTTGCAGAAAGTTGTGCATCTTAATCAAATAAATTTCCGATGTCAGGGTCTCCCTTATAATTTTTTACCTTGACACACCAACAGACAGCATTTATATTTTGCAGCTGTTATTCAAGGAATATCAATTTTATAGAGGATCGTTATTATGTACGCTATTGTGGAAATCGCAGGCAAACAGTTTCGTGTAGAAAAAGACATGAGCATCAAAGTGCCTCTGATGAAAAAGAATGTCGGCGATAAAGTTGAGTTTGATCGCGTATTACTCGTAGGTGGAGACAAAGGCACGAAAATTGGCCGTCCGCTGGTAGAAGGCGCGAAAGTAAAAGCGAAAGTAATCGAGAATGGCCGCGATAAAAAAATCCTGGTTTTCAAAAAGAAACGTCGTAAAGGCTACCGGGTACTGAATGGTCATCGTCAACATTTTACTAAAATTCAAATCGAAAAAGTAAGTGGATAAACCAGCCGGAGGAAATTATGGCTCATAAGAAAGGTGTTGGTAGTTCCCGGAATGGTCGTGACAGTGAAGCTAAACGACTGGGCGTAAAAGCCTTCGGTGGACAGTTTGTTCGTGCCGGAAGCATTATTATTCGTCAGCGTGGCACCAAATGGCATCCCGGTAACAACGTAAAGCGCGCAGGCGACGATAGCATTTTTGCTTTGATCGACGGCGTTGTAAAGTTTGAGCGTAAGGATAAAACTCGCACTAAAGTTAGTGTTTATCCTGCGAACTAGTCTATTTTAATCAGACATTGTTTTTGAAAAGGGAATTCAATCGAATTCCCTTTTTTGTTTCCCCACCCCTACTCATCATTACTTGATTGCCTATCAAATCATCTGTAAATTTCCCAGATCAATTCAATCAGTGCTATCTAAATCTTCTGAGGTTAAACTATGCCGAAACTTACTTTTCTGGGACATTCTGCTTTCTTGATCGAAGGTCACTCTAATACCTTGATTATCGATCCGTTCTTAAATGACAATCCACTGGCTGAAATTAAAGCGAGTGAGGTAAAAGCCGATTATGTACTTGTTACCCATGGGCATGGAGATCATTTGGGAGATAGTATCGAAATTGCCAAAAACAATGACGCAACAGTTATCTCCACCTACGAACTGGCCAGTTATTGTGAGCGACAGGGCGTAAAATCACATCCGATGCATATCGGCGGCGCTCATATCTTTCCTTTCGGCCGGTTGAAGCTGACGATCGCCCATCATGGCTCCTCGACCCCGGATGGTGCTTACATGGGAGAGCCCAGTGGCATGCTAATCACAATGGATGGAAAAACCTTTTACCACGCCGGCGATACCGGCCTGTTTCTTGACATGAAGCTCATTGGAGAAATGAACCATATTGATATCGCCGCGTTGCCCATCGGCGACAATTTCACTATGGGCATTGATGACGCTGTTAAAGCCGCAGAATTTCTCAATGCAAAGCACTATTTACCAATGCATTATGGTACATTTGGTCTTATTGACGTAGACCCGCATCATTTTGTTGAAAAATTAGCTGGTAACGGCCTGAAAGGCACCGTGCTCCCGGTTGGCTACTCAATCGATTTTTGATACTCAAAATTATTAGTTTGCAGAATTGCAAAATCGCATTCATCTGCTTACATTTGGTGATGCACAAAATTGATTGTTAATCATTCAGCGACAGAAAGAGGAATATGGCAAGCGATCGCCAGGCGCAGGGTATAGAAGAAGATAAGGTCAGTGGGAAGATATACGATCGAAAACTATTTGCCCGACTGATAAAATATGGGAAGCCTTACTGGCCTTTGATTCTGCTGGCAGTAGCCATGATTATCATCGCAGCCGGTCTGGAAACATTAGGCCCCTACCTGACGCGACTGGCAGTTGATGATCACATTGTCACAGGAGACACCGATGGATTGATCACCATTATCATCATCTACATTTCGGTGCTCTTTGGAAATTTTCTCATCAAGTATATGCAGATCATCCTTACTCAGTATGTCGGGCAAAAGATTATCTATGATTTGCGCAGCGAGATTTTTACCCACTTGCAGTATCTTCACCAGCAATATTTCGACAAAAACCCGGTGGGCCGTCTGATGACCCGGGTAACTTCCGATATTGAAGCACTGAACCAGATGTTTACCCAGGGTCTGGTAATGATCTTTGGCGACATCTTCCTGATTCTCGGTATCGTCATCATGATGGTATCCGTGCAGCCGGAATTGGCGCTTTGGACATTTTCAGTTATTCCCTTTTTATTTCTTGCGTCCTTTGTTTTCCGGAAAAAAGTGCGTAGTGCCTTCGGGGAAATACGACTTTTTCTTGCCCAGATTAACTCCTTTCTCCAGGAGCGAATCAGCGGCATGTCGATTGTCCAGCTTTTCAACCGGGAGAAGAAAGATTATGATGATTTTCGGGAGGTCAACTGGTCTCATACCGATGCATTTATTCGGACCATCTTTTATTATGCACTCTTTTATCCGGTTGTAGAACTTATTAGCGCGACCGCTCTGGCGATCATTATTTTCCGCGGAGGTTGGCTAATTCAGTCCGAAGCAGTGACGCTCGGCATTCTAATCGCTTTTATTCAATATGCCCGGATGTTTTTCCGTCCTATCAGCGATCTTTCCGAGAAATACAATATTCTACAGGGGGCATTTGCCTCATCCGAGCGCATCTTCAAACTGCTCGATACAAAACCGGCAATCAGCACCCCGGAGAACAGTCATGGACAGGATAAAATTACCGGTAACATCAAATTCGAGGATGTTTCCTTTGGCTACAATCCGGAAGAATTAGTCTTGAAAAATGTCAACCTGACCATTCCCGCCGGTAAGCGATATGCCCTGGTTGGCCATACCGGTTCCGGTAAAACCACCATGCTCCGCCTGATTGGCCGCTTCTACGATATTAATGAAGGCCGGATAACTGTCGATGATGTTGATGTGCGCCAGTGGGCTCTGCATTTATTGCGCAAACATATGGCCATTGTTCTTCAGGACGTTTTCCTTTTTTCCGGCAATATTCTCGAGAATATTCGCCTGGGTAGAAAAGATATTAGTGAAGAGCAAGTGATGGCGGCAGCGAAGATGGTCAATGCCCACAATTTTATTATGAAAATGCCCGATGGCTACCGCTCTCAGGTAAAAGAACGTGGCAGTAATTTATCCGTGGGGCAAAGACAGTTGCTTAGTCTGGCCAGGGCACTGGTTGTCGACCCGGATGTTCTATTGCTCGATGAAGCGACGGCAAATATCGACAGTGAATCTGAAGCGCTTATCCAACAGGCCCTGGAAGTTGTGTTGAAGGATCGTACTGCAATTGTTATCGCGCACCGCCTCTCCACTATCCAGCGGGTAGATCAGATCGTGGTAATGCATAAGGGCATCATTCGCGAGCAGGGCACGCATCAGGAACTCCTCAAGAAAAGAGGATTTTATTACAAACTTTATCAGTTGCAATACCAAAATTGGCAAAAAGATGACCGGGAAAAGTCAGCTGCCCAGATTTTTATTGACTAGTTTTCCCAGCCATGTTAAATTCGGTTTAAACCAATTGTTGCGGAGGCTTTGATATTGTCTGAAGGGTTGTCGAAAAAATACGTTACCGTGCGGGAATTTGTCGAAAGTTGGGATAAAGAATTATACAAGCTTACCAACCTCGATTACTTTATATATCTGCTCATAAACCATATGGGCAACCAATTGGACAAGCATTTTTTTAATGCCCCGCGAAATGATTCTCAGCTACTTTTAAGTTTTGAAAGCATTGGCACTTTATGCTTTAATATTGGTGACAGCTTCGAATATTTTCTCGAAGAAGATTCTTTCGGCCGTTATAGCGTAGATTATCGGGTTGACAAAGAAATGTCCGGTGAAGTGCTCGATCGCAACTCGGATGTAACCCACCGCCGCTTGAAAAGCTTGCAAGCATTATTGACTCACGGATATTTTAAAGAACAAAGTTTTCGCGCAGACCTGATGGAATATGTTATCATCGATACATTGCTCCAATTCTACTACGAGGAAATTGGCATTGAATTCGGTGATGAAGATATGGAGATCATGGCGTTGGCAGAATTTATCGAAGACACTATGATTCGTTTTATTCGCGCCGAGGGAAAATCGCTGCTGCAGAGATATGACGATCCTGCTATCGACTTTTTTGAAAAGCTACTTGAGCTGGAAGAAGGGATTAATGAAGCACAGCGCTGGCAGAGTAACGGACGTGAAATGGCAGAAGATTCACATGATTGGTCCGCGAACAAAATTGGCCATGAGAATGCCCTGGATGATGTTTTTAAGCGCTTCATAGCGGATAGCGAAAGGGATGCTTCTCAGGACGATCTCGGTTGTTTGTCCTGTACTATTGAGTTATTCCAATGTTATCTGCAGGAAGAAGCCCGCATTAACAGTATCTACGAAATTTCCCCGACCCATATCAATGAATTCCTCTCTGTTTGGCTCATCAAAAAATTTGCACATGAATCCCCTCCCCGCTTTCCGCAATTATTTCAGTCTTTAGCAAGATTTATTACCTGGTTAAACAAAAATCTTGGCATCGAGCTAAAGCGGGAATTTATTCGTTTTTATGATAATGTTAAGACAGAGATCCCCCGGGTTGTCCGCATTCTCCATTCCTATCTTCAGGAATACAATCTTTTCGAAATAATGCTCTTGAGAAACCAGGAAGACGCTGAACAGATTGATGGTTTTTTTGAAATCACCGAGTTTTCCCAACGGCCGGAGAAAATCCTTAGCCTGGAAAACATTCACCAATATCAACCACTGAAAGATGTTGGATTGAACATGTCTTCCTACAATAGTTTACGTAAGGGAGACGTGCTACAGGCAACTGTAGTCAAGAAAAATGAAGATTGGGAAATATTGGAAATACACTACTTATTCCCGAATGCCTCAAAAGCTTATCTTTAATAGACTTAAATTCATTTTTGACTATAAAAATCATTTAAAAAAAATTAAATTCCCTGCAGAAAAGACTTGATTAGATTTAGAATTATTGATATATTAATAGCGGCGATGAGGTTCTCTCCAAAGAAACCTCCCTCCTTAAATTTATTTTAATTAGGCCTCATCGCCATAAAAAAGGACATCAAAAATTTGATGTCCTTTTTTATTTAACGACCTCTCAAACCACGATTATAATTGTTTATGAACGCCTGCACTTTTTCGTAAAAATCCCCGAGAAGATATTTACTGCCCGACGAATTAAATCATGTAACTTTCCCCTATTCCCCCCGTAAAAATTTGTTGGTCAAAGTATAAATCCGGGAGTGTGTATATGGCATCTAGGTTAACGATTTTTTTGATACTTCTCAGCTCCGTCTTCGGAGTGCTATTTGCGCAGCACTATGATCGCGATCTGGAGAGAGTCCGATATAAGGCTGAACGCAAGTATATTCACTATTACGACCGGGATGAAATTTGTCGTTTCGATGGTTCCACGACTGTCTCCCGGAACGAAGTTATCCGTGGGCCAGTGGTTGTCAGTCGCGGCAATTTACATGTCCGCGGGAAAATTAACGGAGACGTCCTGGTCCTCTATGGCGATGTTATCATTCACGATAAGGGTAAAGTGCGTGGGGACGTTACCACAGTAAATGGTAATATTCGATTACGCCGTTACGGCTATGTTTCCGGAAAAATGCTCGAAACTCATGAACGCAATCTTCGCCGCACCCGCCGTTACGTACGCAACTATTCTTCTTACCGCTACTCCTACCGGCCAGTGAATTATGGCACCCTGCGCATGCCCAATACCGATCACAATGTTGCTTTACGCTATAACCGGGTAGAAGGCGTTTTTCTCGGACTGGAAGTGCCGCGCACTTTACACCGTCACGCCAGTCAATTTGATCTCTATGGTTTTGCCGGATATGGGTTTGACAGCGAGGAATTTCGCTATCAGATCGGTTTGCAGCGCTGGCTGTTCGACCCGGTGGATTTCCGCACTGAAATCGGTTTTGAATATCATGACCTGACCGACACTAAAGATCTCTGGCGCATCGATTACCTGGAGAACTCCCTTTCCGCTTTCTTTTTGAACCGGGATTATCACGATTATTATCAGCGGCAGGGATTTAGTTTTCGCTTAAGCCAGAACTTTACCCGTTTCTTCCAGATCAGCGGTGAGTATCGCCGGGATGACTATTTCAGCATGCCCCTGGTAACCGAATGGTCGTTGTTCCGCCGGGATGCAACCTTCCGCCCCAATCCGCAGTTGGGTCAATATGAAGGCAACATGCGTTCTATTTATGCCCAGTTGCTGGTAGACACTCGCAATGATATTCATTACCCCCGGAAAGGATTATATTTCCGTGTCAGTGGTGAAACCTCCCACCCGGGACTACGGAGCGATTTCGATTTCGAGCGCTATGTCACCGAAGCACGCTTCTACCAGCCGATTAGTAATGGCGAAAGAATTATGCTAAGACTTATCGCCGGCACCGCCCGTGGCGACTTGCCTTTACAGAAAAATTTTGAACTTGGTGGACTTAGTACACTACGTGCTTACCCCTTTAAAGCCTTCGCCGGAAACCGAATTTTCCTGGCAAACGTAGAATATTTGCTATCCCCGGATATTTTTGATAATTTTCTGGGAATTGACGGACTGGATTTCATCGTCTTTGGAGATATGGGTGATGCATGGAGTGGGGATAACGATGAAAGCATTTTTGATAGCTTTCAACCCTGGCGCTGGGATCGCCTGAAAACGGATGTCGGATTAGGTATTGCAGACAGTGATGGACATTTCCGCCTGAATATCGCAAAACGCACCGACAGATCAGATAATGATGTTGTAGTTACTTTCAGATTGAGGCAGCCGTTTTAACAATGATTAGAAACACGATACAATTATTTTTCACCCTGTTTTCCTTGCAATTCGTATTGGCACAGGGGCATGTAACGCTGGAAATTTCCGATATCCGCTTTGATGAGGTTCGTTTTGCCGGCTTCAAGCTGGACAGAACGAGAACCATTGAAATTGAAGCGATTGGTGGCGGATTTGAAAAAGCCGCTAAACACTTGGATAACGATTATTATGACCGGCATGACATGTTCGTATATGCCTGGATCCTTGATGCGAAATCGCGGGATTTGGTTTGGCGAATGACTATTGGCAATACCGAATCGTCCGATGAGGGTGAATTTATTCGGGAATATGACAATGAGATAGAATTGCCACCCGGTCGTTATGAAGCTTACTTTTTTGCCAAACGACCCAATCGGGCAATCTTTGGTCAAAGCGGTATCCCCAGTCTTCGTGAATTTTTCCGTCGGTTATTTCGTGAAAAGAATTGGGTAGAGATATTTAAAGAATTCAGTTTCCTGAAAATTTCCGGTATTGATGAAGTTTACTCCAAAGCCGAAATACGGGAATATCATCGCAAGATAAATCCTCCGGCACTCACTCTCACCCAGATGAGAAACAATGACGCCCGGGAAAAACGCTTTACTCTAACTGAAGACGGCGTTTTTGAAGTCTATGCCCTTGGCGAAATTTTGGATGGAGACGAATACGATTATGGCTGGATCGTCAACGAAGATACCGGTGAAAGAATCTGGTCCATGCGCCAACAGCATAGCAATTATGCCGGTGGTGCCAACAAAAACCATTATTGGAAAAGCATCCTCAATCTAAAGGCTGGCAATTATTCTGTCCATTACGTTACCGATGATAGCCATTCACCGGAGCGCTGGAATGCCAATCCCCCCTATGACCCATATTTCTGGGGCTTATCACTTTATGGTGTTCCCGGTAAATATTCATCCAAAATGATGAAAGAATACGAAAAGCCGGAAGCGCTCAAGCTGCTGTCAATCAATGAAGTCGGCAATCACCACTACGAAAAGAAGGGCTTCATACTGACCGAAAAAACGGCGATGCGGGTATTTGCTATCGGCGAAGGTAGTCGTCATCGCATGAGTGACTTTGGTTGGATTGAAAATGCCCGTACCGGCCGAATTATCTGGGAAATGAAATATCACAAGACCGATCATGCCGGTGGCGCTTCTAAAAATCGTAAAGCGGAAGACACTTTAGTCCTTAATCCCGGTGAATATTACCTGGTATACAGTTCCGATGGCAGCCATGCCTATAATAGCTGGAATAATACCCAGCCTTACAATGCCAGTGATTGGGGCATTACGCTCTACCCACTGGATGCTAATTTCAACCCGAAAAGCGTGCGTTTATTCGATAAAGAATTCGTGGAGCCCGCTCTGGAAATCACCCAGGTCCGTGACGATGAATTCCGGCAAAAACATTTTAAAGTGGAACGCACCACTCGCTTCAGAGTTTTTGCCATTGGCGAAGGCACTCACTATTTGGTTGACTATGGGTGGATAGAAGAAGTTCGCACCGGCCGTGTCGTTTGGAAAATGCGCTATCGTAAAACGGTACATGCTGGCGGTGCCAAGAAGAATCGCAAGATCGATGAAGTTATCGAACTGGATGCTGGCGATTATGTTCTGAATTATCAAACCGATGATTCACATGCTTATGGCGATTGGAATGCCTCTCCCCCATATGATCAGCAAAAATGGGGCATCTCCCTTTACCAGTTGGATAGCGGAGAAGCCACGATTCAACCATTGTCCAGGGCACCGAGTGACCTCCCACGTCCTTTCTTATCACTGACCCGTATTATGGATGACGAACTTGTCTCGAAACGATTTACATTGGAGGATGAGAGTGATATACGGGTGCTCTCTATCGGTGAAGGCAGCAATGGTGAAATGTATGACTACGGATGGATTGCCAATGCAACCACCGGCCGCCGCATTTGGGAGATGAAGTATCGCGATACAGACCATGCTGGTGGCGCCAGTAAAAATCGAGTGGTTAATGAAGTAATCTCCTTACCAGCCGGTGAATATGTGGCCTATTATCGCACCGATGATTCCCACAGTTATAAGCACTGGAATAGCAGAGAACCGCGTCGACCGGAATTATGGGGAATTTCGCTAAGTGCCGTGACCATCGATCCTTCGGAAATTCGGGTTTATGATGATGCCAAATCCTCTCAGGAAGTGATCTGCAAACTCGTTGAAATTCACGATGATGAGCATAGCAAACGCACTTTCCGTATTAACAGTCCGACAGTCGTCCGTATATATGCCATCGGCGAAGGCGATGACGGCGAAATGTATGATTATGGCTGGTTAGAGCATCGTGATAGTCGCGAGGTTATCTGGGTTATGGAATATGATGAAACCAGTTGGGCTGGTGGCGCACATAAAAACCGCACATCTTCAATCACCCTTACGCTACAGCCCGGCCAATATACCTTGCATTATGTTACCGACGATTCTCATTCCTTTGGCGACTGGAACTCCTCTCCGCCCAAAGACCCGAGAAGCTATGGCATTACAGTTTCCAAGTTAAAATAATACAGACAATTAGGGAAGTTAAGACTTCCACGAAAGGACAGTTCAATGAAACATTCGCGTCGATATTTTAATCTGCTGCTGGTTCTTCTTTTCGGATTGACCGGCATGACCTATGCTGGCACTCTGGAAAAAACCGTAAAAAAAGAAGCCCCGCTTAAATATGGTGGCGAAGTCGTTCTGGACAATGTAAATGGCAAAATTACTATCGAAGGCTGGGATCGGGAAGAGGTGTCAGTAATAGCGGAAATCCGCGTTCGGGACAGAAACGAAGACCGTGCCCAGGAGCTTCTCGATGAGATTGAGATCGATTTTGATGAGCGACGGGGAGAAATTCGTATCAGAACGATTACCCCGAAACGCAACAGTGGTTTTTGGGGATGGGCCAGTGGTAACAAATCATCGGTTAGCGTTTATTATCGTTTAAAAGTGCCGGAAGAATGCTCTCTTGACATCGACAACACCAACGGCGCAATTGAAGTATCTGACGTTGAAGGTGAAATTCGCCTGGAATCAACCAATGGGAAGATCTGGACAGAATCAGTCGGCGGTTCGGTAAATGCAAATACGACCAACGGCTCAATTAAAGTAGATATTGCTGATATTACATCATCCAGAGACATGGAATTCACAACGACGAACGGCAGTGTAAAGCTGTATCTACCAGAAGATGCCGGCTTCGATCTCAACGCCCGAACAACGAATGGTTCTATTAAGACAGACTTCTCCATGAACTCCCGCAGCAACTATAATCGCAGACGGATGCAGGGCAGCGTAAATGGTGGTGGACCACTGGTTTATGTAGAAACGACCAATGGCAGCATCAATGTCTGGGAAAGATAGTTCCCGCACAGCCGCCCGAATTGCTTTTCTAGTATTTTTTACACTTCTCATTGGGAACGGCCTCTATAAATATCTTGTTAAAGGCGTTATCGGAGACTATTCCCAATGGGATCTTCATTCCCACACCAGTGCTTTTTCGCTATTAATGCAGGGGGTTCCCCTGTATACCGAAGCATCATCAATCCCCTACCTTCCTCCTTTTACACCATTAACATTTCCGTTATTGGATTTTTTTGCCAGTTTTTCCCGAGAGGTAACTCAATGGATATGGTTACTGGTAACCAGCATATCTTATCTGTATATTTTTTCTAATATTATAACAACAATTTCCGACAAAGAGAACATCCGCTTAACGCTGCCCGAACAGCTGATCCTCGTTCTAAGTTTCTGGCTATTCCCCGGCACCTATCTGGGATTTGCCGCCGGGCAAATATCCATGCTGGTTATTATTTGCCTGATGTTGTTTTGGATAAATGAATCGAGGCACCCTTACCTTGCGGCATTTTTTCTTGCACTGAGCACTATCAAGCTGACGCTGGCAGTACCGTTTTTTATTTACCTCCTTTATAAGAATTGTATTCGGACTTTCATCATCGCATCAGTGATTGCCATTAGTTTGAACACGCTGATCAGCTTTTTCTATCTTGGATTTGGCGGACACATCAATCAAATGTGGCAGGCGACAATCGCCCTGGAGCCGCTAGGTGTAAACAGTTATCTCCAGATGGGCGCCAGCGGCAGAGTGGACCTCGCCCCGTTTCTGGCGATTTTTAACATTCAGGGAGTTGCCTGGATCGTTATCGCGACATTGATATTCACCACCGGTATGGCCTATCTTTATCGGAAACGACATGAAATGCCGAGTGAGATATTATTACTAAACCTAAATTTACTCTTTTTTACAATATTATATCATCGTGCATATGATCTAACATTACTACTGCTGATCGCAATACCATTAATCTGGAAACAGCGATTGTATTTGGGCAACTTATTCTGGGCGGGATTAATTTTTTCCATTTTGCCACTGCAATTAATATTTCAGTCTGGAATGACATACTTCCCCAAACTTTCCATTCTCTGGCATTTAATCGGCGCTTCGACAATTGTTGCAATTGTTACGATTGCTTTTTTTCTAAACAAGAATCTCTTGCCCACCTCTAAAATGCCTCTCCCCTAAAAATTTATTTTTTATAGGATTAGCCCTTCTTGAAATTCAAACAAGCGTTATTTTTTTAGCGAATATCACAAAAATCAAAAAAGAAATTGAAACCGCTCGAAAAATCTTTTATTTTTCCCGGCTGAATAATAGATGGTCAACCATTTGCAAACTCTTGAAAAAATGAAAACTGCGGGAACAAAAACTACATTTGTGATTATCCTTATTTAAATCAAATATGATTAGTCAGCTTGAAAAGCTAGCATTTGTATTTATGTCCTAAAACAGATGAGGTATTAAATGGCAAACTCACCACAAACGATGATTGAAGCAAAAGGGATCAGTAAATTTTATGGCCCTTTTGTAGCGGTGCAGAATATTTCTTTCCAAATTCCTGAGGGTCAGGTTGTCGCTTTTTTAGGGCCTAATGGCGCAGGTAAAACTACCACGATGCGAATCCTCAGTGGTTTTCTCGCTCCCAGTGAAGGTAGTGCATCTATCGCCGGGCATGATGTATTTCAGGATCGCCTGAAAGCAGCACAACAGCTAGGCTACCTGCCTGAGAACGGTCCATTGTATGCGGACATGACTCCGTTAGAGCTGCTTCAGTTTTTTGGAGAAGCACGTGGCATCGATCCAAATACACTGGGCGACAGAATTAAACTGGTAACTGAGCAAAGCGCTCTGCAACAGGTGCTCGATAAGCCGATAGGAAAATTATCCAAAGGTTATCGCCAAAGAGTTGGTCTGGCTCAGGCACTACTGCACGATCCGAAAGTACTTATTATGGATGAGCCCACCAGTGGCCTGGATCCGAATCAGATCAAGGACTTCCGTAAGAACATCCGTACCCTCGGTGAAAAGAAAACAATTTTAATGTCTACCCACATTTTACAAGAAGTTGATGCTGTTGCCGACCGGGTAATTCTCGTTAACAATGGCCGCCTGGTTTATGATGGCACCCCGAACGACCTGAAGGAGAATGGTTCTCTGGAAGGGCCGTTCCACCGTTTAACTTCTGAAGAGCCGAAAAAGAAGCAGAAGAAGACCGCAGAGGAGGAAAACGCATGAAGTTAGACATTAACTATTCGATGATAAAAGCCATTGCCAAAAGGGATCTTCAGCTATATTTCACTAATCCCTCCGGCTATGTATTCATTACAATATTTATTTTCTTAAGTGCTGCCGCAGCATTCTGGCAAGAACGTTTTTTCTCAGACAACCTTGCCAACCTCAATCAGCTAAACAGCATATTTCCATTTATCGTTCTGTTCTTTATTCCAGCGCTAACTATGGGCGTCTGGGCCGATGAACGCAAGCAGGGAACCGATGAGTTACTGTTAACTTTACCGGCGACAGATCTGGAAGTCGTTCTCGGTAAATACCTGGCAGTTTTAGGCGTTTATACTGCTTCTCTCCTGCTTTCTCTTAGTCATGTGATTGTACTGATGTTCCTGGGCAGTCCGGACCTTGGCCTGATGTTTGGCAATTATGTCGGCTATTGGTTGCTCGGTGCTGCCTTTATTACTGTCGGAATGCTTGCTTCACTTCTCAGTGAGAATGTGACAATCGCCTTCATTCTCGGAGCGATATTCTGTGCGTTTTTCGCGTATATCGATTCCGTTGGCGGCCTACTGGGCACCAGCGTTGCGGAATTTCTTGAGCCCCTCGGTGTTATCGGGCATTTCGGAGACTTTGCCCGGGGAATCTTTAGCTTTTCCGGCCTTATCTATTTTGTTTCGCTGGCTGCTGTTATGCTTTATCTAAATGTACTGATTGTCAGCAGAAGGCACTGGCCGCAGGAAGCAGATGGCCTTAAGATGTCCTATCATCACATTTTCCGCACAGTTGCACTGATCATCGCCGTTATTAGCCTGAATGCCATTCTCGGGCGTCTCAGCATGCGTCTGGATGTAACCGCAGAACAATTACATTCCCTTTCGGACAAAACATCTGAATTGTTAAACGAATTACCTGATGACCGTCCGGTTTTCATCCAGGCGTTTATCAGCCCGGACGTGCCGCAGCAATTTGTGCAAACCCGGGAAAACCTCGTCAGCTTTCTGAAAGAGATTGATGCAATCGGTGGTGGCAAAGTTGAAGTATTGATTAATGATACCGAACCTTACACCCAGGAAGCCCGGGATGCACGGGAAAAATTCGGCATCCTTCCGCGGGAGATTCCTAATCCCGGTAGCGCTCGCGCCAGTCTTGCACAGGTCTTCATGGGAATCGCCTTTACCTGTGGTGCGGAGGAAGAAGTTATTGGATTCTTCGAACGTGGACTACCCGCAGAATATGAGTTGGTTCGTAGCATTCGAGTTGTTGCAAAAACCGATCAAAAAAGAGTGGGCATGCTTGTAAACGATACCAAAATTTTCGGTGGCTTCGACTTTAATGCTGGCTCAACCTCACCGGCATGGCAGGTAATTAGCGAACTCCGCAAGCAATACGAAGTAGTTCGTATTGCCGCAAACGCGCCGATTACCGAGGAGTTGGATGCCTTTATCGTTCCGATGCCTTCGACGCTACCGCAGGAAGAAATGGATAACGTGCTCAGCTTTATCGAAACCGGTGTACCGACCCTGGTAATGGTTGATCCGCTGCCAGTGGTCAATATTGGTATCGCCCCTTCCGAAAAGCCTGGTGGTAATCGTAATCCATTTATGAACCAGGGCAACTCACCTCCCCCGAAAGATAAGGGTAATATCGAAGGATTTATGGCTCGCCTCGGGGTTAGCTGGAATAAATCGCAGATTGTATGGGATTCCTATAATCCGCATCCGGATCTGGCCAATCTTCCTCCGGAAATTGTCTTCCTTGGCCGCGGGAATGAAAATCCGGAAACCTTCAATTCAGAATTCGTTGTTAGTGAAACCTTGCAAGAGTTGGTCCTGATGTTCCCGGGTTTTATCAACAAGGCATCTTCGTCTGATATCGAATTTACCCCATTGGTTAAATCCAGTATTGTTAGTGGTATTCAGCCGTATGAGCGCATGGTGCAGCGGAGCTTCTTTGGCACTCAGTTAAATTTACGCGGTCTCCCCCATCGTCCTAATGCCGTGGATTATATCCTGGCCGCGAGGGTTAAGACCGCTTCCGCCCCGGTGGATACCAGCAGTGACGCCAGTAATATTTCCAAAATGGTTGATGCAATCTTTATCGCTGATGTGGATTTTATTTCCGAGCAGTTCTTCGAAATTCGTAAGCAGGGCATTGCTAATATGAATTTTGATAATATCAGCTTTTTCCTGAATTGTATTGATATGCTGGTTGGCGACGAATCCTTTATCTCTCTGCGTAGCCGGCGGGTCCGTCATCGCACGCTGGAGTCGGTAGAAAACCAGATTCAGGATTATGTGCAAGAACGTTCCCAACGCGAACAGCAAGCGGAATCCGAAGCACAACTGGCGCTTTCCGATGCCCAGCGTCGCCTGGAAGAGCGTGTTCAGGAAGTACAGCAGCGATCCGATCTTGACGATCGTACCAAGCAGATTATGGCTCGCAACCTCCGGGAAGTAGAACAGCGGAAGTTTACTGCATTGCAGAATTCTATCGAGGCGGAAAAAGAAGCGAAAATTGCTGCCAGTAAAGAGCAAATGGAATCGAACATCCGCACGATTCAAAGCGGCATTAAAACAATGGCCGTATTATTTCCGCCGATTCCGGTAATCATTATCGGCATCATGATTTTTATCCGCCGCCGCCGTCGCGAAGCGGAAGGAACTATTGAAGCCAGAAGACTAAGGAGCTAAACTATGAACGAGAAGAAAAAAACAATGATGTTCGGCGTGGTGGCACTGGCCCTGATGCTTCTGGCATTTATCACCACTCCCAGTAAGGTAAAACCCGATGCATTCCTGGATCAGGGAGAGTTATTCTTCCCGGATTTTCAGGATCCCAATGAAGCAACTTCCCTGGAAGTAATCGGTTATAACAAGGACACCGGGGAAGCAACGCCTTTTAAAGTCGTCTTTAATGAAGGACAATACTCAATCCCTTCTCACTACGACTATCCGGCTGATGGCAAAGAACGCCTTGCGCAAACTGCTGCCGGTGTTATCGGTATCAAGAAAGATGATTTCCGTAGCAATAATATCGCGGATCATGAAGCTTGCAGCGTCATCGATCCAATGGATGAGACTAGCACCGCCTTAACCGGCCGGGGCACCCGGGTAACACTGAAAGGTGCAAACGATCAGGTACTGGCAGATTTTATTGTCGGAAAAAAAGTGCCTGCCCGCGATGGTTTCCGCTTTGTACGTTTACCCGATCAGAAAAGAGTATATTCCGTGCGCATGGACATCAACCTTTCAACCCGTTTTGGAGACTGGATTGAGAGTGACCTTATGATGGTCGAAAAAGATGATATTACCCAGGTAACAATCAAGAATTATTCGATCAACGAGCGGAGTGGTGTTGTTAATCAGCGTGGGCAGTTAACATTACGGAAAGACGGCGGCAATTGGCAGATCAACAATCTCCCCGGCAACAAAGAGGTTAACACGACAAAGGTAGATGAGTTACTGAAAAGCATCGATGAGCTGAAAATCGTTGGTGTCCGTCCTAAGCCAGCCGGTGTTTCCACAACATTGAGAAAGCTGGAAGAAGATGGTGCCGTGGAAATTACTCAGGCAGACTACAACTCTCTGCGCGGCAAGGGATATTTCTTTAGCGGAAATGGCAATCTCGTTTCCAATGAAGGCGAGATGCAGATTCAGACCAGTGAAGGCGTATTATATACCCTTCGTTTCGGTGAAGTTGCCTATGGTAGTGGTACAAACGTTAGTGCCGGATTGACTGAAGGCAGCGAAAGTGCGGGGCAAAATCAAACGGTTGCAGATAATCGTTACCTTTTTATCTCGACAACTTTTGATCCGAAGGTTTTTAAGGAGCCAGCTGCCCCCCGGGATACAACTTTCCTGGCCAAGGCAGACAGTCTCTGGTCCAGCACGGATCGTGCAAATAAAGGGTTGTATGACGCATACAATAGCTGGAAAGCACAAATCAAAAACGGAGAAGCAACGACGGGTAATTTAAGCGACCGATTTGCCAACTGGTATTACGTCATCTCCAATGCCAGCTTCAACAAATTAAAGATGAAGCGGGAAGATTTAATCAAAGACAAATCTTAAGCGCCATATAAATAGTGTATAAAAAAAGGGCTGTTCAGATTGAACAGCCCTTTTTTTATCTAAAAACAAATTTCCGATTTTGCATTAACGGAAGAAATAACGCAAGCCAACCTGTACTTGCCAACGGGAGAACAGGCCGGGATCATCAACAAACGTTTCCGTTAACGGTGCCGCCGGATCCGCACCTCTAAAGCGGAGCAACGGAGCGCCATCGTTAGTATACAGACCATTGCCAAGGCCGTCGGTAACTAACTGCAGCGGACTGGTAGCCGCCGGGTTAGCCACTTTGCGCACGCCCCAATCGGAGCTAATCAGATTCGCGACATTGAGAATATCCAGATTCACCTGAAAGGTATGTTTTTTCGGGCCATTCCCAAAAGAGATATCCTGTAATACTCTCAGATCAATATTGCTATACCAGGGATTAACACCGCCGGAACGCTCAGCAGTTTCACCACGATGTTGGCTCAGGTAGTCATCCTGCTCGATAAAAGCATTAAACGCATCCCACTGCATTGCCGGGGTAACAATATCGCCATTTGCGCCTTCGAATTCAACAAAATCAATTTCACTTTCTGAAGCCGGGATGTAAATCAGGTCGTTACCACCACTGCCGTCGCCGTTAACGTCGCCAGCGTAGATGTACGAGTAACGATTCCCACCAGTAACCGTAAAGCGATTCCCTTCGGCAACCTCGAAGAAAACACCGAAATGCGTCGCTAAATTCGGATTCCAGGATTTACTGTAAAGGGCATTACCAACAATACGATGCCGCTGACCAAACTGGGAATAACTAAGCAGCGGATTGTTCGGGTCGCCCTGAACCGGGTTGTTTTGCCATAATACACTGGCAATTTCAGTAGAGGTCAACTGGCTTTTGGCCTGCAAATAGGTATATCCCATTCCGACATCCAGCCCGTTATCAAAGCTTTTCCGAAGCTGGGCAGTCAAGTTATAGTTATATCCTTCGCTGGTATTATCAATCACATAAATACCGGCATTACCATCCGGATTTAACTCAAAATTATTGACGCCAACAAAATCCCCATCGTCATTAATAAAGTTCGAAGTGCCCCCGTAGAACGGACGATTGTCATACGGAAGGGTTCTTACCGGCTTAACGATATCGGAATTACGCATAACCACTGCATTTAAATCTTTGCCATAAACAAATTCCAGGGTTCCCAGGAATCCACCGCCCAGCTGTTTATCGACAGCGATATTTGTATTCCAAACTTGCGGCCACTTAAAATCAGGATCCATGGCATTCAGATCGAAGGATTGCTGTAATACTGCATCATCGCTGGTCGCGACTTCATCTGCGTCCGGAAATAGATTCGGATTTGCACCAGGATTGGAAATGACATTACCGATCCATACGAAAGGGACACGGCCGGTAAAGATACCGGTACCACCACGCACCTGCGTGCTGCGGTCGCCGGCAACATCCCAGTTAAATCCCAACCGCGGTGAGATCAGCGGGGTTGCACCGGGCAGTTCACTTTGATCGACCGTTTCGGAATTATCATCCGCATCCAGGGCAGTCAAACCACGGGAAAAGGGGTTGTCTACCGGATCGGTCATATAAATCGGCATATCCACGCGTAAACCGAGCGTCAGGTTTAATCGGGGATTGACCAGGAATTCATCCTGTGCATAGACGGAGAACTGACCAACGTCAATTTGCTCGCCTTTAAAAGGACCGGAACCGATCATACTGCGAAAATCTTTCTGATCGGGATTGGCTGGATCAGTCGCCTCAAAAAATTCATCCAGAGAATTAAACGTTGATCCGAAAGGCAAGGCCTGAGTCAAAAAGAAAACGCCATGACGGAAAATATTAAAAGAGTTAAAGAAAGAATAAGATTCGTAGGACGCACCAAATGTCAACACATGGTTATTGGTAAAATAACTGAAGTTATTGGTAATCTGGAGAACATCCTGATCGAGAATGTTGTTGATAGAAAACGGCTCATGTCCCAAAGTTGTATAAGTAATACCTCCTTCGGCAATTTCGACAGTCGGGAAAGGTTCACTTAATGCTTCCCGGAAATCGCGGAAACGATTAAAGCTGGCGAAAAAGCGATTCGCATAGGATCCACCGCGACTGTTTAATTCCAGTGCAAAAGAATTCAGTTCATTGTTGATGGTATAACCGGCGTTCTGAAATGGTAAACTGGTTTCATTCGGTCCACGGCCGGAACTGTTAGTACTCAGCACAAATGGGTGCGGCGGTAAATCTCTGTTCGCATCAAGGAAATTGTAACGGAAAGACAAATTGTTATTGTCATTAATGTTCCAGTCTAACTTCACCAATATTTTGTCGTTATTGGTCTCGTTGATGTAATCATCATAAGAACCGGTATCATAACCATATGCACTGCTCATCCGATCCCGGATGCGATCCATTACCGATGCTTCCACTCGGGATTCCCCAAATTCCTGGGTGCCATCATTATTGGCAACAAAATTACTGCCAGGATCTTCACGGCGTTCCAATTCCGCGTTGACAAAGAAAAACAGCTTATCTTTGATAAGCGGTCCACCCAGGGTAAAACCGGATTGATTAAAAGTTAAGTCAGGATTTGCAATTACATCATCACCGCGAATGCTGTTACCGACAAAGCTTTCATTACGGGTAAAGCTGTAAACGGAGCCGGTGAGGTTGTTAGTACCGCTCTTGGTAACAGTGTTTATACCTGCGCCGGTAAAGCCACTCTGGCGGACGTCATACGGGGCGATAGAAACCTGCACCTGCTCAACTGCGTCGAAAGGTACCGGCTCCGCGTTGGACTGTCCACCCGGTGCGGGATCATCGAGACCGAATGAGTTGTTAAAGTAAGATCCGTCCAGGGAAATACTGTTATACAACCAGTTTTTTCCACCGAAACTGAAATTACCGTCACTACGGGGATCGAGACGAGTCAAATCCCGGGTACTACGTTTAATAGACGGTAACTGAGATACCTGTTCGGAGTTAACATAAGTGGCCGCGCCAGTTCGGTCGGAATTCAGAACAGCGTCTCGTTCTGCAGTGATATTTACTTCCTGCCCGGTCACCGTTTCCGAAGCAAGTGCAAAATCGGTCCGGGTATCCTGCCCCAATCTCAGATAGATATCACTTTGGCTCTGGTCTTTATACCCAAGATAAGACACTGATATGGTATAAGGACCACCAATACGCATATTAAAGATATTATACTGCCCGTTATTACGGGTTGCTGCGCCATAGCGGGTTCCACTGGGTTCGTGAACTGCTACGACATTCGCCCCTGCCAATCCCTGTCCATCTTGTGCGGTTACCAAACCGCTCATAGAAGACGTGGTCACACCCTGCCCCAGAATATGACCGGTTAACAACAGAGATATAACGACAATTAATGGTATCGTTAATATCTGCCGAATTCCAATAATCGCTTCTCTAACCATATTAGGCTCCTCAGCTTTGGTAAATTGGTGTTAGTTGTCTAGGAGTTTACGAGTATCTGATGAGAATAAAAATAGTTATCAAAAAAAGAGTGAAATTCGTCGGCATTCATTACCTCTAGTATCCGGTAGAGATTACAAAATATTTCCCGAACTTATTTTAAGAGTGTATTACAATTTAATGACATTTATTGCAGTTTATTTATCAATATCCCGGAGTTACTGTATTTCTCCCTTGAGAATTCTACAGACCAATCAGTATTTTAAAGGATAGTAAAACTTCCTTATAATTTTTGCCAGGAGATGTCGGTATGAAAAAATCACTGATGTTAACCTTTTGTGGCATTATCATACTCTTATTTGGTAGCTGTCAGGATCAGAATAGCCCGGTGCCCAATAGCCTGAAGTTTTCAGACTTGAACAATAGTCACTATAATTATGTCGTGCTCGATACAGACGGCACACTGCTCGCGCTTGGTGAATTACATTTTTTCGAATCCACGCCTGCGCTATTGAATGGGCAATGGCATCTCAATGCCTGGGGAGAACAAAGCGGCTGGCCGCCGGAAGGAATATCAGGGAATTTTAACGGGTTAATGTGGAATAATATTGCTTTGCTAAACTTCAGGACTTCAACAGAAGACATTTCGCTTTCCTGGAAACTGGATGGTTTTTTAGGGAATAAACTGGTCGGTGAATGGGTCCGCAACCCGAACGATGCAAGTGACAGTGAAACCGGCACCATCGAAGCTTTTCGATTTACGGATAATACTTCGGAGCAAACAATTTCCAGAGTTTCCGGGGATTAGGTGTGCCCCAAATGCGCAATTTCTAATATATTCAGCCGTCTTTTAACGCTGTTTTCCAAAACAATTTCAGGCGTTTCTTTTCTGCTGCGCTCATCTTCTCCGTCGCGTAACGTAATCCTTCTGCGGAGAAAAAGCGAATATGTGATTCTATGAGTTTGAGAACATCTTCCGGTGCTGCCTTCCACAATTCCCGTAAAACCCATCCGGTGCCGGTTTGTGAGAACCGTTCCGGATGCTTCACCGTTGCTTCACAGGCCGTTAGTAACATTTCGGTAAATCCAGGGAAGTTTTCATCACCATTTTTAGCAAGGTTAACGAAAGCCACTCCAGACGCGCGTCGTTGCCAGATGTTCCTTGCAGATTGCCAATCAGCAATAGCACGACTACAGGCCTCTCCTTCTTTTTTTGCCATTGGGCCCAACACTCTTACACAAAACCAGTCGCAAATATTCCAGTCGTAAATATATCCATCCTGAAATAATTCAGCGAACCTGGGCAGCGCTATTTTCCAGTTTACCATCTCTCCGGGAATCAACACTTCCTGGAAATAGAGGATGCCGGCTAATTTATCCTCTGCATATTTTTCCCGGATTAACTGTAAAGCAATATCAACTTGTTCAGCAGGAACCATTTTTTCGGGAATCTGTTCCGTCCGCAGCCACTCATGAAGCGAGCTGCGGATATCCGCCATTTTGACGCCGCGAAATTCTATCACATGCTTAAGATAATTTTCCCACCATACTTTTGTTTTTTCTGTGGCTTTTTCATCCATTAATTGCCAGAGAAAACCGAAATCATATGTCATTCGCTATCCGTCCAGTATCCATTACTTTCCTTTAAAAGCGCAACATAAGCGCGTACACCATCTTCAAGAGAAGTAAAGGGTCTTTTATAACCACTACCATCGAGCAGGTTGCGATCGGCCTGGGTGAAAGCTTGATATTTTCCTTTCAATGTTTCCGGGAAAGGGACATAACGAATTTTACAATTATCATAGCAGCTTTGCATAATTTCCGCAATTTTCAGGAAACTCTCGGCCTTGCCGGTGCCGCAGTTAAAGATGCCGCTGATGTCGGGATTCTCCAGAAAGTGCAGGTTCACATTCACCACATCATCGACATAAATAAAATCCCGCACAAATCCGTCACTCCCTTTAAAAAGACTAATATCGCCGGTCTTTTTGATTTGATTGTGGAACTGGAAAATAACCGAAGCCATTTTCTCCTTATGATTTTCCTGCGGTCCGTAAACGTTAAAATAACGTAATCCGACAATTTGCGTAGGAATGTCATCGATAATACGACGGATGTATTGATCGAAGAGGAATTTTGAATAAGCATAGACGTTGAGCGGATATTCGTAATGGCGATCTTCTACGAATCCCTTATCACCATTGCCATAGACAGATGCAGACGAGGCATAGATAAAACGGGCTTTATTTTCCAGGGCAAAAGTCAATAGCGCTTTACTATATTCGTAATTTACCCGCATCATGAAACGGCCATCATATTGCATGGTATCAGTGCATGCCCCTTGATGAAATATCGTACTGATGTGTTTGTTTTTCATCGACGACAATGCCGGCAGAAATTCTTCGTAGTCAATAAAATCCGCGAATTTCAGGGTATTCAGGTTGAGATGTTTTTCACCTTTTTTTAAGCTGTCAACAATAATGATACTATCAATGCCTTGTTGATTTAAACGTCTTACCAAATTGCTGCCAATAAATCCTGCGCCACCGGTTACAATAATCATATTTTATCTCCTGCGATTGTTTTTCAGATGATCCCAGTCTTGCGGAAGTGATTTATCTTCGCCAGACTGCAGGGAAAAAATACAGCGGAATTTATGGCATCGAAATGTTTTTTTCAGATTCATCGATTTTATCAACCAGATCATTTTCAGAGCGCTTTTGCCTTTGCTAAGTCCTTGAAAACAGCTATCTTCATCCCCATGAAAACTGCAAAGAAAAACAAGACTGACGGTGCGAATGATATTTACGATTTACAATCAATCCGCGCCCCTCGCCTGGTTGGCCGCGCGCTGCGAACTTTTACTGCGTTGCTGGAAGGCCCCACGGGACGCCTTATTTTCCCAAAACTATTCCGCGATGCTGGCATAACAGCATTACGAGAACAGCATTTTGAAGAGCCGCCCGGCTTTTACCCGGACTGGACTACAGGATCTTCTGCAAAAAATGAAAACGTTCCAGCCAAAGAACTTCCCCGAAAAAAGTTCTCGCGCCCTCCGGGCTTTCAAATGCCGACGATCTATGATTACCATGATGCCTTCAAAAAAGGTAAAACAACGCCCTCAAAAGTCGCTGAAAATTTATTAAATGCAATCAAAGACAGTGAGCAGTCATCTCCGGCGCTCAATGCCTTTATTAGTTATTCCGAGGAACAAATCCTTCAGCAAGCAGCTGCGGCCGACACCCGCTACAAAGAGGGAAACCCCTTAAGTCTGTTGGATGGCGTTCCGGTAGCGATTAAGGATGAGATGGATCTCTGCCCCTACCCTACCCGGGTTGGCACTGCTTTCCTGGGAGAGTCATTACCAACACAGGATGCAACAACTGTTGCCCGTCTGCGAACTGCCGGTGCCCTGCTAATCGGTAAAAGCAATATGCACGAAATAGGCATTGGCGTTACCGGTTTAAACAGCAATCATGGCACTGCAAGAAATCCCTATAATCCCGGACATTATCCCGGCGGCAGCTCCAGTGGCAGCGCAACATCCGTAGCAGCGGGCTTTTGTCCGGTAGCCCTCGGGGCCGATGGAGGTGGTTCCGTGCGCATCCCGGCGGCATTTTGCGGCTTATTTGGCCTGAAACCAACCTTTGGGAGAATCAGTGAATATGGCGCGGCGCCCCTGGCCTGGAGTGTATCCAATATCGGTCCGATTGCCGGCAGTGCCAACGATGCTGCCTATGCCTATGGCATTATTGCCGGTGCAGACCCCGGCGATCCTCATACGCTGCACCAGCCTTCCCCGACCCTGAAAGGATGGGATAAAACCAATCTAAAAGGACTGAAAATTGGTATTTTCACCCCCTGGTTTAAACATGCAAATGATGAAGTTGTTAAGTGCTCAGAAGAAATGGTAAAAACGCTGGAGAACTTGGGCGTCGAGTTCATCGATATCACCATTCCGGAGCTGGAGGCTTCCCGGGTGGCACATATTGTTACTATCAGTAGCGAGATGTCCCAGGCGCTGGATCAGTATTATGCACAACATGGACACAAACATGGTTTGGATGTGCGCATTAACCTCGCACTGGCCCGACGCTTAACCAATCGGGATTATATCAAAGCGCAGCGTGTTCGCACCCGGGTGATGGAAAACTTCCGCAGGGTATTCGAAAACGTTGATGTTATCCTTACCCCGACAACCGCAATACCGGCGCCGCAAATCCGGAACGATGTATTGCCGGATGGTGAATCCGATCTTGTCAAATTAAACCAAATTACCCGATTTGCCGGATTTGCTAATTTCACCGGTTTACCAGCGATCAGCTTCCCGGCAGGGTATACTTCAAACGGTTTGCCAGTTGGGGTCCAGGCAATGGGCCCAGCCTGGAGCGAAAGCCTCCTTCTCCGGCTGGCATTGGCGGCGGAGGCATCAGTCAAGCGTCAAAAACCGCAGGTTTATTATTCGTTATTAGATGTTGAGTAGCAAACAGTTCGTTTTTTTGCAGGAATATAAATCTGCCTGAGAGGAAAAAACATGAGATCACGATTCATTTCCCTACTTGCCTTTTTATTCTTTTTTATTAACCACGGCCAGGCATCTCCCAGTGATTCTTTGATTAGTAGCTTCTTGTATCAAATCCAGGGTTCGTTAATGTCCGGAAATCCAGATTTATTAAATCAAAGCATGGACATGAAGCGGCTGATAGACAAAACCTTCAGTGGCTTACCGGCGCCGCCAGAGATTGAGCTTAGTTTTACAGCTGAAATCGCAGACAATTTTAATCTTGGCAAGGAAATTACCACTGCAATGGGCGAAGAAGGTCATTACATGGCCCGGCAGTTTATGGTTTCCGGGGACACGATATTTGCCCTGTTTCGTTTTTACATGCAGAATGGTGGATTGAATTATCATGAATATGAGATATTCTACGATGATGACGGTAAATTCCGGATCGGCGATGCTTATGTGATGAGCACTGGTGAATATCTCAGCGAAACTTTTCGGTTTTTACTAGAGCCGGCATTGCTTACCCACCAATCAATCATGGATGATCTCAGCAAGATTGCCGCAATTATCAAAGGGGACCGGCAGGAATACATGCAGGACATGGAAAAAGTTCAGCTGATCCGAAATGAATTCCAAAAAGGCAATTATCAGAAGGCACACGAAATCTACATCGGCATGGGTGACGAAGCGCGTATGAAAAAAGCGGTTCAACTGATGAACATTAAAACAGTTACCCAGCTTTCCGACAGCCTGACGATCAAATACACCGACATCTACCAGGAATCCTTTCCCGGAGATCCCAGTCTGCAACTAATGATGATTGACAATTACTTTCTGAAAAAACAATATGACCGGGCCATTAACGCAATCAATGGCTTGATGGTGCTAGTTGGCCAGGATGACGGCCATTTGGAAAATATGAAAGCACAAATTCACCTGGTTGCCGGCAACAGTGAAAAGTTTGTGGAACATGCCCGCGCTGCGATACAATTAGAGCCCTGGCTTCCCGATCCATACTTCTCTCTGATCCAATTCCACATTGCTGTAAAAGATTATGATATCGTCGTCGAGTTAATGAAACTATTAGAAAAGGAAGCATCGATTACTTTTTCTGAAGAGAATCTGAAGGCGAACGATACCTTCAAGGGTTTATTGTCGTCCGAAGCCTATAAAAAATGGCGCCCGTAAGACAGCGGTGCCACCTTGATTGCTCCTTGCGAGGTGCCCGGAAAATCGCTAAGTTTCCCCGGAATTAACCGGGAAAATCGATATGGGAAACAAAGCATCCGCAGCGGACAACATTTATGCTGAGCGTATTCGCGAGATCAGCAAATTTCAGTTCGACGAAACCGTCGTCAGCGTTTTTCCGGACATGATCCGCCGCTCGGTTCCTGGCTATGCGGCAATTATATCGATGATTGGCATACTGGCCGAGAAGCATGCCACGCCGGGCAGTAATTGTTACGATCTTGGTTGTTCGTTAGGCGCTGCGACCCTCTCCATGCGTCATCATATTCCTCACAAAGATTGCCGGATTATCGGCATTGATAATTCTCCGGCGATGATCGATCACTGCCGGAAAATTATTGCCGGGGACGATGCCGGCATAGCGGTATCATTGCGTTGTGAAGATTTACGGCAAACTTCAATAGAAAACGCTTCCATGGTCGTGCTCAATTTTACCCTGCAATTTATTGAACCGGCAGACCGGGAAAAAATTCTCGACAAAATATATGCCGGCATGCGGCCCGGAGCGGTATTGGTGCTGTCAGAAAAAATTGCATTTGCAGATCCCCATCTTGATGCACTCTACATAGAAATGCACCACCATTTTAAGCGGGCAAACGGCTACAGCGACCTGGAAATCAGCCAGAAACGAACCGCCCTGGAAAATGTATTGCTGCCGGAAACCCTTGAGACTCACCAGGAGCGAATATCCGGCGCAGGGTTTCGCCATAGTGATGTCTGGTTTCAATGTTTTAACTTCGTCTCTATTCTGGCCATAAAGTAAAGAAAGATGCTTCCGAGAATGAATTTCCCCTGGCAATCATATTATCATTCAATGTTTCCCCAACTCGCAGAAACGGAAATGGCGAAATGGGCGGATCAATTACAGGATGATCTGCAGCTATTTTTTGATCGATGCAATCACGGCGATCTTCCCGAATGGCAGGAAATACTCAATCAATTACCGAAAATTCCTCCAGTAGAGGTTTTAATAAACCAGGATACCATTCAGGTAAACAGCGCCGATCCTAATCTTTTCGAGCAGCAGAAAATAGAACATCTCTTCAGACAACTCATCCCCTGGCGAAAAGGCCCTTACCGAATTCATGATGTATTCATCGACACCGAGTGGCGTTCCGACTGGAAATGGCAGCGTCTGGAAAACCATATACAACCATTGAAAGACAAAACGGTATTGGATGTTGGCTGTGGTAGTGGCTATCACTGTTGGCGTATGGCCGGGGCAGGCGCCAGGCTGGTAATAGGCGTCGACCCCTATCTGCTCTTTCTCATTCAGTTTTTTGCGATCCGGCATTATTTGGAAAAAGACAATGTTCACCTACTCCCTTTCCCACTGGAAGCTTTGCCGCATCAATTATTATCATTTGACACGATTTTTTCCATGGGGGTGCTCTATCATCGCCGTTCCCCTATGGATCACCTGCGTGAACTTTATAGCAGTCTTCGCCCTGGTGGTGAGCTGGTTCTGGAAACCCTGGTTGTTGACGGTGATAAAAACACCGTTCTGGTGCCGGAAGACCGGTATGCCGGAATGCGCAACGTCTGGTTTCTACCGTCACCAGATGCACTGGCCGGCTGGATCAAACGTTGTGGATTTAGCAATGTTCGATTGCTCGACTGCAATGAGACCTCGATAGAAGAACAACGAAGTACTTCCTGGATGCCTCATCACTCCTTAACTGACCAACTCGATCCCGCAGACAAGCGCCGAACAAAAGAAGGCTTGCCACGCCCTCTGCGTGCCATTTTTTTGGCATCGCGCCCCTGATGTGGCTTTTCAAAATGGAATTTCAAATTTCATTTTGAAATATTTCGTTCCACTTTTTTGAAACAAGCTGTTTCAGAAATATCCTTCCAGCGGAACATTCTCCTCATAAACAATTGTTTTAATGAAACTTACAAGCAAACACTCTTCACATCTTTTTTTCCTTCTCATTTTTTCCAGACTTGGCATAGCAATTGTTATCGAGAGCGTGATTGTAATTTGCAGTTAGTCATCTTTTAAAATTTATTGTCAAGGAGTTAAAAATGTTCAAGCAATTACTAATGTTCTTTCTCGTGATGATGCTCGCCGTAGCGACAGTTGGATGTAGTGAAGAATCAACCGAACCGACCCCGACAACTGGCACAATTTCCGGTAAAATTACTTTTGACGGTACCTGGCCGACGACTGGTAATGTTCAAGTATCTGTATATACCACTGTCGCGCCTCCGGCATATGTGCCGGCAGGCCCTCCGGAGCAATCCAGCGATCCGATTGCAGAAGGAACCGAGTATAATTTTTCCTTTGAAGGGTTGGATTTCAGTTCATATGCGGCAGTGTTTGTAAGCTGGAGAGATCCCGCGAACCCCGCTGGTGCATTGTTGCTTGGTATGTATCAGGCAGATGCCTCCAATTCCGGAATGAATGCTTTCGGCCTGCCAGTGGCAGAACCCACTGCAATTACGCTCAGTGCAGACAATGCCGATGTCAGCAATATTGACATTAAAGCTGATTTCAATTTGCTGCCGTAAGTTTTATAAAATCTCTGATTTTTAGAGCATAAATTTGCCGCTTAATATATTGGCTTCACTTTCACAATTAAACCGGTAACAACGAAGTTTGTTACCGGTGTTTTTCAATTTTTGCAGGAAACTTCTTATTATGCGTGACAGCAGAATTTCGACCTTCGACAACATTTACCTTCAATCAATCATCATTCTCTTTTTCGCATCATTGCCAATATTTTCTCAGAATTACTCCGCTAGCACTGAAGCAGGTGGGGTTGTATCCGGTCAGATCTATGATGCAGATTCCATGTCACCACTGGATAATGTCGCGGTATACCTGGATAGCATTCGCCTGGGAAGTACCTCTGGCGCTGATGGGAAATTCGTTATTCAATTTATTCCGGAAGGTAGCTATTTACTGATTGTCGAACGACTGGGGTATGAAATTTTTCAGGAAAGAATTCAGGTTGAACGCGGGAAATTACTTTCGCGAAGAATTGCATTGAAGGGCACTGAGATCCAGGGACAAGCCGTTTTAGTTTCCGCTGCCCGTAAAGAGCAAACCGCGCAAATGGCACCGGCCAGTGTGACGATTCTTCAATCAAAAGATTTGGAAATACGTCCGATTACCACATTCGATCAGGCATTGGAATCTGTGCCGGGGCTTTCAGTTTACCGCTCTGCCGGAGTTTCGGTGCAAAGCCTCTCCATCCGCGGCAGTTCCGACGTGGCCGGAGGTGGCGTCGGCAATCGAGTTTTGTTGATGATCGACGGGCGGCCGGCACTGACATCTGATGCCGGAGGCGCATACTGGAGTTTGGTTCCTACGAACTTCATCGAGCGGGTTGAAGTTGTAAAGGGCGCTTTTTCCAGCCTCTACGGCTCCTCAGCCATGGGTGGGGTGATCAATGTCATCACCCGAAAGCCTTTGTACCGGTCCCGCACAACGATTGATGCCAAGGCCGGCTTCTTCCAAAAAGCACCTGCAGACATTCGATATACGGAAGAGACGCCATTACAAAATGAGCTGGAAGTTAGCCACTCCGGCGTTACCGGGAGATTCAGCTATCTCTTAAATGCCAGCCGGAAATTCTCCGATGGGCATGCCGAGCAAACCGCTTTCGAGTTTTATAATTTTTTTAGCAAACTGCTCTATAACTTCAAATATAACCGCAATCTGGAATTAACTCTTGGTGGCGGCTATGCGGAGAACGATTATCCACATAGCTGGTTAAATTCCATCCAGCCATTAAGTGTTCGTGAAGGATATACAGACGATCGACAGGTAAAACGCCAGCTAAATTTTGATTTACATTACTGGGCAGTACCAAACACCAATGTTAAATACTCCTCCCGCTTTTATTACTACCGCAATGCCGCCCGCTCATTTTTTAATGAGAGTGATCCTGATTTAACCCTCGCCGGCAATGAACCTTTCGGCACAAAAACCATTATTGATGGAGATAAATTCGGGAATATTTCCCAGTTTGACATCTATTTGAATGATCGTAATTACCTGATTGCCGGAGTAGATTTGCAATTGGATAAAGTTGTTTCTTCTCCGGACACCATTCTCTACGGCAATCGACAGGTAAATAATGTCGCCTTTTATCTACAAAATGAGACGCAACTGAGTGATCGCTTTACTGCCACGCTGGGACTGCGCTACGATCAAAACCATTTAGTTAGCGGAAAAACGTTGCGACAGGTTAGTCCAAAATTGTCATTTGTTTATCATCCCCACGATCGCTTTACTGTCCGCACATTGTTTGGGCAGGCATTTCGGGCGCCGACCATTGCAGAACGCTTTTTCCAGGTGGAACTCGGGGGCAGCACGCTGTTTAAACCGAATCCGGAATTGGAAGCAGAACGCATGGACATCTCCCTCGAAGCAGGTTTCCGCTGGCAGATTAGTGATGATGCCGATATTGATGTTGCTGCTTTCCGCTACCATTATAAAGACATGATTTACTGGGTAGATATCGCCCAGGAAGAGCAGGTTTCTTTCCCATATTTTCAGGTTCGGAATCTGAACAGTGCTCTCCTGCAAGGGGGAGAGTTTGTCTTTACTTATCGCCTGGGGGATTTTTTTCAGAGTGCTTTCAATTATACTTATCTGTTTGCCCGGGACGAATCTCCTGATCGGGAAGATGATGTGCTCGCCTATCGCCCAAAACATACTTTTCATTTTACCGGGGATTTTTTCTGGAAACGTTTTATTCTCAATGTGAATGGCAGATTTCGCAGTAACATCGATGAAGTCTTCCTCTATCCGCTGCAGGCCCCGGAAGCGTTTTTTACCACAAATGGAAAGATGACCTTTAATGCCGCCAACAATCTGCGCTTTTCCTTAACGGTCAATAATATTTTGAACAATGACTATGAGGAATTGGCCCGTTATCGAATGCCCGGAAGAAATTTCATTTTCGGCACCCAATTCAGTTTCTAGTATTTATCTGGCAAAGAACTTACTTCAATCATTCGACTTGGATTTTAAGCAAATTCATGATAAACTGGCTGATTATTTTTTAAGGGATCGTTTATTTTTTAGCCGGAATAATGGAGTTGATATGGATTGGATTGAGATTGTCGGGTATACAGGATCGGTGCTGGTAGCGGTTTCGCTAACGATGAATAATATCTGGCGTTTACGTTGGATAAATCTTTTTGGCGCCGGCACTTTCGCGATTTATGGATTGTTGACAAAAACTTACCCGGTTTTCGCCTTAAACGGATTTATCGTTGCGATTGATGTTTACTATCTTTTTAAAATGTCCCGCGAGAAGGATTTTTTTACTCTGGAAAGTGTAGCTGCTGATAGTTTGTTTCTGAAAAAGTTCCTCGATTATCATGCCTCGGATATTCAAAGTTTTTTCCCGGGATTTAGCAAAGAATTATTAACAAATGCCGAATGCATTTTTGTCTTACGCAACCTGTTGCCGGTAGGCGTTTTTGCATATACCGTGGATGTGCCCGGGCACGCAACAATTTTAATGGACTACGTTCGCCCGGAATATCGCGATTTTAAGAACGCTCATTTTTTATATCAACAGCATTCGGAAGTGTTTAGCGAGAACGGTATTCATACCCTTGTCGCAGATAGTGAAGTGAAGGCACATCAACAATATCTGCGCAAGCTAGGTTTTGAAGCGGATTTTTCCCGGGAAATTCATTTCATCAAAAAGCTTTGATGATTCGCTATTAGCGTACTAGCAACATCTTACGGGATTGATAAAACTCTCCGGCACTCATACGATAGATATACACCCCACTGGCGACAGCTTCACCTTCGTCGTTACGCCCATCCCACACTACTGTTTTTTCCCCAGCCGCTTCCCGGCCACTTACCAGTGTGCGGATTTCTTCGCCCAGTGCATTATAGATTTTCAGAGAAACGGTTGTATTCCCCGGCAGAAAATATCGTATCGTGGTTGCCGGATTAAATGGATTTGGGAAGTTCGCTTCCAGTCGATAAGATGCCGGCTGAGTAGATTCATTACGAATGCCAACGGGATCGTCATTTTCGATAAAATGATGAAATCCTGAAGAAAGCGTCCCTACCTCCTGAATTTCTCCGGTTGGCCAGATGATCTTTAATTCCCCGGATGTATTTCCTCCCATCCCGAAATAAGCAGCGCGGTAATCTCCACCGCCATGGGTGGGGCCACTGTTAATATCCCGAATCTGGGTAATTCCATCCGGTGTTGTCAGCGACAGGCGGCTGCCAATGGCATCCCGGTTACTGATCGTCCCCTCCAGTGTAATCGTCATGAAATTATTGGTATTTCCAAGTTCTTTCCCGCGATTAAGCATTAACATAAGATTTTCGGCATAATTGGCGACAAAGAGGTCCACGAAACCATCGAAATTAAAATCGACCATCGAAGCATTTCTCCCCCGGCCGGGATCGTTTAAACCGGTGCTGTCGGAAACTTCAATGAAGGTGCCATCAGCTTCATTCTCGAACAATACATTTGGCTGGTCGACACCATTATTGGCGATTGGGCCACCAGCAAAAAATAAATCAACCCACTGATCGTTGTTATAATCAAAGAAGGCTGTCGCCCAGGTTACATTTCTTCGTCCCCCCGGGGTTTGCGGCCGATCCACACCAGCGCTAACTGAAACATCGGTAAATGTGCCGTCACCATTATTTCGGATCATTACATTCGGCCCAAAATTACTGAAGGCGGCATCCATATAACCATCGTTATCGTAGTCGCCCAATCCCAGCCCCATGCCACTCAGACTGATATTCGCTCCGGAAGCGACAGAGACATCAGTAAAAATCCAGCCACCGCTGATGCTATCCGGGCCATCATTTCGCCAGAGCACGTTTTCGAAAAAATTACCATTAATGTCATCATTGATTAAATAAAGGTCGAGGTCGAAATCATTATCATAATCGAACCAGCCGGCAGTAAAACCGAGGCCACCGACTTGATCGCAGGTAGGATCCCCATTACAAAGCCAGGAGGTAACATCGCTAAAAGTGCCGTCGCCATTATTCTTGAACAGACGGTCTTCGCTCTCCCGCGGTACCGGTTGACATTCAAAGTGCTTGGATAAATAAAAATCCAGCCAGCCATCACCATCAAAATCGGCCCAGGAAGCGGTCACCGCTCGCCCACCATCTGCTACGCCAGCAATCTCGGTGACATCCACAAAAATCGCATCTCCGGTTTCCGTCAGGGTATTTTTATAGAGAATGTTACCGTATAAGTTGGTTAGGTAAAGGTCTTGGTCCCCATCATTATCATAATCAATAAATACCGCGCCATGGCTCACATTTGCAGCAGCTTCTACGCCACAAATTTCCGCGACATCCAAAAAGTTAGGCAAATTATCGTTGTTGGTATCCCCTAAATTTTGATAAAGCCAGTTCGCTCCGCCATGATTGGTTACATATAAATCCAGATTACCATCATTATTAAAATCGGCCCAGGCCGATCCGGATCCCAGCTCTGGCCGATGGCAAACGGTGCTATCCAGCGAATGAAGGGTATCCAGACCAGTAGCGATTGCAATATCAACAAAAACAGGCGATTGAGCCTGCAAACAACTAATAGAAATCAGCAGGCTAAATATCCCTGCCAAAACAACATTTTTCTTTAACATACGCTGTCTCCTCAACTACAAGATAAATTCCACACATGATCATTGTGCGAATGACCTTCCTCCCCTTCCTTACTGGATACACAGCAAAAAGGGTATAGCAACTCTCTAACGTTATTATAATAAACTGAAAAGGTTACATTCAGCTTACATATCTAAATATAAGGGAAAAAAATATTGAAAAAAACTTTACCGGTTTTCTATTAACTACCGGGCAGATGTAAAATTGTTTTCAATAACATTGATAATGATAATCATATTGAGATAGTGGAGAAATCTTTACACAGATCATTTTAGCCAATATAAATAAATCCATTAGCTGGGACCACATCCTATCTCACAATTTTTCCGGGTTAAAAATCACCACATGCAACTCGACTGTATGGCTGCTTAGAAAAGCTGCTGGAAACCGGTTATTCATTTTGCCGGAACTATCTGCCTTGCCCGCTGTTAGCAAATATTACCGGAAATCATTACGTTTATACAACGCACTTAAATATCTTTCGAATGAGATCGACGCGAATAGAATATATTAAAACATTGTAAAATCACCCACTTATTCGGGATGATTAATAATTGATTCAGCCCCATACTGTCGTTAACTTCGAATATATGCGAAACAAGCGGCCAAAACAAATGCAGATATTCAACTTACATAACATAACAGAATTTAGATGCTATATACCTTCCGGCCGCCGTCGGTTTTCCTCATATATTTTATTGGTTATTGTTTTTTTACTCTTCCACGCGGCCAGCCTCCCCGCTCAGGATATAAAATTTGAACGTTTTTCCCAGGAGAAAGGGCTGTTTCAAAGTAACATCACAACCATATTCCAGGATAGCAGGGGGTTGATCTGGGTAGGCACCTCTGATGGCTTATCCCGCTATGATAGTTATGAGTTTACGATTTTTCGATTCGACCCAATGGATGAACACTCTATTTCAGGCAATTACATTCATTCTATTTATGAGGATCGTTTCGGCTATCTTTGGGTGCGCACCAGTGGTGGGGGCATCAATATGTTTGATCCCGGCAATCGCACTTTTACGCATTTTTATAATGATGCTAACGATCCGTTCAGCCTTAGCAATGACAATATTTCCTGCCTGCTGGAGGATCGAAAAGGCAATTTTTGGCTGGGCAGCAATGGTGGAGGACTCAACCTCTTTGTTCGCGAGGAGGGCACATTCAGACATTGCCGGAACTCATCAACTTCTCCGCAAAGCCTCAACAATAATTTTGTCAGCGATTTACAGGAAGATAAAAACGGGGATATTTGGGTCGGAACGAATGGCGGAGGGCTGAATAAGTTTACACCTCCGGATTCCTTGAAATTATCCCAAATGCATCAGTCATCTCCAAATTCTCCAGCTTTAAACGATATTCGATTTACGCAATACTATGCTGCGGGAGAGACCTATCCGGCGGATGTTTTCAGTTTTGCAGACAGCCTTACCAGGGCCAAGCTGGCAATAGCCTCCGTGCTACAGCCGGAAAACTACCAGGAGAGCACCCACGATTTCACTTTAAACAAAGCCACTGAAGTACTGGTCGTCGCAACCGGCGATGGAAACGCATATGGAATGACAGATTATGGCTGGATTGAAAGAGTGCCGTTCGGCTCGAAAGTTTGGCAGATGCGCTACGAAAATTCGACCCATGCCGGTGGTTCAACCCGTAACCGGGTATTGATGGAAGTAATGACGCTGCAACCCGGCAGCTACCAACTTCGCTATCGTTCCGACCACGAACATTCTTTCAATAATTGGGTCGGCAATCCTCCGGAATACGCGTCGCTTTGGGGAATTCAGTTATTCGTGCTGCCGAAATCCCGCGCTGGATCATTATCAATGCGGCTTCGCCAGAAAATTGTCCCCAATTCTCTTTCTCATAACTGGATAACTGATCTGGAAACCGACCCGGACGGCAATCTTTGGATCGGTACCGCCGATGGTATCTCGAAACTGAACCTCGATGCACTGATGGATGAATCCGAACAATTTAACACATTTAAGCATCATCCCGGTCAGGAGAGCTCTCTTAACCACAGCTACATACAACGGATTTATCGCGGCAAAGATGGCGGGAATTTTCTTTGGGTATTAACACCGGCCGCCGGGCTTAATCAGATTGATTATCGAACAGGGAAAAATATACGGTATGCGCCGACAAACAATACTCGTGGAGAAGACAATCTCTTATTGAGTGACGGGCAAATTAGCGGCTTACTGCTGGACCGTTATAATCATCTTTGGGTTGGCACTGCAAATGCCGGCTTAAACTGTTTTTCACCAGCAGTGCTGGATAGTTCCGGTAAACCGAAATTCAATCCCATCACTTATTTCCGGCATGATCCGGGTAATCCGCAAAGCCTCAGCAACGACGGTATTACCACTTTATTCGAAGATCGCTCCGGCACAATCTGGGTCGGCACCAGTCGTGGCGGCCTGAATCAATTGAATCAGCGTCAGAGTAAATTTCAACATTTCACACATCAGCCGGAGAACCCTCAGAGCCTCAGTCATAAGGTGATCACAGCAGTTTATGAAGATTGGCAGGGGGTGATTTGGGTGGGCACAGCCGGTGGCGGGTTAAATAAATTGGTGCGAAATCCGGACGGGGAGAACAAGTTTACATTCACCCATTTCAAACATTCTCCGGAGCGCACTGATGGATTAAGCCATAATTTTATTTCCGCAATCTACGAAGACAAAGTCAGAAATCTCTGGATTGGCACCTATGGGAATGGTTTGTCTAAAGTATTAGACAGAGAGGAAGGGAAGTTTGCCCATTACCGCTATGATCCTTTTAACAACCGAACCATTACCGGAAACTTCATCAATACGATTTATGAAGATCAGTTTGGGCAATTATGGATTGGCACCAATTCCGGCTTAAATAAATTTGATCGCTTTACGGAGAAATTTAACCAGTACCGCCATATACCGGGTGACTCCAGCAGCCTCAGTAACAATGAAATTTGGTCGATTTACGAAGATAGCTACAGTCATGGCAAAACCCTTTGGATCGGTACTCGTGCCGGCGGACTGAATAAATTCGATCGAAAGAATGAAAAATTTATTCGCTACATGCGCGATTTTGACGACCCGCATAGCCTCAATAATCCGGCAATACTTTCTATCCATCAGGATAATGCCGGGGCGCTCTGGTTCGGCACCTATAGCGGTGGATTGAATAAATTCAACCGTGAAACCGAGCAATTTACTTTTTTTACCGAACGGGACGGCCTTTCGAACAACATGATCTATGGCATTCTTGAAGATCGTAAAGGGAATCTATGGCTGAGCACGAACAATGGCCTTTCCCAGTTTAACCTGATGAATGAAACATTTAAGAACTACGATGTTTACGACGGACTGCAAGCCAATGAGTTTAATGCCGGGGCACATATCGTCAGCTACAATGGTGAAATGATCTTCGGTGGCGTCAATGGCATTACCGTCTTTCACCCCGATAGTATCTCCGAAAACAGTGAGCCTCCTCCGATAGTTTTTAATGCATTTAGCATTTATGGGGAAAATAAAGATACGTTGTTAACCCAGGCGGTATTTAAGAATGAGCCGCTGCAACTAGACCACAATCAGAATTTTATTTCATTTGAATTCGCGGCAATAGATTATGTGAATCCGGCCAAAGTAAACTACGCCTATAAGCTGGAAGGCTTTAATGAAGAGTGGATTGAATCTGGCACCCGCCGCTTTATCAGCTTTACCAATCTTGATCCGGGAGAATACATTTTCCGGGTAAAAGCGGCCAATAGCGATGGCATCTGGAACGAAAATGGCGCAGCGGTATACCTGGAAATAGACCCGCCATTTTGGAGAACCTGGTGGTTTATCGCTTTCGCCAGTCTGTTTTTACTGGCAGTGACGATTGTGATTCAACGCTCCTGGTTGCAATCGAAAGTTCGTCGTGCACTGGAATTGGAACAGGTTCGCTCCCAGGAGAACGAACGGGTGCGTGCGAAAGCGGCGCATGATTTTCATGACGAACTCGGACATCAGTTAACAAAAATCTCCCTGTTCAGCGAAATACTGAAGCGATCAATGGGCGACACCCGTCCGGAGTTAACCGACTATATTTCCCGCATCGGAGATACTTCCAAGAGTTTATCCAATGGCATGCGGGATTTTATCTGGACGCTAAATCCGGAGAAAGATAGTTTGCACGAAGTGTTAGTCCGTTTAAAAGATTTTGGGGATCATCTTTTTGACAAAACCGGGGTTAGCTTTCGGGTCGATGGTATTGCCCCTGAGATGGAGGCGATTACCTTAACAACCGATTGGAGACGGCATCTGACCCTGCTTTTCAAGGAAGCGATGAACAACAGCCTCAAGCATGCCCAATGCAAGAACGTTATTCTCGATGTATCTTTAAAGGGAAATCATCTGGAAATAGTGCTTGCGGATGATGGCGTCGGCTTGCCGGAAGAACACTATACAAATAATGGAAAAGCTGGTCAGAATGGGGAGAAGTTTTATTTTGCGAAATCCTCCTCCGGTAATGGATTAAACAACATGAAATTTCGCACACAGCAAATCGATGGCAATATTGAATTTCTTCCCAACGAGAAGAAAGGCATGCTGATACGCTTTAGTGGAGAGCTTCCGGAATCCTGATGGTTTCCCCGCTAAAAGAAATCCCTTGAAAAAATCGCCAGCGGTCGCTAGATTAACTATGCTTCATCGGACGAGGCGGCATAGTTTAGACAAACAGGATCAAATCCCTCGGTGCCAAGCTGCTCCCTCGTCCGGGGCTCCAAAATCGCCGGGGGTTTTTTGTTGATGATAACAGACAATTAAATATACGCAGCTCTTAACGCTGCGGGAAAAGAGACAGAGATGATAACTGTAGCCATAGTAGAAGATGACCAGGACATCCGTGAAAGTCTGGCATTGCTGATTAACGGCACCCCCAATTTTAATTGTGTTGGTACTTATAACAGTGTCGAAAAAGGCGTTAAGGGCATTATGAAAGAGCAGCCCGATGTTGTTTTAATGGACATTGGCTTACCCGGCATGTCCGGCATCGAAGGGATTAAAATCCTGAAAGAAAAAGAGCCGGAAATCGATATTCTGGTACTCACCATTCAGAGCGATGACCGTATTGTTTTTGATGCACTCTGCGCCGGTGCTTGCGGTTACCTGGTTAAAGACACGCCGCCGGCCCAGTTGCTGGAAGCAATTCAGGAAAGCCATGAGGGCGGCGCACCAATGAGTACCCGAATTGCCCGCCTGGTTGTAGAATCGTTTCAGGTAACCCCACAAACCAATTTAACCAATCGGGAAACCGAAGTGCTTACCCACCTCTGCAAAGGCAAAAGCTACAAAATGATTGCGGATGACCTTTGTATCAGCGAAGAGACGGTTCGCCGCCACATTAAAAATATTTACCGGAAACTGGAAGTGCATTCCAAATCCGAAGCTGTGGCGAAAGCATTTAAAGAGAAACTGGTTAAGCTTTAAGAAGCGTTTCAGTTTAGTAATGAATCTCAATTGGAAATTTACGCCATCGTAAGTTTCCAATTTCACAACTACCCCATTTTGACCCGCCAGATCATATTTCCTTAAATCTCTTCCAGAAAAATCCCCCTTTCGGGGTATGGATTCCCCTACCCTTTTTTACTATCATATAATCAGCATAAATAACCTTTGTCTCTGTCTCTCCGGAGGGTTCTGATCAAATTTCAGTGTTTGATCAGAACCCTTGTAGCTTCGAAATAAAATATCAGCAAATCTTTTACAGACCGAATATGATTAAGCAGGAGCACGCAGTAAATGGATGATTACTACTTCTATATGAGCTTTTTCTTTCTTTTCAGTCGTTCCCAGGTCGGAAAGGTAATCAGCCTGATTTTACTATTGTGTATTTTCTTTGTTCAAAAAGGCTACGCCTGATATCCTAGTATTTCCCGGTTACAATCACCGGCTTCGTTCTGTTTCCTCCCTATGCGCAATATTTCTTGTTGAAAATCTATTTTCATGTCATCACTTAACCCGGAGTGTGCCTTGAGAAATTTTTACAAACTCATTCTTTTCATAGGTTTAGTACCGGCTATTCTTTACTCGCAGTCCTGGATATCTGCAACAACGCCGCCCTTAAATGCACTTAATGTTTCAAGCAATTCCGTCATCTCTGTAACTTTTGACCGGGATATTTCCGAAGCCACGGCATCTGAGGCAACCATTAAAGTTGCCGGCGGAGAAACAGGCTACTATTCAACGGCCTTTGCTTATAATACCAGCACCCGGATATTAACCATCACATCTGCAAGTGAATTCAAGAATGGTGAAATTATTACCGTTACTTTAACTACTGCCATTGAAGATATTGGTGGACAGGGGATGCCCCAATCGTTTGCCTGGCAGTTTACAGTCGCTGCTACCGAAGGAACCGGCCGCTTATCAGCACCATCAATTATTTCTGTCAGTGGAACGCCTTATGCGATTACCAGTGGCGATTGGAACAATGACGGCGCAATCGATCTGGCAACAGCAAATCGCAGTAGCAGCACAGTATCAATTCTAATTAACGATGGTAGCGGCAATTTTAGTATCCAGGGCAGTGTGAGTGCTGGCGCTACGCCGGAATATCTTACCACTGGTGATTATGATCAGAGTGAATCGTTAGACATTGCCGTTGCCAGCGCTGGCAGTAATGCAGCGATAATTCTCAGCAATGACGGTAACGGCAGTTTTAGCAATATCGGTAGCACAACCGTGGTAAGCAGTCCCCATGGCATTAGCAGCGGCGATTTTAATGGCGATGGCGATATCGATCTTGCCGCTTCTAATTTTAGCAGTAATGGCAGCATCTCCATATTGGACAATAATGGCTCAGCAACTTTCAGCCAGATAGCCACTCCGGCAGTAGGCAATGGCCCGGAAGCAGCGATTGTTGCCGACCTGAACAATGATGGTAGTCCGGATTTAACCGTTCCAAATTTCTTTGCCGGCAACATCGTTACTTTGTTAAATGATGGCAGCGGGAGCTTTTCTCTAGATGGAAATATAAGCCTGGGGTTTTCTCCCCATTTACCCACTTATGGCGATCTTAATGGTGATGGCGAGATTGATATCGTTGCCACTATTTCCGGTTCATCCCAGGTTGCAATTTTGGAAAACGAAAATGGCGCGCTTTCTCCGGGGACACCGCTATCTCTAAGCGGACAACCCTGGTCTGGGGCCAGCGCAGATATGGATAGCGACGGCGATCTCGATTTGTTAATCACGACTTACAGTGGCAATACACTGACGATTTGGGAAAATGATGGCAATGCCGCTTTTACTTTGGATACAACCATTGCTACCGGCATCCGTCCGCACCGGGTGGTTACGGCAGATTTTAATAACGATGGGGCAATGGACGCGGCAGTCACCAACGAAGGTAGTAACAATGTTTACGTCTTCCTGAACCAGCCAGCCGTGGGTATTTTCTCACCCACGAATAACATTCCGGTGACCGCCTCCCTATCGCAAAATTATCCCAATCCATTTAATCCGGCAACAACCATCGATTATGAAATAGCGCATCCCTCACAAACCGAGTTGGCGATTTATGACGTTCAGGGTAATTTGATTAAAATACTGCAAAATGGTGCTCAGTCAGCTGGTAATTATAGCTACCAATGGCAGGGACGGGATCTGCAAAACAATCCGGTTGCTTCCGGCGTATACATCTACCAGCTGCGCGTTGGGGATATTTCCGGCAATTCTGCACCAGCAGTTATCAGCAAAAAAATGATATATTTACAATAAAATTCCGAAAGCACCGGGTTCGATTATGCGTGTATCTCTACGAATATTTATTTCCGCTCTTATTTTTTTTACCAGTATTCTGCCTGCACGAAATGCGGATGACATCTCTATCGAGTTTCTTTCCCTGGAAGAAGGCGTTTCTCATAATCTTGTCTATAGCATACTTAATGATCGCCAGGGTTTTATGTGGTTCGGCACGATGTATGGATTGGTCAAATATGATGGCGTCCGCTATACGGTTTACAGACATGATCCGGATGATATCAATTCACTCTCCTACGACGATATCATCTCTCTTTATGAAGATTCCCGGGGATTCATTTGGGCAGGCACCTGGGGGGGTGGCGTTAATTGTCTGGATCCGGAGAGTGGCCATTTTACCCGCTACCTGCATCATCCGGAAGATAGCAACAGTATCGCCGGAAATATTGTCTGGGCAATTTCCGAAACGAATGACAAGGATGGTATTTCCATCTGGTTCGGGACAAATGCTAACGGCCTTAGTCGTTTGCAAATCCCGAGTTCGATTGAGAATACAGAGTCAAATCCCAAGACATTTATTCATTACAATAAAGAGAACGAACAGCTTCCCAGCAATTATATTCCCAAATTATATACGGACAGTTATAATCGCTTGTGGATAATGACCTCAAAAGGGCTCGCTCGTTTTGAAGTGCAAGATGATACAGAAAAAATATCTCTTTCCCAGCCGGCGCCTCCCTCTTTTGCAACAGCCTTCCCATTGAGAATAAATAATTTAATGGAGACAAGTGCTTCCCACTACTTGCTGGCAACTAATTATGGTATTTTTCCAATGCAGCTGCAGGCAGATGGGAAAACTGAAATCGCCGATGCAAAACGTTATGAGAAACTAAATAAAATTAGCAGAGGCTTTAATTCGTTGCTCAAAGATAGTTACGGTTCGCTCTGGGCTGGTTCGTTCCGCGGACTTTATCAACTTTCCCGCGCAGATCAAACAGGCGAAGAAATTCGCCGCTACGACAGCCGGCAGTCTACTGAAAGTCGCTTGCAAACAGACAACATAATTGCCATGTGTGAAGACCAGTCCGGCGTCCTGTGGGTTGGTACCTACTTCGGTGGTTTGCACAAACTAATTCGCAATAAAAAGCGCTTCGAACTTCTTCGCCATCGTCCGGAAATCGCTAACAGCCTTAGTAGCAGCAAAATATCATCAATTCACATCGATAGCGCAGAAAATGTATGGATTGCGACAATTGGCGGTGGCTTGAATAAAATTCGCTTTTCGGAAACGCAGATGCCCGAGATTACACGATATCAGCCAAATTCTAAAACGAAAGATGGTTTAAAAGCGAATGTACTAAATCATGTTTATGAATTACCGTTTAAGAACGGCACGGAACAAACATTGTGGCTGGGAAGCAATCGCGGACTGATTAAAATGCAGCCGGACAAATCAGGCAAAGCTCGATTTCAGAGTTGGTCTTTCCAACCGGAGAATCCCAACAGTCTCAGTAACAATACGGTTAACAGCATCATTGCAACTGCACATCCGCAAACCGGTCGCTGGTATCTCTGGGTAGCGACTGTCAACGGTTTGAATCGTATCGCACTGGATTCAATCGATACCGGAAACTTCACTCGTTATTACCAGAGCAGCGCAGATCATCCGAATGGCCTTCCACACAAATGGATTATTTCGCTGTATACATCCCGGGATGGTCACCTATGGATTGGTAGTTTTGGTGGATTAAGCCGGTATGATTGGCAAACGAACAGTTTTATCAATTACCAACATCAACTGGATGATCCGACCAGCTTAAGCAATAACTATGTGTATGCAATGCATGAAGATGCCCGGGGAAATTTCTGGATTGGCACCAGTAACGGTCTGAATCGCTTTCTTCCGCAGGACGGCACATTTGCTAATTATCGGGAAAAAGATGGATTGCCAAATGGTGTGATCAATGGCATCCTGGAAGACAACAGCGGTCTGCTGTGGCTAAGCACGAATAAGGGATTGTCCCGCTTTAACCCTGTAAACGCCACTTTTCGGAATTTTTATGTTTCCGACGGTTTACAGAGCAATATTTTCAATCCCGGCGCCTATCAAATTGACACGGATGGCAAAATGTATTTGGGTGGCATCAACGGCTTGAACTATTTTCATCCGGCTGATATCAACGAATCGACGTTTAAACCGGAAGTTAGAATCACCAGCATCCGCTGTCTGAACAGCGAAGATAATTTCTCTGTAAAATCGGAATTACTCAATTTATCCCCCAGTCAAAACTCCCTCTCCTTTCAATTTGCAGCAATGGATTTCACGGCGCCGGAAAAGAACAAATATGCTTACAAGCTTACCGGTATCGATAAAGATTGGGTGCATGCCGGGAAAATGCCGTTAGCAACATATCCGGGACTTCCTCCCGGTAATTACCAATTTCTCGTCAAAGCCAGTAATCATGATGGGGTTTGGAACGAGACGCCCGCCTCAATCGCCTTTATCATTCATCCCCCATTTTGGCAAACTAACTGGTTTTATGCACTCTGCTTGTTCGGTATTTTACTCGGGACTTATTTAATGCATCGCCGCCTGGTTCGGCAAAAGCTTCGGGAGATGGCATTGGTCAACAATGCACGGCGGAAAGAACGGGCCAGCATGCGGGAAAAAACAGCCCGGGACTATCATGACACCCTGGGACATCAATTAACAAAGATCTCTCTCTACAGCGAGCTTATTCGCCGCCAGTTAAAGCCTTCTGATATTGCTGACAACATTGACAAGACACATTATCCGGAAACGCACCAAAATGGTTATTATTCATCGGCAGCGGATTTTTCCTTGAGCAACGATCACTTACTTAATTACCTAGAAAAGATCACCACAGCTTCGAATGATCTTTGCAGTGATACCCGGGATTTCATTTGGGCGCTAAATCCCGAAAAGGATTCATTATACGATACCATGCACCATCTGAAAACGTTTGGCGAAACACTTTTTGAAGAAAGCAGCATTACGCTTTCCGTCACTGGCATCGAGAAAGAAATGGAAAAGATATCCCTGAATATGGACTGGCGCAGGCATCTTATTCTAATTTTTAAGGAAGCGCTCAACAATATTCTGAAGCATGCCCACGCTCAAAAGGTTATATTAACCGTAACGCTGGATTCATCCCGCCTGACAGTTCAATTACAAGATGATGGCAAAGGATTTCTGCCGAACGAAAAAGGTTGCGGGAATGGCTTACGGAATATGCATCAACGCGCTGAAAGTCTCGATAGTATTATTAAAATCGTGTCCGACAATTCTACCGGTACGACCATTCTTTTTCAAGGCATATTACCAGAAAATGATGTAGAGAAAAACAAAACCACAAATGGAAGGGTGGCAAAAGATGATTCACGTTAGCATTGTAGAAGATGACAATGACATTCGGGAAGGTCTGGCATTACTGATAGACGGGACACCCGGTTTTAGTTGCCTGGGGGCTTACCCGGACAGCGAGTCTGCCATTGCAGACATTAGCGTTAATGCACCGGATGTGTTGTTGCTGGATATAGAATTACCCGGCATTTCCGGGGTTGAAGCGGTGCCACAGCTAAAAGCATTACAACCAGAAATGGATGTTATTATGTTAACCGTTCATGAAGAACCAGAGCTGGTATTCCAGGCCCTTTGCGGTGGCGCTTGCGGATACCTGGTAAAGACCATTGCCCCAAGAAAATTATTACGTGGCATTGAGGATGCCGTAAATGGCGGCGCCCCGATGAGTTCCCATATTGCCCGCACGGTTATCCATTCTTTCCAGCGCCCCAGCGTGAAAACTCACCTCACTAATCGCGAATCGGAAATTCTCGCTTTACTGTGTAAAGGGCAAAGCTATAAAATGATTGCCGACCAGCTTTGTATTAGCAAGGGCACAGTGCATTGTCATATCAAGAATATTTACAGTAAGTTACAGGTAAATTCCAATTCTCAGGCGGTTGCAAAGGCGATTCGGGAAAATCTTGTTTAAAGGCACCAGGAAATAAATTGAAGAATTTTACAGCCATGCCTGCAGTAAAATATTCCTCGGCGTAATTTTTTTTGGACAAAACTCTCCGAGACTAATTTGGTAGCCTTTCTCCAGCAGGAATAAAGCCAAATCCAACACCAGCCAAAGCTCCAATGGCCTGCGAAATAAATGGCGTATAAGCTCCATCCGTGCTACTTGCAAGCCTCTTGGGATTGCCTTCTCCAGGTAGAAATCAAAATCAAGTTCTGCAGGTAAATGAATTTCTCGTTTTTCAGCTGCCCAAAAGCAAAATTCCGGAAAGGTTTTATTCAGCAGACTTTCTTTGACAGATGGTACTGTCAGATAATGCTTGCTACCGGAAATCTCCCGCTGGATCAGGTCGAATCCCAACCGCCAGCGTCTTTCCCGCTGGCGTAACTTGCGAATTCGCTTACTTGCCGTAACGGTTTCCTGAAGTGCGAGCTGCAAATCAAAGCGCTGAAGGCGTAGGGACGATTGGCTAACTGTCGTTGACAGGGGCTGATATATATCGTTTTTATGGCGGTGGTAACAACAAGGCGCAATAGCGATCCGGGGCATCTTATATCTTTCTGCAAGGGTAACAAGGCGACGATGCAGATCTCCGCAGGCATGCAACGCTACGGCGTTTTGCGTTTCGGAGATATACGGCTCTATCCCCTCCTCCATCACATCAGCGGTAACAAACCGCATTTCCTTTTCAGCGCCGCTAGCCAGTTTTTCACCACGCTTAGAAAGTTCTCCGGAAATCTCGACACTGGTAACAGAATACCCTTTACTTGATGCGAGGTATCGTCCCAAGTGTCCTTTGCCCGCACACCATTCCAGTAAATTTTCTTTCGAATCATCCAGGCAGGATGCAAAGTATTGTACCTGCGCCCATTTTCTCCCGGGCACATGCGTTTCCGGTTTTTCTAAATTTTCCAACAAATTTTCGCGCCAACTTTGCGGGAGTTGAATCATCTCCGGACTGGATACAGCTGGCAGAAATTGAGATACATGCGCATATAATTGGGGAATATCAGCATCCAGCGCTGATATATCGGAAAGACTCAACGTAGATAGCCATTTTGAAAGCCCGGGATGGCTTTTTTTCCAGGGAAAATCATTCTGACCAAAGGGACGAAATTGCCAAAACTTTTGGTGCTGAATCAGGGAGTGATTAATCGAATCCCATAGTCTTTTGTAATCATTTCTAATTTGTAAGCTCATAAATATGCATTATAACGATAAAAACATTGACAAATTAACAAATTGCAAATAGATTGTAGTCGAATGGTTTGCAAAATGCAACCATTTGCCACTCTAGAATAAAAACCAAACAATTGTAAAGTGCTGTTTTGCAGGTAATTATATCGCCTGTTTATAAAATGGCTTAATTCTTGTCGATTCATTTCGGCTGAGTTTTCAAAACTCAGTTTAAAAATATTAATTAACCATTATACCTACAAGTACTCTTTGAGGAGGTTTATTATGCCGGAATCTACAACGATAGCCAATCGGACAAATTCTACCAAGGTCATTGTAGAATATACGAAGGAAGGAGAATCGTCAATTACTAAAACGATAATTGATCCACCGAGCAGTTATCCAGATGTCAAAATTTGTGAGGATATTTCCAAGGAGAACCTCCCTGTATTGGATCTGGATGATGCTAAACATAATACGGAAGTTACTATAACCTACGATGGTGTAACGAATGAAAAATATTTCGTTATTAAATTGGAAAAGGGATTAAAAAACCTGCAGTTGAAGTTTACTTACACCAAAGACCCAGGTGATGGTGCGACCGTTACATGGGGAGAAGATCATTAGGAGTTCTCAGGAGTAGTTTTACTGACGGGAGGGAGGCTACAGACAAATTCCTTTACATTAAAAGCTCATGGAGATTAAAATGATTGAGCTGCCGAAGGGCTGTGCCTCCGCATATCCATTGAGAAATGGATCTTATAAATTACGCGTAACGCTTGACAAATTACCAGAGTCATCTTTTCAGGGCACTTTACGCATCGATAAATCTCTCGATGAAAAGTATTTCATCAGCGGAGATTTATATAAAAAACGCACGAAGGGTATTAAAAAACGGAGTAAAAAGAAAGCGCCGTTATTACATCCGAATCCCAAGAAACGAATACCAATTTACCCGATTGCAAACTACACTTTTTACCTTAGTGTGTCTGACATTAGGGACGCTACTGAAGATTCTCCAGACGTAAAATTTGATTTTGCGCTTTACGAGTTCGATCATATCCATTGCTTTTCTCCCCAACAAGATAACACTGCCCCATCAACCTGGCGCCTTGTTGGCAATTATACGGCTTTATTCACCCCAAATACCAAGAGAGGAAAGTTATTTTCGGACAACAGCTATGCAAATGGTATCATTCTTAGCAGGAGCGGTGCGTCAGCCGGAAAAATTGGGATAATGAGAACTTCCGATTATTTACGAAGAGCCATCATTGAAATAGATAAGGAAGACTACACATTCTTTCCTTACCACAATGGTTCTGGTAGAGACTGGCACGACGTTTTTAATCAATTTGGGTGGGATGTTACCTTACTCGCCAGCGAATCGAAAGTTCAGAAAAAACATGATAACGCCTGGAGTCTTGGAGAGCTCCATCAGTTTGTTATGAATAATAGAGACATTGCGAATCTTGATCGCGCCTGGTGTTATCATTTGCTTTGTGTAAGAAGCTTGGAAAATTCATCCCGGGGAATTATGTATGATTTCCGCATCGGAGATGACAATTCCAATGACCCCAACAATATTCCCCGTGAAGGTGCAGCAATTGTTTCCCCCATCGTAGATGAGAAGCGTCCACCTGCGCTGAAAAAATTCAGTGAGGATACCGCCTTCTACTTTCGTACTGCTTTGCATGAGGTAGGGCATGCAATGGGACTTGGTCATAACAAATCCGGCCTCAGTTTTATGCGGCCGACAAACCATGTGACAAGGGAAGCAGATTCTCCGAAAAAAATAAACTGGAATTTTTCAGTTGAAGATCAGTTTCACTTAAAGCATCTGCCGGATATTCGGGTCCGCCCCGGAGGCATCCCCTACGATGTATTAAAATCGAATGGGAATAGCAATATGCCAATGGACAGTTCATCACACAAACACGAAGCGGCCAGTAGTGATCATGGCCTGAGAATAAAATTAGAACCACAGCTGAAAGAATATCCCGCAGGAGCGCCAATACGGGTAAACCTTGAAATAATTAATCAGTCAACAACCGCAAACGAAGCTGAAGTTCCGTCATACCTGCAGTTACATTCAGGCTTAATGAAAGGCATGGTCCAGGCAGCAGCGGAGAAAGATGATTCTGCCCCAATGGTCATTCAACAGGTCTTATATTTTGCAGATGAAGACAGTTGGGAAAAACTGCCCGCTAGTGCCAGCAAGATTCACTCCTTCACATTGTTAAACAGCGGCGATCGATTACTCTTTTCCAACCCTGGAGAATACAAACTCGCGATAGAACTATCCTGGTCCAGCAATGACGGGCGCGTTTACCGAGTGCCGGCAAATACATCTATTACCATTGCTCCAGTTTCTTCACAAGCAGAGAAGCATACCCTACTTATTAAAGAAATCTCCGACACTCCGGAATTGTTTTTATTACTGGCATTAGGGGGAGGAGATCACCTCCGCAAGGGAATTCGATTATTAAACCGATTGCTGAAGTTCCCGCTTCTGGCACCGCACTATTCCCTTCTAAAAGCCCGGCAAATTGGCAATGACTTCTTTGCACGAAAGGGGAACTTTAAACGGATGTACAAAAGCGTTATGCAGGAAAGCTTGATGGGGATTAGCGAGATACGGGACATTCTTAATTTAATAAAGCCGAGTGTCGTGGCACAAAAAGATTTCCCGAAGGCAAGTTTACTGCTCAATCATTTAGTCAAAAAAGTTGATGCTATGCGCACATGGGCGACATATACCCAGGATTTAGATGCGCTTAGTACTAAGATTCGGGAGAAGGAGCAACAATTCACTGATCATTCCATCAATAAAATACCATAATTGTTGTTTGGAAAACCCGTTATTATTTATAGGAAGCCTGTATTTAAATGAAAGCTATTATATCAATACAAATCTTGATTTTCTTCTGCTTACTAATTGCCAGCAATGGTCTTATTAGCCAAGATGCAATTCAGTCCCCACCAAATTGGGAAAAAGGTGTTCCGCTAATCGAGAATTACTCCCAACAGGATTATTGGGGCTCGAAAAAAATTGCCCAACCGCAAAGCTGGAGTATTACCCAGGATCGAAACGGCATGATATATTTCGCCAACCAGGGCACTATACTTCAATATGACGGACGGGAGTGGCGGTCATTGAGTGATTCTGTTAACACCACCCGTTCTATTGCCAGCGACCAAAAGGGCAAGATTTTTGTTGGAGGCGTTAATAACTTTGGATATTTCGCAGCTGATTCTTCCGGTAAATTGGTCTACAACTCGCTATCAGAAAACCTTGACATTACTTCCCAAAAATTTGATAAAGTTTGGAAAATTGTAGTCTTAGAGAACAGGGTTTATTTCCTCACTTCAGCGGTTTTGTTCGAATGGGATTATTCGCAATTGAAGCAATATATGCCCAAGACAAAGTTTCATAACGCATTTGATGTTCGCGGCGATTTGTTTGTAACCGATCGGGGGATAGGATTAAAGCAATTAAATGATAGCTTGTTGTCATTAGTTGCCGGCGGAGAAGCGTTTGCCGGCCAAAAAGTATATGCGATCTTTCCGATTACTGACACATCCGAGCTAATTATAACGCGAGAACAAGGAATTTTCATTCGTAATGAAAAGAACGTTAGCAGCTTTGGCTCTTCTTTGGTACAAAACTATCTTGTCCAGAACAGAGTTTCCGGTGGTTGTCAACTGGCAGATGGCAATTTCGCATTTTCCACTTTAAACGGTGGCATTGTTGTCATGGACCCACAGGGCAAAATTCAACGGTTAATCACAAAATCCGATGGATTAAAAGAGAACAATGTCAAATTTATTTTCCCTGATCGGGAGCAGGGTTTGTGGGCGGCGCTTAGCACCGGCATTTCCCGGATTGAAATTCCTGGCCCTATTTCAGTTATCGACGAACGCCTGGGGCTGGAGGGCATTCCGCAAAGCATTATCCGACATCAGGAGAAATTAGTTGTCGCGACAACTGTCGGGATTTTCACATGTATTGCCTCTGAAGTTAATGAAAAGCCCTGGCAAAGAATTGCCCCCAATATTGGCACCACCTGGCATTTGATATCCGATGATGACTTTTTGATCGCAGCCACACAAAACGGTATTTACCAAATTCGAGGCAAGCAACTCAAGCTGCTTTATCCCGCGCCTTGTTTTCGAATGCTTAAATCGAGCATTGATACCAGGCGAATTTACGCCGGTACTCTCGGTGGGTTTATTAGCTTTTACCGAAATGAGCAGTCCTGGGAAAAGGAAGACTTCCATATTGACGGTGCCTTTCCAACCAGAACAATTGTAGAAAATAACCAGGGCGATATTTGGTATGGCATACCGAATCAGGGTCCATTCAAAATTGCTTTAGCAGATAGTAGTTCAAAATTAAATTTCGACAATCCGAAAATAATATCGCTTCGGGATAATCATGCCTTGGCTGGTAGTGAGTTTAATGTCTTTAAAAACAATAATATTATCCGCCTGGCAACAGCAACGATGCTTTATCGCATCATAGATGAAACTCCCCCACGCTTACTAGCGGATTCCGCTTTCGGCACAAAATTTATAAATGGTAAAGATTATATTTTTCGCCTGGAAACAGATCCTGCAAACAACATTTGGATTCATGCCAACAACGAAACAATGTTTGCTGAACTACAAAACGACGGTAGTTTTTCAATTCATGACAAAGATCTAATGCGAATCCCGGAAGCCCAGATAAATGCCCTGCTCCCCGAAAAAGATGGGTTAGTTTGGCTAGGCGGTAGAGATGGTATTTTCCGTTACGATACAAAAAGCCAAAAAGATATTACGCAAGCACCGCCAACACTCATCCGTAGAATTTCAGTTTCTGGCGATTCATTATTCTATTCCGGTAATTCAAACCTGGGATTAACGCCTCCGCAACTTATACTTCCGGAAGCGCAAAGCATGGTTCGATTCGAATATGCCCTGCCCAGTTTTGATAATGCGCCGGCGAATCAATATCGTGTGTTTTTGGAAGGTTTTGACAATGACTGGTCGGACTGGAGCAGTGAGTCATATAAGGAATATAGCCAGCTACCGAATGGGGATTTTAACTTTCGCGTGCAGGCAAGGAACATTTATCAAACGATTGCAAAGGAAAGAAATTTCAGTTTTACTATCACACCCCATATATACAAAACATGGTGGTTCCTAACAATTACATTCATCTTTGCTTCAACTGCAATCGCATTAGTAGTGGCTCGCTATACTCGGAATAGAACTCATCGATTTTACGTGCAGAAAGAGCTTGAGACGGCTAAATCTTTCCAACAAATATTATTACCACAAGAACCGCTGAAGATTCCCGGATATGATATTTTTGGAAAATGCCACATCGCCTATGATGTTGGAGGGGATCATTATGATTTTTTCTGGCTGGACGAAGACGAAAAGACTGAATTGATTGTTTGTGTCGTTGATGTGGAAGGCAAAAGAATGGATGGTGCAATGTATTCTGTGTTAATCAATGGGATGATTAATATGGCCTTTCATTCTGATCCGGGGCAGACCCTTCCGGTTATCTATAAAAACATAAACAACTCTCTGCTAAACTTTAAATATGGACATTCAATTTCGCTATTGCTTGGCAAGTTGGATATTAAAACGGGTCAATTTGTTTATTGCAATGCCGGTTGCCCCTCACCTGTAATAAAATATGATGATCAATTACGCCCGATTCAAACAACCAATGATCGTTATCGACCAGCCTTAGGAAAAATTTATGGAATGGAATATCCGCAAAATAAATGCGTGATCAAAAAAGGAGAGATTTTATTTTTATTTTCGGATGGCCTTACTGAAATCAAACCACCGGCCGGCGAAAAAAACGCCAATCCTATTAAACAGATTCTAAAAAATCTGCAAACAAATTTACCGGCAAGCGAAATGTCTTCAAACATTTTTCAGGAAGTAAGCAAATATGAAAGTATAGAACCAAATCAAGATGATAAAACCTTGATTGTCATTAAACGGGATTAAAGTTTTCAACAAAAAAGATAGATTATTCGGAATGTTTTGAAAGCGCATCCAATGCATCTTTTTCTTCTTTGTAGATTCGGCCTTCGCAAAGAAAGAGAATTCCGGTATCCCGGCACATGTCTTCCACCATCATCTCGCGAACACAGCAAATTGCCAGGGACTGACCATGCTTGTTAAGGAAGTTGTATAATTCCAGTATGGCGGCTGCCCCATGACTATTGATTAATTCCACTTTTTCCATATTCAAGAGAAATGTTTTCGGAGCGTCCGCCCAACCGTTTTCAATATTACTTATTAAACTTTGTTTGAAACTAAGATTTATATAGTCCGGTGGATAAATGACTAAGACGTCTCCTTTGGCTTCAGAAACGAGTTTTTTCATCTAGCCCTCCATTAGTTTCGATTAATAGCCATGATTATTTTTGTGCCGGCATTACCCGAATCAATTTTTACATCGTCCATCGACTTATTAATAATATGTAACCCCCACCCTCTTGTTTCTCCGTTTTTTACCTTCTCTTCGATGCTTTTAATTGGCTTAATTTTCGTTTGGTCGAAACCAACGCCCTCATCCTCCACGGTAATTTTAAATTTTCGCGGGGTGACGAGGAAGTGCAATTTAATTTTTCCATTACTATCTTCGCTATGTTCTACAGCATTTATAATAGCCTCTATAATAGATCTCTTAACGGCAACGGCTTGTTTTTTGGAAAGCTTTGCATCTAAAATTAATTCTTCAGCTTCTTTCAATGCTTTGAGCTCCGCTCGTTCTTCCATCGGCAATGTAAGCCATTTTTCATTACGAGCTTGCAAATAGCGTTGTAATCGGCGATGATCAATCTTCAACAGCCGCATTGTTTCATTCGTTTTGCCACCGGTTTTATCGAAAGCAAATTTAACATATCTGCCGATTGCCTTCTCTAATGGCTCAACATTTTCGAAAGTTAATGAATGACCATGTGCCGGATAACGCACTTCTTCCGGTAAATGCTCTACATCGATAAGGTTATTATTGCAAAAGATATAAGCGCTCTCAATAACATGTTTTAGTTCTCGAACATTGCCCGGCCAAACAGATTTTCGTAACTGCGTTATTGCACGGGGTGTTATGTCTTTAATTTTTTTGGATTTATTTTTACTATTTAACACCCGAATAAAATGCCTCGCCAATCGACCAATATCCTCTGTACGCTCCCGCAAGGGTGGAATTTCCAGAGCAACCGTTTTGAGGCGATAATACAAATCTTCTCTAAATTTTCCAGCTTCGACCTCCACTTTCAAATCTTTATTGGTTGCGGAAATTAATTGAAAGTCTGACTTGTATACTTTATTGCTGCCAATAGGAGAATAACTGCCATCTTCTAACACTCTTAAGAGTTTGGATTGTAGTTCGAGAGGCATTTCTCCTATTTCATCGAGGAATAGAGTGCCGCCATTAGCTGCTGAAATTTTTCCTTCCCGATTATTAATCGCACCCGTAAATGCACCTTTTTCATGCCCAAAAAGCTCACTTTCAATCAAATTTTCCGGCAGTGCTGCGCAGTTAACAACAATGTAGTTTTTATCTTTTCGAAATCCGTTTTCATAAATTGCCCGGGCGATAATCTCTTTTCCGACGCCACTTTCGCCCTGGATGAGAACTGTAACATTTAATTCTTGGGCAGTAATAAATTTTACTCTCTCTTTAACCGCTTCAATAGCGACACTCTCGCCTACTATGGCCGGTATATCCACATCATTAATCTGAGATTTTAACTGCAAATTTTCTGCCAGTAATACAGATCTTTCCAATATGATCGAAGCGGTCGTCGCAAAGGCAGTAAATATGGCTTTGCTATGCGTAGAAAATACAGCTTCACCGGATTCTATTTGCGGATCAGAAACATATATAGCCCCGGCGACTTGTCCATGCAACCAAAGTGGCGTAGCGAGTTGAGTTGGTTTCTCAATCATAAAATCGCTATTTGAGGCATCAAATTTTTCCAGCCATGATTTGATTTTTTGTCGATTTATTTTCCTTGAGTCGATATCACCAAAAGGGATAAGATCATCTGTTTCCTGTAGATACAAAGCACCACCACTTGCATCTATTGCGGCGATAGTCTCTAAAAGTATACTACGGAGTAGCTTTTGAGTCGATTCTCCTTGCGCAAATGCAAGCCGAAAAGCCCTGGCCTGATATAACAAAGTTTTTCTTTCGCGATGCATAATAGCTGACATATTTACCTCACAATCCCAAAATACATGACACTACCATCTCCAGAGCATTTTTCATGGAAGACGGCGTTCACCGTATTTTTCAAATAAAAATATTGATATGAAATGGTTTATTTTAATTAGGTAAACATTGAAAATGCAAATAATGTGCCTTTCAAAAACGGTAATCAAAATAACATTTCAATCGAATATATATTAATTAAACGACCATGTCAACGTTCAATTAATAGCATTTTGCAAACAGACAAACACAAAAAGATTGCAAATTGCACATACATCAACAGCTAAGCAGTAGTGAAATGCAATTAAACTCAACTTTCTCAACCTCCACCAAAACTCCACAAAGCTTTCAAAAACAGGTACTTAAACCAGCCTCGATATTTTTGGTATGTCCCTTGCATAAAAAGCTAATAAAAGATAACAGGGAAAAATTAGATTGAAATTAAACAACAACGTAAAGATTAATTCTTACCTTCCCTGGCCCTTTCTTCGAGTGGCGGATTGGGCCGGGGAGGGGTTATAAAAGCAAAAAAGTTTTATCCTAACACTCCTGGCCCTTTCTTCGAGTGGCGGATTGGGCCGGGGGCGTTATTTAAACTGAAAACTTGTAATCCGGCGGCTTGATGCATTTGCATTGAGGGAGTACCCCGCTCCTTCTTTAGAGTGGCGAGAGGGAGCGGGGGAAAACATTTTAGTTGAGAAAATATCCCTGTTGGGGAGAGGTTGAAAAGTGCCCATGTGGCTGTATGATGGCTTTGCCATCTGCAGCCACTTTTTTATTTTAAAGCAAGATAATCGAGCAACCTACTGACAAATGAATGTCTTTTTTTAGCCCGCAAATGGTTTAACGTAAATGGAAGTAATACTAACGTCAGATAAATAATCAATGTTACGCCGGACCAAAAGACCGGTTTCTGAAAGACCAATGGCGAAATACCGAAATCCTTGAAAACGAATTCAGGGATACTTTCCATTAGAAAAGTCACAACGCCCCAAATTATTGCAACGACATATTGCCAACTGGAAAAAGGGAACAATCCGGATATGCCAAATCGGGTATTATACTTGGCCATTTTCTCAAAATCGACATCGGCATATTTTGCTTTAATGAATTCTCCCAGTTCGTTCAGTGGATATTTGGAAACATAGACAGAGTAGAACGGATTTTTCTTATCCATTTCACCGATTGTATTGTCGACAATTTCCTTGAATACGACCGGTTGGGATTGTGATAATTTTCGGCTTTTATCCAGTAAATTTGAGACCACTTTACCTACATTTGTCATTCGTTTGGCAATATTTACCGGATTATTTACTTTGCGGGAAATCTTTAAAGCGTAGTCATAGTACTCAAGCACATCTGTGGAGATATTGTCGTATTGTTCCTGAAGGTTCATAGCCATCCTTGAAATTTTATTCTTCGGTAATTTCCAACTTTTTGACTTCATAAGCACCATCCATCAATTGTAAAAACCCAATACGACGTTGCTCATTCTCAACAAAATTAAGTATTATTTCTCCGTTATCATTAACGAAAGGGACACTGTTTCCACTGTCATTATTGGTAATTCTCTCCAACGTTTTGCTAGCCAGTGTCAGTATATAAACCTCATAGTTACCATCACGATTCGAGCAAAAAGCAATTTTCTTTCCATCCGGGGACCAACAGGCAACGATATCATCTCCAGGATGATCAGTTAATTGCCGCAGATTATCACCATTGGCATCCATGATGAAAATGTCATTATTTCCGGCCCGGTCGGAGAAGAATACAATCTGCTGACCATCGGGAGACCAATTGGCCACTTGATCATTCGCCAAACCGTCCGTTAATGCCCGCTGCCGACTACCATCCGTCGATATTAACCGCAGGTGCCAATTAACCTCCCCCCATTCTTTTCCATCCGGGACGACTTTAATCTGAAACAAAACCGCTTTTCCATCCGGGGAAAAAACCGGCACTCCGCTAAATCCTTTATTGTTCGTAATTTTTTGTAGATCGCCGCCATCGATATTCATAATATAAAGTTCAACCTCCCGGGCACTCTCCCCTGCCCTCGGTGATTGAAAAACAATCTTTTTACCGTCCGGAGACCAGCTCGGATGTGCATCTCTGCCAGGGCTATTGGTCAGGCGTTTTAATCCGCTGCCATCGCGATTAACGATATAGATCTCGTTATCACCACTGCGGTCGGAACCAAATACAACCTGCATGCCATCAGGAGACCAGGCAGGGAACCAATCGTTATAGCCGTTTTCCTGACCATATGCATTCCATGTCAACAGACAGATCGATATCAGTAAATTAAAAGTTTTCATTGATGACTCCATTACAAAAAGCAGTATGCTAGTTATGCGTAATCCATTGCCGGACAAAATCGATCGCTCCCGGCGTTTCTTTCCAAAAAGCTTTACTATTCTGCCAATACTCATAGGCCTGATCGGCGCCACCAACGGTAACGTATCCTTCTATATCGCTTTCCGGCTTACGATGTTTCTTTTTAGCAATTTCCCTGGCGACCAAAGGCAAGTGCGCATGTGCCTTCTTGAGGGCCGCCGCTGCTTTTTTATTCTTCCCCAACTGCAGCATTGCCAGCACTTTTCCATAATTTATCTCTGGGAGAATATCCTCCGGATACCTGTCCACAAGTTTTAAAACCTGATTCGGTGCGGCATTCTCAAAGTATAAATCGATTAATGAACCTCGTATTCCCTGATTATCTGCCGGATTCAAATTCAGCAGCTTCTCAAACTGTTTAAGGGCTTCTTTATCTTTGCCCATATCTCTTAATAAACTGGCAAAGGCTTCACAAATGCGAAGGAAGGGCCGGTTCCCGGAAAACTTCCAGTGTAGCTGTTTATTGTCTCCTATAAATTCAGCGGGATAGACAGCTTCGCCAACAGAAACGGCTTTTTTCAGCAAACTCAATCCGCCATCATAATCTTCATTATAAATCTTCATCATTGCCAGATAGTAATAGGCATCAAGATATTCAGGATATTTACGCAGGAATTTTGCAAGCTTGACAGTTATCTCCTCGGTCAGTTCATCATCGAGCAAATTGAGGATCTTCGCAAAGCGGGTATCGGCTTTCTCCAATTTCCGGGATTTAACAAATGCCCATTCACCGGGCGCCAATTGTTGCAATGTTAAATTCGACTGTGACAAATTATCTCCAGAAATATTCTACTGTGCCGCCCCGAATAGTTGAACAACATCCTTAAACGCTCCCTGAAAGTCCGGGGTAATTTTCTGCACGGCATTTTCATCAAAGGAATGACTGACGGTTAAGGCATCTTCATTTGCGAAACTATCCGTCGCCAGATATGTTTTCATGCCAACTTCTGCCGCAGCCAAATCATTTACCGGGTCGTTGCCAATCATTAAACAATTTTCCGGCGCAACACCAATCTCCTCGCTTATTTGAAGGTAATAGCGTGGGCTGGGTTTACAACGGGTTGTATTTCCAATATGGGTAATTAAATCAAATGCGTCCAGGGGAGCTGTCGCCCAGAGCAATCTTTTCTCCTGGGCTATCAACGGAAATACGGGATTAGTAGCAACGACTCGTTTAATAGGAAGATTAGTCAGGTGATTTATCACCGCTGTAATACCTTCTACCGGCTGCATAATCTCCTTAAGTTCACTGAACTCATTGTTATAAAATGAGAGGAAGCGCTGCCAAAGCATTTTCGCTATTTCCGGATCACCATTACTGAATTCAGCTAAAAAGAAATCCAGATTCGTGTCATCATTCTGTTTCTGCTTAATCATTGCCTGGGTTGCCTGAAGCACTTTTGGCACCACACTTTCCGGCGGCATCAGGTCAGAAAAATGAAGGGTAAGCAAATGAAAATACTTTTTGAAAAACTTTTTTTCGTCGTACAATATCAATGTATTGTCAAGGTCTATCAGGACAGCTTCAAACATTTAACCACCGGAATAAATTTCTGTGAATCATATTATACCGCATTGGAGCCAGTATGGAGTTTTGGGCGCTTAGTATCATTTTTATCATCATTTTCCTGCGGGCAGCCAGGCGAATTCTCGACAATGCTGAGAAAAAAGACGATTCAGAGGAACCAGGGAAAAGCGATTAAGCGACTATACTGTTTGCAAAGCTTCAACAAAACTTGTCAAAAACGCATTTGCCTGAAATCCATCTAACGCGCGATGGTCGATTGTCAGTGTTATATAAGCCATCGGCTTAATTTCGGTTTCGTCCACACCATCTTTTTCGACGACGACAACCCGCTTCTCCAATTTACCGATACCCAGAATCGCTGATTGTGGCTGATTGATGATCGGCGTGGCAATCAAACTGCCGGTCATGCCATGATTAGTAATCGTAAACGTACCATTTCGCACATCTTTCTTTTCCATTTTACCATCACGGGCACGGCCAGTGATGTCCTGGAGATTTTGCGCAATTTCAAAGAGGGATAATTCCTGCGTTTTATGAAGCACTGGCACTAAAAGCCCCTGATCAGTTGCAGCAGCAATGCCGATATTATAATCTTCGAATATTTCCAGTCCATCGTCATGCCAGCGACTATTCACTTCCGGCACGGCCTGCAATGCGGCGACGGTTGCCTGCACGAAATACGCTGTTAGCGTAAGCTTTACACCTTTTTTCTCGAAATCAGCTTTCCGTTTTTGCCGGTCGGATAGGATTACCGATAAATCAGCATCGAAAACGGCGGTTACGTGCGGTGCTGTTTTTAACAGGCTATCGACCATATGATTCGCTGTGCGGATGCGCGTGCTGCTATGGGGTACCATTCGGCTGGGCACTTCTCCGCCGGTTCCCTTGTCGCCGGATTGTGCAGCCAGATATTTCTCCACATCTTCGGCGGAAATTCTTCCCCCGCGACCACTGCCGATAATTTTGCTGGCATCCAGGCCATGGGTCTCGATCATTTTTCGCACCAATGGGCTCAGGCGAATCTCTTTACCACTGGCAGCAGAACGCTCGCGGCGACGGCGGGATGGTTTATCACTTTGCCCGGCTTCCGGCGCTTGCGCGGGGGCGCCGGCTTCGCTAACTTCTATCCGCCCGAGAACTTCTCCCGGTGCAAGATAATCATTCGCTTCTTTCAAGATTTCCTTTAAAATGCCGCTTACCGGCGCTGCAATTTCCATGGAAACTTTATCGGTGCTAATTTCCACAATTGGTTCATGTTGAGAAACGGCATCCCCCGGTTGTTTGAACCAACGTTCCACAATGGATTCAGTCCCTTCCTGCTCCGACTCAGACATAACAATATCAATAATTTCAGCCATAGCTCATCCTGCGTTTAAATGTGTTTAAGCCTTGATATACTTTTCTGAAAAGCCAAGCTACTAAAACTCGACCAGTTCAATCATTTTATCTGCGATCGAATCAACATCCGGCAGCATTGCCTCCATCAGACCGAGATTGTGGGGAATGGGGATATCCGGAGTTGCCAGACGTTCCACCGGGGCATCCAGATTGAAGAAGCATTCTTTTGCAACTCTGGCGGCAATCTCTGCCCCAAAGCCGGCGGTAATGTTATCTTCATGCACTATCAGGCAACGACGGTTTTTATTGACAGACGCCAGCACTGCATCTTTATCCCAGGGGGATAATGTCCGTAAGTCGAGAATTTCCGCGTCTACATCCGCTTCATCTGCAGCCAGTTCACAACGTTCCACCATGGCGCCCCAACTAACAACGGTAAGCTCGCTGCCTTCCCGGATTGTTTTTGCTTTGCCAAAAGGAAGCATATATTGATCTCCCGGATATGGCCGCCGCGCCCAAACACCATCAAGCAGCGCACGGTGTTCAAAAAAGATTGTCGGATTATTACTGCGCATTGCCGCCCGCAGCAGGCCAACCGCATCTTCCGCGTTGGAAGGAAATGCTAACTGCCAGCCCATTCCGTGTAACCACATGACCTCATTACACTCACTATGCCAGGGATCGCCACATTTTGATGCAAACCCACCCGGCATGCGCACCACCATCGGAGCGGCAAAACGATTATTAGTTCGCCAGCGGATAGTCCCGCAGTTATCCAATTGCTCCGTTGCCGGATCAGCATATTTGCGGAACTGGATTTCGGCAACCGGCATCAGTCCGGCAATAGCCATACCAACAGAACGACCGATAATGCCTTCTTCGGAAAGGCTGGTATCAAAGACCCGTTCTTCCCCAAACTTTTCCTGCAGTCCTAATGTGGCAGCATGAACGCCCCCTTTCGGCCCAATATCTTCACCGAAAAGCAGCAGCTTCTGATTGCTTTCCAGTTCAGCATCCAGCGTGCGTCGTATTGCGGTAAGCATATTAATTCTGGCCGGTTCTGGCTCCGGAGATTCATTGGTCGACGGAAAACTGTGTCCCTCAACAGCTAAACCACCCATGTTCTGAACCAGCAAATTACCGTTATCATCATTTTCGGAGAACAAAAAACGCTCAACGTCATCACTATCGGGCGCGGGGCGATTAGCTGCATTTTCAACGGCTTCGCGGACTTCCGCAACCGTTTTCTCTTGTAATGCTTGCCATTCATCGGCACTCATCAGTGCGGGGACAAGATACTGTTCCAATTTTTTCAGGGGATCATTTTCGTTTTCCGCAGCAATCAGGGATTCGGGTTTGTATGCCTGGGTATCCTGTCCGGAATGGCCGTTGAGGCGAGGTACTGTCAGCCGGATCAACACCGGCCCTTTGCGATCACGAACCAGCGTGACCGCTTCTTTTAATTTTTCTGCGGCTTCCCCGGGATCGGTGCCATCTCCTTCGATAATATGGAGATTCCCAAAGGAGGCCAAATTTGCCGCAATATTGCCACCGGGCGTCTGTTTATCACTGGTTACAGAGATTGCATAACCGTTATCTTCAATATAAAACAGAAGAGGTAATTTCAGAGTTGTTGCCATCGTTAGAGAAGCCCAGAATCCATTAGTTGCAACGGATCCTTCCCCACCTAAAACTGCCGCGATGGCATTATCATAAGCAGATTCTTTCAGGACTATTCGGCGATATTCTACCGCCTGCGCCCATCCGGCGGCCGGTGTATACTGCGAACCGACATCTCCGGACATCGGTAGTACAGATGCGCCGCCCAGTGAGGGCAGGTTGCAAACCACACCTATATCCCGGCCATCACTGTAACTGCCGGATCTGGCCATCGGCGCAGCGAGTGCATCTTCGAAACTGAGTCCCAGACTCAAGAGCAACGGTCGGGAGCGATAGTAGGCACCGGCAGCATCATGGGGGTTATCTAACAAACTCCCCAGAATAATCTGACTCATCTCATGTCCACGGGCAGAAAACTGATATAGCACTTTTTTGGCCGGCACCAGCTCGTTCTCTTCAATATCGTCCATTGCCCGTGAGGCAAAAACCAGGCGGGCGATATCGTGCCAGTCAAAATCCGGATGAACAGTTTTTTCGCTCATGTAATAATCCTTTCCATCTATTCTCGTTTCAGTTTTCTGCAATATCAGCGGACGATTGTCCCGATTGAGCGTGGCTATCTGCCGGAGTTTTCCAGCAGACAGTATACCGAATTCTATTTCATAAATGTTAGTTTCCAGACGAGTTATTCATGTCTGCATCCCGTTTTTCTTTAAAAGCATTTCCCTCATACCAATTCGGGAAGCGGGATTCATTTGCGAGCATATAGCCGACATGAAAGAGCAGTCGCAAGTCTTCAATCGTGCCGGTTAAATCCCAGGTTGCAGCATCATATTCATCACCGGGTTTATGGTAAAGCTCTGACGTCCAGCGGGCGGATGCTTCGAGAATCTCTTCCTGACTTTTAGTAATATGGTCAATCCCCATCTTCGTATACATCGCCGGTACGCCCTGTTTCGCAAAGCTGAAATGATCCGAGCGGAAGAATAGCCCTTTTTCCGGTTCCGGATCGGGGCGGATATAGCGGTTTTGTGCTTTTGCAGCAATCTCCACGTACTCATCCAGCTCCGAATTGCCCAGCCCGACAACGGTAATATCTTTCATTTTACCAAAGATATTCAGGGCATCCATGTTAATAACCCCGGCCGTTTTTGTGAGCGGATAGACCGGATTTGCTGCATAGTATGCAGATCCGAGCAAACCTTGCTCTTCAGCCGTTACAGCCATAAAGAGCACCGAGCGCCGAACGGGTTTGTCCAGTGCTTTAAATCCCTTCGCAATGGATAACAATGCAGCTGTTCCGGTCGCGTTATCCCGGGCGCCATTAAAAATATTGTCGCCATCGATTTCCGGGTTGACACCGAAGTGATCCCAATGAGCGGTGTAGATGATAATTTCATCTTTCAAGTCGGTGCCGGGAATCATCGCTAAAACATTGTAGGAAGTTGAATTTTCGATGGTGTTGGTTAGCTTTAAGGAATAGCTTAATCCCAACTCAATGGATTGATGTTCACTAGTGGAAGCGGCAACTACCAGTTCAGTATAATTCTGCCCGGCCAATGCGAAGAGTTTACGGGCGGATTGCCCGGAGATCCAGCCCTCGAATTTACAACGGGACATATTCCGGTCTTCCGGCACCATATAAAATTCCGGACCGCTCCAGCCACTCTGAACAACAAACCAGGGGTAACCAGCCGGCGCTGTTTCGTGAATAATAATAATACCATCAGCGCCTTGCCGGACAGCCTCTTCGTATTTGTAAGTCCAGCGGCCATAGTAAGTCATCGTTCTACCGCTAAAAAAGGAACTGTCTTTTGTTGCGAAACCGGGGTCATTCACCATCACGATGACGGTCTTCCCTTTTACATCCAGGTCTTTATAATCATCCCAGCCAAACTCCGGTGCGACAATGCCATATCCGGCAAAAACCATTTCGGAATTTTCCAGTTCTACAGCATCGACCATACGACGGGTCAAACCAACATAACCGCTGCCAAGCGGCAAGCGAACCTCTCCCCCATTGCCTTTCACAACCATTTCCGATTCCGGAGTGGATACAATCGACACCAGCGGGACTTCCTGAAAGAAATCGCCATTGTTGCCAGGCGCCAGTCCCAGCTTGGTAAATTCATCTTTTAAATACTGAATCGTTTTTTTCCCGCCTGGCGTAGAGGGTGCTCTCCCCATGAATTCATCTGAAGCCAGCGTTTGCAAATGCGCAGTGTAATTTTCGAGATCTATTTTTTCGGCAGCACGCTTATAATCAGCCGACTCTGTACAAGCGGCGATACAAATGCTGACAATAAACAATAGCGTAATTTTCCACAGGAAGTTTAGCATGCGGTTCCTTTCTATATTTGCAGCATGATGTGTTCAGATTATTTAACCGGTTGTAACTTTCTCATTCCGGTAATGAGCTTCCATTCCACCTCGGTAACCGGCTGAACAGAAAGACGGCTGATCCGGAACAAGGCCATTTCTGACAATTCCGGAATCGCTTTTAACTCTTTAATGGTTACTTCCGTATCCAGTTCCTGAAAGGCTTGAATATTCACCATATCCCAACGAGGATTATCCTGGGGACTTTTCGGATCGAAATATTTTGCGTCTGGGTCAAATTGGGTATGATCGGGGTAGGCTTCTTTAACGACTTTAGCAATTCCGACAATTGCCGGTACTTTTATCATGCTATGATAGAAAAAAACGAGGTCGCCAACAGACATATCCCGCATATGATTGCGAGCGGCATAATTACGAATACCATCCCAGTGATCTGTATGGTTTGGCTCACTCTTCAGGTCGTCCCAGGAATAGGCATCGGGCTCCGTTTTCATCAACCAGTATTTCATTGCACTTTCCTTTCCACTTAGAATTTTCGGAAGAATCAGTATAAGCGCTAATAATATACAGTTGACTCCCTGCGAAGCCAAACAGGGAAAAATTATGGTATTTCTAAAAAGAGGATTCGGATATCACTACCATCATCAAAGTTGCCTTCTTTTACCTTAAGGCGCAGGATTTTACCCGATGGCAAATCATCCGTTAACTGCTCGAAACCACTCAAGGTTAATACCGGATGATTGTTAATATCGATAAGGATTGTTTCCGGACGTACACCTGCTTTATCGGCGGGACTTCCCAGGGAAACACCGTTTATCCACAAACCATTTTCGGCAAGATATTCGGATTTTTCATTTTCACTCAGTGGACGAAGCTCCATTCCAAAGTGGTCATAGCTTTCTTCCTGGGTATTGTTCCCCTGGATAACCGGCACACTGGAGGCAGGCGCCTCTCCCAGTTCGACCTTCACTTCCCACTTCTTTTTATCCCGCCAGACCAATAGCCGGACGACTTCGCCGGGATGATGTTGGGCAATTTTGATTTGCAGATCGTTGACCGATTCAATTTTCCGGTCATTCACAGCCAAAATGATGTCCCCCTGACGTAATCCTGCCTGGGAAGCAGGCGTGTCGCTACCGGCGGATTGGATTAGGGCGCCGGCCGGCCGGGATAATCCCATCGCTTTAGCAACTTCGCTGGTGACCTGTTCAATGACAACTCCCAATATAGCACGGCGAACCCGGCCAAAGCGCAGAATATCGTTGACCACCTTCTTGGCGAGATTTATCGGGATAGCAAATCCGTATCCCTGGTAATAGCCGCTGCGGGTGGCAATTGCAGTATTAATACCAACAACCTCCCCTTTTAAGTTCACCAGCGCGCCGCCGCTGTTCCCGGGATTTATAACCGCATCAGTTTGGATAAAATTCTCAATTTTGTAACGGTAGCTATTATCAATAATATCAATATCTCTGCCAAGCGCGCTAACGATACCGGTCGTTACTGTCGAGGTAAAGTTAAGCGGGTTTCCCACAGCCATCACCCATTCCCCTACTGAAACACTATCGGAATTCCCGATAAACGCCGGGGGTAAATCTTCGTCTTTAATTTGTAAAACAGCGATATCTGTGGTGGGATCGCCTCCAATCAATTCGGCACCAAATTCCCGCTTATCATAAAGAATCACCCTTAGCTCTCTGGCATCCTCAACGACGTGGTAATTGGTCATTATATATCCATCTTTGCTAACAATGATACCGGATCCAGACCCAGGCTGATAATGGCCGTCATTTTCCTCATCCTCTTCATCTTCTTTCAAAAAAGGCAGTAATCCCATGGATGAGCGAACTTTCCGGGCACTATGAATCGAAACAACAGCAGGGAGGATCTTTTGGGCAGCATTAACAAAGGTACGATTGGGGTCTGTAAATGGTGGCACTTTTCCCGATATCTGTGGGCGCTTGCCGGGCTTTTCTATTTCTGTCGCTGTCACCCACTCAATGGTATCGGTTTCCGTTGTATTTGCTGCCGGGTCTTCCATCGAACGAAATGAAGTAGCACCATCCGTAGTCCCCCGGAAAGAATTTTCCGGAATCGGCCGATAGTTGTCGCTGGAAATTGGTTTTAGCGGTTTACCTGTAATGGAGAGGATCCAACTCATCAATACTACCAGCGCAAAACCGGTAAACAGTACGGTGATTTTCTTAAGTTTATCCATTCAGCGTCCGATCGGTGTTGATTCGCAAAGGTCGTTTAAGTAGCAGATTTCCTGATCCCGGTGGTGGGTGTTCGAGAATTAAAAAATGCTCTTTTACATTTAGTAAAGCGTATGCTATATTGAACCGAAATTTTTGTCCGTTAGTTTCGTCCTGTTGAAACTTAATGTAAAATAATATTTTATAGGTGACAAGGCCCAAATTGGCGATTTTTCTGAACGGAATTCAAAAAGGAGATTTTATGTTCAAAAAAGTATTTAAGATTTTGGTTATTCTTGGTCTGCTTCTAGGATCTTTAAATTGCGGAATGACGCGCGCCCAGAAGGGGGCAACTATTGGTGCAACTACCGGCGGCGTTGTTGGTGGTGTTATTGGCAATGCTACCGGAAATACTGCATTAGGTGCAATTTTAGGGGCAGCTATTGGTGGGGCAGCCGGCGCATATATCGGCAGTTATATGGATAAGCAAGCAGCCGAAATCGAGAAAGACATTGATGGCGCTGAAGTTGAGCGTGTTGGTGAGGGGATTAAAATCACCTTTGACTCCGGCATTGTTTTCGATGTGAATAAATCCGATTTAAAATCCCAGTTCCAGGGTGAGCTCTCCGAACTGGCAGTGATCCTGAAGAAATATGAAGATACCGAAATCCTTCTCGAAGGCCATACAGATGCGACTGGTTCCGATGAATATAATCTGGAACTTTCCAAGAAAAGAGCGCAGTCTGTATCCAATTTCCTTGCTGGCCAGGGAGTAACGGTCAATCGTTTCACCATTATGGGCTATGGCGAGTCCCAGCCGATTGCTGATAATGAGACCACCGCCGGTCGTCAGCAGAATCGCCGGGTAGAAGTTGCAATTTATGCGAATGATAAATTGAAGAAAGCTGCCGAAGACAAAACCAGCGGTTGATTTGATTCAACTTTTTTCTTATTAATTTTAATACCGGTTAGCTGCCCTGTTTAGTTAGCCGGTATTTTTTAGCACACACCCAAATTCCAGAACAAATGATTAAGACTTTTCTACACGGACGTTTAGAATCATCGACCTTTTCCTTGCAGAAACAACTTCTGGCAATTTTCCTTCTTCTCATCTGCTTCTCTTCGCTACTTTTTGCCCAGGAACCAATCAGCTATCATCCACTGGGAGAATGGCGGATCATTACCAGCGACTTTGGTTATCGCGACAATCCTTTCGGAAAATCACGGGAATGGGAATTTCATAAGGGGATAGATCTGGATGTGGATATTGGCGATTCGGTATTTGCCTGGCGAAGCGGAGTGGTCACATTTACCGGATCAAACAAGACCTCCGGAAATATGATTCAAATAACGCACGAGGGCGGCTTTATATCGAAGTATCATCATCTTTCCAGCATTGACGCCTCCAAGGGCGATTTTGTCGCTGGTGGGCAATTTATTGGCAGGGCCGGTGCCACCGGTCGCGTTACCGGGCCTCATCTCCATTTCACCATAATCCTCAACAATGAAGCGATCGATCCGGAGCCTTACCTGAGAAAAGTACATTTGGCCAATTCTTCCAATCAGCATATTCTGGTTGAGAAACCGGTTACTATTTACAAACACATATCGCTACGGACCTTTCCGGTAAATGGTAAAGTGACTATCGACGGGGAGAATATGGGTAATTCACCATTGGATACGAGGCTGAGTTATGGCGAGCATTTTGTAGAAATTGATGCGGGGGATGCTTATGAACCGTTTGTTGCACGGCTGTGGGTAGATCAAAAATTTAACAGAATTTACACCGCCCGGTTACAACCGAAAAAAGATTCTAACCGGGCGAAGTCAGGGGCTTCAGGTAAATAAATTAAACGAGTTTACCCGAAGCAACACTCCATGTAAAAGAAAGCACATCGATCATATCTTCCGGCTGCAGGGAATCGCCAACACTTTCCAATTCCTTACGAACATAATCTGCAAACGATAACAACGTCGCATATGTATCCCAATTGAGTTCTTTGCGATAATTGAGATCGAAGGAGAATGCCGCAGCAGCATTGCGACTGGTTGTCGGCTTCAGGAAAATATATTTATCCGGATGGGCAGCAAAGAGGAAAAAGGTTTGAATTGTCCATTTCGGGGCACCGATGGTATTCAAACAGCTAACAAAGCGGTTAAAGCGAATCCGAATTTCCTGATCATCATGTATCAGGTTATAAAGGCGTTTGGCAAACAGTTCCTGATTATCTTCATTTTCAAGTGCCGCTTTTAGCAGCTTCTTTTCGGATGGCGCAATCAGGTTAATTTTATCAACTACCTTCAAGGCATGTTCGCAAACTTCACTATAACTTTCGTTGTCCAGTAACTGCTCAAATGCTTCCTGGCTGAGATTTTCCATTAAAAGCTTGTTGAGGTCCAATTTCTTTTCCCGAGATTTTTCCCGATATTTTTTGTCCTGGAAACCATCCGGGGCAATTTTGTAAAATTCATCGACAAGTTCATCAATCCGTCGGTAAGGCAGGTTTTTCTCTTTATCTGGAACCATCAGGTTGTCAAGTAGGGGGTGGCTGGCTTCGTCGCCTTCCAGCTTAATCAGGTTAGCATAATTTGTATCGAATTTCTTTTCGCCGCAGGTAAGGAAGAAAATGCGGACTTTATTTCCCATAGCGTGTTCAAGCACTTTGCCAATACCAAGATCCGGCAAATCTTTGTGCCTCACTATATCATCTTTCATGAAATACATAGTCCCACCAATGCTAATTATTTATCATTCCGTGAATTACATCACTTAATGTAAGAAAAGTATGAGCGAAATGCCTTATTTTTTTTATTATTTTTGCGATACATCACAGCATTTTAAGCAAAATGGACGATATAATTGAGATTTTTTGGCAGGAAAATCAGGCACATAACTACTTCTGCAAATCCTTAATAAACAACAAGCTTATCTTGTTTTAATTTTTCAACCTTCCATGAACGACCCTCGCGATACTTCTTTAATATCGCTTCCCATATAGCCGATAAAAGGTTTCTGCTGTTTCCACCCCAACAAATCTCCAGTGATTCGCTTCCCCTACCCCCAGTTCGGGACGCCGGTAGTAGGTTAGTATAAATCCAAAACGGTGCGCATTGCGGGAGAGCCAGCGAAATCGTTGACTGCGCCAGGTTACACCGACCAGGTCGACTGTAGTTCCGAGGTGATGCTCTGAATATCCCGGATGAATCGCTTTCCCCGGCAGTTGCCGTTTCAGCTGTTTTTGATGGGCATAATCCCGGTAGGCACTACAAATAGAGAGCTGAACACCGGATTTTCGCGCAGCAGCCTGCATCCGTTCGAAATACTCCAAAGCCTCTGCATGCATATAGTAGTTCACCTGTGGGGTTTTCCGGCTCGCACAGCCAAAACCGGTCAGGCGTTTCAGGTTTAGCCGGAAAGTTTCGACAATAAATCCTTTATCATCAATTAGCGGGTAAATGCCTCCCACCGGAAATCCGTATTTATCATATAGGGCCGGTATCCGCGGCGCAGGCTTTTTTGCCGGACGCTGTTGAACAGGCGCTGTTGTACTACAGCCCCAGAGAAATATCAATAACAGAAAAATGGTAAATTTTCTGACCATAATCGAATAAGCAGTTAGTTATTGGATTTTCGGTTTTAAGCATCCGGCTTTTACCGATGAGCGTCTTGTTAACTACTTAAAAGATACTGTTTTTTGATAATTAATGCAAAAAAATGACAGGCGGGAACAGGCTTCTTGTTGTTTTTACTAAATTAAGAGAATGTATTAAAACGCGGGATTTCGCAGAAAAATGAAAGGATATACAAACAAGCACAAACAGGAGAACCCGGTATTTATGCAAGCAAAAAGTGAGATCTCCAAGAAGATGTAAACGGCAGAAGCCTTCTTGGTTAATCAACGGCAAAAATAGTAATGTAAATTTTAAAGATAATTTTGAAGCTTTAGGCGACAACTTTTGACAGGCGTTTCACCCAATCTTTTCTTAAGCGCCAGCCCCATCCCGAAGCATAGAAGACAACATCCAGTATCATTCGCTGTCGTTTGTTGCGATGAGATAACAGGTAAGATAAATGCGCCGGTATATTCGCTTTTGCAGCGCTATTTCCCGGTTGCGAACTCAAATAATTACATAGCTCCCTCCAGTGAGTAATGTGCGTATTATCCGTCATACACGCTCCCGCTAGTTAATGGTGGATAGAAAATTGCTGTCTACTCAGGTTAAGCAGCAGCAACCATAATCGGGGCGTTCTAAAACACATATTTAGATTTCAATCTTTAAAAAATGTGATTTAGCTCTAAATCTATTTTTTTCAACAAATTAGTGAATTTGATTTTTTTGCTGAATCTCATTCATAAACAGCAAAACGCCTTGGTTGGAAGAATTACCAGGAAAGTGAAAATTTAGTTAAGTAATTGAAATAATTTTGATTGGATAAAATTTAGAAACCGGCAGCCTGAGAAATGAACGAATTGACCTGGCTAACATTAGCGGTGTTCGCGCTGCAGAATCAGAATTGTCGAGTCGTCTACACGGGGATAAAATCCGTAGAACTGGTTCAAGCGGTCTTCCATTTTACCTTTTAGGGCGACCGCGCCGAGGTTATTATTCTGAGTGAGAATTTCTACTAAAGTATTCTCATCAAAAATAATGTCACCATCCCTCTCTACTTCATCGTTTTGTTGCTCCGGCAACACTGCTTCAATAAAACCATCCGTATAGAGCACAAGCGTCGCTCCAGGCTCAAATGTTAATTCCACCGGGGAAAGCGTCTTCTTGAAGATATTCCGATTGGTTGTCAGGCCGATGCCTAAACCACTGGATTTTAGAAAAACATCCGCATTCTTCTGTTTGCCATTCATAAAAACCGGCTCGGTATGACCGGCCCGTACGTAAACAACTTTATTGGTTCGCGTGTCCAGTGTTCCTAAAATCAAGGTGACAAAAATGTGGCGGTCGACGACAGAGCTGGCAAAATAGTCATTCAATTGCAGGCATATTTCTCCGGGATCATCGGTAAATTGCCGAGCAAAACGAATCAGGCTCATACATTGCGCCATATACAGCGCTGCGGAAGAACCTTTTCCGGAAACATCGCCAATCGCAAAAAGGTAGCGATGTTCGTCCAATTCAAAAAGGTCGTAAAAATCGCCTCCGACCTCGGTAGCCGTATGGAGGGCAGCTGCCACCTCATAGCCATCAATTTTCGGTAGTTCGCTGGGTAATAATCCTATCTGAACATCACGGGCGCTGCGAAGTTCAAATTGCAAGCGATCCTTTTCCCGCTCCTCTTCCCTGCTCTGCTTCAAACGCTCGCCCATTTGGTTAAAGGACCGGCCTAATTCTACAAACTCATCGTTCCCTTCAAAATAAATCTGATGATCAAGATTACCGGTGGATATTTCCAGAATGCCTGTCTTAAGCTGATTGAACTTTGTAATAATCATCTGGTTAATCTTATTACCAAAAGTCACTACCCGGCGGATAACAATCGCATTTATGAAAAGATATAATAACCCTACCAGTAAGATAGATTTCCAAACGCCGCCTCTTAATAAACCGGCATTCACATCCAACAGGATATCCACCCCAAGGTAATGTTCGGTTTTTTCCATCCCATCCCACAGTGGCATATAAATGCGCCCAAAGGTTAAGCGTCTGATGCCAACAATCGATACATCGAGGGTGTTGTCCGGATTGCTATCGAGGGTGATATTAACGGCATCATCATAATCATAGGGCAGAATCCCAAAACGAAATGGACGGATAAAATGATCATCATCGAAGATTCGGACATAATAAGCCCATTGATCGAGAGAGTCCGGTCTAAAAGGAAAGGCAGACATCAGCGAACCGGTAAATAGTCGGAGGCGTTGCTTTACCGCAGAAAGGAATGCTGTATCGACCCGGGCGACTTGAAATAAAAGCGTATCTCCGGAACGGGATTTTTGGAAAATATAAAAGTCTTCGGGATCGAATGTTTTTCCGGCGGTATCCTGATTTGTAAAGCGAATACTACCTCCCCGGGGCAGCCTTCTTATCTCGGCGGGCGTCAACGGCGCATTGGCCGGAGAAATGACGCCGCTACTATCATCCAGGAAAAATTCCCGATACTCGACGGCAGTAAATTTCTCACCGGATTTCAATTTTTCAAACTGTTCGGCAAATGCATCCTTCAAATATTGTCCTTGCCATCCGGAAAGGAAAAAGTAGAAAACCGCCATCAACACAAAAAATTGAATGGCTTGCGGAACGGTCGATTGTAATAATCCGGAAACCCGAAGCTTTCGAGCCAGTGAGGCATAGTTGTAGATCATCACGATTGGAATACGAATGACCAATGCGAGCAGGTACATTTTCGAAAGCAAATGAAAATAGCTGGGGATAGATTGCCATATCCAACTGCTGCTAAATACGCGCTGATGAACATCCTCCAGATAGTTCGCGTTCCACCATAGATAAAGAACACCACTAAAGAGCATTAAATAGGCCCAGCTTTCTGTCAGGGTCAATTCTTCTAACCAGCGGGTTTTGTTGAGCAGCAGGAAAAGCACCAGTAATTTCAGACCAATCAGGAGAAAATACTTATCATCAAAAATTACAAAGTGGTAGAAATATCCCAGTATAAACAGGATGACCTGAAGTCCATAACTTTCCTGATTCTTATAGAGCAGCAGCAACCCGAAGCTTGTCGCCAGTAGGGTTAGAAAAGCGATTTGAAAAATATTGAGGAAAAAGCCAGTTGTTACCGGTGGTGTGCCATTTGAAGAAAGCCAAAAAGAAAGAACGGTTTGCAGAAAATAGCCGAGCAGAAAGGAAGCCAGCAGAAATTCCGGCAATAACGAGAAGCGGCTTTGCAATCGCTTAGTAAACTTTATCCAGGAAAAGAAGAAGAAAAAGATCAATAAAATCGGGAAAACAAAGCGTTGATGCACATTATAAAAAAGAAACAGCGATGAAACCAGCCATCCGGCCAGCCATGGGGCAACTTCCTGAAAGTTTTCTTTAAAAGATGCATCCCGAAAAGGCCTTAAAAAACCAGCGAGTCTTTCCGGAAATTTGAAATCCTGGCTCAAGCAATACTCCTGAATGAGGTAAAGCGTATCATCTTAGTCGTCAAAGCGTGTTATTCGCCGCTGTTTTTTTAATTCGCTCCGGCGTTTCTTATCTGCCAATCGTTTTTGTTTTGCCGCGAATGCTGGTTTGGTTTTTTTGCGGCGAGTTGGTCGACGGGCAGCTTTCCGAATCAACTCAACCAGGCGCTCCAATGCATCTGCGCGATTTTTCTCCTGAGTACGATAGCGTCTGGCGACAATAACCAACTCCCCATCACCGGTAATTCGCCGGCCGGCCAGCTTAATCAAGCGCAGTTTTACTTCTTCCGGTAATGAGGGCGAATTGAGCACATGAAATCTCAGCTGCACTGCTGTGGCCACTTTATTGACATTCTGCCCACCCGGACCGGAAGAACGAATGAAAGTTTCTTTTATTTCTTTTTCTTCGATGGAAATTGTATCAGTTATATAAATCATGGTGAGATAATATAAAACAGAAAGGGCAAATTTAAAAACTACGTTTTTACATAAAAAAGGCCGGTTAAGAAATTAACCGGCCTCATACTTAAATGTCTTTTTCCATGCGTTTTTAACTTTTTAGATAATCAGGAATAAAATTTCTTCTTTTTCCCGATTTTTGCGACTTGTCTTTATGACGTTTGATCTGCCGTAGCACCCTATCCAGTGCAAGGTCGAACGACTTTCGGATTTCATCAGAGGACTCTTTTATAATAATTTGCCGCTGATTCACAAAGATTTTAAATTCGGTATACCGGGAAGTCTTTTCCCATCCCAAAACGATCTCCATTCCTATTACACCATCATAAAATCTTTTTACTTTCTCCGCTTTCTCTTCGATATATGACTTCAGTTCATCCTGGAGGGTAAAATGCCGGGCAGTGATAGTTAAATGCATGAAAAATCTCCTTTTTTGGATTTATTAAATCGAGCTAATAGGTTATTTATTGCGGGATAAACTCCCGGTTTTAGGTTTTCTGTCCTCCTTTCTAAAGTTAGTTTATGAGAAAAATCGATTTTTAGTTTCCCTGCAAAAAGGGATAAATCGAGTATGTTTTCTTCCTTATCCCCATACACAAAGGGAATAAGGTAACGGCAAATACTTAGCAGGCCTTAAACAGGCAAAGCTTTGTGTTATCTCAAAGAAGCCGTAAAACTAAAACGGTGAAAAATTTGTCAGAAAAAAATACGGAGAATCAAAGGAACAGGAGAAAAATTTCGAAAGAGAATAAATGCAATACGCAATTAAACATTTTCAATCTAATCCAGAAATCGGTGTACTTCAAGAAGAATTTTTCCCGATGCAAAGAAATTTCAAAATTTGAATGTGAGTTTGTAAAAGCGCAGAATCAGAAAGTTTGCCTACGCAAGGTTTATCGGTTTTGGAAAGCGGAAGTACTGACATCCCATAATATGTAGATATAAATGAACCATCATCCTTGATGGATAGTATCGTCCCTGATTATTCATTTATAATATCAGGCCGGGCTACCCTCGCTCCTGAGGATACCCAGAAAATTTTGTCCCGATTAATCTTGAGGAAACAGTTTTTGTGGGGATGTCATTTCAATTAACGAAGCAGTGTCTGTCAATTACAGAAATAAGTAATTCTTTTCACAATAAGTTGCTGTGATAAGTGAAACAGTTTGAGAAAAAAAGAAATAATTTTAGGAGTATGTTTCTGGTAAGAAATTATGCGAATACTAAATACCGAAAGAACTATCTGAGATTAATAAAAGCTTAATACGTTGTATTCTTTCACTTTAGGCATGTATCACCCTGCAGCAAAAGCTGGGTGATACATGCGTGTTTTAAATATGCGTAGTCTAAATATCCGTTACAGTAAAGTGCTGATTCAGGATTCACTATTTTACAAACGGTGAAGATTCGGAGATATCCTGCATCATCAAATCTTCCATGGCAACATTGTAACGGCTGCCGGGAGCAGTGTTCTCGAGTTTTAATACGCCTCTGGGGCAAACCGCTGCACAAACCCCGCATCCCACGCAGGAAGCCCGGGCAAAGTTCTGTCCGCGTTGTGCATACCAACGGACATCAATTCCCATTTCGCAATAGGTGGAACAGTTTCCACAGGAAATGCACTGAGCGCCGTTCGTGGTAATAACAAAGCGGGACTTAAATTTCTGGATGATGCCCATGATCGCTGCCAGTGGACAGCCAAAGCGGCACCATACCCGGTTGCCCATCAGCGGATAAAACCCGGTACCGATGACCCCGGCAAAAGCAGAGCCAATAAAGAAGGAATACCATTGGTTTACCCGCCAGGTGTAATTGCTGAACAAAGCCCCATCAGACGTAAAATTGGCAATCTGCATAACGGTCATTACAACCACGAGCACCAATACTGCGTTAATGATTATTCTTTCAAAACGCCAGGCTTTTAACGATTTATCAGACAGTTGCCGGAAAGGATCTCCCAGCGTTTCCGCCAAGCCACCACAGCCGCAAACCCAGGAGCAATACCAGCGTTTTCCATAGCGATAGGTCATCCAGGGAACGACGACCAGCATCAAAATGATTGCCCAAATAAGCATCAACGTTCCCAACGTGCCGCCATCCAGTAAGGAAGACAAGCGCCAGTCGGTAAACAATGTGTAATCCAACGGCCAGGCATTTTTTAAATCCATGCTCGGTTGATTAAATCTTTCCAATAATGCAGGAATCATAAAAGCGAAGGCGAACTGGAAAAAGATCACGGAAGTCGTGCGAATCAGGTGGTAGCGGTTATGTCGATATTTCATATACATGCGCACGCCCATCACCGTAACCGCCAGCGTATAAAGCACACCATACAGGAACCATTGATCTGCCGGCAGTTTGCGTAGAAACATGCTTAAGGGGTCCAGCAAAACAATAACATTGACGATGTATTCCGGATACCAGTAAAGGAGGATGTAAAACCCGATCAAGTAACCTCCCAACAAGATCCCCAGCAATCCGCGTCCCATGGTGCTGCTAAAAAAGATATTGTTATGCTTTATCCCGGGCAGAGATTTGATATCCGGCAAAATATAGATTAGCGCTCCCAGCGATGCGAGGATAATGCTGGCAAAGAAAAACAATAAGGTATGATCACGAAGCGGTCCGGAAACGGCTGCTTTAAGAATCCAGAATTTGTAGACGCCCAGTTGATAATCCTGCAGGGGATGCTCGGCGGTGTTTATATGGGATTCGATCGCATCAAGCGCAGCAAGTTTACTTTGGAAGGTTTCCCCGCTCAGTGGTGCCAGCAATGCCAGCGTTTCAGCAGGCACTTTATCCGCGGCAGCAGTCAGTGTAGTGCTATCTATCCGATATTCTCCAATACCGATGCTGACGGTAAAGATGGCCAGACCAAGCAGGAAAAGTATCAGTCCGGCTATTTTCAAAGTTTTCGAAGGTTGATGATGAGCATGTGTATTCGCAGTCATTTCCAATTTCTCTTTCTATTCGTCTCGGATCAAAATATTGATTGAAGCATAAACACAGTTTTAACCGGCCAAAAATTTCGCCCAAAAGCCACCGTGGGACTTCGCAGTTAAACGACTGCCAAACTGTTGATTATAAGCGGCGACGATTTTTTCCCAGTAGGGCTTAAAAAATTCCGGGTCGAAATTCGCATCGGCAAGGTGCTGAACGACATACTCGACATCTTTTTTATCCCGTATCCAACTTTCGCAAACCGGATGCTTCATACGAATGCCGAAGAAGTTCATTCCGGTCACCGCTTTGCTCGTATTGTCATACACCAGGCGTACACAGTGTTTCCGGCCTTCATCTTCCCAATAGAAAAAGGATTCGCCATCACGGGGTACATTACTGACGAATCCGTAGGTATGATATTCGATGTCGATGAACTTCGCCGAGTTGAACCAAATGCCCCGTTCATATTCAGTGGGATGTCCACAGATAGTACGCGCAACCGTTTGGCCATGCTGACGGCCGGTATACCATAATTGCTCAATGCGATTGCGACCGCCATCTGTTACTTTGATTTCCGCGCAATCACCCGCTGCGTAAATGTCCGGAATTTCTGTTTCCAGAAAGTCGTTCACCAGTATTCCCCGTTGGGTCGGGATGCCGGAATTTTTTGCTAAATCGATATTCGGATGAACACCCGGGGTGAGCCCAACCAACTGGCAGGAAATTTCTTCCCCCTTATCGGTGGTAATCGCCCGCACCCGTCCATTTGGGCCGGCAAGGATTTCCACTAAATTTGTTTCCAGGCGGAGATCTATGCCATGTTCCCGGACATGATTGCTAATCATTGCAGCTTCATTAATGGGCAGAATATTGTCCCAGTATTCCTTCTCTCTTACAACAAAGGTAACGGGAATATTCCGGGAGATTAGCATCTCAGCTAACTCGATGCCAATCAAACCTCCCCCTACAATTACGGCTCGCTCTACACCGGCAATATTTTCTTCCAGCAAGGTTACATCCTGATAGTGATAAAGCCCCTGCACGCCCGGCAAATCCTGGCCTGGCCAGCCAAACTTGTTGCTGCGGGAGCCGGTGGCAAGGACGAGCTTGGTATAAGGCACTTCGGTGCCCTGGTCCAAAACAACTACTTTTTTCTCATGATCGACCCGTTCAACGTGGCCACGGAGTAAACCGATTCGGTTTTTCTCCCAGAACCAATTCTCATAGGGCTGGGTGTCCTCCAGACGCATATGCCCCATAAAGATGTACATGAGGGCTGTCCGGGAGTAAAAATAGTCCGTCTCATTCGAGATCACTGTTATTTGCATGTCACTTAATTTGCGAACATTACGGGCAGTAGTAATACCAGCAACCCCGTTTCCAATTATCACCAGATGTTCCATATTAACCTTTTCTCAGGATTTCACCGTTGGCTTCGGCAGTCATTCTTTTCCACAATTAATTGCGCATCTCCAATAGCGTAGCTAAAATTCGCTGAATATGCCAAGAGTTTTCTTTATCGTTCGAAAAAATATACCGAGGAGTTGTCACGAAATTATCACGGTTTCAGTAATATTCTCGCACAAAACGTTTCTGGGGGAAATTTAAAGGGGGGTATAAAAAAGAAAAGGCAATTCTGAACTATGAATTGCCTTCGAAAAAGAGGATTTTCTAAAATACTTATTCGTCGCTGGATGCTTCTTCGGTTTCTTCAACTCCCATTTCTTCTTCCATGCGAATTCTTTCAGCAGTTTTTTCCTGCCAGTTTAAAGTGTTCCACCACTTTTTTAATTTGCGGACATCAGTATCCGAATGGGCAGCATATTTGTGAAGTAGTTTGCTGGCGGTTTTATTCATGGCGATACTCCTCTTGCTTTACATTGCAGCGTTTTACAGAATTAGCGGCCCAAAATAATCAATTTTTAGCCTATCACCAAATGGTAATAATTTTCACTCAACCCAATTTACCAGCAAGCTACTATTTAAACTTAACTTATCAACTTTGTTTTTTACGAGTATAGCGGATATTCCAAACATCTTGCCAGGTTTCTCCACCATCATCAGAGCGCTGCCAGTTCCAATCCAGCGTGTTTTCGTTAATATTTTCAAAAACCATGCGGGAGACAAAGGTCTTGCCTGCACGTTCGACCGCTGCAGTCCGTAATTCCATTTTTCCGTTTTCGTAACTACCGGTAAATAAGAGATAGCCGCCGGAATTATCTACCCAGGTTTGCTGCCACTGCTTCGTCCGGGCATTATAAACAGACCAGCTTTTTCCAATAAATGATCCGTCCCCGGTGCTAAAGTTTTCCTGAACGACACAGCTGCCGAGCAACTTCTCGATCTTGTTACTTCCCTTCCCCTGCTGGTCCGCAGGAGTGCCGGCCTGTCCACCCGGCCAGGTAAGCTCCCATTCTCCCAGCCAGAAATCAAACTGGGCTGCTTCCGGCTGGCTACAGGGCGCCTGTGGCTGCTGATTATTATCCTGGGCAGACGCAATTCCAACCGATAAAAGTGTCATTAAAATAATCATAAGAAATCCATAAGACTTTTGCTTTTTCTTCATGTTTCACCTCTTCTTAAATATTGACGGGGTTTCGGCAATTTTATTGACCGTTAATCAATGTCGCAATGTTGTTTATTGATGAGCATTTAATAACCGATGTTAAAAACCGGCAGGAACAGCAGCGTTTCCTCCCTAACCTTTGTCATGAAAATTCAGAAACCTGCTGTTCCATCCCGGCTCAGCAAAAATAAACTGCATCTCAATTAAATTTAAAGCGAGCCGGAAAATGAAATATACCCAATTATGGAGATATTTTCCCTTAAAACCAGAGAATTATCGATTCAATTGGGTATACAATGAAAGGAAATAGATGAATTGGGTCAATTTTGTGGGAAGCGATTTAGAGCGCTAAAATAAAGCTGTGAGTTAGAATCAACTTTAACAAATGGCAGGAAATTGCAATGAATATCTTGATTCGGCCGCATCCAGTAATAGCGGATGCTGACTCCTCTAAAAGCCAGCATCCATTAAACAGTTTAGGCAGTTTGCACCTTTGTCGCTTGATTGACTTCCGATATCTGGCTGTTAAGCGTCAGATAATCATAAAGAACTCCCATCAATAGCAGGCCACCGGTGAACAAGTAGAGTATGCCGGTTAGCCATTTGCCCATATACATGCGATGGACGCCAAATACGCCAAGAAAGGTTAGTAGAATCCAGGTAATGTTATAATCGACTTCACCGGAGACATAGCGGATATCAGCCTGCCGGTCCATGGAGGGGATTAACACAAGGTCCACTACCCATCCAATAAGAAATAAGCCAAAAGTAAAAAAGTAAATAGTGCCACTGACTGGTTTTCCATAGTAAAACCTATGGGCGCCTAAAAATCCAAAAATCCAGAGGATATATCCCAGTGCTAAATTATGCGTCGGTTGTTGGTTCAAAGTCTCTCCTTCAATAGTTCGTTTGTTTTTTCTTCTTGCTAACTATGGAATCAGCTTATTACTGCTTCTATATAATTCTTATCGGGCAATTCATTTATTTTGAATTATTCCAGGCACTTGTCTGATTATGGTAATGAGAGTACTGCTTCCGCAATCGGCATTTGCAACGCCCGGGAAAAGTCTGATTGTGCTTTCTGAAAAGCCGCTTTTCCTTCAGATAAACGATACGGCCCAACCCGCGGTAATGATTCAATGGTAAAACTTCGCATATTCGGTCGCCTGGGTATTTCCAAAGACGCGCTATTCTTACTTCGCCAGGGAGAACGGGAAGAGATGTGGTGATAAAATACCCGCTCTCCTTCTCTGACGCCGGCCAAACCGGCCCGGTCGACGATGCCGCCATCCAAATAGTAGCGGCCATTATAACTCAGGGGTTGAAACATCAGCGGAACGGCACATGTGGCATAAGCAGCATTGGCAGCACTGCCGGTTTTCAGCGTAGCCACCGAGCGTTTAAAAACATCCATAACCGATACAGTCACCGGAATCCGTCCATCTTCCAGACGGCGATGATCGCATATTTCATCAACGATCTTACGAAACCGTGCCCCTCTTAAAAATCCCCACCCTGGTGCCGGATCCCAAAAATCTTCCCGGTTCAATTGAAACAGGAATTGCTGTAATTCCCTGGCGCTACATCCGCAGGACCAACAGATGCCCACTAATCCGCCGGCGCTGGACCCAGTAATTTTCGCCGGTTCAAGACCTTCATCCTCCAGAACAGAAATAATACCGCAATGGGCAAAGAAACTAAAAAAACCGGATGACATCGTTAATGTAAAGGGCGCTTCAGTGAGCCATTCCCGTAGAGATTGCATATTTTCCCATGTGCATGTTCATTTCAAAGTTCATCGACAAAAATATTCGCATCATACTTATTTTACAAGGAGCATTTTACGCGTTTTTTGAAAATTTCTTTCGCCATCAATTTGAATCCGGTAGAAATAAACCCCGGAGGCAAACATCCGCAGGTCCAGCACCGATTCATAGAAACCAGGCTGCCGCAAGGCATTATCCAACACAGTAGAAATCTTTCGTCCCAAAACATCAAAAATTTGTAAGGTCACTTTTCCGGAAACCGGTAAGGCATAACGAATGGTTGTGGTTGGGTTGAATGGATTCGGATAATTCGGGCGAAGATCAAAAAATGCCGGAAGTAAATCCAGGTCGTTAATGTTCGCATTTACAAATCCTTCATTGCCCACTAATAAAATTAGTTCTTTAGTATTGCCGTTTGAAGGTAGCGAAATTTCCAACAGCGATTGATTGCGCAAATCCCGGGCGATCTGCGTTGTTTCATCTACGAGGATAATCTGAAATTCCGCCGGGACTGTTTCAATGCCCTGAAAACTGAGAGAAACCGGGGAATTCCGTTGGCTACCAACCTCTAATTGCCAGCGATAGCCATCTTTGCCGGGCGACCGAATATCTGCGCTCAGATTTGCCGGCAGTTCCCATTCCGGATGGGGAAAACGCACGGTAATTCCCCCGGGCAGCAATGGCAACTCGTGCCAATCATTAACATCCAGATTGTCCTTGGCTGATGCCTGGACGCCGAGATAATTAATTTTATCAGTAAATCCAGCACTTTCAGCAATTATTTGCATCTGCCAGTCATTTGTATTTGTAATAACGCCTGCTTTACCGCCTGGCTTCTTCTCTTCAAAATCATCATTGAATGGATCATCGGGATTCGCAAAAACAATTGTATCGGCCTCCTGTACCCGAATAAACAACCCCGTCCAGGGCAATAAAGTAATTTCAGGATTATCTGCGCCGGCTTTTATCCACTCTCCGTCGTATTGCCAAATTTGTAGACCAGTAACATTCTCACTCAACCGGTTGCCTAAACGCTTCAGCTTTAACTGGGAGAGTTCCAGCTCGGCATTGTAGGGATTACCAATTAAAGTCCAGTCGTTACCACTCAATTGCCATCCGGGAACTGTGCCATTGATGCCGGCACTTGTCGGCATAGTTTCGCCGGATTGCCGATTGGTAAGGTTGCGACTTTGCCGGATTAGAATAAAGTATGCCTCACCGGAAGCGAGCTCCAGGCCAGCACCTTCCGACCACTGATTTCCTCCTTGATAGCGATAGAAGCGCCAATCGCCTTTTTGTCCGTAAGTGCCTAAATCACCGAGAAAACCAGCGGCAGTAGCCGCACTGCCGGAGACATTCATTGGCATGGAAATTATCCGGTAAGCTTCTCCGTTAAAGCCACCGGGAATTAATGGGGAATCGCCCAAATCACCGGCAGCTAAATTTACCGGCAGGGAAAAAAAGTCCAGATCGCCATTCTGCAGCGTGGTATCATTGCCGGCAGAATCGCTGGCGGTAATACGATAATCAAGTCCCTGACTGCCGACCAGGATGCCATCAATCCGGGCGATACTATCATCGAAAGCGGTGATAAACGGTGCTTCATCCCCGGCCCGCCAGAAACTCAATTCCATTTGGGCCAGATTGACGTCGTTGACCTTTTGGGAAATGACGACTTCCTGCCCGGCAATCGCGCCTGAGGGTATATTGTGCGGAAGGAAGGCCGGCGGTTCATCATCAAGAAGAATGCTGGTATTGAGCACATTGCTTTCATTAGCAGATACGTCTTTAAATTTTGCATAAATATTTTTCTTACCTGCTTCTCCGGAAAGCTGAAAGCTGCTTGCGGTTTGGTAAGCTAACCAGCCACTGTTTGTGAACAAGCTATCTTCCGCAATGCTCATGGAATCGGCGCCATCCGCAGCCAGTAAGAGACTGATATTGCGCGTTGCAGTAAAGCGCTGTTGCCCACCGATGGACAGAGATAAAGTTTGCGGTGGATCAAGGTCGATGGTTTGAAAATAGAGCCCCCCGGAGGTTGCTGCGAAGAAGCGGTTCACATCCGGAAACTGATAGGCGCCGAGGGAATATACCGAGCGAATATCGTCCAACCCGGTATTTAACGGGGTCCAATGGCGTCCCTTATCTATCGTTCGGAATATTTTTCCCTCGTTGGAAGTGCCGGCATAGGTAATCCCATCAATAGTTATAAATGTCGAGACAACCTGCGCTGTTCCCCCAACTGTTGCTGGATGCCACTCCCAGCCATCATCGCTGTAATAAATGCTGGCAGCCATCTGAGAAGAACCGTCTCTTGCAGTGCCGGCATAGAATGTCTCATTTGTGTTTGTTAGCGATTGCGGAGAAACATTTGCCGGAAAAAGCGTCCTTTCCCAGTTTATACCATCGCTACTGCGGAAGATAGCTGATCCTCCTGATGGATTTGTTCCGCTGCGGGCTGCGTAGTACATATCATTTCCAAATATAAGCGCAACAACGCGCCCTGAATCCTGGGGGATATTGCTTCGAACCCATGGACTACTGCCGGCTTTAAAATGCAATTCCCGGGTATCTCCGTTCTGAACTCGGGCAAAGAGCGTATCTCCTAAAGAGAAAAAAGATTCGATATCCGGATCGGTAATACCGGGAATATTTGCCATTCCCCAATTGACGCCGTCTTCGCTGCGAAACAAGTTAGTAGCGTAGTCACCTCCCTTTTTACGGGCACCGGCAAACATTCCCCCTCCCTGTTCAGCCATCATTAGCACTTCCAGGCTGTCCGGAAAATTCACCTCGGTCCAGTTTAGTCCGTCAAAGCTTTGAAATATCCCATCATCAAACCCTTCATCAAAAGCAGTTGCGGCATATACGGCGCCGTTTTTTTCGATGAAAGATGTTACTACTTTTTTATCTAATGGATCCAGCGCGCGGATCCAGGAACTGCTGCCATCCACGCTGCGCTGAACACCATCACGTCCGTAGCTAAGTATCCGGCTGTCGTCGATGTAATAACCAGTAGTTACCGCCGGAGATATTACATTACGAAGCACCCAATTAGTCCCTGCATCGATGCTATACAATAAACCGATATCCGTCGCTGCAAAGACCCCATTACTGATAGCACGGATCATCAGGACAGTTTCGTCATCCAGGGGCGGATTCGCTTGTCGCCAGTTACTGCCACCCGGTTTTAAAAACATGCCATCACCTTCACTACCGGCATATAATGTGTTGCTGCTATGATAGAGCGTCATAATGAATGTATCATCCATTGGCGGGCCAAATTGTTGCCAGGTTTCGCCATTGTCGCTGCTCCAAAAAATTCCCAGGGGTGTTTCCTCATTATCATCGGGATTTTCCAGAATATTTGTCGCCGCATAAAGCGTATCATTCTGTAAGAGAATGTCATTGACAATTTTATCATCCATTGGGGCAATTGTTTGCTGCCAGGTTGTGCCATCATCGCTATAGAAAATTCCTTTGCCCCCGGCGTTAGCTGCGTCGCCACTAATCCCTGTTGTGGCAAAAAGCCTGTTTGATGTCGCCAGAAGCTTCTTAACATTGATTTCAGCCAGCGACGGGACAGAATTCCAGGAAATACCATCAGCACTGTAAAAGATGCCCGCCCCGGCGGTGCTTGCATAGATTGTTCCCTGCCAGCGTTTAATTGCCGTAATGGGTGAATTTCCCTCACCGTCAAAAATCGCGATGACACTCGCACCATTATCATTACTGCGATAGATACGGGCATTTTCACCTCCCACATAAAGCGTATCGCCAATGGCAGCAATGTGTGCTTTCGAAGTGGTGCTGAGGACCGAGGGTAATCCATTAACAGCTGTCCAGTTAAGCCCATCATTACTTCGCAAAAGCGGCGGAACAGCCGTTGATGATTCTACTAACTCTGCCCCGGGCGAAATGCTTGCGTAAAGATAACCGTTAATGTAAGCGAGTTGATGAACGGTGGAATTATGCATCGGTGGATTTGCCTGCCCCCAGCTTCGTCCTCCATTGGTGCTGCGAAAAACACCGCGGTTGACTGTGCCGGCATAGATAATGTCAGTATTATTAGGATTTTCCAGCACTATCTGCACAGAAACGTCTATTAGCGGTCCGCTGCTTTCCCAGATTCCCGGGGCCACCGTTTGCGGAAATATCATCTCACTGCCGGAGAATAGCAGCATACTGAGCAGAAATAACTGCCAGCCGAAAAAACGAAAAGGATGCTTCCGGCAAATACAATCATCTTGAGTTGAAAGGTTAAAAACGGACAGGTTGATTTTTTTCATTTTCATTTCCTGAATTTTAAGAGACAATGGCATCTAAATTTATCTGCCAGCGACCTTCATAAAGTCTATATGAGTATAGGGAAATGTGATTATATAAAAAAGAAGTATCAATTACCAGATTTCCTCCATTCTCAATAAATAGTTGGGCATAGGTTTCATTACCCTTTCAAAGCGAGCCGAAGAAAGAGTTTTAAAAAATTGGCATTGAAAACTAATTTCGAGATGGTTTTATTCTGAACGTCTAAATCGAATGGAGCAAAAAATGCCGGAAGGCCCGGAAATCAAAAGAGAAGCAGATAAAATAGCCGCGGCAATTGCCGGAAAGCGGACAAGAGATGTATTCTTTGCCTTTCCGCATTTACAGCAATTCAATACTCGCCTAACCGGTGAGCGGGTCACCTCCGTTGAAGCAAGAGGAAAGGCACTCCTTACTTCCTTTGGTAATGGATTGACCATTTACAGCCACAATCAGCTTTATGGTAAATGGATGATTGTTAAAGCCGGCCGGTTGCCGGATACTACCCGCCAATTACGTCTGGCGATCCACAATGAAAGAAAGTCTGCACTACTTTACAGCGCTTCGGATATAGAAGTGCTTACCTCTGAAGAATTGGAGAAACATCCCTTCCTGAGAAACCTCGGCCCGGACATTCTAAATGAGAATGTAACGCCAGTGCAGGTTTTGGAGCGACTGCAATCGCAGACATTTCACCGGCGAAGAATTACGGCCCTTTTGCTGGATCAGCGTTTCCTTGCCGGGCTTGGCAATTACCTGCGCAGCGAAGTAATGTTTAAAGCAGGGATCAATCCGCAGGCCCGGCCAATGGATTGTTCAGAAGAAATGCTTACCGCATTGGCTGATGCGATTGTTAATCTCACGGTGCAGTCTTATCAAACTGCCGGTATCACCAATGACCTTGCACGGGTCGAGGCGTTGAAATCGATGGGGCAGCCCCGGCGAAATTACCGGTTTTATGCCTTCGCGCGAAAGGGACTTCCCTGCTATGATTGTGGTGAGAAAATTGTAAAGATAGATGCAGGTAGCAGAAGACTCTATTACTGCCCCTCCTGCCAGGGATAAGCTTCTCTTTAGCCGGTCGTTCCGCAAAATTCAAGTGCAGTTTCAGCGAGCACATGGGCAAGATCTACCACCGAATCCATATCCACCCACTCTTCTTTCGAATGCAAACCATCCCCAATTGGACCGAGCAGAATGGTGTCAATCCCCGCTTCCATCAGCAATGCGGCATCTGTCCAAAATGTTGCCCCAAAATGAGGCTGCTTTTTCCCAATCCGTTTTTCCAAAATTTTATCGGTAACGCCAACGATATCCGCATCAGCGTCGATTTCGAACGGTGGGCGCTCCAGAAAAGGATTCAGACGCAACTGCAGCGATGGATCAGCGGCTTGCAGGCGATCGATGATTTCCTGGAATTCTGCGGTAACAGTATCCGCGATCTCCCCCGGTGCGGTTCTCCGTTCTACCTGCAGCTGGCAGTTCGCGGAATATACGCTAACTTCGGTGCCGCCATTGATCAGCGAGGCATGCAGAGAGGGCGGACCAGCCAGCGGGTGCGGTGGGCGTTGGCGAACGGCTTGTTCGAGCTTATCCAATTCCGCCAGAAATCGTCCCATCCGCATTATCGCATCAACGCCGACTTCATAACGACTGCCATGGGCTGCCTTGCCCAGAGATTCGATCTCATACCAGATAAATCCGCGATGCGCCCGGCAGATGCGCATATCGGTTGGTTCGGTAACGATCGCCGCATCAGCGGTATAGTTGCGAACAATATCGGCGGTGCCAATACTGGCATATTCTTCGTCCGCCACCGCGGTAATAATTAAATCCCCTGCCAGTTGTTTACCGGAGTCCAGCACTGCTTTTGCGGCTGCGATCATTGCTGCAACGCTGCCTTTCATATCCTGACTACCACGGCCATATATGCGACCATTGCGGTAATCGCCGGAAAAAGGATCCTTCATCCCTTCGACACCAACCGTATCCACATGCCCATTCAACATTAAAGATCGTCCACTCCCCTCGCCTTTTAAAATACCGACGACATTGACACGATTGGGCCCGAGGACATGCATATTCACGGTTAATCCCAAATCCCGCATGACGCCAGAGATAAACTCTCCGATTTCTCCTTCCCCGGGACTGCCGGGTGTCAGTGAAGGATTGCAGGAATTTATTCTCACTAAATTGCTTAATAATTTGCGGAGATAGCCGCTGTCAATATTTATCATACTGACCACCTGTCCCTTTTGGAGGTTCTCACTTCTCTTTGTTCGGCAATGCATATTTCTTAAACCAAATGTGATCCTACCACAAATGTTAAGTTGATCGACTTTGCAGCATTTAGCAGTAATTTACATTCTGTTTTAAGAAGATATTTCACGGTGTCGGTGTATCCAATAATACCAGGCGACAATCAACCATTGGGATAGCCCGGCAATACCGATAGTTTTAACAGATGGAGGGGGAGGACCAAAGATGTTACCAAAATAAATAATGCTGAGGCAAACGATTACTGCCCAGAAGCGCCGGTTAGCTAATGCCAAATATAGCTAACTCCACGATCAAAGTGCGCGGAATGCAATCCCATATAGGAAGCCATAAATAGTGTTCCCAGTGATGGACGCTCGGCGGTTTTCTTACCGGCAAGCGCCACCCCAAAATGTCCCACAAACATAGAACACCTCTTTAGTCTCTGTCTCCGTAATAAATCTACGAAGCAGGAAATTCTTAGGCAAATTTAGTGCGCATGGATGACGCGTTTTACCAGCCGCATATCAAAAACGGCAACATCTATGTCCACTTTGCCGATAAACAGATGGCTTGACAACTTCAAAAATAAACCGTACCATTTATACAGAGACCAACAACTATACAAGGGAGACAACCAATGCGTCATCCCGGCAAATATCCGGCTTTCCGATTTGGCTTATTTCTTTTTTTCGCAGCCTTGCTTAGTTTTTTCCCCCTCACTGCACAGCAATCTGTTTATGTCGTCGATGTAGACGGTGTCATCAACCCGGCATCATCGGAATATATGTTGGCAATGATCGAGAAAGCGGAAGAAGAAAATGCCCACTGCCTTGTATTTCAACTGGACACTCCCGGTGGTCTGGTCACTTCCATGCGGGAAATTACCCAGGGTATTCTCTCGGCAAAAGTGCCGATTGTGGTCTATGTCCATCCCGCCGGTGCCCATGCAGCTTCTGCCGGCACTTTCATCACCATGTCCGCCCATGTTGCCGCGATGACGCCGGGAAGTAATATCGGCGCCGCCAGTGTCGTCAATATGGGCGTTGGGAAGGATAGCATGCAAACAGTGGTGATGCGCAAAGCCACCAATGACGCGATCGCGTTCATCAAAAGCGTTGCGGAGAAACGCGGCCGAAATGCTGAATGGGCAGAAAAGGCCGTTACAGAGGCGGCATCAATCACCGCTAATGAAGCACTTTCACTGAACATCATCGATTACGTCTCCCCCACCCTGGATAGTCTCCTTATCCAGATGAATGGCCATAAAGTAGACCTGGATACTGCCCAGGTAATCCTCGCCACACGAAACGCCAATCGACAGTATCTGGAAATGCCGCTGCGCTATCGGATTCTCGATGTCATCAGCGACCCGAACATTGCCTATTTACTCCTGATTATCGGTTTTTACGGTATCATGTTCGAGATGTATAACACCGGTGCAATCTTCCCTGGCATTGCCGGTGCGATCTGTATCATCCTCGCTTTTTACGCGATGAATACGCTGCCAGTCAACTTTACCGGCATCTTATTGATCATCGTTGCGATAGTCATGTTTGTTCTGGAAATCAAGGTTGTCAGTCATGGCGCCCTAACGATCGGGGGGATTGTCGCCCTTGCTTTGGGTTCGATTATGCTATTCGATACAGACTTGCCATACCTGCGCGTCTCCTGGCCGGTAATAGCCACGGTGGTCATCACCACGACGCTCTTCTTTTCTTTCGTTATCGGCATCGGTTTAAGAGCACAACGTCTTAAACCGGCAATTGGCCAGGAAACACTGAAGGATAGCGAAGGATTTGCACTGGGACATTTTGAAAATGGTCTCGGGCAAATTCAGTATGAAGGGGAAATATGGCAGGCAAGAAGTGATCAGGAAATAAAAGAGAATGATCCGGTGAAAATCCTGAAAATAGATGGACTGGAATTAATCGTCGTCAAAAAAGAGATGTCCTAGAATCATTAGAAACGCTTAGCGAAAAAACGGAGGTCATTACTATGCCGGTTATTTTTACAGCGGGAATGATTGCACTTATTTTCTTTATTCTTTTGATCTTCAACATGATCAAAATTCTGCGGGAGTATGAGCGTGGGGTTATCTTTCGCCTGGGACGGCTTATCGGCGCAAAAGGCCCTGGTTTGATCATCCTTATTCCATTTATCGATCGGATGGAAAAAGTGAGCTTACGAACGATTGTACTCGACGTTCCTACCCAGGATGTTATCACCCTGGATAATGTTTCCGTGCAGGTGAATGCAGTTGTTTATTTTCGGGTAATCGATCCACAGAAAGCGATTATCGGGGTGGAAGATTTTAAGTTTGCTACTTCGCAGCTATCACAGACGACTCTGAGAAGCATTGTCGGTCAGGTAGAGCTGGACGAATTACTCGCTCAGCGGGAAAAGATCAACAAGCAACTCCAGCAAATTATCGACAAACATTCTGATCCCTGGGGGATTAAGGTGACGCTGGTAGAAGTAAAACAAATTGACCTGCCCCTGGAAATGAAACGTGCCATGGCGAAACAAGCGGAAGCGGAACGTGAGCGTCGTGCGAAGATTATTAATGCGGAAGGCGAGCAGCAGGCCGCGCAAAAGCTCCAGGAAGCGGCACAGATTATTCAGGATTATCCGGTAGCGATTCAGCTGCGCTTTTTACAAACGCTTTCGGAGGTTGCCACGGAAAACAACTCAACCACTATTTTCCCGGTGCCGATCGATTTATTGCAGTCATTTTCTGAGAAGAAATAAATGAGCAGATGAGCAAATGAGCAAAAATGCTCATTTGCTTTCAGTAATTGTCAGATCACTTTTTCCGTTTTCGGGAGCCGCCTTTTTTCCCCTTGCCCTTTTTCTTCTTTTTGCCCGGTTTATAAATCGCTGTATCTCCGGCGGGACGCAGGTTGAACGGATAGCCAAATACCCAAACGCTGTTTAAAGCACGCAAGACTTCCCGGGGAAGATTCTCCGGTAAATCGACGGTGCTGAAATCATCATAAATTTCGATCTGCCCGATCAAATCACTGGCCAGCCCGGCTTCATTGGCAATCGCTCCAACAATATTCCCCGGCTTAATGCCCTGGTTATAGCCAACATCAATGATGTATTGCCCCATTCCCTCATCAGCAAAAATCGATACTTTTTTCCGGCGGGATTTTTTGTCTTTCTTAAACCCTTTCCGCTCCCGGGAATTTTCCCGGCGATTTCTTTCCGGCCGTTCCGATCTCATTGGTTTGTCCGGCAGCAGTAAAGGACTATTTCCCTGTAAAAGTTTACCAAGCGCGGCGGCGATATCCAGCGCAGCGACGTCGTGCTCTACCTGGTACTGAGCGAGCATTCCCTGGAAAAAGGATAGATCTTCATTTTCCAGCGCATCGGTTATTCGTTGTTTGAAGCGGGCAATTCGTTGCACGTTGATCGATTCGGTGGAAGGGAGATCCATCAATTCAATGCGCTGATTTGTCGCCTTCTCAATGGCGCGCAGCATGCGTCTCTCCCGGGGAGCGACAAACAGAATCGCTTCGCCGCTACGTCCCGCACGGCCAGTCCGCCCAACACGATGGACATAAGATTCCGTATCATAAGGGATATCGTAATTCACAACATGGCTCACCCGGTCTACGTCCAGTCCACGGGCGGCGACATCGGTCGCAACGAGAATATCCAGTTCCCCTTTTTTGAAACGCTCAACAGTACGTTCGCGCTGTTTCTGAGCAATATCACCGTTCAGTGGTGCCGAAGCGAATCCGCGTGCTTCCAGCTTTTCCGCCAGTTCAATCGTCGCGGTTTTCGTGCGTACGAAAACGATCATGCCATCGAACGTTTCCGCTTCCAGAATACGGGTAAGTGCTTCCAGCTTATGATAGCCACTGCCCATCCAAAAGCGCTGACGGATCGTTTCGGCAGTAGTGGTTTTAACCTTGATAGTAATTTCCTGGGGATTTTCCAGGTATTTTTTGGCAATGCGGCGAATTTCCCGGGGCAATGTCGCAGAAAAAAGCGCGATCTGCCGGTCTTCCGGGGTTTGTTCGAGAATCCATTCCACATCATCAATAAATCCCATACGGAGCATCTCATCGGCTTCGTCCAGCACCAGGCATTGTAGTCCATCAAGGATTAGGGTGCCACGACGCATGTGGTCCATCACTCGTCCCGGTGTTCCTACCACGACATGAGCGCCGCGCTTCAACTGGCGCAACTGGCCGGTATAATCCTGCCCGCCATAAATAGGCAATACATGAAATCCACGAATTCTTGCCGCATATTTCTGAAACGCTTCTGCTACCTGAATAGCTAATTCGCGGGTTGGGGTTAACACCAATACCTGCGGTTCCTTTTGGCGGGTATTGATTTTTGATAATAACGGCAGGGCAAATGCAGCGGTCTTTCCGGTGCCGGTTTGCGCCTGGCCAAGCACATCACGACCTTCCATTACAAAGGGAATAATTTCAGCTTGAATCGGTGTCGGGGTTTCGTAACCAACATCTTTCAGTCCACGCATCACATTTGGCGAAAGGTTTAAATCTTCAAAACTTTCGATGAGTAATTCATTCTGTTCTGACATATATATTTTCCAGCGTTAATTGCAAACTGTTGAAATCAATGTGTTGATGTTTAAGGCTGCATCTTTACGAGCAAGTTTGAAACGGCGGGGTAAAAATGACGACATATTTCCAACAGAAAAACAAAGATTAAATAGCCGAATTTCTTATTCCGGCAGGCCGAAGGATGCTTATCTATTTTCAGCTTCGGCGCGCCAAATTAGCTGTAGCGGGGTGATGAGTCAAGCAGTTAATAAATCTCCTGAGAATTGAGACGCCGGAAAATACAAACTTATCCGAGATCAATACTCTTTAGGAAGTGATCGATTTCCGCTTTAGTATTATAAAAATTCGGGGAAAGGCGGAGCATATTTGCATTCGCGGAATGAAATGGCCTGACGACAATCCCGTTTTCCTGAAAAAGTTTGCTGGCCAGTTCCCGACTGTCTGCCCCGGTTATTTCCAGACTATACAGGGAACAATTTAGTTCCCCATCCAAAGGGGATTGCCATTGAAGTTTCGGGTGTTCACGAACGCTAAGCAACAGGTATTCGCGTAAGTTCCGGCGCATTTCCGTAGTGCGATCTATAGTTAGCTTTTCTTGAAATTCAACTGCATGGGCAAGTGTCAGCACCTCCGGCCAGTTACGGGTGCCGTAATCCTCGAATATCCGCACGGTATCTTTCCAGGATTTTTGTCCCCAGGTTACCCAAAAGGGTTTGACATCCGCCTGTACGGATTTTCGCAAATAAAGCAAACCGGTGCCTTTCGGCGACTGCAGCCATTTGTGTGGACTCATGGCGTAGAAGTCGACATCTAACGCTTGTAAATCCACCGGCATCATGCCAACCGACTGGGCGCCATCAACAGCGATATAGCGCACGCCCTTCTCCCGGGCCATTTTGCTGATTTCCTTAACCGGATGTAATAAGCCAACCGTGTTGTCGATGTGCGGCAACACCAGCACCCGGGTATTTTCGCGAATTTCCCTAGCATACAACTCAACAACATCTGCCACACTGAGATGCTTTACTTCATTCAGTGGAATCTCGAATTGTCGCACCTGGTATCCTTTTTCCGGAGCATAATGAAACCAGCACTGACTGGCGCCGGAATGATTGAGTGAACTAAAGAGTACTTCATCATTCGGGGAAAGTTTTAATCCGGATGCGAGGAGATTAAACCCTTCCGTTGTATTATGATTAAAAACAATTTCATCTGCCTGGCAATTGAGAAACTGGGCGACCTTTTCACGGGTATTTTTTAATGGTTCCAGCCAGGGTTTATTCCAAATATAAAACCAGGGATTGGTTTCACAGATATCCAAGTATTTCCGGCGGGCAGCATGTACTGCTTTCGGCATCGTGCCGATAGATCCATGATTAAAATAGGTTACCCCAGGGTCGAGCAGGTATTCGTCACGCCAATTCGTCGATTCCGATCGATCTAACGTTTCTAATGCATTCGCAAAACCATCTTTGACAGAAAGAATAATTGCTGCAGCCGTGGCGCTTCCCATCCCTTTTTTCAAAAATGCACGCCGATCCATAAGGTCTCCTATTTTCTAAAAATTTATCAAGTAATGATTTCTCTTTTATTTCTTCGCGTTTTCAATCATTTGAAGGAGCTGCTGAGCGCCGGGATCATTACCGGTGAGTTGTACTAACTGCCGGGCAAAAGGTTCGGCTTTCTGCCAATTCTCATCCTGAACATAAAATATCGCCAGGGCATGAATAATTGTCGGATCCCGGGGATCCATCCCATTTGCTTTTAAGAGATTCGCTTCCGCAGCAGGACGCATTTCCAGATGCTGCAGCGCCAAAGCATAATTGTAAAGAACCCTGGGACGGTTTGTCAATAATTCTGCAGCTTTCGCCAAATGATTAATTGCTTCAGACAAACGCTGTTCTTCCGCAAGCAGCAATCCGAGAGAGTAGTGTAATTCCCCTTCTTCCGGTGCATATTTCAGTCCGTCTCTTAATGCAATCTCGGCTTCGTCATTTCGTTGCTGGCGACTCAGGAATGAGGCTAAATTAAAGTATGCCGGCAGAAAATAACTGTCTGCGGCAATTGCCGCCCGGTAAGCAATTTCCGCAGAATCGGCCTGTTGCAGATACTCGAAACTAATCCCCATGTTTAACAGATTTGCCGGTTGATCAGCATTTTCATAGAGCATTGCCTTGTATTCCGCCAGTGCAGACTGATAAGCGGCTGGATCGACTGCGATTCGCATTCTTACCGGCACTGTCGTTAGCATCCGCGCAGCAGTGATTCTAACCGAACGGGATTTATCCTGTAACAAAGGCGCCGCTATCACTACCCGCTCCTCCGGGGAAACAGCAGACAAGCCTTCCAATGCGGAAATTCGCATCAAAGGATCTTTTTCAGAAACACTCTTCTGCAGTAAACTTTTCGACGTTGGCCCGCTAATCTCCGCCAGCACGGATAAAGCAGTTGCCCGGACGATTGCTGCCATCGCTTTGTCCTGCACGAGCTCGGTTAATTTTTCAATGCTTCCCGGTTTGCCCAGCTGACCTTCGGCAAGCGCTTGAATTTTTAGCGGAATTTCCTGCCGGGGGCCATACCAGCTTTCCATTTTTTGCAATGCCCATTCAGGGCTTTTTTCGGCATGGCAACCGTTGCAGGGGTTCGGGGTGCCATAAGCGATCGTCGCTTCCGGACGAGGAATAATAAAGCTGTGGTCTCTCCTCGGGTCGACAACCATATAGTTTCGCGCCGGCATATGGCAACTGACGCACAAAGTCCCTTCGCTACCGCTTTTATGAAAATGATGTTCGGGCAAATCATAATTGCCAATTTTTAAATTTTCAAATGGCCGCACAGCTTCAGACTGATGACAGCGGTTGCAAAGTTCATTGCCCTCTGCAACCAGAGTCAGTGAATGTGGATTGTGGCAATCGCTGCAACGGACACCGGCCTGAAACATCTTGCTTTGTCGGAAAGAACCGTAAACATACACTTCTTCGAGAATTTGCCCGTCCGGATAATACATACCACTACGCAACAATTCCGGTTGAAAATGATCGAGATAAGGTAATTCATGGGCATCATTTGCGGTAATTGCCAGCCGCCGGGAATGGCAGGGCGCGCAGGTTTCTACCTGAATTTGCGGCTGCGCTTTAAAATCGTTGCGCAAAGCCATCTCGCTCCGCGTCGGAGAGTTATTCGTCGAATCATATTTTTCGGCCCAGGCGATATGCGCACTGCCATTGCCATGACAGGCCTGACAACCCACATTGATTTCGTCCCAGCGGGTATGGTATGTTTTGCTATCAAAGTCAAAATTTTTAGTCAAATTGGTTGAATGGCACTCGGCGCACATCATGTTCCAGTTTTGGTAGGCGCCGCTCCAGTGCAATGGATCATCATGGGCAATTTTTTCATCAGGATAGAGAGAGAACCAGCGTTCCTTTTCAGTGTCCCAAACCACACTGAATGCCTGATAACGCCCTCCGGGAAATGCGACCAGATATTGCTGTAACGGTGCGATACCAATGACGTAATCGATGCGAAAATCCTGCAACTCACCATCCGGCCCCTCGGTATGAATCCAATGCCCGCCGTCTTTTTTGAAGAAGCGGGTGGTAATGCCATCTTTCTGAAAAGACGTATTATTAAAATTCCCGAGCACACTGCTGTCATTTGCTGTCTGCAGGGCCTTATCATGATGCGACCCCAGCCAATCCTGGTATTCTTGTTGATGGCAAACAGCACAGTCTTTACTAACGGCTACTTTCCCGGGTATCTCCGGCATTTTCTCCGCTTCCCCATCCACCGGGGGATGATCGCAACCGGAGATGCTGATTGCAATCGCTAACAAGATCAGGTAAAAACTATTGAAAGAATGTTTCATAAAAGGTCCGCAGGTTATGTATTCAATGACAGCCGGGAAAGCATGCCGGTGATGCTATTCTGAATTAAATCAATAAGGTTTTCGGTAACATTTTCACAGAACCCCGGTAAGGCGGTCAATGATATTCCCCAAAGTTCTTCGTTACTGCAAATGGTTGCAACAAACGCTGCCAAACTTTCTTTATTCTCCAGATCAACACTTTGCCATTGGCGATGAAAATATTCGGCCTGGTCGTCTCGCAATGGATATAATTCATCTCCGACATGAGCGTGATATTGCTTATCTACTTTTGTCGTATACATGAAGAATAAATAAGCCGCAAAACCAGCGCAAATCAGATGGGGTGGCTGGTTAAAGCGCTGATAATAATCCCGGATAACCGGGAGAAGGCGCATATACATTTTTCGGGTAGACTGAAAGGTAATATCTATCAGCCGATGCCGAAGAAAAGGATTGTTAAAACGGCTAAGCACCTCATCGATGTAATCTTCCACTTCCGCCTGGGGAAATGGAAGCGTTGTGGCAATTTCATTGCGCATCACCGTTTGTACGAATCGAGCAATTAACGGATGACGCATCATATCCAGAATGTGGCGTTCCCCGGCGAGTAGAGCAAGATGAACGCTAATCGTATGGGCGCCATTAAGCAAACGCAGCTTCAACATACGATACTTTTCGATGTTTTTCCGAATAATGATCGTAGGGTTCGCTGCTGTGAAAGCTAGCTGTTTTTCTAATGAAGCATCGCCTTCAATTGCCCAAAGGCTGTAGGTTTCCGCTACTGTAAATAATGCATCCCGATAACCAAGGTGTTTACGTATTACCCTCGCGGATTCGCCACCGGGAGATTCCGTAATAATGCGATCTACAAGTGTATTACAAAATTGATTGGCATCCCGGATCCAATTAAGAAATGTTTCCTCCAATTGCCAGCGCTTGGCCAATTGCAAAACGATTTCCTGCAAACGGCTGCCATTGTTTTCTATCAATTCGCAGGGGAGCATAATTAACCCGCGTTCCGGATCTCCCTGAAACGCCTGAAAACGTTTATACAGCACTGCCGTTAATCTTCCCGGAAAGGAGGTAAGTTTTCCATCTGGGCTATCGGCGGATTCATCCGCGGTAATGCCAACTTCAGTGGTATTTGAGATAATAAATTGCAACGCCGGAGCGGCTGCAACAGCTAATATTTCCTGCCATTGTTCTGTTGCGATTAATACTCTGCTTATTGCGCTGCAAACCCGGTAATTCTCCACCACTTCATGTTGCTGGAGACCATTTACGCAGACCGTGTAATAATAATCCTGGTTAAGAAAGTTCTTTGCACGGTCCCTACCGGTAGATTGCACAGCAACGATGCTGCCATTAAATGATCCATCTTGATTGGCTCGGTCGATAAAAAAGTCTGCGAATCCCCGTAAAAATCGACCGGTCCCGAATTGCAGCACTTTCTCCGGCATCATTTTTCCGGAATTGTCCGGTAACATCAACTCAATTTCATTTTCGACCGTCTCTTTCTTTAGGAGCGCATCAACGACAGTCTGGTTCAAGTTTGGTAATTCCATTCGCAGCATCCATTTCGATTGATGCGGCAATATACGATTTTTTGTGAAGAAAGCGAAACCGGGGTTCGGGGCTGTAGAATGAATTCATGAATTCATTCTACAAGGTCCGAAACCCCTCACCAATCATTTCGGTGACGTCCGATGCAATCACAAATGCATGGGGGTCGTATTGCCGGATAATATCCCGTGCCAGTTTAAACTGATCGTAACGAATAATGATCATCAATAAATTTTGTGGCATGTTATTGATTGCGTTATTTGCCATCAAAATGCTTGATTCCGCGCAAACTTCTTTTGTCAACTGCGTGCGGATTTCATCCATTTTCGGCGAAACAATCAGCAGCTTCTTATGCTGATACATACCGAAAGTTATCGAATGGATTGTCTTTGAAAACATATAAAGCGCAATTGCTGAAATCATTGCCTGCTCTATCCCAATCACCAGGCTACCGGAGCTGATCACGATCGACTCGACCATTAAGACCGTTCTGCCGGGAGGAATCCCCAGTTTACCAGAGAGAATATCCGCAATGCCCAGCGTGCCGATAAAACTATATCCATTAAGGATGATAAACCCAACACCAAGTCCGGCGAGAATACTGCCCCCAATTGCCATCAGCAGAATGTTTTCAGAGATAAGGATCGTATTCGTCCAGGGTGTGGTTAGCTGCACCAGACTAATAAAAGTTGCCAGGGTAAGCGTCGATTTTATCAACTTTTCCCGGCGCATGTAGGCAAACTGGATCATAAAAAAGACTACAGCGACACAGAGAATAATTATCCCGAGATAATCATTGAAATTCTCACCAAACAAATTTAACAGAATAATCGATATACCGGGGATACCACCGGCGAATATCGCCATCGGTTTGTAAAAAAGATTCACCGCCATCGCCAATCCGAATGCCCCGGCGAGCATTCCCAGAAATTCCAAAATTTTTCGTAACATGATGTTTCCTTTAACGATTTGCAAACTTTTCCAAATTTCTCCGTTAGTATGAATTCTGATCAAATAGAGAGGTCTTCATGCAGAAAAGTGACAAACAATTTCCAAATCCCCTGTTTCTCTGGGGAACGCTGCTGCTTAGCGGTATTTGTGCCCTCATTTTTTATATGAAGCTGGACAATCCTTTTGGGGGATTATTTTGGGGAAGCATGTATAGCACCATTGGCGGGATTTTATTTTTCCTTCTGCTCCTCTCTATCAAATCAATTCGTTCTTCGCGGACACTCTTTCGCTATTTGGGTTTTGCCGGGGCTTTGCTGGTTCTACTGGCTGGCGCAACGGCCATTTCCCTGGCCAGCGATTACCGGCAGCTGCTTTTCCCGGATAGTATTGCCGGTGAGATTAGCAAAGAAGACTGGCAGGAAGATTTGGCCTTCCTTGCCCGGGAAATGCCGGCCAGACATCGCGATCTGTTCCGAGCAGTTACTCAGGACTCTTTCCAACTCGCTGTCGATCAATTGCAGGCGGAAATACCTGCCTTAAACGATGAACAGATTATCACCGAATTGATGCGAATTGTTGCTTTACCAAATGATGGACACACCTGGTTGCATCCCTATCAACCGGCGATTAATGCGAATATTTACCCCCTGCAATTTTACTGGTTCGACGATGGCATATTTGTCATTGATGCGGCAGATGCATACCGGGAGATTGTCGGCACACGTCTGCTCAAGATTGCGGATGAGGATATCTTTCAGATTTTTGAGAGCATGAAACCACTGATCGGCGCAGAAAACGACCTTCATAAAAAATATCGTTTTCAAATGATCAGTCTAACCGCAGAATTGCTATACGGACTTGGCATTACTCCGAGTAAAAATGAAACAAATTTCACCTTTGAAAAGCCTGATGGCAGTAATATTACTATCGCTATGACGCCGGAGCCGTTTTATACCTGGTTAGGCTGGTCTGCCCTGAAGCCGGTGGATAATCTGAGCGCACCAGCAATTAGTAATAGCCGGAAAGACTGGTATTGGTTCGAGTTAAATCCCGCCAATAAACATCTATATGTGCAATTTAATCAGGTGCTGGATCAATCCGGGAGGGAAACCCTCGATGATTTTGTAGAGCGTCTTTCCACCTTTGTCGATGAGAACACATTCGATCGTTTCATCCTCGACATCCGCAATAACCACGGTGGCAATAATCAAAAGCTCGGGAATTTCATTGAGCTGCTAAGCACCCACCCGAAAATCAACCGGCGCGGCGCTTTTTTTGTGCTCACCAGCCGGCGCACGTTTTCGGCAGCAGTAAATTTTACCGCCATGCTGGAAACCCGCACCAAGGCATTATTTGTTGGCGAACCAACCGGTCAAGGTCCAAACTTATTCGGTGATAATCGCCCGATCTATCTTCCGAATTCCCGCATTCGGGTGGACATTTCTTCCCGCTGGTGGGAAGGCAGCATTCCGGAAGACCAACGCGAATGGTTTTATCCCGATATCCCGGTGGTTTACACCCATGAAGATTTTCTTAACGGGAGAGATCCTGTTTTAAATACAGTGGCGTCCTATAAGCCAAATGAAAAATTGCTCGCTTCCCTCCCGAAAGATTTCCAGCAATTGGCGCTCGCAGGCGAGGCGTTGCCCACAAAGCCCTTACCGCTGGATCAGTCGCAGGCAGATGAGATAACCGGTAAATATCTCTTTAGCAAGATGGGTATCCTGAACATTACCCAAAAAGACAGTCAACTATTTTTAACCATTGATGATCCACTGGAAGGGAACATCTTTTCGGTGTTATCCGAATTGCATCCGATTGGAAATATGGCTTTTACAACGGACATCAACGAGGTGGGTATTGCATTTACGAAAACATCCGCTGCTGCCGCGCCGCAACTGCATATGTATTGGGGAGATTCTCAACGGATTCTGGAAAAATTACCAGCAGGTTATATGTCTCCCCTGGAAATGTTACGATCCGGAAAAGTTGCCGATGGTATTGCTGCGATAAAAGCGGATCAAGCAAATTTTGCCAGCGGATATTCCAATCTGGAAGGATTGCTGAATAACCTCGGTTATCAATATCTTCAGCAAGAGAAGCTTGAAGATGCCATCGCAATATTCCAGTTAAACACCGAATTATTCCCGAACTCCTGGAATGTATACGACAGCCTTGCCGAAGCATTTATGACATCCGGCGACAATGCCCGGGCAATTGAGTTTTACCAGAAGGCTTTGGCGATTAACCCGGACAGCGATCATAGTCGTCGAATGCTTGATCAGTTACAATGAGCAAATGAGCAGATGAGCAGATGAGCAAACTTCAAAAATTGCCCATTTGCCCATTTGTCTATTTACCTATTTTACAAACATTTCCGCTAAATTCGCGAGTTTCCGCACAATCTTTCCCTGCAAAATCAACATATTTTACGCCTAGCATTTTACCGCCGATCATTGTCTCAGTTCAATTTTAACCCGTTTCAATACCGGAAGCGCTATCATCTTCAAGGAGGAATGTATGATACTGTGCTCTCAATGCGGTACTATTAATAAAGACCAGAGTAAAGTTTGTATATATTGCAAAAAATCATTTGTTAAAAAAGTACCACCGAAAAAGACATCAGTAGTAGTCAATCAATTAAAAGCTTATTATAATCGCCCCGGCACCCCATTAAAGCTTGCCAAATTAGGCATGTACATGACTGCTATGGCCTTTATTGGTTATTTATTTATTGCCAAAAATGCATTGGTTGGTGATGCAATATATGACCGAGCCGAAAAATTCTACAATAAAGCCCGCTATTCCGAAGCATTAACCTGCTTTGAGAAATATGTGCAAAAATGTCCTGATGCCGATCTGGTTCCCCTGGCACAACAAAAAATCGCCAATCTCAGTTATAAATTGCTGGCAACCGCCCGGGAACGAAAAGAAAATTTAAAGAAAATCCCCAACCTTCTCAAGAAGGCACACGCGGCAATGAATCGTCAGCAATTGCTGCATCCGGTTGAAGATAATGTTATGAATTACGTCTGGCAGGTGCTCTCGATTGATCCTGAAAACAGCGACGCAGCAACGATCAAGGAAGCAGTCATTTATCACCTTAAGGAAGAGGCGTTAAAGTACCGTATGGCGAAAGATATCTTCGGTACCATTCGCGCCTACAAAAAACTAATGATGGTCGATCCGGAAAACACCAACATTTTCCGTGATTTCCAAAAAGTTGCTGCCAGCGTCGAAAAACCAAATTAATATTCTACCAGCGGCGCCCTTTCCTTGAGAGAGCGCCGGCAGCAAATCAATCATCGCTTTATTCTTGCCTGCAGAACTTCTATATTCCCTCCTTCATAAAAAGCAGGCAACGCATCCGTTATGAACGAAACTCGGAAGTTACAGGCGAATATTCCGAAAATTCTCTTTTGGAATGGCGCACGAATGTTCCTGGTAATTATGCCAGTGGTAGTGCCATTTTTCCAGTCCCATGGCCTCAACATGGAACAGATATTTCAGCTACAATCGATCTTTGCAATTTCGCTGGCGATACTGGAGGTGCCCTCTGGCTATATCGCGGATTTCATTGGGAGAAAAGGAGCACTGATTGTCGAAGGTATCTTCCACGGCATCGCCTATAGCATTTTACTATTCAGTGATTCCTTCCTTGGTTTCGTTTGCTTCGAGTTGGCTATTGCAGTTGCGGTCAGCCTCGGCTCCGGCACAGATGTCGCACTTCTTTACGATACCATGGCGCTGCTCCCGGACAGCAAAGAGAATGAAAGCAAGGTGCTCGGCCAAAAGCTCTTTTACTCACAGACAGGTGAAACTCTGGCAGCCCTTTTGGGGGGCGCCCTCGCGGTCTATTCATTAACCCTGCCTGCCCTGGCAAATGCGATTATCGGCTGGGTGCCGCTGTTTATTGTCCTCTCACTCTATGAGCCGCCGCGCCAACTGATGAGCAAGCAGAAACACATCGAGAATTTCCGCTATATCTACAGGTCATTATTCCGGGATTCCCGATTGCTGCGCTACATTATCCTCAATCTTATTTTTTATGGTCTGGCAACATTACTGGCGGTTTGGGCTTTTCAAGGGTACTGGAAAGCCTATGATATTCCCTTAAGCTATTTCGGCTATATTTGGGCGGCCTACAACTTGACAGTTGCTTTAACTGCCCGGATGGCGCATAATCTGGAAAGGCGATTCGGAGCGGTTGCCCTGATCATTACCATCGCGATTTTGCCGGTCGCAGGTTACCTTGGTATGGCATACTTTTCTGTATGGTTGGGAGTAATCAGTGGATTTGCATTCCAGTTCTGCCGGGGATTGACCCAGGTGATTTTCCGCGATGCACTGAATAAACGCGTCAGTGGCGATATGCGGGCAACGGCAAATTCCATTAGCAGTCTCGGAGTACGGCTCTCTTTTGCCTTTATCGGTCCCCTAATGGGCTACCTGATAGACCACCAGGGATATTCTACCGCATTTTACTTTTTCGCCGGCGTTTTTATCCTGGTCTTTTTCTTGGTTTCATTACCATTGCTGAAAATGCGTCATTCCTTCCTGAATGCGGGTGGATGATCCCACAAATGTTCACTTTCGTTGCCTGATGGAAAAAATATGGTATATTAGAATATCCTGAAACTGGCAGTACGGGAAGAAAAGCGTTGGCAGAGCAGCAAATTCGATATTATAAATTTTATTAGCATTATGAATTAGAGACACATTTTCACCGCATATTTAAAATTGGGAGACAAAGATGCGCTTACGGAATTTTTATTTTACTGGCACTGTATTGATATTGGCTTTCGCTTGTTTTTTTTCATCATTACAGGCTCAACAACTGACCCCGGAATCGATTGTTAATATTAAGACCGTCGGTTCGGTAAAAATGCAACCGCAGGGTAATTATATTGCTTACACATTATCTGTTGCACGGGATGCGGATGAAAAACCCGGTGGCAGCTATACGGAGCTTTGGGTAGTGCCAACTCTCGGTGGCGAGGCGCGGGCATATATCAGCAAGCCTAATTCTGTCAGCGATATCGCCTGGACGCCCGATGGAGAAATGATCACCTTTCGTAGCACCCGGAAAGCATATCACAAAAAGAAACAGGTTTACGGAATTCCGCTGAACGGCGGTGAGGCAGTTCAATTAACCGCTGCGCCCCGGGATGTGGCAGACTATGCAGTTTCCCCGGATGGGAAAACCATTGCCTACCTGATGAAAGATGCGAAAACCCCGGAAGTCGCCGCTGCCCACAAGCAAGGTTTCGATCAGCAGGTGGAGGGCACCTGGCATATCATCAGTCGCATCCATGCCGTTCCATTTAGCGGCGGGGAAAGTCGACTGGTAACCGAAGGCCCGGAAAATGTTTGGGAGCTTGCCTGGACGCCGGATAGCCGCCAAATCATCTATCGCGCAGGAGATACGCCTTTCATCGATGACAAATACATGCATACCGACAACTACCTGGTTTCTGCAGCTGGCGGGCAAGGTAAGAAAATTTATGATACCGATGGCAAATTGGAATTGGCCCAAATGTCTCCCGATGGCAAATATATCGCCTGGCTGGGCGCGGTCAGTTACAACGATCCCTACCCGCATAGTCTTTTCGTTCTCAATACAGAAAAGAATGAACTGAAAAATCATCATGGCGACTTTCCGGCAACCGGGGAATCCTTTGTTTGGAAAGACAAAAAAAATCTCCTCGTCGTGATGACGGAAAATACGCAACGCAGCCTTTACGAAGTATCTGCCAAGAATGGAAAGAAGAAAAAGATTCTGGGCGATAGTGGCCCAATTTTCGGAGCTATTACCCTCTCGGCGGACCGGAAGATGTTCGCAACAGCTGCAAACACTTTCAATCATCCGGATGAAGCTTATCTCGGCGATCTTTCCCAGAAAACACTGCAACGGCGCAGTTTTTCCAATCCGCAATTAGATAATCTCCAGTTTGGTGAGCAGGAGACAGTCACCTGGCAAGGCCCGGACGGACTGTCGATCTCCGGGGTATTAATTAAGCCGGTAGGCTACCAGTCTGGTCAGCGCTACCCGTTACAGGTTCAGGTGCATGGCGGTCCGGAGAGTGCCCGTTTGAATGGCTGGAATACCGGTTACAACAAGCTCTGTCAGGCATTGGCCCAGCGTGGCATTATGGTCCTTTTTCCCAACTATCGCGGCAGCACTGGCAAGGGCGTCGCTTTTGCCAAGGGCGACCAGGGCGATATGATGGGCAAAGAATTTGAGGACATGCTCGCCGGCATCGATTACCTCGACGATCAAGGTATGATTGATCCGAAGAAAGTGGGTCTTGGCGGTGGATCATACGGCGGATATACCGCTGCCTGGGCCGCGACCAAACATAGCGAACGTTTTGTCGTAGCTGTAATGTTCGTGGGTATTTCCAATCAGATATCCAAAGGCGGCATGACCGACACACCAGTAGAAAATGCGGTTGTGCATTGGGATGGCTGGTTATATGACAACATGGATTTGGTTTGGGATCGATCGCCATTGAAGCACATCAAAAATGCACAAACCCCGACGCTGATCCTTCATGGCGAAAATGACAAACGCGTGCCGCTCAATCAGGCATTTGAGATGTACCGTGCATTGCAGCATTACAAAGTAACATCGGAGCTGGTTGTTTATCCGCGGGAAGGACATGGTAACCGGGAACGCGCTCACAGAATTGATAAGGCAAGCCGAGCGCTTGAATGGTATATGAAGTATTTGAAGCCCACTGGCAGCAGCGATAGTGAGAATGCACTGTAAGCTGCAACAATGAATTAACCCTGGGAAAATCGTATGAAACGCTTTAATGCCTTACATGCCCCCTACCTCAGCTTCTATTCGGGCGAGTTCTATCAGGACGTCGCCCGAAACTGGAAAGGCTTTGCCTTCTTTTACCTTTTCTTGCTGGTTGCAGCCGTTTGGATTGTCGATATCGTTAATCTGCAGAAAGAATTGACGCAGTGGGTTGATACCGATGCGCCGGAAATCGTAGAACAGATTCCGGAAATCGAGATCACCAACGGTCGTGCCTGGGTAGATATTGAAACGCCCTACTATATCCGCGATGACAATGGCGCTGCTGTAATTGCTATCGACACTTCCGGAACGCTGCGCAGCATGAGCGACACTGAGGCCCGGGTATTGTTGACGAGTGATGAAGTGCTTATCCGGCAAAGCGGGGGACGCTCGCGCAGTTTCTCCCTGCGGGAAATTGAAGATATGCGCATCGACAAATATTTCATTATGGACGTGCTCTATACTGTCGATAGTTGGTTTGGCGTGGTTATCTATCCACTGGCAGTAATGATCGCATATATTTACCGCGTATTTCAGGCACTCCTTTACGGCCTCATTGGCCTGTTGATTGCTTCAACGATTATCAAAACAAAGCTAGGCTTCGATGCCGCGGTTCGCTTGTCCGTAATGGCCGTAACACCGGTGATCATCATTTTCTTTTTGCTCGATTTCGCTGATCTCGATATTCCCAGCGAAAACACCGTCGCATTTTTTATCGCCATGGCCTTTCTATATTTCGGTATTCACATGAAGAAGCAGGCGGAAGAAGAAGAACCGGTTGAATTTTTTCAGCGTTAATGCGTGGGACCGAATGGGCAAATGGGCAAATTAACAACTTTGAACTTGTATTTATATGGACAATTATTATCAGCAATTTGCGGCTGCCTATGTACGTGGTAAGGGGCGAGGTCAATATGACATTCAACCGGCTTTCAGCAAAGATTTAGATTCACTCTCAGTTGATGATATTACTCTGCTATTTCAGCTGGCCCGGGAAAACAAATGGAAACTGCATAGATTTAAACGAAATGCTGAATTGCCCCGCGTCCGAAAAGTGTTGGGAATGCTTCAGGCTTTGCAACCGGAATCACTCCTTGATGGCGGCAGTGGACGCGGCGTCTTTCTCTGGCCTTTACTGGACACATTCCCCAATTTATCCGTCCATTGTGTAGACATATTAGATTATCGGGTAGCCGATATCAACGCATTACAGACGGGCGGTATTCAGCGAGTTTCCGCTTCTTTACAGAGTCTAACAACGCTAAAGTTTCCCGATAATCATTTTGATGTGGTTACACTTCTGGAAGTATTGGAACACATTCCGGATACTGCGAAAGCTTTTCAGGAAGCAATACGGGTAACGAAACGTTTCCTAATCATTTCCGTGCCATCAAAGCCTGATGAGAATCCGGAGCATATTCATCTGATCGACGAAGACCAGATCCGACAATTTGCAGCAGATCAGCCGGTCAAGAGCATCAAATTTGACTATGTGCCCAATCATATGATAGCCCTGGTAAGAAAAGCTCAGTAAACAAATGGGCAAATGGGCAAATATGCAACTCTGAACGTTGAACTTTGAACTTAAAATGATGCAACAAATCCGAAAATATCCCCGCACGCCACATATCGAAGGCTCCCGCTTTCAGCCGGGGGATGAGGAACTGCCTTCTATTCCATTTTCAAGTATTGCCGGGAAATACATCGTCGTTGCGGAAAAAATGGATGGCGCCAATAGTGCGATTAGCTTTTCTCCGGAAGGTGAATTGCGTCTGCAAAGCCGGGGGCATTATCTGACCGGCGGTCCACGCGAAAAACATTTTGATTTGCTGAAAACCTGGGGGCATCGCTACGCAGCGGAGCTATTTCAATTACTCGGTAAACGTTACATCATGTATGGGGAATGGCTCTACGCCAAACACACCATCTTTTACGACAATCTACCGCACTATTTTATGGAATTCGACATCCTCGATTTAGAATCAAATAGCTTTCTCAGCACAGCAGCCCGACGGGAGATGTTAAACAATTATCCATTTATCACTTCTGAAAAAATCCTTTTTGAAGGGCAACTGCAGCAGCTTCAGGAACTACAAGCATTGCTCCAACCATCAACATTTATCAGCACAACTTCCCGGGAAAAGCTGCGTGCACATTGCATTGAAAGCAGTCTCGACCCGGAGCGCGCTTTGCTGGAAACCGATGCTGCTCCCGAAATGGAAGGACTTTACATCAAGCGGGAATCGGATGACATTGTTTTGGAGAGATACAAGTTCGTCCGGGCAGATTTCCTTACCGCAGTCGAAAACGCGCAAAGCCATTGGCTGAATCGGCCGATTATTCCCAACCAGCTTAAGGATGGCATTGATTTATTCAGTTAGCCCCGTTGAAATGTCCAATGTAAAATTTTCAATTTTCAATCCCGGCAACCGGGACAAGTTGTAGAAGTGAAAAACATACTGGGTTAATCATGCTTTTTACTTGGTCATTGAGAATTGATTATTGGACATTGGACATTTCCTCCCTTCCCTATTTTTGTTCGCGACGGCGATATCTCAGCGGAGACTCTCCCATAATCTTTCGAAATAAGCGTGAGAAATAATAAGGATCCTGAAAACCTAATTCCCCGGCAATCAACTTCACTGGCATGTCGGTTAAATTAAGGAACTGACAGGCACGTTGAATTTTTAAGCGGATAAAGTAATCCATCGGGGAGTATCCGGTTTCCTGTTTAAACACTGCCGAAAAATGCGGTATGGAATAATTGGCACTGGTTGCCATCTCCGCCAGCGTTAGGCTTTTATCGAGATTAGCAGTCATAAAATGGATTGATTTTTCTGCCGGTGTAGAAGCTATCGTCGTGTGGGATTTAATAAATTGTCGGGGATAAAGGAATGTGCCGATCAGTCGCCATAGTGTATTACAGACATAGCTAAAATTATCAGCCGTATAGCCGCTCTCCAGACAGCGATACATCTCGGTGAACAACGATTTGCGCAGATCAACCAAGGCATTTTCCTGATCATCGACCGACGACGCGCTCACCAGCTTTTGATACAATTCATCGGCTTTTTCTCCACTAAAATGGAGGAAATAGATACTCCAGGGCGATGCTTCGGAAGCGGCATAACTGTGCGAAATTCCCGCTGGCAAAACAACAAATTCGTTCTTCCCGACAACACCTTTATTACCGGCGATTTCGTATTTCCCACTGCCACCGACACAGTAAATAAGAATATACTGACTCGCCCCCTCCGGACGTTCTACGAAGTGAAAAGCAGCCTCCGGAAAAAATCCAATGTGCGTCAGATGCAATAAATTTACCGGAAAAGAATTGGTGATTCCTTGCAGGGTAATTTCCGGAAGAATAATCAATTGCTGACCGGAAAACCCCTCTTTAATTCTCAGCATAAGCACCTCGTGCTATCAGAAAATAATCCATCTTTCCCATAAAATTTTCCATTGTCTATTTCCTGCAATTCTTTGACTTTTTATAGAACATTAGTCTCGAGTAAATTCACAGGTTTTCACAAGTATCAACCTTTTCAAACTATTACTAACATTAATCCGTGGAAATCTGTGCATATCAGTGGCTGATGAAATAGATCTTTCAAAGCGTAATTAATTCCACTATGGAATATACATCATTTAAACCATCAAGAAAATAGTCCATGCCCAAGCAGTAGAAAATCGATATCCCTGGAGATTTTCGAATGATAGCAATCCCATTTCAACATCCTCAAGTTTTTTCAAGGAGCAAGCAGTGAAAATAGGCGCACATGGTTGGGTGTATGCTGCCCCAATGCCAGGCTACGATTATACCCCTTGGCTGGCAGAAATTTTTGCCGATATGCAATATGCCGGCATCAATGCGTTTGAGCTGATGGAGATCGTTCTTCGCCATAAGGATGCCGTTTCCCGGATTAGCGCCCTTTCCGAGCAATATGGTGTTGAGGTGCTGGGCACTTCTTATGGTGCGGATATGTGGAATGCCAAATTACACGACGAAATTCTGCGGGACGCAGAGATTGTTATTAAGCGGCTGGGACAATTAAAGGGCCGCACTTTTGGAGTGTCCGTCGGCCAGGCGCCAGGTGCAAAGACAGCAGATCAACTTGACGCTCAGGCAAAGCTGCTAATCACTCTTGATAGCATGTGCGCTGCGGAAAACATCCAGCTGAATTTTCACAATCACACCTATGAAGTTGAGAATGATTGCCATGACCTACGCGGCACTCTTCAACGCTTCCCTGGCCTCAAACTTGGACCGGATCTTAACTGGATGCTGCGCGCCGGCGTCGATCCGGTCTGGTTTCTCAATACATTTGCGGAAAATATTGTTTTCCTACATTTCCGCGACCAAACCGCTGATGGCCGCTGGACGGAAGCGCTCGGCGAAGGCGATATGGATCATACAGCAATTGCTGAGACATTAAAGGCAATTAATTATAGCGGGGATTTTATCGTTGAACTGGCCCATGAAGCTGATTTTCAACTAACCCGCCCCTTGCGGGATAGCTGGCGGAACAGCCGAAAATATTTACAGACATTGATGATATAAAAAACCGACGGGAGTCGCAACATGAAAAAAGGCTATAAACTCACCCTTTTAGGTACTGGTCTGATCGGTAATTTCTACACCATGACACTTCACAACATGCGAAGTCGCGAGCAATTTCACACTGTCTATTCCGCCAATCCGGAGAATGCCGCCGCCTTTGCGAAGCGCTGGGGAATTCCCAAATCAACCGGCGATATGGCAGAAGCGATCAACGATCCGGACACAGATGCCGTTGTCATCGGCATTCCCAATCACGTCCACAAAGAAGCGGTGCTGATGGCTGCAAAGGCAGGTAAAGCCATCCTCTGCACCAAACCATTGGGACGCACAGCGGCGGAAGCGAAAGAGATGCTGGCAGCGGCCGAATCCGCCGCTGTCTTTGCCGGATACCTCGAAGATCTTGTTTATACACCGAAAACTTTAAAATCCTTAACAGCCGTTCAGAATGGCGCATTGGGAAAAGTCTTATGGGTACGCTCCCGGGAAACCCATCCCGGGCCGCACAGCGATTGGTTCTGGGATATTGAAAAGGCAGGAGGTGGTGCCATTATCGATATGGGCTGTCACTGCATCGAAATCATTCGCAATTTCGTTGGCAAGAATATTCGCCCTATGGAAGTGATGTGCACAGCCGATACGCTGGTTCATCCTATCGATGCGGAAGATTCTGCCATCGGACTGATTCGTTTCGCCAATCGGGCCATTGGGCAATTTGAGGTCAGCTGGACCTTCCGCGGTGGCATGGATTTGCGCGATGAAGTCGCCGGCACCGAAGGCACCATCTGGATGGATCACTTTCTCCGCACCGGTTTCGAAATGTTTACTGCGGTCGGTCAGGAGGGCTACGTCGCGGAAAAAGCAGAAAGCGACACCGGCTGGCTTTTTCCGGTTGGCGATGAGGCACATGAGCTTGGCTATAACCACATGTTTCTCGATATGTTTCAGGCAATGGATGCCGGCAAACCACCGATGGAAACGTTTTATGATGGATATGTAGTCAACGCGGTTATGGATGCATGTTATCGATCGGTAGAGTCCAAAAAATGGGAGCCGGTCATTTTGGACGACTGGCGCGGTGATGATCCGAAAGCAGAAGATCAATCCTACGAACACCTGATAGATGGCAAATACATTCTGATCAAAACCGAAAAGATGCCGGACGGAAAAACAAAAACGATCCTGAAAGACAAAGACAGTGGGCAAATCACCCAAAGGATCGAATAGATTTTGGGCGGGCATTTGTAGAGAAAATTCATGAATTTTCTCTACAAACCCCACAACGAACAACCAGCAATGATATACAGGAGAATCCCAATGCAGGAAAAGAAAATCACCATCAGCCGCCGCGCATTCCTTGGAGGATTCGGGGCAGCGGCTTCATTAACCATTCTTAAACCTTCGCTGGTTTGGGGAAGCGCCCAAAACGAAAAAATCCGTCTCGGCTTAATTGGCTGCGGGGATCGCGGCACCTGGATAGCCAATCTCTTTCAGGAACATGGGGGATATCATATTGCCGCTGCCGCAGATTACTTTCCGGAGAAAGCTAAAGACTTTGGAGAAACATTTAGCATTGATGAAAAAAAACTGTTTAGCGGTTTGTCCGGTTACCTCCGGCTACTCGATGCAGATATTGTAGACGCCATCGCAATAGAAAGCCCTTCCTATTTCCATCCTGAACAAGCTGCTGCGGCTGTAGCGGCTGGTTGCCATGTATATCTAGCCAAACCGGTGGCCGTGGATGTGCCCGGCAGTAATACCATTAGCGAAAGTGCCGAAAAGGCAACCGCTAAGAAGCAGGTCTTTCTGGTCGATTTTCAAACCCGCACCGATCCTTTTTACATCGAAGCAGTGAAGCGAATTCACGCCGGCGGATTGGGTAAAATCGCCTTTGCTGAGTCTACTTTCCATGGCGATTGTCCCTGGAAAAAATGGTATAAGGCGTTGCAGGAAGATCCCAGTAATCCCGAACACCGTCTCCGGGGCTGGGGCGTGGATCGCGCCTTGGCCGGCGATATTATCGTCGAGCAAAGTATTCATACAATTGATGTCGATACCTGGGTGATTGACAAGCCTCCAGTTTCCGCTATCGCTTCCGGTGGCCAGCTGGTGCGCCCGGTCGGAAATGCCTGGGATTACCTGACGGTGCACTACAAATATCCCGATGACATCAGCGTTAACTTCAGCGGGAAACAATTTAAAGGACATGGCACTCTCGGCGGCATTCGGAACCGCATATTTGGCTCGGAAGGCGTTTTGGAGGCACAATACGGCGGTGAGGTGCTGTTACGTGGTCAACATTTTTACCGCGGCGGTAAAACACCCGGCATCTATAAAGAAGGTGCACAACGGAACATTGCCACTTTCCATGAGAATATCAAAAATGGCGTGTATGACAATCCCACTGTCGCTCCCAGCGTTCGCAGCACCTTAACAGCTATCCTGGGCCGGAATGCCGGCTACAGTGGCAGTCGCCTTACCTGGGACGAACTCCTGAAAAGCACGGAAAAACTGGAAGCAGATCTAGACGGATTGAAAGCATAACTAATGAGTCGCCTGAAAGGAAAATCGATTGTCATCATTGGTGGCACAAGTGGATTGGGACTTTCCGCCGCAAAAGCATTCATCCGGGAAGGTGCCAGGGTCGTCGCCGTTGGTCTTTTACAGGAAAGCGTTGAACAAGCCAGGGAAATTTTCGCTGGCAACGGCGTAGCGATTCAGGGAGATGCCCGGGATAGTGCCACTGCAATTTCAGCGATTCGCCAGGCAGAAGTCAAATTCGGACGTTTTGACGGCCTTTACCATGTCGCCGGGGGCAGCGGTAGAAAGATGGGTGATGGCCCACTGCATGAGATGAGTGATAATGGACTCAATGAAACGATGTCGCTAAACTTTAACTCGCTGGTTTACTCGAATAGGGCCGCAGTGCAAACTTTCCGGGCAAACAAACAAGCCGGCACAATTCTAAATATGGGATCAGTATTGGGCTTCTCCCCTTCCCCGGCGCATTTCGCCACCCATGCTTATGCTGCTGCAAAAGCGGCAATCATTGGGTTTACCAGGGCCACTGCAGCATACTATGCGAAAGAGAATATCCGTATCAACGTTCTCGCACCAGCGTTGGTGGAAACGCCGATGGCGCAACGCGCCGCTAAAGACGAGACGATTCAGCATTTTATAAAAAGCAAACAACCGCTGGATGGCGGGAGAATCGGCCGCCCGGCAGATTATGATGAAGCGGCAATCTTTTTTATGTCCGATGCTTCCCGTTTTACCACCGGGCAGGTGCTGAGTGTCGATGGTGGATGGGATCTAAGTGAAGGTCAGTATGGGGAATGAGTAGATGGGCAAATGGGCAAATGGGCAAATGAGCAATGCCAAGAACGATCAACGAGCAACGAACAACGATACTCGGATTTCAAAATGAGCTACGCAATAGGAGTGGACTTAGGCGGCCGGCGTGTGAAGGTTGCATTGGTAACGCTAGATGGTAAAATTATTGACAGGCAGGCGCATTACATTACCGATGAAGATGCGGCCTGGGCCGGCCAGATCAAACAATTGCTACATCAGATTATCGCTAAGCAAACAGCAAAACCGGCACATATCGGTCTTGCTGCACCGGGGCTCGCTGCGCAGGACCAAAGTGCGATTGCCTTTATGCCGGGACGAATGGCCGGGCTGGAAGGATTGAACTGGACGAACTGGATTGATTGCGGCATTAGCATACCGGTCCTAAACGACGCCCATGCTGCTCTGAAAGGTGAGCATTGGCTGGGTGCAGCGACAGGCTTCCAGAATGCGTTTATGCTCACCCTTGGCACCGGCGTTGGCGGGGCAGTGCTGGCAAATGGCCAGATTCTCAGCGGCGCGATCGGAAGATTTGGCCATCTGGGACATATCACTCTTGATGCCGCTGGCGATCTCGATGCAACCAACACGCCGGGTAGCCTGGAAGAAACCATCGGTGATAAAAGTATCGTCCGGCGCAGCAATGGCCAATATCCAGATACAAAGGCACTGATCGAAGATGTTCGGAAAGGCATTCGCAATGCCGAGAAGATCTGGCAGGATTCGCTGGATAAACTGGCCTGCGGCATCGGCTCTCTGATTAACGTGCTCGATCCGGAAGCTGTTATTCTCGGTGGTGGTATGATACAGGCCGGCGAGCTGCTGTTTCAACCGTTGTCCCGCTATCTTTCCAAATACGAGTGGCGGCCCGGTGGTCATCAGGTGGCGGTCATTCCTGCGCAACTGGGCGACTATGCCGGTGCGATTGGGGCAGCGAAGCATGGTATTGAGAATGGGTGATTGTTGCTCGTTGCTCGTTGCTCGTTGGCTAAGAATTTTGAAATTGGACAACATTATGACAAGATCTTTATAAGCTTTGAGATAGCGAATTTTAACTTTAGAAACTTTCATAAAAACCATGTAGAACATCAATTTTTTAATGAGTGAGAACTTACTCCTATGAACTCAGGAATGAAAAACGGAAACAAACGATGAACGAACAACGATCAACGAACAACGACTCCCCCACCGCAAAATATTTACGCAAATGCGCTGAGTTAATCGATACCGTAGAGAAGCAGCAGAATGAAATCAGCAAAACCGCAGAGATATTTGCGAAGTCGATTCTGGCCGGACGGATGGTTCATCTTTTTGGCTCAGGTCATAGTCGTATCATGGTCGAGGAAATGTGGCCGCGTTATGGTTCCTTTCCGGGGTTTAATCCGATCGTCGAACTCAGTCTAACTTTTCATAATCCGGTGGTTGGCGCCAATGGGCAACGGCAGGCGATGTTTCTGGAGAACGTCAGCGGCCTGGCGGATCGCATTCTTCGCAATTTCACTCTCTCATCGCGGGATGCCGCGCTGGTTATCTCTTCCAGTGGGTGCAATATCGTTCCGATTGAAATGGCCGCCAATTTTAAAGCGGCCGGTATGCCGGTCATCGCACTGGTTAGCCGGGCGCATGCGCTTGCCAGCCCCAGCAAGCATCCCGAGGGGAAAAAGTTGATGGACTATGCGGACATCATTCTCGACACTGGAGCGCCACCCGGGGACGCAATGGTTTATGTCGATGACCTGGATACGCCGGTCTCTCCCGGCTCAACCGTTGGCGGCTGCATGATTATCAATGCCATCAAGGCGGAAGTGGCCCAACGACTGACCAAAGCCGGGAAACCACCGCGGGTGCTTAGCGGAGCGGCCGTTGTCGGGGTAGAGCGGGCAACCCACCTGTTCGAATCCGCATATGATGAACATGCCGTTCGCCTTAGTCAATTATTCAAGGATTTTGAAAACAATATTTAACCAAGTGGAATACTCATGAAAGAACAACCGATTCGCACCACAGTCATTGGCAGTTACCCCTTTCCGGCCTGGCTGGAATTTGCCAGTACACATTTGGAAAACTTTGGCAGCGCGGATATTGCCGAGATGCAGGATGATGCCGTTATTGCCGCCATCCATGATCAGGTTGCCTCGGGTCTGGACGTCATTACCGACGGGGAACAAACCCGCTTCGATTTCAACCTCTCATTCTATGGCTACCTGGAAGGCATTGAGATGGAATCCGTCTCTCCCCGTCTGTGGGGACCACCGGCGCATGACCAGCGTGGCAAACACAAAATAATCGCCGATCTCGCTGCCCCCCGCGGCCTCGGGGCTGTTGAAGAATTCCAACGATTACAGCGCCTCGCTCCGGAGGGACCAACTTTGAAAGCAAGCATTCCCGGTCCATACACGCTGAGTGGTCGGCTACTCCCCAACAAACAATATCCTGATCGCTATGCGATCACAGAGGCCCTTATTCCGTTTGTTCGCGAAGAGCTGGAAAAGCTGGTTACTGCCGGCTGTCGGGAAATCACCGTCGATGAGCCTTCAATGAGCTGCTATGCCTACCGGGAAGATACGCTAAGGTTTGTAGATATTTTTAACCGCACGGTTGCTTCCGTTGCCGGAAAATGCCGACTCTCTACCCATCTCTGTTTTGGTAATTATAAAGGGCATCCGGTGGGTTATCGCAGGATTGCCCCGATGTTTCCGGATTTCCTCGATTTTAAAGTCGACGAAATTCATGTGGAGATGGCCAATCGCGAATTCGCCGAAATTGAATTGATTAGTGAAATCACCAAAGAAAAGGATGTCGCTGTCGGGATCATTGATGTGAAGAGTTACTACATCGAAACCGTTGCGGATGTTGAGGAACGAATTCGCTTATGCCTGAAGCATGCTCCCGCAGATCGCCTTTCGGTTGCACCGGATTGTGGCCTCAGCCAAACCGCACGCTGGGCGGCAAAACAGAAGCTGGTAAATATGGTTGCCGGCGCTAAAGCCGTTCGAGACAATTTATAGAGAATAAAAAATGTCCAATAATCAATTTCCAATGACGAATTAAATAAACACACTTCTACAACTTGTCCCGGTTGCCGGGATTCGATATTAAAAATTGGACATTGGACATTTCATAAACACAGGAAACAGAATGCTCAAACCAGCAAAACTAAAAGATGCTGCACTTCTCAAGGATATCCGCGACAACCAGGATCGCGACGGTATCAGTATCTGGTGGCTCGGCCAAAGCGGCTTTTTAATCCGCTGGCAGGGCAAACATCTACTCTTTGATCCCTATCTGTCCGATTCTCTTACCCACAAGTATGCGAACAGCGAAAAACCGCATATCCGGATTACCGAGCTTGTTATCGATCCTGCCCGACTGGATTTTATCGATGTCGTTACCTCCAGTCATAATCATACCGATCATCTCGATGGAGAAACCTTGAAGCCTTTGATGGCTAGTAATCCCGGAATGGAAATTGTCATTCCAGAGGCGAACAGGGCATTTGTTGCCAACCGTTTGCAGATTGACCCGGATTTACCAATTGGCTTAAATGCCGGCGAAGAGATCACAGTTAAAGGTTTCACCATACATGCAGTACCCGCTGCTCATGAAGCCCTGGAACAGGATGCCAACGGCAATTATACGCACCTTGGATATGTAGCCCGCTTTGGAAAATGGACGATTTACCACAGTGGTGATACTATCTGGTATCCCGGATTAGAATCATCTTTGGCGCCATATAATATCGACATTGCTATTTTGCCAATTAATGGAAGAGCGCCGGAACGCAAGGTTGCCGGCAACTTTAATGCCCGCGAGGCTGTCGATCTTGCCAAATCGGCGAACATTGGAATGGTTATCCCCTGCCATTATGATATGTTCACTTTTAACACCGCAGATCCGCAGGATTTTGTTGATTACGCAACAACCCGAGATCAAAACTTCACTGTTTTGGAAAATGGTGAAGGCTGGCATAGCAAATGAGCAAATGGGCAAATGGGCAAATGGGCAAATGGACAAATTTTCAGTGTTGCCCATTTGCAGCTTCACTTAATTATTCAATGTAAATCGAAGGAGGTATTATGAAGAAGTCATTTACTCGACGGGATTTTCTCAAAACCGGACTGGGCTTAACTGCGGCAGGTATTGCGCTCGGCACTTTGGGTTGCGAAAGCAAAAGCCCGGGCGGCAATGCCGAAAAGACCATAAAGCCGGAAGATCTCTTCAAAATTTCCCTGGCACAGTGGTCCCTGCATAAATCCATTTTTAAAATCCCCCCGGCAGAAATGGGTTGGGATGTTTGGGGTGAAATTCTCATGACCGACAAGTATCGTACCTTGTTAGGCGGAGAAATCGATCCCATGGATTTTGCCAAAGTCGCCCGTCAGGAATTTGACATTGACGCCATCGAGTACGTAAACACCCTCTATTATGACCGCGCAAAGGATATGGAATATTTAAAAGAGCTAAAAAATGTTGCGGACGGTGAGGGTGTTAAGAGTTTGTTGATTATGTGCGATCGCCTGGGCAATCTCGGCGAGCCGGAAGAAGCCGGCAGGATCCAAACTGTAGAGAATCACAAGGAATGGGTGGAAGCTGCAAAATTTCTTGGTTGCCACTCAATCCGGGTAAACGCGCGTAGCGATGACAGTCTCAGCCATGAAGAACAAATGAAGCTGGCTGCAGACGGACTTCGCCGACTCTGCGAATTCAGTGAGCCGTTTGGCATCGATGTTATCGTGGAGAATCATGGTGGTATTTCCAGTAATGGTGCCTGGCTGGCCGGGGTAATGAAAATGGTCGATCATAAGATGGTTGGCACTTTGCCGGACTTTGGTAATTTCCGTATTCAGGGAGACGAATGGTATGATCGCTATCTCGGCGTTACAGAGCTAATGCCTTATGCGAAGGCAGTAAGCGCCAAAGCGAACAATTTCGACGAAGCAGGCAACGAAAAGGACACGGACTTCCTGAAAATGATGAAAATCGTTCTCGATGCCGGTTATCGTGGATATGTTGGTATCGAATATGAAGGTCCGGTGCTTGGTGAAAAAGATGGCATTCGTGCGACGAAAGCGCTATTGGAAAAAGTGCGCGCCGAGTTAGCGCCACAGTATGCCTGATAAGAAATTCTGGTACAAATACTTATTCCCATCCTGACTCCGGGATGGGAATTTTTTCCACTTCAATTTGCACAACTCCCTCCACTTCCTCCTCGTTCCCCCACAAAGTGATTCCTTCGGAAAAACTCCAGTTTGGCAATGTGTTTTTACCCGAAACTCTGTTTCGGATTCCCCAGGCAATACTCGAATCGCGAAACTGGAGTTTCGCAAATAATTCCGTTCCCAAAGAGACTTTGGGAACGAGCAGATCTTCAAGCCCCTCTCCCCTTACTCTCGTTCCCATCCCGGATTGCCGGGATGGGAACGCACTATTACCCGAAACTCTGTTTCGGCTTCTTTGCACAAGAAAACACAAGCAATCTACCTCTCCGTGAAAAGAATAGATTTCCTACCAAATCCGGTTTTATATTAGCGCTGAGAGATTAAGATTATGAAGATATTATTAGTAGAAGATAACAGCCGTTTATCGGACGATATCAGGCAATTTCTAGAAGAAGATGGATTCATCGTCGCCCAGGCAGAAAATTTCGCGCTTGCCCGGGAGAAGCTCGATCTGTATCAGTATGATGCGGTTATTATCGATATCGGCCTGCCCGATGGTAGCGGCCTGGATCTTATTCCACTGATTCGCGAGATGGAAAGCGATACCGGCATTTTAATTGTGACAGCCCGGAATGCCGTGGAAGATAAAGTAGCCGGCCTGAATCGCGGCGCAGATGATTACCTCACTAAACCGTTTCACAAGGCAGAACTCATCGCCCGGGTTCGTTCAATTCTGCGTCGGCATAAATCATCCAGAAACAACGTCTTACAATTCAACAACCTGCAAATAGATACTGCCGCTTCACAGGTATATATTGGTGAGAAAACGCTAAAACTCACTCGCAAAGAGTATGATCTCCTCCTCTATTTTATGTATAACCCCAATCGCCTCCTCACCAAAGAGAACATTGCCGAGCACCTTTGGGGAGATCATATCGACCAGGCGGATAATTTCGATTTCGTTTACAACCACATCAAAAACCTGCGGAAAAAAATTGTCAATGCCGGAGGTGAGAATTATATCCATGCAATGTATGGTATGGGCTATAAATTTTCGGAGACCAGTTAAATCATGAAAAGACCTCGTTCCTTTAAGTTATTGTCGAAAACGACTTTCATTTACCTCATCTTTACCTTTATCGCTTTTTACAGCAGTGCCCTGTTTTTAACCAAAGAGGCAGATGAGTTTATTGATCATGATCTGGAAATCAGTTATGGCTATATGGAAAGACGGGTTACCCGGCAAATTAAAAGCGGAAAATCTCTGGAAGAAATATCAAAAAGAGCAGAGACGATAAAGTTAACGGCGGCACCGCTCTCTGGTCAGTATCCGGTTTATCAGGATACGCTGATCGCTGATGAAGAAAGTGGCGAGCTATTGCCTTATCGCAGTAAAACAACCGTCATCGCTGTCGATAGTAGTTATTATCAGGTACATATATTAAAGTCCGTTGATGATTTCTACAGCTTACGGGATGATATTTTCGAAGCTCTGATCCCCGCATTTCTTTTCCTGGCACTTGGCATACTACTTTTCAATGTTCTCGTTGGTGGTTACCTTTTCCGCCCGTTTAACGCCATCCTGACAGCAATGAAAAACTACCAGATCGGCCTTGGTGTAAAAGCGGAGAAGATCAGCACTTCTACAACAGAATTTAACCGTATGCAGAATCTCTTCCATCAGATGGTGGAGCGGATTGAACTAGATTATCGCCATCTCAAGGAATATACCGAGAATATGGCACACGAAATTCAGACGCCGCTGGCCGTTATCCGGAACAAAGCTGAGATCTTAATGGCAGATGAAAAAGTAATGACGCATCAAGCCGGCAATATCAAGGTGATATATGATGAAGGGAATCAGCTCTCCCGTCTGAGCGATACACTGAATCTGCTAACAAAGATTGAAAACAGTGAATTTAAAGATCAACAATTGATTACTACCCGACCGATTGTCGAAAAACATGTCGCAGCGATTCAGGAACTGGCAGAGTTAAAATCTTTTAAGATCAGCACAGATTTATCAGACGACCACCAGCTCCTTATAGATCCGTTTTTGTTTGATATCGTATTAAAAAACCTGCTCAGAAATGCCCTGCGTTATGGCACTAACGAGGGTCCGATCAGCATTAATACTGATGAACGGCATTTATCTATCAGCAATTTTGGTGCTCCCTTAAAAGTGCCTTTCGAAAAGTTGCTGGAACGTTTTTATCATAATGGCAATGGCAATGCCTCGTTGGGATTAGGTCTATCGCTGGTAAAAGAAATTTGCGATAAGCATCGCCTGGTGCTTGATTATCAGTATCGGGATGGGCAGCACGTCATCAGTATTCGCCCCGGGAAATAGCAGATACTCAATAATCTCTTCTATCATTGGAAACAAAAATTTAATTTCCGGGCGCTCTTCTTCACGATCTACCAAATGTCTACCAATTTTTTTATTACCATAGGCTCAGAAAATTTTTGAAAGCTGAATTAAATTGATGTACTAAGGAGAAAAAAATGCGTTTTAGAAGTGTTACCTTGTTAATGTTGTTTTTACTAATTAGCACCGCGCTGTTTGCGCAACGTCCCCGAGATGGGCGCAGTGGATTTAGCAATGGGGAAATTATCGGAAAGATCCTCGACTCTGAAACCCTTGCCCCGATTGAATATGCTAATATCGTTCTGCATGCTCAGCGGGATAGTTCTCAGCTTACCGGTACCATCAGCGATGCAAATGGTAAATTCGTATTGGACGGGCTTCGTCCCGGCCGTTATTACCTCGAAGTTCATTTTATCGGATACGAAATTCAAACGATTAATAATATTGGGATTCGCCCGGCAAATCCGATTTTTGAAGTGGATGATATTATTCTTTCTGCCAAGGTAATAGCCAACGATGCTGTAGACGTTGTGGATGAACGGGCTGCAATTTCCTACCAAATTGATAAAAAAGTGATTAATGTTAGTAAGCAATACGCCTCTGCTGCTGGCAATGCAGCCGACGTCCTTAAAAATGTCCCCTCAGTTTCTGTTGATATCGAAGGTAATGTTAGTCTGCGCGGCAGCAGCAGCTTTACCGTATTGATCGACGGCCGCCCGACAGTGCTTGACAGCGAAGATGCCTTGCAGCAGATTCCCGCCAGTTCAATCGATAATATCGAGATAGTCACCAATCCATCCGCCCGTTATGATGCTGAAGGCACTTCCGGGATTATCAACATCATTATGAAGAAAAATAAGCTGCAGGGCAGCAGCGGCATTGTCAATTTAAATGGTGGTTATGAAGACAAACATGGTGGCGATATCCTCGTTAGCTACCGCATGGGAAAACTTCATGCCTATGCCGGAGCGGATTATAATGACCGGGATTATCCCGGCAGTAAACGCGCCGAGCAAAGAACACTGTTTGACGAAATCAGCTCCGTTTCTTTGTCCGAAGGAGAATCTCTGCGCGGCAGAAACAGTGCCGGTCTCCGCGGCGGGCTGGATCTAAACATTACTCCAAAAGATGTTTTTAGTTTGGGATTCCGTTACGGAGAACGTACACACAATCGTGGTTCAGATCTCAACTATGACGAGTGGACTGGCAGCAACATCAACCGCCAAACCTATATTAGCAGCAACAACACCGAACGAAGCGGCACCTTTTTCTCGCTTAACTTCAACTATCAACACACATTCTCGAAAAAATCCCACAATCTCACCTTGCGTGCAGACTATCATGATCGCAACAGCGATGAGCTTTCAGTAAATGAACTACTGGACATGGACAACAATATTACCAGCGGCCAGCAATCAAGCGAAATTGGCCCCTCAAATCGCCTGCAGTTCAACCTCGATTATGTGCAGCCATTTGGCAAAGATGGTAAACTTGAGGCTGGCTATCAGGCCCGCTTTGGGGAATCCAACGATCGCACCGGTCTTTTTGAGTATGATCTCTTGAGCGGAAATTATCTGGAGCAGACGCAATTTAGACGCAACACTGAGTATCTCCGTAACATTCAGGCGATGTATGGAATGTTCGCCGGAAAAAGTGGCCGACTGGGATATCAGGCCGGATTCCGGGCAGAATACACAGATCGTACTACTTCAGTATTGGAAGACAATCAGAATTTTGCTATCAATCGCTGGGACTATTTCCCTACCTCTCACCTTAGTTACCAACTTAGTGAAAGTCGTCAGTTAATGGCCAGCTATACCCGTAGAATTGTTCGCCCGCGTAGCTGGTTTCTGGAGCCCTTTATTACCTGGACCGACGCCTATAACGTCCGCCAGGGGAATCCTGCTTTAAAGCCAACCTATATCGATTCTTATGAAGCCGGATACCAGATGCCGATCGGCAGCAGCCTCTTTTCCAGCGAACTTTACTATCGGGTGTCTCATAACCGGGTAGAACGCGTACGTTCTGTTTATGCGGACAATGTCACGCTTACAGCACCAGCAAATGTTGGGACGGATTACGCCCTTGGTGCAGAATTGATGTTAAACAGCGATCTGCAAAAGTGGTGGAATATTAACCTGATGGGCAACCTCTACAATTATCGGGTCGAAGGCGTATTAAATGAGAACGCATTTTCGGAAGAGAATTTCAGCTGGAATATGCGCTTAAACCAAACCCTGAAATTTGGCAGCAGCAGCTCTGTTCAGGTAAACAGCCGGTATTTCAGTAATATCACAACTGCGCAGGGTGAAATGGAAGGGTTCTTTCTATTTGACTTAGGATTGAAACAATCCTTGATCAACAAAGTGCTTACCGCTACACTGCAGGTGGAAGATTTGTTTGGCACCGCCAAGCATGAGTTCATCTACAGCGGACAGGATTTTTATATCTATGATTATTCTACCCGGCAGTCGCCGATTGTTATGTTGACACTGAATTACAATTTCAACAATTACAAAAATGAGCGCGGCCGTAACGGACGCAATGGTGATGATGGTGATGATTTCTAAACCATAACCATTTCAGTTTCCGGCCGGCAGTATAACCTCCACCACTGCTGGCCGGGAACGGTTTTATCACCGCATCTGCACTTACACCTGCCTCCCCTCCTCAATTTAATCACAAATAATGCAGCCTGTCACTTTACACCCGTTATTATTCTGTAATACCGGTATATACATTACTGCTATTCTTTTAAAAAATAGCAGTATGATTAAATAGCTGAGAGATATGTAATTCGCCTGTTACAAATATTCTGTTAATATCATTCTGATCTGTTGGAGACAAAACATGAGAGACCTTCCATTCAAGACCTTATTCCTGGCATTATTATTGGTCAACATTCCCTTAATGGCTAACCGGCATTTTGAATCTATAGACCTTGGCAATGGCAAAGAAATTCCTTTTGCTTACACCCTCCCGGCGAACTTCGATGCGAACAAGACATATCCGGTGCTCATTGGCCCCGGCGATACGCATGCGGGATCGGAAGCCAGTTTTTTCTGGCGGAACAATCTGCCGGAATCACTGGGATGGATTTTGGTTGAATCGACGGTATTCTTCGAAAACAACGATAAAACGTTAATGGCTAAACTGCTCGACCACTTGCAGAAAAAGTTCAAAGTGGAAGGGAATAAATTTCACACCGTCGGCTTTAGCGCGAACAGCAGCAAGATTTTTAAAACGGCGATGAGTCTCGCAGATCGTTTTGCCAGCATCACTGGCATTCCCGGCCATCCCACTTCCCGAAACCCCGGCGAATTAAAGCAGCTAAAAAATACCAGGATACACTTCATCGTTGGAGAAAATGACGGCTATTGGCGACGCGAATCCGAGCGGGCCCATAAGCAACTGAAGGAACTGGGCATAGAAACCGTCTTGGATATCATTCCCAATGGCGGGCATGTGCTGACAGATTTGATTGGGGCGGGATTCCTGGAGAAAATGGAAAAAATGAGACCGAAGGCAGATGAGCAAATGAGCAAATGAGCAGATTTGCAGTTTTGCCCATTTACCCATTTGCCCATTTGCTTTTATATCTCACCACGCAGGCTTTTCCGGATAACATCGGCCTTGCAGTGAATATGCAGCTTTTGGTAGATATTCTTGATATGCGTGCGAACTGTCTCCAGGGACACTTTCATTTGCCCGGCGATCATTTTATAGCTGAGCCCATCGACCAGTCCTTGTACCACTTCCTTCTCCCGGGAGGTCAGCGGGGATTCCTTACGCGGGCGGGGATTCTGAAAGTGTTCGATCACTTTTCGGGCAATTTCCGGTGACATTCTCGAACCGCCGGCAGAGACAATTTCGATAGTTTTTTTGATCTCCTCAAAAGGACTGTTTTTTAAGAGGTAGCCGGATGCACCGGCGGAAATCGATTGAAAAATCTTGTGAGAGTCGTTATGCACCGTAAACATAATGATGTCGATATCCGGGTAGCGATCTTTAATGAGCTGAATTCCCCCAATGCCCGAGATGCCCGGCAGCCCGATATCCATAAGAATAACGTCGGGGAGATTGTCAGCATCGATTGCTGCAAGAAAGGCTTCGACACTTTCCCCGGCCCACTCGGCAAGGATGTTCTCCTGGCTCCCCAGGAAACTGTAAACAGCTTCCCGAATGTCTCTATCGTCTTCAATAATTGCTAATGATATCATATCTCAAACCTATCGCTAAATGTCCCGGAATTCAATCCCATCTTTATGGGAAAGACATTTTTATTGATGCTTTAATGCCAGAATTATGCGCACACCATTTTCATCTTCAATTTTCAAATCCGCGCCAATCTGCTCAGCTCTCATTTTCATATTTCGCAGCCCATTACCAGCCAAGCCATCATCTTGGGACAACCCCTTGCCATCATCTGATAAATCAATAGTTAAATATTGCCCGCGCTCAGTCATGGTAAAATGAACGCTTTCAGCATCAGAATGGCGAGCGATATTATTTAGAGCTTCTTTAAAAATCAGGTAAATATTCTGGCGCAGATTTAATGGCAATTTTCGATTCGTATTTACCTTCCCAATTTTAAAATAAGTTTCGACATCATCTTCCGGCAACACTTCCAGGGCATATAGTTTAATTCTGCCGATCAAATCTCCCAGGGTATCATTTCGGGCGTCAATTGCCCAAACGATGTCGCTTAAGGTGCGGACAATCTCCCGGCTCATCTCCCCAATTTTCCGGGAAGAGCGGGTAATTTTTTCCCCGTCTGCGGTGTTCTGGATTATTTCCGAATGCACAGCAATACGGGTTAAACTGGCACCGATGTCATCATGCAAATCACTGGCAATCCGCACTCGCAGCCGCTCCAGCTCCAGCGCCCGCCCGAGACGATAACGATGCAGCATTAATAAAATAGCCAGGATGCCGACACCGAGCAGCAGCCGGAACCACCAGGTTTGCCAAAAAGGTGGTGTAATAATTATCTGAACTTCTGCTCCCTCTGTGTTCCAGATGCCGTCATTATTGCTTCCTTTTACCCGAAAGGTATATTCCCCCGGATCCAGGTTGGTGAAATTGGCAAAGCGCCGCCGGCCATTGTCGACCCAGTCGGCATTGAACCCTTCCAATTTATAGGCATACCGATTTTCCTGTGGGGCAATATAGTCCAATGCAGCAAATTCAAAAGAGAAGTGGTTATCAAAATATGACAATGTTATTTGGCGGTTTACAGAAACTGATGGTTGAAGCAAATGCGTTTCACCGAAAATCTGGAACGCCGTTAGAACAACCGGTGGTTGATAGGCATTATCCTGAATATCCTCCGGGCGGAAGATATTGAAACCATTAACGCCACCGAAATACATCTTTCCGCTTTTCCCCAAATGATATGCCCCATAGCCAAATTCCCGGCTTTGTAAGCCATCCTGCAAATTGAAATTCTTAAACTGTTCAGTCTCCGGATTAAAAACGCACAATCCCTGGTAAGTGCTTAGCCATAGATTCCCAGACGCATCTTCCAGAATACCGTTAATAATATCACTGGGTAATCCATTTGCTTCCGTATATCGTTGAAAGGTTTTTGTCTGCGCATTAAACCGGTTCAATCCTCCGCCAAATGTACCCACCCAAAGGGTGCCTTTACTGCTCTCGAAAATATTGATAACGGTTTGATGGCTTAAGCTGCTGCTATCTGCGGGGTCATGCTGAAAATGAGACATCCGCTTCATTTCTGAATCGAAACATTGCAATCCCCGATCGGTACCAACCCACAAGTTCGCCCGGGAATCTTCCCAAAGGGCGAGGATTGCGTTACTGGACAAACCAGCATCGTCTTCGACAGAATGTTGCCAGCGTTCAAATTGCGGATTCCCGTTCCTGGCCGCATTTACGTCCAGTCGATTTAGCCCCCCGCCATAGGTGCCAATCCAGATATATTCGCCACCCGGTTTTCGGCTTTTTCTCAGGGCCCAGATACGATCATTGCTGATGCTTACAGAACGCTTCGGGTCATGACGAAAATGACTAAAAATACCGGTTTCCGGCGCCAGCATATCCAGCCCTCCTCCATCCGTGCCGATCCAGATATTTCCCTCTTCATCCTCTAATAGGGAACGAATGCTATTATGACTAACACTTTTCCCATTCGTATTTGCGCGGTAATGTTTAAAATTATTATTAGCAGGATTATATAAGTTTAAGCCACCATTGCCAGTGCCCACCCAAACATTTCCCCGACGATCTTCCCATAGCGAGCGAATAAATTTGTCGTTTAAACTGTTATCCTGAAAGGGTTCTGGCTTGATATGAATAAATTTTCGTTTCCGGGGATGATAATGATTAACACCGCCCCCCAAAGTCCCCAGCCAAAGATCACCTCCCCGGCTCACCGCTGCAGTATAAACCCGATTATTACTTAAACTATTTTTCCGAACAGGCGTGTGCCGGTAGTGGTTAAACTCGCCGCTATGCCGGTCGAAAAGATTTAATCCGTTATCGGTGCCAACCCAAAACAGATTTGTATCGTCAGCTGAATGCGGTCGAATGAAATAGACTGTGTTATCACTAATGCTGGGAATATTATCCGCTTGAGCAAGATGCCTCCGGAATTCTGAAGTGAGTGGGTTTAGGATAAGCAAGCCGCTTCCCCAACTACCTAACAATACCCAATCGCGAACGCCTGCCGGGGGGATAAAGATCGATTGGATAATGTTAATATTCTCTATTCCGGAAGCAGTCGGTTCCGGTAAATAATATTCAAATTCACCGTTTTCCCTATCAAAAAATGCCAACCCATTTCCATAGGTCCCCACCCAGAGATTTTCGGAGCTATTTCCATCCCCTGTGATCGTTAATATTCGCTTGCGGTTATCAAAGCCGGCAACGGCTATTTCCAGCGGAAAATGGGCAAAGCTATCGCTGGCGGCAACCAGTTGATCCAACACGGATGCGAAAGTGCCCACCCAAAGGTTGCCGATAGCATCAGCGTAAATGGCACGCACCCGATCATCACTAATGCTGGAGGAGATGTTCGGATTATGACGATAACGGCTGAAGTTTTCGGTTGCCGGATCGTAACGATTCAGGCCATCGGCGCCGGTGCCAATCCAAAGCTCACCAGTAGCATCGATCGTTAAAGCGGTTATTCGATTTCCGGAAATTGAAAGCTCGTCTGCAGGGTCATGTTTAAACACTTTGATGTCGTATCCATCATAGCGATTTAATCCGTCTAATGTGCCAAACCACATAAAGCCGAATCGATCCTGCGCAATCGCATAAACTGCTGCCTGGGAGAGGCCTTCATCCAGGGAGATATGTGCGTATTCAAGGGAAGTGTTTTCCTGAGCAATAAGCGCCGACAATACACAGTATGCTGCACAAAAGATTAAGTGATGTTTTTTCCAAAGTATACCCATGGGCGCCCATAGTGGATTTTTTCTGAAACATACGATTACTCACAGAAAATATCAAGAAATGAGCCCATAATGAGAAACCAAACGATGGAAACATAAAAAATGCATATTTCCATCGTTGAATAACAACCGCTTACTTCAGCAAAATCATCTTTCGGGTTTTCACGAAATGTCCTGCTTGCATCCGATAGAAATACAGTCCGGAACTGACCTGTTCCCCATTGTCGTTTCGGCCATCCCATTCCAGACTGTAGCTGCCGACGCTCATTTCGTTATTTACCAGGGTTCTAACCCGCTGCCCGAGCACGTTGAACACTTCCAGTTTAACATCCACTTTGTAGGTAACTCTGAAATCAATTTGCGTCCGCGGGTTAAAGGGATTCGGATAATTCGCGGAAAGTGCAAAGGATAGATCGCGGGTTCTGCCCTCCAGAAACCCTAAATAGGCATACGGGTTAAATTGAAATACATCATTTGTATCAACACTGGTGATATATTTCAGGAATAATCTGCCCGGCGAGTCCATAAAAGTATGCCCGACCTTGAGATCCAGCCAGCATCCCCAAACAACATCTGCTGTAATCCCTTTATTCTCGTTGTTATAAATACTGCCACTATCATAGTCGCTATCCATAAAATACAAGTACTCGCGGCCGCCCACGCTGGCAGCCCGCCCCGTATTTGGGTTTATTCCCAGATCCCATTTTAAGTTTGCAGCAGAACCATTCGCCGCGGATACATTATTATCTTCGACAAAGCAGATATTGATTCGTCGTGGTAAACTGGGATCGGAGATGTCGTATGCAGCTCCCGGAAATATACCGATGCCGGCATACTCATACCCAAGGTCCCGCCGATAGACTGCACACTCCGAGGTTAGTGTAGAATCGAAAACAATTTCCACACTGTTAAATTCGTTAGCTGCCAGTGTGCTGCCGAAAAAATTGGACCCGATATCGATACCGCCAAAAAGCAGGTTACCTCCCCAATTCACGCCGGTTAACCAGCGCTCTCCGATCCATTCCCAGTCATCGACCCGGGGAAAGGGACTTGTGCTTCCCTTTGTAACCAGGAAACCATCAAAGGGATTACTATTATGTCCATACAAATCCGGATAGGGTTGATTACTGGCAAGCGTTATCCCCAAATCCAGATTACGCAATTCGTATACGGGCAAGTTGGATGCATCAAGATCATTGAAGTTCACCTGGTATACATTATTTTTAACTAAATTTTCATCAAAGATTCTTAGCCCCAGTTGACCGCTGGCATTTCCGGAAATATGCGCCATCAGGTATTCTTCGACCGGACTGCTTAACGGCGTTACCGGAATACGCACGATATCTTTCCAGACATTGTTATTGCCATCAGAGATATAGAATTCGAATTCGACATCGCCGTTTCCCGGATGCTGATTGGATAATTGAAACTGAAAATAGGTATCGTTTGCCGAATATGGCCAGTTGTAGCTGCCAGATGGCGGTAAAAGCGAAATTTGATGATAACCATTCGGCATCACAAGATCGCTGACAAATTCAGGCGTTAAGGTTCTGAATTGAAAAACGTGAACATTACTAAATCCGCTGCTTGCTGAATTTTCAATATCTAACGTGTAACGAATATTTTCTCCGGGATTCACTGTTCCATCGTGATTGAGATTATCTGAGCCGATTATCGCCGACAGTATTTTTACCGGGCCACTGGTGGTTATATTTTTTAGCAAATATTGCCAGTTATGGGCGAAGCCCTCCTGGTATTCCACATTTGCATTAGCGCAGAGCCCAACGGAAAATGGTTCGCCAGTCCAGCTATTTGCCCAAATGCCGTCTCCGGACAAGCTATCATTATGAGCGCCATCATCGTACAGGGGAATTTGGATGACCGGTGAATCGTCCGCGGTTACCAGTTGTAAAAGGATTGATAAAGCCTCATCATTTTCTGCGCGAAAATGCAGTTCCGTCTCTGCTGGAGAGACAAATACAGTTTCATACGTTAAGTTTATTACTGACGGCACATTCCGATACAGGTTTTTCTGAAGCGCAATCGCACTTTGGGCATTGCTTTTCATTTTCTCTATTGCGGTCAAATAATTTCTAGTGATCCCGCCAACAAGTGCGTAAATGACTTCCTGGGTATCACCTGGCTGCATGTAAAAAGGCCCGGTTGTATTATTTATTCGTCTGTTTCCCGGTGGCAGATTCGTTTCCCGACCATCAATATCGCCGGCAGATGTAAGCGGGTTGCCATTCAAGGGAAATTTGGTCGGTTGTCCGTAGAATGCGCCGCCACCATGTATAAAAGGCTCAGGGTTAATGATGTCATCTGTCGGTATATATCCATTTAGATAATTATACCACATCAAAGTCCCCTTATATTCATCAAATATCGGGTCCGAATATGGTGATCCCCCAGTACCTTTATAGGTAAATGAGGTCATCGGCAGATTTTTGAAATCAGGCAATTTTTGCATATTAACAATTGCGGTGTCTCCTGGTGAAGGAACCGTCGGGCCTTGCAATAAGATGTTACCGATTGCCGGCGGCGTTAAACCGAATTCAGAGAATTCATCATCATCCAAGTAACTGTTGTAGCAATAGGCAATATTTAAAATTGAATCGCATCCGGCGAGGTCATCGATATAATTACCAACGTCTAAATCCGCCCATTTACAGACAAACATCGAATCTATCTGAAAACCGGATTTATTAATGATCCGATAGCGTTGAAAAATCGTTTGCCCCAAAGGACCGCCATAATCACGATACCCCCACCAGGTAATTTGTATTTCCAGGCCGATCGGAGGAGAGCCATACATGCCTGTCGTTGCATCTTCATCCAGATCATTTACTACCAGCCAGAGCGTCTGCCCGGCCCCGGGAATACCGGCAATATCTGTCTGCGGATCATATTCTCCATTTGAATCTACATCCTCATATGGGGCGCCCAGTTCGGCCGGCCAATTTTCCCAATCCAGTGCATACTGATCCAAAATAGCTTGCGACATCGTGTTAGTGACTGAGCTGATTGGAATGTCAAAAAATTCTGCGGCATCCAACAAAACTTCGTGGTCATAAATATTCAGGGATTCCCAATCAGGGCGAACCCGGTAAACGCGAGCATTGTGGGGATATGAGGCCACCGGTGGAGATGTCGCCGTGCCCGCTGTGATAATATATCCAGGTGTGAGTCCGCTGCGGTAAGTAGAACCGCCCACTCGTATCGCCGGATCCAATGGGCGCCGGGTGTCCTGAACAACAGCGCCCCATACCAATCCATCCTGATAAACAGCCGGGGCTGTTCTCCGGGGAAAAATTCCTCCGGGATAACCGCTCAGCGGGTTATGTCCGGAGAGGCCATCCCATTCAATCCATTGGGAAATGCCGCCAATATTAATCAAAGACGCTTCCGGCGGGGCATTTCCTTTGTTCAGCCTCTCCCCCCTTTGTCTTTCCCTCTTATCCTGGGCAAAAACGCTTCCGGAAACAAAGGCCCCCAATAAAATTAATACAAATAGCCGTTTCATAAAAACCTCCTTAACCTTGAAACTGCTAAATGAATATCAGCCTTACAGGCGTGAACCTTGCAGTAAAAAATTCTACAGTACAAGTTATATTCTACTACTAGCTTCGCCGCATGTAAAAAATATTTATTTACCGGGTTTCTTTTTTATTACGCAAAATTGTTGGAATGTATCCCATCTTACAAAATATTCTTGAAAAATTGTTGGTTGGCAAAGTAACATCTTAACCATAAGAACAATTTAAACAAAGCTTTAGGGAACAATAAATTAATTTAAAGTATTGTGGAATGAACTGTCGGTTGATAACCAGCAGCGATTGTTTTCACCAGCGTCCCCGGCGTCAGCACACGAACGATGACATTATTCGGAAGCGGGAGATTTCCTATATAGCCGTTAGGTGTCCAGGTATGGATTTTCTGTCGCCAAATCAATGCCGGCTTATCATCGGTGGGTGAGATGATAAAAACCCCGTCTGGTAAACTATCAATATTTGCTTCAAATAAAACTTTATTTCCTTGTAGATCAATGCGTTCCCGATGGATGATCGCATCTATCTCGCCAATACGCGGATTTTCTTTCGGCAACATATCCTGATTGGCACTCAACCATAATGATTTAAAGCGCCGGTAATCCTCTCTCCGGCATTCAGCACAGGGGCGGTGACCGGCAGCCATCGCAGTCACTTCATCGAGGAAAAAAAGTTCGGTATATTTCCCAGGGGACATTACTTCCCGCTGCCGTTCTTTAAAAGATAGCTTGCAAGTAATCCAGGCTTTTAAGCGCCAGGAACGGCGGATCACCTGCTGGGGATCGTGTAATAATCCCCGGTTCCCCATCCATCCTCCCCGTTCCGGGATAGCGACAATGTCACCAAACGGTGTCACTCTATTTTGCTTTGGCATTGGGTGATCCCTAGAAATTCCGCCGAATAGCGAGTACAAAGTTCCTGCCACCCGCTACGATACCGGATGAATAGGGTCGATATCGCTTATCAAGAATATTTTCGATCCCGCCATGCAGGCGAAATTTATCATTGAGCTGATATGCCGTTTTCAAATTCAGTGTAAACCATGATGGCGAGAAGGGCAATCCGTTTTCATCACTGGCGTAAATGTGTGTTTTTGCCTGTTCGGTCAGCGCCAGGTTTTCATTGGAAATTTCACCGTTATAATTGACTGAAATATCCGCGCGAAGTTTGTTCATTTGATAACTCAGATAGGCGCTGCCAAAAAAGGGATTGATATGGCGCAGCGGCAATCCATCCTGATCCTCGCCAGTCGCCCAGGAAAAATGTTTGCGGAAGGATAGCTGGTCTGACAACATAATTCGGATCGCCGTTTGTAAACCATACACTGTCGCCTCATCGGCATTAACCACAGCCTGCACCTGGCTGATTGTCCCATCATAAACAATTGAATCCTGGCCATTAAATTGAAAATCCCGCCGGACCATAGCATCTCTTAACAAGGTAAAAAAGCCGGTGGCCTCCAGGCGAATGCGATCATCAATTCTTTTTACAAAACCGAGATCGACACTATAGGCAGTTTCCGGTTTCAAGGACTCATTCGGGACAACAACATTTCCGGGTTCGGAGTCAAATATTTTCCCGGCGTCATCGATATTCGGGGCGCGAAAACCACTGGCGGCGTTAAGATTGATCTGCCAGCGGTCACTGGGTCGATAAACCCATCCGAGGCTCCCATTCAGTGCGCCGGTACGGATATCCAGACTTTCAAACGGAAACGGGAAAAAGGTATTATCAAAATCCGCAGTCAGGGATATGCGGCTATAGCGAATTCCCGCCAGGAAAGTATGATTGGGGTGAAGATTACTTTTTAATTTTCCATACGCAGCGTAAGATGAATACTGCGAATCATCCGGATAACGGCTGGATACCAGCTCTCTTTCCCCATTCTCAATATTTTCCTGCGCACCACTGGAGCCAATTCGATTGTGGACGAATTCGCTGCCATAGTACAGCGAATTTGTAGCGTTTAACTTTTTGTCCATATCGAGATTCAGGGAATATACTTTCACTTTTTCAATGCGTTGACGGAGATTCAGGCTGCCAAAGCGCCGATCGTTCCGGCTTTCTTCATAATCCTGAAATGCAGCGGTTAAGCGCGCAGAATCGAACGCTTTGCCGAGCCGGTTGTAACGAACATTGAGGGCATTCATCCACCATTTTTGCGGGCCATAATACCATTCTGCGGAGCGGGGAGCGCCATCGCGAAACTCGATCAGGCGATCGTAGCGGGGCACATCGGAAGTACGGGAGTAGTGCAGGGCCATATCGACATCCCAGGTCAGATTCGGCCGATAGCGAATTTTCTGAGAAACATTCCACTGGTCGTATCCGCTGGGTACTTGTATTTCCGGACTATCATTCGTCAGCAAACTATCCTGACCATCGATGCGGCTGACAAAGCTATTCCGCAGATATTCATCCCGGCCACTACCGCCCATCTGCAAATCATCAAAATTACTGTAAGTGACGCTACTGGCAATGCCCCAGCGGTTTGAACCGGCGTTGAGGCGCAAGTGATAGGTTTGTTCAGAATTGACGGAAGAGAAACGACCAAATCCTTCCGAACTAAAATTACTTTGCCCACTATTGCTTAACACCGGTTGCAGCGTTTGAAAACTCATGACTCCGCCAATTGCGTCGCTACCGTAAATGACTGAGCCCGGGCCAAAAATCACTTCGGCGTTTTGCAGGCTGTTTGCATCCAGAGAGATAACATTTTGCAAATTCCCGCTGCGATAAATCGCATTATTCATCCGAACACCATCCACGACAATCAGCACCCGATTAGCCGCAAATCCCCGGATCATCGGACTGCCTCCCCCCTGCTGGCTTTTCTGGATATAAACATCCCCGGAAGAAGCCAATAAGTCCGCGGTGGTTTGCGGGTTGTTGAAACTGTTTTCCCGGTGAGAAATGCTTGTAATCTTCATCGCCACTTCCCGGCGGTTTTGCTCCCAACGATTCGCAGAGACAACAATTTCATCCATATTCACCAGTCGCTCCCGGAGAATGATGCGATAATTACTCGCCACTAAATCGGAATGGGATATAGCAAAATCTTTATAAGAAGAATGGTAGAAAAATACACTGTCCGGCATACTTAGTTTATCCAATACCGCTTCACCATCATCATTTGTATATTCTGAGCCGTTCTTATTATAGACTAAAACATGAGTAATCGGTTGTAGGGTATTTTGGTCCATCACCCTGACAACTTGAGAAAATGCCGTCATCTGAATAAAAACCAGAATTAGAACAAGCCATTTCATTTATATTCCACCTTAATCGTATTTGAAATTCTCATCCAGAACAAAACTCGCAAGCCTTGAAGTTAAACAATCTCGCAGGGAAGTCAACAGCTATTTAGACTTCCCCGGCAGACTATTGATACTGTCCGTGCAATAAAATGTTCGGCAGTTTTAACTGCGCCAAATATTAACCGGCAGTAAGCACTCCATTAACCGACGGATATTCACAACGCTATACATTCTATTATCGGAAATATGAGAAAATATCCATCCTGTGTATTAATTTTACAATTTTAAAAGTTTCTCCCCCTCAGAATCCCTCGAAAGCTTGGAACCGCCGCTCGGCAAGGTATTTGCTGATATATATCCCGTTAACAAAACGAAGTATATTTATGAGATGTAGCATACACAAAAATTTAAAGCAAATGCGTACGTATACTTCGTTGGGAGCTAAGGGCAAGCGGGCTTTCAGTGATATCACTCTGAGAGAAACTTCCCGCGACTCTTGAGGTTTAACCAACATATGAAAGAGGAAAACTCATGAGAAGTTTATCAATAATTTACAAATTGCTGGGCGTAATGTTGATTTTGTCCGGTGGATTTCTTCAGGCCCAAACGATCGGGATTTGGCTTAGTCATGATGAAATTATGCAATTGCCTATGTCCGGCCAGGCCTGGGATAATGTGAAAGACGAGGCAGATCAATCAACTGGTTCTCCGAACCTTTCCAATCAGGACGATCGCACTAACGTGCGCGTGCTGGCAAAAGCACTGGTATATGTGCGCACTGGCGACGACAGTTATCGTCAGGATGTTATCAATGCCTGCATGGATGCCATCGGCACTGAAGGTGGAAGAACACTGGCGCTCGGTCGAGAACTAGGGGCCTATGTTATTTCTGCGGACCTCGTTGGTTTACCTCCCGACAAAGACGCGATCTGGCGTCAATTTATCCGGGATATGCTTACACACGAGTTATCCGGTAAAACATTAATTTCCACCCATGAAGAACGCCCGAATAACTGGGGCTGCCATGCCGGCGCCACCCGCGCTGCGATTGCGGTTTATTTAAATGACACTGTCGAGCTTGAGCGTACCGCAGAAGTTTTTAAAGGCTGGCTTGGCGATCGTAGTTCTTACGCAGGCTTCAGTTATGGCGACCTGGACTGGCAATCCGATCCGAACAACCCGGTAGGTATTAATCCGCTTGGCGCCACTATTAACGGTAATAATGTTGATGGCGTCCTGCCCGATGATCAACGGCGCGGTGGTGGATTTACCTGGCCACCGTTTCAGGAAAACTATGTTTATGAAGGTTTGCAAGGCGCAATTGTCCAGGCAACCATTCTGCACCGGGCCGGTTATGACGTCTTTAACTGGGAAGATCAGGCAATCCTCAGAGCGTATACCTGGTTAAATGATGAAATCAACTTTCCGGCCAGTGGCGATGATAACTGGCAGCCGCACCTGGTCAACTATTATTATGGCACCAACTTTCCGGCACAATCCCCAACAACACCGGGGAAAAACAATGGCTGGACAGATTGGACGCATGCCGGCACTAGCAGCAGTAATCCTCCCCCTGCCATCCCCCAGAATGTCAGGGTTGAATAATAAAGTTTTATTGAAAAGGGCCGGGATAAACATTCCGGCCTTTTTTATGTACACTTAATTGACCACGACGAATTTCTCATTTCAATCATATCTGCGATTCCAGACGCTTCTTAGGCACAAAAATCAGTTAAAGCATAGTAATAGAACCGCTGAGGTTGAACTCACCCTGCAATTTCAATTTCTAACTGATGTTACGCACGGACGATAAAAACCATCCACCCCGGGATGAATCCTTCCGAAGGAATCCCTGGCGGGCGAAGATAACGGTAAAAAACTGCCTTTTTTCTCATTATCGCGTAACATCAGTTAATAATGGACATAACTTTTCGCCAAGCGTTATGATTGCAAACGTCTGGATAAAATCGGCACCATCATACTATTGGACTTACGATGGATCTATAAATTTAATCTGTAAGTAATTAATAGGAAGTTTTGTCGCGAGGGCCAGGAATAGCAAACGCCGAAAACCTTGCGCAAGGATTTCCGGCGTCAACATCTATGTGCCTGTAAATCTAAACTTGTTGCAGTAAATAAAGAATAGATGCCCAAAAAGGCAGCGCGAGAATCGCGGCAAAAAAGAATCCACGAAATGGGTTATTTTTCTCTTTTGCTACGATTTCTTTTTTAAAGAGCTCATTCCGGTATTCATCCGTGTTTAAAAATTGCTCAATGAATGTATTCTCTCTAAAACTCATGTTATTTGCGAAGAAGGAATTCATCCCTGCCTCCTTGGTGGCTTTTTAATTAACAAACTTTATCTGGTATCGAAATTCAAAGATGCATCTGCTATTTATATCACAAAGACTGTGCCAAAACTGCAACCCTTTTAAATGGCGCTTATAGTAAAATTTGAATTGTAAAGTTGTAAATTTTTTTCCCAAAATTCAGGGAGTGCAAAATTATTTGCATTGAAAACTTGACTCTTATCACCCTTTATTTAGCTTGTTAGAATAATTTAGCTCCAGCAATCCAGTAATCTTCTGAATTTAATAAACCGAAGTCGAACTCTAAAGGAAACGGAAATTTCAGTGAACAGGCTACCCAGTTTATCATTCTTTATTTTTTTATTTATCTTTGGCAGCTTCCTTTATGGGCAGGAAAATGAAAAATACATCCTTGGCACTCCGGACGAGAGCTTGTTACAAATTAAAGTGCATGTTCTCGGCGAACTTAGAAAGCCCGGCGAATATATCGTCAGCGACAAAACCGATATTGTCGAGATCATATCCAAAGCTGGTGGTGTCACAGAATTCTCGAACCTCGGGAAAGTGTTGATCACCCGCTACACAATGCCGGAAGGGTATCAAAATGACCCAAACAGCAAGCCGCGCAAGGAAATCATCAAGTATGACGTTAATGAATTTTTAAAGGATTCGAATTCTCCCCGGCCCCCGGTTTTAAAGCCTGGAGACATTATTTTTGTCCCGCGAAATGGCTGGTCCAAGTGGCGTAGTGTCGCGACAGTTGTCCGTGATATCTCAGTTGTTATTAGCGCTTACCTCCTCTATCGCCGCACTTTACAATAGCGCGAACGATATTTAATTCTCAATCTGAATTAAAAGCCTAACCCGTTTCCGAATGCTGTAAATTTTGAAACGGGTTTTTCCCTCCAAAAAACTGCTGCAATGTGCATAAATCCTTTGTCCCCTAAAGTAAAATTTCTTAGTTTCAATTTTGCTAATCCGGTTTTACAGTCAAGTAACATTGGTTACTGAAAACCCTGGTCAATTATTTACTATATTTTGTTTGAACGTCACCGGATTTTCTATCAATATGAACGAAACAGTTGTATTCATCTTAAATTAGAATCGGCTTTATTTGCTTTACAATCCAGTAACAGGAAGTAAGCTGGTTGGAAAGTTGCCACCAAACCTGAGGCATCTATGAATCGCAATACCCATCTCCGGGTGCTATTACGCCTGGCACTCATTTTACTGCTCCTAAACATGCCGATGCTGGCCCAGCAACATTGCTCGTGTTCGTTTAACGGCCTGCGTCATATCAATAAAGATATGAATACACGAGTGGGTCCGCCCGCAGCATTTTTGGCAAAAAAAACTGCCACGGCAACCTTTCAGATAAATTATAACGATTTTACCCAGGAAGCACAGAATGCCTTCCAATATGCTGCCGATATCTGGGCAAGTCTGTTAATTTCCGATGTGCCGATTACTATCGATGCCAGTTGGGTCGGGCTGGACGAAAACGTGCTGGGTGCAGCTACGCCCAACAAATATTACCAGTTACTTAATAGTGGCGTTAGTGATACTTGGTATCCTGTAGCAATAGCTAATAAACTAGTCGGTTTCGATCTAGACTCTCTAGAAGTGGATATTCTAGCCCAATTCAGCAGCAATTTCGATAACTGGTATTTTGGTACCGATGGTAATACGCCCCAAGGCCGAATTGATTTCGTAACCGTTGTTCTTCATGAAATTGGCCACGGGCTGGGTTTCGTAGGGTCAATGGGCGTTACAGACGGGCAGGGCAGTTGGGGCGCAGGCTCGGCTTCTCCTTTTATATTTGATCGCTTTGCTGAAAATGGTAGTGGCCAATCTCTAATTAACTTGAATTTATTTCCCAGTCCATCCACTCTGCTAGCCAACCAGTTAACCAGCGGCAATATTTTTTGGAATGGCGTAGAAGCACAGTCTATTAACGGTGGTGTGAAACCAGAATTGTATGCGCCATCAAACTGGTCCGAAGGCTCCAGCTACGCGCATCTTGATGAGAACCGGTATCCAGCTGGAAACATTAATTCGCTTATGACACCTTCAGTTGGCAATAGTGAGGCTATTCACACTCCAGGCCCTATCATCTTTGGAGTTTTCAGGGATATAGGCTGGGGCATAAACAGCGACAATACCATACCATATCTCAGTGTTTTTCAGAATCCGGCATTAAATGGTATTCTCCATTTTGCCGTTAATGTCGAGAATTTCAGCAGCGGCAATGTTAGTCTGACGGCGAATGACACCAACATTCCATTAAATGCCAATGGGGAGAACAGCTGGTACGGCACAGCCGAACTTACCCGCTCCGGCGATGTTGCCTTACGCCTCACTGCCGGCACCGCGCAGATCACCCGAACTTTTTCTGTGGCAAGTTTATCGAAAAATGGAGGCAGTGGCGAATCTTACGACCGGCGCTTCAGTATCGAGTTTTCTGCAAATAGCGTTGCGCAAGATTATTTTCTCCCCATTTTCGATCATCAGAGCAACCCGAATACAAGTACCGGCAGTTATTCTGTTGGCTTGCCTTCTTTAACGCTTCGGCAGCCGGCAACCGTTATTTTCGAGCACTCCGCTGAAGATAAATCAGTTTACTACAACGACAATGGAAAGTGGCAGCCACTTCCTACGCGCTATCAGGATGGAAAAATTTTAGCGGAAACCCGCAAGATTGGTGAGTTCAAATTAGGTCCCCGTTTAACAATAATCGATGGCAGTCGTTTGCTAGGGAATTATCCTAATCCTTTCAATCCGGAAACCCATATTCGCTTTCAGATAGGCAGGGCAGATCATCTTCAGAATGTTAAACTTGCCGTTTTCAATATTCGCGGGCAGCTACAGCAAGAATTACTCAACAGTCCATTAGCGAATGGTGAATATCAATTTACCTGGAACGGCCAGAACGCAAATGGAAACCGCGCAGCATCCGGAATTTACATCTATCAATTACAGGTCGGCGGGAACGTCTACTCCGGAAAAATGATTCTGGTTCGCTAACAGACACATCAATGTTTGAAGACAAGAGGCAATTATGACTTTCAAGAAAAAATTTATCTACCTGTTTATCTCGCTGACGATTGCTATCGGCTTGAGCTGCAGCAGCACTAGTAATTCAGATCTTTCCGACGAAGAACTTTTTAACCAGGCATGGGAGAACTTCACAGCGGGTAATTTTGATAACGCGCAAGGAGATTTCTCCGATCTCCAACAACGAGGCACGATGCCGGCAGAAGCATTGAATGGCCTTGGCTGGAGCAGTGCTTACCTCGGCTTGTTACAAACTGCCGTGGGCAGCTTCCTGAATGCCCTCGATCAATCTCCTTCCGAAAGCCTGGAGGATGATATTTACGCCGGACTCGTCATCACCTACGATGCGTTGGATGAGTCCCAATCCTGCCTGGACGCCTCCGATAATGTATCCCAAAGCTGGTCCTTTGCCTATCGCAGCGGACTCAATTATAATGACATCGTTTTACTTCGGGCCATCAGTTATTACGCCCTGGGGAATTTCTCCAGTTCCCTGCTGGAAGTTAAACGGCTGGAAGCCACCTTTACCGTGGACATCAATACGATTGATGGCCGGGCGGCACTTGCGGCAAAAATCGAAGAATTACGGAACCAAATATAGGCATTGCCCTTTTCCGAAAATTACTCAACTTATAGCAGAAGTGAATTGTTCTATGAAAGCGATTATACTCAAGAAAACCGGAAAGCCACACGTCCTGGCCCCGGAAACAGTGCCGGATCCTGCACCAGCCGCTGGTGAAGTATTGGTAGAAATGGCCTATGCCGGCATCAATTATGCCGAAATTCTCTCCCGAAAGGGCTTATATGGCTGGGCAATTAAGCGCCCCTACATTTTGGGAATGGAAGGCTCCGGGGTTATTAGCGCCGTCGGCGATGGCGTCGATAGCAACAGAGTGGGTGAGAAAGTAGTCGTTGGCACCCAATACGGCTGTTACGCAGAAAAAATAGCGCTCCCGGCAGAACGTGCCATCCCGGCAGTTGACCATTTTAGCATGGCTGAAAATGCTGCTTTTGTTGTTAACTATATGACTGCCTGGATTTCCCTCAATCAAATGGCCAAGCTTCAGAAGGGTGAAACATTGCTGATAACGGCGGCAGCGGGCGGGGTTGGCACAGCTGCGGTACAAATCGCTTCAAAAATGGGCGCAAAAGTTTATGGCCTTGCTGGAAGCCAGGAGAAGATTGATTTCCTGAAAGAGCTGGGCGCGACAGATGCTTTCAATTATCGCGAGTCGGATTGCTTTGAGAAACTAAAAGCAGCAACTGGCGGTCTTGATGTCGTCCTGGAAATGGTCGGGGGCGATGTTTTCAAACAGGCCTATGCCATGTTGAATCCCTTTGGCCGCCTGACACTGGCAGGCTTTGCCAGCCTCGATCTAAAAAAGTGGAATCCTTTTTCCTGGTGGAAAACCTGGCGGGATATTCCCCGGGCGAACTTTTCCGACCTGGCGCATAAATCGGTCGCTGTAATGGCCTCTCATATCGGTTACTTACTCGATGATCCGGAACGAATGATGGCGATTTACAATGACCTCGCAGCCTTTGTTACCAGGCATAAAATTCGCCCGATTATCGGGAAAACATTTCCATTCGATGCCGTAGCCGATGCACATACCTTTATTGAATCCCGGAAAAGCATCGGGAAAGTGTTGCTGGCGCATGATTCAGCCGAATCCCGGAAAGGGACCTGAAAATGATTCGCACTTTCCAGATTTTCGGCGAAAAAATTTCACCATTGAAAATCCTTCTGGAGCTTCTGGTCATCATTGCCGGTGTTTCCCTGGCGCTAATTGCCAACAATTGGAACAATGAAAAAAATAACCGTCAACTAGTATCAATTACCCTGGAAAATCTTATTGAAGAAATCGAAACGAATCAGGAGCGAATCCAGGAGACTTTCGAATATCATCAATTTGTCGTAGATTCTCTGGAAGCAATGGTCGCCAGTAAGAAGCTGGATAATGTCAAGAACCTGCTTCTGAGAAGGGGCATTTCTCCCCCGTTTGTACAGAAAGCAGCCTTTGAGACAGCGAAGTCCAATCAGGCGTTTACTCATATGCCTTATAAGCTAACCAGCTCTATCTACAGTGCATATTTGAATCAGCAACTGTTCTTTGATTATTACTGGATTTTCATTGAAACGAACTTTGGGGAAAATCTATTAGAACGAGCGAATAAAAACCTGGCAGTCAGCATACTTCTGGACCTGCGCAGCATTACCGGTCTGGAAAGGCTGATGATGAAAAGCAATCAGGAAGCATTAGATAATATTGCCCGATTTGCCAATCAATAATAGAGGTCGTTATGTATGATCGCAGAGAGTTTCTGGAAAAATTAGGAACTGCCATTCCGTTGGGACTTGCCCTTGCCACTCTTGCCCCACTCGGGAAAAATGGCGGCAGCGCAATTGCCGCCCCCAACTTGCCCCCGGAGCAGCTTGCTACGAATGAATCCTACTGGGCAAAAATTCAACAAGCCTTTACCGTAGACCGCAGTATCATCAACCTCAACAATGGTGGTGTTAGTCCGGCACCAGCTTACGTCCAGCAGGCGATGAAACGGCATCTGGATTTTTCGAATAACGCACCAGCCTATACCATGTGGAAAGTGCTGGAACCACAAAGGGAAGGCGTTCGCCATCAATTGGCCCGGCTATTTGATTGCGAGAATGAAGAAGTTGCCTTAACCCGTAATGCGTCGGAAGGCTTGCAAATTTGCCAGCTCGGTTTTGATCTGAAGGCAGGTGATGAGGTATTGACAACCACCCAGGATTACGGGAGGATGATTAATACCTTCAAGCAGCGGGAACGGCGGGAAGGCATTGTCCTCAAGCAATTTCAGATCCCCATTCCGGCAGAGGATGATGACACCGTAGTTGCCTTATTCGAAGAAAATATTACTGCGAAAACCCGCTTGATTCTTATTTCGCATATGATCAACCTTACCGGGCAAATTCTCCCGGTAAAACGGGTAGTGCAGATGGCACGACGGAGAGGCATTCCGGTCATCGTTGATGGTGCCCATTCTTTTGCGCATTTTCCTTTTCAGCAGCAGGATCTCGATTGCGATTATTTTGCAACCAGCCTGCACAAATGGCTCTTTGCCCCCCATGGTACCGGCATGCTATATGTGAAAAAGGATAAGATTGAAGGTCTCTGGCCGATGACCCCAGCCGGCGAAAAAATGGATAATGATATCCGGAAATTCGAAGAGATTGGCACGCATCCCGCCGCTAATTATCTGGCCATTGCAGAAGCAGTCACTTTCCATGAAGGCATTGGTGCTGAGGCCAAAATAGCCCGCCTCATTTATCTGCGCGATCGTTGGGCGAAAAGATTGCTGGCAAATGAACGGGTTAAGCTCCACACCAGCTTAAAAACAGGGCTAGCCGGCGGATTCGCCAATGTGGAAATCGAAGGGATTCGCCCCGGCAAGCTCGCCCGCCACCTTTGGAAAAAACATCAGATCATTGTTACTCCGATTAATCATCCGGAGTTTGATGGCATCCGGGTTTCCCCGAGTGTTTATACCACGGTAGCAGAAATAGATCGCTTTAGTGAGGCACTGGAAACTGTTATCAAGAAAGGATTACCAACGACATGAGAATACTTGTTACGATCATTTTACTCGCTACTTTTTTCTCCTGCGAAAAACACACAGCCCCTCCTGCGGAGAAGATTACCAAGGAGATCATATCGACCCCGAACGCACCGGCGGCTATTGGGCCCTATTCCCAGGCAATCCGCGTCGGTAACCGCCTTTACCTTGCCGGGCAAATCGCCCTGGATCCCACTAGCGGAGAAATGGTTGAAGGCATTGAAGCACAGACTCGCCGGGTGCTGGATAATATTAAAGCCGTTCTCGATGCCGCTGGTTTTACCCTCAACGATGTTGTGCAAACCCAGGTCTTCATTGCTGATATGAATAACTACGGCATTTTTAATGGCATTTATGCCGAGTATTTTCCCAGCAATCCACCCGCCCGTGCAGTTGTGGAGGTGAGCCGCTTACCGAAAGATGCGCTGGTAGAGGTAATGATGGTCGCGGTTAGGACAGGCGACTAAAAAAACCACAAGGTTATTAACCTACTGGTTCCCAAATCCTGATTCTACCTGGCTCCCAAACTGGAGAGAGTGTCTAAAAAGTCAATTTTGGTAAAATAAAGTTCATAATGCCGCAATAAAACAACATCGTTCTACCTGGTTCCCAAACTCCCGTTTGAGAACCCCATTACTTTCGAAACTCTGTTTCGAGCAATCTACAGTCGAGAGTATTCTCTCAGGAATGCCAATTTCGATATCAGAGGACTTGGGATTTCCTGATTAATGAGGTGCGAAACAGAGTTTCGCGTTTTATTGCATTCCCAAACTTCAGTTTGGGAATGAGGGTGTATACTGAAATTAGAGATGGAAAATGGAAATCGATTTTCTTATTTCATATACAACATCTGACGCACCTTGTTAAATCGCCCGACTGTGCTTTCCGCCTGTAGCCGGTACAGATATATTCCCGAAGCAACCGCCCGGCCGTTAATATTCTGGCCGCCCCAATTGATCTGATGAAATCCGGCAGACTCACTACGATCGACCAGACGATTTACTTCCCTGCCGGCAGTGTCATAAATACTTAATTGAACCCGTGAAGTTTGCGGCAAGGAATAACGAATAATAGTTTCTCCGTTAAACGGATTTGGGTAATTCTGATGCAAGGCAAACAGCTCAGGCTCCGTACCGTGCTGATCATCCATGCCGGTAACTACAGCAGCGTCGAGGTTTACGTCGAAAGTGCCGTATTCGTTGTCTCCCTGGGTGCTAACCGGTATTATTCTCGCTGCGGCATCGGGGCTGGAAGCAAAGGGATCGTTGGGAATAACCGGGTCACCTTCAAAATAGATTTGGGTAGTAAGAATCGTGCCGCCGTCCGGAGAAACAACCCGGTAATGGAAATGCTGGGGACGAGACCCGTAATATCCGGGTCGAATTGACTCAAACGCATACTCGCCATTTTCATTCGTTAGCATTTGCCCACGTAAATTGTAAGGATCGTCATTGGGTGTGCACTGTTCGAAAACACTGTAACACCCTGCATCATTGGCATGCCAGATATCCACAATGGCGCCGCCCAGCGGTGTTTCGCAATCATCCGCAAAAACTTTTCCGCTGATGAACATACGTTGTCCGGGCTCTTCCGGCGCAGCCAATATAGTGCGAACCGGGGGATTCTCGCTGTAAAACGGACCGACTACATCACTGGTGGTTAGTTCACAGTCGGCAAGCAACGATCGGGGAAACATCAGGGCAGCCGCGCTTCCCATTAACCCAATCTTTAGAAAATCTCTGCGATTTAGACTGCGAAAAGCGGGGGTATGGGACTTAATTAAAACCGTTTGCTTTTTGGACATACTCTCTCCCGGTTTTTGTTTTATGTGCTAAGAAATATTTTAGACGAATACTATCCATTAATACCATTCCCAAAAGGATTCCCCTCTTCAAGTCAATATTGTTTTTCTTCAATGACCAGAGAAGCACTTTATCCCATCCCCTTTCTTTCAAACTGCTTGACATCGTTCTTTCCAACGCCTAAAATCAACACGGCTGGGAAGTTCAGAGTTCGAAGTTCAGCGTTCAATGTAAAAGGCAACATATTATACCTGATGACAACTCTGAATCCTGAACGCCAAGACTCAACCAGATTTTACGATAATAAATTTCATTATAATCTTCTAACTTTTCATCCACTGGAGGCTTACCTATGGCAAATGCATATTTTAAGGTTCCGACGCCTGTCAACGAGCCAATTAAATCTTACGGCAGCGGGAGTCCGGAAAAGCAATCGTTAAAAGCGAAATTGAAAGAGATGAAATCCCAGGAAATCGAAATTCCGCTGATTATTGGCGGCAAGGAAGTCCGCACGGGAAATACAGGTGCATTGAAAGTACCGCACGATCATTCTGTTAATCTCGGTGTATATCATAAAGCAGGTGCAAAAGAAGTCGCAATGGCTGTCGAAGCTTCCCAAAAAGCATTCGCGGACTGGTCCCGTATGCCCTGGGAACATCGGGTCGCTGTTTTTCTGAAAGCGGCCGATTTACTGGCAGGCCCCTGGCGCGACGTTCTCAATGGGTCTACCATGCTGGGTCAATCGAAAAATGCTTTCCAGGCAGAAATCGACTCAGCTTGCGAGTTAATTGACTTCTATCGTTTTAACTCCCACTATTTGGCCCAGCTGTATTCCGAACAACCGGAATCTTCCGCTGGAATCTGGAACCGCTCCGAGTATCGCGCTTTGGAAGGCTTCGTCTTTGCTGTCACCCCGTTTAACTTCACCTCTATTGCCGGCAACTTGCCGACAGCCCCGGCATTGACCGGCTGTGTATCTCTCTGGAAACCGGCTTCCAGTGCGGTTTATTCTGCTTATTTTATTATGAAGCTTCTCGAAGAAGCGGGTCTGCCTCCCGGCGTCATCAACTTTATCCCCGGCTCTGGTGGTCAGGTCGGCAATCCGGTGATGCAGAACGAGCATCTGGCTGGTGTTCACTTTACCGGTTCAACCGAAGTATTCCAGGGCATGTGGCGCACAATTGGTGATAACATTTCCAACCTGAAGTATTACCCACGCATTGTTGGGGAAACCGGTGGTAAGGACTTCATCTTTGCCCATCCCTCAGCAGATGTAGATGCATTGGCTGTTGCCGCCCTGCGTGGTGCTTTTGAGTATCAGGGCCAGAAATGCTCCGCGGCTTCCCGGATGTATATCCCGAAATCTCTCTGGAAAGATTTTCAGGACCGATACGTGCCGGCTGTAAATGAAATTAAAATGGGTGATGTCACCGACTTCCGCAATTTTATGAATGCGGTAATCGACAAAGGCGCTTTCAGTGATATTACCGGCTATATCGATCATGCCCGGGATGCTAGAGATGCCGAGTTCATCACCGGTGGTAACTATGACGATAGCAAAGGCTGGTTCATCGAGCCAACTACAATCGTTACAACAAACCCGGCTTTCAAGACTATGCAGGAAGAGATCTTCGGCCCGGTTCTTACCATCTATGTTTACGATGACAACAAGCTGGACGAAACCCTGGCATTATGCGACACTACTTCACCGTATGCATTAACCGGTGCTATTTTTGCCCAGGATCGTGCCGCCATTGTTAAGATGGCTGATTATCTGCGCGATGCTGCCGGTAATTTTTACATCAACGACAAACCGACTGGCGCAGTTGTTGGACAGCAGCCCTTTGGCGGCGGCAGAGCTTCCGGTACTAACGATAAAGCCGGTAGCGCAATGAACCTCCTGCGCTGGATGTCCGCCCGTTCTATCAAGGAAAACATGGTGCCGCCGAAAGACTGGCGTTATCCCTTCATGGAAAGCGAATAATTTCCGGAAAATATTTGATAGGAAAGATTCTTTACAGAGAGACGTCATCCATTTGGGTGGCGTCTTTTTTTTCCAGGCTGAAGGAGATTAGACTATAGGCTTTAGGGGAAGTCGTTGTTCGTTATTCGAAGAACGAGCAACGAACAACGAGGAAGCATCACCTTAAGCCTAAGGCCTATAGCCTAATAACCTATCAATCAAAATCTGCCGGTAAATCCGGTTGACGATAATGCACATATAATCGTTCCAGCTGATCTTCCGTGGTTCTAACCTGCGATAATGGTGGATAATCCCCTTCCTTGAAAAACGCTACGCCACTGGTTTCCAGGCTCTCTGCAGGCGCCCCACCGATAATTTCGCATCGAAAAAACAATTTATAGGTATAGAATAATGATGGCGGATGACGGTGTTTACTTTTATCCCAAACAGCCAGTAATTTCTGCACTGAAACTTCATAGCCGGATTCTTCGCGCACTTCTTTCGCAACACATTCTGCTGGTGTCTCGTTCACATCTGCCCAGCCGCCGGGGAGTGTCCATTTTCCGTCACTTCTTTCCCGCACAAGGAGAATTTCGTCATCGGGTGAAAAAACCACGCCGCGCACATCAACCTTCGGTGTTGCATATCCCATTTCCGCAGTGAGCACCTCCTGCATCTTTGCCAAATCACCATTAGAATGGGCGGCGAGAATCTCGGCGTTTATTTGCTGCAATTGATGATACCGTTCGATATCATAGGGATTTTCACTATACGTTAATCCGGCCTGAACAATCGTCATTAACTGCCGGGACCAGTTCAACCATTTATCCTCGGGCATCCGCTCTCCTTTTTTGAGAAATGTTATTATCAATTTATATGCAGGATAAATTGAATCTGCAAGGCATAATCGACGATAATAAAGAAAACATCCTTGGCGATAACCTCCTGGCGGATTTCATCAAAAAGCCTGCTTTGAAAAATAATTGCTATTTAATACATTCGGTGAAAATTGGAGGTGTTTTGAAAAAGTTCTTTCTGGTCTTTGGCATTTTGTTACTCGCACTCGTTCTCTCCGGCTGGTTTGGTGGCCGTTATTATCTCTCTTCCTCGGTAGCGGATTATCAAGGCGAGATTACTCTGAAGGGCATCTCAGCCCCGCTGGAAATTACATTCGACGCCAAGGGCATTCCGCAGATCTGGGCCGAGAATGACCGGGATGCATACTTCGCCCTCGGCTGGCTACATGCTTCCGAACGCCTCTTTCAGATGGAACTGATTCGCCGGATGGTCTATGGAGAACTCTCCGAAATGCTCGGCGCAACAACATATGCAGTTGATTATCGGCAGCGGCAATTGGGTTTTGCTCGTTTTGCCGCTGCGCATGAAGCCTCTCTGAGTCCTGAAAATCGCGATTGGCTGCAAGCCTATTGCCAGGGTATCAATAGCTGGATTTCCGAAAAATCTGTTTTGCCACCGGAGTTTGAATTGCTCCGCACTATCCCACGTGACTGGGAATTGAAAGATGTTCTCTCCGTTGCACTTTATCAAACCTGGTATGCTCATTCTCTGGTGGACAAAGACCTCGACTACGAAGCGCTGCTGGAAACTTTCGGTCCGGATCTGTTGCCGGTGCTGCAGGATTTCAAACGTTGGTCCCCACCGACTGTCCACAATAGTTTTATCAGTTCAATTTTAGGCGCGGAGCCTTTTCCTTTTCGCATGTCGCAGGCGTCTAATTCCTGGGCGATTACTCCGGGGAAATCCGCCAGCGGAAAAGCGCTTCATGCCAGCGACCCGCATTTGCGGGTAGATCAGGTGCCCGGTTTCTGGTATATTGCCGGTCTGCACAGCAAAAGCGGGCTTAATGTTCTCGGCATCACAACGCCAGGTATGCCGATTGTCGCTATGGGACATAATGGTAAAATTTCCTACTCTTTTACAGTTGCCACTGTAGATAATATCGATTATTTCCGATTTCAGCGCCACCCGGAAGACAGTCTGCAGATCCTAACTGCGGAAGGGTATCGCCCCCTGGAAGTTATTTCCGACAGCATCGCTGTCAGTGGAGAATATAAACGCCCGATCACGCTTTATCAAACAGCGCTTGGTCCGGTGGTAGAGAGCGATTCAGTCTCGGTGTTGGTGCTAAAATGGGGTGGATTCGATACCAATCCCGGGGAAACATATGCCGCTGCATTTCAGTTGCACACTACCGATAATTTTCAAGATTTTCGGAAGCTGGTTACCAGTTTCGGGGCACTGGACGTCAATTGGATATATTCCGACCAGGTGGGCAACATTGGTTATCAACTTGGCACTCCGATTCCGATTCGTAATTTTGCGGATAATTATTCTGTGCAAAATGGCGCAGATAGCACTAAGCATTGGCAAGGGTATGTGCCATTGGAGGAAACGCCATTCCTTTTTAACCCTGCAGAAGGCTGGCTGGCTTCCTGCAATAATCAGGTAGTCTCCGATCAATGGGCAACTGCCATTCCCGGATTTTACGATCCCTATCGCATCGTACGTGCCAACCAATTATTATCATCGCAAGAGATTTTTTCAGTGAAGGATATGGAGGATTTTCAGCTGGACAACATTTCCAGCCGGGCAGTGCGCTGGAAAGCGCTGCTGGCAGATGGTGCGGAGCGAATGGGAGACACAGATTTAGCAGCAGAGATACGTGCCTGGAATGGCGCAATGACTCTGGACAGCGATCTGCCGTCAATCTACCTGCTCTGGTGGGAATATTTGGCCAAACCGCTCTTTGAGGACGATTTGCAGGATAAATGGAGTTCCGGAGACATCATCCGGGAAGAAGTGCTCAGTGCAGGACTTGCCCACTTAATTGACGACCAGCGCACCCCGGAAAAGACTGAAGATGCGATAGATATCTCGGCCGCATCTTTACGCTATGTTCTCGATACTTTTGGCCGCCCGGCATACCGGGAGATCAGTAAATTAACCGTTGCGCATCCTTTTTCCCGAGTGCCTTATGCCGGTGGCGTTATCGATAGTTGGTTGGGCCTTAACAGTCCTCAGGTTCCCGCTGTCGGCGACATGGGAACGCTGAACGCCAATTTCAACTTCTGGCTGGAAGAGCAAAGGCTGCTATACAGTGCCGTTGGACCAAGCATGCGCTTTGTGCTCGATTGGGCAGCAGTAGACAGCTTCAGCATCGTAAACAGCTTCGGGCAATCGGGCAATCCATTCAGTCCCTATTACGGCAATCATTTTGAGATGATGCAAAGCGGCGAACGCTGGGTCGTGCCTTTCAGCAAAGAAAAAATCTATCGCCAAAAGGCAAGCTTGCTACGCCTGCTGCCGCGCTAGTATATCTTTGATAACATTTCGCTTCAAAATAGCCGCGGTTGTTAACACGCCGGCCATCATTGCCCCGGTAACACCATCCGTAACAATGTCCTGCCCGGTGAGATAGAGATTTTTCACCGGGGTGTCCGGCCGCAGCCAGCGCTGACGGAAACGATCCGGCGTATGCTCCAATCCGTATATTTCCCCCCGCTCATATCCGACAAAATCCCGGGTAGACAACGGCGTCGATAATTCCATATGGTCAATTTTGCCTTTTACCTGTGGCACATGTTTGTAAAGATTTTCCAGCAAACGCTCCGTCAGGCTTTCCTTGAGGGTTTCATAATCCGCCCCGCGCTTTTTCCAGCGAGAATTTTCCCAATCGGAGAACCAATCGTACGGCGCCAATCCGATAGCTTCCATTGTCGTTGTGCCGGGGTGTTCTTCTTCCCATAAGGGGTCTTTTTCGGAAGGGAAGGATAAATAAGTTACCGGTAGCGGTGCCATCGGGTCGTCCAGGTATCGGGCAATATTTTTATCGTGATCATAATCGGGGTAAATCCAAAGATTGGTGCCGGAAAGATTCAAATCTTTCGTTGGTTGATCAATGCCGATATACAAACAGATATGACCGCAGGATGCCGGTACGCTGTCCACTTTCTTTCGGGGAAGCACTTCCTGCTTTAATAAATGGCCAAAAGTGTTATGAACTCCGGCATTGCTGATGATCATTGGCGCTTTTAGTTCCGCGCCATTTTCCAGGCGCACACCAATCGCGCGATTTTTTTCAGTGATGATTTCTTCCACACCAGCGCGGACTAATACTTTTCCTCCGCTGGCCTGGATGACCGGCACAACCGTTTCGGCAATTCGCCGGGCACCACCCACCGGGTAATATCCACCCTTCATATAATGATTAACAATCGCTGCATGAATCGCAAATGAGCTTTGGGAAGGCGTCAGCCCATAATCTCCCCATTGACCCGTCAAAACGCTGATCAGTTTCTGATTACTGGTGATATCTGAAAGCACGTCTGCGGTTGTCCTGCCGGCAAGCGACAGATATTTTTTGCTCATAAACGGATAGGAAAGCTTGCTTAACAAAGATGGCATTGCCCGGTTGGCAAAAAAACTCTGGGCTCCTTTATTAACCAATCGTACTAATTTCAAATGTTCCAGGATTGCATTTTTTTCCTCGGGGAAAGCCGCAGTCAATTCAGCAATATAGTTCTCTTTTCCAGCGGTTAGATCGTAGGAACGGTCCGGGAAAATCAGGCGATCATAAACATCCGGCATTGCCGCCCACTGCAGTTCGCCGTCCGATAAATCATCAAAGACCTTTCGCAGAAAGCTGTCTTTGCTTCCCATCTGTCCAATATAGTGGATGCCAACATCCCACTCATATTTCCCGCGTTTAAATGTATGGGTAAATCCACCCACTTTGAAATGCCGTTCCAGCACCAACACCCGTTTTCCCGCCCGGGATAACAATGCTGCTGCCGTCAGGCCTCCCATACCTGATCCGATCATTATCACGTCAAATTTTTCATTGGCAATCTCATCCGTATATCTTTCCCATATTTTCATAACGATTTACTTTCCGCGCTTTATGCCGTTAATGATAATGCCGATTGAAAAATTTACTGATTTTCGGCAGCATTTTCTTATATTACCGTTAAACAGGGAAATAATGAAATGATTCGTTTATACAGACTGGAAAATTGTCAGCCTTGCGCGGAGATAGAAGAAAAATTGCGGGAGATGGTCATTGCACATCAAATAGAAATTGTAGCAGACCTCGCTGAAGCACAAAGCAGCCAACCCAAAATTGAAACCCTCCCCTGCCTGTTAGATGATGGCAAGTTATACCAAGGCAAGGAGGCAGTAGTAACACAAGTGGCGGCATTAGAAAAAATCAAAACGCAATGGGATCGTTTTCAAAGCGACAGCTGTTATTGCGGCCCGGATGGGGATGTTTTGTAGAGGGAATTGGGGTATTGTAGAGAAAATTCATGAATTTTCTCTACAATACAAACATATATCAATTATCCCGTTCGGCCAGCACCGTTTGTCCCCCCTGGTTTATCTCAAATGCCCTAATATGTCCATCATCATCGCGAATAAATGTCAATTTTATGCCGGTAGCAATCGCCATAACATACTCATCCTTCGCTTGACAAACCATTTCAAACAAACGGCCGGTTGATCCCTTCAGGTACAATGCGCCGTTATCAATGTAAATTTCCCGGGTGCCATATTTTCCGACGTATTCAGCCATTTCTTCTGGTGTTTGCACAATGCCCTGCACCTTGGGAATTTCAATAAATGCAGCCTTCTTTACCCCAAGGCGGTTCTCGATATCCTGGACGCCATTTTTCAGAAAATCACCAATAATTGCATTAAACTTCTCCGGTTGATCCTCCCACATACTGATATGCGCATCGGGCATCGTGCGCATTTCGATCCAGGGATTATCTTCTATCCCTTTCCAGTTGTTCGGTCCAAAATTCGGCAGCAGATAATTGTTGCGTGGCATTGCAAGCGTTTCCTGATCAAAATCTGGCAATAAAATCAAAAGCGGGTTTTTAATTTCCCCAAAACGGAAGGAATGGTCAGAGGCGGAATATTCACAATAATAGCGTATCAGCACATGAATCGGCACTTCCGTTACCATTTGCCAGTATTTAGCGGCAACATCGGGAATGCGTGAGTATGTCTCCGGATAATAGTTATTACTGTCCCAGGTTTCCTCGGTTACTGTTTTAAACCAGTTCGGTGCCAGAGATGTATCCACATAGGCGACCCGACTAGCCAATGGAATTTGAATGCCAGCTAATTGAGGGACGGCGATTTTCGCCGAACCACCGATGATCACCACTTTGCCAATTTTCTCAGGAAGATTTAAGGTTAAGCGCAATGCGATCATCGAGCCGAGGACGAAGTGCCCGACAATTGCCGGTCGATTTAATTTTTCCCGCTCGATTAATTTCACGATAGCATCAACGGTATTATTCACCCAGGTATTTTCTCCATAGCTGCTGCCTTCGGGGGGCATTGGCGGAGCGGGCGTATCTCCCATCCCGGGAATCGTAACGGCATACATGCGATATTTATTTTTATTCGCAGTTAAGAATTCCTGAAAAATGCTGCTGTCGAAACCCAATCCGGGAATCAGAATCATCGCCTGCTTGCCGGAGCCGGATTTCACAAAATTTCCAAGCCTCCCCCACTCCCCGCTCCGATAGTTTTCCGGATGCACTAAATTATTTAACGTAGAATCTTGTACCATTGTAGGACTATTTTGTCCCAGGCCTTCCGGGGATAAGAAAAGACCTATCACAATAATTAAAAGTGTTAAGCTGATTCGCCAGGCCTTATGAAATCTGTTTCGCATATAAACTCCCTGATATTACGGTTATACTCGTTTTAGGGGCTAATTTGTGCGAATCAGAATGGTAAATCGGCCAATCTTATAAGGGTTGACAAATTTTTCTGTGGTTGGGCATTATTGTTTTGAGAAGATTAATAAATGAGAATGCTTAATTCTATTCACCCTTCGACAAGCTCAGGATGAATGAAAACTGCTTTTTTAACAGCGAGGAGCGACAAGCTTTAATCAATAAGAACAGATATTTACACAGAAAGAAGGCCTATAGAAATAAATAAGCGCGGGTAAAATTGGGCTACTATCTATGCAGCCGCTGTCTTACGAAATTCGGAAGGAGTCATCCCGGTAAATTTACGGAAAGCACTGTTGAAGGAAGTTTTGTTGTTAAATCCCACTTCGAAAGCGATTGCCAATAGTGTGAAATTTGCAGCTGCAGGATCACTCAGCTTTTTCTTGGCCGCTTCTACCCGATAGCGATTTATAAAGTCAAAAAAATTCAATTGGCAGCGCTCATTGATAATCCGAGACAAATGATGGGCGGGCATATTCAGGCGGGCCGCCAGTTCTGGTAATTTCAGCGTCGGCTCCAGAAACGGTTTTTCAGAAGTCATCATGGTCAGTAACTGCTCATAGAATTCATCTGCCTGGCTTTCTGTCAAGTTGGATTTTTCATACTTCCGCCCCATCTGACGATTCACCGCGCCAGACAAAATTTCCGGATGCCGTAAAGCATAGTAACCAATCGCATAAATCCAGATCGTCATGGCATAGGTAACGCCATAATCGATTATTCGTGAATATGCCACACCATAACTCAGGGAAAGATTATAGCCAACCCAGAGCGAGAAAATAATCCCAAACCCAATGGTTAATCCCTGCAACCAACGAACCCGCGCGGCATCCTTCAGATTACCGGAAGCCTGGCTGTCGTTTTGCACAACGCGCAGTTTTTTGGCGGTCAGCAATATGTAAATAAAAACGTGGGGAAATTGTAGCACGAACATCAGCCAATAAATGATCGGTACGTCATAATCCGGAATGGCATCCCCATAGGTATAATTTTCCAGAATAAATATTTTTTGGGCAGCACTCATCAAATAGAAAGGCACCATCAGGGCAAAGTGTAAAATGTAAGGAATGAGATGCAATACCAGGCGGGGAGAATATTCGCGATTTTTATCCAACTGAAAAGAGACATAAAAAAACAAGAATGGGCCAAAGAGATAAGGCAGTGCGTTGGTGGTTGCCCAAAAATGCGGAAATACCAGCAAATATTTCGTCCAGTATGCAACAATTTCCAATAACCTGAGGGAAAAAGCGAGGATCAATAAACCGAGCATTCGGTTGGCAAGCACGTTTCCGCGCGGATGCCGGAAGCAAACCAGCGCCAAAAGGGCGCCCTGAAAAGCGCCCAGCAATATAATCACTTCCCAAAAACCAATCTCTGGTTGCATATCATCTCCGGCAGAACTGAATGCTTAATTCGAATCGTTTGAAAATTCGTATTTAATGCTATTCTACCGACGAATGTCCGGTGAGGTTTCAGAGTTCTTTTAACTGGGCAGAAAGATCGCTGAGAGGTGGATCAAAATCTTCCTGGTAAATTTCAAAATAGACGCTTTTGTTTTTCGATTTTCGAATCCCGCTTTTTTCGATCCGATCCTGATAAGTCTTATAACACCCCAGCGCATTCAAAAAATTTTCCCGGTCTATTTCTTCCGCTTCAACAACACAGTCGATCTCTTCCGGTTTGGAGTAGGTCGATCTTTTCAACCAATTTTTCGGGGGATTTTTTCGCTCGGTAACGGTGTAAAATGCCAGTCTTTTTAAGTAATCCGCACCGGCAGCAATCATTTCTGTCACCGCTGTTTTCACAACGGCATGGGTAATAATATGATCCGGATGCCCACTGACGCCATGAACGGCATAAGTGACCACAATCGCGGGCTGATAATCGGCAATCGTGCTTTTAATTGCCGCTTCAAGAATGCGCGGGTCCATCTCTTTCAAACCGCCATCGGGGAAGTCCAAAACGGTCAACGTTGTTAACTGTAAGGATCCTGCCGCACAGATCAGCTCTTGATGACGCACTTCCCCCATTTCTTCTACAGAATATCCAAATTTGAGTCTCTCCTTTGTTGCCCCGCCCTTAGTAAGCGTAAGCAGTGCGACATCATGCCCTTCCCGGATTTGCCGGGAAATCGCCCGAGAGGGGCCGTAAGATTCATCATCCGGGTGGGGAAATATGTAGAGAATTTTCATCGGTCGTTTTCCATGATTAGGTTTTTCGCGTTGATATTATTCATCTTTTACTTTTTCCAGGGTTATATACCATTCCGCGCCGGAGGCGATATGATGTTTTTCTGCAAAGCTTCCCTGGTTTAACGCAATGGCAATATTATTCAAACTATTTAGATAGATTAGTGGCGCACCAATGGCGACTTCTCCAAACGTATTGGCATAGGGAATCACGCCTTCATATTTAAAATCTTTGCCGAACAGTATTTTCACATTAAGCATCTCACCGGGCATTGCCCCAAGTGCCAGAAACATCTCCCGGGGAATATTCGTCCAGACGTTACCATATTGCACATCAAGAATCGGAATGGTTCCCTTTAACTTGTTCTCATTCAAGACAGGTGCCTGATAAGGCAAGCTGACGACGGCTGCGGGCAGCAGCTGGCCGACATCCGTAAAATCGATCACGCCGGCCGCTAATCGTGCCCCGGTGTATGCATAAACATCCCGGCCATGAAAAGTATAGGATTTTTCCGAATCCTTGCGGCGGTTTATTGCCTCATCAATTTCCCGTACAGCTTCGATTCCCATAGATGCTGCCACCAGGGTTAATGTGCCATTATCGGGCGTTACGAAAAAATGCCCAGTTTTGGTTTTCAGCACTACTGATTTACGGTCCGTGCCGACACCGGGATCCACGACAGAAACGAAAACCGTGCCGCTCGGCCAGTAGCCGGCGGTTTGCTCCAGGCGATAGGCAGCTTCCCATATATTATAGGCTGGAATTTCGTGAGTTAGATCGTGAATAGACAACGTGCCGCTAACCCCGACAGCAACACCTTTCATTGCCGCGACAGCGCCATCTTTGCTACCAAAATCCGATTGCAGCACCAGGGCTTGTTGCCCGGACAGTTTAATACCCAAAAGCATTAGAATAGCAACAGAAAGACTTATTATTCGAAATTCGGAACGAAAATTCATAAAAAACTCCCGGCAATTGGCCAATTCTCTCAACACTTTTCCCATTTCCTGATTTATTTTTGAATATGTAGAACTATTGTTTCTCAAAAAGGTGAAATAGTTTTGGCAACTTTTCAGGAAATTGATCCTGATGAATTATTGTGTTTCATTGAAAAAAAAACTATATTTATAGATTACAAATTACAATCTACAGGGGTTAAAAAGAAGGATTTCTTCCATGAAAACGACAAAGAAGCTGGAGCGGGTAACTATCCGGTTTGCTGGAGATTCCGGCGATGGGATGCAGCTGACCGGTACTCAGTTTACCCGTACGACCGCGATGGCTAAAAATGATCTAAGTACAGTCCCTGATTTCCCGGCGGAGATCCGTGCACCAGCCGGCACTTTATATGGCGTCTCCGGTTTTCAAATACAATTTAGTAGTGAAATGATCCACACCCCTGGCGATCAGGCTGACGTCCTGGTAGCAATGAATCCGGCTGCGTTGAAGTCCGGATTACGCTATCTGAAAAAGGGCGGCACAATTATCGTCAATACAGATGCATTTACCTCCAGAAACTTAAGAATGGCCGACTTTGAAGATGATCCTATCGACAATGGCTTTCTGGAAGGGTATGAAGTCTTTTCAGTCGAAATGACCCGCCTGACCAAAGATGCTCTGGAGGGCCTGGAACTGACCCATAAAGAGAAAGAACGGTGTAAGAACTTTTTTGCACTGGGAATGATTTATTGGTTATACAATCGTTCCATTGATCCGACATTGGCCTGGATCGAAGAGAAATTCCATAAAAAACCGGTCTGGGTAGAAGCAAATAAACGGGCACTGCGCGGTGGTCGTAATTTTGCGGATATGACGGAAATTTTTACCGTTAACTATGAAGTACCGGAAGCGAAGATTGAGCCGGGTATTTACCGTCGCATTACCGGCAACGAAGCACTTTCCCTCGGTCTGGTAGCCGTCAGCAATAAATCGGATGTGGAAATCCTTTATTGCAGCTATCCGATTACCCCGGCTAGTGACATTTTGCAGCATGTTTCCAACTATAAGAACTATGGCGTAAAGAGTTTTCAAACGGAAGATGAAATTGCCGCTATCGGTGCAGCGATTGGCGCATCCTTTGCCGGTAATCTTGGTGTAACCGGTACCAGTGGTCCTGGATTCGCACTGAAAGCTGAATTCGCTGGATTGGCGGTAATTTGTGAGCTGCCATTGCTGATTGTCGACGTTCAGCGTGGTGGCCCGAGCACCGGAATGCCAACCAAGCCGGAGCAGACAGATTTAATGCAGGGAATGTATGGCCGTAATGGCGAGGCACCAATTCCGATTATCGCTGCGGATAGCCCGGCAGATTGTTTTCAGACAGTTTATGATGCTGCCAGAGTCGCCTTCCAGTTTATGACCCCGGTCCTGATATTATCGGATGCATATCTTGCCAACGGCGCCGAGCCCTGGCGGATTCCTGATATTGACGCGATACCGGAAATCAAACCTAATTTTGCCGAGCCGGGCAAGCCTTACCTGCCCTACGAGCGCGATGATGATAGCCTGGCCAGAAAATGGGCACTCCCTGGTATGCCGGGACTGGAGCATCGCATTGGCGGCCTGGAACGCCAGGAAAACACCGGGAATGTTTCCTATGATCCGGAAAACCATATGCGCATGACCGAAATACGTGCTGAAAAGATTGAGAAGATCAATGACTTTGTGGAAGGTCCGGAATTACATGGCTCGGAAAAAGGTGATGTGCTGGTGATCAGCTGGGGCAGCACTTACGGAACCGTGCGAACCGCGGTGGAGCAATTACAGCGCGCTGGGAAAGAGATATCCTACATCCATCTTCGCTGGCTGAATCCGTTGCCGAAAGTTTTAGATACACATATCAAGAATTTTAAAGAGATCCTGATCCCGGAAATGAATATGGGTCAACTATCGCAGTTGATTCGCAGCAAGTATGCGATCGATGCAAAAGGATTTAATCGGGTAACCGGCCAGCCATTGGTGGTTGCAGAGTTGAAAGAAGCTATTGAAAACTTGTTATAAGGAGCAACAAGATGGCAGATAAAGTAAGCAGCAAACCACAGAAGGTTAATTTTGGCTCTGATCAGGACGTGCGCTGGTGCCCTGGTTGTGGTGACTATGCAATCCTCAGTCAGATGAAAAAAGTGCTCCCGGAGCTCGGTATCCCGAAAGAAAAGATCGTTTTCATTTCCGGTATTGGCTGTAACGGCCGTTTCCCCTATTATCTGAGCACTTATGGATTTCATACCCTGCATGGTCGGGCGCCGATTGTTGCTTCCGGCGTAAAGCTGGCCAACCCGGAGCTCTCCGTTTGGATAATTACCGGGGATGGGGATAGTCTGAGTATCGGCGGAAATCATTTAATGCACTTGATTCGCCGGAATATGAATGTCAATGTTATTCTGATCAATAACCAGATTTATGGATTAACCAAAGGCCAGTATTCTCCAACTTCTCCGTTGGGGAAAGTTACCAAAACGACACCATATGGCTCCCTGGATCGGCCGGTAAATCCCTTATCTCTGGTGCTAAGCGCCGGTGCAACCTTCGTTGCCCGTACGATTGACCGCGACACCAAACATATGGCGCAAACATTCCGGGAAGCGGCTGCCCATAACGGCTGTTCCTTTGTGGAAGTATTCCAGAATTGTAATATTTTCAATGACGGTGCTTTCCAGCAATTGACGGACCCGAAAACCAAGCAGGAAAAACTCGTTTATCTTCAACATGGCGAGCCGCTGGTTTATGGTGCCGAAAAAGACAAGGGTTTACGTCTGAATGGTTTTGAAGCTGAACATGTCGATTTAGCAAATGAGCAAGATCGTGAATCCTTGATTGTGCATGATGAAAGCCAAAGCAGCGATGTTTATTCTTACATGCTTTCCCGAATGACGGAAAATACTGAACTGCCGACCCCGGTTGGCGTTTTCCGGCGGATTTCTCATGATACATATAACGAGAACTTTTTACGGCAGATTGATGCTGTTAAACAGAAAAAAGGAAAAGGAAATTTGAAGCAGTTATTAATTAGCGGCGATACCTGGAGTGTCGATTAATTTCCTTTGAAAATAGTTTAAATAAAAAAGGCGGCATTCCTTCCGGGATGCCGCCTTTTTTTAAATTGTAGAAGTTGCTTAGTTAATCAAACGAATATTCAATGGATAACGATAAGCGACGCCTTCATTTGCTTTCAATGCACCAAGGATAGTGACTACCAACCAGAAGATAGCCAACGCTCCCAGCACGAAAATGCCAATAATAACAAATAGGAGAATACCACCAATGAAAGCATAAATCGTCGATGCGATTTGGAAATTAAGCACTTCTTTCGCCTGGTCTTCAACAAAGGCCATGTTCTCATCATCTTTCTTCAGCAACCAGATGACTAACGGTGCAATAATATGACCAAACGGAATAACAAGTCCGGAGAATACACTAAGATGGCTCAGCATTCCCCAGGTCTTTTCATCTTTACTTACTTCTCCGGTTGATACCGGTACTTCAGTTTGAGGCGTGGTCTCTTCGCTCATACTTATCCCCTTCTAGGAATTAAGTTAACTGTTTAAGTTATTATTAAAATAGATCTTTAGGCAATGTACACTTAGAGATTAACAATATTATTTTTTAAATTCAATACTTCTAATGAGATTTTTATGCTAACGACCACTGAAACCAGAGCATTGCGGACAATATAATCGCAAAATAGAGAATCAGCGCCAGGTAGGCTTTTACCCAGCGACGTTCATTTTCCAGTATTTCTTTCCAGGTCAACATCAACTTCGCGGGCGGATTACCAGACTCGATCGGCTTGATAGTGGATATCAGCCAGGTTACGGTCATTGTTACAACCAGCCCAAAAGCATTCCACCACATCCAATAAACACCACTATAGAACACCCAAACAAATCCATTGAACGCAACGCCGGATATAATTCCCCAAAAAACGCCACGGGTATTTGCCTTACGCATTAATATCCCGGCGAGAAATGCGGCGAGAATTGGGCCGTAAAATGCCGAGCCGATTTTATTAATTGCCTCTACAATTGTATCGGAAATTTGATCGGAGTAAAAAGCAAAAAAAGTAATCACGATTCCCCAGATCACTGTTACCCATTGCCCGGCACGTAAATCATCAGCCTTGATAGAGGAAAACGGACTGACAAAATCCCGCATTGTTGCCGCGGAAAGCGAGTTTAATACGGAATCCAGGCTGGACATGGTCGCTGCCATCAGCGCTGCGAAAAGCAATGCTTTTATCCCATGGGGCAAATGAATCAAAATATATTGGGGCACCAGGTAATCGAGATTTTCTGCCGGCACTGCTTTTTGTAACTCCGGGGAAATCTGGTAAACCGCCCCAACCGCCATTCCCAGCACAATGTAAAGCATCCCTAGAGGAAAGCGGGAAAATCCATTAATTAACAGCGAGCGCCGCGTTCCTTCCACGGATTCCGCGGAAAGCTCCCGCTGCACCTGGCTCTGATCCGTACCATAATAGGAAATGAATAGAAAGAAACCACCGATCAAAAAGCCCCAGAAGGGCGTGTCGGAGCCATCGCCTAATCCGGGAGACCAGTCTATCACATGCAGTCTTTCTGCCGGCAAAGTGCCAAAAATTGCCGCGAAACCTCCAACCTGATCAACAGCAAAATAGATGCATAGAATAATGCCGGCAACCAATACAAACATTTGAATGACGTCAGAATAGACAACTGCCGGCATCCCACCGATAACGTCGTAGACAATAGTAACCACACCGATGATCAGTATCGTCTGCCAAAGTTCGATTTCCAGGCAAGCAGAGAGAACAATCGCTGTTGCATAAACAACCACACCCGCGGCAACGCCTCTGCTAATCAGAAATACTCCGCTAACCAGGTAACGGATTGACGGCCCGAAGCGCATCTCTAAATATTCATAGACACTGACCAACTCCAGCTTTCGGAAAAGGGGAATCAGCACAACCATTACGACAATCATGGACAACGGCACGGCAAGTTCATACTGCAGCCAGGTTAAGCCACCTCCGGGTTTTAAGGCAACAAATGCTGGTTTCGAAATAAAGCTAATAGCCGATGTTTGTGTCGCCATGGTCGATATACCGATGGCCCACCAGGGAATATTCCGGCCACCCACATAATAGTCCGCCTGCGTGGTGTGGTTTCGTCCGATATAAACACTTAACAGAACGATGCCCGCCAGGTAGGTAATGATGATCAGCCAATCATAAAAATTCATTTATTATCCTGCAAAAGCGCGCCGCTATTTTCGGCATGCGGGGAAAGTCTTGTGGTCAATTTTTCGATGGATTATACAGACTTTTCGGGAATAATTCAATAGTGGGGAGAAAGAGGAATTCGGCACGCTCAGGATAGAGCGTGCCGAACTTAATTTACAATGCAGTTACACGTAATCGCTGTTGAACCTTGAAGTAGGCCAACCAGCAAATAGCGGCAATAGCGCCGACCATCACTGCGCCTTCCGGAAATCCTTCCCAGAGCCAGTGAACGCCGCGATCATTCCAGGATACATCGCCAAATGAAAATGGAATGCAAGTCAGGAATATTGCCAGGATTAAAAGGGTTGTCCGTAATTTCAATAATTTCTGTGTTTTTTGAAGCGTTTTCATTTCTTCCTCCGGTTCGAGAGTATCATTCATTTCAGTTGAAATATCCGGCAATGAATCTTCGCTATACTTTTCAGCAAATTCAGGATGTTCTGCCAGATACTTTTCCACTAACTGCCTGCTGTCTTCACTCACTTCTCCGGCATAATAGAGCGGTAATAAATCCAGTATTACATTTTCCGTTACTTTCATGACGGTTTTTCCTCCTTTATTTCGGAAAGAGAAGCCAGCTTAATTCTGGCACGGTGGATCTTAACTTTTACAAGATTCACGGTTATGCCCAGCATATTCGCTATTTCCTGATGGGACAATCCTTCGACAGAACGCAGAATTAAAATCGTGCGATCTTTCTCCGGCAGCTGTTGCAGATTTCTCCGCAGTTGATTTAGCTCGGACCGCTGCTCATTTAGTTCTTCGGCTAGCGGTGTCGGATCAACCAGCGTCTCATCCAATACAGCTTTTCGCCGGTGCTTTCGTAAACCCTGTAGATATAAATTGCGCGCAATTGTGAAGAGGTATCCTTTCACCGTTTTCAGGACCAATTCATTCGGCGCCGTCCAGACGCGGACAAATGTCTCGGAGGTAATATCCTTGGCGTCATCCACGTCGCCACAGAGCCAAAATGCAAATCGGAAAACATCATCACTATAGCGCTGATATAATTCCTGAAACCCGGTTAACTGATCACTCATATCTATACTATCCACCAATTCCGGGAAGGTTACAAGAGATAATGATATTTCTTGAAAATAATTTTCTCAACAACTAAAAAACGCTCGCTCGTCTCATGCATCGATTTTATTTCTGCAGGGAATTGTTACTGTTTCGTGAGGATTTGCTTGCGCCAATCTGCCTAATTTGCGCACAATAAATAATCAGGCAGAGGAGATTTAGAAATGCAAACCACCGACAAAATACTGATCATCGAAGACGATCAGAACATCGCGGACGTTATCGAAATCCATATTAAAGATCTCGGCTACAAGCTGGATCGGGCCGTTGACGGGCGAAGTGGACTAGAAAAAGCAATTTCCGGAGATTACGCCCTGATTATTCTCGATTGGATGCTCCCGGAAATGGACGGCCTGGACGTTTGCAAAAATTTTCGTCTGGAAGATAAATACACACCGATCCTGATGTTAACTGCCCGCACAGATGAGATGGATAAGGTGCTCGGCCTGGAGTTTGGTGCAGATGATTACATCACTAAACCGTTCAGTGTTCGCGAGTTGGTTGCACGTATTAAGGCCACATTGCGCCGCCTGGAGGTCGACAAGAGAGAGCTGGAAAAAGAGAGTGAAAAAGAACAGCTGTTGTTTGGAGATTTGAGTATTAATCTCACCAAACGAAAAGTAACGCTGGATAGCCAGGTTGTAGCATTGACCGCAAAAGAATTCGATCTCCTTACCCTTTTTGCAACCAATCCCGGCAGGACCTATAATCGGCAGGTTTTACTGGATTTGGTTTGGGGCTATCAGTATGATGGTTATGATCATACCGTTAACTCGCACATCAATCGCCTGCGTAACAAAATTGAAAAAGACCCGGCTAATCCCCGCTACCTGAAAACACTTTGGGGCGTTGGATATCGTTTTTCCGAGCCGGAGGAGCTAGTGCAATGAAACTATTCTTTAAATCATTTTACGTAAAATTATCGATCATTTTCCTCTGCCTGTTGTTGCTAATGGGCATCGTGCAAATTCTGATGACAGTCGATGCATCGAAAAGTTTTCACACTCGCGCCGGACAGACGCTAAATGAAAACCTCGCCCGCGGGATGGTCCTGGATTTTGAAACGCAGGTAAAAAACGGCATTGATATGGCAGCAATGGAAGATATGATCCACTACATGATGGTGATTAACCCGAAAATTGAGATTTACCTGCTGGACAGTGCCGGGAAAATTCTGGCATTCTTTGCCGAACCCCATAAAAAACTGCAGGCCGAATCGGTTTCTCTTGCGCCAATTGAGGCCTTCATTAAAGGCAACAATGAAGCATTGATTCTTGGTGATGATCCCCGTTATGCCGGACGCCAAAAAGCTTTTTCCGCTGCCCCCTTAAAAATCGCGGACAAAGATGGCTACCTTTATGTAATTATTGAAAGCGAGCAGTTTGATGCTGCCGCCGAGCAAAATCGTGCTTCTTTTATAACCAGCACCATGATTCGCGGCATCACCGTCAGTGTACTGGTAACCGGTCTGATCGGCTTGATTCTCTTTGCGTTAATGACCCGGCCCATTCGTAAGATGACAGATGTTGTCCGCGACTTCGAAAAGGGGAAACTGAACGAACGGATCCCGGCATCCGGTGATGATGAATTAGGAACGCTTGCCAACTCCTTCAATCACATGGCGGATACCATCGTCGCCAATATGGACGAGCTGAAACGCACTGATCAACTCCGCCGGGAATTGGTTGCCAATGTCTCCCATGATCTACGAAGTCCAATGGCTTCTATCAAAGGATATCTGGAAACAATCCTGATCAAGGAAGATTCCATTCAGCCGGAAGATCGCCGTAAATATCTCAATTCAGTGTTGAATATCTCTACCATGCTGGAACAGCTGATTGAGCAACTTTTTGAATTATCGAAACTCGATGCCCGGCAAACGCAACCACAGCTCGAACCATTTTCAATTCCTGATTTAGTTCAGGATGTGGTGATGAAATTCACGCCCCTGGCCGAAAAAGCGGAAATTTATTTGACAGCGGACTTTCCTGACACGCTCCCCCAGGCCTACGCGGATATCGGGCTTATCGAAAGAGCGCTTTCCAATTTGATTGAGAATGCAATTCGCTATACGCCGAAAAGCGGCTCTGTCGTCGTTCGCATTATCAATAATTTTCCACAGATCCGCCTGCAGGTGGCAGATACTGGTTGTGGTATTCAGGAAGAGGAACTGCCGTTAATATTCGACCGTTTTTACCGGGTAGAAAAAAGCCGTGCCCGCGCAACCGGCGGCGCCGGACTTGGCCTGGCAATTACGCAAAAGATTCTGGAAGTGCATCAATCGAAAATCAACGTGGAAAGCAAGGTCAATGTCGGTACGACATTCTCCTTCAGCCTTCCCGCCTGGCAACCAAAACATAATGGTGAGATGTTAGTTGCCGGCTAGTATTGGCTCTATCGCCGACATATAAACACCCGCTAGTTACTTCGTTAAAAAGCGGGTGTTTTCATTCTCCCCGGGCGATTTATTGTGTTTCCTCCCCTTTTAACTTATATTACCCACGAACAGACACGCAGTTAGCTGTTAATCTCCCTTCTCTATTTTCTGACTGAATGTTTCTCCGGAATCACTGTCAACTTCTCTTACCAATCCAATCTCACGCTGGAATCCAATCGACATAGTCTTCCAAGAGTATCATTATCAAAAATAGATATTTGTATACATCATTTATCATTCATCTATCAATTAAAGGAGTAGCGATATGACGAAGGTTAAAGATATCCTTAGAAAAAAGGGCGACGATATATGGTCCATTTCGCCCCGTGCCAGCGTTTTTGAAGGATTGGAAATGATGGCTGAGAAAAATATCGGTGCGTTGATAGTGTTGGACGGTAGGAAACTTTGCGGCATTTTTTCAGAACGTGACTATGCAAGGAAGGTTATTCTGCAAGGCCGCTCTTCCCGGGAAACAACCATCGAAGCACTCATGACAAAGGAAGTGATCTCTACTGGCCCGGAAGCAGATATTCAACATTGCATGGTTTTGATGACGACCAACCATATTCGTCATTTACCGGTAATGAAAGACGCAACAGTGTTGGGAATTTTAAGTATCGGGGATGTGGTTAAGACGATTATTACGGAGCAGGAAGTGACTATAAATGAGTTGGAAAACTTTATTACCGGAAAAAATTACGGCATGTGAAAATCACGATCTTTGATTCTGAAAATTTATATGACCAATCGCTTTACGGTAAGTCGAAAAGTGCCCGCATCTATAAAGACTGCGGGCACTTTTACCTGATGGAGGGAACAAGTTTACTGAACGCGCTTAATGGTCACCTTAGCAATCGGGTCATCCCAGCCATAAATCGCCGGATCGAGATCTCCATTACCATGCAGTCCCGGATGCAAACGCACCTTATCGCGACTGGGAACCCGTACGAAAGGATTTCCGCAACAGGGGCCAGGAATGTCATCATGACGCTCGGTATTTACTTCCGTGCCGGCATCGTAGGTGTTCAAATACACTGTTGTCGTGCCATATTTGCTCAACCGGTAACGATTCAATCCGGCAAATGCATCATTGGTGTTTACCAACATGCTCACCAACGAAAGATGGGTAAATCCGGTCCTCGCCTCAATGGTGATCGTGGTAGAATCACCAGGGAGAATTACGCCATCGCCAACGGCAACGTCGTGAAACTTGTTACTGTTTTCCATGCGAGTAACCAGCGGATCACTAAATGCATCCTCAGCCAATTGCCCTAATTCCGGTGCCGCACGGCGCCCGGTGCGAAAGATAAAGGCTCTTTTCTTATGCGTTGCCAGCACTGGTGGTGAAAGCGGCTGACTGGCGCCCGGTCCGGTAGCCGGCGCTAAATTTTTGATCGTTACTTCAAATGTCGCAAATCGCCCGCGCTCTATCACCAAATCATGCGGCCCAACAGACTCCAGGGTTTCAAAGTCATCACTCCCTGTTGGTGTCGTCTCTTCGCTACAACTCCACAATAATCCTGCAACTGCTATAATTGTTAATAGAAACCGTATATTTCTCATTTCTTTCTCCTGGTTTGAATAATGATTAACGCATTTGGGTTATCACTCAACTGCCGGCTATCATCAAACAACAAATCCTCAAACGGTTAATGCCCCTTAGAGCGTGTTTGAAAAGTTTACGGTCCGGCGATTTTTCTGTTTTTAGCCAGCCGTCTTAGCATTACGTTAACCATAGCTGCATAAATCATGGTTTCGC
>JANQQU010000022.1 GCA_028284905.1 Calditrichia bacterium
TGAGACGCTTTTTGCCCCTTAGAGTAATGGCAATTCTACCAGACTTAGTAGTGGTAAAAGGGGTCGCATGCTTCCTCGCTATTAATAGAGGATTGAGACTACACTGTACTTCCCAGTCTGAAGTGGCTTGGAATTGTTGCGTCGCATGCTTCCTCGCTATTAATAGAGGATTGAGACAGACAAGCCTAATATGGAGGTGTTTTTTAATCCTATGTCTCTCATCTGTCGCATGCTTCCTCGCTATTAATAGAGGATTGAGACATATGGCCCACCTGGTTTCCCTCGTCGACAAAAATTGCAGTCGCATGCTTCCTCGCTATTAATAGAGGATTGAGACACCTGGAAACAGGTGGAATACCTTCCAACATTTAGTAATAAAGTCGAATGCTTCCTCGCTATTAATAGAGGATTGAGACTATTTTTATTTATTTGACAAAACCAATAAGAGTAAGCAAATTACGTCGCATGCTTCCTCGCTATTAATAGAGGATTGAGACAGTAATGGAATAGTTATTGCCATGATCACCGTGGGCTGCAATCATGGTCGAATGCTTCCTCGCTATTAATAGAGGATTGAGACATATAAGGAATAGTCCTGCTATTGTTAATACTACTGCTATTAAAGCATAGATGTCGGATGCTTCCTCGCTACTAATAGAGGATTGATCCCGATAAATCGCCCATCCAGGGCTATTCGGGACTACCCGCCTCCGGCGTGCAGGACAAAGATTTTAGGTCGGCTAAGGGTTACGAATTCGAATTTTTACAGTCTCATAATTAATCAAAATCATTCATTCAATGCACTAAATCTAATGTCGACATTCTCTCAACAAATCGAGCAGTTGCGCCAAATGGATCGCAAGTTGTCTGTTGCTGGTGCAAAAGATCATCGCTATGAATTCCATATAATTTCACCTGTTGAACTCAAAGTGTTTGAAGAATGGCGTGGCTGCCGCCTTCCCGAAGACTACCGTGAGTTCATCACGGAGATTGGTGTTGGTGCGGGTCCAAGTTATGGTCTTTTATCATTTGGGAAGATCCGTGGTATGCTTGCGGATATCTACGATGATTACAATGAGAGATATGGGCTGACGGCCCGGCCGGGGGACCCGTTTGGGCTGGATAAAGAGATTGAATTACTACGCAACAATAATTCTGAATCGAACGAGGCAATGAGAGCCCCGCGGTCTCCGGGCGGATTTATACCCATTTGTGATCTGGGATGTGAGTTTGCAACTGTGTTAGTAACAAGTGGTAAATTCGCCGGTTTGGTATTTAACACATCCGATTTCATTGACACAAACGCCGGATGGTGGCCGGCAGGACGTCCGGGCGGTATTGTTGAGTATCCATATTTTCCGCGATCTTTACCCGGATATCCGGAATGGCCGACATTCTCGGATTGGATCGCAGGCTGGCTGGAGCAATGCTTTGATGATTTGAGGAGAAAATTCCCTTATCCGGGTAAGTAGGTTATGAAATGCACAGTTTTTGACCGTAAAAAATGGGGAGAAATAATTGTTTTTAATGGAAAAATATAATAGTCATTGATCACTGCCGAGATGTGACAGTCGGGGTAAAGTTTGGGAACCGGTATACCGGAATTATGCCTATGCCAGATCTGATTTGGTAAAATACCCGCGCTGTAGTGGGGATAAGGAAATTCCATGCAAAACTTGTAGTGGGAGCGGGGTGTCTCCCTGGCAGTGAAATTTAGATTGAAGCATGACGGTACAGTATTGCTAATTCCCTCCTACATTTACCCTTGCACCAAATCCACAAGAACTAAGTTCATCAGCCTCGGCTGACCACTCCAATCCTTCTCTTATAAACAAATAAAACCTATTTTTTGATGATATACATATAATAATCTATTACAAGGTTTGAAAATCTGTGCTTTGCCTATCCATGCAATAGTAGTTTTACATCTTGTCATACCCCTTTAGAATCAATCCAAGGAAAAGTACGGTACCGATATGGTACCACTAACCCATTCTCAGTAAAAAAGAAGGCTGACAGAAATAAATTCCATCAGCCTTAAATTGTTGATTCTATTGAGTACCCGGGGCCGGACTCGAACCGGCACGGTGATAATCACCGAGGGATTTTAAGTCCTAAAAAAATCTGAACGTCCGACATCGTTCGTTGATAATTGAAAAATCTCTGATCAAATGATCAAAAAGCTTTTTGATGGGAGCATCTATCTACGAATTCACAAATCACGGTACCGATATAGTACCTCCTACAAAAAATAAGGCTGATTGAAGAAATTCTCAATCAGCCTTAAGTCCTTGTTTTTACAAGTACCAGAGGTGGGACTCGAACCCACACTCGGTATCACCCGAACCGGATTTTGAGTCCGGCGTGTCTGCCAATTCCACCACTCTGGCAAATGATGCGTCAAGCGGGAAGAATATAATGCCGGAAGTTTCGCAAGTCAAGTAGGAGGTAAGAATTGCGAGAATATTTTTCCTGCTCGGTTTAGCGCAGCAAAATCATCTTCCGCGATTGACTAAAACCGCCACTTTCCAGGCGATAGACATAGACGCCGGAAGCAACCGCCTGTCCCCGAAAATCAGTGCCATCCCAGGTGGCGACCGATTGACCCTGCACGCGTTCTCCATTCACCAAAGTGCGAATAAACTGACCGCTGCTGTCATACACTTTTAAGGTTACCGAGCTGTTTAGCGGCACAAAATATTCTATGCGAGTTTCCGGATTGAATGGGTTGGGATAATTTTCAAACAGGAAGAATTCATTCGGTGGCGCAATACTGTCGTAAATGGTGGTCGGCACCGATTCGAAGATGAAAAGAAGATCATCGAGCTCATCGATGCAGGTGACATCCAGATCGCCATCGTTGTCGCGATCGTGGAAGATGGAGCAGGAGGCTGCTGCTGCAGCGTCATAGTCCTGGGGATTGACGAAATTGCCTGTGCCATCATTCTCCCAGAGCCGCCAGCGGCCATCGTCCGAACCAAAACGACCAAAATTGCTGACCATCATATCGAGGTCACCGTCGCCATCCAAATCACCGAGATCGACTGCCAGGGGAAAACGAGTACCGGTAAAATAATGATCGACACCAATGAAGTTACCCTGGCCATCAGTGAAGGCAACTGAGGCGGTCGTATCAGATGAATTTGCGGTAACAACATCTATCCCCCCATTTTTATCGACGTCGCCGATAGCAATCATCCAGGGAGAACCGCTGATGGTAATCTGATCGGAAAGCTGGAAACTGCCGGCACCATCGCCAAGCAGAATACGCATTTCCTTGCCAGTAAATGCTGCGACAAACAGGTCACCAATGCCATCGTTGTTAATATCCGCGGCCATCACCGCCCTTTCGCCATTTCCGCCACCGCTAATCGGCGTGGGACTGGCAAATGTGCCATCGCCATTATTAAGAAGCAGGTTGAGATTGTTGGAATTGTAGCCAACGGCGACAATGTCCATGTCGCAATCGCTGTCCGCATCAATTACGGTGATGCCCCTGACGCCGGTACCACCAGTAGAATAATTAGTAATAGAAGAAAATCCGCCGGTACCATCGCCCATAAAAACGGTCATCATTGAATTCGCATTGCTACCGACAACGAAATCGATATGCCCGTCATTGTTAAAATCCGCGCCTTCGTTCGTGCTCGGTATGGAAGCGCCGGGCATGGCATAAACTGTAAAGTTATCATAGCCACCACTCCCGTCATTGAGAAATACCCGGACATCATTGGTGATTTCGTTCGGGACGCTGTAGTCGGTATAACCGTCTTCGTTGAGGTCACCGGCGTATGCACCATAGGTCTGGATATGGTTCTCTCCAGGGCGACGCACTTCAATCCGATCCACTTCCTGCAGTTGCATACTACCCGGACTGGGTTTGGTCCAGAAGCTCCAGGTATATCCGGTCGTCAACGGCGTGCCGCTGGCATCAGTGATGTCTTTTGCCAGGGTAATCGTTACATATTCCCCCGCAGAAAACGCTTTGACCGGCGTAAACCTAACACGCTGATTATTGTTTTCAAATGTGAAGTTGCCATCCATAATGCCGGACCAACGACCGAAAATCATCACTGTATTGTTGTTGATGGTTTGTGGATCGATCGCTGTGTCAAAATCGACAATTAAATCGCTATTACGTGGCGCATCAACTCTATGCGCGGTTGGAGAAACCGCAGTTACAGCAGTCGCAAAAACCGCCGGAGAGAAGGCGATGAATAGTATAGCAATGGTAAGAAATATGTAGCGAAAATTTGGCATAAGAGACTCCCGGTTATTAGGTGGATTCATTCCCCTGATTTCTACTAATACCGAAATGTGTGGGGCATCCCTAATTTTCAGAAAACGATGCCAGCAAGATTTATTAAAGAATGAGATATGGCATCGTATTTATTATATTGAGAAGTCTCGCCCGTGTAAATAACATATTTGGGCTATTTTTGAGTCAAATATGCAAATGGGCATATGGGCAACGTAACGAACAACGATGTAGGAAAACGAGCATTTAGTAATTCCGAAATCCGAATTCCGAATTCTAATTACCCCGTAATCATCCCTAATAATTTCCAGAAACGCACTGTGAGTTGTTCGCGGAATCCCGACCAGTTTTTAGACGGGAGGGTAGGGGGCAGTTTTGTCGCTGTTGGTTCGTCCCAGAAATTATTGCTCCCACTAAGGTCCCAGAGTAGATCGCGACCGTCATAACCGGCATCCTTAATAATGCCATCAGGAGCGTTGCCATTATTCGCAAAGTGATTGCCATGAATCCAATTATTCTCCGGGACAGGATCGACGTCGTAGTTGGTGCCGTCTCCGTAGACCATGTTCAGATGGATAAGGGCGATGCCAAAAGAGTTGTTCTCCTCGATCTGATTGCCAGTGACTTCTACTTCATCGGCGCCGAGGAGCATGATGCCGCTGCCGGAAGGCACCCGGCTAACAATTGCCGCCGGATCACCGAAGTTCACATGATTATTGGCAATCACTTTATTGTTGCGAACGATGCAGTTCCGGGAAATTTTCGAGGGATTATTTGGCAGCAGAAAAACCAGGATTCCGCCGGCATTGTCGGTTACTTCGTTGTCTTTTACAATTGCATTGAGGGAGTTTTCTATCTCGATACCAGTAACATTCGCAAAAGCTTTACTGTTCTTGACAATGATATCTTTCGATTGCCCGACATAAATGCCCGCGTCGCGAGCGCCGGTGACGCTACAGGCATCTACGGTAACACCGACACAGCCTACCGGATAAATGCCGTATAATCCGGGATTCTCACAAATCACTTCGCGGAAGGTGACATTGCGAGCGCCATCGAGCATTATTCCATTGGCAGTAAAATTACGCACGACAAAGTTGCGAATTTCAAAATCGCTGCCGGCGCCCACCAGTCCGTCCGGCAATACATTTTGCCCATCAAGCACTGGAATATTGTCGCCAACTCTTTTGCCAAGCAGGGTAATATTGGACATGTCGACAGTGAGGGTCTCATGGTATTCCCCGGGCATCACTACGACAGTATCACCCGCTGATGCCAGATCGAGGCCATCCTGAATGCGCTGCCCGGCTTTAACGATTATCTGTCGGCCATTTCTCTCGATATTACGATTAGGGGGCGATAGGGGAGGGGGATTGAAAGCCGCCAGTTCCGGAGACTGATTTGCCAGCGATGGCACCACCGGCAATCCGGATGGCACGGTTGCGGGAATATCCGGTTTGGCGCTCTCATCCGTCAGGGCATGGAGAAATGCGATCAGGCTGGATTTCTCTTCCGCTGTCAGGGAGAAAGGGCGAATCTTGTCATCAATATTTTCCAGATTCATGCCCAGCCCATTACCGCCGCCTTTGGCATAAAAATCGATGACTTCTTCCAGCGTTTCAAAAACACCGTTGTGCATGTAGGGGGCGGTAAGCGCGATATTACGAAGTGTCGGGACTTTAAAGGCACGATTGTAAATCTCCCCAACAATTTCCCCGCGACCCAAATCCGGATCATTAACATCGAGATCTGGTACACCAACAATCTTGAAATCCGGGTTGGCAAACGTGGGAAAGTTATGACACTCAAAGCAGCGGGTTTCTAGGGAACGAAAAACATTGAGACCGGCGCGTTCCCGGGCATCAAGAGCATCAACTTCTCCGGAGGTATAGCGATCGAAGCGGGAGTTTTGCGAGATGATTGTACGCTCAAAGGCTGCAATTGCATAAGTTACATTCTCAAAGGTTAATGCTTCTCCATCGGAAGAATGAAACGCTTTTTTGAATAATTCAACATAAGCGGGGATCGCTTTCAGCTCTTCGAGCAGTTCTGCCGGATCCTGATCCATCTCTTTCTTGTCTTCGATCGGTTTTCCAGCCTGCTCTTCCAGATCTGCTGCCCGGCCATCCCAAAACTGCAGGTGATTGAAGGCGCTGTTCCAAACAGTCGGAGAGCCACGGCGCAGCACCGCACCGCCCTCACGGTCGCGGCCTAATCCGCTACCGTCTTTCCCCATGGAGATGGCGCGATTATCGGAAAATCCAAGATCGGGATGATGGCAATGGGCGCAGGAAATATCGTTTTTGCCGGATAGCAACGGATCAAAGTAAAGCAATTTCCCCAATTCGATTTTTTCCGGGGTATCCGGATTGTCTGCGCGAATTTTCATTTCCGGAAAAGGTCGTTGCAAGCCATTGCTACTAGCGATCAGGGAAAAGAACTGATCGGCCCGTTCTTCAAAAATATTGTTTTCGGAATCGCTGGCTGCCAGACCGGGAATCGGTAAATAAGTGAAGGCAAGAAGGCATACGAATAAAATTGCAATTGCCAGAATTGAAAGTCTAAAGATCTTTTTCATAACGTCTCCCGCATTTTTTTAATGTAACAATCCTGCAGGAATTGGGAAAGGGGGAGCAGAGGAAAATAGCGGATAAATTTCCGGGATGAATCCGGCAGATGATTCACCCCGGTGGTTTGGCAGGAGATGCCTATGCAAATATTTAGATGTCTTCCATCATCCGGCTGGAGACGATGTCGATAATGCGGCGCCGGCTGCTGTCGCTGTTAATGTGAGTATTGGCAAAGCGCATGATTGCTTTTAAAGAAGCATCGTCTAGTTTTGGTGTTTGCAAGAGCGCATTTAAAACGCTTTCCATTTCGCCGGTAGAGCTGATTGTTTCCGTGGCATCGAGGAATAGATCTACCTCGGTAGAATTTTTGATGGTTTCCCGATTCGCAACCATACGCATCACCGAGCCTTTTTCGCTGCTGGATGAGATGGATTTAACCGCAGAGAACAGCGGATGGTAAGTGCCTTCTTCCAAATCGCGGGCAGCAACGAATGCGCGTAATACCGATGCTTTTTCGCTGGAAGATTCAATGCTTGCAGCAGATACTAGCAGTGCGCGTGATGCTTCCGTAGCTTCAGAACCCTGTGCAGCGACATGGCGTAAGACCCGCCCTTTTTCGCTGTTGGATGAGATGTATGCAGCAGTCTCAGACAGGTGTGCCCAGCCTTCGTCATCCAGTTCAGAATTGCTCGCCAAAGTAATCAATGTCGTAGCAAATTCTGATGATGATGAAATTGTTGCCGCGCATTCCAGATAGGCTTTGGCCGCCGCCGGATGTTTCGATACCAGTGCGGTCATTTGCCGCAGAGCGTAGCCCTTTTCGCTGCTGGAGGAAATGGATTCGGTCAAATCGAATAAATCCGCCAGCGTGCTTGCCGTGTGGTCCCGATTTTCGGCGAACTGGGATATTGCATAGCGTTTTTCACTGCTGGAAGATATGTTCTCGGCAGCGCGAATCAGTCGGGAAGTCGTTTCTTCATCTCCCGGAAGCATTTTCGCGAGTTCTGTCAGCGCATAGCGTAATTCACTGCTGCTATGGATTTCTTCACCAGCATCTCTCACGATTTGCTGATAGAATTCCTGATCCATTCCTTCCAAATCGGCCAGGCGAAGATAGAAATCTCTTTTGCGGGAGCTGCTGCCCAAACGGGCGACTTCCCGAAAAGCACTTCTCATTTTGCCATCAGCAAGATAGTTGTTGATGCGTATTGTCGTATTGATGCCGGTTTCGTCGAGCACTTCCGGTAAAGTTTCCCGCAACCAGGCCTGAGCCGCCTCATCAAAGGGAAAGGTTGAGCTGCGAACACGGTATTTAAAGATTGGCTTCCCATCGTCGCCAGGGATCACTTCCAATTTGCGAGTAGTAAACCAGCGCCGTTCGGTAAGCAGAAAATAGCCGTCCGGTGAAATACTGACGATTTCCTGTTCATTTTCACTAAACTGGATGTTGCCTTCGAGGGTAACCTTGACATGGCGAATCGGAGAAGAAAAGTATTCGTAGCGACCAGTGCCCTGATTCAGTTTTAATATTGGCTTTGGCTTATCATTGCTATGTTCCAGGCTCTCATTAACGGTGCTGTCTGTTGTTACCACCGAGCTGTCCTGCCCATTTATACTGCCGGCAAAAAGAATCGCCAGCAGTATAATGATGTATTGATAATATGTCTTTTCCATGATCGGCTCCTGTTAAGCGTTATTCGCCGTCTTTCTGGGATAGTTCTTTCTTCGCCAAATTATAATAAACCAGGAAGCCAACACCGGCAAAAAGGCTCATTAATCCCAGTAAACCGCCATCGGAAATTTCCCGCGGGAACAATTCTGCAATAAAAAAAGCGGCGCCGATGCCGATCAGAATCAATCCCCACTTAACAGAATTCAATCCGTTCAGTGGCTGAGACATGTTGAGGTGTTTTAAACTCTCACCGGTTTCGCCTTTCTCAATTAGAATTCTTTTAATACGATTATCGGAAAGGGTTTTGATAACCATATAGATGGTCAGAAAAATAATCGGAACAACAATAACTTCTGGATGGTTCATGTCAATCTCCTCTTAAAAGTAGGTGTTAATTTGTAATGCTGTTAAATTCTTTTTCATCGTTTACATTGCAGCAGACAGGGGAAAAATGGGAATGTTGCAAAGGTTGTGAAAATTTTTTAGAAAAGTTGATGAAGGTAGTAAGATTGAGGGCCTAAGGCGTATGACAAATGGGCAAATGGGCAAATGGGCAAATTGAACGAACAACGAATAACAATTATATCATATAACGTGAACGCCGAAGATTAAAATCCGCATTCCGCATTCGAACTTCCGCATTCGAACTTCCGCATTCCGAATTCGAACTTCCGCATTCGAACTTCCCAATCCGTGTATTTTAACAAAAATATGTTTATTTTAGAAAAGCCTGCAACATTCGGGAAATCAGCTTGTCTGGTTGAATAGATCGTAAAAAATGGAAAGCGGCAGATGCAAGCGGAAAAACAACTGATTGAAAAGATTCTCTCGGGAGATATGAATGCCTTCCAAACGATGGTGGAAAACTATCAGCGGCTGGTATGTCATATCGTCTTCCGGATGGTCAGTAATGAAGAAGACCGCGAAGAAATCTGCCAGGATGTATTTTTTAAAGTCTATAAAAACCTGGATAAATTCGAATATAAGTCAAAATTATCAACCTGGATTTCCCGTATTGCTTACAATACCAGTATCAACTATCTGAAGAAGAAAAAGCTGCCGCTGTATGATGATCTGAAAATGACGGAACAAAAAGCCGCGGCCAGCCGTGCACAAAAGGAGACTGCGTTTATTGAGCAGGTTTCGGGAAAAGGAAAAACACCGGATGAATGGATGATGAACAAAGAGGCCTTTAAATATTTGCAGGCAGAGATTGATGATCTGCCCCCCAAATTCCGGACAATTTTAACCTTATATCATATTGACGAGCTCAGTTATCAGGAAATTTGCGAAATAATGAGCTTGCCTGAGGGCACGGTTAAGAGTTATCTTTTCCGTGCAAGGAAACTACTAAAAGAACGAATGCTGGAGAAATTTCCGGCTGAGGAGCTTTGGTAATGAAAGTAAATGAGAGACATTTGGACGATGCCCAATTACAGGGGTATCTGGACAACGATCCTGGGATAGACCGTTCCGCGATTGATTGGCATTTGGAGGAATGCCCGTCCTGTCGTAAGGAACTTCAGGTTTATCGCAGCCTTTATGATGGCCTGAAAGACGACACCGGATTGATGCTGTCCGCAGATTTTGCCAGTCGGGTAGTTACCCGGGTGCAGTCCGCCGAGAATGAAAAATTTGATTTCTGGGAAAATGGATTGATGTCCCTGCTATTCCTTGTTGGGGGGGCATCGGTGCTTTATTTTACGAATCTGGGCAGTACATTGCTGGGATATTTGCAAATTCCCGACATTGCCCTTCCGGGATTTATGGAAAATCTGCCGTTGTTTTCTTCCGGAAATGGCCATTTAATCCTTTTTGCATTGGTCATTCTCACCGCTTTTGGTATGCTGGATAAGATTTTCCTGCAGACCAAACATCACTAGCCAATTTTTAAATCGCCGGGATATGCATATATGCCGGCGAAAGCTTCCCTTTGAGATTCCTCAATTTTATCTTATATTTACCCTGCCTTGTGAAACGTTAATTGCTACGGTTGATAGCATCATCGACCACTGCTGCTGAAGTGTAGAAGAGGAGATTCAGGATGTCATATCATCACCCTAAGGTTAGTATGCAACATCAGGAATGCTTATCCGGATCATCGGGAAAGCACATCATGTGGGGCATCTTACTGACCTTGTTTTTTCTGCCCACCTTTTTATCTGCCCAGAAATATGCCGGTGTCTGGCACTACAATACGGAAAAGGAACGCATTCTTACTGGCGTAAGCTGGGAAAAGTTTGTTGAAACAGACGCAAAGCTTCGGAAGAAAAAATTCCGCCTGGCTGATCTGGAAATTACAGCATCTTCCGGAGGGAGCCGGCGGTACCATGGATTATGGCATTCCGGCACTGACAGCTGTATAATAGTTACTAAATCCTGGAAAGAGTTTAAATCGCGCTGGGATCAGCTAAATGGCACCGAATTCGTTTTGCAGGATTTGGAGACATATAAGCAGGGGAGAGAGCGACGTTTTATCGGTGTGTGGCGAGAGGCGAATATTCAGCAGCAAATTGAGGTAGATTTAACCTGGCTGGAATTCAAAGATCGCTGGGAGAAGCTGGCGGCCGACGGTTTTCGCCTGGTGGACATCGAAACATATGTTGATGGCCGCGATCGGCATTATGCCGGGGTTTTTCATGAATCAACCCTGGACTATCGTTTATGGGTGGATGTTGATTGGAATACTTTTAAAACTATCCAAAAAGGACTGATAGACCAGGATTTTCGTTTGATTGACCTGGAAGTTTACCGGAACAGTAATGGCAAACGATTTATGGGGGTCTGGTTATCCGGTAAATATGATACCAAATACTTTGTCGATATGGCCTGGTCGAAGTTTAAAGGCAAATGGGATGAGCTGGATCGGGATAATATCCGTTTGGTAGATTTTGAAGTGTATAAATAATGATTTCAATTTCGAATAATCAATAATCAATGTAAAATGTAAAAGTTGAAAGACTTTTGATTTTTCATTCACTTTTACATTCTACATTGGATATTGATCATTTTACATTCCAGCCGTTTTATTTATTTCAGCCACATTGCAAATAGAATTTCCGGGTCGTTGGGCTCAACGATTCGGAGTAAAACCTTCCCATTTCGAAAGAAATCCAATACTTGAATGCCGGGGTGCTGATGCGCAAATAGGGTGTTGTCGTTATGCCCGACCCGGGTAATCTTTTTCTTGGCGCCGGCACCGCTTACCAGCATGTAATCTGTCGCATCGCCATCTTCAAAGACCTGCAGGCTGTGGTCATGCCCCGAGGCATAGATCAACGGTTTGTGTTTACGCATTACGCTACGAAATTGATTGATCATATCCGCATATTCTTTACCCCAAATGTCCTGCAAGCCGTTGTGTACATAGCGTCTGCCGAATGGATACAGCGAACCAATGACCGGCAAGGGAATCCACAAAGCCTTGTTGAGCTTCCGCAATGGAAAGATATGCTCTTTCCAGGAAAAGAAACCGCCATGCGGACCTTCCGTGCGGATCGGGTGATGGGTAACGATCATAACTTCCCGCTCACCAGCCTCGGCGATGTAGCGGTCCAGTGCTTCAATGGCTGCTGCTTCGGATTGGTATTTGCAATTTGCCGCATCACCGACCCTGTCGATCCACCACTGGGTATCGAGTGCGATTATCCGCACATTTCCAACATCTTTAACGGAAGGTCCCGGGCAGCCGTTTTGCGGTAGAAAATGCCCGGTTTTTCCGAATGCAGAGTCTACAAAAGCTTCCTGCCGTTTTAGGATTGCAACCCCATCGGGATGGCCGCGTGCCCAATCGTGATTCCCGGGAATAAACAGCACATCCGCACCGGTGTTCTTGACCGCATCAATTTGTCGGGACAGACGAAGTCGTGCATCGGCAAGATCGCCGACAATGCCATCCGGGTAAATATTATCGCCCAGGAAAACAATGGTGGATTTCTCCGGATTATCTGACGCCCAGGTATTCAGGGTTTGCAATACCGGCTCGTTGGGCAATGGTTCTCCGGCATCACCAATGAGGATAACCCGGGAATGAATTTCGTTAGGATGAAATTTAATATCTCGGGGATAGTCAGCAACATCTGTCCGGTAGTACGGACTGGTATGGCTACATCCGGATAGTAACAAGTAGATCATTGCCAGAAAGGATAACTGAAAAAATTTCCGGAGAACATCCGATTGCGAGAGGTTCATAAAGTGGTTCATTTTAATTCCTTTATCAAAATTCAATTACCAAAACTTTGTTTCACTCATAAGGATAAGCGCAATACCGGCTGCAGCGCCAGAGATAAACAGCGTCCATTCTCTTAAACGAACTTTAAAAATATTAACTGCCAGAAATGCTGCCCCCATAATTACCGCAACAATCAAAAGCTGTCCGATTTCCAGGCCGATATTAAAGGCAAACAGGGGTAGCAAAATGCTTTCTTCCGCGCCCAATAGCGCCCGCAGGTAATTGGAGAATCCCATACCGTGAATCATACCAAATCCCAAAGCGAGAAGGTAATTGCGATTGAGTCGTTTTTCCTGCAAATGATCGTTGCTCGTGGTAACATTGAAGAGGGCTGTTAGAAAAATAGTCACCGGGATCAGAAACTCTACGATATCTGAGGGAATCAAAATAATACCGAGGGTAGATAGCGCTAAAGTAACTGAGTGGCCAATGGTAAATGCTGTGACCAGAATCAGAATGTTTTTCCAGTGCTTAAGTTCATACACGGCACAAAGCGCCACGATGAAGAGAATATGATCATATCCCTTGATATCGGATATATGTTCAAAACCAAGCTGTAGATATAAGGAAAATTCAGACATAAAACCTCATCCTTTTCAGAATTCACAAGTAAAAAATGTCATTCAAACATCGAAATTATACGGCTGGATAAATTGGGAGACAAGGGGAAACTTAAGATGTTGCTGTGAAATACGATTGGTCGGAAAATGTTGAGGATTAAAGCGCCGATGCCGGAGAATTTTACATTCAGCCAGCACCGGTGCGCTAAAGATCTGCTTATCTTAAAAGGGTTAATTTGACCGTTTTTGCAATACCGCCGGAAACCATTCGCAGGAAGTAAACACCGGAAGCCACCGGTTGCTCGTAGGTATTGGTACCATCCCATTGCAGTGTGTGTTTGCCGGCGGTTTGATAGCCGGAATAAATCTCCTTAACCGCCTGCCCCAGTTCATTATAAATCGTTGCAGAAATGAAACTGTTTTTCCCCAAGCGATAGGGGATAGTTGTGGATGGGTTAAAAGGATTGGGATAGTTGCTTTCCAGACCGAAATCCGCGATGAGTTCCGGATTGGTATCAGTGATGCCGGTGGCAATGCCCGCCAGCTTCGTTTTCCAGACACCCCGGCCTGATGTCGCAATGCGCGCGGTTGAATCACCCGGTTGAATATGGATATCAAAAGCATAGACCAGCGGCAGGTTATCGTTAAACTCCTGCCAGCTGTTGCCGGCATTCGTTGATAAATAAACACCAAGATCTGTGGCAAGATACAGGTGGTCGCCGTTGAATGGGCTTACTGCAATGGCATTGGTAGGGATGTCCGGCAGATTATTGGTGATATCCACCCAGGTTTGCCCGAAGTCGGTCGATTTTTTCACGTGATCATTGTTGGGAAACACACTGTTGCGAGTGGCATATAAAACACCACTTTGATTGGGATCTACCTCCAGATCCGTGACCCTCCATGTGGGTATGTTGGTTGTCGAATTGTCCGGAATCTGTTCCCAGTTACTGCCGGCGTCGGAGGAGCGCCACAGGGCCCAGGTGCCCTGCGGTGTATAGGCATGTGCGTACACATAGTTATTGTTTACTGCATCGATGGCGATGGTATTAACCGCGGGAATGTTGGCAATGGTTCCCCAGAATGCCCCACCGTTTGATGTTTTATAAATATTGTTATTTCCGGCGGTGTAGAGAACATTGGTATTTTGTGGATCCATTACCAGTGGAGGGATCCAGGGACCGCCTTCATTGATCCCATTCATGATCTGAAAAACCGATGCGCCTTTATTCACCGATTTCCAGATGGTGCCGGCATTCCAGTTCATGTAGAGGATATTTGAATTTGTGGGATCGATGATGCAAACGGCGCCGTCAAACGTCGTCATGCGTTTCCAGAGAAGGCTTTCATCGGTGTTTAGCACACGCTGCAGACCATGATCCTGAAACCCGCCGACCATAAAAGTCGGTTCGGTGCGAGCGCTGGCAGAGCGATACAATTGGGCAGTAACAAGATTGTTGTTCTTTCGTTCCCACCAAATTCCGCCGTTGGTCGATTTTTGCACCCCGCCATCGTTGAAGATATAAATAGTGCTTTCATCCTCTGGGTGAAAGCCAATATCCCATTGATCAACGTAAACCAGTCCGGCATTTCCCCCGCCGGTGCCATTGGAGAGATAGTCGTGCCAGGTCCAGCTGTTGCCACCATCCGCAGAGCGCCAGAATTGCACCCCACCAAAAAATACCAGATCGGGATCGGTGGGGGAAACAGCACATATGTTCACAAACCATCCCTGGCAGTTCGTGGTAGAACCGGGCTGGCAGACCACCCATGGGGTGTTGTTCAGACGGGTCCAGCTATTGCCGCTATCAATTGTTTTGTAGAAGCCTTGCAGGCCCCAGGAGGTAGGTGTAGAAATACCGCAATATAAGACATCCGGAAAGCTGTCGCAGATGGCCAGGCTGGTCAGATGGATATTCGTGCCGGCTGGTAATCCATTGCTCAGCAGAGACCAGCTATTGCCGCTATTCGTCGATTTGAAAATGCCGACGCCCCGCTGGGCAGCATACAGTATGTTGCCATCTTGTTTGTTGATAACGATGTCGGTAACCTGGCTTTGCAGAGCTGTCGGTATCCAACTGGCGCCGTTATTGTCGGAGAACCAAAGGCCATTGGTGGCAGCAAGGAATACCCTGCCCGGGAGGGCCGCATCCCACAGTAATTCATAGGTTGAGACCCCCTGCGCCTGCTGGAAAGCAAAATTAGTCGCTTGCCAGGTCAGCCCGCCGTCGCTTGATTTCAAAACGCCGACGCCCGGCCGCAAATTCAGTGTAGTATTCACGCCAATGCCGGTACCGATAATAATCTCGTTACGATCATTGGGATTTACCGCAACGGAAGATACGCGTAAATCCGGGATGCCATCGCTGGCCGGTGCCCAGGAATCGCCACCGTTCGTCGTTTTCCAGAGTCCGCCGGAGCCGCTGCCTGCCCAGATGATTTCCGGATCTTCCGGGTCGAATGCGTGGGAGATCATTCTGCCCCCGAGGGTGTCGATCGTATTGGGACCAAGGTTTTCCCAGTTCGCCGTCAGGGCGGTACCTTTTTCCAGCAGTTGGTGTTTACTGTCCAGATATGCCTGCCAACGTTGCAATGGTGGAATCGCACCAGTATGGTCTTTCCGCATTTCATAAAACCACCTGGCTCGCATATATGGGGCATACCCAGTGCCTTTCATCTTCTCCGGCGTATATCCTTTATCAAAGTAATTTTCCTGGAAATATTGATCCCAGTATTCGATTAGTGCTTCGTTTATTTCTCCATCTGTCTTTCCCAGGGAGAAATCCGGTTGAAATATATCCGTGCTTTGTGCGGAAATTTCCAGCGATTGTGCAAAGAACAAAACTATCAACAGTCGAAAAATTAGTTGAAAGCGCATCATCTCTTATCCCCTCTAAAATTATCTGATTGTCATTAATTTTGATTGGAATTTATCCCGGGAAAATCTTCTTCAAATACCCTAATGATGTGGTTTTGATTGCATGAGAAAGGAGAGGTGCCCTCTAATTAATGAATCAGATTGCTTTTACTTATGTGCTTGCCTAAGATAAATAAATCCTGTTTCGACCGCCAAATGATGGAGAATGGATATGAGGAAAAGGGTACTAAATGTCTTGATAATTTTGTTCCTGTTGTTTCTCGCTTGCCAAAACAACAATCTCACTGGTAATCAGGAAATAGATGAAATCGGCGAAAACGGAGATGGCGGTGGCCCCCGCCCCTTTCGCCTGGAGCAGATATCGCCCAATCCCTTTAGCGGTTCCGCTTTAATAAAGTTTTCCGTCGACAAAGATTTGTTTATCAATCTGCGAATCAGTGGAGATAATACCTTGATTCCGGTCTTGAATGAAGTGCGGGAAACAGGCGTGCATTATGTCGTATTCGACCCTCCGGCAGCAATGGCCAACGGAGATTATCGTTGCATTCTTGAACAGGTAGGGGAGGGGACGGTTGATATTATGATAATGAAGCTTCGCCGTTGAAAAATATATTAAATGCGTTCCTCCATTAAGGCCGCTTCCGTTTTCGGTATTAATGAAGTCGAAATAGTGCCTTCCAGAAAATCTCGCACCAGACGATTGAATTTTGCCGGGTATTCAATTGGCGTTAGATGCCCGCAGTTGGAAAAGCATTGAAAGATGCCGTTCGGAATATTTTTCGCTGCTGATTGCACCGTTTTTGCGTCAAACAGTTTATCAAACTCGCCATGAATAACCAGCGTTGGGTTATATAGCCTGCTCAATTTTGCTGCGTAGTTACTTTGCAAGCCATTCCAGTCGATTTCCCGTTGCGTGTATACTTTCCAGGCAGGATGCATATTCATCTTCTTCATACTTTCCCAGATATCATCGACCAGTTCCGGGGTAATATGCACCGGGAAGTGGACCATCCGCCGTAATCCCAGCTTCACTAAAAAACGATTGCGCAGCATAATCAATCGGCTGATTTCGTAAAACAGCGGCGTTTTTGCCGCTAATACAGCGGCAAATCCACCGGGGACCCGGGAAGTAAATCCGGCACTATCCACTAATACCAATCGTTTTACCCGGGCAGGATTTTTAAGCGCATAACCGATTGCGATACCGCCTCCCATGGAAAATCCCATCAGGTGTGTTTTTGGAATGCCCATTTCATCCAGAAATTTACTGATGAAATTTTCAGCATACTTGACCGGACTTTCCTGCGTTTCCGTTCGCCAGTCCGGTCCTTCACTATTGCCATAACCGGGGAGGTCCAGCGCAATGACGGTGTAATGTTGCGCCAGTGCGGGAATTGTATAGCGCCAGGTAAAGCCGGAATGATCGCTGCCGCCGCCATGTAGCAATAGTAGCGTTTCCGCTCCGTTACCTGCGATGCGAAAGAATACCTGACGATTGTCAATCGTCATCCGTTGTTCACGAATTTCGTTGACATCAAATGATGTTTCCTTGTTGAGGGAGTTTTGTTTCATTGGTAGCTCGTGAGAAGCTATTTGTCCAGCAAAGGTTTGAGTTTGAAGTAGGTGCTATGATACCGTTGATATCGTTTAAACGCCTTCTCGTCGAGATGATTCAGGCGCAGCAAATTCATATTGTCTGTCAGGTCGCCCATTTTTACCTGCAATGCCAGGGAGTTGGTTTTCAGGCGCTCAATATAAGTCGCATAGCTCTCATCATCACGGCGGGTCATACAATCGACACCAGCGATAACCGCTTCGCTGAACCCTTCTTCACGAAGGTTCTCCAGTGTCCAGTCAGAGTCTTCCACAACATCATGCAGGATCGCGACCATTTTGCTCTCTGTTGTCGGCATCTTCATCATAATGCGCAGCGGATGTAAAATGTAGGGGGCACCACCTTTGTCCAGCTGATCGGTATGTGCGGTAGCGGCAATTGCCAGTGCACGTTCAATTGTTGCCAATACGATTTCTCCGTTTGCAATATAAAATTAAATTTTTTGGTGATTCTTTTTTGGAAAGATTGAATATAGTCATTCTGGAATTTGATTGCAAAACACGGATATAATTGGCGATAAGTAATTGAATTAACGGGGATTATATTCTTGCCTTGATTTAATTTCCCGGAATGATTAGCTTTTTGCCAGCGACGACAGTTCTTGTGAATGTATCATTTTGTCATTATAGATTGAGGAGGCCGACCATGTTTCGCGCTAATTTTATTCGCTGTATGCTTCTTTTCCTTTCTATCGCGCTTGTCAGCGATCTGGAGGCATCGGAAACTCGCCTGGCGTCTATGGGGAAAACCGGACGTTTTACCTACGACAATGCTAATCTTCGCCTCTTCCCGGGCGGCTTGTATCGATATCAAAACCTGCTGATCACTGAAATGCGTGTCAAGAATGATGAGAATTCTTTTTCTGCCGGCATCCATTTGCCCCTGGGCACTCGTGCATTGGGCGGGCTTTATCTGAACCGTAATTTAAATTTGCCGGTGCCGGCCAGCCTGGGCAGCACAGTGCGATTAAATTCCGCAACCGATTTTTTGCTCGCTTTAAAGGTTGGAGAAAATAACCTGGGGCTCCGTTTAACCACCGCTGTTGAAAGTAATGATGTTGTCACTGATTCCAGCCTGACAGGCACCACCGAGGAAGCAACTTATTTCGAATTTGCCGGAGGAGTATCCAGCGAACGATATGACTTTGGTGCATACTTCGGTATTCCGAACATTGAGAGTAGCTTCGGAGATGTTGTGCAAAACTGGAAGGGGCTTGGGTTTGGCGTTAGCGGTCGTTTTTTTCTTGGTGCGGAAAATTCCCCGATGCAATACGTGCCGGTGGTTATAATCAACCAGTTTACCGCGGATCTGGAGCAGGGAACGACCGATGCAACGACCGATTTTCTCGAATTTAGAATGGCTGTTGGCGTGCACTACAATCTCGATGATAATAACCTGGTGGTCCTGGGCGTAGAAATGTTTGGCATTCGCCGGAATAAGATCGATACTCCGAATGTTGGGCAGCGCACGGAGAGTGTGACCCACTTACCGGCATTTTATGTTGGTGGAGAAACCCAGGCAAAGCGCTGGCTGACGTTGCGCCTTGGTGCCAGCCAGGAATTGACGGAGACCGAAACCTCGTTTCTTGATGCCAATGGCGATAAAGTTGAGAATGCTCGCCGGGACTCGAATTTTAATGTTTCCTTTGGTGTAGGCATTGCCGCCGGTCGTTTTTTGCTGGATTTTGACATCAATGACAACTTCCTCTTCGAGGGGCCGGACTTTATTAGCGGACAGGGAAGCGATTCTGTGAGCGATTTCGTAAACAGGCTGTCAATTTCTTACCATTTTTAGATAGAGAATACCAGGGACGGGTGGATACGGTTTTTTTTCAAACAGTAAACAGAAGCGGAAGCGAATCGAATGCGGCAAACAAAGCAGATCAAATTAATCGGTGTTACTGGCGGGATGGGCTCCGGTCAGTCGACGGTGGCAGATTTTTTTCGAAAGTGGGGAGCAAAAATAATCAGTGCAGATAAAATTGCCCATCAAGTTGTTAACAAGAATGCCGAAGTTAGAAATGATATCAAGCGGTTGTTTGGTAAGAAAGTATATCATCGCAACGGGCGGCTGAATCGTAAATTGCTTGGTAGTATTGTATTTGCAGATGAATCGAAAGTCGAAAAACTGAATCAAATTGTTCACCCGCGAATGGTCGAACAAATTGTGAACGAAATCGAATCTGCCCGCGATACCCGGAAATTTCCATTTGTGGTAATCGATGCAGCCCTGATTTTTGAAATTCAGCTGGAAAATATTTTTGATGAAATCGTGGTAGTTTCATCGAAAATTAGCAATCGGGTAAACCGGGTAAAAGAGCGCGATGGCCTGGAAGAACATGAGATTCAGAATCGAATCCGCAAGCAAATTCCCCTGGAAGAAAAAGTAAAATGGGCCGACCATGTCATTCACAATAATGGCACCCTGGAGCAGCTGGAGACCCGCACCCGCAAGATTTACGATAAGATTCTTGGCCAGAAAAAGCCGCCTAAAAAACGGCGATAACCGGCAACATTGCTGCGATTGGCTATAATTATGTGGAAGTAAGAGATTTTTTGAATCTTTTCCCGGCATTTCCCAGTTGAAAATGATAGTGGCTTTACCTGTGGATGAAAAGGGGCAACATTATGACGCTGACAGCAGCACAGATTTCCGACAATTACGAAAAGACATATCAGCTTACCGCAGATATACTTACCCAAAAATTCAAAGCACGCGGATATGACAGCGATCCGGCAAGTCAGGATTTTATCGACCTTTGCCAGTCTGTCATCGGGCACGAAACCTCGGTGTTACTTTTACAGCAGAAAAGTTTCGAGAGAACGCTTTATCAACCAATTTTGGAAACGGTCATTGATGAAGTAAAACGGACCTTTTTCCCCGATACCAGCAAGAAACGCTTTCTCTCTATCGATGCATTGGATCGGGATATTCTTCCCGCGGACACTGAGGAGGCAGCACCGGAGAATGAAGTTTTGCCGGATACGCTGCCAATTGCCTTTTTCGAGGAGATCCTCACTCCCGAGGCTTTTCAATATTTGAGCGAAAAGCTGTTGCCGAAATATGAAGATTGGCAAACCGGTTTGCGCTTGTTTGCCCGGGCCGCCGAAAATGACACCGATAGCAATCGCTACGATTTACTGGAAGACAAAATAAGTCTCCTGCGGGATTTTTATCCCGATGGCGATATCGCTTTTACCCATGATGTTGATGGATTAAGTAAACTGGACAAGGACCAGGTTATCCAGACATTCATCAATGTTTACATTGGGATGGAACGATCTTTTCCGGTGAATTTTTTGCAGAAAGATGGCGAAAATCGCTGCCGTTTGATGATCCGTTTTCTGATTGAAGAGATCCTGAAAACTGAACCGGAAACGGTATTGAATGCCAAAGACGAGACATTCTTTATCCGGCATAGGCTGCAGAATGTTTATCGCTACTTTAATTATTCTACCAACCGGGCGCTGCGAAACGCCTATCCGGAAATGATTCCGCCCTGGCTGCACAGTCGCTGTTCCGCGAATTACTGGGAAGACGCCGGGAATCGTATTGAGGCGATTCGCTGGTTGTTCGAGGAAAGACTTGAGATGACGCCAGACAGTTTTTATCGTCAGTCGATTTCGAAAAGTGTTTTTGCCAAGCATGGACTTTCCTACATGTTTAACCAGTATTATAACTCGGTTTCGAAAGCGCTGGGAGAAGCGTATCCGCATTTACGTCCCTGGGAAATCGGGAAAGTGCCTTTCGACTTTTGGAGCACGGAAACCACTGCGGAAGCGATCCGCTGGATGGTTGCGAAAAAAGGCTGGGATGTCGCCGAACTACCGGGAAAAGTACGTAGTAAGGAACTAAACCGAAAAACTTTCAGCGAATTTGGATTGGCAACGCTTTTTGAAAAGAAGTTCTCGAAAAGTATTTATCGGGCGATCTCAGCCGCCTGGCCGGGACGATTCGAGCCCTGGGAACTGGGGAAAGTTGCCTCCGAGTATTGGGAAAGCAACGAGAATATCTACCAGGCATCTGTGTGGATAGCCGAGAAGGAAGGCCTGCAAAAGCACGAAATTCCTCCGGCGATTCGGGAAAAACGCCTGACCGCAAAGTCTTTCTCAAAATATTCCATCGGCGCTGCGCTGAAAAAGCTGGCAAAGGGACGTCTGGAGCATCTTTTCTCTCCATTGTTCTGGCAAGAGCATAAGACCTTTTTGGAAGAGCATAAATTGATGCGAAAAATTGCCAACTTGAAAAAGTCGGAAAAGAAAACAAATCTTTTCGAGTTTTTCCTGTACGGATTATTTATGCCGGAAGTGCAGCGTTCATCGCATGACCGGGTCCGTCGTTATCGCCGAATGGAAAGGCGCATTCAACAACGTTCGATTATCTATAAAGATCAGTAAATACTTAACATAAGCATTTTTCAGAACTTCAACCCCGGCGGAATACTGAGTTATTCTTCCGGGGTTTTTATTGTTTTATTACCACTATAATTTCGATAGTTTTAAAGAAGCAATTATATTAGCTGCTGTCATCGCGATCCCGGCCATCCGGGATCGCAATGACAGCTTAATGCTACCTGATTTTTTCAAAATCAGCTGACGTAACTTTAAATTCTACCTTCATTTTAAGTTAATTCCTCCCGTCTCTTGTCTATTTGCGGAAAAAGTGTACTTTAGCGGGTATAAAGTGAGGTGACTATGGATAAATCCCTGCAGCAATTATTTGATGAACTGACGGAAAAACGTGCGCAGCTATTTAATGAACTGGATAAATACCAACCGGAACAACTGGCATACAAATCATCCCCGGAAATGTGGTCGATGCTACAAGTGGTGAATCATTTATTAATTTCCGAGCAGCATATTTACCAATACCTCTGCAAAAAAAATCAGGCGAAAACCCTCGATCCAGCAGGCGTTGCATCCGCTGCACGTTCTCTGTTCTTAAATGCTTTTCTGAAATCTCCATTACGCGTGTCTGCGCCCCGGCAACTACCTTTGCCGGAAAGCCCACGTGCATTGTTGGAGATGAGAAAAGACTGGGATGTGACCCGTCGGGACATAGAAACTTTTCTTACGGAATTGCCCACCGAAAGACTTCAGAAAATAATCTTCCGGCACCCCTTTGCCGGCAGGTTTAATATTGCGCAGACACTCAAATTTATGATAAATCATATCGTTCATCATATTCGGCAGGTTCGGCGCATTGCCCGGTCCTCCGGTTTTCCGGCCACTGCCTGAGCGACATTGGGACGATGATTTGATTATAAATTGAAACTGTTTATATTCCACTCTTTGAAATTAGCACTTGAGGAAAGTAATGCCTTTACCTACCCCGTTTCACACCCGCACTGCCCAGCACTGTACCAGCGCCCAATGGCGGAACTGGTCTGGGTATATGGCTGCAATTAACTATCAATACACCCATGATTTTGAATACTACGCGATCCGCAATGCTGCTGGTTTAATCGATGTTACTCCACTGTATAAATATGAAATTAGTGGTCCGGATGCCGCCAATTTAGTAGACCGGATTATCACCCGGAATGCCCATCGCTGTAAAATCGGGCAGGTGCTTTATACGCCCTGGTGCGATGATGATGGCAAAATGGTCGACGATGGCACAGTGCAGCGATTTTCGGAGCAGCGTTTTCGTATTACTTCCGCAACCCCGAATCTTTGGTGGTTCCAGGATTGTGCCTATGGCATGAACGTGGATATTCAGGACATTTCCGCAGACCTGGGAGCGCTGGCGCTGCAAGGGCCGAAATCCCGGGATATTTTGCGGGAGGTCGTCAAAGGCATCGATTTCAATAAACTGAAATTTTTTTATCTCGCCGAAGGAAAAGCAGGCCGCATTCCCCTGGTTGTTAGCCGAACCGGATATACGGGCGATCTTGGCTACGAACTGTGGGTGGAGCGTAAGCATGCCGAAAAATTATGGGATATGCTGCTCGATAAAGGGCAAAAATATGGCATTACACCGGCGGGATTAAATGCCCTGGATATTTCCCGCATCGAAGCCGGTTTGCTGCTGCTCGATGTCGATTACATTTCCAGTAAGCATGCCTTGATTGATGCCCGCCTCTCTTCCCCCTATGAAGCCGGATTAGGCTGGGCCGTAAATCTGAAAAAGAAACGTTTTATCGGTAGAAGTGCACTGGCCCGGGAAAAAGCAGCAGGATCAGTATGGCAATTCTGTGGCCTCGATGTTAGCTGGCCGGAAATTGAAGCCTTGTATGGCAAAGTCGATCTTCCGCCGCTGGTAGCCGGCGTGGCCTCCCGGCTGGCGGTACCGGTTTATAGTGGCTCCCGGCAAGTAGGGCAGGCAACCAGTATCACTTTTTCCCCTATACTGAAAAAATACATCGCCCTGGCAACGGTGGAAACCGGCGATATAATGCCTGGTAGCAAACTTAGTATGGAGATTACCGTGGAGTTTGCCCGGGAGCAGGCGGAAGCGACGGTGGTGAAATTACCTTTTTATGATCCGCCGCATAAGCGAAGCTAAATTCCTTAATTCGCCCAAAATCAAACCCAGTGGTAACATAAACAAGCCTGCATTCGGAAATGCGGGCATCCCAAAATCAGATTTATAATTTTGTAATTCAGGAAGTATTATGGCAGAAAGATATGATGCAATTGTCATCGGCGGCGGGCATAATGGACTGGTCAACGCCGCATACCTTGCCCGGGCCGGGAAAAAAGTGCTGGTGCTGGAGCAACGCCATTTGGTTGGTGGCGCGACAGTTACGGAGGAGCTTTATCCTGGCTTCAAGTATAGTGTGTTCTCCTACGTGATAAGTTTAATGCGCCCGGAAATTATTCGGGAATTAAACCTGCCCGGACATGGACTAACGATTTTACCACTGGAAAGTACGCTGACACCCTTACAAAATGGGGAATATCTTTATCGCGGTTCGGATCCCCATGAAACCCGCCGGAATATCGCCAGATTTTCCCCCCGCGATGCCGATGCCTATCAGGATTACGGACATACCCTCTTTTTTATGGCGAAAGCGGTCAAATATATGCTGGGCATAGTACCTCCGGATCCGACCTCACTACATCCGAAAGATATGCTCGGTTTGGCAGCGTTGGGAAAATACCTGACCGGATTACGGGAAGATGATATTTACAATCTCACTAAACTGATGACGATGAGTGCTGTCGATTTTCTGGAACAATGGTTCGAAACCGATGTGCTAAAAGCGACGCTCTCTGCCAGCGGAATTATCGGCACTTTCCTCGGACCACGCTCGCCGGGCACTGCCTATGTATTGCTGCATCACTACATGGGCGAACTGGATGGAAACTTCCGGGCCTGGGGATTTGCAAAAGGCGGCACTGGTGCAATTGCCGAAGCGATTGCCAGCTCTGCCCGCGCTTTCGGCGCAAAGATTCGTACAGAAGCAAAAGTGAGTGAACTTTTAGTGAAAAATAACTCCGTGCGCGGAATAGTTCTCGATAATGGTGATGAAATATTTGCCGATACGATCGTTTCCAGCCTCGATCCCTGGCAAACATTCCTTAATTTACCCCCTAACGGCAGCATGCCGGAAGAATTATTAACTGATATTCGTAAGTTCAAATTCAAAGGCTCTTCCGCAAAAGTGAATCTGGCCCTGGATGCACTGCCCCAATTCAACTGTAAGCCGGAAAACAGCAATTTCCTTCGCGGGGCAATCTCGATCAGTCCCAGTCTGGATTACCTGGAGCAAGCCTACGATGATGCCAAATACGGCGACTTTTCCCGCCGGCCCTATATGGATATTATTATTCCCTCGATGATCGATCCGGACATGGCCCCTCCCGGCAAGCACGTGATGTCCTGCTTCGTGCAATATGCCCCCTATCATTTGCGGGAAGGCAATTGGGAGGATAAGCGGGAGGCGCTGGGGGATGCCGTCGTAAATACGCTGGCGGAGTATATGCCTAATATTAAGGACATCATCCTGCATCGTCAGGTCGTTACTCCCCTGGATATTGAAGAACGAATTGGATTGAGCCAGGGAAATATTTTTCAGGGTGAGTTAAGCCTTTCCCAATTATTTTTTCTGCGCCCGGCAGCCGGCTGGGCGAAATACCGGACCCCATTAAAAAATTACTATCAGTGTGGCTCCGGCACACATCCCGGTGGTGGCATAATGGGCGCACCGGGCCGACTGGCAGCAATGGAAATTCTTAAGGATGGGGGACATTGAGATGAGCTATGACGTGATCATTGTTGGCGGGGGGCATAATGGATTGACTGCAGCGGGTGTGCTGGCAAAAGCCGGTAAAAAGGTGCTGCTGCTGGAAAAAAGAGCCCGGGCCGGTGGGGTTGCTGGCGCTAGTGATGCATTTTCCGGAATGACGGTTAATGCCGGTGCAAATGACGCCGGATTGCTGCTTCCTGATGTCCAGGAAAAATTAAACCTGGAGAGTCATGGCCTCCAGTGGCTGGAAAACAGCGTAGCTGCCTTTGCACCACAGAGTGATGGGGAAGGGTTAACGCTCTGGAAAGATATTGCCAAAAGTCAGGAAGAGATTGCCCGCTTCTCAGCTGCCGATGCGGAAAAATTTCCGGCCTTTGTAGAACAGATGAACCGCTTCGGCGCTATTTGGCGCCATTTGTTAACCCTGACGCCGCCATTGCCGAAGAGCATTAACTGGCACGATATCCCTGGCTTGCTCGGTGCAGGCATAAAACTGAAAAAGCTCGGCAAAAAAGATATGATGGCCTTTTTACGGGTGTTGCCGATGCCAGTGCAGGATTTTCTTGATGAATGGTTTGAAAGCGATATTCTGAAGGGCTTGTTGGGCAGTGCAGGCGTTGCCGGCAGTATGCTCGGCCCGGTGAGCGCCGGTAGTTTTCTAATAATGCTTCATCACTACAGTGGCGCGGAAAACGGTGGTTTTCGTTCGGTGCGTTTTGTTAAAAAGGGAATGGGGAGACTCATTGCTTCTCTGAAAGATGCCGCTCGCAGCAATGGCGCAGAAATTCTCTGCGACGCCCCGGTCTCCCGTATTGTTCTCGATGATGAAGACAAAGCAATCGGTGTAGAATTAGCTAGTGGTGAAGTATACCAGGGGAAAATTATTCTTTCCAACACCAATCCGCGGCATACCCTGCTGGAAATGGTTGGGCCGGAAGCCCTGCCGCTGAAAACGGTACAGCGACTGAACAATGTCCGCTATCAGGGAGTTACCGCCCGCCTGGATATTCACTTAAAAAATCTGCCGGTTTTTCCCTCAGCTAGTGGCGATAATGAGCGCATCAGCGGATATATCGTTATTTGCCCCTCACTGGAATATCTCGAACGAGCTTATGATGATGCAAAGTATGGCAGAGTATCCCACCAGCCATATTTGAGTATCGTTATACCAACACTGCTCGATAATGCTCTGGCACCAAATGGTCAGCATTTAATGAGTGTGACAATGCAGTATGCGCCCTATGCACTTCGTAAGGGAGATTGGCAGAAAGAGGGCAAAAAACTGGAAAAGTTGATACTTGATACCCTGGAAATATATGCACCCGGTTTGGGAAAAGAGATTGAAGAAACCCACTTGCGAACACCAGCTGATTGGGAAGAAGAATATGGGTTACCGGAAGGGAATATATTTCATGGCCAAATGGGGCTGGATCAACTCGCTTTTATGCGTCCGATTCCCGGTTATCCGCAGTATCATACTGCGATTGAAAATTTGCTGCTTTGTGGGGCCGGAACCCATCCCGGAGGTGGGGTGACCGGCGCACCGGGATATAACGCTGCCCGGGAAGCGCTTCGCTTGTTGAAGTAATATTATCCTCGATTTTAGAAGAATACAGCAAATGAAGAAAATCCTGCGAATTACCCGCAATGTTTTAGTCGGGCTGATAATAGTAGTCGCCATTGTTCTTGTTGCCAAATGGACTTACATCAGCCGGCTGGCGACATATCCCCTGAAAACGGAAATTACCGAAGTAGACTGGTATCTGCCCAAGGAAACAGTCAAGGGCAACTACATTGCACCACTACCGCTGGCGGATCCGGATAGCACTCGCATTGATCCGGCTGCACTACAAACAGCGGTAGAATATGCCGGGGCAAACGAAACTGTTTCGTTGCTGGCTTTGCATCGGGGAGAAATTGTGCTGGAGGAATATTGGCAGGATCATCACTCCGAAGCGCAGACGAATTCCATGTCCATGGCGAAAACACTGGTGTCGCTGGCGCTAGGGATTGCCATTGAAGAAGGCTTCATTCCTTCGGAAGAAGTACCGGCTGCGAACTATCTTAGCGAGTGGGAGGATGATGAGCGGGCAAAAATTACCATCAAGCATCTGCTTCACATGTCTTCCGGCTTACGCCTGTACGATGACAGCAGCGATCCCTTTTCCGATTTGTTGCGTATGTATGCGGATACAGATGCTGCCGGAGTTGCGCTCTCAATCCCGGCTGTTCGTGCCCCGGGGCAGGATTACGAATATAATAATGCCAATAGCGTACTGCTCGCGCTAATACTGCAACGGGCAACCGGCAGACGCCTGGCCGAATATATCTCGGAGAAAATCTGGCAGCCGATCGGCGCAAAAGATGCCGCATACTGGCTTGATGCTGATGGAGGAGATGTAAAACCTTTTTGCTGTTTTTTTACCCGCGGCAGGGATTGGTTGCGGTTGGGAGAAATGTTAATGGATGGGGGGAAAGTAGGGGAGCGGACGGTTATTCCGGAACACTGGTTGAAGAAAATGCTGGTTGCCAATCCCTACGAGCCGGATTACGGTTATCAGATTTGGCTGGGCTTTAGCGACAATGGCCGCCGGAAAATCCATCGCAGCGAGCCGCTGGTCGCCAAGGATATGTTTTACCTGGATGGGCGGGCGATTCAACGGGTGTACATTATTCCATCGCATGATCTGGTAATCGTTCGAACCGGACGGTTTAAAGGGGATTTTTGGGATGATTCGTTTATTCCCAATGCGCTGGTAAGAGGATTGCAAAAAAACAATCAATAAAGGAGCGAAAATGCCCCGGCTGGATATTATACAGGTAGATGCATTTACGACCACCCGGTATGGTGGAAATCCCTGCGCAGTGGTTTTTGATGCGGATGATCTCTCATCTGAGGATATGCAAAAAATCGCCCAGGAGATGAACTTATCCGAAACAGCTTTTGTCTTAAAGTCTGAACAAGCAGATGTCCGCGCCCGCTATTTTACCCCTTCGGAAGAAATTCCCCTCGCCGGTCATCCGACAATTTCGACAATATACGCTTTGATTCGCAGCGGACGTATGGGGATGAGTGGCGCGGAGGCAACCATTCGTCTACAGTTGGAAGCTGGCATTATAAATGTTGATGTGAAGCGGGATGATGAAGGACTGTTGATAATTATGTCCCAGCTCCCTCCGAAATTTATGACGAAACATTCTCCGGAAGATGTCGCCCCGGCGTTTAGCCTTTCACCAAACGACATCCTGCCGGATGCCCCGCCGCAAACCGTCAGTACCGGCACGCCGCAGTTGATGATCCCGCTGAAATCGCTGGAAAGCTTGAAAAAAGCTCAATTAGATATCGCTGCTTATGCGGATTTACGGGAAAGATGCGATTTCTTTAGTCCGCACCTGTTTGTCGTTCAGGGATTGACTGAGCGCGGTGCGACCTTTGCCCGGCATTTTGGTTTACCACCGGATACCATTGAAGATCCCTTTACCGGCTCCGCCACCGGCGGAATGTCCGCTTATCTGTGGCACCATGGGTTGATTAAGAAAAAATCTTTTATCGCTGAACAGGGGCATTGGATGGGGCGCCCCGGAGAAGCCCAGGTTGAAGTTGTCACGGATGAGGAAGAGATTACGACGGTAAAAGTCGCCGGCAGAGCGGTGGAGATTTTCCAGGGGAAAATTAACACCCCTTAGGAATATCCAATGTCCAATTCTCAATTTTCAATGTCCAAGGATACTTGGACATTTTACATTGGATATTGGACATTTTACATTCCTTAGTTTTTTATCCAGATTCCTTCAATTTGATGATCTGCGCCTTTCCGAACGATGATATCCGCACGTTCTCTCGTCGGCGCGATATGTTTCACCAGATTCGCTTCGTTGATCTGTCGCCAGACCATCAGGGCAAAATCTTCTGCTTCCTGCGCGCTCATCTTCAGGAATTGATAGTAAAAGGAACTGCTGTCGTTTCGGGCAGCATCGAGAAATACCATAAAGCGTTCCAGAAACCAGTGGCGTACATCTTCAATCGCGGCATCGATGTATATCGCAGCATCAACGTAGTCTGCGACCATTAACTGCGACGAGACGGTATCCGGATGGCCTTGCTGCAAAACATTGATCCCTTCCAGAATCAGAATCTCCGGTTGCGCTATTTCCTGGAATTGATCGGGAATAACATCATATATTTCATGCGAATATACCGGTGCATTTACAACCGCTTTCCCGGATTTTAGAGTTTGAACAAATTGCAACAGCGCAGCAGTGTCATAACTTTCCGGAAATCCTTTTTTCTCTAAAATTCCCTTCTTCGTCAGCAATTCATTGGGATACAGGAAGCCGTCTGTTACCAGCAAATCTACTTTTGGTGATGAAGGCATCTTGCTTAACAGGACTTTCATTGCCTTCGCAAAAGTACTTTTTCCCACAGCAACGCTGCCGCTCACCGCAATAATGTAAGGGGCCGCTGATAATGCCTCTGGGTTGATTAAGGCCAGTTTTTCCCGCTGTTCGCGATAAAAGAGATATTGCTGGTATAAAAAACCGGCAATTGGCTGCAATACTTCATTTCGCTCATTCTCCGGGATATAATCGGGGATGCTAAGCGCTGTCTCTTTATCTTTAAATGGTGTGGAATGTAGCTGCTTAATTGCTTTTCGGGGAAGGAATGAGAATCCGGGAATTTCTTCGATGGGTCGCTTCATGATATATCCGCCAAATTATTATCCCACAGTCAATGCAACTGTTCTAAATGCGGGAGCAATATGATCACTAAAGCAGTCGTTTTCAAGCGGGAAAGGTTTTTGTTGCGGGGTAAAAAAGAATTCAGTGAATAATTGAATCAGTTTGGTTTTTTTCGTGGAATTTGATAAACTTTCCCCGGAGGAATAAGCGGTCTTTGTCAATAAAAGTCGGATTTCATCGCAGATGAATGATAGCGTGCCATCTTCGCTAAAAATTATTTGGAGAAACCTGACCCTGTGGGGGCTTTTGCTGTTGCTGCTGGGCAATACAGCTGTTATGGCACAGGGAAGTAAACGTAATGCTTCGGCAGATTTCCGCAGTAAAATGCGCGTTTCTATTAAGGACCTCCCGCAATCAACCAAAACGCCGCTGCTATATGTCTCCCGTGTTAATGCCGTTCATCAACTAACGCCATACCTGGAAATACTGCCCGACCCTTCAGGCAGCTTTACTTTAGACAAAGTATTGTCGGATTCCCTTTCTGCGCTCTTCTCGCCGCAATTATCTGCAGAATCCACCAGCAATAAACTCTGGGTCCGCCTGACGCTGGTAAATGATGTTGGCTACGATACTGAATGGCTGTTACAGACAACCGCCTGGGACACCGTGCAGCTTTATCTTCGCGACGAAGCTAATAATGTCGTAACGAAGATAACCGGCAGGGGAGTGGCGTTTTCCGACTGGGATATTCCGAAGACATTTCAGCAAGGCTATTTACAGCGACTGCGAGTCTCCAACAACGAAGCTTCAACACTATACCTCCGTCTGGTAAATGATGGCTCTCCACCGGATAAGATTGGCCTGGCGTTGGTACAATCCGAGTATTATGCCGAATGGGACCGGAATATGCGTTACGTTCAGGGCATATTTCTCGGGATTCTCCTAATTATCATGCTGCATAATCTTTATGTGTATTTTACCGTTCGGGATACCAGCTATATCTACCTGGTGCTTTATCTTTTTCTCGGCAGCCTGTTCTGGATGATTTCACAAAGTTATGCCTACGAGCTATTTTGGCAGGGGCTGCCTTACTGGAACGAAATATCCAGTATTCTTGCCTTTGCCCTTATGGTGGGTGTCTTCTACCTGTTTACCAAATCTTACTTCCATACATTTACATTGCCACTGCGTTGGGAACAGATTATCCTGGGAATTATGGGCGTCTTTCTCCTGACAACCATTGTGCGTGGCCTGATAGATTTTAATGTCTGGAGTGTTTTTATCCCGCTTACTATCGGTATTTACATCTTTGCATTTATGATTAGCATACCCAGTATGCAAAGCGGTTATCGCCCGGCCAATTTTTATATTGCCGCCAACATCGCCTTTATTGCTGGCGGGGCAATTTTCATTTTTTCTGAACTGCAAATTTTCCCCCGGGGATTTATTACCGAATTTGGTTTACAATTGGGAACGATATTGCAGGCGATCCTCTTTGCCTTTGGTCTGGATGATCAAATCCATTTCCTGCGGGAAAGGCGCGCCCGGGAAGCGCTGGCAGCCGAGCGGGTAAAAGCGGAGCAGGAACGCAAGGTATCGCAGGAACTGCGCCGTATTGATAAACTAAAGGATGAATTCCTCGCCAACACTTCACACGAACTGCGCACGCCTCTGAACGGAATTATCGGTATCGCCGAATCTCTGCAGGAAGGGGCAGGGGGAAAAGTAACTCGGAAAATGGGGCAGAATCTCTCCATGATTGTTTCTTCCGGGAAGCGCCTTTCCAGTTTAGTGAATGACATTCTTGATTTTTCCCGCCTGAAAACACACGATCTGCGCCTGCAAAAGAAGCCGGTAGAAATTCGCGCATTAACCGACATCGTTATTCGCCTCAATCAGCCGCTCCTGGAAGAGAAGTCGTTGTCGATAAAGAATGAGATCGATCGTAATCTCCCGATGGTTTTTGGCGACGAAAACCGCATTCAGCAAATTCTCCATAACCTGGTTGGCAACGCGATCAAATTTACCGAGAAGGGCAGTATTACCGTTAGTGCGGTGGAAAACAGCGGGATGGTAGATGTCTCTATCAGCGACACCGGTATCGGCATTCCCAAGGATAAACTGCAGGATATCTTCAAATCTTTCGAGCAGTTGGATGCATCGGACCAACGCGAACAGGGAGGAACCGGTCTTGGTCTGGCAATTACCCGCCAGCTGCTGGAAATACATGGCGGCACTATTCACGTAACTTCCGAACCGGGCATTGGGTCGACATTTACTTTCACTCTGCCGATCGCTAATCCTGCCGAAGATACCGGACTGGATGGCGACAGCATCTCCCGCGCCGGAGAAATCGTTGGCACGGAAATGGGCGCAATTAATGGTGAGTTTAGCAGTAAGTGGGATGGCAATTTTCGCATCCTGGTTGTCGATGATGAGCCGATAAACCAGCAAGTGCTGGCCAATCATCTCTCCATCGACAATTACAACGTCACCCAGGCGTTGAACGGGGAAGAAGCGCTGCGCATCATTCAGAACGGGCATAACATTGATTTGGTGCTGCTGGATATCATGATGCCGCGGATGTCCGGCTATGAAGTGAGTCAGAAAATCCGCGAACGGTATTTGCCCAACGAACTGCCGATTATTATGCTGACGGCGAAAAACCAGGTCTCCGATTTACTGGAGGGCTTGGCCTGTGGCGCGAATGATTACCTGACCAAGCCAATATCGAAAAATGAATTGCTGGCAAGGATTCGCACTCACCTCAATCTGAAGATGATCAATACCGCTTATGCCCGCTTTGTCCCCCATGAGTTTCTGCATACCTTAGGGCGGGATTCCATCGTCGATGTGAAATTGGGCGATCAGGTTCAAGGCAATATGACCGTGCTTTTCTCCGATATTCGCTCTTTTACCAATATCTCGGAGAAACTGAACCCGAAGGAAAATTTTGATTTCCTCAATGAATATTTACGTTATGTTATTCCGGCCATTCGAAAAAATAATGGTTTCATCGACAAATACATTGGTGATGCGGTAATGGCAATGTTCCCCGGTTCCGCCGAAGATGCCGTTAAAGCTGCGATAGATAAATTCCGACAATTAAAATTGTATAACGATGAACGCCGTCGTCGTGGAGAAGTGCCGGTCCAGATTAGTATTGGTTTACACACCGGTAATCTTATGCTGGGAACAATCGGGGACGAATCCCGCATGGATGGCACGGTGATATCCGATGCGGTTAATCTTGCTTCCCGTCTGGAAGGATTGACGAAGAAATTTGGTGCATCGGTCATTGTCAGTGAAGATACGCTTGCCGGTATTGCCAAACCGGAAGATTATCATTCCCGTTTTCTTGGCAAGGTGCAGGTAAAAGGGAAAAATCATTCGGTGCGCATCTATGAGATTTACGATGGCGAAAGCGAACGAATTATTGATATGAAAACCTCCAGCCAGGAGGATTTCGAGCAGGGGCTAAAACATTATTTTGATCGAAAATTCGCCGATGCAGTTGTTTACTTTAAACGGGTATTAGACGTTAATCCCGGCGATAAAACTGCCGAACTCTATCTGGAAAACTCTGCCCACTTTGTTGTCCAGGGCGTTCCCGCCGGTTGGGAAGGCGTGGAAATGATGGAAACAAAGTGACGACTGATATGGCATCTTAATAAAAATAGTGTATCATTCTATTTATCAGTTATTTGGCAGTGATGTTTCTCCTTCGTATATTCTTCACGACATCTCTGTTTTGATAAGATCTTTCTGATAAAGAGCAACTGTTTCAACAATGTTTTTTGGTAAACCCAGTGAAGGGAGTTTTTATGAAAAAGCATGCGATACTGGCAATACTTTTTCTAATGTTATTTTTTGGTAATAATAGCTATGGTCAAAGACTTCAGGCCGTTCATAACATTTCCGATCCCGGCCTTGATGTGGTAGACCTTTACATAACGGTTCAGATTTTCACAATTTTTCTCGATGACATTATCTATCGAAATGGCCTTCCGATGACCGACGCGCCTTTCCCGGATACACCTATCAATGTTGGGATCGCACCTGGTAATAGCGCAACAGCCAATGATACAATTCGAAATTTTACCGGTACCTTGCAGGCAAATGTGCTTTATGCCGGTCTTGCCTATGGCGTTCAGAATCCTGCGCAATTTGCCCCGAACCCCGATGGCCGGGATATCGGCCTGGATTTTACCCTGATGCCTAACGCGCGAACAGCCTCGACATCAGCCGGGCAAACACAATTCGTCTTCTCACATGGTGTAACCGACGCGCCAACGGTTGATTTGGAAATTAGAAATGGTGCAAGCCTGGTGAATGATGCTGCTTATACCGATATTTCTCCCTATTTAACCGTAGGTGCATCGCAGCATATTTTTGATTTGAAAGATCAAAGCGGGGGCATTCTTCGCTCGTTTGAAGTCGATTTTAGCACCTGGGCAGATAGTGCCATGGTTCTATTTCTTTCCGGCTTTCTGGATCCATCGCAAAATCAAAATGGGGCGGAATTAGGATTGTTCGGATTAACGCCGGGGGGAGACATTCTCGAATTCCCTATCGTTGTCTTTAGCTTCCCGCCGGTCGTTACCAATCCGATCCCGAACCAAAATCAAAATGAAGATTTTGCCAGCTACACAGTAGCAAATTTAAACAATGTTTTTAGCGATGATGATACTCCCACATTGAACTACAGCGTAAGCACCGATGGCAATACGAATGCAGCAATTAATGGCTCAAATCTCACTTTGTCTTCTGTTGCCAATTTTAATGGCAGCAGTCAGGTGATTGTAAGCGCTACGGATGGTGAAGCGTCTGCATCGGATACTTTCCTGGTGAACATTGCTTCGGTAAATGATCCACCCACACTCAGCGGCATACCCGATCAGTCCTTTGCTGAAGACGGGCAGGCGACTACTGATCTCGATCAGTTTGTTAGCGATGCTGATCATAGCGACGCACAAATCGGTTTTTCCGCAACAGTGATTGCTGCCCAGGCGAATGGCAGTCCGCTGGAAATTACTACTGATGATCTTTCCGTATCGATCGATCCGACGACGCACATTGCCACCTTTACGCCATCTGCGGATTCATCCGGCATCTTTACCGTCGTATTTACAGCGATCGACCCGGAAGAAGCGTCGGACACTGACACCGTAACCGTGACGGTTTCCGCGGAAAATGACCCCCCTGCTGTGTTGAATCCCATCGCAGATCAGGATCGCCAGGAGGATTTCGGTACATTTATCGCCGCGAATCTGGAAACTGTTTTCGGGGATATTGACTCGCCTTCTCTTACATACGATGTTACCACCGACGGCAATACAACCGCCCAACTATTTGGCTTAAACCTGTTGATTCATTCCGTAGATAATGTCTTTGGCAGTAGTGAGGTGACCGTCACCGCCAGCGATGGCGAGTTGGAAACCTCCGACGTATTTACCGTAAACCTGGCGGCGGTGAATGATGCGCCTGTCGTTATCGGTGCTGTTCCCGATCAAAACCTTGATGAAGATTTTGCAACCTATATACTTGCCGACTTCAATGAAGTGTTTAATGACGTCGATAACCCCAATTTGAATTTTGACTTCACATCTGACACCAATGTCGTCGCAGTGTTAATTGGTAGTGAATTGCAACTCTCATCAGTGTTGAACTTTAGTGGTGATGGGCAGATAATCCTGACGGCAAGTGATGGACAGTTTACCGCGCAGGATATCATTCAGGTGAATGTTGCCGCGGTGAATGATGCACCTGTCCTCAGTAGCTTAGCCGATGTGCAATTCCTTGAAGATGGTGAGGCGACCCTTGAGTTGGGGCCGTCCCTCTCGGATGTCGACAACGATACCGCAGATGTTGTTCTGGGCGCGGAAGTGATTGCCGCAAGCAGCGGTGGTGTCCCGATTGAAGTGGATGTCGATGACCTCGATATTACCATCAATAATTCCACCGATATTGCCATGTTTAGCAGCAGTATGGATTCTTCCGGCATCTTTACAGTGGTATTCTCGGCAACAGACCCTGAAGGGGATAGTGGATATGATACCATCAGTGTAACAGTTGAAGCTGTGAATGATCCTCCGGTCTTGATTAGTACAATTCCGGAACAGGAGCTCAATGAGGATTTTGATGATTATGTAGTGGTCGATTTAAGCACGGTTTTCAGAGATGTTGATAATCCAAATCTCAACCTGACGGCAACCACGGATAGTAACACCATTGCGACAATTGACGGCACTAATTTGGTTCTCTCTTCGGTGCCAAACTTTTTTGGACAAAGCCAAATTACTGTAACGGCAAGTGATGGTGAATTTACGATTGAAGATGCATTCGGCGCAGCACTGAATCCGATAAATGATCCGCCGGTGCTGGCGATTGAGGATTTCGAATTTCAGGAAGACGAGCAGGATAGCCTTGCCCTCGATCCGTTTCTCTCCGATGTTGATAACGCAGATGCAGAGATAGACTTAAGTGCAGAAGTCATCGCAGCGGCACCTTTGGGCATTCCCTTTGAAATCGATGTCACAGACCTGACAGTCGTGATCGATCCGTTAACCCATTTCGCCCATTTTAGCAGTAGTATGGATTCTTCCGGGGTTTTCACCGTGGCATTTACTGCCACAGATCCGGAAGCCGCTGTTGGTTACGATACCATAAGCGTTACCCTTTCCGCTGTTAATGATCCTCCGGTCGTGGCAAATCCCGTCGCGGATCAAATTCTGGATGAAGATTTTGCCACATTCATGGTGGTGGATCTTTACGATGTTTTCAGTGATGTTGACAATGCTGAGTTAAACTTTAGCGTCAGTACAGATTCTAATACAACAGCAATGATTGATAGTGCAAAGTTGTATCTGTCATCTGTTCAGGATGTATTTGGCAGCAGCGAGGTTGTCGTAAGCGGAGATGATAGTGAGTTTTCCTTAGCAGATACTTTTCAGGTAACCATTAATCCGGTGAACGATCCCCCGACATTAGCAATAGACGATTTTGAGCTGCTGGAGGATCAGGCAGATAGCCTCGCGCTGGATCCTTTTCTGGAAGATGTGGACAATGCAGACAGCGAGATTACATTTACTGCGGAAGTTATTGACGCTGCCCCGGTGGGAGTGCCGTTTGAAATTGACGTAACCGATTTGACAGTAGAGATAAATCCGCTAACTCATTATGCTCATTTTAGCAGCACAATGGACTCTTCTGGTGTTTTTACTGTCGTTTTTACCGCGACGGATCCCGATCTGGCAGAAGCAACCGATACAATATCTGTCACTGTCGGGCCGGTCAATGATGCGCCATTTGTCAGCAGTCCTATCAGCGATATGTCCATCGATGAAGACAGCGGTGTCAATCTGGTGATTAATAATCTCAATGATGTCTTTGACGATATTGATTCCGACCTGAGTTTTTTTGCCAGTAGTGATGGCAGCGGAATTATTGTCAGCATTGTTAATGATGGGCTGGCAATAACACCGGATCCGGACTATTTTGGCGCAAACATGGTAATTGTAGTAGCGGATGATGGCGAGGAGACAGCTTCTGACACCTTTCTGGTCGTCACTGAAAATGTCAATGATGCGCCGGAAACATTTGGCTTATTATCTCCGCCGGACGACTACCTGATTCCGGATATTAACCTGCCGATCAATTTTTCCTGGGAAGCAGCGAACGATATTGATAATGATCCCCTCAGCTATACATTGCGGGTATTTAATGCCGGTCAGGATACCACTGTCTCCAATATTACCACAACATCGACCAGCTTTGATGGCAGTCAGTTTATTCAGCCAAATGCAGCTTACCGCTGGACGGTCAGTGTCGCCGATAGTTTTACATCCACAGCCAGTAGCGACACGTTTGATATGGAATTCCTGGTTTCGGCAATTGACAATCCCTTGTCTAACGTTCCGGTGGAATTCGAACTGCAGCAGAATTTCCCCAATCCGTTTAACCCGGCGACGCGAATTCGTTTCGGTATCCCTAAAGCGGTTCAGGTGAAAATTGAAGTATTTAATCTCTTGGGACAGCCGATGGCAATCCTGTTGAACGAGCATAAATCCCCGGGCTATTACGAAATAGATTTCGACGGTAGCAATTTTTCCAGCGGCATTTATTTATATAAAATTCAGGCAGGTAGTTTTCAGCAAATTCGTAAGATGATATTGATGAAGTAGATTGAATTTATTGCAGTATGTCCGGAACCGACTGGTTGCCGGATATACTGCAAATACTTATTCTTCGGTTTGTATTTCTGCCAACTTTTTACATTTGAACGATCTTTCCTGGTCTTTACAATGTAAGTAAAAATCTTTATTCTCTTCCTTACCGTTCCACACCAAAACAGATTCCGGTTTTTCCAGAAAAATTTTCAACTTTTCCAGGGTTTGTCCCGGTAAATAATTCTGACTGATATAGTCGATGCTGTTGGAAGATTCTCCTTTGATAATTTTCTTATCATGAAAGGCCCGGTCTTTGATGGCGAGAAACTTTTTGTAATTCACCGGAGAAAAGAACTGCAAAAATGACTGCAGATGATCATAATACGAATCCAGGGATTCCCGGCTCCCAATAATATTGATCAGCTTATCGAAACCATTATCGTAAGCGATATCAAAAGGTTTTCGCCGATCCTTACATTTGATGTCCTCTTCCGCGCCAGCTTTTAGAAGCCTGATTACAATATCGAAAAAACCTTTCTCGCAGGCGAGGTGGAGAGGGGTATGCCCCTGCTTATTCTTTTTATTAATTTGGGCGTTATCCTGAATTAATGCTTCAACAATATGAATATGGCCGTTTGCACATGCTTCATGCAGGGGAGTGTTTTTCGGTTTATCGGATTTATTCAACTTTTGCGGTAATTGCAGCAGGCGATTCACGACTTTTAAGTGCCCATTACGTGCAGCCAATAATATCGGTGTTTCCTTGTTCTTATTGCGGATATTGTGTTTGACACCGGCGATGATCAAATAATTAACAATATCTATTCGCCCTTTTTGGGAGGATACATGTAAGGGCGTATCTTTGTTTTTGCCATCTTTAGCATTGATGAAATGCGCTCTTTCCATGAGCTGGCGCGCGATTTCTGTATGGCCTTTATCGCAGGCAACATGTAAGGGCAGCTGACCTTCTTTGTTAAAAATATCCGGAATTGCCTCTGCTTTTAGGAGCATTGCACAAATGCTCTCTTCACCATTGCGGGCAACTTTATGCAATGGAACCTCCCCAAAAATATCTCTTTGATTTATCCTGGCTTGATTACGATCCAACAAATACTGAATCTTGGCAGCTTCCTTATCTTCTGCCAGCTTTAATATAGAACGCTTTTTTCTCCAGAATTTGGGATACTTTTTCATTGGAAACCTCCGTTGTCTGGAATCCGGAATAGATTTCAAAGACCGGTATATTTTACCCGGAAGCTGTTCGTAAAATTTAAGAACTACTTCTCTATACCTGTTTTACAGCTTAGCGTATAAGCCGCAGGGATAATTTTTTTATCTGTTTCTATATTTGAGTGGCTGGAAAAAAGTAAGGATTTTAGTATAATTATGCAAATGGAAATAGTTTCGGAGAGGGATTCAAGGGACCCCGATTTTTTCCGAACCGGGATCCCCTGGAAGGTTAATCTGCGAAAATGCGGATTGGATTAGTGTAGAAAAGCCAGTCCGGTTCACCATTCTGGATGCTACGTCCCCGCGCGCGAATAACAATACCTCCATCCGGTACAACAATTTTTTCGCTAAACTCAATGCGATGTACAGATGGTGATTTTTTGTATAAGGAACGCGCCCCGTCTTCACTAATGCCAATGAGTTCTATTTCGTCAATCTTGTTTGGATTCCCTTCCCAGTCTTCCGCAGGAAGTTCGTAATTCAATTCAACTTGTAACTCCATGCCTTCAGTGGCGGCAATCTGTTCCCCGGGAAATGCCGGCCGCTTCAACCCTTTTCCGGAAACAGTAAGGATAACTTCCCGGACAATCTGCCCGTGAGCGGCAAAGAAGGTGCCGGCTCGCAAAGCACGCATCACACCGGTGCTGGTTTTCTCCGGGACGTAAAGCCAGGTTTCAGAAAATTCTCCCGGCCAGAAATCATAAAAACTTTTTGGATTGTCACTATGAAAGTCTGAGGGTGCCCGAGCGCCCCAAACATCAATACCTTCCTGGAGGAGCATATCCCATGCGTCGCCAATTGTCGCTGCGGCCGGATCCCAACGGTCAACCGGCTTTACATCGTATTGATAGGAGCAGAGCGGAAATTTTCCCTGGCGTTGATGGCCCGGCGCGCCGGAAAAACCGACAACTGCATAATTGATGCTGCGCCACCAGCGCATATCCGCTACGATATCTGTGCTTTTTTTTCTTTTCCGGGAAGGGTGATTTATAAGTACCAGCGGAGTGGCAAATCCGGGTTCTTTTTGTTTGGGCAGCCATTCGAGTGCTTCCCGAGTAAGGCTGGTATCATGTGTATCTCGTTTCAGGTCATCAAAACGCTCTTTAAATTCCATGAGAACCTGGGCGCTGTTCGGGGAATTGTCCAGCAGTAGCGTTGCATGTTCATCGCCGCCATAGGGGGGAATATTCCACTCGGCGCCGCTGAGAATCAGCAATTCCGGATACGCTGCTCGTGCCGCCTCCAGGTTCTCAAAGTATTCCGGCGTTGCGGCATCTTCATCCCGATCGGAATGATCAGTAATGGCAATAATGTCGCAACCATGTGCAATTGCTTCTTTCGCAATTCTCTCAATGTAATATTTTCCATCGCTAAATTTGGTATGAACATGGGTATCTGCTTTCATCCAATATCCTTTACCCATGTATTCCACTTGTTTAATGAATCGGGCGTTTTTTTCACCTTCACAGGAAAAAAACAGGCTGAAGAGCAATCCCATAACCACATTCAATTTCAGAAATCCATTTCGCTTCACGTCACTTCCTCCTTGGTTAACCATCGACGTTTCCATGCAGTTTGAATAATTCATTAGTAACGGTTTTTTCGCGATTGTATGTGATAGTCCTAATAAAAAAGCGGCGGTGAATTCAAATTTTGAAAAAAAATGTCAGCGGGAAAGAGAAGAGGAGTAAAAAGAATAAGTGGGAAATATATAAAAGTTATACTGAGAAAGTGTTCGCAAATTTTAAATCTGAATCTGCGCTAATAGTGCATTTTCCCATAAAATATTTTCCGGATAATACTCCTGCCCCGGAAAGCAACATAAAGGAGAATGCCCTCAATCATGCCCAATAATCCGGAAAAGAAGATGTAGTTCATTCTTCGGAAAAAGAATATGTAGAAGGTGAGCGTAACGGATGAGAAGGCCAACAGCAGGATGATCAGCGCCAATGCCCGGTTAAATTCAATAACATTATCCGGGGTTTCGATGCGATAGAGTATTTCCAGGATGATACAACTGAGGGCAATGCCGACGGCTAGTGCCATCCAGTCGAGACGAATAGAACTGCGGTAAATGCTCTTCCAGTCTATTTCATCGGAATATCCAAAGGTTGGCAAGCCCTGAAATTCTCCGGCGATTGATGCCAGCCAAATACAGGCCATAATAACGCCGGCCCACCAGGCAGAGCCATGCCGGCTGGTGGTAAAATGGGCGACATATGCAGTAGAGAGCAAGATTAAGCCAATAAACCCTACGAATACAAAGAACATGAAGGCTCTGGCAGTTTCCATCTCTGGGATCCTCTGGTTATCTTAGCTGGTGTTCAGGTCGCGCTTCAACAATTGCCGTCTGCTGCTATCATCCGATTTCTGCAACAGGCTGCATCAAAATGAATGATGCAAAAGAAATAACGCGTAAATATAATATATTTTAGTATTTCGTCAAATAAATTTCTTCCGTACGGAATATCCTTTAGAGTGCGTCATAGGATACTGTCGATTCTGTTCCGGAGGCGAGATCTTTCACATAGACCTGTTTTTTCTCCCACTCATCCGGTGCAATCATCACAACCCGGCCGGCGCCAATCCGATTTGCGTTTTTAAAGACCCACTTGGCCTTTTTCGCTTCCAGCACTAAATCGACAGAACGGCCTTTTTTGCGAAGCTTGGCAGCGGTGGCCATGGCGACGTCCCGCAGGGATTCCGTCATTGCAAAGACGACATCATCGATGTTCGCTGTTAATTCCGGCAGTAAGTTTTTTTCCTTGAGCAACTCGACAATAACGACATCGCCGAAACCGAAGCCACAAGCCGGGATATCTTTACCACCAAAGGTAGAGAGCAAACGGTCGTAGCGCCCGCCGCCGCAGATCGCCCTTAGAGTGCCACCGGTATCGAACGCTTCGAACACTGTCCCGGTATAATACGCCAAGCCGCGCACAATGGATGGATCAAAAGATAGCCAATCGCTATACCCATAAGCTTCGGCAAGATTAAAGAGGGTTTTCAGCTCTTCAATAACCGGGAAGTCGCCATCAAGCACTTTTTCCAGTTCATCCAGCGACCGAACGGAAAGCGTTTCGATAATGCGATCAACAACTGCCGGTTTGATCTCTAGCGCTGCCATATCGGCTTCAATCGCTTCCCGGGGGAGTTTTTCCAATTTGTCTACCAGAACGCACACCGGGGCGAACTTTTCATCGGGAATGTCCAGGGCAGCCAATACACTTTGCAGCAGCTTACGGTTGGACACTCGAATTTTCAGGTCGTTTTCGCTTAAACCAAGCTGCTTGAAAAATGTAACGATAACAGCAAGCAATTCAGCTTCTGCAGTAACGCCAGGCACGCCAAAAATATCTACATTCCATTGGTAGTGCTCGCGGCGCCGCCCCCGGGTGGTTCGTTCATATCGCCAGCATTGGGGAATGCTAAACCATTTTGCCGGGAGTGTCAGGGAGCCGCCTTTTTGCAAAATCAGACGGGCAAGGGAAGGGGTCATCTCCGGTCTTAATGTTACCCGGCGGCCTCCCTTGTCTTCAAAGTTGTACAGCTGGGCAGTAATTTCTTCTCCGGCTTTACGAATGTATAATTCTTCAGATTCTAGTATTGGTGCATCATATTCTTCGAAGCCGAATTTACGAGCGGCATCCCGGAAATTTGCAAATAACCAATTTTGCAAACGCATATCTTCCGGAAAGAAATCACGCGTGCCGCGCAGTGGACTGGTTTTCATAGTGCTTCCTGTAATAAATATTTTACTGCAAATCAAATATTAAAGATGTATAGAACGCAGTTAAAGCGTAGCGTTCGCGAGTCCGGCAAAGATACGCACGACCCTGCGCTTATTACAAGCGGAAATCGATATAAGTAAGCAGTAAGACATTTGCAGTTTGATTAAACACAGCATTAAAAAGATGACCGCTACAGTTCACTGTCATTTGCCCATTTGTAAATTTACAAATTTGCAAATGGCAATCATATAAACCCGCGATCAAATTATTTTCAAAACATTGTCTTTTTACTACTTAGCTAAGGTAGCAACCAATATGTCCATTCCTGCTTGTGTAGTGCATGATGTAAATAACGATATAGCGATTATTTCTTTAAAACAGTGCATAAGTAACGGTTTTTGGAAAATACCTGATTTTTTCGTGAACTTAATCACTTGAAAATATGTGGAGTACTATTCATTACATTCTGGAGAAAGTAGTAAGGTATATGGTTGGATTTGCATGCCTCTTTTACCCTAAACATTGAAATCTGAGTTACTAGGAAAATAATATCGGCCGAGAGGTATTTGCTGAGATTAGTAGCATTTTTTAATTCACAGCTAGCCGGGCGACGCTTATCTCCTTTAATGACTATCAAACAGGTGATAGTGTAAAAATGGTCTCAGAAAGATCCGAAAATACTGCAAGTTTCGATTTGGTCATTGTGTGTCCGCATTTAGGAGATGGGGGCTCTCAGCGGGTAATAACAACTCTGGCCAACAATTGGAACCGTTCCGGAAAACGAATATGTGTCATAACGCTCTTTCGGGATAAAGCGGTCTATACACTGGATAAAGGCGTCGCACTTACCAATGTGCAACAGGACTATTCCCATAAACTGAATCCGTCATCAGTCTCAATCTTTCAAAGAATAAAAGGCGTATTGTGGGGCGGACTGCGATTGATTCGGTTGGATGCGCGCTTCGGAAAATATTATCACTATTACAATCTGATAATTTATCTACGAAAAACGTTGAGCCGGTATAAATCAGACGTTGTGCTGTCTTTTATCGGATCGACAAATATAATAACGATTCTCGCCTGCCGGGGATTAGGACGCAAGGTAGTGATCTCCGAGAGGAACGATCCCGGACGCCAGCGTCTGGAGCAGCCCTGGGATCGGTTACGGCCAATTTTATATAAGCGTGCGGATATCGTTACTGCCAATACAATGCATGCCCTGGAAACAATGCAGCGGTATGTGCAATCGGAAAAACTGGTATTTGTCCCTAACCCATTACTGCCGAAAAGAAGCATGAATGATGTGCAGATGATTTCGGAAATCAAGGGGCCTTTTATCCTGGCGGTAGGGCGACATCATCCGCAAAAAGCGCAGGATATTCTTTTACGGGCATTTCAGTTATTACCGAAAACAATGGCTCACTGGCAGCTGGCATTGATTGGTCAAGGAGAATTGACAAGCCAGTTGCAGGAGCTCGCCCGGGAACTGGGTATTGCTGAAAGAGTGCTTTGGCCGGGGCAGGTAGAAAATCCATTTCCATACTATCGATCTGCATCAATATTTGCTTTGCCATCCCGGCATGAAGGTATGTCCAATGCTTTATTGGAAGCTATGCACTGCGGTCTGCCAGCGATTGTGAGTGATGCATGCCCGGGCTCTCTCGAGCTGGTAAAAAATGATATAAACGGTTTAGTAACACCGGTTGATAATCCACAGGCACTGGCAAAAGCCATTGTGCGTCTGGCTGAAGATGAAAATTTGCGAAACTCTCTGGGAGCGGCTGCGAAGGCATATACCGCTGATTACGAATTGACGACAGTTCTCAAGAAATGGGAAACGGTGCTGGGGATATGATATTGAAGCTTTTGAGGAAATTAAGTTTAACAAAAAGTCGTGAGGCGATAAAACGCTATCAGGAAGTGGCCTTTTGGATTGCCAGGGACGGGCTGTGGCGATACCGGAATGCCGCGATAGTTACGGTAATATTTAGCTTTCTCGGGCTGGCTGGCGAAGTTGGCACCTATGCGGTTATTTATCAATATGCCAGTTTGCTGGAAAGCGATAGAACCCTAACCCTTCTCGGGTATGAACTCACTGCACGTACTTCCAGTGACTTATTGGTTGCCGTCGCAATTGCAATGTTTATATGCTCTGTGATGTCTGCGTTGGGGTTCTATTTCTCGAAAAAATATGCCCTGGATATTTGGAAGTCCTATGAAATTTATTGTGCTCGCCGCATTACGATTTTGAGCAGCTATCTGCCGCATCCGTCCAGTCCACTGGCATCAGAGATGTTTTCGAAAGCAAATATCCGTATGGCGACAAAAAAGGAAGCACGGTATAGCGGGCGGGTATTGTTTCATATTCTGAAAATGGTATTACCGGTTTCCCGGGTGTTTGCAAGCGTTATCGTAATGTTCGCAACAAACTGGTTCTTTTCATCAATCATCTTTGCTTTACTGCTTGCAGCGCAAATTTTTCTTTATCGCCTGAACGTAAAAGTTTCAAAAAGCTCCCGTTCTTTTGAAAACTACAATAAAGATTCTAACCAGGAACGCAATCAATTAATGGCCCATATCTGGACCAGCCCGGTGCCACTGAATAAAAAGCACCCATTGTTGACGGTGAATGATGAAGAGAGTTTAGTCCGGAAAAGTATGTCAGAATTTCTGAACCGTCTGTTAATAAAGGAAAAGACCTCTCTGGTCGTCAATTTGTTGACGGCAGTTTCGTTGCTGCTAATTTTATTGGTTGCCGGGGTCGGGATAATATCCGGGCAGTGGCGCTGGAGCCTGTTCCTGATTTACGTGGCTTCACTGAGATTCTTCCTCGGAAGTTTGATGCAGGCCAGTACTTCACTAACTGTGATCAGCCGTTATTATCCATACATCAAGGGTTACTGTCGTTTTGTAAAAGATGCGCAGGCTGCCGTCGTGGCGAAAAATGCCAATTTATCCTCGACACCGGTTGTGTTAAATGTGCCATCTGTAACTGGGAATGCAAACTCTCTTCAGCTGCATTCCGGAAAGAATGTTTATCTGGTTCACCCCGGATTGGCTGATCGTGATTTGCTAAAACTGTTTCATGAGAAAACAGAAACGAAAACCAACTGCGGTATTTACGGGTTTGCCGGTAATGAAGTATTTCGGGAAAATAGCTTGCGTAAATGCCTGGGATTCCCGCAATCTTTCAGCAGTAAGGAAGTGAATGAAATCCTGGAAGATATGATTGTTTGCGATCCAATTCTGGAAGCGATTTTCTCGGCAGGATATACGGCGAATCTATTGCCGGACACGGGCATAAGATCTGCCGGCATCGATTTGGATGCAATTATCAGCGAGCGAAAGATCGCAGAATTACCAGCAGAAATTAAATATGGCTTGAATATGTTGGCAGCGATATTAAGTGGGCGTCCGGTCATTTTTACTTACAATGATGGCAGTGGTTACTGGCAGGATCATTTTATTCAATACTTCCGCCTAAAATACGGCGATCGTTTGATTGTGGAAATTCGGGACAAAGTGCCGGAAGACCTTTCCGAGAATGCCACTGTTCTGTTCTCGAATGGAGAAGAACTCACTGGCTGGGCACGAGGACGATCCCTGGTGATCGATCCGGAATTAGCCCGGGAAAATGCCGAATTGTCCCAAATACCGTTTCGTATACTTTACGGGGACGACGGGGAAAATGAAGACTAAAACTATAAACTAGATAAATTTAAAGGGTTATAATTCCGAACAGGCAGGGAAGCCAGGATGGAAAACGAACGGATTCAGTCAAAGAACAGACCTTATCGGATTGTCTATATCGCCGGTGCCGGTAGAAGTGGCTCAACACTGTTAGGACGGCTGCTGGGTGGACATCCACAGACATTTTTTCCCGGAGAACTGAAAGTTTTCTCGCCAACGAAGAAATTGCGGGGAAAACCGGCACGGGGAAACCGTCGATGCGGCTGCGGTGTGAATGCCAGCAATGAGTGCCATTTCTGGGAAAGCGTCGCAGCTTACCTGCAAGAGCATCATCAGCTCGGATTGTGGACGAACCTTGAAGTTCACAATGGGGATGCTCTCACATTCCGCAATCATAACCTTGCTTTGTATGATGCAATACATGCCATTAGCAAAGCGCCCTTCATCATCGATTCCTCAAAATCTCATAGTCGCCTGGAAAAGTTGATAGCCAGTCAACTCTTTGATATTCGCGTGATTTACCTGCAGCGAAATCCTTATGGGGTTGTGTATTCCAATGTCAAACTTGGTCGGGATCTTCGTTACTATTCCCGGCATTATGCCCAAAATTACCATTACACCCGCAAGCTGCTAAAAGGGCATGATCATTATTATGTGCGTTACGAAAAGCTGGTTGAAAATCCTGAGAAAACGCTAAAAGATATCATGTGCTGGCTCGGCGTACCATATGATTCCGCACAGCTGAACTGGAGAGAATCGACTTTTCATATTATTGCCGGAAATAAACCCCGGATGATAAATGACCGGCTAATTGCGCCGGACAACAGCTGGCGGAAACAACTGACGATCCGAGAGAAAATACATATTAGCCGCCGCTCTTTGCCCGGTTACATGGCGAACATTTGGCGCTATGAAAAAAAGCCTGCCATCTTGCAACGGAGGGCTTTATGAGCTTGCTGAGCAAAACAATTCGCTTTGCTGGTAAGGGGGCGATTTACCTGGGATTACTCGTCCTGATCTATTTAATCCCGGCCCTGACGATACTCTGGTTGTTTACATTGCTTAACCTGTTGATCCGGGAGAGCTTTCCGTTTTCCCATTTTCCCATGTATTCGAAGTTTTCAGATTTTACATACTACGTTTTTATTGCGGATGAATTTGGCGAGCCGATTCCACTGAAGGAAAACTTTGGTATTCGCACAACCTTTTTAAAGAAAATTTATATCACTGAGGTTCGTGCACTAAATCCGAAAGGGATTGCCACCCGTAAACTACCACAGGCGCTACTGAATGAAGCAGGCATTCGTTTGTTGGAAAGAGTGCGGTCCTTTCCCGCCGCGCGTAGAGTTGCCAATCATAAATTTGAGCGAATTCGTCTTTATCAGGTGAACGTTACACTTGAAAAGGGACTGATTCGCCGGGAGAAATGCTTAATTGCGGAGGTGAGGCAGAATGAGTATCTGGCAGCCGGTTGATTACGCCACCTTCGAAATATTCTTTATGAAACTGGGATTCGCTTATGTGCTCTACGGCGTTTTTTCCAGTAACATTGCCTTTGCTTCCCAGCCCCATCCGGTCGGTATCGCCCGTGCGGTTAATCTGACTTATTTCTCGCAGCCGCAGGTTAATACCCTGATGGTTGCCACCGGATATTTGTGTTTACTGCTCTATCTCACCAACATTGGCACTTTGGCAGCACTACCGGTGTTGTTTGCTGTGCTCTGTGTTCTGGAAGTTTTGCGCAGTTCCCAGGGGGCAGCAACGCACAGCAAGCATGTGCTCGGACTGGCATTGCTTGCCCAGCTAATACTTTATTGGGCATTTTTTCTTTTTCCTGATGGCTGGTGGTCGGATATGGGAAATCCCGATCAGGTAGCGTTGTTCGTAACCCAGCAAGCGGTTGTTGCGCTCTATTTCACTTCGGCGATTACCAAGCTTCGCCGCTCCGGATTTAGCTGGATAAAAAATGCCCCTTTTATCAAGCTTGATATCATTAAATCCAGCGAACAAAAGTATTGTGATGCACTGGATAAATCCTGGCTGGAGAAGCAGAAGGCGCTCGATAAAGGAATCTTTCGCCATCGGAATATTATTCGACTGGTGCTCGCATCCGGACTGATGATTGAATTGCTGTCGCCGTTATTCCTGATCAACCGAATCACGTTACTGCTGGGCGGCGGACTCCTGTTGCTTTTTCATAATATGGTCGGCAGTCAAATGGGCATCCATTTCAAAAAGCTGCAATGGATGGTGTTAATCTTTTTTATCAACCCACCTTATTGGGGGATGGTTTTACTGGAAACAATCAGCGGAAATTTTAGAGGATAATATGAGAATTGTATATCTTGCCAATACACGTATTCCTTCCCGAAGGGCAAATAGCAAGAACGTAATGAAGATGTGCCAGGCGTTGGCGCATAACGGTCATAAAGTCGTTTTGATGAATTATGATTACCCGGATGTTGAAAAAGATGTTGCAGACGTGTATGATTTTTACGGTGTAGATAAATGTTTTCCTATCAAGCTGCTGCCACGCAGAGGACAATCTTCCCGAATCGACTATCGCACCCGGATAAAATGGTTCGTGCGAATGCAGCGGCCGGATTTAATAATACTGAGAGACCACAGTCTCCGTTACGATCCTGCACGTATGGGCATCCCGATTGTGCTCGATGCGCATAAGCTTATTTACAGCCCGAGAGATATCGCCCCATTCCGGAAATTGCTGGCGAGCAATCATTTTACCCGGATGATAACGAATTGCAACGCATTGCGCAGCGCTTACTTAAGGAATTATCGGATTCCGGAAGAAAGGATTCAGGCGTTGCATAATGGCGCGGATCTGCCGAAAAATGTCCAGCCATTACGGCTAAAGGAGAATGGGCGTTTGCAGGTGGGTTATGTCGGCCATCTTTATCCCGGAAAGGGGATGGAAATTATCAGCGCGCTGGCGCCCCGCTGCCCCCATGTCGATTTCCATGTAGTCGGCGGCACTACTGCCGATGCGGCTTATTGGCAAGAAAAATTGAAAGATGCCGCAAATGTCCGCTTTCATGGTTTCCAGCCGCATCAGGAAGCGGTGCGTTGGCAATTAACGATGGATGTGCTTTTGGTGCCCTGCCAGCGGGAAGTTGCCTCAGCCGGCGGGGGCGGATTAAATATTGGCGATTGGATGTCTCCGATCAAAATCTTTGAATATATGGCAGCCGGAAAAGCGATCCTCGCTTCCGATTTGCCGGCAGTGCGGGAAATTCTCAGTCACAATAAAAATGCATTCCTTTGTGCACCGGACGATATCGAAGCCTGGATGAAGGCTCTGAAATTTCTCGCTGACCACCCGGCGCGAAGAAGCTCACTGGGAGCAACCGCCCGGGAACACTTTCAACAAAATTATACCTGGCAGGGGCGTGCAAAGCAATTACTTGCCGGACTAGCAAACTAAGATTTGAACTATGAAAAAATTACCAACAATCATTTATATCGTCGGGCGGGGGCATAGCGGATCCACTTTGTTGGATTTGTTGATTAGCTCTCATTCAGCAACAATCAGCGTTGGAGAAATAAAATCCTTTTCGCAGAAGAAAAAGGACAAGGGACGTCATCTTCTGGAAGAACCCTGCACTTGCGGCGCGCCGAAAATTCGCGATTGCAAATTCTGGACAATGGTAAATGACATTTTACAGAAAAACGATGGACTTACCCTGGATGCACTCGATGTCTATCATGATGATCCGGAAACATTCAAAAAACATAACCGGGCGCTGTACCGGGCAGTTCAGGAAGTTAGCGGTAAAAACTATATTGTCGATTCTTCCAAGGACATTAAACGGCTTGCCTGGTTGGTGCGCTGCGGCTGCTTCGATATTCGGCCTGTTCACCTGATGCGCAATCCACTCGGGGTCATTAATTCTCAAATTCGACTGGGACACGACTGGGTCGACCATACCCGGAAATACACGGCTGTTACCATGCAAACCCGTCGTTTACTACGGGACGTCCAATACTGGAAAATCCGTTATGAAGATCTGGCCGGCAACCCGGAAAATACTATTTCAGAAACTATGCGCTGGTTGGGGCTATCCTATGAAAAGAGCCAGCTAAATTGGCCAACACATCTGCATCACAACGTTAATGGGAACCGGATGCGCTTTAAGCGGAACAAGGAAATTAAAGTGGACAACAGCTGGCAAAAGAGTTTGTCCCGCAGGCAGAAATTGCGGATTCGCTGGATGACCTTCCCAACGAAAATGACTGGCACCTGGTTGTATGAAAGCTGTCCGGCGTTGTGGAATCTGAACGCTGGCGAGAAAAGGCGCTTACACCTACGAACCACCGTCGCAAATTTTATGACGAATCGGTCGTAACTTTATTTTCATTTGTCATAATTATGCGCTCAAGCAAATTGCTCTCTTAAAGCTTTGGTAAATTTACACCTGGTAATAAATTTTGTCGAGCATCTTGAAGTTGAGGAGAGGAGCCGTAAACTTCACGACCCGACATCCCGGAGTGGAAGTTCTACAAACATCGAATAGGGAAGTTTTATGTTTAACAGGGATCGTTCGAAATCTTCGAATGAAAACGATATCTGGCGTTTTCTTCTCATTGCGCTGCAACTGGGTCTGGTTTTATACGTCATCGATCTTTTCCATTTGGAAGAAGATCACGGGTTAAATTCACTTTTACCGATCATTTTTGGTGGGTTTATTATTCATAGCTGGCTGCCGAAGAACTGGCGGCCACCATTCTTTTTTCTGCTGACCCTAACCGCGATTCTATTTTTATTTGGTGCAAAATATGGCAGTATCCTTATTGGTATCGGTTTAGGCTTAATTGCTATCTGCCACCTCCCGTTAAATTATTGGCTGCGAATTGGACTGATTCTGGTTGCCGTTAGTGTTCTCGCTGCTTTCCGTAGTGGCTGGATGCCTTCCGACTGGGCGCCTTTCATTATGCCAATTCTTGGCTCGATGTTTATGTTCCGCTTGATCATTTATCTATATGACCTCAAGAACGAATCTATTCGTCCGGCCTTTTGGCAGCGCCTAAACTATTTTTTTATGCTGCCCAATGTTTGCTTGCCGCTTTTCCCGATTATCGATTACGTCAAGTTTCATCGCAGTCACTACAGTGCAGACGCTTATGAAATTTACCAAAAGGGTATCCGCTGGATGTTTCGCGGAGTTACCCATTTATTGATTTACCGGGTCATTTATTACTACATCATACCTTCGCCAACCGAAGTTAATGACCTGAATGGCCTGGTCCTTTTGATGATGTGCAGCTTCATGCTTTATACCCGGGTGTCCGGACTTTTTCATCTGATAACAGGGATTCTTTGTCTGTTTGGCTATAATATGCCCCCAACCCACAATTTGTATTTCCTCGCTTCCGGCTTTAACGATTTTTGGCGACGAGCCAATATTTACTGGAAAGACTTCATGATGAAAGTCTTCTATTACCCCTTATTCCTCAAGATGCAGCGCTTCGGCCAATATCGCGGGATTATTTTTACCATGCTGCCGTTATTTGTGATTAGCTGGCTCTTCCATTCTTATCAATGGTTTTGGATTCGCGGCAGCTTTCCTATTACACTTATCGACGGCATATTCTGGTGTTTCTTTGGACTAATGGTTTTAACCAATTCGCTAATGCAGGCTAAATGGGGACGCCGCCGCAGCCTGGGGAAAAAACGCTGGTCATTTGGTCGGGCACTACGCCTTTCCCTGCAAACGGTTAGCATGTTTTCTCTGATGTGCTTCCTCTGGGTTTTTTATACCAGCAACTCTATTCCTGATTGGCTGGCCCTGCTTTCCAAAGCTGCCAATTATGAAACCATTGACATCGTCCGTATTGTCTCTGTCTGGATTTCGGCAGTTGCTGTCGGCGTCGTTTTTCAGTATCTCAATAGCCAGGATGTTTCCTTACCATCGCTGAAAAATGTGATTGTTTTTCGTCCGGCGGTATTAACCAGCGTTTCAGCATTTCTGTTGTTGCTGGTTGGCATTCCCCAGGCATCTGCTGTTTTTAATCCGCAGACCCACGATTTTATCGAGTCCATCCGGATGAATCGCCTGAACAGCCGGGATGTGGAGCTGTTTGAAAAGGGATATTACGAAAGCCTGATGGGCACCAATAAATTTACCTCCCAGCTTTGGCGGGCGCAGCTCCAGGAACCGCAGGACTGGAAGCTGAATCTCCGGGAAAATGGACTCGCGGCGCCAGTGGAAGACATGCGTTTAACCACTTTGAATCCCAATATGGATCACCACTATAAGCGTGCCAAATTTCGCACCAATCAACATGGTATGCGGGACAAGGCATATGATAAAGTTAAACCGGCATCTACCTACCGAATAGCCTTGTTGGGCGGATCCCACGTTATGGGCCCGGGCGTGCGTGATGAAGACACCTATCAATGGATGTTGGAAGACCAACTCAATCTGGACAGCGGGGAAAAAGAATTTGCCCAATACGAAATTTTAAATTTCGCCAAGTCTTCCTGGATTTCCTTCCAGCATCTTTTGCATTGCCAGAAGCAGGTCGTCCAGTTTGCACCTGATGCCGTTTTTTATGTCACCCATTTTCCGGAAGAAATTAAGACGGTTGAACGATTGACTGACTGCATCATGAACAGCGGTCGCATCGACTTCCCATATTTGGCTGCCATTGCAGACAGCGCGGGTGTGCATAAAGACATGGCTGAATCCGAAATACAACGGCGCTTAAAACCTTATGCCGGTAAAATTGTGCAATGGACCTATCAGCAATTTGCAGATTTATGTAAGGCGAGCAATGCCATGCCGGTTTGGGTATATCAGCCATTACCAAAAACCAATAAGCTGAAAGAACCTGAATCGAAAATTGTTGAACGGCTAAAAGGATATGCAGTAACGGCTGGTTTCGAAGTGCTGATTGACCTTTCCGGCGTATTTGACGGGCGGGAGTACAGTCGCCTGCAATTGGCCCCATGGGATAAACATCCGAATAAAATCGGCCATCAATTGATTGCGGAGCGATTTTATCAAGAATTAATCAATAACAGCGCTTCTTTAAAAATGGGCGTTCAACCGGTTAAGGCCGAAAGGAAGTAGGGGAGCGGCTTTGTCGCAAAGCGCTGGATACAAGGGCTACAATGTAAATTCAACAGATAAATTGCAGGGCGTTAGGCACTGCACGAAAATTTTTTTCAGTACTTTTATGAAAGGATGATGAATTATGGCCACTAACACTCAAACAATCAAAGACACAGTTAAGAATTACCTGATGACCGAATTCTTGCCGGGCGAAGATCCCAACGATTTAACCGATACCACACCACTGGTAACCGGAGGGATTCTCGATTCAATTTCAACTTTTAAACTGGTCGGGTTTCTGCACAGTAAATTCGATGTAAAGCTGAATGCGAACGAAATTGCCAATCACCTCAACACGCTGAACGACATCACCGATATCGTCCAGGCTAAACAGGGGGTGGCATGACCCGCCGATTGGAAAATTTGCTCGGCGATGCGCACCAACTATATCCTGATCGTGTTGCAATTGAAGGACCGGATGAACAGTCGGTTTCTTATGGGAAATTTGCCGGTGCTGTTGCAAAGATTGCAGCATTGCTGCAAGCACAAGGTATTGGCAACGGCGACCGGGTAGGTATTTATGCCCATAAGTCAATTAACACTGTTGCAGCAATGTTTGGTATTATGACAGCCGGTGCAGCATATGTGCCGGTTGATCCCGATGCGCCCATTCGTAGAAATGCCTACATCTTTAGTGATTGCCAAGTGAAAGCAGTCTGGGCAGAGGATCGCTTACTTTCCCGGTTGCAGGGCGCTTTTCCGGCGGAGCAGGTCGGACGGGTGTTGCGAATCGACGATGTCAGCGGCATTTGCTTGCAGGAAATTCAATTTCCCGATACTGTGCGTTCGGATGATCATCTTGCTTACATTCTTTATACTTCCGGTTCTACCGGACAGCCAAAAGGTGTGATGATTTCCCATGAAAACGCTTTGAGTTTTGTCGATTGGTGTAGCGACACCTTCCAGCCGATGCCCGAAGATCGTTTTTCATCCCATGCGCCATTCCATTTTGATCTTTCAATTCTCGACCTGTATGTCAGTTTCAAGCATGGGGCAACACTCGTGCTCATCGATGAAGTGACCGCAAAACAACCGGCTCCGCTGGCGGCATTCATTGCCGACAGACGGATTACGGTCTGGTATTCCGCGCCGTCGATTCTCAGCATGATGACGCAGTTTGGATGCATGGAAACCCACAACTATGATGCACTACGCCTGGTGCTTTTTGCCGGAGAAGTGTTTCCGGTAAAATATCTCCGTTCCCTTAAGCAGATCTGGCAACAGGCGAGATATTTCAATTTATATGGCCCAACGGAAACCAATGTCTGCACTTATCATGAGATTCCTGCGGATATTCCTTTCGAGCGAAACGAACCATATCCGATTGGGAAAAGCTGTTCCCATGTCGATTGTCAAATGCTGACGGGCGAGGATGGCAGCGGGGAGTTGGTTGTACGTGGAGCTTCAGTGATGAACGGCTATTGGCGGCTGCCGGAGCGCAGTGCCAAATCCTATCATATTGACGATAAAGGTGCAGCCTGGTATAAAACCGGCGACCTGGTACAGATTGATACTGCCGGAGATTTTATCTTCCTCGGACGGCTCGACCGAATGGTGAAACGGCGGGGCTATCGCATAGAATTGGGAGAGATAGAAGCGGCACTCTATCGACATCCGGCAATCCTGGAAGTTGCCGTTGTTGCCGAGTCGGTTGATGAAGAGCTGACCATTACAGCCTTTATTAGCACTGCTGCCGAAGAAAAGTTATCACTGATTAAGCTGAAGCAGTTTTGTGCAGATCACCTTCCGCTGTATATGATGCCGGACCGCTTCAATTATCTGGACGGTTTGCCAAAAACTTCTACCGGTAAAGTAGATTATCAGCAGCTCAGCCTGCAGGAGGCGTAAAGTGGATTTTAACTTATCGGAAGAACAGCAATCTCTGCGCGAGGAGATAATCCGCTTTGCCCGGAAAGAACTTAATGAAGGCGTTATCGAACGGGATCGTGCACAATATTTCCCGCATGATCTCTGGATGAAATGTGGTGAAATGGGTTTGCAGGGATTGCCCGTGCCTGTCGAATATGGCGGCTCAGGACTGGATCCACTGACCACGGCGATCGCTATGGAAGCATTGGGATATGGTTGCGAAGACGGCGGTTTAACGTTTGCAATCGCGGCCCATCTGCTTGCTTGTGTTGTGCCGGTTTGGAAGCACGGTAGCGAAGCGCAAAAGAAACGCTACTTGCCCGGCCTCTGCAATGGCGGGTTGATTGCCGTAAATGGTATTACAGAAGCAGCGTCCGGTTCCGATGTTTTTTCCATGGCAACAACAGCGATGGCTACAGATACCGGCTATATGTTGAATGGCAGTAAAACTTTCAGCTCCAATGGCCCGGTTGCCGATCTGGCCCTGATCTATGCCAGCACAGATGCGGAGAAGGGCTATCGTGGCGGAATTAGCGCCTTTTTGGTTGAAAAAAATACCCCGGGGTATCGTTCCGGGCAGCGCTTCGAAAAAATGGGATTGCGTACCTGCAGCATTGGTGAATTGGTGCTGGAAGATGTTCAGGTCCCGGCAGACGCGATGCTCGGAGAAATCGGCACCGCTGCCGTAATCTTTGCCGAGTCGATGGCCTGGGAACGGATCTGCCTTGTCGCCTGCCATGTTGGAACGATGGAACGATTACTGGAGCAAGCGATCAATTATGCCCGCACCCGAAAAACCGGCGGGCAGCCGATTGGTAAAATGCAGGCAATTTCGCATCGCATTGCCGATATGAAAATTCGACTGGAAGCAACCCGTCTGTTGGTGTACCGGGCTGCTTCTCGTCTGGGTGACAGTTGGGAGATAGATCTGGACGCCGCCATCGCTAAAATACATGCCAGCGAAGCACTGGTTAAAACCGCCATGGATACCATGCAGATTCTTGGTGGCTACGGATTTATGGTCGATTATGGCGTGGAAAGAGTGCTGCGCGATGCGATGGCGAGCACTATTTATTCCGGCACTTCGGAGGTGCAACGGAATATTATTGGCCGTTGGTTGGGGCTTTAGAAAACAACAGTGCGTCAACCGGCATATTTAACAAGGAGGTTTATCAAATGAAATCCATTCCCTTAAAATCCGATGTTGTTGTTATTGGTGGTGGCCCTTCCGGCAGTACTGCCGCAAATGCACTTGCCCAGGCAGGATATGATGTCGTTTTGCTGGAAAAGGCGAAACATCCCCGGGAAGTGGTTGGAGAGAGCATACTGCCCTTCGTTTGGAAATACACTGACCTGCTTGGCGCAACGAAGGCACTACAAAAAATGCGCTTTATGGAGAAATCCGGCGGTACGACTTTCTGGAACAATCAACTAACGCAAATGACTTTCCGGGATTTTGACTTTCAAACCCCGGCATTGCATGTGGAAAGAAATATTTTCGATGACATTTTACTTCGAACAGCAGAGCAAAAAGGGGCCAGGATTTTTGAGGAAGTGATTGTAAAAGACCTCCAGCTGAACGGTTATGACAATCAGGATGTTTTCTATTTTGATACGCTCAATGGAAAATCAGGAAAAATTAGCTGCCGTTATCTCGTTGATGCCAGTGGCCAGGCTGCCCTGGTTGCGAAAAAACTTGGCTTCCGGGAATATGATAAAGACCTGCGCTTTATGAGCATTTGGGGATATTTCAAGGAAAGCGATTATGTTGCTTTGGGAGGTGATGTTCTCCCGTTCTCACAGCGATATGAAACACCACCGACTACCGGCATCTATCAAATCGGGGAATGGGGATGGTGCTGGCAAATTGTACAGAATGACCAGGTGAGTGTCGGTCTGGTATTATCTCCGGAGCAATTTAGCGAGTTTAAATTGCAGGATGGCAATTTGGAAGAGCGCTTTCTCAGTGCTTGTAGAAAAGTGCCCTTGCTTTCGGATATGCTAAAATATGACACGCTTATTCCCGGATCAGTGCGGGCTATTCGCGACTTTGCCTACTACCCGCGGGAACTGGCTGGCAAAGGGTGGTTTCTGACCGGAGATGCAGCAGCGTTTGTCGATCCGATTAACTCCGCCGGAGTGCTGGGGGGCTTTTATACCGGTTATATGGCTGCAATGGCAATCGACGATTCGTTGAAGAACAACAAAAATCGGGATTATGCCGTGGAAAGATTCTCGGAATTATTAAGAGGGCGTATGGCGGTCTATCGTCTTTCCGCTTTGCCGGTTGGTGTTAATAGCTATCAGGAAATGTATCCTTATGCGCTAAGCTGTCTGAAACAGATGAGCGATCTTGAAAAGGAATTAATTTATACCCAGATGATATTGATTAACCGGACAGAAAATCTCGATATCATTTATCAGCTTGATCCTGATTTCCGCAGACTGACATCGAAGAAATACACTCTTCTGGATGAGTTGCATTTTCCCGCTTCCAGCCCGGTTGTCTAACAAACGAATTGGCCATTGATATTAAAATGCATCCTTTTCATTGGTAGATCGTCTACCGAAATAAACCCTAATCCGCTGAAGGAGTTCTTATGGAAATTAGACGATTGATTGCAAGTGACCTCGCAGATACGGAGCAATTACTGACTTCCGTTAAATTGCCATTGGAAGGTGTGCAAACACATTTCCAGCATTTTATTGGTGCCTTTGATGGTGCTTCATTAATTGGCACAGCCGGATTGGAAATTTATGGCGATAAAGGATTGTTGCGCTCTTTAGCGGTGCGGGCGGATAATCAGGGGCAGGGGAGAGGGCTTCAGCTTTATGAAGCGATAGTTGCAGAAGCCCGGCAAAAAAAACTGTCCGAGATATACCTGCTGACCGAAACTGCGGAGAATTTTTTTGCTCGCCAGGGATTTATCCGAATCCCCCGCGAGAGCGCCGATGCGGCCGTGCAACAATCAGTAGAATTTCAATCGGTTTGCCCGGCCAGTGCGGCATGTATGAAATTGGTGCTCTGATAAAAATCAGGAACTGATGATGCCGGCAATAGCACCTGCCGGATCCTGAATGACGCAAAATGTAAATTTGCCCATTTTCCTCGGGCCATCGAGAATTTTACCGCCGAGCTCTTCGCACTTTGCTGCGCTGGCGGCAACATCGTCTACGGTTATATAAATCAACCACTGCGCCGGGATGTTCGCATTTTCTCCCCGGGCATGGCAAATACCAGCAACCACTTCGCCGCTGCCCGGCGCGATTACATCGTAATCGTTATAATCTCCCATTGAATGTGCTTCTGTCTGCCAGCCAGTTACTTTGCTGTAAAAATCCCTGATATCATCTGCGTTATTAACGGTCAGATCTTGCCAGGCAATTTTCCCGATTTGATTTTGCTTGTCACCCATCATATATCCTCAACATTATAATTGTTTGCCCTTATTCAAACAGTGAATATTTCCAAGGTAATATTATCTCCGGTAGAGAACAACGTCGGAAATTTCCTCGTGGAGCGCTATTAAGTTTTCTTCTAGATCATAATCGGCATTAAACATAAAAGGTTTCCCGGATAGCAGATATTCGTAAATAAAACTATCGGTAGCCGGAATATCAGCTTGTGATAGCTGGTCGACTGCTATCCAGGTTAATTCGCCTTCGTTACAAGGCGGGGGAGAGATCGCTTCGATTTCTGCGATATAAACAAAGCAAGTCCAGTTATAACTGCTCGGAGAGTTTTCAACCAACAGGCCGCCATACCTGGGATTGGAAATTTGAATGCCGGTTTCTTCAAAAGTTTCCCGGATTGTCGCTGCTCGCGGAGATTCAAAAGGATCCAGTTTGCCGCCGACCGGCGTATATTTGCCTGGGTGCGGAGGATTTTTCCGCTTAAGCAATAACAGACGATTGCCATTCCTTAATACGGACAAAACAGCGGTTCTTTTCAGGCCGGTCGGTATTTTCATCGGTATATTTTAGTTTGAAAAATTCTGTTGATCCCTCTCTGAATTCTCTGCACTTTAATTGATCGCGCAGAAGCAGATCGCTAATATAGCTGCGCCGGATGTAATTACGAAATCTATTTTTAGGAAAATCAACCGACATTTCAACTTTTTAAAATTGATAAGGACTGTCTATGGAAAATGCAACTATTCGCCAAAAAATTAATGTAGAAAATCTACGCGAACGCTTTTTAGCATATGTGCAGATCGATACACAGTCTTCGGAAAAATCCGATACTTACCCCAGTACACTTAAGCAGTTGGATCTCTGTAAAAAATTGCTCGGGGAATTGCAGGCAATGGGCGTAGAAAATGCCCGGATGACGGAGCATGGTTATGTCTTTGCCAGCTTGCCCGGAAATCTACCGGCGGATCATCCCGTTGTTGTTCCGGCGATTGGATTGATTGCCCATGTTGATACCTCTCCGGATGTCAGCGGTAAAAATGTGCAACCGCAAATACATGCAAACTATGACGGTGGTAATATCGCTTTGCCGGGAGATCCGCGCGAAGTCATTTTGGCTGCAGAGAACCCCGAACTGGCGGACTGTTTGGGGCACGATATCATCACCAGCGATGGCACCACTTTACTTGGTGCGGATAACAAAGCGGGTGTGTCGGAGATTATGACTGCGATAGAATTCTTGCTCAATGAGCCGGGATTTTTATATGGCCCGGTGCAAATTGCATTTACTGTGGACGAAGAGGTTGGTGCCGGCGTGACGCATTTCGACGTCGAAGCATTCGGCGCCCGTTATGCCTATACAATTGACGGCGGCACTGCCGGAGAAGTTGAAGATGAAACCTTCTCTGCCAATACTGTCGACGTTACTATTCATGGGGTTAATGTGCATCCCGGCTATGCCTGCGATGTGATGGTAAACGCCTTGAAAATTGCGACTGAGTTTATTGCCGAATTGCCAGCCGGAGAATGTTCTCCGGAAACCACAAAAGGCCGGGAAGGATATGTCCACCCGAATACAATAAACGGTAATCCCGGTTTGGTGGAAATGCGCTTTATGGTTCGGGATTTTACCATGGAAGGATTGACTGAGAAAGTGCGGCTTTTAGAAAACATCCGGGATAAAGTGCAGGAGAATTGGCCAAAAGCCCGTATTGATCTGAAGGTGACGGAAAGTTACCGGAATATGAAATACATTCTACAGGATTACCCGCATGTGGTTGATTATGCGCTGGAGGCTGTCGAACGGGCCGGCATTCAGCCGCTGCGAAATTTAATTCGTGGTGGAACGGATGGTACGGTGCTATCCTATAAAGGGTTGCCGACACCGAACATTTTTACCGGTGGGCATAAATTCCACAGCAAACAGGAGTGGGTTTCCCTGCAGGATATGACCAGTGCTGTTGCGACAATTTTACATTTACTGGCTATCTGGAGCGAACGTGGTGAAGTCGCAGATTAACGCTGCTCAGCAGCATGCCCCTTTTCCCGATGTAATTTAGCCAGCTTTGTGTATTTCTCTGCCCATTTCAAATTGGTTTCATAGCTGCTGTTATCGAGTGTGCGGAGCGCTTTTGCCGGCACGCCGGCCATTAGAGTAAATGGAGGCACTTCTGCGTTTTCCCTCACAACGGCACCGGCAGCAATAATGCTTCCTTTGCCAATGGTTGCCCCGGAAAGAATTGTGGCGCCCATGCCAATCAGGCATCCGTCTTCAAGAATACATCCGTGAAGAATGGCGCCATGCCCAACGGTAACATCGTTGCCGACGATACATGGTTTTTCGTTTTCCAGATGCACGATGCAGCCATCCTGGATGTTGCTGCGCTCGCCGATAGATATGTAATTGATGTCTCCGCGCAATACGGCGTTATACCAAACGGACGAATGGGATTTCATTTCTACATCGCCAATTACTTTTGCACCATCGGCAATAAAAGCACTCTCGGCAATTCGTGGTGTGCGCGTGAGGGTGTGGGGAGGGAGCTCGGTCTTTTTCATGTCTGCCTTCGCTGGTTAAATGTCTGTTCAATAATAACCGCCTGGAAAAACTTTCGCAAGTTACGAATGAATTGCCGGGAGAGGAAATGACAACATTTCCGGATATTTTAATATTTTGAAGCGTTTGCTCCAATTCGTATGCCCTTTGGCTAACCGGCTGATTGCTATCCTCCTCTCCCGGATATGATATTATATCGGTAGTTTCTGACGGCAATCCTGGCAAAGCCCATCCGGCTGCAAGATAATCGTCGGGGAGAAATGAAAACCGCATCCCCAGCAATAGCCATGAACTTCGCAATGGATCGGGCAAAAATATTCGATGAATCGATTGAAATCGATTGTCGTTTTCTCTGCCGTTGGACTGGCAGCCGGTTTTATGAGAGAGAATAATTCCGGCTTGATACAGTCAATCACCAGCGTTCGCTGACAGTTTGGGTGTTGACACGTCATTAGTGAGCCTCCTGAATTTTGGATATAGTTCCCCCGATCTTTTTGCAGTCGCAAAAAAATTGCGCTATCGCCTCATCCGTTATTGCGGATTGACGGGGCTCATTGTAATTGACATGGCGGCAGGATAAGTTGTATCAGAAAAGCGAAACCAATCAGGAGTGACTCAGTGAGCTGTTTTGTTCAATAAACTATTGGTAAAAATAGCAGTTGGAACTGGCGCTAATAATAGCTTTATTAAAACTTGTTCTCTGAACTTCCCGATTTTTTTATGATAAGATAATCGTTCAGTGTGTTGCGAAATTTTATCTCCCAAAAATAATTTAATTCGCGATAGCGGATAAAACAAGTCGAAAATGCAAAAATTCGCAAAAGCGTATGGACCTAATTGCCGCTGGTAAACGGATAAAACAACTTAGTAGGGCACAGAACTTAACACAGAAGTCGCTGGCCAGGCGTTCCGGAATTCCGGAGTCTTCTCTGAGCGATGTAATAAAAGGGAAGAAGAGTGCCAGCATTGAAAAATTTGCAATTATCGCGGAAGTCCTGAAAGTCGATTTGCACTGGTTGATCTTCGGCCATTCGTTTCAGGCAGAAACCCATGAAGGGGCAGTTGCAGAGAAAGATGGCCGCGCAGACTATCTTCCGGAAAAACAACGGATGTTGAACGAAATTAGTGATATTCTATTGAAGCTGGATAAGGAAGAACTAACCTTGATCCGGCAAATGGCAGAACGATTTATCAGTAAAAGTGAGTAGCCGATGAAAACCAGTCCGGAAATATTAAAACTGATCAAATATGCAGAGAATAGCAATACCCTCAATCTCTCCGGAAAAGGACTGTATGAAATTCCTGAAGCAGTATTTTCTTTAACACACCTGACCCGCCTAAGTTTGCGAAACAATCATATCGACCATATTCCCGAAACAATTTCAAACCTGACCGCCCTGAAGGAACTCCGCCTGGACGGTAATAAATTGTCTGCTCTGCCGGAAGCAATCGGGGCGCTCAAGCATTTGAAATGGTTGTCTCTAAACAACAATCAGCTTAGCGAGCTTCCGGAAGAAATCGCTGAATTGAAACACCTGGAAATTCTGGAACTAATTGGCAATCAGTTGTCTTTGCCGATGGAAAACCTGGTGCGCCGTCCCCAGGAACTCATTTATTATATCCTGCGCCATCAGGAAAAGCGGCGTATTAATGAAGTGAAGCTATTGGTGCTTGGAGAGCCGGGCAGCGGAAAGACTTCTCTGGTGAGATATTTAGTTGAAAGGCAATTTAATGATGAAGAGCCATCAACGGCGGCATTGGAGGTACATCGCTGGCCGGTTCAAACCGGGCATAAACGCGTGCAATTGAATATCTGGGACTTTGGCCGGGAAGATATCGACAGCAACGTACACAGTTTTTTTCTCAGTCGGCGCAGTTTTTATTTACTGGCATGGGATGCCCGGCAATCGGACGTCACCGAGCTGGAAAACTGGCTGAAGATGATTACATATTTTGGGGAAGGTTCTCCGGTTATCGTGGCTTTGACGAAGAGTGATCTCGGCAGCGAAGAAATTGACCGGCGACTACTTCAGGAAAAATATCCGTCCATTAAGGCCTTTTTGTATACCTCAGCAAAAACCGGCAATGGCATCAGCGAATTACGGGAACTGATCCGCAAATCCTTGTTGCCACTAGAGAATTTGAAATCTTCCTGGGAAGAGGGTTGGTTAAGTGTTCGGAACCGGATGGAGGTGGCCAAAAAAGAATTTATCCCGATGCGCGAGTACGAGGAAATCTGCCGGAATGAAGATATCGATCAGGCCGGTCAAAAAGACCTGTTGCAATGGCTGCATGACCTCGGTGTGGTAACAAATTTCCAAAGCGATATTCGCTTGCAAAACACCCTGGTGTTACAACCGCGTTGGTTGAATAATGCGATTCATCGAATTATCGCTGCGAAGCCTCCGACGCGCCCTCAGGCTATTTTAAATGCGGATGATCTTTCCTGGATTTTGAGTAGTGGTGGCAATTATCCGAAAACCCGTTATCCATTCATCCTGAATATGATGAAGAGCTATGAGCTGTTATTTGATATCGAGGAAAATGCTGACCGTGCTTACCTGGTTCCCCGCTGGTTGCCGGAAAAAGTGACGGTGCATCGCCATAGCTATGTCGATGGCTTAGCACTTCAATATCACTACAGTTTTTTACCCGGGGATATAATACCCAAGCTGATTGCAAAAATGTATCCCTTTATCGAAGAAAAATCTTTCTGGCAGTATGGTTTTGTCGTTGCTGATGGGGCAAATCAGGCCCTGGTAGAGTGCGTTCCGGAACAACACTTGATTCTTTTGAAGGTCATTGGCCGGCAAACGACTCGCCGGGATTTTCTGGCAAAAATTCGCAGTTATTTCGAATATACCCATACTTTGTTTCCGGCTATCGATGTCGTCGAAAAAGTGCCGCTGCCGGATAGCGCCACGGAAACGATCGACTACCATCATTTGCTTCGACTGGAAGAAAAAGAGATTGAAACAATCTTTCCGGAAAACCGCGATGAGCCGATCTCGATTAAGATGCTCCTGAATGGCGGTGGCATTTCCCGGGCATCTTTCGAAGAAAAGCTGAACACGTTATCACTGGAAATCGAAGATTTGAACGAGCGGATCGAACGACTCTGGTTGGGCTATGCCCGTGAGTTAAGCGGCGAGAATCGCTACAAGCTGGAGGCCGATATCAAAATGGCTGAAGGGGAGCGGGATCGAATGCTGCAGGTGCTGGAAGAAACCCGGGAAATGCTCGCCCAGGCTTATTAGTATCAACGATGTTGTGCGTAGGCATTTACCGGCAAAACACCTTGTAACGTTTCCAATTCAGTTGTAACTAGTGCGGGCGCAGTAGCATAGCCTAAACAATCATCCAGTTGGGAATGGGTACGAATGCCGGCAGCGATGGTTGTTACTGCTGGAGGATGCAATGCAAAGGCAAGAGCAGTTTGGGCCGGCGAGCGTTGCGCATGAGAAATTTCCCCAATAGCATCGGCCGCTTTTTCGACCTCCGCTGCGGTATAGTTCAAATAATCCTTTGTTGCTTTACCAGCAAGCAAGCCCTTCCCCAGCGCGCCACGCACGATAACACCCACTTTATTTTTTTCCAGCAAAGGAAAGCAGGTCTCTTCCGGACGGCGGTCCAGCAGACTGTATTGCATCATAACACTGGCGAGATTCGAGCGCTGCACATATTCCCAAATAACATTCGGGCGAATGGAAGAGATACCATATGCACGAATTTTCCCCTGTTCTCTGAGCAACTCAAAGGCTTCGATGGTTTCATCCATCGGATCGTCGATCGTTCCCCCATGTAATTGGTAGAGATCAATGTAATCTGTTTGTAATCGTTGCAAACTTGCTTCAACAGCCGTCAGAATATATTCCTTTCTCGGATTCCAGTCCCAGCCAGAACCATCCGCCCGCCATTGATTACCAACCTTTGTCGCCAGGACTATTTGATGCCGCAACCCCCTAAATGCCTTCCCAACGCTGCGTTCGTTATCCCCTTGTTGATATAAATCTGCGGTATCAAAAAAGTTGATGCCCCCATCGAGTGCACGATGAAGCAACTTTTCATTCTCCGCATCATCGTTCCCCAGCGACATACAGCCGAAACTGATTTCACTGACTTTCAGATCGCTCTTACCAAGTTGATAATATTTCATAGAAACTGTTTCCAATGCTTGATTAATGATTGGTTTGTACTTTGCCACTGCCACTGAAAATATCTCTATTAGCATCCCCCCGCAAGTAAATTCCTTGCCGTATAAGCCCTGAGCGGCATTAAAAAAAATTACATCCTGAACATTTCTGTTTGAAAAAATCGGAAATTTTCCTAAAATATGCGCCAAATTTTATAGAGGAGAAAACCGATGGGGATTCGCTATACTGAAGAATATCCGGAAGTAAAAGGCGCCTTAAGCTTTGACATGGAAAAGACTCTTTTCTATGAGCAAACCCCTTTCCAGAAAATCGAAATTGTCGAAACACCGGGCTTTGGCCGGGTGCTGATTATCGACGGCTTTATTATGCTAACGGAAAAGGATGAGTTTGTTTACCATGAAATGATCGCTCATGTGCCGTTGTATGTTCATCCCAATCCGCAAAGGGTGCTGGTGATCGGTGGGGGAGATGGGGGCACTGTGCGGGAGTGTTTGCGCCATAAATCGGTTGCCCATGTTGATCTGGTCGATATCGACGAAGCTGTTTCCCGGGCCTGCCTGGAGTTTATGCCGACAGTTGCAGATAAGCTGTTATCAGAAAGAGTTACCTGTCGCTTTGAAGATGGCGTGGCGTTTGTTAAAAACTGTAAAGAAAAATATGATGTTATTATTATCGATTCCACCGATCCGATCAGTGTCGGGGAAGGACTGTTCTCGCCGGAATTTTATCAGGACTGCTACAACTTACTGACGGATGACGGTATTCTCGTCAACCAAAGTGAATCTCCTTCCTGGCTGCCGGAGCTTGTTCGTGGCATTTACCTGAAACTGAATAAGCTCTTCCCAAAGATGTTCTTCTTTAATGCTCATATTCCAACGTATCCTTCAGGACATTGGGCCTTTGGCTTTGCCAGTAAGAAATACCATCCGGTGGAGGATTTTCAGTTGGAAAAGTGTTTGGCGGATAATCTGGATTTCCGTTATTATAATGCCGATATTCACCGGGCCGCTTTTGCATTGCCATCTTTCTTTCGGGAGATCCTCCGTGAAACTGAATAACATGCTCCCGCGAACCCCCTATGAGGGCTGCTTGTCCAGCGCTACCGATGCCGGGATTATTCTCTTTGGCGCCGGTTTTGATGGCACTTCCAGCTATCGTCCCGGTTCCCGTTTTGCACCGGCGGCGATTCGGGCGGAAACGCTGTATTCCCAGGAAAATTATAGTCCCTACTTTCGTAAAGATCTCAGCGAAAAAGCGATCCATGATGCCGGTGATCTGGATTTGCCATTTGGCAATAAGGGTAATGCACTGGCAATGATCGAAGAAACTATAAAGCAAATTGTGCAAAAGGGAAAGAAACCTTGCATGATCGGCGGCGAGCATCTGGTGACATTGGCAGCAGTGAAAGCAATGCTGCCGGCTTATCCGGGGCTCTGTATTGTACAGATTGATGCGCATCTGGATTTAATGGATGAACTCTTTGGAGAATCTCTCTCCCATGGTACGGTGATGCGGCGCTGCTGTGATTTGATCGGGGAGAAGCAGCGTATTTTTCAGGGAGCGATTCGCAGCGGTAGTCCGGAAGAGTATGCCTTTGCAGAACAGCATACCCGCCTGTTTCAATTCGATTGTAAAGGATTGATCGCGGCATTACCGGAGTTGAAAGGACGCCCGGTTTATCTGACAATCGATTTGGATGGTTTCGATCCTTCATTGATACCTGGCACCGGCACGCCGGAAGCCGGCGGTATCTTCTTTGCTGAGTTTATCGAATTTCTTCAGGCAGCAAGTGAGTTGAATATTGTTGGCTGCGATCTGGTGGAACTGGCGCCCCGGATTGATCCAACCAATAATTCAACAATTATCGCAGCAAAAATTTTACGGGAATTATTAATGATTCTTTGAAAAGCAGAAAAGTGCTATTGGAAAAATATACACTACTTCATTACTGAAGATGTTTCCAGATCCATGATGCCAATCTGCTTGATGATCGGACTATCGGTTGGCAGAAAGCGATTGTAGTAGCTTTTACTAATGTCCCAAAGTTTCCGGGCTTCCTCTTCAAATCCCTGCTCATGCATTAAATTCCCTCGAAAGCGATAGATATTCCCCATTGCTTCGTCATAATGCTCAAACTTACCGATCATTTCTTCCAGCAGGTTTTCGGCAAAGCGATAAGCACCGTGCTTAATGCTGTGTTTTTCCAGGCACTTAAATCCAGCCAGGTCAAACGGGTTGTTTAGCAACATCTGCCGAATCATCCGCTCGCTTCGAACCAGCATGTTTGTGTTCTCATAATGCCGGATTACATCCAGATAGGCATCTTGAATGTCCGGAAATTGTTGTATGCATTCGAAAATATAATCGAGAAATTGATCTTCCACACCTAGATGATATAAAGAAAGGGCCGCAATACGGGTAATATTATACCGCTCTACCGGAGAAATTAAAGTATCTCCCTGAATAGATAGAAGTGCATTTTTATACGCCTCATTGTATTTTTTCTCTTTCAGGTATATTTGCGCTAAGCGAGTGTAAGTTGGAGAATCATCAAGATTGTGCGTAATGTTTCGGCGAAAATATTGCTTGGCAAGATCCTGCCTGCCGGCATTGGTGAAGTAATCACCCAGCCAGCGATTTACACAAGCATCAATATACCCCAGTTCAACCGATTTTCGATAATTCGCAAAAACTTGCTCGTAGACTAATTGCCCGGTAGAATCCGCTGGTATTAATGCCCGCCCTTTTTGATTCAGGGTCATTCGATAATAATCGCCAAGTAGTTTGTAAGTCCAGGCATAGTGAGGATAGTTGGCAATTACTTTGTTGAGCAGCTGATTCGGTTGACGGAAGGCAATAACTTCTTTATTCTGCAATTTCTCCGGAAGCGCTAATTCTTCTTCGCTTAGATGGTCTTTTAAGTAAAAGACAGCATATTCGCGATGCATGTGATGATGCTTTAAAGTATTGTCTACTAAGGGGTTAATGAAGGTGGGTAAGAAGCCACGTTTATGAATGGCATCCTCTAATAACAAATGCGCAGATGCATATTTTTTTTCCTGAATGTGGCGTTCAGCATCACGAATGTAATGTTCATTTGGTTGTGCCTGTAGCATGCAGGCGAAGAAGAGAAATAGGTAGCAAAGATAAAATCTGTTCATGATCATTTTTCCATTTTCAAATTACCGCAGATTCTGAAAAAATCGCAACCTAAAATAGGGAAGAAGGGCTGCAATCTTAACAACGCTTAGCAATAAAACGGTAACAAAATGATTGAGGCAAGATTGTTAGGAAAGCATCATGAAGATTTCAATAGGTCTTTTACGACGAAGCAATGCTGAGGTCTATAAAGTGAATGCCGTAAAATAAATTGTCTCGCATTCGAAGTAGCTAATAGTAACTAAAAAGGTAAAAAACTTATTGAAAAATTCAGTGTTCAATCTTGAATCTGAGCGGTTCCGGTATCACTTTCACTTAAAACACCACTTACAACATTCGCACGCGCAATGAATCGTTAAAAAATCAACGAAATCAAATTGTAACCAGCTATAAATATATAGTGTTGAACCAGGGAAAGCAACCGCGTTTTCATTATAACGGGTAATAAGCGTTTTAAGGACGGATGACACGTTGATTCTTGGTCAAAAACTGTTCTTCTATTAATATCGGCACACCTTCTTCGGACCAGGGAAAATCCGGCACTACAGAGGGGCGAGTGACTTGCAATGAGAGATGAGGTTCCCGGGTGACGCCGGAATTTCCGACAGCAGCAATTGGTAAGCCTGCTGTCACAGTATCCCCGCTGGAAACGGTTATGCTTCCTTGCTTTAAACAACCGAGGTAGACAGAATACTCACCATTCTGAATAATGATATAATTCCCCAGTAATTCATCATCTTTCAGGGACGATTCCGGAGGTGTATAATCCGCTAAACTATCGACGACAGTGGTAATGATGCCATCGCAGGGGCTATAGACTGTTTCACCATGAATATAATACTCCGAAAGTTTCTCCGGGAAATACCCTGCTGCTCTTTTGCCGGCATTATCCAGCTTAACAAAGGCGAGTGAATATTTTTCCGGAACCGGGGGTAATCTATGGTTTTCATTGATAACCGGGCTATCCCCGCCTTCTATGACATAATATTTACCGTTTTTTAATGGAAATTGCAGGGGAATAGCCTTGCCGGAAAAGCTTTGTCCCAGGTATGCCCAAATCGTTATACCGAGAAAAACCAAAATGAACAATCCAAAGAAGAAAAAACCGAATTTTTCCCGGGGATGGCGCTGGATATTAAAAGGCAGGGATTTGTGCTTGATGAAAACATAAATAGTAATAAGAATGAATAGAACAAGGTAAACATAACGTAGCGCATAACCATACATATACCATTCACCCGTATAAAACAGACGCGCAACATAAACACCGACCAGGGCGGTCATAATAATGATGTCCAATGTGCTGCGGTAATACTTCCGGAGCTGCCAGAAGAGGAATGCGATGGGAATAATAAAATGTTCTGCAAGTAAGATAAAACTGTTTAGCATCTCGAAACCGGATTTTTGATGGTTTTTAGGGTGTTGTTATATTAATCCATTTGTCGAATAACAGCGAAGGCAAGCAGTAACCACCCGGCCATAAATGCCAATCCGCCGATCGGTGTAATTGCACCAAAGGCGCGAATACCGCTAATACTCATTATATATAAGCTGCCGGAAAAAAGCAGTGTGCCGGCCAAAAAACACCAACCACTCCAATGGACAAGCGGTGTCGGTAAAATGGTCTTTGCTATAACGCCGGTAATTAGTAATGCCAGTGCATGAACCAGATGATATAGCACCCCGGTTTGATATGCTGAAAACATATTCTCAGCCAATTTATTTTTGAGCATATGCGCGCCAAAAGCACCGAGTGCAATGCCTAAAAATGCGCTGAAACTGCCGATAACCAGAAATTGTTTTGCCATTCTTATTAACTCCTTCCAAAGCTTTGCTGTAAAGAGGCAAGTATAATTCCTTGAGCGATTAAATCCAAGCATCGGAAATAAATGGGGGATTAGACACAGCGATGGAGGCTAAACACCTGATTGATAGAGAAAATAATTCACATAAAGGTGAGCAGCCGTTTTACAAATATACAATATTGCTAATTACATAGAGAATCGCTGCGAAGGCCTTTGAAAGACATTTTTCTATTTTGATTAGTAAAATTTCTTCAGAGAATTTCCTGTGCATTTGAAGGGATAGATCAGTTTGTTGAAAAAAAGTGAATTTATAAATATGCGAAAAGCGTTTTTATGGCGAATATTTATCGAAATTTGTGAATTTATTGCACAAAAAATGACGAATATCACATTTTTCAAAATTGCTTTCAAAAAAAATAGCCCCTATTCTTGCCTATTCAATTTTTTTTTTGTATACTTACGGGCGTTTCAACAAATGCTGCCTGCCTGGCAGTAAATCAATACGCTAAAGCCTTTTAAGCGTATGTCTATATTTCCGATGGTAATACAGTTTTTTCGATTTTTATACATTTGACTTTTTTGGCATCTTAGTTGCCGATTACTTGTCAAGACCAGGGGTCTGCTAAATAAAAAGTTATCAAGGAAGAACTTAATGCAAACCCGAAACTATGGGGTACTGAAGTATGCAGCAAAATGATACGCGAAAGTTGATAGTCACACTATATGTGCTGACAGTTCTATTCCTTGGGGCGATCTATTTTCAAGGTGAAATGATCAAAGAACCCGGAGCGATTGCAACGCTCAAAAACGCCAATTATGCCGGCGGTGGCATTATTCCATCTTTTCAATTGAGTGGCGAAATGGCATTTTTGACGCTTGTTTCGGTAACGTTGTTCTTTGGATTTGCCTGGTTAGTTTCCCGCGCTAGAAATTATTAATATTTCTATAAGATATTGTATGGAGACACCGAATGCTTCGGTTCGATTCGAACTGAGGTGTTCGGTTTTTTTCGTACACTATTTAGTCGATAATCTTTATATGCCCTCCCAGTAAGTTTGCTGCCAGGCAGGAATGCACCGGCAGAACTAAAACCAAACCTCCTATAGAAAATTGCGGAAATAATGTGCTGCTTGTTTTGATGATGCCATGCTCCTGAGACAATCGCATAAGCTTGGTATGTTGCAGAGATTGTGTCCATCCATCACTTGATGGAAATGCAATTCGTCCAAAGCTGCTGCTTTGTCCGTCTGGAAGAAAATCCTTCGAAAGATGAACAGCGCCTCCATAGATCACCACCTCCCGGCGTTCCGGGTGTTTCGCGACAATTGGGCAGGCGATTCCCAGCGAGATTTCCTGTTCGCTGCATGAACCGATCGCTTCTTGCATCAAGTCGTAAAAGATATAATTCCCAGGACGGAATTCATCGAATACTCCAAGGTCTTCAACTAATGAAGCTGTTGGCGTATCTCCCAGGGAAATTTTAAGGGAAGTGTAGCCTTCATTGCTCAGTATCTCGTTGATTTTTTCCAGGCGCGCTAAAGAAGCCTGATGAATCTCACTTACCTCGGATGGACTATCGACGCTATAGGTATGGCCGGCATGGGCCAGCAACCCGGTCAGCCCCAGGTGAGGCGAATCGTTAAGAACGTTCGCAACAGCCGTTATCGCTTCGAAATTATCCCAGAAAATCCCGGTGCGATGATATCCTGTATCTATTTTTATCCAAACATTGATTGGGCTAGTGGTATGTTGGGAAAGATGCAAGGCGCTCTCTGTTGATTCAACCAAAATACCGAGTTGAACTTTCCGGGCCAGCGCATCAATGGCTGCGGCCTCCCGGGGATTGTAGGGGAAGGCGATAATAATATCCCGCCAGCCATCCCGGGCAAACTTCTCCGCCATTTCCAGGGAGGAAACTGTTATTGCTGTAATGCCTGCTGACCGGTACCAATTGCCAACTTCTACGGATTGATGGGTTTTAAAGTGCGGCCTGCAAAGGATGCCTCGTGACGTGGTTTTATCGAGCACTTTAGCGATATTCTGCAATGCCTGGGACTTACGAATAACCAGGGTTGGGCGGGTAATGCTGTTATATACCGGGTGTTCCATCGGCTCGCCTGTTCTAAATGATTTTTAAAATAGCAAATTATCAATTCTTTGGCGGATTGGGATACATTATATTCTGCTTAATGATTGTAATGATTCGCGAGATTTTATCCAAACGTTCTGTTCAGGTCACCCTGGCGCTCCTCCTTCTGTCCTTTTTAGCAATACCGCTTCCTTCACCCTTATTCCCGGATGATTACAGTGCTGTCGTTTTGGATCGGGAGAATAAAATCCTGCGGGCATTTCTAAATACGGAAGAGCAATGGTGCTTACCGCCAAGAGACGATTTCGTGGTTCCGGAAAAGCTGAAGACAGCTGTATTACTCTTCGAAGATCAGTATTTTAATTACCACCCCGGTATTAATCCTTTCGCAATTGCCCGGGCATTTTTTCAAAATATTAGCCGTGGAGAAAGGGTTAGTGGGGCCAGTACAATTACTATGCAGGTTGCCCGGCTGATGCAGCCGAAGCAACGAACCTACATGAACAAAATTCTGGAAATACTCCAGGCCTTGAAAATCGATGCGCTGTATAATAAAGCGGAAATCCTTCGGACGTATCTAGACCATGCGCCATATGGAGGCAACATTATTGGTTACCAGGCGGCTGCGCTACGCTATTTTCAAAAGATGCCCGAGCAGCTGACCTGGGCAGAATCCGCTATGTTAGCAGTGCTTCCCAATGCGCCGGGGTTAATTTCTCCGGATGTTAACCCGGATAAATTAAAAGATAAAAGGAATCACCTATTAAAGAAGCTAAAGAAGGAAGGCATTATTGATGATGCCGATTATGAACTGGCACTGCTGGAGAAAATTCCCCGTGGATCAGTCCCGTTTCGCATACAGGCAGCACATCTTGCCCGCTTCTTGAAAAATCGGGAAAAAGCAGGTTTAATTGAAACAACACTTGATGCCAATGTTCAGGAAAATGTCGCAGTACTATTGAAACGACATGTGCGCTATTTAGCAGAACAGGGCATTTATAACGGCGCTGCTTTAGTGGCAGATACCCGCAGTGGGGAAGTGCTGGCCTATGTTGGCTCGCAGGATTTTTTCGACGCTGCTCATGATGGTCAGGTTGATGGCGTTCGCGCTGCCCGATCATCAGGGTCCCTGCTAAAACCGTTTTTATTTGCATTGAGTATTGATGAAGGAATTATTGTTCCGCAAACTTTACTGAAAGATGTGCCGACCTACTACGGATCTTTTGCGCCGCAAAATGCCAACGAATCATTTGATGGTATTGCATCGGCGCAATCTGCTTTAACCCGTTCTTTAAACGTCCCTGCTGCAAGATTGCTTTATACTTATGGTGTGCATCCGTTTTATTTGTATTTGCAGTCTAACGGCATGACCACTCTTTTTCGCAGCGCCAATGACTATGGTTTGCCGCTAATTCTTGGTGGGGCCGAAACGACCTTATGGGACATGGCTAAGTTTTACCGGGGCCTGGGCACTGCCGGAAAAATTACCCCAATAAAGGTCTTGAAAAATCCTGTAAAAGTCCGAGCCGGTGCCCAGGTAGAAATTAGTCCCATGGCCAGCTATATGACCCTGAACATGCTGCGGGATCTGAAACGGCCCGGCGCAGAATATTACTGGGAGCAGTATAATAATCAATGGCCACTCGCCTGGAAAACCGGTACCAGTTATGGGCAGCGGGATGCCTGGGCAGTCGGTGTAAGTCCACAATGGACAATCGCAGTGTGGGTTGGGAACTTTAATGGCGAAGGAAATGCAAACCTTGGAGGCGCAAAAAGTGCCGGACCGCTTTTGTTTGATATCTTCAATTATTTACCGAAAGCAGCAGAACTGTCCTGGTTTGCCCAGCCTGAATCGGATCGAGCCTCTTTAGAAATTTGCCGGGATACCGGCTTTCGTGCCAGCAGCGATTGCCCGGAAAAGGATGTGATCGATGTGCCGCGTTATATGAAACCGCTGCGATTGTGTCCGTATCATAACCGCATTTTTCTGGCCAATAATCAGCAATATCAAGTTTGCTCGCTTTGCTGGGATAGCGGTGAATATTTTATGACGCAACGTTTAATATATCCGCCGGATATTGTTCAGTATCTGCGGCAGCGGGGGGAGATGGTTCACAATGTGCCGGTACATCACCCGGATTGCCCGGCGCAAAATGATCAAAAGCCACTCCAGATATTATATCCGCAGGAAGATGCGCGGTTATGGGTACCGCGAGATTTTGGCGGCGAATTACAAAAGGTCGTATTGAAGACAGCGCATCGGCAGGACGATGTGAAGATATATTGGTATCTTAATGAACATTATCTGGGTAGTACAGAGGACAGGCACGAAATGGCTGTTTCGCTGGAAAAAGGGTGGCATGTGCTCGAAGTGGTTGATGGGAAGGGATTCCGGGATAAAAAAAGATTCTATGCCGATTTGCGTTAATTTTTGCTGCCGTTCTTGATTTCATGCCCTGATTGATTCGCATAGACATTCTCAATAATACGCCGGGCATTTTCATAATCGGATTCCAGGGTATCTTTGATCGCGGAAAGATTAAATGGCGTGGCTTCATATTCCAGGTTTTCCACGACCAGATGAACGAGAATGGTTGAGTGATCGCCGAGGGGAATTAGCCGCGAGCGATGTAATTCTTCCTTTTCGTTTTGCCGAATAACCCGAAAATCAACAATCCCAAAATCTTTATTTAAACATGGAATAACCTTGAAAGAATTTCCGGCAGCATCTTTGGCAAGATAATGGTTGAAGCGCAGTAAATTAATTTCTGAAATCCAATTCGGATAGAGCACCGGAAACATTAAAGGATTAGTGACATAGTTCCACAAGTAATCATATGATACCTGGAAAGCTTTGCTAATAACATCGGTTTTGGAAACAGTCATTACACCTCCGTCTTTCGGATATTTCCGGTAATTGAAGTTGAGCTGGTAAAGAGAGAGCCAATATTGGGATAATATCACCGGTTCAGATGATCATTACCTTCAATACATAACTTCAATTTGTTGTCAAATCCCTGTCAAAGGGAGAAAAGCGTCATTACAGGAATAATGCAAAAGTTATGAGGAGAAATGATGTCGTATAACCCAAAATTGGCAGAAAAAAAATAAACGATGCCAAATTTGGGCAATTTAGGGGATTACTCACTTCCCGAGGGGCTGTCCAGTGGGGGAGCAATTTCGTCTTGTAAATTTAACCCGCTTTCCAAATTGTTTTCAAGAGATTTAATCGCATCCCGAAAACCACACATGAGTAATTCCCGGCGGTCTTTTTCACGCAAAATCTGTGTCGTTTGTTCTGCATACTCATGATCGAGTGCGTATCTTTGGCTAAAACGGGGGATTTCCTGGTTGGCATAGATCCAACTTTCGATACATTGGAGTGTCCGGCAAAGCTTGATAGTGCCATAAAGTCTTTTGAATGCTTCCAGACGAGCTTTTCGTTCTTCGAGATCAATGGTGGACTTTACAAACTTAACCACTGCATCACGATGCATTTTGCAATATACTTCTTCGTCGCTGGCTGTCTTTTGGCGATCACAGCAAAGTTTTCCACTGCTGCAACTACTGAGGAGAAGGATACTGGTAATGAAAATTAGGAGCGTTGTTATCGAAAAATGTTTGAATGCATTCATTGTTATCACCGTCTGTTTTCTGGCTTCAAAAATTATCCGGAGATGATCGAGTGAATTTGAGTGTTAATTTGTTTTCAAAGATCGGCATCTGCACAACTTTTCCGCAGATAGACTCTTTTACTAATTTTGAAGCGATAGTATCCTGATTTTTTTATAAATATTCAAGTTAAGAATTATTTTCTGGTTGTGAAATTGGCACGGCGGTTGCCTAAAGCAATGTTAGTTGTTACTATAGAGTGAACAATTGGCAGGCAGGAGAGATATATGAAAAAGCAAATTCTTTATTGGCTAATTGCGATCTGGTCTTGCGGATTAGTCGGTATTACTCAGGCACAATTTTCGGCCAGCGAATGGCAATCGATAAACGCTGGTGGGCATGTACTGAGTATCGATTATTCTGCTGATGGCCGTTATATGGCCATGGCTACCAGTCAGAAATATTTTATCTACAATAAGAAGATGCAGATCATCTGGCAGTATACCCGGAGTGGTTCTGGTGCAGGAGGGCATGTAAGTCTATCTCCTAAAGGACGTTACCTGGCCTTCGGGAATTATCGTTCTGATGGCGATATCGGAATACTGGATATTGCCAGTCAGCAAATTATCCTCACAATCAACGCGCATCGGCATGGAGTAATCGGGTTGGCGTTTACCCCTGATGAGCGTTATCTTGCTTCTTCGGATTATTCTCCGGTATTTAAAATATGGAATATTGCGGGTCGTAGCACCAGCCCGGTCCAAACAATTAGCCGCCACAAACAATATGTTTTGGATCTGGCTTTTACTGCGGATGGTCAGCATTTGATCAGCAGCAGTGAAGATAATTCTCTGATTATTTGGGGATTTAACAACGGCCGCTGTCTGGAAAAACAGACAATTGCGCCCTGGGGGCATGATATTTATGCGATTGCAATCAGTCCCGATGGAAAATATCTCGCTGCCGGAGGGCAACACAACGCCGTTAAGATCTGGCAAATGCAATCGGGCAGAGCCACCTTTTTACAGGATTTATCAATCACCAGCATTCCGATTCGCGATATGGCATTTAGTCCGGATAGCAAATACCTCGCAGCGCTTGGCTCCGGGAAAAAGGTCCATGTATGGGGTAAGCGGGGAAATAGTTTCGCTCAATCGGCAACTTTGCAAATGCCCAGTGCCGGGTTATTTGCAATGAATTACGCTGTCGATTTCAGTCAGGATGGAAATTATCTTGCAGCAGGCGGCACAGCCAGTACTATGAAGGTTTGGTCGTTGAATGGCGTTAGTGGTAATGTTGGACCGATCGCCCAGGAAGGACCGTCATCTGGTAACTTATCCCGCCTGGATCTGCTGATTGGTAACGATAACAACGATAATTCACCTCCGGAAACCAACCGCCGGGAGGTTGAGCGGATTCCTCCTACGGTTCGGATCACACAGCCGACAGACTTCCTGACAACCCGTGAAAAAAAGATCATTCTGAAAGGAACAGCAACCGATAATGCTGGTGTTTATGAAGTTTTGGTCGATGGCGAGGAAGTCGATTTACAACGTTCTGGAGAGTTTGTCGCAGAAGTGAAACTGGCGATTGGCAGCAATACGGTTCGTGTAAAAGTAGTTGATAAAAATGGCAATATTACCGAAAAGCAGTTGACGATTATTCGCCAGGAGCGCGCACAGATCGTTGACGTTGACATCAATATTCCCAAAGGGCGCACAAGTCGCCCCAATGCCGTTGCCGTGGTGATTGGTAACAAAAACTATAACGCTCAGGACATTCCTGCGGTTGAGTTCGCACATCGGGATGCGGAAATTATGAAGCGATATTTAATCGATGCTTTCGGTTATCGTGAGGTAAACATCATTTATGAATTGGATGCCGGAAAGTCGGTCTTTGAAAGAGTGTTTGGTATCGCCAGTGATCATCGTGGACAGCTCTATAATTACATTAAAGAAGGAGTGTCCGACGTATTTGTTTTCTACAGTGGCCACGGGGCCCCGCATGTGGAGAGCGGCAAAACTTTTTTTGTGCCGGTTGATGCGGATCCGCAAACCATTCACCTCAACGGATACTCGGTGGAAACGATGTATACGAATCTTGGTAAATTGCCGGCAAAATCTATCACTGTTTCAGTCGATGCATGCTTTAGTGGATTCTCTGAACGAGGTTCCTTGATTCAGAATATCAGCCCGGCTATGCTGGTAGTGGAAAACCCTGTCATGACGCGTGATAATATGTGGGTTTTCTCCGCTGCTCAAAACAACCAGGTCAGTTCCTGGTATGCCGAAATGAAGCATGGACTGTTCACATATTTCTTCTTAAAAGGTTTGCAGGGAAGTGCTGACAGTAATAATGATCGCAAAATCACTACCGGCGAAATGAAATCATATCTCAGCGAAAACGTGCCGCATCTGGCTCGCCGTTTAAACAGTAGGGAACAGAACCCGCAGTCGATGGGGCAAAATCCTGCCCGCGAGCTGGTGAATTATTAAACGTTAGAATAAAGCACTGTCTGATTTTACAGACAAATCGAATCACCGGGTGTTTTTCTTGTACGACAATATCCCGATTTTCTGAGGAAATAAGTTGTTTTTACCAGCAATATTCAAATGGCATAAGCTTTGTCTAGTATAAAAAGGTGGAAAAAATTAAGATGAGAACCTTGCGCATATTTTTACTATTGATATTATTGCTCACTGTTGGAGGACAGGCTGGGGAGCCGGTGACCGTTATAGCGGAAGGGCGTGTGGTTTTCGAAAATGTAACCCGCGATGAAGCAAAGAGTAAAGCGATTCGTCAGGCCTATAAAAAAGGGATTCGTAAAGCAATGGGCGTGGAGGTTCAGGCGCAGTCATTTGTCCGGGATGGAATGTTTGCCGGAGAATTTGTTCATGCCATCAGTTACGGCGATATTATCAGCGAAAAAATCCTTGAGCAGAAATTTGACGTCTGGCAGAAAACACCCGACAGCGATCCGGTACCGGTTTATTATGTTAAAATGGAATTAACAATCGTTGCCCAGGATGGCATGCCGGATCCGACTTTTAAAGTTGACGTCTCGCTCAACAAAACCGGATTTACCGCCGGGGATGAGCTTTGGATGAATGTCCGGGCTACCAAAGATTGTTATCTTATCGTTCTGAATATCGCCGCGAATAATGATATCTATGTTTTGTATCCCAATGATTATCAACCCGATAACCGTTTGGTAAAAAATCAAACCTTGCAAATCCCCAGTAAAGCAGAACGCGAATCCGGGCTTCGGATACGGGTGGCAAATCTTGAAGGCCATACTGCCGATCGGGAATTTATTAAGGTGATTGCGACAAAACAACCCATTGAGTTTCTCGATGAAATAGAAGAACAAAATGGGGTGAAAGTTTTTAAAAATACCCAGGTGGCGTTGACGGAGCTTGGCGAATGGTTATCAACGCTTCCGGTTAGCGAACGTGCCGAGGATTTGGCTACTTACAGCGTCATCGCAAAGTGAGGGGCGAAAGAAGCCGGGTAGAATTAAGAACTGTTTCCCGGCAGTAAAATGGAGATGAGTATGGTAAAACTAATGAAATATTGCTGCTGGATTGTGCTGGTTTTTCTGGCCGTTCCGGCGTTGGCCCAGGAAGATCCTTTTCAGCGGCTGGATGACAAATTTGAAGAGTTGGTCGATTGGCAGGAGCAAAGCCATAAAGATTACCTCGCCCGTCAGGATGCCAATTACAAGGCCTGGGTAAACCGGATTGAATCAAAATGGCAGCGATTTGTCGATTCCGATCGGACGACCTATGTCGAATACAGCGACGACCTGAACAGCCGTAGCGATGTGGACTATGATAACGGTTTGCTCCGTATCGAAATCCTGGTACGCAGGGACGATCCTGATCCAGGTCAAACAGCGCGGGACCGGGGAAGAGAGCATTTCCAAAGCCTTTTTCAACCGAATGATCAATCCGGCGAAGAGCCACTGGAGGATCAGATTCTCTTTCGCCCGGATGATGACCAAACTGTTGATGGTGATAACGCCACGCAATTCTTTGATCAGAATGCCGGGAATAATTTACAGCCGGCAGATAATTTCACTTCCCGGGATGGAGAGGGGCGCATCCGCTATCGCCTGGAAGTCCCCTTTGTGCAGAACCATGTTGTTCGCCGGGCAAAAGAGTATATCCCCATCGTGGTTAAGTATAGCGAAGAGCTGAAACTGCCACCGAAGCTGGTGCTGGCGATTATTTATGCTGAGTCCGCATTTAATCCCATGGCCAAGTCTCACGCGGATGCCTATGGTTTAATGCAGTTGATTCCCCGTTGGGGCGCCCGCGATGCCTATCGTTTTCTCTTTAATGAAGATCGCATGGTTACTCCGGAATATCTCTACAACCCGGAGAATAATATCCAGCTTGGCTGCGGCTATCTTCACGTGCTGTTATACAAGGAATGGAAGGTAGAACCGGTTTGGGAAAAGACTCGGGCACTGTCAATTTGCTCTTATAACTGGGGGCCACATAATGTCCGGAAAAAAGTGTATAAGCGGCACAATGGCGCAGCTGCTTCATATGATGAATTATACCGGCTACTGCGGAATCATACCCCGGAAGAAACCAGCAATTACCTGGAAAGAGTCTTAAGCCGAATGAGTTATTTTGATGTGTTTTTTGAAGAAGGATAAAATCGAATACAATGTGAATTCAGACATTTCTATCAGGAGGAAGTATGTATAAACGTCAGGTATTACAGCGAATAATAATTGTTCTTCTCACAGTGTTTTGTGCACAGACAATCTACGGACAGGAATGGTGGGAAAGGGCGAAGCAGGAGCAGGAATCCGCTACCCGTTACACAATGTCTGGTGATGTTCAGGGAAATAACGTTCGGGCGGTCGCAGATTTTGAAAATCAATTCCTGGAGTTTGAAGCCACCGGTACTGTGGACATGCGGGAAACGGTAAATGAAGTTCAGGCAGAAATTAATGCCAAGGAAGCTGCTACAGTTCGTGCATATGCCGAAGCCGCTCGTTTTATTTCCGGAATGTTGGTGCAGGCGGTTTACAGTGTGCGCCAGGGCTTGTTGAAGGATGCGGACATCGCCGCTAAAATCGAAAAAACATTGGTGAAGCATGCTGTAGAAATTGAAGAGCCGAAAGTGGAATGGCGCCGCAGTGCACCATTGGCCACAGCAAAGATTGGCATCCTTTTCCAGAACCGAAATGGGTTGATCGAAACCGTTTTACCCTTTATCGACCAGGGCGTTGAGAATGCTGGAATTACCAATTATTCAGCGTCCGGAAATAATCGGGAATCTGCCGAGCGTTATACCGGTGTGATTATCGATACCCGTGAATTAGATGTCAGCCCTTCAATTGCACCTATGGTATTGACTGGTGAGGATAATCAGCAGGTGTATGGAAACCTGACGGTCAGCCGGGAATTTGCCGTTATGCGAGGCATCGCCGGATATTATCGCGATATGGATGCCGCCAAAGCAGATACCGATCGAATAGGCGATAAGCCCTTGATTATCAAAGCGGAAAAAACAGCGATGAACAATCATCATGTCTGGATTAATAAGGATGATGCAACGAAACTCTATTATGCCAATCAGAATACGAATTTTCTGAAAGAGTGTCGTGTAGCGATTGTACTCAAGTAAAAAATTGGATTATTGCTCTGTAAAAGTCCGGGTGATCTATTCGCCCGGGCTTTTTTTATTCTTGACTTCTGAAACTATTTGCATGCTGAAAAGTGTAAAATTTATCTAAAAAATTGTTCTGTGAATCTTGTAATGTCTAGAAATTTTACACCTTGGAAGGAATGATTCAATATTGATAAAATTTAGAAAAGAGCTTCTTGTTTGCATCGGCTTAGTCTTATTGCTGGGCGGTTGCAGTTATACCCAAATAAAACCATCCGCACAATCTGGAAAAGACTTGATATCGCCAGCAGTCGTTGAGTTGACTACTAATCAGCTTGAATATAACTACTCTGATGAATTTTCGCTCGATATTCGGATTATGAATCTTTCGCAGGATACAGTTGAATGGATGCCTTGTAACGGCATCTATTTGGAAGTCTTCGAAAATAACATGCTACTGGAGAGGCGCAATTTAGGACCTTTCTGTAAAAATGCGTATCGGGCACAAATACCCGGCAGAGAAGCTCGCAATTATGTGATATCCAAAGCCGATTTATTTAAAAGTACAAGTAATCTGATTGTTAACGCTCACCGCGAGTATCGAATCGTTTTTCCAGGATTTTGGGACATCGTCCGCAAGCAACCACTCCCGAAAAAAATGCAGTATACCAACTTTTTCTCCATCATATAAGTCTTATCAAAAGCCCTGGCTGTTCTTAAGAATCAAAAAAATCCTCACTCTGATGCTTTTCTAAGGTTTTAATTATTTGGATTTAAATTACCTGCATTGTTGAGTGTGCCTCTCCTTTATCCCTTCTATCTAAATTTTTGTTCCGAAAAATTATTCTTTCTGAGATAATTCTATCCATGCCTGTCTCATGTATCATGATGGCGATAGAGAGTGGGTTGATTGGCTGGTTTGTTGACGAGCAGTTTTGGAGCGCCTTTGCGTCAAAGAGCATTTTTTTCCTTGTCCCATCCTAATAGAAATTTATTCCGAAAATTTCTGGCCGCAAATATCAGGCGGATAATAACCACGCATCCTCAAAGAGATTACTATGAACGCATTCGAAATCAGTGATATACCCGGTTTAACAGATTTATGGGCGGAAACAATGGGTGAACCGGAAATCTCCATTGCAATCCTGGACGGGCCGATTGATGTTACGCATCCGGACCTTCAGAAAGCTAATATAATTCAGTTCGGTTCATCTTTTACAGCTTCTGCCAATTATAGTGCTGCATCTGCACATGGTACTCATGTTGCGAGTATTATTTTCGGGAATCATGACAGTGCGATTAAAGGAATTGCACCACGATGCAGGGGAATTAGTATCCCGATTTTCAAAGATAAAAAGGATGGGGGTATTGCACCGTGTTCGCAAGTGGATCTTGCCCGGGCAATCTCGCTGGCAATTGAACAAGGTGCTGATATTATTAATATCAGTGGCGGAGAGTTATCTACAACCGGAAAGGCCCATCCGCTATTAGCCAAGGCTGTTCAGGATTGTATTAAAAGGGGCATTTTGATTGTTGCCGCTGCCGGAAATCAGGGATGCAATTGTCTTCACATTCCCGGTGCACTGCCTTCGGTTATTGCTGTCGGAGCAATGGATCGGGAAGGCCTACCCTTAGATTTTAGCAACTGGGGAGATTTGTATCAAAGTCAGGGAGTGTTGGCACCCGGTAGCGGTATCATTGGTGCATCTCCTGATGGCGAAACTGTCCTAAAAAGTGGTACCAGTTATGCAACGCCCATCGTTGCCGGTGCTGCAGCCCTCCTGCTGAGTATTCAATTAAAAAAGAATAAAAAGACTAATCCAGAAATGGTAAGAGGCGCAATCCTCGGCAATACTATCGGTTGTGATGTACAGCCGGTAGCGAATTGCCGCCGCCTGCTTGCCGGCCGTTTGAATCTTAAAAACATCATATTTCAAATTACAAAAGGAGAGAATCTTATGTCTGAAACAAAAGAAGTTTATGAGAGCCAACTGGCGCATGAAATCGTAGAGAATGCTACGAATAATGCTTGTTCGCTGCCGCAGGTTCATAACAATTCAGTGATGGCCGCCGAAGCTAATGGGGCTGTTGAAAAGGATAATACAGTGGATGTGTCTTCCACGATGATTTCGGTAAACCCACAAGGGGTGGATGTAAATAAACAAAATTCAGCAATCAACGAATCAGTTGCAGCATCATCATGTGGTTGTAGTAGCAATACTGAAGAAAGCAATCCAATACAAATGGGGTTTGTTTTGGGTCAAATCGGTTTTGATTTGAGGTCTGAGGCCCGGCGGGATTCTATCCAACAACATATGGAACCAGCTTCGGCAACCAATGGTTTTTCGGCAAATCCGCATGACCCCGCCCAGATGCTTACCTATTTAAGTGATAATCCCTGGGAAGCCGCTTCCATTACCTGGACGTTAAATCTGGATTCCACACCATTATATGCTATTCAGGCCCAGGGGCCCTATGCGAATGAAGTATATCAGCGATTAAGGGAGTTTTTGAGGGAGCAGAGTGAAGGGCGAATTGAGCGGATATCTCTGGGCGGATACATTACCGGTGAACTGCAATTGTTGTCTGGCCAAGTTGTGCCGGTTATCTGGCCGGAAATCCGCTGCATGTATAGTTGGAACACAACGGAACTTATTAAGGCTGTTTGTGGCGAGCCTCCCACCGGAAGTGCAAAAGTAAAAGAGAAGGATACCTATCAGCGGAATTGCGATTCTGTCGTCAATTTTTTGCAGCGAGTATATCATGAATTAAGGAATTTTGGCGTAACCTCCTGCGATCGGGCAATTAATTACGCTGCGACAAATGCATTGAATGCGGCTAAAATTTTTGAAGCAGCCCTTAAGGATAATATGCAACTAGATACGATCGAATGTGAACGTAGCCCGGTTTGCCGTGCTGAATCTGATTGCTGGGACATCAAACTCGGTTTTTTTGATCCGGAAAATCAACTTACCCGCGCTCGAAAAGTATATCGGTTTACCATCGATGTTAGTGATGTTTGCCCGGTAACGGTTGGAGCGGTGCGTAGCTGGTTTGTGCGTTGATGAGCCAACTCAGTTAGGCAGTTAAACACATATAAACTAACGTTTTACTAATGAAAGGATTTATTATGAAATTACCAAAGCAATCTGTACCGGTCGAAAGAAACAGTGGAGAATTAATTGACAAGTCGGAACTTCCCGGAAGCGGACTTTTTCCTTCTGCGGCCAGAGGCGGCTCCGGGCAAGCAGGAGGAAAATGTAAAGTTACTTCGGGATCCAATGCCGGAAAAACGGGCACTTATACCGAGGATGGAGAAGGGCTTTGGTGTGAAGGCGATTGGGGCGGCACACAATGCACCGATTCGCAAGGAAACTCCAATGGTAAATGTAGCAATGCCAGACAGTGGATGGGTGGACTTGGCACTGTTGATGATTTTGGCAGTAGAGAATTAAGAGTATTTTTTGCGCCTTCCAGACCAAGGTTCCGTTTTCGTTCTCCCGGCTTCTTCCGCTTCTTTTAAACGTCAGGAAAGCTCAAAGCTGTTTAAAGAAAACGCATCGTTGTAAGCAATCATTAATTAAAAGGAGAATTTAGAATGGGAATGCCAATTCAATCAATCGGTAGTACTCGTAAGGTCGAAATAATCCCGGGTAAAAATCTTGTTAAACCGAGCCTTTTTAGTTGGGTGAATTTAGGATACGAAGACCTGGTTTATGGCCCGCAAATCTCCATCGATCCCTCACCTGCAGCGTGCGATCTGGCCTGTGGGGAAGGACGCAGCGATTGCGCGAGAGAAGGAGGCAGTCGTTGGGAATGTCATCAGGAACACCGGCAATGCCTCTGGGATTGCGCTACTGGTATGGCTTTTTAGTCGTTTTAGATTTTTGGAGCTCCCGGGAATACAGAATACTTTCTTTATTCCCGGAGTCTGCAGGACTTCGAAGTGTCGATTCTATTGAACTTCTTTAACCAATGAATTCAAATCAAACACCTGCTTACAAATTGAAATTGTCAGCAGGTGATATTCCAGGAGGAAAAAAATGAAATTGCCCAGACAAGCTGAAGGCACTAGTCATCGAAATTTAACTGATAGCAACTCCCGGCAATTGCGCATCTCTTTACCCGGAGGGCTGGCGAAAGAAATTGGGCTCGGAGATGTTGTCAAAAGTATAACGTCCAAGGTAGGGTTTAAGCCGTGTGGCGGCTGTCAGAAACGAGCCGCCGTATTGAACCAACGAATGGTATTTGTTCCTGCCCGGAAAAAGTGAGAGATGTTCGTTGTCGCTCAAAAGCAAGAGATTGCTTCTTCTGGCTACATCAATGCCACATAAGATAAAATCGTATACAATGCTGCCGATATGCCTGCAGCGCCAAGCGCCATTGGTAACTGCGTTAAAACATGGTCCATGAGATCCGCCCCGCAAGCCATCGCGGAGAGTATCGTCGTGTCCGAGATCGGCGAGCATTGATCACCAAAGATCGCACCTCCCAGAATCGCAGCAAAATTCAGGGTGAAGTAGAATGGGTCAGGACTGAGAGCAAATGCCAGCGGTAATGCCAGCGGATACATTACTGCATAAGTACCGAATGATGATCCGATTGAAAACGAAATAAACATACACAATACCATCAGAATTGCCGGTAGAATAAAAGGAACGTTTTCCAGAACGCCAGCGGTAACGTCGATAATATAATGTGATGTTCCTAAAGAGCGGGAAACCATGCCAAGGGTAACTGCAAAACCGAGAATAATCGCTCCGAGAGTGACACCCTTAATACCATCCAATACAGCGTCGAACACATCGTTCAATTGCATCCCGCGAATTCGGGAAGTGACCATTCCGGTAATGACCGAAAGACCAAATGCTTCGAAAATCATCGGGGAGCCCGCCAGCGGCCAAGAGATTATTGAGAATCCCAACAAAACGGAAATCGGCAGAAGAAAGTCAATCATGCCCGGTTTGTAATATTCCGGCACGTTCGTCGTGTTTAGTTCCTTGGCAAGCATCGGCTGGGCATCGTCGGCATCCAGCTTGCCTTCTTCCTGAGCGCGATTGATGGCTTTTCGCATTTTCTTCCCGACAAACGGCATCAGGTCCAGGGAAAATAGCAAGGTAAAGGTAATCGCAAAAATACTGTAAAAATTGTAGGGAATCGCTTTAAAGATATAGCCAATTGCTGTTTCAGTATCCGGAATAATTGCCGCTATTTCCGGTAGCAACACCAATCCACCGATGTAAGCCGGCCAGGCATTAAAAGGAATTAGCGCGGCAATAGGGGATGCGGTAGAATCTACGATGTATGACAATTCTTCGTGGGAAACTTTCTCTTCATCCGCTACCGGTTTCACCGTTGTGCCGGTAAGAACAGTACTAATTGTGCCACCCTGATGAAAAATAACTCCCATGATCCAGGTAAATAATTTCGCTGACCGGCGGGATTTAATAAAGTTTTGAGCGACATAATTGGCAAAATATAGCGCGCCGCCGTTTTTATTCCACATACCTATCAATCCACCGAGCGCCCACAGGTATACTAGTAGAATTTTCGCATAACTTTCACTGCCCAGACTTGGTATCAAATAAGCGTTGATGATATTATATTGCATCGTTATCAACCCACCGAGGGCGACCCCAACAAATAGGGCAAGTATGACATTTCTGGTGATAAAACAGATCAGTAGTGTTACTAACGCCGGCACCAACGAAAAGAAACCAAAATGCTTTCGGGTTGGATCATCTACGCCGCCTTCGCTGACGCCATACCAGGTTGCAGCAATAATAAGAACAACAACAACAGTCCAGAGATACTTGTTATACTTGGATACCATAGAAAGTCCTGTGAGATAGAGGTTAACCGACACATAAATTGTGTTTATTCAGGAAGGATGATAATACGGGGATTATTTGAAATATTCAAGGGATTGCTGGTGGGCGGATATAATTACTAAAAAAACAGGCCGGCCGCAATCCTGCAGCCAGCCCGGTGGTCTTGGTGGGGTTTTAAACTTGGATGTCTGAATGAAAGAACAGCGGTTATTCTTTCACCCATATTCTGCTGTATTTTATACCAGTCTGCTTATTGACAATAATATTGGGGGTGCCTGGCGGTATTTCCTTTCCGGTAACCAAAACGCGTTTATAACCGTTGCAGCACTTCGCAGCATCTTCGCGACTTTTCCAGACATGGTTTTTAGTGCGGCATAAAAACATGTTTTTCATGCTTCCTCCATCACTTTCGCAGGTCTACGAGTTTGAACAGGTTGCTTGATAACCGGTTTCGGTGCGGCTGTCTTAATTGCCGGCCGGGTAGACTTCTGGCGGGGAGTACGTTTTACGGTTTGCTTCTGGGCGATCAGGTTACGGGTACCGATAGTGTCACACATAATATATGCGAGAATCGGGAATATGACGGTGCCGGCAAGCCATTGCGTCATCATCAGGGGATCGAGGGTGCTTAGATTGGCATAGGTCAATTCCGCCCCGTAAGCAGATTTGAATCCTTCTGACATATTTGCAATGCCCGATGCAAACAAGACGATACTGGTGACTACCCGCACCATCCAGGCCAGTTCGCCGGTTTTTAATAGCTCATCTTTAAAGATAGACATGGCTACGACGCCGGCATCAATCGCAAATGCAGCGACAGCGCCAAGTATAATATTATGATAAAAGAACTGACTCATAAAGGTAGTTGTATGAAGAAAAGTGGCAGATAATATACCAATCAAACAAAGCGCCCCGGCACGATACTTTACCAGCTCCCGAAATTTATTACTGTTTTTTGCCATCTTTCCTCCTTGTAATCGAATTTTCCGTGAAATCAAAACTAGTGAACATAAATTCACTTAAAATATGTACTGCGAAAATTGAAATGTCAAGCACTTTCTTGGGGAATTTTTAAAAAGTTCAGAGTTCAGAGTTTAGAGTTCAGAGTTGAGAGAGGAGGGTTTAAATGGGCAAATGGCAAATGAGCAATTGAGCAGATGAGCAATTGGCAATTGAGCAATTGACAATTAAGTCTTGGTAATCCTTAAGATTGGTTGAGTGAACGGCAAGTGACTGATTACTGATTTTTTCTAACTCTGAACTTTGAACCCTGAACTCCGAACTTTGAAGTTTACCCCACAATTTTATGAATTTATACCGTTCTTGATTTTTGTGATTTTTTTAATATATTCAATTTTAGGGCCTGTAATGAATCGAAAGTATATAGCCGGAAAGGGTTGTAAATATGGAAGATAATGCCAAAATGGAACAGTTTCAGCAGCGGATTGATGCCGGTGAAAAAATAGAACCGAAAGATAGTATGCCGGAGAAATACCGAAAGCAGTTAATTCGTATGATTTCCCAGCATGCACACTCTGAAATTGTCGGTATGTTACCGGAAGGAAACTGGATTACCCGGGCACCCTCTTTACAGCGTAAATTATCTTTGATCGCAAAAGTGCAGGATGAAGCCGGCCACGGCTTATATCTCTATTGTGCCGCGGAAACCCTTGGTATAGACCGGGACGAACTGGTTCAACAGCTGCTTGATGGCAAGGCAAAATATTCCAGTATCTTTAACTATCCAACCCTTACCTGGGCCGATATCGGGGTGATTGGCTGGCTGGTCGATGGTGCCGCGATTGTCAACCAGACTATGCTGGCAAAGGCATCCTATGGGCCATATTCCCGGGCGATGATCCGTATTTGCAAAGAAGAAAACTTCCATAAGCGACAGGGGATGGAAATTGTCGCTACGATGGCAGCAGGAGTACCGGCGCAAAAGAAAATGGCACAGGATGCTGTTAACCGCTGGTGGTGGCCTTCCCTGATGATGTTCGGCCCGCATGACAGCGATTCTCCCAATAGTGGCGTATTACTGAAGTGGAAAGTGAAAACGAAAACCAATGATGAACTCCGGCAGCGTTTCGTGAATTTGACCGTACCGCAGGCAAGGGCAATGGGATTAAGTATTCCCGATCCTAACCTGAAATACGATCCGGAAACCAAAAACTGGAATTTTGGTGAAATCGATTGGGATGAATTTTACCAGGTGATCAAGGGAAATGGTCCTTGTAATGAAGAGAGGATTGAGGCTCGCCGCAAGGCGCATCGTGATGGTGCCTGGGTGCGGGATGCAGCAGCGGCTTATGCTGCAAAGCATGCAGACAAGAGTAATGTCGCCTGACCTGATGGAAATGACTACCGTGATCATTTATAGAGGGATAAATGATTGCGGCAACGATAAATGCTTGAAAAGTGTAGGGTAGTTGTATGAGCGAACAAAAGAAATCAACCGCACCAGACAGTGGCGACGGGGCACTCTGGGAAATTTTTGTGCAGGAAAAACAAGGCGCCCCCCATTTGCACGCCGGCAGTTTGCATGCACCGGACGCTGAAATGGCGTTACAAAACGCCCGGGATGTATATGCCCGTCGGGGCAGGGTGTTAAGCATCTGGGTTGTGCCTGCCGTGGCAATCACTGCATCTTCTCCGGAAGATGACGGGCCTTTCTTCGAACCAGGCAATGATAAGGTTTACCGGCATCCGCAATTCTACAAGGTGCCGAGAGGGGTAAAGGTGTTTTGATGAGCGAAACTTTCGATAAGCAAACCCGTGCGGACCTCTTCGATTATTTGCTGCGGCTGGGAGATGACCGTTTAATTCTCGGACATCGCCTTTCCGAATGGTGTGGTCACGGACCGATGCTGGAAGAGGATATCGCCCTTTCAAATATTTCCCTGGATTGTATCGGGCAGGCCATCAGTCTGCTGAAATTAGCCGGAGAGGTAGAAGGGGAAGGACGTTCAGAAGATGACCTGGCCTATTTCCGGGAAGCGATTGATTTTCGCAATTTAATGCTGCTCGAGCAGCCGAATGGCGATTTCGGTTATACGATTATGCGGCAATTCCTTTTTGATGTTTACAGTTTTTATTTATACGAAGCACTTCAGGAAAGCACCTTCCAGCCCCTGGCGGAAATCGCCGTGAAATCCTTAAAAGAAGTTCGTTATCACCTGCGCCATAGCAGTCAGTGGGTTTTGCGTCTTGGCGATGGCACCGAGGAAAGCCGGCAGCGCATACAGCAGGCCCTCGATAATCAGTGGCGATATGTCGAGGAAATGTTTGTGCTGGATGATATCGAAGAGCGGCTGATCGTAGAAAATATTGCCGCGGATGCCAGTGCTTTGCAGGAAAAATGGCGGGAAATGGTGGAGAAAATAATCCATCAGGCAACTTTGCAGATACCAGGGGATAATATTTACAAAACCCAAGGGAGCCGGCAGGGGAAACATTCCGAGCACCTGGGATATCTCCTCTCCGAAATGCAGATTCTTTCCCGCTCTTATCCCGATGCGCAGTGGTAGTTGATCAACAGGAATCCTGAAAATTTAAACAATGGATAAAGGCCTCATGGAGCCAGCACAAATTTATGAGTATTTAAAGGCGGTTAAAGATCCCGAAGTGCCGGCGATTAATGTTGTGGAATTGGGCGTCGTCCGGGATGTAAAGTGTGCTGATGAAGGCGTGGAAATTGACATCACCCCAACCTATACCGGCTGCCCGGCAATGAAAATTATGGAAGCGGATATTCGTGCCGAACTCACCCGTCAGGGCATCGCAAATATTACCATTCGCACCGTAATGTTTCCACCCTGGACGACAGATGATATGAGCGAATCGACACGCGCCAAGCTGAAGGCGGTGGGTATTGCGCCGCCGGAAAAGGTGCGCGAGGAAGATCTTGATCCTTTAAATTTTCAAGAGAAGAAAGTGCCCTGCCCGATGTGTGATTCTGCGAATACCCGATTGACCAGCCAATTTGGGTCGACCGCTTGCAAAGCACTATATTATTGCGATGCATGTTTGCAGCCGTTTGAGCATTTTAAATGCATTTAATATACTGCCCGATTAGAAGGTAGATATAAAAACATTTGTATAAGTATTCGAAAAAGGAATGGCGATCGCCGTTCCTTATTTTGTTATGAGAAATATGATAAAGGAAGTAATGGATGAGTGACTCGCTTATTAAATTTTCTGTGAATGACGGCGTCGGGAAGATTATTCTCAACCGGCCGACAGTGCTCAATAGCTTTACAATGGAGATGGGCACCCAGTTTCAGGATGCACTGAAACAATGCCGCGATGATGGTGCCGTCCGTGCCGTCCTGATCAGCGGGGAAGGCCGCGCCTTTTGTGCCGGTCAGGATCTCGCCGAAGCCGCCCCTCCCGGAAAACCGCTCGCAGATATTCGGAAAATTGTTCAGCATACTTATAATCCTTCCATACTGTTAATACGGGAAATCGAGAAGCCAGTAATTTGTGCCGTAAACGGCGTTGCTGCCGGTGCCGGCGCCAACATTGCCCTCGCCTGTGATATCGTCCTTGCTTCCGAAAAAGCGTCTTTTTTACAGGCGTTTTGCCATATCGGCCTGGTGCCGGATAGTGGCGGCACCTTTTTTCTGCCGCGCTTAACGGGGCTCCCCCGTGCCACGGCGATGATGATGCTTGGGGAAAAGATTCCCGCCGCAGATGCGCTGGCAATGGGTATGATTTATAAAGTTTGTGCAGCGGAGGAATTGCAGGATACAGCGCTGAAATTAGCAATGCATCTCGCTACACAGCCAACGAAAGGGTTGGGGCTAACAAAGCGGGCATTGAATGCTACATTTAGCAACGACCTTGCCGCGCAACTGGCGCTGGAAGAGGAATTTCAGGCAATGGCCGGCAGCAGCGAAGATTATAAGGAAGGGGTCGCAGCCTTTCTGGAAAAGCGAAAACCTCAGTTCAAAGGAAAATAATCGTGAGTGATATTGAAACACCAATAGTTATCGGGGTGCTCGGCGCCGGAACGATGGGACGCGGCATTGCCCAGGTGGCTGCCAGCAAAGGCCATCGGGTGGTGCTGAACGATGCCAGCCGCTACGTGCTGGATGATGCCGAGGCCGGTCTGAAAAAGATACTTAATCGCCTGGTTGAAAAAGACCGCTTATCTGCAGATGAAGCTAAAAATATTCTTGGCCGCATCGATTTTACCGAGCGCCTTTCCGATTTTTGCGATTGCCATTTCATTATCGAGGCCATCGTGGAAAATCTCGATATTAAGAAATCTGTTTTCCGGGAAATTGAGGAAAGAGCGCCCGATAATGCTATTCTGGCCAGTAATACCTCATCTCTGTCGATTGCTGCCATTGGCGCTGCCTGTAAACAGCCGGAGCGCGTGCTCGGGGTTCATTTCTTTAATCCTGCCCCGCTAATGCCGCTGGTGGAAATCGTCCCCGGCGTCGCTTCCGATCCGGCGATTGTCCGCCAGGCCAGAAAGCTGATTGATGACTGGGGAAAAGTAACTGTGCTTGCCAAGGATACGCCCGGATTTATTGTTAATCGCGTTGCCAGGCCCTTCTATGGCGAGGCATTGCGTATCTTAGAGGAAAATGTTGCCGATGTCGCAACGATTGATTGGGCGATGAAAGAGATCGGTGGGTTTCGGATGGGGCCTTTTCAATTGATGGATTTTATTGGTAATGATATCAATTACAAAGTTACGGAAACAGTCTTCGAAGCGTTCTTCTACGACCCTCGCTATAAACCTTCCTTTACCCAAAAGCGCATGACAGAAGCGGGATTTCTCGGTCGGAAATCCGGTCGGGGATACTATCATTACGGAGAAGACGCTGTTAATCCTGAACCGGTGAAAGATAGCGCTTTGGCTGAGGCGATTGTCAGTCGGATTCGTGCGATGTTAATCAACGAAGCTGTCGATGCGGTTTTTCTCAATATAGCCTCGCCGGAAGATATTGATCTGGCGATGACGCGCGGCGTGAATTATCCGAAAGGATTATTGGCCTGGGCGGATGAACTTGGCCTGGAAACGGTGCTGCGGCAACTGGAAGAATTGCAAGAGGAATATGGAGAGGATCGTTACCGCCCCAGTCCTTTAATGAAACGCATGGTTCGTAACCAGCGCACTTTTTTCCCGGGCGGAGAAAAATGAGTTTAACTGATCAACTGCCTAAGAAAGTCGTCGATAATATGATGGCACGGGATGCCTACAGCCAATGGCTAGGTATTGAGGTGCTATCTGTGGCTGCAGGCCATGTAAAGTTGCAGATGACTGTTCGTAAGGAAATGCTTAATGGCTTTGGCGTTTGCCATGGAGGCGTCACCTTTGCGCTGGCGGATAGCGCACTGGCATTTGCTTGTAATTCCCATGGCCGCTTAAGTGTGTTGCTAAACGCAAGTATGGCTTATCCCGCTGCGGTAAATGAAGGCGATGTTTTGCTGGCGGAAGCCCGGGAAGAATCGCTGAGTAACAAGGTCGGTATTTATTCGGTAACCGTAAAAAAGGCGGCGGATGAAACCAAGGTAGGTGTCTTTTCCGCTACAGTATATCGCACCGGCAAGAATTTTTTAGATACGATTGAAAGTGAGGAAAAATGACAGAAGCATACATCATTGATGCGATCCGTACGCCGATTGGCAAATTCCGCGGATCACTCTCTACAGTAAGAACTGATGATTTGGCGGCGCTGCCGATTATCGAGTTACTAAAACGCAATCCCGATATCGATCCGGCTCGTATTGATGACCTTATTCTCGGCTGTGCCAATCAGGCCGGGGAAGATAATCGCAATGTGGCCCGGATGGCTGGCCTGCTCGCCGGTCTACCGGTAACAGTGCCCGGGGAAACTGTGAATCGCCTCTGCGCATCCGGGATGAGTGCGGTGGTGCATGCTGCCCGGGCGATTCAGCTGCGTGATGGCGACCTTTATATTGCCGGCGGGGTAGAATCGATGACGCGGGCGCCATACGTGATGGGAAAATCAACATCTGCGTTTGCCCGGGACGCAAAGATATATGATACCAGTATCGGCTGGCGTTTCGTTAATCCGCGTATGGTGGATATGTACGGTGCGGATGGCATGGGAAATACCGCTGAGAACGTGGCCGAACAGTTCAATATAAATCGGGAAGATCAGGATGCGTTTGCCCTGGCATCCCATCAAAAAGCGGATCTGGCCCGGGAAATTGGACGGCTCTCCATCGAGATCGCCGCGGTAGAAATTCCCCGGCGAAAAGCGGATCCGTTAGTTTTCAACCATGATGAATTTATTCGTCCGGATACCAGTTTGGAAAAGCTGTCTTCCCTCAAGCCTGCATTTCGTAAGGATGGCAAAGGCAGCGTTACCGCCGGGAATTCTTCCGGGATTAATGATGGTGCTTGTGTATTACTATTGGCATCGAAGGCAGCAGTAAATGAAATGGACTTGAAGCCGCGCGCCCGGGTGGTTGCTTCGGCTGTCGTTGGCTTACCGCCACGGATTATGGGGGTTGGACCGGTAGAAGCTTCCCGGAAAGTGCTCAAGAAAGTCGGCCTTTCTCTGGATGATATCGCCGTTATCGAGCTGAACGAAGCCTTTGCTGCCCAAAGCCTCGCTTGCCTGCGGGAATTGGGAATTGCCGATGACGATCGCCGGGTAAATCCGAATGGCGGCGCGATTGCCCTGGGGCATCCCCTTGGTATGTCCGGCGCTCGATTGATTACGACCGCGATGATTGAGCTGGAGCAAAAAAATGAACGCTTTGCGCTTTGCACCATGTGCGTTGGGGTCGGGCAAGGAATGGCCGTGGTCATTGAACGCGTGGAGTAACTGGCTGAGAAAGTAGCACTGGGCAGTGACAGCAGGCAGTAAGTAAAAGGTTTTTACTTTCTGCTGCCAATTGCTACTCTTTTCGATCTTTAACAAATCTAGGTAACAATCCGGAAAATGAGTATACTCTGGCATTGTACATAAATAAGAGGGCGTTATGGGTACAGGTAATATAGACAGTTTTTTAGATGATGCAGTGAGCAATCGCTCCAATGAAGCATCCAATCTAACCCGCTTGTCGATCGAATATATTTTTGTTCGGGTGCAGGAAAAACCATTGGAGCGCGTTACCGAGCGGGTTCAGGATGTTATTGAGGTTGGCCTGGAAAATGGCGCGGACATCGATTCTATTATGTCTTCACTGGTGCTGATGACCTACAGCAGTCTGATCAGCGATACTGAAGTCGCAGAGCAGCGAACAGACTTGGTACGCGCAATAAAGGACAAATTAGGTGGTAGTGTTGCCATTTTACATGGAAACTGTTGGGGATTACGTGGAGACGTGCGCAACGATCGGCTCTTTTGTATCTCCGCAACGCTGCCGAATCTTTCCGATATGCTGACGGAATTGGGGCAGCTGAATCTTAATGGGGAAAGGGAACTGAATTTCCAATGAGCAATATTTTTGAGTTCGATGGCTACCGCCCGGTTATTGATGAGAGTGCTTACGTGCATCCGAATGCCACGGTTACCGGCAATGTGATTATTGGAAAAGATGTGTATATCGGGCCGGGGGCAGCAATTCGTGGTGACTGGGGCGAGATCATCATTAAGGATGGTTGCAATGTGCAGGAAAACTGCACGATTCATATGTTTCCCGGTGTAACCGTCGTGTTGGAAGAAGCAGCGCATATCGGCCATGGAGCGATTATTCATGGCGCGCATATCGGTAAAAATTGTTTGATCGGTATGAATGCTGTGGTGATGGATAATGTGCAGGTTGGCGATGAATGCATTGTCGGCGCACTTTGCTTTCTGAAAGAAGGCATGGAGATTCCCGGCCGCAAACTGGTGGTGGGGAACCCAGCGAAAATTATCAAGGATGTTAGCGACAAAATGATCGCCTGGAAAAGCAAAGGCACTGGATTGTATCAGTCATTACCGGCGCAACTGCGTAAAACGTTGAAGCCGTGTGAACCTTTACGGGAAGTGCCCGCCAATCGGCCTCCGCAATCGAAAATGTATGAGAGCTGGAAAAAACAGAAAGATCAGTGAACAGTTATCAGTTGACAGTTATCAGTTGACAGTTATCAGTGAACAGTTGACAGTTATCAAGTGAAAATTATTGGGTAAGATGAAGCGGGGAACGATCAACGATCAACGAATCATTCAGGAGTTTTTTATGAAAATCAAGAGTTATGCCCAGGGAAAATGGATTGAGGGAAGTGGAGACGGGAAGCCGGTCTATAATGCCTACAATGGTGAGTTGATCGGTAGTGTAACCAGTGATGGATTGGATTTTAAGGCGATGCTCGCCTATGGGCGGAATGTTGGGGGACGCACCCTTCGCAAGATGACCTTTCATGAGCGTGGCCGTATGCTCAAGCAACTGGCATTATACCTTAACGAACGGCGAAAAACGTTCTACCCGACTTCAGCAATGACCGGTGCGACCAAGGGCGATACCTGGATTGACGTCGATGGCGGGATCGGTACGCTTTTCGTTTATGCCAGTAAAGGACGGAGGGAAATGCCCGACGAGCCTTTCTATGTCGATGGCCCGATGGAAGGATTGTCCCGGGAAGGCAGCTTCGTCGGACGGCATATCTGCGTACCTCTGGAAGGGACCGCCGTTCACATTAATGCATTTAATTTCCCGGTGTGGGGAATGTTGGAAAAAATTGCCCCGTCTTTGCTGGCCGGCGTGCCGACGATCGTGAAACCGGCAACAGCGACTTGCTATCTTACCGAGAAAGTGGTTGCATCGATTATTGAGTCCGGTATCCTCCCCGAGGGGGCATTGCAATTAATCTGCGGCAGCACCGGCGACCTGCTCGATCATGTCGATTGTCAGGATGTGGTCACTTTTACCGGATCTGCCTGGACCGGCAAAAAGCTGAAGATGCATCCGGCAATTGTCGACAATTCCGTGCGTTTTAATATGGAAGCGGATTCACTCAATTGTTCCATCCTTGGGCCGGACGTTACTCCGGATCATCCGGAGTTCGATCTTTTCGTAAAAGAGGTTGCCCGTGAGATGACTGTTAAGGCCGGGCAGAAGTGTACCGCTATCCGGCGCACCATTGTACCCCGCGAGCGGGTCAACGATGTCATCGAAGCCTTGAAAGCCCGTTTAGATAAGGTGAAAATGGGCGATCCCACCCGCGAAGATGTGCGGATGGGTCCCCTCGCCAGCCGCGGGCAGGTGACGGAAGTACACGAACGAGTGCAGGAGTTGATGGCTGTTTCCGAACTGGTGTATGGCGATCTCGATAATTTTGAAATCCTCGGCGGCGACCGCGATGCTGGTGCCTTCTTTCCAGCCTCTCTGCTTTATTGTGACGATCCCATTAGCAATACCGCACCCCATGATATTGAAGCATTTGGCCCGGTCAGCACAATTTTGCCTTACAAGGATGGTGATGAAGCGATCGAACTGGCCAAAATGGGGAAAGGCAGTCTGGTTGGCTCGCTTTTCACCGGGGATGATCAGGTGGCCCGGGATATCGTTCTTGGCACCGCAGCCTATCACGGCCGGATTATGATTGTCAATCAGCACTCTGCAAAAGAATCTACCGGACATGGCTCGCCGCTGCCGCACATGGTGCATGGTGGCCCCGGCCGCGCTGGCGGTGGAGAAGAGCTCGGTGGCATGCGCAGCGTTCTGCACTATATGCAGCGCACCGCACTGCAGGGACATCCAACTACCTTAACCCGCGTTACGAACGAGTGGATGCCCGGCGCTGCCCAACCGCAGGACCGCATCCATCCTTTCCAGAAATATTTCGAAGAAATTAATGTTGGGGACACCCTGAAAACCCATCGCCGAACCATTACCGAGGCGGATGTCGTTAATTTTGCCGGCATCAGCGGCGATTATTTTTACGCCCATACCGATAAACTGGCCGCCGAACGGCATTATGTCTTCCAGCAACGGGTGGCACACGGTTATTTTGTAGTTTCCGCCGCTGCTGGTCTTTTTGTTTGGCCGGGAGAAGGTCCGGTGCTCGCAAACTATGGTATGGACGATTTACGCTTCATCGAACCGGTTTACATTGGGGATACTATTTACCTGACATTAACCTGTAAACGCAAGACCCAGAAAGAAAAGCGGGAAGATGAACCGCGTCAGGGCGTAGTTGAATGGCATGTGGAAATATTCAACCAGGAAGATGTCATGGTTGCAGTCTATACCATTCTGACACTGGTCGCCTGTAAACATCAGGAAGCGTAACAGAAATAGTGGCAGTGGACAGCTGGCAGTAGCAGTACTAAAGAATATTCAAATAGGTGAACGAACAACGAACAACGGATAACGAAATGCTTAGAAAAACATTGATACTCCTGATAGGCCTTTCCCTGCTACCTGCCTGTAGCCCAGAGAAGGGACAAGACTCCAGCGACATGGAAACCTTAAAATCCTGGATGATCGGATCTTTCAGCAGCGCATCGCAGGCCGAAGCAGACTCTGCATTCTTTGACATCCGTCTGGAAATGTGCCCGATTTGGCCGGAAGATCCTGATGGTCCCTGGCTGTATGTTGAACAGGCGGCGGCAGACTATCTCGATCAGCCCTATCGGCAGCGCGTCTATCGTTTACAGCAGCAGGAGGATGGTACTATTCACAGCGAAGTATATTCTTTCGAGGAGCCGTTACGATTTGCCGGCGCCTGGAAAACTGAGAATCCGCTCGCTTCCCTTACGCCCGATTCGTTGCTGGCAAGGGAAGGCTGTGCAGTTGTCCTGAAACGAATCGATGATAATATTTTTGTAGGCAGCACTGTCGAGCGAGCCTGCGTAAGCAATCATCGCGGTGCCAGTTATGCAACCTCGGAGGTTTCCGTTACCGCGCAAGGAATCGTCAGTTGGGATCGTGGTTACGATGCGAATGGTGAGCAGGTTTGGGGCGCCGTAAAAGGTGGGTATGTTTTTGACAAAGTGAAGAAATAAATTTCCAACAGATGAATATTCAATGTAAAATCTCCAAATTAATAATAATGCTTATTTTACATTGGAAATTGGATATTGAAAATTGATGTTTTTAAAGCACAATTTACAGATAGTTACAGAGGCAGAAATGACAGATAACGGACGTGTAACAGTTGATATTCAGGACGGTATAGCAACCGTAACATTTTTTCATCCCAAAAAGAATTCACTCCCCGGTGTATTGCTGAAAGAAATTGCTGAGAGCATTGATGCGGTTGGTAAAAATGATGATGCGCGGGTGGTCATTTTGAAAAGTGAAGGAGACGGTCCTTTTTGTGCCGGCGCTTCTTTTGATGAATTACTGGCGATAGATTCTTTCGAAAGAGGAAAAGAATTTTTTATGGGTTTCGCCCGTTTGATTTTGGCCATGCGCAGATGCCCGAAGTTTATCGTTGGCCGGATCCAGGGGAAAGCCGTTGGCGGCGGTGTTGGCGTTGCTTCTGCGATGGATTATGCCCTGGCAACAGAGCGCTCCGCAATTAAACTAAGTGAGCTGGCATTGGGCATTGGACCGTTTGTTGTCGGCCCGGCAGTGGAACGGAAGATTGGCAATGGACCATTTACGGCGATGTCCATCGATGCGGATTGGCGGGATGCCGCCTGGGCAAAAAATCATGGGCTTTATGTCGACACCTATGCTTCCATTGAAACGCTTGATGCTGCTGTCGAGACTACCGCGATACGCTTGGCCGGATTTAGTCCGGAGGCAATGCAACGGCTGAAAACAGCTTGCTGGACCGGCACCGATCATTGGGAAACGCTACTGGAAGAACGGGCCGAAATGAGTGGGAAGCTGGTGCTTTCCGATTTCACTGCGAATGCAATTGCTGCTTTCAAGAAAAAGTAAAGGATCAGCGCTATGCTGCGTCTGCTGAAGAAGCACAACATTTCCCCGGCGGTATTGTTTATAGAAATTGTGGCGATTTTCCTCAGTCTTTCCCTGGCTTTTTTTATCAATGAATGGCGGCAGAATGCCCGAGATGCGGCTACCGCGAATCATGCCCTAACGAGCATTCGCACAGAGTTACTGACGAATAAGCGCTTTATTGAAGACCGCCTGCCGTATTACCGGCAAATGCGGGATACGCTCACACAAATCCTGAAAAATTCCGATGATGATATTTTAATCAGCGAGGTGGAGTTGAAAGGCTATCGGGGCGTAATGCCGCCGCTAATCCGAAAATCTTCACTGGAAACGGCGCAATCCATCGGGGCATTCACCAATATTAAATATCAAGTGGCTGATCACATTGGGATGGTCTATGCCTTTCAGGATTTTTACCGCGATATCATCGATAAATATATTACCGCATTAACGAACGGGAATCTGAAAACGGTTCGGTCGTTATTGAGCTTTTTTAGCGAACTGATTGTTGTCGGGGAAGAGTTGACCACTGCATATGGTGAATTGCTTGCTAAAATGGCTGAAATTGAAGGAATAGGAGAAGGAGAGGCATTGCATGTCAAATAACACCTTGCCGAAAATTGCGGAATATGGGAGTTGGCAATCACCGATAACCTCGGAAATAATCGCTGCCGGGTCAATGCGCCTCGGGAATATCCATATCGACGGTGATACCATCTACTGGACGGAAAATCGCCCCTCAGAGGGAGGCCGCTTCACAATCATGCGTTGGTCGGCCGATGCTGCAATGGAGATGCTTACGCCAGCACCTTTCAATGTGCGAACCCGCGCTCATGAATACGGCGGTAATGCTTTTACCGTTCGGAATGGCCAGGTCTTTTTCGTTAATGATACTGACCGTCAGGTTTATCGCATTGCTCCGGGCGGCACTCCCGAAGTAATAAGCGATGATAATTCCCAGGCATATGCAGATCTCTGCTGGGACGAAAAAAGAGATCGCCTGGTGATGGTCCGGGAAACTCATTTTGAAGATGAGCGGGAGCCGGAGGATCAAATCGTTGCCTTGCAAATGAATGGTACTGGAATAGCGGAAACGCTGTTGTCCGGCAATGATTTTTACAGCAATCCGGTAATGAATGATGCTGGCGACAAGCTTGCCTGGATAACCTGGCACCATCCCAATATGCCCTGGAATGCCACCGAATTGTGGATGGCCGATCTCGATGATAAAGGGGCACCTGTCTCTCCGAGAAAAATTGCCGGTGGAGCGGATGTTTCCGTTTTTCAACCGCAATGGGGAGCGGATGGCGCCCTCTACTTTGTATCCGATCAGGAAAATGGCTGGTGGCAAATCTATCGTTGGCGGAATGGCGAAATCGAACAGATGACCGATCTTTCTGCGGAGTTTGGTTTGCCGCAATGGGTGTTCGGCATGTCCACCTATGCCTTGCAGGACGCTAATACACTCTTGGCGGCATACACGCAAAACGGCAGCTGGCAACTGGCCACGGTCGATCTGCAAAGCCGGGCAATAGAAACCATCGAATTACCATTTAATGATATTACCCAGGTGCGGGCATCCGGGAACAGCGCCGCATTTCTCGGCGCATCTGCGACCGCTCCGGAAGGGGTGATTTCATTCGATCCGGTGACGAAAAGTTACGAAACCTTGCGGAAGTCCACGAAAGCAATTATTAGTACGGGATTCATCTCAATCGCAAAACCGATCTCCTTTATGAGTGGCGCTGGCCAGGAAGCACACGGATTCTCTTATCATCCGCAGAATGAAAATTATCTCGCCCCTGCCGGCACCCGGCCGCCGTTGATTGTGATGTGCCATGGTGGCCCGACCGGTGCTACCAGCAGCGCTTTTCGATTTAAAATTCAATACTGGACCAGCCGGGGATTTGCCGTCCTGGACCTCAATTATCGAGGCAGCACCGGCTATGGCCGGAAATATCGTAACTTGCTGGATGGCAAGTGGGGAATCGCTGATGTGGAAGATTGCATCAATGGGGCCAGTTTTCTCGTCGAGCAGAATATGGTCAATCCGGATCAGCTGGCGATTACCGGAGGCAGTGCCGGCGGATTCACCGTACTGGCAGCCTTAACCTTTTTTGATACCTTCAAGGCCGGCGCCAGCTATTACGGCATTAGCGATCTGGAAGCACTCTCTCTCGATACGCACAAGTTTGAGTCCCGCTATAATGATCGCCTGGTGGCGCCCTATCCGGCGCGGAAGGATATTTACAAAGAACGTTCGCCGATTCATTCCACCGATCAATTGTCCAGCCCGATCATTTTTTTCCAGGGGTTGGAGGATAAGGTTGTTCCACCGACGCAGGCAGAAAATATGGTTAATGCATTACGGGAAAAGAAATTGCCAGTCGCCTATATTACCTTCCCCGAAGAAGGACATGGATTTAGAAAAGCAGAAAACATTAAGAAAGCACTCGATTGTGAATTATATTTTTACGCCAAAATTTTTGGCCTGGCATTGCCGGAAGGCATTGAACCGCCGGAAATTGAAAATTTGGATGCGTAATAGAATTATTGAAAGCTGTTAATAACGAAGCGAGCAAGCAATTGACAATACAGGAAAACGCAACAAAAACAACCCTGGATAACGGACTGACCGTTGTTTCCGAATATATCTCCTATGTTCGTTCTGTCTCTATCGGGGTTTGGGTAAAGACCGGCTCCCGTTTCGAGAATGAAGTGCAAATGGGGATCAGCCACTTCCTTGAGCACCTCATGTTTAAAGATACCGACAAACGCTCAGCGCGGGATATTGTCCGCACCATCGAGTCCCTCGGCGGAATGATCAATGCATTTACGACCAAGGAATACACTTGTTATCACATCGAAATTCTGGACGAATATCTGCCCCATGCGGTTGATGTGCTTTCCGATATGCTTTGCCGCAGCGGTTTTCCGGAGAAGGAGTTTGAAAAGGAGCGCAATGTCATCCTGGATGAAATTTATTCCATGGAAGACACCCCGGAAGAAATGGTGCAGGAACTATTCATGGATAAGCTTTTTCCTAAGCATAGTCTCGGCTATTCTATTCTCGGGACGGAATCTTCCGTCGGCAGCATGAAAATGGCCGACGTGATGCGTTTTTTTCAGGAAGAGTATCGGGCAGAAAATATTGTCATCGCTGCCGCCGGTAACCTGAAACATAAGGAGCTGGTGGCGTTGGTTGAGAAGAACTTTCAATTTCCCGCTGCATCCCGGCCAGCGACAATTGAAGAGCCGAAGGATTTCGGCCGTGGGGAATTCTTCCTCGAACGTCCCATCGTGCAAAGCCATATTTGCCTGGGTGTGCCGGCAATTTCCTATAATGATCCGCGTCGTTTCGATCTGTTGCTGCTAAACACGGTGCTCGGCGGTGGCATGGGCGCCCGGCTGTTTCAAAACATTCGGGAAAGCCACGGCATTGCTTACGGGATATACTCCTATTATGAGCTGTATTTGGATAGCGGCATGTTTGGAATTTATCTCGGTACCGATCAGAAAAATATGTCCCGCGCGCTGGAGTTGCTGGACGAAGAGTTGAATTCATTAACCGGCCAGCCAATTTCCGAAGAGGAACTCCGGGAAGCGAAATCACAATTAAAGGGAAATATTGTGCTCGGCCTGGAAAGTACTGCCGCTCGTATGAACCGCATGGCGGTGATGGAAATGTACCATCAGAAATTCTTTTCTATCGATAATGTTATTGAAAAAATCGACGCCACTACGACCGATTCCATACAGGAAATTGCCCGGGAATTATTTGATGCCAGGGATGTTTTGAAGGTTGTTTTCGTTGCCAAGAACTAGTTTGACTATATTACTGTTTTACAAGTGCGATTAATTGAGGTATCGGAGGAATGATATTTGGAATTCCGCTGGAAATGCGGAACTTGGAATACCGGGTCGGCGCTGTGCCGTCCCTGGTTGCAGAACTTGTAAAACACGGGCATAAGGTCTATGTCGAATCCCGCGCGGGTGAAAAATGCGGATATGACGATAATGCCTATGAAGATGCCGGCGCAGTAATTGCCCCTTCTCCGGAGAAATTATATGGTCAGTCAGAATTTATCCTGAAGATCCGCGATCCAAAACTTTTTGAAGTCGACCTCATTAGCCCGGAACATACCATTTTTTCTTTTGCGAACATTTTTCATCAACCGGAATATTCCCGCGCGCTCGCCGGGCGTGGTTGTAGTTGGTATACTTACGATATGTTGCTGGAAGGCAGCGGCCGGCCACTGATTGATACCATGCTGCACATTGAAGGGCAGCTAGCCATACAGCAAGGGGCGAACTCTTTGCTGGGCAACACCGGGGGACTGGGCGTCTTAATAGGGAATGCGCCCGGTAACGCCATTGCCCGGGTAACCATCATCGGTAATAGCGCCGCGGCGGAAAGTGCGGCTAACTGGGCTGCAAATAACGGTGCAACCGTCAACCGGCTATTACCATTTGAGAGTGATGGGGAAGAGGGGCCCAATTTGTTTGAAGAAAATCTTCGGGCCATATTACCGGAAACGGATTTGTTATTAAGTGCGGTGATAGATATCGAAAATAACGCCAATCATTCATTGCCGGGTGAATTATTCCGTGAAATGCCCAAGGGAAGTGTCGTGGTCGATCTCGACGTCGATTACGGCGGAGGATTCGATATGAGCAACCCGACCCGCCCGGAAGCGCCGTTGCATTTTCTTGAACATATTTGGTATTACGGCCTTTCTAATCTTGCTGGTGTCGTGCAGCGTACATCTTCCGATGCACTCAGTAATGTGCTGCTTTCTTACCTGATCGATTTTGGCGAAAATGGCTTTCAAAAAACACTGCTTAAAAACGCTGATCTCGGGAATGGACTGTTGATTTACGAAGGCCGTATCGCCAACGAACGTCTCGCCGATTTAACAGATTTACCTTTCTATAATTTACGGGAGAACGGTGGGGAATAAGCGGCCGCTCCCGGAAATCATATCGATTCTGAATCGCACTCCGGTGCTGATGTATCATAAGATCGACCCGCGAATGGAAGTGGGCATCAATGCGCTTTCTCCCCCCCAGTTTCAGGAGCAAATGGCCTATCTGCATCAGGAAGGATACCAGACAATAACCTTTCAGGATTTGCTGTTTACCGTGGAAATTCCGGAGAAAACAGTCATCATAACATTTGACGATGCTTATGCCTCGGTATACGAAAATGCCTTGCCGGTGATGGAGAAATATGGGCAACGCGGCATTGTTTATGTGATTGGCAAATTTATCGGTAAGCTCAACGAATGGGATGCCAACTTTGCCGGCATCAAATTCCGCCATATGTCTGAACAGCAGCTGCTGGCGATTGCAAATCTTGGGTGGGAATTAGGCGCGCATACCATGACTCACCGGGCACTCTCCTGGATAAATGAGGACCATCTCAAATCTGAAATTGTGCAGTCCCGGAATATCTTAGAAGCATTGTCCGAACGGCCGATTGTCAGCCTGGCCTATCCGTTTGGGATGCAAAATGAGGAAGTGCGGAATTTGGCTAAAGAAACCGGCATTGTATTTGGATGCAAGGGAATGCGTAAACGTTCCGATCCACCCGATTTATTACAGCTGCCGCGCATTCCCGTCTATCAGTTCGAAAGCTTGTCTGCATTCCGGCGAAAACTGCGACTGCCAATGCCACCCGCCCGGGAACGGTGGAAATTAGCGACCCTTAGCAGTCCGGCAATATTGACACCGATGTTTCAATATTTCTTTCGCCGCCAATTATTCCTTGATCATAGCCCCTAAGTGAATGTATATTCAAATATTATCGTTCATTAGCCGCAGGATTTCAGAAGAAAAGCCCGTATCGAAACCCGGACCATGCGATGAGTATCCAAAAGCCGTCCAAAAAACTCTACTATTCCCTTCGCCAAACTGCTGCGATGGTCGGGCTTACTGTCACGACCCTAAAAAATTGGGAAAAAGAGTTCCCGCAATTAAAACCCAATCGCAATAAAGCCGGCAACCGCTTTTACACCGACAATGATATCACCCTGTTATTTCGGATTAAATCATACATGCAAGATGATAAATTATCGACAGAGGCGATTCAGGATAAATTAAAAGATGGAGAGAGCTTGTCCGCCAGTGATAACGCAAACCTGAAGCTGCGAAAAATTCTTGCAGAAGTAAAAATGGAAGTTGCTGAAATTCTTGATTTGTTGAATAACCGTTAGATCAAACGGCTGGGAGAAGTTGTAAATAATTATTTTTAAGAATCGACACTTTCTAAATTATCATATATCCGCTGAAAATAATCCCTCCAATTTTCCATTGATGATATGCTTTCGTCATCGGGTTTCAAATATTTCCCTGAGATGATGATATTACCCTTTTAGAAAAAATCGATTTGTTAAATAGAAATAATCTGTGTTTAATTTGCAGGAGAAATTATGTCTGAAGATAAAAAACAAGTAGTAATGAGTGGTGGAATTAAAGCGTATTGGGAAGAGCGGGAGGCACTAAATGAGGTTGTTCTGGAAAATGCTGCCCTGGTTACCAAACGCTTTTTTAGTCTGGATCATCAAGCCTACCAGGAAGGTGCCTTGCCGGTGAAAACCAAGGAATTGCTTGGTCTGGTCGCTTCCCTGGTGTTGCGCTGCGACGATTGCATCAATTATCATTTAGTGCGCTGTCGGGAAGAAGGCGTTAATGAGGCAGAACTGCAGGAATCACTTTCTATCGGTTTGGTTGTCGGCGGATCGATCACGATTCCTCACCTGCGTCGTGCTGCTAAATCCTGGCGGGAAATGGATGGCTAAACGGTATTACTTAAATGAACGTGCGGGGATGATTCTGATAAATTGCATCTCTCAATACAGATAAAATTTGCTCAGCTTTATAGGTTTGAAAATAGAATAAATTCAGGATAAAAAATGCCACGTATCTTTTCTTTGCTTTTTCTTCTTTTTGCGGGATTCGCCCTTAACGCACAAAGTCTTCAGATCAACGAATTCCTTGCCAGCAATATTGCTAAGGGTGCTGATGAGTATGAGGAGTATGAAGATTGGGTGGAAATTTTTAACGGCAGCGCTCAATCCATAGACCTTGCCGGCTACTATGTTACCGATAATCTCAATGATCTCACCAAATGGCAGATTCCCGGCGGAAATCCAGCTGCGACAGTAATTCCTGCCGGCGGCTACCTGCTATTGTGGGCGGATGATCAAACCTTTCAGGGGGCAACACATCTCCCGTTCGGTTTGTCCCGGAGCGGCGAGGATATTGCCCTGGTTGCGCCGGATGGGATCAACGTGGTTGATGCCATCAGCTTTTCGACCCAGCATACCAATATTTCCCTGGGCAGAGATCCCGGAAACAATGCGAACTGGCGTTTTTATGATGTCCCAACGCCGGGGGAAGCGAATGGCGCCACGAATTATCTTGGCGTAACATCCCCGCCGTTAATTGCCTTTCCTGCCGGTAGTTACAATGGCGGCTTTCAAACAGAGATATCCTCCACCGATCCCCAGGCGACCATCCGTTATACCCTCGATGGACATAATCCGGAAGCCAGTTCTTTTGAGTATCAGGGAGCGATTGATATAAGCGGCACAATGGCTTTGCGGGCCCGGGCCTTCAAGGACCAATACATTCCCGGGGAAATGCCCAGCAACATGTATTTTGTTGATGAAACCTTCACCCTGCCCGTGTTGTCTGTCGTAATTGATCCGGACGATTTATTTGATAATCAGTTCGGCATTTACACCAATTATAACCAGGAAGGGGTAGAATGGGAACGGCCCGCTTACAATTTGTTTTTGAAAGATGGGGCAGCTGCGTTTAACATTAAATCGGGGATTCGCATTCAGGGACGCTCTTCTCGGCTAAGGCCGAAAAAATCGTTTCGACTGTTCTTCAAGAGCGGGTATGGCGCTGATCGCCTGGAGTATCCTCTATTCGAAAATTCATCTGTGCAATCCTTCAAGAATATCGTGCTGCGTTCCGGCTATGATGACGATATCCAGATGCCAACCGGTAGCTTATTGCGTGATCCGTTGACGAACGAACATTGGCGGGGAATGGGGGAATTGGCCACAGAAAGCAACTTTGCCATCCTTTATCTTAACGATGAATACTGGGGGATTTATAACCTGCGCGAAAGCGTTAATGATCATTTTATTACTGATCATACCGGTTATGAGGATTTCGACTTAATTCGTTATCTCAAACAGGCTGTCGATGTAAAAGCCGGCGACCTCAATGAATTTAACGCGCTTTATGCGTTCATCCGGCAAAACGATTTTTCTCAGAATGCGGCATACCAGGAAGCGCTGCAACGCATCGATATGGAGAACTTTCTCAATCTGCAGGCGATGGTGATTTGCGCTGAATACCGAAGCTGGTTATGGGGCGTTTCCGCATACCGGGAAAGAACACCGGATAGCAAATGGCGCTGGACAATCTGGGATATGGATCGCACCTATACCAATGTAAACTGGAATGGTTTTACAATCCTAAATGATACGACTGGCCTGGAACAACCCAATTTGCTGGTAAATCGTTTACTGGCGAATCAGCAGTTTAAAAATGACTATATCAACCGAATCGCGGATTTTCTGAATTCCCGCTTTCTGCCGGATCGGGTGATTGCCAAGATCGACTCTCTGGCAGATCATATTGCCCCGGAAATACCGAATGAGGCCAGCCGTTGGAGCAGATCCGTATTTCAATGGGAAAATGGTGTGCAGAGTTTACGAACTTTTGCCGAGGGGCGGCCGGCGGTAGTCCGCAACCAGCTGGAGGCCTACTTTCTGGTGCCCGGCTGGGCGCAGCTGACTCTAAATGCGAATCCCCAGGAAGGGCAAGTCCGCATCAATACCCTGCAACTGGATAGTTATCCCTGGAGTGGTCAATATGTGCAAACAATCCCGGTAGAATTAGAAGCGACCCCAATGCCCGGTTTTGAGTTTGTCGGTTGGTCCGATAGTAATCTCGGTAATTCTCCGGTTGTAACGGTGACGCTGGATGGTGATAAAACGATTGATGCGATCTTTGCGCCAACGGATACGACCGAGAAAATCGAAATTGTCGCACCCCTGCGGGTGCGAACCGGAGAAAGGCTACCGATTGTCTTTCGGGTAAAAACACCCAGCGGCAAAATGAGTCCGTATTACACTTTCGAAAGTGGGCTGCAGCCACAAGTGGCATTGGCGGATACACTGGTGAAATTCAAAAAAGGAACTGCGACACTCGCCCCAGTTGTGAATAGCAGCGACGATTTTATTTTGACCATGAATCACCCGGATTTACAGGCCCTCAGTCGCAATGTACAGGTCGTCAACTCACCGTCGGTCGCCACTTACAACGGGCAATTGCCAGCTGGGCAAACCGTTTGGGATGCCAGTGCAGACCGTTTAATCGATGGCGATTTGACGGTGCCAAATGGCAGTGAATTGCGCATTGAAGCGGGCACACGAATTTTGCTCGGGGAGCATGTAAATATTTTTGTCGATGGTACCCTTACTGTTGAAGGTACGAAAGCCGCACCGGTATTGTTTACTTCAGATAGCTGGAGTGCCCCCTGGGGCGGCATTGAATTGCATAATGCCCTTGGAAATATCGAATACTGCTTCTTTGTCAATGGCGGTGCGGATCCCGCCAAGGGCTGGGCGCATACCAGCACGCAGCCATTGATATTTGCTCAGGATTTTTCCGAACTGAACTTAAAAAACACCTTCATTCTCTACTCGCCCGGTAAAGCACTGGGAGGCTTGCGCAGCACAATCAATGTCGATCAATCGGTGACGGCGTTTGTCTTTCATGGAGGCGAATTCCATTACACCATTCTCGATTATGGCAATTCCTACGTAATGAATATTCCCAATGATGACGGCGTGTTTGCCGATGATGACAATGATGGTTTTCACATCGACTACGTCCATCCGGATGCCACTGGTCCATCCCGCATCTATAACAGCTTCTTCCTGACGGGTAAGGATGATGCGATTGACCATAATCGCAGCCGTCTGGAGATAATCAATTGTTGGTTGGAAGACTGGATTCACGAGGGTGTTGCGGCATCTTCCTGGGATACTGTTCGGGTAATTAATACGGTGGCATTACGCTGTGAGCAAGGATTTGAAGCAGGTTGGGGGAGTCCCCAGATGATACTCGATCATTGCGTTTCGGCGCTGAATGATGTCGGCCTGCGCTTCGGAGATAATTACAATACACCGGCTACCGGACAAATAACTGCGACAAATATGGTTATCTACGATAATGCTGACAATATTAAGAATTTTGTCAAAAATATTCAGGGCCCGCGCCCCGGTGCGATCGATATCTCATTCTCAATGACCAATGATGTCGAATTTGATAGCTTCCCTAACTGCATTACCGGTATCCCGGAGTTCGACGAAGTTTATCATCTCTTACCCGGTTCTCCCGGACGGGGAATGGGGACAGCCGGGAAGGCAATGGGAATTATCGACTCGCTAATGCTGACCTATGGCCCCTTAATGGTAAATGAGTTAATGTATCGCCCTGCAGCTGGTCAGGATTCTGATGATTGGCTGGAACTCTATAATCCGAATAAAACGCCGATTGATATTGGCAATTGGGTGCTGAAAGATGACGACGATGCTCACGCTTACACGATTCCCGCAGGTACCAAAGTTCCTGCAAACGATTTTTGGGTGATTGCCCGGGATAGTCTGGCATTCCAGACGATCCATCCGGAAGTGTTTAATATTGTCGGGAATATCGGGTTTGGATTTGGGCAGGGAGACCAGGTCCGTTTGTATGCAACCACCGGGGAGGTTGTCGATAGTTTCGCCTATGATGCAGTCGCCCCCTGGCCAACCCAGCCAAATGGGGGAGGACCGAGTCTGGAGTTGATCAACCGCCTGGATAATACGCTGCCTGGCAGTTGGGTTGCCTCAGCGGTTTCCGGCGGTACTCCCGGCTATCAAAACAGTCTGGTCAGTATTGATGACGATAAGGAGACATCTTTACCGGAACGATTTGAACTGGCACAGAATTTTCCTAATCCTTTTAATCCGGAAACGACGATACACTACAGTCTGCCGAAAGCCGGCATCATTCGTTTGGTAATCTATGACGTTCTTGGTCGAAAAATTCGTACGCTGGTTAATCAACGCCAGGCGGCCGGCAGTAAACAGGTGCGCTGGAATGGCCGAAATGATCAAGGAGACATAGTCGGATCCGGTATTTACTTCTACCGCTTAAGTTCCGAAGAATTCAACCGGGTTAAGAAAATGGTTCTATTGCGCTGATGCGCAAATCGTGTTAACTAATTTGAGGTGAGTGAGTCGGTTAAAATACAAGGGCATTGTAAGCGCTTTATGGGTAAAAGAGTGAATTCGATTTGGGGATTAATCCTGGTTTTAGGACTGTTGCTGCCTATCGCCGGCATCAACGCACAGCAATTATTTATCAATGAATTTTTGGCTGATAATGTCGATGACATCATGGATGAATATGGTGATCATGACGATTGGATCGAGTTATATAATGGCGGGGATGATTCCGTAAATGTCGCCGGCCTCTATATTACAGACGATCTAAGCGAGCCATTGAAATGGCAAATTCCATTTATCGATTCTACCCGTACGACAATTCCTCCGAAAGGGTTTTTGATACTCTGGGCAGATGGCACGCCTACGCAAAGCCTCATCCATCTCGGTTTTCGTTTGTCTGCGGATGGAGAAGAAATCGGTTTATACGATGCCGATAGCAGTCGATATATTGATTCCTTATCTTTTGGCGCACAAACCGCGGATATTTCCCAGGGGCGGCAACCGGATGGAGGCCCGGTATGGAATTTCTTTAATGAAACCACTCCCGGAGCCGCCAATAATACCAATGGCACTTTTGGATTTACGCAAGCCCCGCAGTTCTCGGTGCAAGGGGGGATGTTTAATAACGCATTTTCCCTGGAACTCAGCTGTCCGGATACAAACGCGGTTATTTACTATACATTAAATAGCAGCACGCCTACCGGCGCTACAGCGGTATATGACAGCGCTTTAACCATCGATAGGCTTACCACACTTCGGGCCGTTGCCATTGCCCCAGGTTATTTACCCAGTGCGGTTGTTACACATACTTACCTGCTTAATTTTCCCACAACGATACCGGTTGTTTCTCTTGTGACAGATTCCAGCAATATTTGGGGCCCAACCGGCATTTACAATAACCGGACTGCCAATTGGGAAAAACCAGTTTCTGTCGAGCTCTTTGAACCGGATGGTCAAACCGGCATCCGCCAGAATGGCGGTATAAAAATCCATGCGCCCGATAGTCGTCCGCAGCAATCCTTTCGCATTTATGCTCGGGATAGTTATGGCGATTCCTATTTTCGCTACCGCTTATTCCCGGATAAACCAATTACAATTTTTAAAAGATTTGTGCTGCGGAATGGTGGCAATGACGGCTCGCAGCTAGGCGTAAAATCCCACATGCGTGATGCGATTATGCACGTGCTCTATCGCCAGGAAAATGTCGCAAATATCACCGCCGGATATCGCCCGTCGCACGTTTTCCTCAATGGTAATTACTGGGGGCTCTATAATATTCGTGAACGGCAGGATGAACATTTTATTGAAACGAATTATGGCAGTTCCGATATCGACTTACTGGAAAGAGCGTTTAATTTCCCCGGTAACCGAAATGCGATAGTCGGGAATTGGACGGAATATAATTTACTGGAAGCTTTTGCCGATGAAAATGATCTGAATGATCCGGCGAACTTTGCCCAAATTCAAACGATGATGGATGTAGAGAATTTTCGGGATTACTGGATCTTCGAAATCTTTGCCGGAAACTTTGACTGGCTCAGTAATAATATTCGCATGTGGCGGCCTCGCACAGCAGATGGCATTTTCCGCTGGATGATGTGGGATCTTGACCATGGATTAGGCTTGCCGTTTCAGAACTATGGGATACCTTCCTGGAATACACTGGAGTGGGCAACAGATACAACCGGCGTGCGAATTGAAAGTGGAAAAAACACCCTGCTCATTCGGAATTTACTGGAGAATGATCATTTCCGGTATGGGTTTATCAACCGTTTTGCAGATTTGTTGAACACCACCTTTTCAACCGCTCATACACATCATGTTGTTGATTCTTTAAGAAATCACCTGCTGCCGGAAATGCCCTTGCAAATTGAGCAATGGGGACATGATATCTCTTTTTGGGAAGAAGGCGTGCTAAGTGTGAAGTTTTATTTGCAAAAACGCCCGGGCTTCGTGAAACAGCATATCATGAGTAAATTTAATATCGAAGATTCCATATCGGTCAACCTCGCAGTATCGCCACCTGGTAGCGGGCATATTCGAATCAACACACTTTCCTTGGACAGCTATCCCTGGGAAGGTGTCTACTTTAAAAATGTACCGATTACCTTTCGCGCAAATCCGTTGCCAGGATATCGCTTTGTTGGCTGGTCCGCTGGACCGAAGCCTAACGCACAAGTCTTTCAGTCGCAGTTGGCCGGAGATTTGGAAATGACCGCTCTTTTTGAGGCTGATACCAGTCAAACAGATTTGCCTCCATTGGTTATTAACGAGATTAATTATGCTGCCGCTCAGAATTTTGACACGAAAGATTGGGTAGAGTTATACAATACACAATCGACCGACCTTGACGTCTCTGGATGGTTTTTTCAGGATAACAATACCAGCGATCGCTTTGTTTTCCCAATCGGTAGTTCCATTCCTGCCAGAGGGTATGCCATACTTTCCCGGGACTCAATTGCCTTTCGTCAGTTCTTTCCGGAAGAAGGCAAAATTTATGGTGAAATCGATTTTGGATTGAGCAGTGCGGGAGAACTTCTGCAGCTCTTCGATAATGCCAGTAATTTAATTGACGAATTGACCTACAGCAGTAGCACCCCCTGGCCGACAGCGGCTAATGGAGATGGACCAACACTCGAATTGCTGAACATCAGCCGGGATAATGAGGTGGCGGAAAACTGGCAGGCTTCCTGGGAAATTGGTGGCTCGCCCGGGCGGGAAAACAGTACTTTAGTGGGAATTCCCGGTAGAGAAAATGGATTACCAACGACTTTAAGCCTGGCGCAAAACTATCCCAATCCGTTTAATCCGCAGACAACCGTCGCTTATGGCCTACCCGGCACTGGCGAAGTAGATCTGGCAATTTATGATATTCTCGGCCGGAAAGTTGCTCAATTAGTGCGGAAGAAACAAAGTGCCGGCTATTATCAAGTTGTTTGGGATGGCAGGAATCATCTGCGCGAGCAGGCCGGGTCGGGAATTTACATTTATCGCCTGACAGTGAACGGAGTGAATCGTTACCGCAAAATGATTTTGCTGCGTTAAGCAGATTCTCGTCAAATTTAGAAAACCTCCGATTCTTCCATCGTTTCCGGTGCCGGCGGCAGGTGGCTGTTGCCGGCGAGTGTCTCCATGTATGATTTAACAAACGATGGCCGGAAAATCTTCCGGTCGAATCCAACTTTACCATCTTCCGCCATTTGCCGAATCATTTTCTTGTAATCCCGGAAAGCACGGATTTTTGCATAGAAGGGAATAATGCCCATCGGTATTTTCAGTGAACCAAGCTCGAACTGTTGCCGGCTGTAAAACTTTTCCAGATTGTCCGGATCGAGGAAAGTGAGCAGCTGTTGGGCACCGCTGTCGATGAGGGCACGGTATCCTTTCAACGTTGCCTTCTCATGCAATAAATGCTCTTCAATTTGCAGCTTGATGTTCTCCAACCGTCTTTCGTATTCCTCACGGGTTATATCCGGAGAAAAGAGATACTCCCGAAATTCCTCCGGTGAAGAGAGATAGAGTGGATGTTCGCTGAAAACCGTAGCGATATCCATAAACTCTTTACGAAATTTAGCATCCGCCTTGGCGGTTTGAATTAAGCCGTCAATGATAACATCCGCAACCGTATTAAGGTCATCCCTGACCGGTGCTGTACGGGTATTGCTGGCCGGCGCACTCGCGGCCGGTTGCTCGAGGTCTTCCGGGCAGGACTTTTGCAGAATGGATAGGATTTCTCCGGAACTATCTGCAGTGTCTGCCAATGCGGCAACCAGGGCTTCCCGTAACGCATCCTTACGGATATTTTCATTCTCTTTGGCATACTTTTCCTGAAGCTCCGCCAGCCAGTCAAACAGGGCGCGGGCATCACTTAAAAACGGGTTTTGATAAAGGACTGTACGGTTCTCAGATATGTCGTCAGCTTCGGTGGTGTCTTCCGGGGCGTAGTAGGTTAGCAAATAATCCCCGATCTTGATCAGGTCGCCATTCTGCAACTGGTAAGGATGATCGGCAACCAACTTCTCATCATTAACAAATGTAGAGTTCGCACTTTGGCAATCGACCAGGGAGTATCCGCCTTCTTCCCGGATAACTTCCGCATGTTTACGGGAAACTATCTTCTTCGGGTCCTCCAGCCGCACGGCATTAGAGGAATGACGGCCAATAGTGATAACTGATGCATCTAAATCTGCTTCCAGACGCCAATCGGCATCGGTGACTTTACTGACGGTTATACGGGCTGGCATACTGATTCTCCTTATAATCAGCGTAAATGCTTACTTACTGTTTTTTAGCAAAATCCGGGTATAATACTTTAATACATTCTTCGCAAATGCCATGACTGAATTCTGCTTCGGAATGCTCTTGAATATATAATTCCAGCTGTTTCCAGGATCCCTGGTCATCACGAATTTTTTTACAGGACGAACAGATCGGAATCAAGCCTTTTAGTGTCTTTATCTTGTGAAGCGCGTCTTGCAATTCTGCAATCAGGTCTGCCTGCATTCGTTCTGCTTCCACCCGGTCGGTAATATCACGAATGATCGACAATACTTCCGAATGACCGCAGGCCATAATTCTGTTTTCGTAATAACGTACTTTCTTGTCCAGCTTTAGCTGAAACTCGAACACCTGAATAGTGCCGACATAAAGTGCTTGCTCAATGTAGGAAAGCGTTTCTTCCTTGATGCTTTCCGGTAAAAATTCTTCCAGCTTTTTCCCGGGAATATCTTCACCGAAAAGCGGCATGGTATTTTTCGGCATCTTGCAGGAGAGCACGGTGCCATCCTGCTGAAGGTGCATCATCAAATCCGGAATGGCATTTAAAAGCGCGCGGTTCGTATGCTCATTTTTTTGAAGACTTTTCAGAAAGTCTTCCATGTTTTGCCGCGCCATTTTTTCTTTTCGCACCCGCTGGTTGAGAATCATCCGTTCTAAACCGGCGGCGGTATGATTCGCAATATCGCTGATGAGGCGAATATCCTGCCGGGAAAACTGTTTGTTGGATTTGTCTTCGATATAGATGATCCCCAACAAATCATTTTTGTTCACAATAGGAATACAAATAACTGAGCGATCTTCAACGATGCTTTCGAACGCTTCTTCGGTTTCTTCCGGATGAATATGTAAGATCTCTTTGCTGGATTTAACCCGGTTAAACAATGGTTGTAAATCATTGATCCCCGGCGATCCATATTCTGCCTGATACAATTCCTGTTCATGATCGTAGACTTCGATCAGGCCGGATTCATTGCCGGTGGAATGGCAGGCCAGTTTTATCAGCCAGCCGATGATATCCTGCAGAGAGGTGGTTTTCGCAAATTGCTCGTTGATCCGTTGCAAAATGAGATAGTTGAGATCGACAGTGTTTCCTGCATCGGGAGAAACTTTGTTGATGGTTGCGCTGGTAATGGTTTGATCCCTGGTGTCGGATTCAAATACGATACTGGTAAATCCAATCCGGATATGGTCCTGGCCCCGCAAACGCGCCCGCTTGATACGCTCGTCATTTACATATGTGTGGTTCCTGCTGCCAAGATCTTCGATGTAGTAGTGATTGTTCTCGAAGTAAATTCTGGCATGGCGGCGGGATACAGTTTCATCATCAAACGCCAAATCATTCTTGATTTGTTTGCTTCGATCGTTTTTGCCAATGAGCACTGAATCGGATGACAATATGTATTCTTTTTCTTCCCCGGTATGATGGCGGATGCGTAATTTTGCCATAAAAAACCCTTGTTGTTAAAGATCGCAACTGGAAAGACCGGTGAACAATATTTCCGACGCTTTCGCTAAATGTTAACATACTTTGAAATTTTTAGCGTTAACGCACGTCACATGGCTATTTCTTAACCGGGCAATCTGACGATAAAATGAAATGTTTATCTTTTGTGCAATAATTTTACCTAAATTAACAAAATTTAACAAGTTTGCCAATCTTTTTGATTCGAGCAAAAACCATTCCGTATACCGCTTAAAACCGATGATTTTGACCGGCGTCAAAACCTGCCGTAAATCCCCTGTTTTCAGATTGCCGAAAAAATCCACTAAAGTAGGTGCAGAAAGGAATACTCGCTGATATGTTTCGTAAAAACCAGCCAATGAACACTGCTTTTCGTGTGAGCCAATCCCTAACATTCTGCTGATGCTGGATGACCTTGAGAAAAGCATCATAACAGACTTAAGTTTATGTAGCATAACCGTTTTAGATTTATTATATTTATCATGTTAGCGGAAGTGACTGAGTATTCAGACATTTCCGCTCTTTGTTTTACTTTAAAGGAATTAGTGGTTTTGGGAAGATGTAGCAGTATTGTAATACAGCTGATATTTCCCGGACACAGAGAATATGTTCTTTGATCAGGGAAGATGTAAAAGCCTTCTGGAGTGCCTAAAGTATGAAAATTTTATACATTTATCCCCACCCGGACGATGAATCATTCGGACCGGGGCAGGTAATGTCCAAACAGGTACGGGAAGGCCACGAGGTTTATCTACTAACCCTTACTCGTGGGGGAGCTACCAGGCAACGGCATAAGTATGGTTATTCGATTGCGGAAATGGGAGAAGTTCGCTATCAGGAAATGCGTAATGTCGCTAAAGCGCTAAACCTTACCGGAATGACCGTTCTCGATCTGCCTGATGGCGGACTAAAGGAGATGGATCCACAGGCATTGGAAGAAGTGCTGCTGCGTGAAATTCATAAAATTGCCCCGGATGTTGTTGCAACTTACGCTTATCACGGCATTAGTGGATTTCATGATCACCTGGTAGCGCATACCGCCGTAAAGCGCGCATTTCTGAAGCTTAAGGAAGCATATGGCTATCCCCGCCGCTTTGCCATGGTAACGCTAACCGGCGAAGTCGCTTCGCAAGCGACCTATTTTAAGCTGAATGCTTCCAAGCCGGAAGACATTGATTGCGTTGTTACCGTCGATGATATCGACATTGAAAATTGCCATAAAGCCCTCGATTGTTATGTGACTTTCCAGGAGACAATCGAGAAGACAAATGTAAAGGATTTTATTTTGCATGAGGCTGCGTTTGAGATCTTTCAGGAAGACCATAAACCGCCCTTGCAGAATTTATTTGATAAACTGTAAAAATATACAACTTCAGTTGGGTTAGGCGCTTGAAATTTATATTACTTGGCATGTAGGTTTCAAAGGCCTTTTGGCTTGATTGTTGCCATTCTATCCGGCTACGGGAAGGAGTTGTATAAATAACCACATCAGGAGGTTCGTAACTATGTATTTTCACCGGAGAATACTGGCAACCGTGTTTTTATTAATTGGATTCCTTGCGGCCTGTGCCCCAATCAACAGTCAGCGGGATAAGAATGATCGGGATTATGGCGAGTCGGACTATAGTCCTCCCCCGGAAAAAGTGTCCGATGTTTCTTCAAGTGAGAACACAACCAGTGGGGGAAATAACACTAACACGGTTGAAAAAACCGACAGTACCGGGGACTTTCACGGGCCGTTTTTGCAGTATCAGCCTGAAGAAGAGAAAAAGGAAGTCCGGGAAAAGCGGGATGTTCAGGACGACAGGGGCATTCAGCAGGAAACCTATTCCCAGGATCCGCCGGTTAATATCAAAAAAACCTATTACGGAAAAGCCGTCTATATCAGCGACGATTTACATGGCCGTCCTACTGCCAGTGGGGAAAGATACGATCGCAATAAATTAACAGCCGCGCACCCGTTTTTACCATTCGGGACAATTTGCCGGGTGACAAACGTTGCGAACGGACGCACCGTGAACGTTCGGATCAATGATCGTTGTAAAAGTTGGAACGGACGGATCATCGACCTTTCTTACGAAGCCGCAACACGCCTGGATGCCATCCTGGCTGGCGTTATTAAGGTAAAACTGGACGTAATCAAGACCATCGATTTCCCGGAATAACAACAATATTCCGTGCCGAAAATTAATGATCTTAAAGCTGCATTGTATGTAACCTTCGGAAAGCGTATATTTTGCCACCGATGCTTTATTAAAGACGAATAAGTGAGCGTCAAAAAGTTAGATACAAGGTAGCCAAGATGGAAAAACAAGCATGTATTATCGGCGCGGGATCCTCCGGAATTACTGCCGCAAAGACATTTAAAGAAGCCGGTATCTCTTACGATTGTTTTGAAAAGGGGTCCGGTATTGGGGGAAATTGGCGTTATAACAACGACAATGGCCTTTCCTCAGCTTACAAATCCCTGCACATCATTTCCAGCAAATGGAATATGCAATATTCCGATTATCCCATGCCGGAAGAATTCCCCGATTATGGGCATCACTCCGATGTGCTTCAATATTTCGAAGATTATGTCGACCACTTCGGATTTCGTGATAGCCTGACCTTTAACACAGAAGTCACCAATGTCTCCCCGGCGGGAGAAAATCGTTGGCGGGTGCGGCTTAGCACTGGTGAAGAAAAAGAATATGGCGCCGTGGTTATTGCCAATGGGCACCATTGGGATCCGCGCCTGCCGAATTTTCCCGGCACTTTTAATGGGGACGTTACCCATTCCCATTTTTATAAAACCCCGGAACAATACAAGGGAAAACGGGTGCTGCTGGTGGGCATAGGCAATTCTTCCTGCGACATCGCTGTAGATATTTCCCGCACGGCAGAAAGTGTTTATATCTCAACCCGGCGAAGTGCGTATGTTCTCCCCAAATACATTCTTGGTATTCCCAATGATCAATGGTTGAAACCATCCCTGGACTATTTGCCGTTTTGGCTCCGCCGCAATCTATTCCGTTTATTAGCTTTCCTGACAGTTGGTAATCAGGAACGATACGGATTGCCAAGGCCGCCTCACAAATTGTTACATGAACATCCTACCCTGAACCAGGAGTTCCTCTCATATGTCGGTCATGGGCGAATTAAAATCAAGCCTGATGTAAAGGAGCTAAAAGGCGAATCAGTTACTTTCGTTGATGATACTAGTTTACTTTTCGACAACATCATTTACGCGACCGGTTACAACATTACTTTCCCATTCCTCGATCCGGCATTATTTACAGCGCAGGACAACCGGGTATCCCTGTATCGCCGGGTTGTCGACCCGACATTGCCCAATCTGTTTTTTCTGGGGCTGATCCAGCCACTGGGCGCTGTAATGCCCCTGGCGGAGCTGCAGGCAAAATGGATTGCCCGGTTATTAAGCGGCGAGTGTGCATTGCCCTCGGTAAAAGCGATGGAGGCAGTGATCGAAAAAGACCGCCGTGCATTGGATAAACGATACGTCTCTTCAGCCCGTCATACAATTCAGGTGGATTTTTTTGCCTATATTCGCGAACTGGAACGAGAGATGAAGCGGGGAAGGCGACTGGCCGGGAAAAAAGGAAAAACAACCATACCTGCGCAAGCGTTACAAGAAGTCTAAATTTATTGCCTGATCAGAAAATCAAACCCGGTGAGGCCGATTGCATTTCAATCACCGGGATGAAGGACAGAGGAATTTTTGAAATCAATCTTTATCACCGGAGCAGCCTCCGGTATCGGGAAAGCGGCAGCGGAATTATTTGCGGCGAAAGGGTGGTATGTCGGTCTGTATGATCTTAATGATAGAAATTTACCGGATATTGCGAAGTCGCTCGGTGCGAATACTTGTTGGCAACGGCTGGATGTTACCGATCTGGCATCCGTGGAAAGCGCGCTAAAGCAGTTTACAGCGCAAACCGATGGTAAGATAGATGTCTTGTTTAATTCGGCAGGGATTGCCCATTTCGGGCGGTTTATGAGTCTTTCAGCAGAGGAACACCAACGAACCGTGGCAGTTAATTTCCAAGGGGTAATAAATTGTGCCTATGCCGCTTTTCCCTGGCTGAAAGCCACCCCCGGCGCTCGGATGATTTCTATGAGCTCTGCATCGGCTGTTTATGGTACCCCGGATTTCGCCAGTTACTCTGCCACTAAATTCGCGGTAAAAGCATTGACTGAAGCCCTGAATGTGGAGTGGCAACCGCATGACATACGGGTAAGTGATATTCTGCCTCCATTTGTCGATACGCCAATGGTGCAGAATAATCCCCAGGTGAAAAGTATGGATCGATTAGGTGTTAAGCTAAATGCAGAACAAGTCGCGAATATTGCCTGGAAAGCGGCACATAGCAATCGCATTCATTGGCCGGTGGGACTGCAGTTTAAATTTCTTTATCAATTATCGGGCATTCTCCCCACCCGCATCAATCACGCGTTGGTAAAGTTCATTGCCGGCATATAAAGCTTGCCTTTAATAAACAGACCTGAACAGTTTTCACTTTCCTGATGGAGGTTTAGATTACCAGTCCATCCGGAATAATTGCATCTTTCGGGATGACCACAATACCGTCGCGAATAACATATCCATTGCCTTCTTCATAGTCGACATTGCGCTCGTTGGCAATCGTAACGTTTTTACCGATACGGGCGTTTTTGTCAATGATGGCATGGGATATTGTCGTATTGTCGCCAATGCCAACATCCGGCCGGCCAATTTTTCGGTTTTTGGTTCTTTCCTCCGGTGTTTCGATATAATCCGCCCCCATCATCACCACATGATCGAGATGGCAATTCGTGCCAACAGAGGATCTCGCACCAATAATTGAATTCTTGATTACGGATGGATTAATAATACTGCCATCACCAAGGATCGCATTCTCGGTACTCGCATGCAGCACCTTCGCGCCGGGTAAGTAGCGGGGATGGGTATAAATCGGCATAGATTCATCGTAAAAATTGAATTGCGGCAGCGGCTTGGTGAGATCGATTTGTGCATCAAAGAAGGCACGAATCGTTCCAATATCTTCCCAGTAGCCGTCAAAAAAGTAACCATATACTTTCTTGTTAGAAATGGCAAAGGGAATAACCTCTTTCCCAAAATCCGAGTAGGATGTTCCGTTCAGCAGTTCCTGTAATACTTCCCGGTTAAACACATAAATTCCCATTGAAGCGAGATGGGTACGCCCCTTTGCCTCAATATTGTGAGTGGCGAAGGCTTCTTCAGGAACAGCAAGATCGTTAAGCTCTTTTTCCTTGGTTGGTTTTTCCTGGAAAGTGGTGATTTTGCTATCCTCATCCACTTTCATAACGCCGAACTGCGAAGCGACTTGCTCGGAAACCGGAATTACCCCGATGGAAATTTCCGCCCCTTTTTCGATATGATATTCGACAAATTTGCTGTAGTCCATTCGGTATAGATGATCCCCGGAAAGAATCAGAACATAATCCCCATGGTCCTGAATAAATTGCAGATTTTGCCGAACGGCATCGGCGGTACCTTGATACCAGTCCCGATTGTCCACGGTTTGTTGTGCGGAAAGAATTGTGATAAAATCGCGCGAAAAGATGCTGAACCGGTATGTCAAAAAGATATGCCGATGCAAAGACTCCGCGCTAAACTGGGTACAGATATAAATTCGTGAATATCCGGAATGCAGGCAATTTGAGATGGGAATATCAATTAAGCGAAATTTTCCGGCGATCGGCACTGCCGGTTTGGAGCGCTGTTGGGTTAAAGGGTATAACCGGGAGCCTTGTCCGCCGGCCAGAATCATCGTCACTACCTTGGGCTTTGCCATGAGTAATCCCTCTCTTTTGAATGCGAAAAATTGAAAATCCGGAAGTAAAATCTGCAGATATTGCTCTACCCGGAAGGTGTCTCGCTTTGTTTACCGGGCATGCCAAGTTAAAGCTTTTTATTATTTTATACAAATAGTAAAAGTTTCGTTTCGGTGAATAATTCGCAATGGAAAAGAAACTATTCTCCAATTTAATGATGAGCATTAAGAATAGACCGCGGTCACATTGTAGGGGGCACATGCTCGCTGTCACAGATTTCAAAAAATGAATTATCCATTTTAAGAACGACTAACAGGAAGGTTCACCAATTTAAGGAGGTGTCATCATGAAAAATTTCATCGGACATCTTTACAGATTTTGCGACCAGCGTGCGACAGGCGCATTTGCCCTGATGCTGGGAGCCGTATTCGTTTTCAGTATTGGGTTTGCTAATTCTAACGCCCATCAGCTGGATTTGCAAACAGCAATTGTTAGCTATAAATCCGCCGATTATGATACGGCGATTCAGCTGTTGTCAGCTATTGTCGCGGATGAAAGCGCAGATATTGAGCATCGCAAGGATGCATTGCGATATCTGGGTAGATGCTATATGGCCAAGCGCTTAACCGACAAAGCCCGCGATGTAGTCCTGGAATTATTGGAGTTGGAGCCACCAATTGTGGAGTTTGATCCCGATAGCGAATCCCCGGCCCTAATGAAGGTTTACTACGAAGCCCGTAAGAATATGACCGGCAGCTATCAGGTAGAACGGGCAGATCCTGGTATTAAAACCATGGCAATTATGGATTTTCAGAACAGTTCAATCGATCAGAAAGAAAAATTCGACCCAATGGAAAAAGGGTTCTCGGATTTGATGATCAACCGCTTGAACGGCTCCACCCAGCTGAAAGTGGTTGAGCGGGAACGGATCCAGTGGATATTAGATGAGCTGAAAATTCAAAACCAGTTTAATATGAAAGATGCTGTTCGCGCCGGTGAACAGTTAGGGGTTCATGTCGTATTGTTTGGCAGTTTTATCATTGTCAAAAAGGAGCTTTGGCTCAGTGCCCGATTGGTAAAAGTAGAGAGTAGTGAAATTCTGCTGACCGAGGAAGTGCGCGGCAAGGTGGATGATTTTTTTACCCTGATCGATGATTTAAGCCGAAAAGTTTCCCGGGCAATCGATGAAGATGTTGAAGTTACAGCAGCAGAAAAATCTGCCAAACCAAATTCACTGGAAGCGATGATTGCATATTCCGAGGGACTGGCGCTGCTGGAAAAATCCGAGTATGACCTTGCCTACGAAAAATTTCAGGACGCCCTGAAGTATGATCCCAAGTATACCCGGGCCCGCCAAAAAGCGGAAAGTATCAAATATCTTCTGCTTTATAGCGAAGGTTAGAGTTAAACTGCCGCTGTGGCTAAAATCAGAATCTTGAGACAATGAAAGAATATTTGATGAAATCTACTTTATGGCGTTGGGGACTACTGGCCAGCCTTTTACTGGGCTGGTCCTGTGCTTCAGTTAACTATCAGGCGGATGAATCCAACTTCCGGGAAGAGATCGATCGGCTGGAAGCAAAAGTGCTCGATAATCCCAATGATATGGAAGCCTGGCGGGATTTAGGAGCAATTTATTTTCAGACGCAGTCTTACAAGAAAGCCCAGAAAGCCCTTTTCAAAGCGGCAAAGCATTTGAAGAACGATCCCAAGACACTGTTTTTCGTTGGTCTGTCGTTTGAATTTGACGGAGACGAAGTCGCCGCTCTGAAAGTTTATAAGCAATATCAGAAGGTTTCCCGCCTCTCCGGGTATCGCCGCTTGATGAAAGGGCGTCACGATTGGATGCTGCGGGAAGTTGCCCGGGCACATGCTCGCCTGCTGGTTCAGGATACGCTAAACACCATTTCCGTTGCACCGGGCGCAGTGGCTGTTTTTCCGATGCTCTACAACGGTAATGATCCACAGTTCTCGTACCTGGGCCGGGGAATGAGTGAGATGCTGCTGATTGATCTGGGGAAAATTCCGAATCTTCGCCTGGTAGAACGTATCCGCACCCAAACGCTTTTGAATGAGCTTAAATTAGCGGAACAGCCATTCATCGATCCTTCAACAGCGCCGCGCCATGGCCGCCTGGTTGGTGCGACAAGAATTGTCGGGGGCATCTTTAATGTTTTCGGTGAATCACAAATGCGCGTTGATATGTCCTATTGGGATACCGAAGCGGCCAGCTTCCCACAGGTAACCGATAAAAGTGATGCCCTGGATAATTTTTTCCGGCTGGAAAAAGCCCTGCTGTTCGAGCTTGTCGGGAAAATGGAAATAGCGCTAACCCCGGAAGAGCGCAACCGTTTGATGCATATACCGACCAGAAACATCCGTGCTTTTATTGAATTTTGTAAAGGATTGACCGAAGAAGACGCCGGCAATTTTGATGCTGCGGGTGGATTCTATCAGAGTGCCGTTTCGCTGGATCCCAACTTCATGATGGCGAACGAAGCATTGGAGAGAAGTGAAGATATACAGGCGAGTAACGGCAGTATCCAGGCGATGTCTCAAAAGGGACTCGCTGTTGATGGCCGGAAGAAAACGGTTCGACAAACTGGCATGGTCAACAACATGCTGCAAACGATGACGAATAACATCGGCAGTGGATTTGTCGCCGCAGGGGAAGATGGCCGAAAATCCGCAGAGGAATTGGTTCAGTCGAGCGCCGGGGCTGGTAATCTGCCGGAACCACCGCCGCCACCGCCGCAGCGATAACCAATTTGGTTTTGATATCTCCTGGGAGTAATAAAACTGTTGCTTGATAAATCACTTGAAAGACAGGTGTGCAGTATGAAAAAATGGTGTTTACTAATTCTGATTCTGGCGATCAATAGCGCCTTTGCTAACGAATATGGGCTCTTGAATAGTAAGTATGTGGTTTCCATTCAGGAGAACTATCAGTCTCGCAGTCTGGATGCAGCCGAGGGTAATAACACTGATCTATCCCAATTCAGCAGCGTCTTTCGGGTGTATATGCCTTTTAATCCACAATTCAACCTCTCTTTGTGGGGGGCACAGCTACGAACAGGTGGCGATCCGGAAACAATCTCCGGCCTCTCCGATATTCAAGTTTCCGCCAGCTATTTTCTGAATTCTATCAATACCGTTTTTAGTTTAAAAACCAACCTGCCCAGCGGGCAAAATTCATTGTCCCTGGAAGAGTTTGCAACGGCCACCTTAATTTCTAATCCGGTCTTCCAAATGCGCGTACCGACGGTTGGGCAGGGATTCAATATTGCGCCGGGATTAGTTTGGGCCGGTCAGCTTAGTAATACTGTCGCCATTGGTTTGGGGGCCACCTATCTGGTGAAGGGAAAATATACGCCAATTTCATCCCTTGGAGAATTCGATCCTGGCGATGAATTGTTACTTACCCTGGGCATTGATCACCGGATAAACGATAGCGCAACTTTAAGCGGCAATTTTATTTTCAATAACTATGGTACGGACACCTTCGCCGGCTCGGAACAGTTCGCAGCCGGGAATAAAATCGTCGCAACGCTGAAATTTCAAAAATTCTTCCAATTCAACGAACTGGTTTTACTTACCCGTTTCCGCTCCCAGGGAAAAAGCGATGTGCTCGGGCTGAACATTCAGGATAAGGTAATTCCCGACAATTTTCAGTTGTTGAGCCAATACACTCTGGTATTTAATCCGGTTTGGCGACTGGGGCTTTTTGCCGAGGCACGGTTTTATGAATCTTTACCGAGAAATTGGACCGGAGGGCAATTATACGGCTTCGGCATTGCGCCGGCAGTTGCGCTAGGGAACCATTTTCAAATTCCCCTGAACCTGCGATATCATCATGGCAGCCTTGGCAATGACAGTGGTTATGACGGTTTTTCTACTACGCTGGGAATCACACTGATGTATTAAAATTCGCATCCTGACTATCCCACAGGTGAATTAGTTTGCCTGTGCTTCATACTGATAATTTCCAAATCCCAACAAAGCATTTCGTTTTTTCCCGAAGGTTCTGTAAATTTCTCCTTCACTTTTGGAGGGGAAATGACACGAAAACGGAAAAGAATACTCAGCGTTTTATTTATCGTCGCTTTGATCGCACTTGCCTGGCAATATTTCTCCAGCAATCTGGCTGCTTTAAAAATCAAACCGATAACCCCGGAACCGCCAGTGGCAGTGGTGGATTCTGCCAGCAATCTTACCTTGCTAGACAGCCTTTCCCAATTGCAAGCCCAGTTTCAAAGTGATGACGGCAAAGTCCGCGTGGTAGCAATACTTTCTCCCACCTGGTTGATTTCTCAGCGTGGTTTTAACAGCATGCTGCAATTACGCAAAAATTTACCGGATCCATCACTGCAAATCTATATTCTCTGGATGCCGATTATGCCGGAGGATAACTACGAGAAGGCGGCTGTACTGGCTGCTAATGCAGCGGAGATCGATAATTTTGTGCAATTTTGGGATGATGGCCAACTCAGTGGGCAGCTATGGCAGCAGACGCTATTGTTAAATCAAACTGCCTGGGATGTTTATTTGCTTTACGGTAAAGATCGAATATGGGATGCGGAACCGGGCGTGCCGGATTTCTGGATGCGCCAGCTGAAAGGCCTGGTAGAAGCCCCGTTGTATGATGCCGAAGCTTTCTCGGAAAATGTGCAGATCTTGCTGGACGGCGGATTGCTGAATTAACCTGTTTCCAGAAAATGATTAAGTCGGCTGGCGGGAAAACATACCGCTAACAACATGCCCGATAATGTCCGGATTTTCTTTCAGGCGTCGGGTGGAATAATGCTTCCATTCTGCGCCGAATGGCACATACACCCGCAATTTATGACCGGCCTTAAGAATGACCTTCCGTAAGGTCGGTGTTACTCCCAACAACATCTGAAACTCATAGCGGTTACTCTGCACATTCAACCGGTCAATGAGGCGCAATGCTTCCCAGACCACTTTCTCATCATGTGTTGCTATGCCAACATAACAATTATTTTGAAATAGTTTTTCCAGGATGTAGCTGAAGTTTCCAATAACCACTTCCCGATCTTTATAAGCGATTCGGTAGGGCTCGATGTAAATACCTTTGCAAATACGCAAGTTGGGATTTATCGGAATTAACTTGTTGATGTCGCTGACGGTGCGGCGCAGGTAGGCTTGTAAAACAGTGCCGACATTATCAAACTCTTCCCGTAAATGCAGGAACATGTCGAGCGTCTCATTGGTGGTAGTATGGTCTTCCATGTCTATGCGAACAAAGTTATTGTACTTGCCAGCATAGGTTACCAGGGAGCGGATATTCTCATAACAAAATTTCTGGTCCAGCTTCAAACCCATGTGGGTGGGCTTGATGGAGATGTTGCTGTCAAGGTTTTCGCTGTCAATTCGGTCGAGCACCTGTTTATAGATTTCTACGGCTTTTGTTGCCTGGTCCTTACCGGTAATCTCTTCACCCAGTACATCAACGGTTGCACAGGCGCCTTCATCCATCAGCGCTTTAACTGTATCTACGGCATCGTCGATGCTTTCGCCGGCAATGTAAGGTTTTGCAAAATAACCGATAATTGGTTTGGGGACGTAGGGGAGTGTGTAGCTGACCGTCTTGTTGAATAGTTTCATAAGCGCTCCTGTTCACAGCATGTTAGCAGACCATAAGACAAAAAATACACGTTTTAGATAATTTTGTCAAAATGTTTTTAATAATGCTTCAGGCAGAACGCTGATAGAGGATAAAATGGGAAAGCCCGAAACGGAAAATAATGCATAAATGACATCGCATTCGTTTCCATTTCGGGCTTAATTGGCGAGAACCGAAAAATTACTTCCAGATAACCATGTAAATTAGGCCGGCCAGGGAGGCATACGAGACACCTAGGGTGATCTCAGAGAGGCGATCGTATTTCTGGGTGCTATCCCAATACTGATCGCGGAGCCCGGCATCTCCGGTTTGGCTATACTTATCGAAATTGCTATCTGCCTGATTCTTGAAATAAAAAGAGGCCCAATGGCTGGCAACGGTCAACGCAAGCAGTGAAAATTTGCTCTTGATATGCCGCTTCGGAATCACCCCGAGCAGTTGGGGCTTTTCACGGTCTTCGATAAAGCTATCATCCTTTTCCAAATGGGCGAGAATCGATTTGTTCTCATTCAGCTGAAATTCATAATCCTTAAATCCATGCTTGCTCAGGCGAAAAAATTTCCCACGATTCGGCTCAAAAGGAATATAGAGCGGGGTCATGCCCAGGCGCGTAGTGTCGGCGTATAATTCCGCGCCGAAAGGAGTAGAATTCACATAAATCGGACTGCTGAATTTTGTATGGATCTTGGAATCCTGATTGGGGTGTATAATCACTTCGTAGCGTTTCTCCTCAAGATTCCAGATGCCATTATTCGGAGGATAAACCTGAATCTGGTGCAGACCGGCGGAGAGAGGGAGAAGTTCCAGGGGTGTTTTACCGACGAGAACGGAATCGACCTTTACCCAGCTACCGGAAGGGGCAGAAGTAACGCTTAAGGTGCCCTGCTCGCCAGATGCATCCTGCGCAGAAAGATTCGCAGCCAAAAGTAAGGATATTGCTAGTAATAACAGCTTTGCAGAAAGGTGTTTCATTCTTCGTCTCTCCGTGCCTGTAATATTTTCTCGTTTGCCAATGCATATAATTTGTCATTGGCTGTCTGTACAATCAGATAATCCCGATAAATGATCGGCGAGGATTTGATCGGGCGCTTGAATTGCTGCTTAAAAATCATTTCTCCGGAAAAGCGGTTGAGCACATATAAATGGCGGTCCCAGGAGGAAACATAGAGATAATCCGGAGAGGGTAGGGGAACGGTATTGACGATTCCCTTTGTTTTAAACTTCCAGATAATGTCACCGGTTTCCTTGTGCATGGCAATCACTTCATGGGCATTGTTGCCGATATATAACACATTGTTGTAGAGAGCCGGACTGCTGAAAATAGCACCGGCAAATGCTTTCTCCCAAATGGTCTCGCCGGTATACAAACTGATGGCATGCATTTTACCACTAACGGTGCCAATGTATACCAGGAGATCATCCAGAACCGGATGGGAAAAAATGCCCCCTTCCAGCTGAACTTTCCATTTCTCTTCACCGGTTTCGGAATCCAGGGCATACAGCCAGCCATGATTATCACCGAAAACCAGAAAACCACTTTGCTGTGCCGGTGAACTCTGAACAGCCGCACTGGTTTTGTATTCCCAGATTTTTTCGCCGGTTTCAATATCCGCGCCAAAAACCCGGTTACGGTTGGTGCCGAAATAAATACGTTCTCCATCAACCAACGGCGTGGTGCTGATGTGTGGATAGGATTCATCCCACAATCGTTTCGCGCGTTGCAGGTTAAAGCCCATCAGGGTTTTTTCGCCCATTTCCAGTCCGGCATACATCACCAGGTTCTCATGGATGGTTGGCGAGGCAGCGAGGGCATGCCCCAGTTTGCCGCTGGCAATCTTTTCCCCGGTATTGTAGTCCACCATGTACAAAATGCCACTTTCCGTCGGTGCAATTATGTAATCACCCAATGCGAGCGGATGGTCTGTTACGACTGATTTTACACCTCTTTTCCAAACCACTTCCAGGGGAGGAACGATATTGTGATTGGCATAATGTTGATGCTGTGCATTACGCCCCAGGGTCAACCATTCTTTGTCCGGATCCAGCGCTTCGCTTTCCGGTAATTTTAGCTTGACCAATCCTCCACAGCCAAGGAGAAGGGAAAAGAAGATCATAAAACTGTATTGATACCAATGCTGCTTAAAATGCTTGATCATATGATAAAATACTTTCCTTTAAAAGTCCCAGCCGAAAAAGAATTGCGAAAACCAGTTGTCACTAAAATTCCTGGTTTTAAAGTCATACCGTTTACCTATATCCATGCGTAGCACCAGGAATCCACCGAGGTTAAAGCGAAAACCGTATCCGACGCTGCCGAGCAGGCTGTCAAAGTCGTTGCCGTTCCAGGCATTACCGGCATCAGCAAATAATGCCCCGCGGATGCCCGGGAAAACCATGGAGAGAAAGGGGAACTTGATGCCCAGGTAATCTATAAACGGGAAGCGAAGTTCCTGGGAGATCAGGGCAATCTTTTCGCCGCGAATCGACCAGCGGCGATATCCGCGTAAATCCCAGCTGCCGCCAAGATAATACCAACGGGTTTCCTTGCCATCATTCAACAAGGTCATCGCACGAACGGCATAAGTGACCTTGCTGTTCAGACGGAAATAATGACGGTAATCAAAGAGAAAAGTCCAGTAATTAACATTGGAGAAACGAATGTCGTAAGTATTGCTCAAGGAAATGTTGTAGCGGTTTCCTTCCACCGGTCCGGTATAGGACCAAATTGAGTTGTCATGCACCAAAGAGACTGAATTCGAGCTCAGCAAAGCGAATCTTCGGTTCGAACCGGTAATGTCTTTATCCGAGTAACTTAGGTTGGAGCTGAATTCAAATCTTTTAAAATGTGAGAAGGGATAGCTGATTGTAAAGAAACCGCCGAAACGATCTTCATAGAAAAAATCGTCCTTAAAATTGAAGAATCGGCCAGAGTAACGAAAGATACCATAGGCATGATTGGTGCGTTTACCGAGGGAAAGTTTCGTTACCGCAAAGTTCATGCTTTTCAGGAATTCCGAACGGCTTTGGGCATTATTGTAAAGCAGCACATAATATTGATCATTGCCCAGTAAATCGGTAAAAGCCATGAGGGCTCCACCATTAGTGCCCCAGAACGGATCCTGGTTTACCTGGGTCTGGGCAATATCCAGATTGTAGTTCTTTTTATACTCTAACTTGGTAATCACCTTTTGACCGGTTAATCGCCCCGGTTTCCAGTGAGTATGGGTCAATGGCATTGCTAACTGTGGTAAGGTTTCAGCGGAATCCAGTTTGGTGACGACATCTTCAAAATGGCGAATCTGGAAGCGGTTTCCTTCATAAACAGTAAAGAGCAAACCGTCATCGGCCGTCCATTCCGGATCAAAAGCAGCATTGGCGAATTGGGAAATCCGTTTAACAGGAATATTCTGGTAACTGCTTTCCGTCCAACTGGTGATTTCGGAAACATCAGCAGCAAAGATATTCAGTGAAAGATCTTCATCACGATCAGAAGTAAATGCAATGACGCTGCCATCCGGAGACCAAACCGGGGTATGATCCTGCGTCTCACCGGCAGTGACGTAATGGATTAAGTTAGTGTTGAGGTCATATACGAAAATATTAAAGCACCATTGGTCGCCATATATACTGCGATCAGAAGAAAAGGCGATCTTACTGCCATCGGGGGAGAAGCTAGGCGCATTATCCGCATACAAATCATCGGTTAAGCGCATGACCTTTTCATTCTTCAATTCGAGGATGTATAAATCCCGGTTGCCACTAAAGCTCAATCCGGAAAACACAATTCTCTGCCCATCTGGCGAAAATGATGGAGAACCAATGCCAACGATGTTATTCCATTGAAATTTGCGAATAATTTCTTCAGTTTCGACATCGTAAATATAGAGCGCATCATTCTCCCCGCTTTTCGAAGAGAAAACCAGCTTGCCTTCTTTCGAAACGTCTAATTTACTGGAGAAGATATGAAAAGCTTCAAAATCTGAACTGCGGCCGCCTTTCACCAGAGTTTTCAATTTTTCCGACTTCTTTTTACCTGTGCGTTGCTTCATGTCGGTCATATAAATATTAGAGTAGCCAGTGCGGTTACCGGCAAAAATAATTTTGTCACCTTCTTCGCTGCGATAGAACGCCGGCTTAAAGTTATAGCCTTCCTGGACGATTGTTTGGGCGACCATCCGGGAAAAATCCTGTTCTCCCAGTTTAGGATAATATCTTTTCTTCAGATAATACATCCATTCCTGGTCAAACTGTTCGTAGGTGATGCCAAGAACATCTTCGAATACTTCCGAGAACTTGCCATATTTCCAGATATTTTCCATGAACAGGAGGATTTTATCTTCGCCATATTTCTCGGCGATATAGCTGAGAATTGCCTGCCCTTCTTTATACATCATGTAGGTGCCATGAATCCGATAAATCTGGGAAAGCGGCACGACATAGTTGTGCAGCACGGCATCCTTCATGACCATTTCCGCCTGGGCATCCCACGTGCTGGACCAGTATTCCGCCAGCCCTTCCACAAACCAAAGTGGGGGATAGGTACCATCAAAGCGACCATGCTCCTTATTCTCGAAATAAACTTTCGAGTGCATAAATACGTGCACTAGTTCGTGGCGAATCACTTTGCGGAAATTATTGATATCCCCGTTACTGGGAATAACCACCCGGCCTTTCAGGAATTCAAAGAAGCCTCCGACCCCTTCGGGAATATGTCCCGGGGTGATATTGGTTTGCTGAAAGTGTAGGTGGGAACTATAGAAAATCAGGGGAATTTTCCGGGTGACGGTAAAGTTGAATTTACTTTCCAGGTAAGTATAGGACTCTTCGGCGTAGAAGGCGCCCTGCTCTGCTAACTCTTCCATCTCCGGATAGAAATAAATATCGAAATGCTCGGTTTTCAGGATCTGCCATTTGAAGTCAGTATACTGAACCTTATTGCGGCCGAAATAAAACCACTGAGCAGATAGCGAAGACGTAAGGGTTAAGAAGATGATGAAAATGGAGACAATTAAGGGAGTCCTGGATACACCTAACATATTTAAGCCTTCCGTATATGATGAAGATGAATCTATGTTATACAAATATATAGCTTTCTTTTCTAATGTCAATTACCCGTTTGAGGGAATTTTTCGGTATATTTATCGATTTTTTACCTCAGCGTGGTACTCTTTCCTAAGTTGGCCGGTAATCCAAAAAGTGGGATTAAGGCGATGCGACGGGTTACTTAAATGTCTGCAAAAGAAACGATTTTTCCGTAAGGGGCATCACATAATCTAAAAACCACGCAGGCAATTAGTTGAACAATAAATTATCTGGTTGTGCGCTGGCTAAATTTATGACGATCAAAAAAACAAATTATTTACCTTCAATGTTCCATTTTCGCAGAAGTTTCTGCAGTGCGGCAAAATCGCGGGTCGGGGGGGCCTCAATCAGAATGTCCGATGCACTGCCGGGCAATTGAAACTCGAGTCGCCAGGCGTGTAGCGTCAAGCGGTTTATGATCGGAAGGTCCTCATAAACGATAATATCTTTCCGGATTTTTCGCTTTAGGTCGGAGATGTAAATCCCCCTGCTATCCTCATTGTACTTATCATCGATTGCCAGCGGCGCGCCGACTGCCTTTAAATGAACCCGGATTTGATGGGTACGCCCGGTTAGCGGTTGCACTTCCAGAATGGAAAAATTACGAAACTTTTCGGCTACCCGATAGCGAGTCTGGGATGGTTTTCCCTTTTTGTGTATTTTCATGCGATTTTTTCCGGAAGACTGTTTATCAATCGGTAAATCGATTTCCCCTTCCATTTCCGCCGGCGCACCGCGCACTACAGCCAGGTAGGTTTTGCGAATCTGGTTTTGCTCGAAAAGTGTATTTAACACCCGGTGAGTAGCTGCATCTTTCGCCATTAATACGATCCCGCTGGTGTCGGAATCGATACGATGCACGATGTAAAGCTGCAGATCAACCTCTCCGGTGTATCGATAATATTGAGTTTGCATTAAATCTCTTAAATTCGGCGCATTAGGATTCCAGCGATCCGGAATAACCGGTAAACCCGCCGGTTTGTTGATCGCAAGCAAATGGTCGTCTTCGTAGACCATTTCAATGGCTTGTTTGCGCTTTTCCTTGTTCCGGAAAGTAAAAGATTTGAGTGGCATTTGAAGTATCCTCACTTAAAATGATCATCAAGCTGTATTTTAAAAGACCATATAATCAGTAGATTTCGACGATAAATCAAATAAAATTAGCTGATATTAAAAAAAAACGCACTTCGCATCAAATCCTGTTAATTTTCTTGCATCTTATCCATGCATAAGGAACCTTGAAAAGAAAGTGGCAGTTGGCAGAAGCAGGGGGAGTTATGGAAACTCTGTTAACTGAAATCAATCGACTTGGTGAGTTTAGTAACAGAAAAAAATCTCAAAAGCATGTAAATGAACTCAGTATAACTACGTCTAATTAACAGACGGATTACTGGGAGATTCGTCGAAAGTTTTGGCGCCGCGGGTTAAATTTAAAACCGATGGCAAGTATGAAGACGGTATTTTGTTAATGAAAAATGCAGAAACAGACATCCTGCAACAAGCCATGAGTGGCAGTCGCAGCGCATTTGGCAAGCTGGTTGAACTTCACCAGGAGAAGGTGCTGTACTTAGCATACGACCTGATGGGTGATTGGGACGATGCTAAAGATGCCGCGCAGGAAACATTTATCCGGGCTTTTCAAAAACTGAGCCGCTTTGAAGGAAAGTCCCGTTTTTCATCCTGGCTGTATAGAATTACCGTCAACCTTTGTATGGATATCCACCGTAAACGCAAGCGACAGGCAACTGACGCACTGGATGCTGAGACGGAAGAGAATTTGCCCGACTTAAAAGAAAATGGATCCGCTTTTCGCGAAAACACCCTGGAATATACCGAGCTTAAGGGAGAAATAGATGCCGCCTTGACGACAGTGTCTATTAATCAGCGCACTGCGGTCGTATTAAAGTTCTTCCATGAATTGTCCGTGCGGGAAATTGCCGACATTATGGAGTGCAGCGAAAGTACGGTACGGATTCACCTGTTTCGGGCAATGAAACGATTGAAGGAAACCCTTCGGGAAGTGGCCTAATGAGAGGAAAGATGAAATGGACCGAAAAACCCTCGAGAAACAAATGAAGCTCTATCTGAACGGAGAAATGAGCGAGCCGGAAAAGGTTGCGTTTGAAAACCTATTGGCAGATATGGAGATTGCTGTGGAAGATTTGCCGGAAATGCATCGCACTGCCAGAGCATTGCATACTCGCCGTCGCCCGTCGCCCCCGCCAGAGTTACTTCAGAATTATCAGCAGGAGCTAAAAACATCCTTTGCGGATCCACCATTGTATCTTCGCTGGCAGAAGCGGATGGCTGAGCTATGGCGCGCGTTGGTGATTCAGCCTTCACCGGCATTGCGCTTTGCCGAAGTTGCTTTTTTGATGATCCTCGGTATTTACGTTGGCCGGTCTTTATTGCAGACCCCGGATGTGGTAGTTGTAGAGGATTCTTATAATAATAGTGGGATGTTTTACCCGAATCTCCGTGGCGTTAGCGAAGCGAACCGCGATCAGATTCGCGAGATGCTTTTTGGGTCGGAGCAGTTATTGCTGGAGATCATTAACACCGGCGATGACGAAGATTTTGATGAAGTGGAATGGGAATTAAACCGCGAATTGGCGGATGAGCTATTGAAGATTGTCGTTCCCATGCAGCAGCGGGCAATTCAGCTCAATCATCCGGAAACACTTCGCTTTCTTAGTAAAATGGAAATTTTCCTTTACGATATGGCCAATATGGAAAGTGAAGAGGTGGCGGAAGCATTACCATTTTTGAAAGAACTCGTATTGGAAACCAGCCTGCATCTGGAAGTGCGGCGGTTGATGGATTTTTACAAGGAAGAGACACCCGCGGACTTAAGCGTCTAGCAGGTTACAAGACCGGACGGTGATGGGAACAGGGCACAAACAGACAGGTGCCATTTAGTATCGGAATGAAATTTGAGGTCATACAATGAAGAATAAAACCTTTCTATTTTGTCTGCTTGTTTTCGGCTTGCTTGGGCAAGGTGCTTTTGCGCTGGATAGCGCTCAGGAAAACAAAGCGAAAGATCTGTACAAGAAGGGGCGCAAGAAGACCCTGGAACAGAAATGGGATAAGGCGATCGACATCTATGAAGAACTGGTGGATGAATTCCCGGGCAGCCGCTACGAGGACGATGCGAAATTTTGGATTGGCTATTGCCTGGAAAAAATGCCCGAGCGGCATCAGGATGCTTTTTCCGCATTCCTGGCATTGACGCAGGAATTCCCAAACAGCTCCTGGATCGACGATGCGATTATCCATCTAATCGGACTGGCAGAGGAATTTGTGATGCAGGGGAAAGGCCAATACCTCGCTTTTCTGAAAGAGCAATTGCTGCATGAGTTAAAAGATATTCGACATCAGGCCGCATTGTCATTGGGGCGAATTGGCGAACGGGAAGCACTGCCGCAACTGAAGGAGATGATAACCAATGATGTCTTTTCCGAAGAAGCGGCGGCACTTATCGCGGAAATTGAAACAGAGAGTGCATTAGATAGCAATTATACCGGAGGCGATCCCCGGAAGAACGAAATTATTTTCCGCCTCGATGAAGGGAAAGATAAACAGGAAAAGAAGGAATCCCCGAAACGTAGAAAATTCCTCTTCTTTGGATCAAAACGCTATAACTTCTATCAGGATATGCTTCGCAAGGAAGATACCTGGACAAGGGAAGAATTGCTGGATTTTGGGCTCTGGCATATTCTTCCAACCGATGAGTTTGCCGCCTATCGCTCCCTTACAAATGAATATGACCGTTCCGAATGGTTGCGCAAATTCTGGATACTCAACGATCCGACGCCAACAACAGACAGAAATGAGATGCGGGAAGAGTTCGAACGCCGGGTCATTTATGCAAAATCCCATTTTTATGAGTATTGGAATTACAACCAGTCCCGTTATCTGCAGGATCAACACATTCGTCAGGGCTGGGATCATGCACCCTGGGATGCCCGTGGAGAATTGTATATCAAGTTTGGCGAACCGAGCTATACTTCGATAACCGGTTTTCATATCGAGCAATGGGACTATAATCGTTATGGTGTCACTTTTCTGGTTGCCCAATACATGACTAATATCTACGGGAATGCTATCCGTGGAAATACGATTACTTCCCACTATCGCCGTCGCGGCTTTGATATCGCTCGTATTGAAGCGGACTATGTTTATCAGCCTGATATGCTATATGAACACAACTATCAGGCCAAGCCATTGAAATCTACCGACTTTGATCTGATTAATGACAATACTGCTCAGGTTGGATTTCAGTATCGCATATCTTTGAAACAATTTGCGAAAAATAACGGTGAAAGAGTGGTCGAATATAGTCGGCATTATATCGTGCTGAACGAAGATTTACGGGAAGTCTTTCGGGAGGAAGTCCAAAAAGATTCGGGCAATACCGAAATTGTTAAAGGAAAGGTGCAGGATGCAGTGACATTCAATCTGCCTCCCGGAAATTATACGCTTGTTTGCCGTTTGGAGATACCAGCCTCCGGCAAATTAGGCATCTACAAAAGTGCTTTCTCCATTTCGAACTAGAACCTTCCCGGAGAATCGTCGTAGGAAAAAATATGTCGTATCACCGATGTTATGGTCAGCCGGTAAGTGTTTTGCAGGCTGACCATACGTTTTAAGTCACTGCCGATGTTGATCACTTTCACGATCTTGATTGGCAGGCATATTTTTGCTATATTCTTACAGCGAAACGATTACATAACTATGAAACCTCAACTCCCCATCGTCTTTATTTTGCTGCTATGCTTGTCTGTTGTCGCTCAACAGGCTGAAACCGGCATACTAACCGGTAAAGTTAGCGACCGAAAAACCGGCAAGCCGATCCTTGCAGTTAATGTTTTTTTTAATAACACCACAATTGGAGCCAGCACTGATGCGGATGGAGAATTTGTAATCACAGATATCCCGGTTGGTTCCCACGAATTGGTCATTGCCTGCGTTGGGTATGAGTATCAACAAAAAGTGATACGCCTTTCCGCCGGGGAAAAGCGGCATATGAATATACGCTTGAGGCCACAGGTCTATAAGTCCGATGCCGTGGATGTGGAAGGTTCGAAAGCTGAACATAAGAAATGGCAGAAACATTACAAGATATTTAAACGGGAGTTCCTCGGGAGAAATACCAATGCTTCCCAATGTCATATTCTGAATCCGGAAGTACTGGATTTTGAAGATACGGGCGATGGAGTACTACTCGCTACAGCACAGGCGCCTTTTGAAGTGATGAATTATGCCCTGGGATATAAAGCCTTTGTTTTTTTGACGATGTTTAGCTATGCGGAACGGTCATTCGTTTGCCGTTTTAAAGTACAGTATCAGGAGCTGGCTTCCGAGCAACGGGAAGAAGATTGGAATGGTAATCGTACTAAAGCGTTTGGTGGATCTTTCCGGCATTTTGTTAATGCACTGGCAGTGGGAGATTTGGAAGATGAGGGGTTCTATACTGCGAACACCAAAGGGATGGAGGCTACATTTACCCGTTTCCCCTATGTTCATAAAGACTGGCAGGAAAAGATGTTTAGCCGCTCTACGACGGATAAGGATGAATTGCAACTGCATTTCCCGGACTATCTGGAAGTGCGTTATATAAACGAAAAGGATGAAATTACCGGCAAAGATATCCAGCTCTCTTATATTAACCTGACCCAGGATTCAATTCGCGTGAATTTGTCTGGCTACACATACGAAACAGTCATTCGCTACGGGCGGTGGGGGAGAGAACGTTTTGCAGATATGCTGCCATTGGATTACCCCCTGCCGGATCGCCTGCGTCCTCCCAAACTACAATAATTTGAAGGCAGCGCTGCAACTGTCAACTGCTACAGCCACTATAAAAAAGGCGGCCATCTGGCCGCCTTTTTTTATTTCGTTGCTTCAGTCATAATTTCTGTCATTCGTTTGATAAAATCACCCGGCGACTTTAAGCTGCCTTCCATTAGCAGCGCGCCTTCATAAATCTGCATTATCGACTTCCGTAATAAAGGATCGGTACTGCTGCCGATATTCAAGCGGGAAAGATTTTTGATCAACGGGTGAGATGTGTTGATTTCCAGAATGCGTTTACCACCGGCAAAATCCTGTTGCATCATACGCATCATTTTCTCCATTTGGGTATCCATACCCTCTTTGCCAATAACCAGCGTTGCCGGAGAGTCGACTAAGCGCTTCGATTCAATCACGTCTTCCACTTTATCACCCAACGCTTCTTTGAATACGTCGATCAATGCACTGGCAAGGTTTTCCTTGAGTGCGGATTCATCATCGGCATCTTTTTTCAGATCGATGTCCGCTTTGTCGATGGATTTCAGCGGTTTCTTATCATACTCACCGATTGAAGGAACGATAAAAATATCCGCGGGCTCAGTTAACAATAACACTTCAATTTCTTTCTTGCGGAAATACTCCAGATTCGGATTGTTCAATAAAAGCTCTTTTTGCTCACCGGACAGGTAATAAATCTCATTCTGGCCTTCAGTCATACGTTCGGTGTATTCTTTCAGTGATATCGTTTCCTCGCCTTCGGTACGAGTGGTTGAGAAATGCAGGAGATTGATCAGGCGATCCCGGTTGCTGAAATCACTATTGATGCCCATCTTGAAGATGTTGCCGAAGTTCTTGTAAAAAGTGCGGAATTTTTCCGGTTCCTTACGGGACATATCTTCAAGGAAACTCAGTACCTTACTAACCAGGGTGTTCTTGATTTTTATCATTGTCGGGCTGTTCTGGGTAACTTCCCGGGAAACATTCAGGGGAAGGTCTTCCGTATCGACAACACCTTTCAAAAACCGCAGATAGTCCGGTAATAATTCTTTGCAATCATCCTGGATGAAAATTTTGTTGGAATATAACTGCAGGGATTTCTCTTCATCCGGACGGAAAAACGGTGACGGAGGCGTGTTGGGAATAAACACGATCGACTTGAAGTTTACCACACCTTCGATGGAGAGGTGTAGATGGGCCAGCGGATCGGCATAATCGTTGGAGATGAATTTGTAGAATTCCCCACGCTCTTCGTCGGTAATCTCACTCTTCTGGCGATGCCATAAGGCGCTAACTTTGTTGACTTCCTCGTCATTGAGAAAAATCGGGAAATCGACGAAATTGGAGTATTTGTTGATGACATGGCGAATACGATGGGCTTCGGTAAATTCCTGGGAGGCGTCGTTCAGGCGGAACGAGATTTTCGTGCCGCGCGTCGCTTTATCGATCTCTTCGATCGTATATGTGCCCCGGCCATCGGATTGCCAGCGATAACCTTTGCCATCTTTCTCAGCATGGCGGGTCTCGATTGTGACCAGATCTGTCACCATAAACACCGAGTAAAAACCAACCCCGAATTGACCGATCATATTGCCGTCGACATTATTCTTATTCTCTTTTAACTGTTTTACAAATTCCAAAGTACCGGAGCTGGCCACGGTCCCTATTCGGTTAATTAAGTCATCCCGGGTCATCCCGATACCACTATCTTCGATGGTCAAAATCTTTTTCTCGGAATCGATGCTGATCTTGATGTTCATTTCCGCATCAGGATCCTGCACATCTTTATCAGTCAGCAAGCGGAAACGGATTTTGTTCAATGCATCGGAGGCATTGGAGATTAGCTCCCGGAGAAAAATTTCCGGATGGGTATATAAGGAATGAACAATCAGGTGGAGCAGTTGTTGCAATTCCGCCTGATACTCAAATTGTTCGGCGTTACTTTTCTTTTTACCGGCAGCCTTCTTTTTTGGTGCAGCTTTTTCTGCCGCGGCTGCTTTAGTTGTTTTTTTATCTTTCTTCTCGCTCATCATTTCCTCCTGGCGTTTTGTGGATATAGGTCAAACGCTTAAATTAAAACTGTAATGTTATTCATTGTTTAGAATAAGGCGCGCTAATTTAAAATTTTTGTGAGGAGATATCAAGCGATGTAAAATAGTTTTTTGAAAGCAGCTTAGCGATTAGTTGTTTGCTATCTTTTCTTTTTTGTGTATTTTATAGACTTATAAAAATATGGAGACGTTTCGATGATAGAACTTCAGCCATTTAAACGGGAAGATATTCCCCGTCTACTTGGTTGGATTACTTCCGAAGCCGATTTGGTGCAATGGAGCGGCCATTCTTTTTCATACCCGTTAACACTGCAAAAACTTGAGGACTTCTTCTCAACAGCAGCGAGAGAACCAGGCAAATATCATATCTTCAGAGTGTCGGGTGGGCAACCAACCCGTATACTCGGGCATATCGAACTGTCCATAAAGGATGACGCCGAAGGGCAGGGGCATATTAGCCGCGTACTTGTCGGGGACCGGGCAGAGCAAGGGAAAGGCTATGGCACCCGAATGGTGGAGGAAATACTTCGCTACGGATTTCAAACATTAAATCTGCAGTTGATCACCCTGAATGTGATCATCTTTAACATGGCAGCAATTGCCTGTTATAAAAAAACCGGCTTTACCACGGTTAAAACTATCGATGAAGCCTGTAGCATTGGTGATAAGAAGTGGAGTTATTATCACATGCGAATTACCCGGGACGAATGGTCAGGCAGAAGATAGTTTGCGGATAAACCTGTAGATATTCACGAAGGATTTAATCATGCTGAATCAAATTGACTTAACCCGAAAAGTTACCCGCGACGTTTACAAGCTGGAAAAAGAACCGCTGGAAAAGCAGTTGGCGCGCCTGCAGCGGGAAGCCATTGAGCTAAAAATCCCGATCATTGTTGTCTTTGAGGGCTGGAGCGGCTCGGGAAAAGGCACCCTGATCAATCGCCTGATTCTTAATCTGGACCCGCGGCGTTTTTCAGTGCATACCATCAATCCGCCAACCGAAGAAGAACGCTTTCGCCCTTACCTCTGGCGCTTCTGGACCAAGACGCCGGCCCGTGGCCGCATGACCATTTTCGACCGAAGTTGGTATAATGAGTTAATTTATAACCCTGAAACAAAAAAATTCTCTGAAAGTGAATGGCAACAGAGGATTCAGGAAATTAACAGTTTTGAGCGGCAACTGGCCGACAGCGGATGCCTGATCCTGAAATTTTTTCTACATATTTCCAAAGATGAGCAGAAGAGACGCTTCGATAAATTATTGGCCAATGATGCGACCTCCTGGCGGATTACTAAAACGGACTGGAAAAAGCATCGAAAATATGACACATACATTCGCTTTACGGAAATGCTGCTCAGTAAAACAGACTCGGAGTATGCACCATGGAGAATTGTCGAGGCAAATAACCGCCGCTTCGCCGTGCTAAAGATTTTTAAACGGGTTGTTGAAGCAGTAGAACGAAAAGTAAATGAGGTAAGAACGGCGCAGGGCGCAGAATACTCCAAGGAAGAAACCGACGCTGGAATGAAGGATATGCAGGTATCTATTCTTAGCGGCATTGATCTTTCAAAAACAATCGAACGGCCGGACTACGTTAAGCAATTAGATATTTATCAGGATCGTATCCGGGAGCTGGAGCATGAAGTTTATATACGCCGGATACCTATAATAATCTGTTATGAAGGCTGGGACGCTGCTGGCAAGGGGGGGAATATTCGACGGATAACCGGGAATCTTGATCCCCGTGGGTATGATGTGATTCCGATTGCTGCCCCGAATGATATCGAAAAGCGTCATCATTATCTCTGGCGGTTCTGGAAAGAAATTCCCAAAGCCGGTCATATTGCCATTTTCGACCGCACCTGGTATGGCCGGGTGATGGTAGAGCGAGTCGAAGGGTTCTGCAGCGCCGTGGAATGGAAACGTGCTTACCGGGAAATTAATGAGTTTGAAGAGCAGCTGGTCAACTATGGCACTGTGCTGGTAAAATTCTGGCTTCATATCGACCAGGAAGAACAGTTGCAGCGTTTCCAGTCACGGGAAAAAGATCCTGATAAACAGTGGAAATTGACAGAAGAAGATTGGCGAAACAGGGAAAAGTGGGATGTCTATCTGCAGGCGGTCGATGAAATGCTCTTTCGTACCAGTACACCGCAGGCGCCCTGGACAATTATCGAAGCCAATTCGAAATACTTTGCCCGCTTGAAAGCCTTAAAGACAGTGATTGATGCGATAGAAGCGCAGCTGGCAAAAAAGTAATTGTCTTCAGAGCTGCCGAAATAGAATTTTAATACAAATGTAGTCTTTTTGTAACACGTTTTGCTGCTTGATCTATTTATTAGAAATCTTGTGTTCTTTGAACATCGGTTATGTTCGCCGACTAAAATACCCTGGAAAAATAAACGCCTATGAAATATCTCTATGATTTAAGAAATACACCGGATGATAATGCAATTGCTTCTTTTTTGGAGAGAGCGTTCCGGATAGAAAGTGACGGCGTTTCGGCGGACACGATTAAATGTTTCGATACATTTGATTGGCGTCTCTACAATAAAAATCGGGTGCTCTTCTTTGATGGTAAGCTCTGGACACTTGCCGGATATGACGATGGCGAGGCAATCGCGGAATTGAAGTGGGGACGGCAGGGCGTTTACGCCTGGGACTTTCCGGAAAGCAGTTTGAGAGAAAGTTTGACTGATATTCTGGAGATGCGCGCACTCATCCAGCTTTTCGAAGCAAAATATTGCACGGAAAAACTCCGCATTCTCAATGAAGACGAAAAAACGATTGCCCGGCTGAATTATCATGAAGTCTGGATTGATGACGGTGGCAGTTCCCAGGAACCGGGCGTCATTCGCCAGATCCAATTGGTGCCCGTTCGCGGCTATATTGCCGAAACCCGCGATGTCGATGAATATCTGCTGCAGCATAACTACCCGCATTCTGTAGACTACTGGGTGCACAGCGCACTACAAATGCTGGGCAATACTCCCGGCAAATATTCTTCCAAATTAAAAGTAAGAATAACACCGGAAATGTCTGCAGCAGGAGCGGCACGGGAAATTATGCGTTTTTTGCTTAGTGTTATGAAGCAAAATTTACCGGGAATTTTTGCCGATATTGATACGGAGTTCGTCCATGATTTTCGGGTAGCGGTTCGCCGAACCCGCTCGGCTCTGTCACAATTGAAAAAAGTTTTTCCGGATGATGATACGCAACGCTTCAAGGCAGACTTTGCCTATGTTGGAAAGATGACCAATCACTTGCGGGACCTGGATGTCTATCTGTTGAGTAAGCCGGAATTCCTGGCGATGTTGCCGGATGAATTAAAGCCGGGAATGACGCCCTTTTACAGCTATCTGAAGCGGGAAAGAAAAAAAGCATTAACTGCAGTTTTCCAGGAGATGCAATCCGAAAAATTCCTGACTGTTCTCCAGGATTGGGAAAGCTTTCTTGGAAAAGACCTGCTGGCGCCAAATGCCAGTATTCCGGTAAAGAAATTTGCCGATAAACGGTTGCATAAAACCTGGCGGAATTTTGTCGATGAAGGGAGCGTTATCGATGAGCAATCGCCGGATGAAGCATTGCACGATCTTCGCGTAACGGGTAAAAAATTGCGTTACCTGATTGAGTTCTTTGCCAGTCTCTATCCTGCAAAAGAAATGAACAAAATGATTAAGTCTCTGAAATCGCTTCAGGAACATCTGGGCAAATTTCAGGATCTGTGTATACAGGAAGCCTTTTTACGAGCGTTTGTAGATCGCTATTCCAAAAAACATCCGGATGCTCATCAGACCATGCTGGCTATGGGAATGTTGATTGGTAGCTTCCATACACAGAAAAACACAATAAAAAATAATTTCCCCCAGTATTTCCATAAATTTGCCAGGGATGACAAAAGCCAGCTTTTTAGTGGCGACAATTAATGGGAGTTATATGCAAATTATTGCATTGTATCATATCAAAGGCGGGGTAGGGAAAACATCCGCTGCTGTAAACCTTGCATATCTATCAGCCCGCTCCGGTGCCGCGACGCTTATTTGCGATCTCGACCCACAGGGCGCATCGTCTTTCTGTTTCCGCATAAAACCAAAGTTTCAATCCGGTACGGAAGGATTTATAAAAGGGGGAGATTATCTGGAAATGAACATCAAGGGAACAGATTATGAAGGTCTTGATTTGTTGCCTGCGGATCTGGATTTTCGTAACCTTGATATTGCTTTCGAAAACCGGAAAAAATCCCGGAAAAGGCTCGGCAAAAGCCTGTCCTCTTTAATAACCGGTTATGACTATGTTATTCTGGATTGTCCCCCAAATATTACCTTGCTTTCGGAAAATATTTTTAATGCGGCAGATATCGTATTGATACCCATCGTACCCACCACACTTTCTATCCGCAGTTACGAACAACTGAAAGCATTTTTCATTAAAAACAACTATGATGTTGCTAAAATAAGCGGTTTCTTTTCTATGGTGGAAAGGCGTAAGCGTTTACATAAAGACATTGTAGCAACCATGCAAGGCCAGTATCCGGAAATTCTGGAAAGCGCCATTCCGTATCTGGCAGATGTCGAGAAAATGGGGCAAAATCGCGCACCGGTTTGCGCCTTTGCAGCAAATTCCCGGGCAGCCCGGGCTTATGAAAATCTTTGGACGGAATTAATTGAAGCGTAAATCTCTAAGTGAAGAGAAGGTAGATGAAAAAAGCAGTAAGAAACAAGGAATTGAGTTGGTTGTCTTTTAATGCGCGTTTGCTCCAGGAAGCTGCAGATCCTTCAGTACCGCTAATTGAACGGATGAAGTTTTTGGGAATATTTTCCTCAAATCAGGATGAATTCTTTCGGGTGCGGGTTGCAACGCTTAAGCGACTAGTGAGCCTCGGCAAAAAAGCACGAGCCTTAATTGGTGGAGATCCTCAGGAAATACTTCAGGAGATTTACAGAACAGTTGTCTCCCAGCAGGGTGATTTTAATCGAATCTATCAGCAACTGCTGCGGGAATTGAAAAGGGAAAACATTTTTCTTATTAACGAGAAACAGCTAAACCAGGCGCAGTCAGATTTTCTGGATAGCTATTTTCGCCGGGAAGTGCGGGAAAATCTCATCCCGATTATGATTGACCAGCTGGAGGAGTTCCCCGAGGTTAAAGACCACTCTATCTACCTTGCAATAGCCATGTATCAAACAGAGAGCTCTGACAAGACGAAGTATTCCCTGATCGAAATTCCCACCGATGTAGTACCGCGATTCCTTATTTTGCCTACCCAAAGGCAACGTAAGTATGTAATTTTACTCGACGATATCATTCGACATAACCTCCGGGATATCTTCTATATGTTTGACCCGGATCGATTCGAAGCTTATACGATAAAAGTGACGCGTGATGCGGAACTTGATATTGACAATGATCTCTCGGAAAGCTTTATCCGCAAAATGACCAAAAGTTTAAAGCAGCGTAAAACCGGGGCACCAGTGCGTTTTGTTTATGACGAGGAAATGCCCGATGAGATGCTGGACTTCCTGATTAAAAAGTGTAAGCTGGATAAAAAGAATGATAACTTTATTCCCGGCGGGCGTTATCATAATTTTAAGGACTTTATCAGTTTTCCTTCTATTGGCGATAAACATACCGTTAACGAGCGGATTTTACCCTTGCCACACCGGCATATTAATCCCCGGAAAAGCTTGCTGAAAACTTTCCAGAAGCAGGATATTCTTGTTCATTATCCCTACCAGACCTTTGGCTATGTGATCGATTTTCTCCGCGAGGCTGCGATTGACCCGAAAGTTGTTTCCATTAAAATCACCCTTTACCGGGTAGCCAAAAAATCCAAGGTAATTAAGGCATTGGTCAATGCGGTAAAGAACGGCAAGGAAGTAACTGTAATTATGGAGTTACAGGCCAGGTTTGATGAAGAAGCAAATATCTATTGGGCCAATCGTCTGCGCGAAGAAGGGGTAAGGGTGATCCATGGCGTCCCGGGCTTAAAAGTGCACTCGAAGCTGATTTTGGTAACCCGGCAGGCGAAAAATAAAATGGTGCAATATGCTAATATTGGCACGGGCAATTTTAATGAATCGACGGCAAAGATATATAGTGACCATGGCTTGTTTACTTGCGATAAACGCTTGACGAGAGAAGTGAGTAAAGTGTTTGACTTTATTGAAAATAACTACAAAAGAGTTTCGTTTAGCCATTTACTGGTCGCACCGTTTAATATGCGGCAGAAATTTACCAAGATGATTAACAATGAGATTAAAAATGCGGCTAAGGGAGAAGATGCATATATCATTGTTAAACTGAATAATTTGACTGATACAAGTATTATCGAAAAACTGTATCGGGCCAGCCAGGCCGGCGTACCGGTTAAGCTGATGGTGCGTGGTATGTTCTCTGCTGTTACTGAAACTAAAGGTATTAGCGAAAATATTGCTGCTACCGGGATTATCGATAAATATCTGGAACACACCCGGTTATTTGTCTTTTGTGCCGGCGGACATGAGAAATACTTTCTTTCCTCGGCAGACTGGATGCCGCGTAATCTTGACCGGCGGGTGGAAGTCGCTTGCCCGATTTATGACCCGCAAATTCAGAAAGAGATCCGTGATTTCCTCGATATTCAATGGCAGGATAATGTTAAGGCACGTGTGCTTGATCCAAAACTGATCAACACCTATAAAAAAACGGAAAATGGCCGGGAAAGAATTCGTGCCCAGGTAAAACTCTATGAGTATTTTAAAGACATGCTCGATGAAGAAGAAATCACCCGCTCTCAAAGTATCGGTGAAGAATTTGCCGTTGAAGAAAAACCGGATGAAAAACCGAAACCATTGCCCTTAACAAGCACCAATACAGAAATTGAAGATCCAAGACCGGTGACGCAGCTCTTGTCTCCCAAGAAGTCTGATTCATAATTATCCAGTTTGTTTGCTGTAATCCTTCCGGGATTTTTCTTTTTAGTCAAGTGCCAGCCGCTCTAAACCCTACATAATCGTGAAATGCCGGGAAGAACTTCAACACCTCTCCCGGCATGAATTTTTTCCTGTAAAGAATTATAAATCTGCAAATTCCAAATTTAAAAATGGCTTGACATACCAGGGACATGCTAATATATTTAGCGGCTTTGAAATTGTGTATTAAGGAGGAACCAAAAGTGAGAACAGATTATTCCAAACCGGAAGAGATTCTCGAAGGTAGAAAATGGCATCTGGTAGATGCTAGCGACCTCGTTCTCGGACGTGTCGCAACGCGTGTCGCGCGTTTGTTACAAGGCAAGCATAAGCCTAATTATGCCCCGCATCAAGACGTGGGTGATTTTGTTGTTGTGGTTAACGCCGAAAAAATTCGTTTAACCGGTAATAAAGCTGACCAGAAGACTTACTTTAGCCACTCCGGCTATCCTGGCGGTGGAAAACTGGTGCCTTTTAAGCGAATGATCGAAAGAAAGCCGCAACATGTTATCGAACATGCAGTGCGTTTAATGCTTCCGAAGAATGCACTCGGCCGTAAGATGTTCAAGAAATTAAAAGTGTATGCCGGGGAAAATCACCCGCATGAAGCACAACAACCGGAAGCGATTAAACTTTAATTAAGGAGGAAGTATGGAAATCTATAATGCACTAGGTCGCCGAAAGTCCTCCGTTGCTCGCGTACGTTTAATGCCCGGTAGTGGCAAAATCGTCGTAAACAATCAAGAGGTGCTGGAATATTTCAAGCGCGAAACTTTGAAGATGGTTATTAACCAGCCGTTCGAAGTTACTGAAACTCTTGGTAAGTTTGACGTCTATGCGAATATCAACGGTGGTGGTCTTTCCGGCCAGGCAGGTGCTCTTCGTTTAGGGATTTCCCGTGCACTGACCAAGTGGAACGCAGATACTCGTTCCGAGCTGAAGTCTGCCGGATTCCTAACAAGAGATTCACGGGAAGTTGAGCGTAAGAAATACGGTCAGCCGAAAGCCCGTAAGAATTTCCAGTTCTCGAAGCGTTAATTCGTTTGGAGATTATGCCCTGTTTCAGGGATTTAGCTAATTTTATCACGCACATTGTTAACCCTTTCATTCGGGTGCCCTCAAGAGTAGGGTTTTGAAAGAGCCGGTTAGCAATGGAGGATTAACCCTTAAGGAGTATTGATGAAAACGAAAGTCGAAGATCTACTTCGTTCAGGTGTGCATTTTGGCCACCTCACCCGCCGGTGGAATCCGAAGATGCGTTCGAATATTTTCATGCAACGCAACAATATCCACATCATCGATCTGAATAAGACCATGCAGCATTTAAAAGTTGCTTATAATGCCCTTCGCGAAATTGTCGCGGATGGTGAAGAAGTGTTGCTGGTAGGCACCAAAAAGCAGGCGCAGGGGATTGTGCAATCCGAAGCGACTCGTTGTGGCATGCCTTACATTACGGAAAGATGGCTTGGTGGAACCTTAACCAACTTCTCAACGATTAAGAAAAGTATCCGAAAGTTGGAAGGCCTGGAAAAGAAATTCCATGACGGCACGGCAGAAAATCTGACCAAAAAAGAGCGCCTCAATATGGAGCGCGAAATTGAAAAAATGAAAAAAATCTTTTCTGGTATTCAGGAAATGCGCCGGATTCCCGGAGCCGTTTTCGTAGTAGATACCAAAAAAGAAGAAATCGCCATTAAAGAAGCACGTAAACTTGGCGTACCTATCTTCGCAATTGTTGATACTAATTGCGATCCAGATGAAGTTGATTATCCGATTCCGGGTAATGACGATTCCTCAAAATCTGTTGGCATTATTATCAAAACCCTGATTGACGGTATTGTTGATATGCAGGCTGAAAAAGATGCCAAGCAGGAAGAACAAAAAGCAGCAAAAGAAGACGAAAAAGCGTAACTGAAAACAGGAGCAGTATTTATCATGGCAAATATTACAGCCGCAATGGTAAAAGAATTGCGGGATAAAACAGGTGCCGGAATGATGGACTGCAAGAAAGCCTTGCAGGAAAATGACGGCGACGTAGAAAAAGCAATTGACTTTTTAAGAAAAAAAGGTATCGCAAAAGCTGAGAAAAAAGCCAGCCGTGCAGCAAATGATGGTTTGGTAGAAGCTTACATTCACATGGGTGGAAAGCTCGGTGTTTTGCTGGAAATAAATTGTGAAACGGACTTTGTTGCAAAAACGGATGATTTTAAGAGTTTTGTCCGTGATATCGCAATGCACGTTGCCGCTTCCGATCCGATGACCGTTAGCAGAGAAGAGATTTCAGAAGACATTCTTAAGCGCGAGCGTGAGATTTTCACTGCGTCCGCACTGGATTCTGGTAAGCCTGAGCACATCGTTGAGAAAATCGTCGATGGCCGTATGGAAAAGTTTTTCTCTGAGCGCGTATTATTGGAGCAGCCTTACATTCGCGATGACAAAAAAACGATCAAAGATTATTTGACCGAAACCATCGGTAAACTTGGCGAGAATATCACTATTCGCCGTTTTGTTCGCTTCAAAATCGGAGACGAATAAATATGAGTAATAATGTCGCCTATAAACGCGTATTGCTGAAGTTGAGTGGAGAATCGTTGGCCGGCACAGACAAGTATGGTATTAATCTTGATGTGTTAAGACGATTCGCTGGAGACGTAAAGAAAGTTGTGGATCTGGGTCTGGAACTCGCGGTAGTAATTGGTGGCGGCAATATTTTTCGAGGTATTTCAGCAGCAGCCCGGGAAATGGACCGGGTTTCTGCTGACTATATGGGAATGCTAGCAACAGTTATCAATTCCATGGCAATGCAGAATGCGTTGGAAAATGTCGGTGTTGATACCCGGGTATTAACAGCAATTCCGATGGATCAAATTGCTGAACCGTTTATCCGTAGAAGAGCGGTACGGCACCTGGAAAAAAAACGGGTGGTAATTTTCGCTGCCGGCACCGGAAATCCTTATTTTACCACGGATACTGCAGCAGTACTTCGTGCTGTAGAAATTGAAGCGGAAGTAATTCTGAAAGGTACCCGCGTAGATGGCGTTTATACAGCCGATCCGGAAAAAGACCCGGATGCGGTGAAGTATACCGAACTTTCTTATATGAAAGTTTTGGAAGACAGCTTACGGGTAATGGACACAACCGCTATTACTTTGTCGATGGATAATAAATTGCCAATTACTGTGTTTAATATGGAAAAAGAAGGTAACTTGAAAAGAGTTGTCTTAGGTGAACCTATTGGAACGAAAGTAAGGGGGTAATAATATGTCCTTAAATGATGTTTACGCAGATGCAAAAGAAAGAATGGATAAATCTTTTGACCATTTGCAACAGGAATTAGCAAAAATTCGCACCGGGCGGGCAACCCCTGCTTTGTTGGATACGGTGAGAGTCGATTACTACGGCACTCCCACACCATTGAACCAGGTGGCATCTGTAACGGCGCCGGAAGCGCGCTTATTAGTTGTGCAGCCCTGGGAGAAACGGCTTATTCCCGACATTGAAAAAGCGATACAAACGGCAGATCTAGGCTTAAATCCATCTAATGATGGAAATGTCGTTCGTGTGCCAATTCCGGAGTTGAGTAATGAAAGACGGCAAGATCTGGTAAAACTGGTTAAGAAGAATTGTGAAGATGCCAGAATTGCAACCAGAAATATCCGCCGGGATGCTAATGATGTTATTAAAAAAATGGAAAAAAATCACGAGATCTCCGAAGACAATAGCCATGATGGCCATGATAAAGTCCAGGAGATAACGAACAATCATATCAAAAAAATCGATGAGCTCTTGAGCAGAAAAGAAACTGAGATTTTAGGTGATTGATTAAAATATTACACAATTTCAAAACTTAAAGAGCTGGGCTGTTGCCCGGCTCTTTTTGTATACTTCATATAAGAATAACTATGTCGAAAAAGATCATGATCATCGCCGGGGAAATTTCCGGCGACCAGCACGCCGCAGACCTCATTGAAGAACTGAAGAAATTGCAACCGCAGTGGCAATTTGAGGGCATTGGCGGGGAAGAGTTGAAAGCACACGGAGTAAAACTTCACTATCATCTCTCCCAATTGGCGGTGTTGGGGTTTGCGGAAATTATTAAGCATCTGCCGTTTATCCGGAAAGTGCTGAAACATCTCCGGGAAGAGTTGTCGAAAGGGATTGATGCTGTCATACTCGTTGATTATCCCGGATTCAATTTGCGTGTTGCAAAAATCGCTAAGGCATTGGGCATTCCTGTCATTTACTACATTAGTCCGCAATTGTGGGCATGGGGCGAGAAGCGGGTAGAAAAGATGCGCCAACATGTCGACTTATTGCTGGTTTTATTTCAGTTTGAAGTTGACTTTTATAAAAAACATAATATTGTCGCAGAATTTGTCGGCCACCCATTGGTGGAGCAAATTGATGTTCAAGCTACTGAGGCAGAATTTAGGGAGAAGCATCAACTTCCGGCGGATAAACCGATTATTGGTATTCTTCCGGGTTCCCGGGAAATGGAAGTGCGAGAGTTGTTGCCGATAATGATTACCATCGCTCGCAATATCGGTGAGAAACACGATGCATTGCCGGTGATAGGGAAAGCCGGTCAATTGGCGGAAAGTATTTACGATCCGATATTGAAAGAAAACGCGGACATCCCGGTAATAGATCAGGATACGCATGGATTGATGAAGTATGCTTATGCTGCAATGGTTGCCAGTGGCACCGCAACCCTGGAAGCCGGGTATCTCCAGACGCCGATGGCAGTGCTGTATAAGGTTTCACCATTTACTTATCACCTTGGTAAAATTTTAATTAAAATAAAGAATATTGCCCTGGTAAATATCGTTTGCGGAAAAACAGTGGTGCCGGAATTCATTCAAAAAGATATAACTATCCCCGGTATTAGTTCGGCGCTGGATCGCTATTTCTCTGATAAGAATCATTATAATACTATTAAAACCGAGCTGGCTGCGGTTAAAGAGGCATTAGGGGGAAAAGGAGCTTCCGCCAGAACTGCAGAGAAAATAAATATTTTCCTGAGCAAGCAGGGGAGATCCTCAGATTCGGAGGATTTATAGATCTTTTTAAGACTATCGTTTGTCCTCAAATATGAATGCCGGCAATTTAGGGCTGCCGGCATTCATATTATTGGCGTGGGAAGACGATCTTATTGACTTCCCTCGTCTGGCAGTCTTTCCCTTCAGTAAGTGAAGTTCTCCAGCACTTGTTCCCGGGAATAGACGATTTTACGAATTGTCTCTGTTGAAAGATAACCGAATTCTTGTTGTAATTGAGTGATGATATCTTTCGGTTTATGATGCGACTTTAACGTCGCAAATTTTTCTCTGATATAGTGATCACGAATTGCACGTTCATTTAGGAACCCCTTTTCCCATAACGCTTCGAACTGCTCGTCATTTAAAAACTCTTTCAATGGATTACTATACATCACTACCTCCTAAGTGTAGATGAATAGATGGTTTAACCTGAACAAAATAGTGTGTAGTAGCAATGTTTTCCGGACGAACCTCCCGATTTAAATTCATACATAATTTCCCCTGTAAAAATGAAATCTAGGCTGTAAATATTGATTTGACAGATTAGATTCGAAAATGCTGGAGAAAATAGCATTCTCTCACACTGAAAATCAGAGTTGCAGCGCTGGTATAGCATCATTTTTACGTCTAACTGTTGGATGAATCCTCAGTAATTATCATCGTTTAAGAGATATTTCACTTCTCAATCCGGTGATAAAGACGGACTTATCCTGCTTGTGGGCCGGGTAATAAAAACAGGATGATTGAGTAATTAAAGAACGAAACTAAAATTTAGGCAGGTAACAAATGATCAATAAGAGTCTGGGGGTTTGATTAAACAAATTTCTTATTAAGTCGAATCTAAAGCAGGGGATATTGGAAAACAAGGGATTTTTTCCCCCCTTTTTTCGAAGATTGCCGAAAAGGAAAAATCCGTTATATTCTTTCAATTTATATTCGTATAATATGCCTTGATTGGATCGGTATTAGATGAAATTTATACGCTTGTTCTTGTAGGTAAACGGTTGTTAACATGAAAATTGTTGTCGAAAACATAGAGAAGAAATTTCGTTACCACTCCGTTCTGAAAGATGTCAATTTTGAATTGCAATCACCGGGTTCGCTGGTGATTACCGGTTCCAATGGATCGGGAAAAACGACCCTCGTAAAAATACTTTGCGGATTACTCTCCCCTACAAAAGGTAAAGTTCGGCTGATTAAGAACGGCAATGAAATTCCTGCGGCAGAGCAACGATTTCACTTTGGCCTGGTCGGACCATATTTACAATTGTACAAGGATTTAACCGCCTGGGAAAACTTGTTATTCTTTGCAAAAGTACGCGGCACACAACCGGATATAGACAGGTTGAAAAATTTGATAGAAAGTGTCGGTTTAAAAGGGAGAGAACACGAAGAGTTAAAAAATTATTCTTCCGGAATGCTTCAACGGGTAAAATATCTTACGGCCATTTACCATGAACCTGAAATTCTTGTTCTTGATGAGCCAACATCAAATCTGGATGAGGCTGGTAAAAACTTTGTTCGGCAAACGATTGCGGCGCAAAGTGAGAAGGGAATGGTCATAATCGCCACCAATGAACCGGAGGAGGTCGCGCTTGGCAAGCAGCGTGTTGAGATTGCTTAAACAAAGCCTGATTGTCTTTCGGAAGGATTTCCAACTGGAATTCCGTACTCGTTATGCGCTAAATGCAATTGCCCTTTTCGCGGTAACAACCTTAACGGTGATCAGCTTTTCAATCGGCCCGACGCGCCTTAACAGTACAGTGCTGGCGCCATTGTTGTGGATCGTATTGTTCTTTTCAGCTATTTCCGGACTTGCACATGTCTTTGTTCGGGAAGAAGAACAGCAAACGGCAGATACCCTGCGACTGGTAGTTCCTCCAACGGCGGTATTATTAGGGAAATGGTTCTTTAATGTCGCACTGCTAATTGGATTGGAAATAATTGTTTTACCGTTATTCTTTATTATGATGAATGCAAGGGTTGAAAGTTTGGACATTTTGCTGGCGGTTGTTTTCTTCGGAGGGCTTGCCCTGGCATCGGTGGCGACGATTATTGCTGCGATAATCGCCATATCGGGAAGCCGTGGCGCGCTTTTTGCAGTTTTGTCATTCCCTATTGCGTTACCGGTTTTATTGTCGGCGATTCACAGCACGCAATTAGCATTGGAAGGGGCCGCGTTTATTGATTGTTTGGATGACTTAAGAGTGTTATTTTCCTTTAATGTAGTGATTGTAACGACGGCGATAATGGTTTTTGAATTTGTTTGGAGAAAGTAATGAATTTTCGAAAAGATTGGTGGAAATGGTTATGCGCTTTGTGGATGATTGGCGTTATTGTGGCAGCCTTTTTATATGCCCCTCGAGCCAAAGCCCTTGGTGAAACCACACGTATCCTTTTTTTTCACGTGCCCTGTGCCTGGATCGCCACCATTGCGTTTTTAGCTTCGGCAGTTTACAGCATTAAGTATCTACGCAGCAATGCGCTCGAAAATGATATCCGTGCAATGGCTTCTGCGCATATCGGATTGGTTTTTACTGTATTGGCCTCTGTAAGCGGTGCTGTTTGGGCGAATGAAATATGGGGACATCCCTGGAATTGGGATCCACGGCAAACCTCGATCTTTATACTGATGTTGATCTACAGTGCATATTTTGCACTTCGTTCCTCTGTGGAAGAAGACGATAAGAAAGCCCGCCTGGCAGCAGTTTATTCCATAATTGCCTTTGTGACCGTACCATTCTTCATGTATATCGCCCCGCGCCTTTATGAATCATTACATCCGGATCCGCTGATTAATGAAGAAGGTAAGGTGAAAATGGGACCGAAAATGCAGCAGGTTTTTTTCGCTTCATTCTTTGGCTTCACATTACTATATATCTGGGTCTTTCAGTTAAAAACAGAATCTATTTTACTTGTTAGAAAATTCGAAGAAAAAATTAATAATAAACCTGGTGTCTGAAAATGCTGAGTCTGTTGACAATTTTTACAAAAAGCCCTGCCCTGCAGGATACTGCGGCGGCGATGACAACGCCTGAGAAAGTAGTTGGTGAAGATATTTATGTTGTTATGACGGTTACCCTGATCGTTTTTGGCGGTGTTTTATTCTACCTGTTTCACCTGGGCAACAAATTGAATTCATTAAAAAAGAGGATTGACAGTCAGTCATAATTAGACCTAATTACAGTGCTTAAGTGTTAAAACAATATAAAATAAGGAGGCATCGAGATGCAGCCTAAATACATCGTTGGATCAATAATTGTTGTTGTGTTTATTGCCTTTGCCGCAATGAGTTTCCAAACATCGCTGACCCCTTACGTGCCTTTTTCTACGGCTATGGAATCAGGTAAAACTGTTCAGGTTAAGGGAACAACTCTGGCGGAAAGTGCAAGGTATGATGAAGTCGGAAAGACGTTTAATTTCCGTCTGGTTGATGCTGCTGGTGATGAAATGTTGATAATCTATAACGGTGTGAAGCCTTCTAATTTTGAGCAGGCGAAGGAAGTTGTTGCCAAAGGGCGCTATCATCAAGGGAATTTCCAGGCAGATGAACTGCTGGTGAAATGCCCATCCAAATATGAAGCCGAAGGCGTAGAGCACCCGGAAGGGGTTAAACTATGACAAATTTTGTGATGCTAATCGGTGTAACAGCGATCTCTACCGCATTTGTAGCTTCAGTTGTCGCATTGGTCTCTTACATCCTGTATTACCGGGATAAGCAGGAAAAATTGCTGAAACTCGCTAATCGCAGTTTTGCAACGATGGCTGCCGGTACGGTCACTGCGATAATTTTACTGATCATCTCAATCCTTTCCCATAATTTTCAGTTCAATTATGTCTACAGCTATTCTTCTACTGCACTGAACAAATTTTATTTGTTCTCGACACTTTGGGCCGGGCAGGAAGGCACCTTCCTGATGTGGTTAACTTTCGGAGCGATTTATGGTTTTATTATGATTAAAACCGTCGCTCAAAAGAATCCACTGGCGATGGCTTTTTTGGTATCCGTGGAAGCTTTTTTGTTGTTGATCTTGTTGACAAAAAGCCCATTTGCAACCATCTGGCATGTCCATGAAACTGTACCGATCGGATTTACCCCGGTGGATGGCGCTGGTCTCAATCCATTACTGCAAAATCCCTGGATGGTTATACACCCGCCGACACTTTTTGTCGGATACAGCTCTACAGTTGTTGCCTTTGCCTTTGCAATGTCGGCAATGGTTACCAGGGACTTTCAAGGGTGGATAAAACAGGCCCGTCCCTGGGTGGTGTTTAATGTAATGATACTGGGAACCGGGATCATTATGGGCGGCTACTGGGCCTATATTACTCTCGGATGGGGCGGCTACTGGGGTTGGGATCCTGTCGAAAATGCTTCCCTGGTGCCCTGGCTTTTTAGCTTGATTCTTTTACACGGTATGGTCATCCAAACCAAGCGAAAAGCGCTAGTGCGTACTAATTTTCTTTGGGCAGGGATGTCTTTTCTGACAATGCTATGGGGATCATATTTAACCCGCTCCGGCGTGTTGACGGATTTTTCGGTGCATTCCTTTGCTGCATCGGGATTGAATTTTTACCTGATGACTTTTCAGCTATTATTTACAAGTTTATTCTTTTATTTACTTTTCCGTTTTATGAGCTACTATAAAGCGGAAGGTCATGCACCGGTAACATTTGGAGAAGGATTCCTCAATCGGGAAACGATGATATTTACCGGAATGATGGTCTTCCTGTTTATCGCTTTGTTTACTTTACTGGGAACTTCCGCGCCGCTATATACCAAGTGGTTCGGGACTCCGGCCAGCTTATCGCCAGATTTTTATAATACCATGATTCTGCCAATCTCTCTCATTATGCTACTGGCGACAGCTATTGCGCCCTTATTGGCCTGGAAAAGTGCCGGTATGCGTAATTTGAAGACGCTTTGGACAGGACTAGGTGGGGCATTTGTGTTGACTATCGTCGCAGTCCTGTTAGGGCTTTCACCAATGACATCTGTTGGCGAACACACCCCGTATTATGCTATCGAAGGTACTACTGTCCCGCTGTTTATGCAGCAAATGCGGGACTTCTTGTTCGATAATATGTTAATGTATTCACCTTACCTGATTTTCTTCCTCGCTGCATTTGCGATTATTATTAATTTGAAAGTTAGCCTGACTTTCATCAAAAATAATTTCTCGAAAGCCGGTGGTTACGTTGCTCACGCCGGTTTAGGTTTGATGGCCATTGGCATTTTAACTTCTTCCGTGTATGATGCCAGTGAAAAAGTAATGCTACCAAAAGGCGAATACTTTCAAACTGAGTTCGGATATGAAATTAAATTTATCAATTTTGTCAAAATGCCTGATGGGCGTGATCGGGTAAGGCTGGAAGTAAAAACGGAACACGGAAGCACATATGAAGCTTTTCCGCAATTCTATTACAGCGAATATTCCAAAGCTTACATGGTTAGCCCTGATGTGAAAATGCAGTTCGCAAAAGATGTATATATTTCCCCGATTTCTTTTACCCCGGCACAGCTGGCTAATGCTAATGAATCTGAATTGGAACTGGGGAAAACAGAAACGGTAAACTTCCGGGATATGCAGATTACTTTTGATAAATTTGATGTTATTATGGCGGGTAATTCTCAGGAAGTGACTGCGAACCTGGTATTTAACATCAATGAAAATGGGTATGCAAAATCATATGATGTGAAGCCAGTATTAAAGGCTTCCGCTGGTGAAATGTCCAGCCAGGAAGTGACTGTGCCCGGCACCGACTATCGGGTAAAGATCGCTTCCGTGAATGCAAGTCAGGGCAAGGTGAAGCTCTCTATTCAAGCCCCGGGAGAAGCTGGTGGTACTCCCCGCGATATGCTCGCTATTGAGTTAAGTGAAAAGCCGTTAATTAGCATTCTCTGGTTCGGAACCATTATCTTTATTATCGGCTCGCTGCTGACCTTGATGAACCATATTAATTATCGCCGCTTTTTTGTGAAAGAAACCTCAGTCTAAGATTTACTGGACATATCTGCAGTTGGAAAAGGCGCTTTTTAGCGCCTTTTCTTTTTGTGGCGTTACAAAATTCGTTAGGGGCGATGCCATTTGTATTGTATTATTATATGTTAATTCAGATGCTGATAAACCGAAGAAACTACTATGAAAAAATATATCTTTATTCCGCTGCTGTTGGTTACTTTAATGTTACCAATCAGCATTTTCAGTCAACTTACACTTTCGAAAATTGAAGCTGAAATCGAGAAAGACCATCCGGTTGAACACTTGCCTGCGCCGGTATTACAAGAAATTTTACAATCTCCGGAAAATGCCAAAGAGTATCTATTGTTTGATACCCGCAAGCCGGAAGAGTTTGCTGTAAGCCGTATCTCCGGTGCCATTCAGGTCGATCCTGATATGAAAGCCGAAGAGTTTATGAAGACTTATGGGGATACATTAGCCGGCAAACATATAATATTCTACTGCTCTGTGGGAAAACGCAGTTCGATTTTCCTGGAAAAAGTAAAGATGAATGCCTATGACGCAGAGGTCGCTTCCCTGGCGAATTTACGCGGTGGGATTTTTCGCTGGTATAATGATGGATACACTGTGATGAATGATTCTACAGAGACAGATGATGTGCATCCGTTCGATCGCTTTTGGGGACAACTGGTGCAAAAGAGAGACGAATAAACTTATCAAAGTTGAGGGATATTTATGAGAGGCAGATGTTGGAATTTGTGTTTTCGCTGGACCTGGATGGCATGGTTCGCCGTATTGTTGCTATGCTGGCAGAATGTTGCTGCGGAAACGCCCCCGGTTTACAGCAAAGTTCGAATTGAAATTCAGTCTCCGGAAGATTTGCAACGATTACAAGCTGGGGATATTACTTTAGACCATTTTGAAATGGCTGGTAAGACCGCCATTGAAGTGGTTCTTCAGGCGTCTGAAGTTGCGATGCTTCCCCTGCTCGGTATGAGTTTCGAAGTGCTTATTGCCGACATGGCAAAATATATCGAAAACAGGGCGCCGATTACGCCGGCAGAACTGGCGGAGAGTCGCCGTATCCAACTTGCAGATAATGTCAGCGGTTTTGATTTTGGTAGCATGGGAGGTTTTTATACCATGGAGGAAATTGAAGCCGCCCTTGATACTATGGCTGCACAATATCCTGATATCATTACGCCTAAAAATTCTATCGGCTTGAGTGTGCAGGGAAGGAATATCTGGATGATGAAAATCTCTGATAATCCCGGAGATGATGAATCCGCCACAGAAGCTGCTGTTTACTATGATGCCCTTCATCATGCCCGCGAGCCGGCCAGTATGGCTGTTACCCTTTATTACATGTTTTGGCTGCTGGAAAATTATGGGACTGACCCGCACGCGACTTACCTGGTAGATAACCGGGAGATTTATTTTGTGCCAGTGGTAAACCCCGACGGATACGCCTATAACCAGCAGACTAATCCCAACGGGGGAGGATTCTGGCGAAAGAACCGGCGAAATATTAGCGGTTGCTTTGGCGTTGATTTGAATAGGAATTATAGCTTTGGGTATAACACCGGTGGTTCAAGTAATGATCCCTGTTCGGATATCTATCATGGTGCAGGTGCCTTTTCGGAGCCGGAAACCCAGGCAGTGCGGGATTTCTTAATGCAGATCGATCCAAAGATTGCTTTCTCCTCTCATTCTGTCCGTGGGGCCTATCTTAACCCGTACGGGTACACTGCAACTTCCCCAGCCTTCGATGTGTATTCGGAATTCTCTTCCGATTTTGCTGCTCATAATCAATATATCTATGGCCGCACCAGTGAAATTCTTGGCTATACATCCAGTGGGACAACCCGGGATTATTTGCATTCGATTGGCATTTATGCCTGGACCCCGGAAATTGCCGGCAGTGGATTCTGGCCCTCTCAAAGTGAAATTATGCCATTGGTGAGCGAGAATCTTTACCCGATGAAATATCTTAGTTGGGTCAGCGGTGCTTATGCAGATTTTAAGAATTTTTCATATGCCGGTATCGGATATGCCCGACCGGGAGATACCCTTGATCTGCGTATTGCCGTTAGAAATCGTGGACTCAGTCTGCCGGCTGAAAATGTTTCTGTTACTCTTTCTTCGACTCATCCCCATGCAATACCAATCGTTAATACTGTCGATTACGAAATTATACCTCCGAGAAGCTCGGACGAAAATTTAATCAATCCATTTCGTTTCTTGCTCACTACCGATGTGCAATTCCTCGATGAAATTCCCTTCACCGTTTCTGTCACCCAGGATGGTGTCGTAACCGTGAATAAAACGATTTGGATCACCGTCGGGCAAAGAGGATTACTCTTCAAAGATAGTGCGGAAGACGGTATGCTGAAATGGCAGGTCGACGGATCCGGGCAGAACTGGGACACAACATCCGTTGGTAGTTATGACGGCGCACATTCTTTTAGTGATTCACGATATGGCAATTCTTCAAATAGTGCGAATACTACGATCACTATGAAAAATTTTGTCAATATTACCGAAAGCTACGCACCACGCCTGGAATACTGGGCAAAATGGGCAACTGAAGAAGATTTTGATTACGTCCGGGTACAACTACAGACGAATATTAATAGCACCTGGCAAACATTAACAGGCGACCATACATCTTCTGTATTCGGTCAGCAGGGATATAACGGACTAAGCCATTGGGTGCAGGAAAGTATCGACCTCTCTGCTTATATCGGCACCCGGGTAAAAATACGGTTTCTGCTGTCCACAGATGGCGGACTCAATGGTGATGGGTTCTATTTTGATCAACTGCGGATTGTGGACTATACGCCACCTCCCATCGTTGGTATTGATGATGAGTCTGGTATACTGCCGAAAGAAATCGCGTTGGGGCAGAATTATCCTAACCCATTTAATCCCGCCACAGTTATTTATTATGACATGCCGCAAAAATATGCCGGTAAAAATGTTAGTCTGAAGATTTACAATAGTCTCGGACAGGTTGTAAAGACGCTGATTAATCAACCGCAAGGGGCCGGTCGGAAGTCTGTTCGCTGGGATGGGAAAAATGATGTCGGTCAATCTGTTGGATCGGGCATCTATGTGTACAGTCTTCGCGTTGAAAATCTTTTCTTTAACAAAAAAATGCTGCTTTTGAAGTGACAAGATAAATCATTAATTAAATTTCGTTTAGATGCCAGGCAATGCTATTCTGTTTGCCTGGCATTTCTTCAACAGATGGCCTTTCCGTCTTTGAAAAGTTGTTTATCGTAAGATACTGCCTTCCACAGGAAAATTTCAGGTATAGTTCCCGTTTTTTAATGCTTTATCCGTTGAAATGGCTAAGAATGGGCATTATATTTATCCTTATTCATAAACATTGACAGGGTTATGAAATTCAATTCATTCAGTTTCTTTAAGAAAAATAAATCTCAGGATAAGAAACCGGCGAACAAGGGTGATTCGGATATCACCAATGAAATCAACGGTTTAATTATCCTCTCGATCGGATTTCTTCTCTTTCTGGCGATTCTCTCCTACGAAAAGGGAGATATCACCTATGCAACCGTCAGTGAAAACAATTTATATCAGGCAAAAAACTGGTTGGGAATTGTCGGGGCGACTGTCGCAAAGCCAATTTTTGAATACACTTTTGGCTATGCGTCGTTGGTTTTTCCTTTCATTTTAATGCTGTTGGGCATTTTTATGATGATTGATGATCATCCTGCCAGAAAGAAGTTTCGTTCAATCGCATTGATCGGATTAGGCTGGGCATATTGGGGCTCGATTGCTCTGGTAATCAAGAACATTCTGAACACCAATGGTATTACCAGTATTTTGGAGTTTTATCCCAGCGGAGCAATCGGCGGATTTACCGCTCAATATATCCATGGATACTTGGGACGCTTTGCCCTTGTTTTTATTTCTTCGGTTTTTCTGCTGATTCTGCTGATGCTAACATTCCAATTCCGTCTATCCATTTTTCCCTTATTTGTGATTCGCCAAATTCAAAAAGGGATTAATTGGTTAAGCGCCACCTTGACGGATATGTTCACCCGTTTTAAAGATTTGCGTTTCTTCCCGGAGAAAAAAGAAGAAGAATTTGAAGAAGACCTGGAATTTGAGGAAGCGCCGGAAGCACCGGAAGAACCGGAAGTTGTGGAAGCGTCCGAAGAACCGGCAAAACCGCCGACATCAAAAAGCCGTCGCCGCGTTTCTATCCTCGGTGTTCCACTGGATGAAAACGAAAACCTTGATCCGGATTCCGATATAAAAGTTGAAAGCGCCCACATGGAAACTCCGGAAGAGGCTGATGACGTCCTGAACTTTTCCGACTTTGAAGATATTCCATTAGAGGAACAGCAGCAACCACCGGAGCCGCCAACGGAAGAAGATTTGGAAGCTTCCTTTGCAGATTCAGAATTCAATGAATCACCTCCCCCCAGCGGCACGGAAATAATTTTGCCGGAGGAACCTCCCGTAGCTATTCCAATTCCGGACCCGGTTGATTTTGATACACCGGTGAATGGCGATCAACCTGCTGAAACTACGAAAGAACAGCTCGACTTATTCCAGGAAGATGTGGATATGAGCGTTCCGGAAGCGAAAGACACCAGTGGGGTGGAATATGATCGCGCCGTAGAAGCAGCCATGGTGAAATATAAAATGCCACCATTGGATATTCTACATGAAGATGCCACGGAAACCAAGGTTTCCCGGGATGAATTGATGGCCAATGCCGATCTGCTGGAAAATACTCTGGCGCAATTCAACGTTAAAGCGCACGTTAAAAAAGTAATTGAAGGACCGGTTATTACTCTTTATGCCGTTCGACCAGCAGAAGGGGTAAAAATTAGTCAGATTGTAAATCTATCTGACGATTTGGCGCTGGCGATGCGCGCGAAGGGCATTCGTATGATCGCGCCAATTCCCGGGGAAGCAGCGATTGGTATCGAAATTCCGAACCGTCGTCCATCGATGGTCTATTTTAAGTCAGTTGTAAAGTCGGAAAAATTCTCCCAGCATAACGGGCAATTAAGCATCGGTATGGGAAAAACAATCGGTGGGGAAGTGTTCTGTGCGGATCTGTCCCGAATGCCGCACTTGCTGATCGCCGGTGCAACGGGCGCTGGTAAGAGTGTGGGAATCAATACGATCATTGCCAGCATTCTCTACCGGGTGCCGCCGAGTGATGTAAAATTTGTAATGATTGACCCGAAAAAACTGGAGTTGTCCCTTTATGCCAAGCTGCGCGATCATTATTTGGCTGTTTGTCCGGATATTGATGAGATCGTTGTCACACATCCGCAAAATGCGGTTCTGATTTTACGCAGCGTTGTCAATGAAATGGAAGCGCGATATGACACATTAGCGAAAGTTGGTGTGCGGGATATCATCTCCTACAATCGCAAACTGGAAAAGCTGGAGGCCAGTGGCGAGAAGACCGATGATATGCGCCGCCTGCCCTATATTGTGGTGATCATTGACGAGTTGGCAGACCTTATTCTAACCGCTTCCCGGGAGGTTGAAGAACCGATTACGCGTTTGGCCCAGATGGCGCGTGCGGTCGGCATTCACTTGATCGTCGCAACCCAGCGCCCCTCTGTGGATATTTTAACCGGCTTAATCAAGGCTAATTTCCCCACACGTATTGCCTATCAGGTCGCTACCCGCCCGGATTCCAAGGTAATTCTTGACATGTATGGCGCGGAAAAGCTGATTGGTAATGGAGACTTGCTCTTTCTGCCACCCGGCACCGGCAAACCGGTGCGCTTGCAGAATCCGTATATCTCCACCGAAGAAGTAGATGCAATGATTCAGCATATCAAAAAACAGCCGAAATTCCCCCCGTATGAACTTAAGTTAGTGCGGGATAAAGGACCGATCGGCAAAGAAGCTGAAAAGAAAATGCAGCAGGATGATCTTTTCGAAAAGGCAAAAGAAATAGTAATTCGTCATCAGCAGGGATCGGTATCACTTTTGCAGCGTAAACTAAAGATAGGGTACGCCCGGGCCGGTAGATTAATGGATGGCCTGGAAGAAGCAGGCGTGGTAGGCCCCGGGCAGGGCAGTAAAGCAAGAGAAGTATTAATTTCTTCGTATGGTGATGAATAAAAAAGGTGAAAGAATGATGAAGCAAAGAAATATTTTCAAGTATCTTACCTCCACTTTGTTGCTGATGCTACTAACCGTTAGCGCAGTATATGCCGGAAAAGTAGATAAAATTATTGGCAAAGTGCAGGACAAATATCGTAAGACAAAAACAGTTCGCATCGAATTCAAGGAAAAATCGCATTTTAAACTAACAGATACGATGACGGAAATTGCCGGCGTTCTGCAAATGTCCGGTAAGGATAAATACCGTCTGGACTCCGAAGACCAGGTTTTAGTGAGCAACGGAGAAACCCTCTGGCGCTACAATAAGCTCGATAGTCAGGTTTTGGTCGATCATGCTAAAAAAACTGAAGAAGATGTGATGTTGAACAACTTTTTGTATGAGATAAAAGACCATTATTTCGGGCAACTTCTTGAAGAGAAAAAGGACGGTGGCGTAAAGAAATATGCGATTAAATTAACGCCGAAGCCTTCTGAGCAAAGTTTCTTTTCCTCTATCAAGATGTGGGTAAAAGATAAAACCTGGGAAGTAGAAGAGATTGTATACGTCGATTACAATGGCAACGAAACAACCTATGTTATCAGCGAAATCGTATTTAACCCCAATCTTAACACTTCGATATTTACCTTTACGCCACCCGAAGGTATCCAGGTAGTTGATTTACGATTTTAGGATTTTATCGAAATTCAACATTGTCAAACAGCGATTTTAAGCCCGGCGCATTTTGTTCAGGATACGCCGGGTTTCCTGTGTTGTTCTTGACCTGTTGAAAGATAAATACCTGAAAAATCAGGAGCAGTGTTAATCATTAAGGGGAAATTTTGGAAAATTATCTGGAATTGCAGGAAAATGAGCAACAACTGAGTCTGCAGGATTATCTGCGCGTGCTTTATGCCGGCAGATGGTGGATTTTGCTCACGTTTCTCATTGTATTACTGGCAACAGCTTACTTTACATTTACGACCAAGCCGGTTTACCAAGCAAAGGCCGTAATTCTGGTAGAAACCCAGGGACTTCGGGAACAAGCACTTTTTGATGTAAACTATCTCAATCCGCAGTCGACGGTCATAACCAATCAAATTGAAATATTAAAAAGCCGAACGCTGGCAGAGCGAGTTGTTCTCGCTATGGAGAGTGCTTCTTTCCGCGATTCACTGGCCATCTTTCGGCCGAATTCCCGCGGTAGTTACATGATCTTCCGGGAACAGGTTGATTGGGTGATGGAGCACCTGGCAATTGTTCCCAAGCCGGAAACAGATATTATCGAGATTACCTTTTCTGCCGGTTCGCCTTTCGAGGCGGCACAAATTGCCAACATTACCGCCGACACCTTCCGGGAGCTTAATCGCGAATACAATTTGACGGAATTTCGGGATTTGCGTCATTTCCTCGAATTTCAGCTGAAGAAGAAGAATGAAGAACTCCGCAAGTCGGAAGATATTCTCAGAGTATACCGGGAAGATGAAAACCTCGTTTCTCTCAGCGATCGTACTAAAGAGCTGATTCGCCGTGTCGCCGAAAGCCAGGGCGAATTGGAAGCCACCATGATTAGCCTGGAAGCCGCGCAGGAAACCAAGCGAAATCTGGAAAAACAACTGGACGAACGCCGTCAATCTTTAGCATCAGAAGTGACGCAAATTTCCAGTCCACTGTTACTGGAGCTGCAGCAGGAATATGCCCGCCTGGTTAATGATAAAGTGAAATACGAATCATTGATCGCCCAGGAAGAGTCGTTGGATCCGAAAGTTTACGAAGTTGAACTAAAGCGAATGAACAGTAAAATCGATGCTGTTCAGCAGCGCTTGGAAGAGGAAGGGCAGCGTATTGCCAATTCTTCTATGGTGTCCGACCCATTACTGATTGCGCAAAACCTGATTACCGGTATTCTGGAAATAGAATCTGAAATTAAAGGCAGTAGCGCACGGGTGAACGCGCTTCGGGAAGTCGTAGAGCAGTATGAAAAAGAATTAGCCTTGTTGCCTGGCCAGGGACTGGAATTGGTCCGCATGGAACGCCAGGTGCAGGTCGACGAAAATACATATATTCTTTTAACTCAGAAATTGGAAGAGACCAAGATCGCAGAAGCCGGGCAAAAGGAGATTGTTCGGGTGATCGACCAGGCAATTGAGCCGGAATATCCGGTTAGCCCGAGAAAAACCTTGAACCTGTTACTGGGGGCCCTGATTGGGCTCGGACTGGGTATTGGCCTTACATTTCTGATAGAGTTCTTTGATGACTCCATTAAAAACCCGGATGTTCTGGAGAAAATGGGATTATCCATTTTGGCGATTATTCCGGAAATTTCCCAGAAAGAAATTACCGGCAAGGCGGCAATGTCCAACGGTAATGGTGCCAAGGAAAACGACCCAACTCAGGCTAGATTGGTTGCACATCTCGATCCGAAGTCGCCAATCTCTGAGGCGTATCGAACACTGCGAACCAACATTCAGTTTCAAAATATGAAGAATAAGCAGTCGACAATAATGGTTACCAGCTCCACACCCAAGGAAGGAAAGTCGACTACGATCGCGAATTTGGCAATTACTATGTCGCAAATGGGTAGCCGGGTGCTGCTGGTTGATACCGATTTACGCCGGCCGGTAGTACATTCTATTTTTAACTTGCAGAAAGACAAAGGGTTGACGAACTTCCTTGTCGGCAAAATGAGCTTTCATGATGTTGTTAAGCCTACTTTTGTCGACAATTTGTCAATTGTAACATCCGGACCGTTGCCACCAAATCCTTCGGAATTGATTTCCTCGGATATGATGGACCGTTTTGTTCAGGAGTCCGGTGATAATTTTGATATTGTTCTTTTTGATAGCCCGCCGATCATCGCGGTTACGGATGCGGCTATTTTGAGCACGAAGGTTGACGGCGCTATTCTGGTCGTAAAGGCACATCAAACCCAGAAAAATGCCATTGCTCGTGCGAAAAACCTGTTGGATAAAGTCAACGCAAACATCGTTGGTTGTCTGTTGAACAGCGTGAATGTTGAAAAGGCGTATGGATCGAACTACTACTACTACTACTATCACTACTACAGTTACTACGGACACGATCTAAAGAGACGTAAAAAATCAAACGCAGTGCAGTAAAATGAAGGAGATGTAATGAAATTAACTATTGTTGGAAGCGGATATGTCGGACTGGTTGCTGGTGCATGCTTCTCCGAAAGTGGCAACGATGTTATCTGTATGGATAAGGATGAGAATAAAATTGAGCAATTGAACAAAGGTGTCATCCCGATTTACGAACCTGGATTAGATGTGATGATTAAGCGGAATCATCGCAATGGACGCTTACGTTTTACAACTGACATGAAAGAAGCTGTTGAAAAATCCGATGTGATTTTTATCGCCGTTGGTACTCCGCCGGATGAAGATGGCTCTGCAGATCTTACTCATGTACTTGCCGTTGCTAAAGCAATCGGACAAAACATGAACAAAGAGAAAATTGTCGTTAATAAAAGCACTGTCCCGGTTGGTACTGCCAAAAAAGTTAACGATCAAATTGCCAAAGAAACCGACATCCCCTTCAATGTTGTTTCAAATCCTGAATTTTTGAAAGAAGGCGCTGCAATAGATGATTTCATGTATCCGGATCGGGTAATCATTGGTACCGGTAATGATAAGGTAGCAGAAACGATGCGTGAGTTATATGCGCCGTTTGTTCGTACCGGTAACCCGATTATTATTATGGACGAATATAGTGCAGAATTAACCAAGTATGCAGCAAACTCCATCCTGGCAACAAAAATCTCCTTTATGAATGAAATCGCGAACCTTTGCGATAAAATTGGCGCTGATGTTTCCATGGTTCGAAAAGGCATCGGTTCCGACAAACGGATCGGTTATTCGTTCATCTTCCCGGGCGTCGGTTATGGTGGCTCTTGCTTCCCGAAAGATGTGAAGGCGATTATTCGCACCGCTAAAGATTATGATTATGATCTGAAAGTGCTGGAAGCTGTCGAAGATGTAAACAATGCACAAAAGCTGGTAATGATTCCTAAAATCCTCGATCATTTTAACAATGATATCAAGGGAAAAACTTTCGCTGTATGGGGGTTAAGCTTTAAACCGAAAACCGATGATATGCGTGAGGCACCTTCTATTCAGATTATTCATGAATTGCATAGATTGGGTGCTAAAATCACTGCGCATGATCCGGTGGCACACGAAGAAGCCAAGCATATCGGCCTGACGGATTACATGACTTTGTATGATGATTATTATGATGCTGTTGAAGGTGCTGATGGTGTAATCCTGGTTACCGAATGGCTTAACTATGGTGAACCGGACTTTCAGCGCATGAAGGAGTTGATGAACACACCGGTCATTTTTGATGGGCGAAATATCTATCAGCCGAACAAAATCAAAGACCATGGGTTTGCATACTATGGCATTGGGCGCCGTTAAATTCGGAAGCACATTATGGCTGTCTGGTATTTATCAGACAGCTTTATTTTTTTATTAAAGAACTGAATACTTACTTATTAGCGAAGCATGGAGAAGGTTATGAGCCTGTTGCAAAAAATTAAAGATCATGAAGCGACGATAGGCGTGGTAGGTTTGGGTTACGTAGGTTTGCCGCTGGTATTGGAATTTGTGGAAGAGAATTTTCCAACAATTGGTTTTGATATCGACGCAACCAAAGTCGAAGCATTGACTGCTGGAAATTCCTATATCAAACACATTCCATCCGAGAAAATTAAAGAGGCTGTTAATAAAAATTTATTCCGGGCAACGGATGATTTTAGCCAGTTAGCTGAAGCTGATTGCGTTTTGGTCTGTGTGCCGACACCGTTGAATAAGCATCGTGAGCCGGACATTTCTTACATCGAAACGACATCAGAAACGATCTCCAAATACCTCCGAAAAGGACAGCTGATCATTCTGGAAAGCTCTACTTTCCCTGGAACCACAGAAGAAGTGATGCGTCCGATTCTCGAAAAATCCGGTTTGAAATGTCATGAAGATTTTTACCTGGCTTTCTCCCCGGAAAGAGAAGATCCCAATAATCCGAATTATTCTACCAAAACGATTCCGAAAGTAGTTGGTGCAAACGATGAGCACACTCTGGAACTTACCAAAACGCTTTATGACCAGGTCATCGTAGAAACTGTGCCGGTAAGCTCCAGCCAGGCAGCAGAAGCCACCAAGTTGCTGGAAAACATCTTCCGCAGTGTAAACATCGCCATGGTTAACGAAATGAAGGTAATTCTCGATCGCATGGGCATCGATGTTTGGGAAGTCATCGAAGCTGCTTCCACCAAGCCGTTTGGTTACATGCCGTTTTATCCCGGTCCGGGACTGGGCGGTCACTGCATTCCGATTGATCCTTTCTATCTTACCTGGAAGGCCCGCCAATATGATATTAGCACCAAATTCATTGAGCTGGCCGGTGAAGTAAATACTGATATGCCTTACTATGTGGTTGCAAAGGTTGCTGATGCATTAAACAATCATCAGAAGAGCCTCAATGGTTCCCGCATTTTGATTCTCGGCATGGCTTACAAAAAAGATATCGACGATCTGCGCGAATCTCCGACGCTGAAATTGATTGAAATTCTCAGTAAAAAAGGTGCACGGGTAGACTACAATGATCCGTTGATTTCCGAATTATGGCCGATGCGTCATTATGATTATGATATCAAGAGCGTAGATTTAACAGCAGCCAACATCCGTGATTATGATGCTGTCTTGATCTCTACTGCTCACTCTATTTATGATTGGGATTTTATTGTAGAAAACGCCAAGCTGGTTATCGATACAAGAAATGCCACCGGCAAAGTGAAAAATAATCGCGATAAAATTTACAAAGCGTAAATATTCTTATACTTGTTTTGAAAGAAAGCGGCTGCTCTTTGGTGGCCGCTTTTTTTTGGCATGATCGATTCCGGGATTTGTTGACAAACCTGGAAAAAGATTTTCGATTATGAAACCGAGATGATACATTGTGTTTATAATGGTTTAGGGCATGATTTGGTGAGATTATGCGGAAAAAATTAAGAATCATTCTTGGCACGTTTTTCCTAATTGGGATAGGCCTTCTCCTGATCCTGATTATGCTCTATGCGTATTCCCCGGTGCTGGATAAAACCTTGATCAATACCATCAATCGCCTGGCCGGCGAGGATGTCGCAGTAAATATCGAGGCTATATCCGGTAATCTTATTGGCACTGTTCGTCTCGATGGCGTAACAGCTACAACTGCAGATCACCAAATCTCCTGCGATCGAATAGAGCTTGATTATTCCCTCCTGGATATTATCGGCCGAAGATTTATTGTTGATCAGGTAGTATTGATCAAACCGGATATTTCCCTCGATTTTTCTGCAACAGATAGTTTGGCAGATACCACTGAAGTGCCATTGGATTCGCTGCTTGCCGGGCTGAATCCGGAAACCTGGCCATTGGTGCGAATCGGAAATTTTATCGTTGAAGACGGGGCAATTGCCATCAAAAGGGCTGCTGGTAAAGATACCCTTTCCAATTTACAGATGGAGTTGTCTGGAGAAGTTTCCGATGAGAAAATCGCCTTGCAGCCGCAGTATATACGGGGGAGCTGGGTTAATCGGAATATTGATATCGAAAATCTCACCTTTAAACTTTTGGGTAACAAGACAAGAGTTACACTTAATCAGATCACCGCAGAGATTCCCGATGTTTACTTTAACGGTAAAGGCGAAGTAGAATTCCAGCCGGGCTTCCGCGTGCTTTTCTTTCCGGACTCCACCAGGTTTGATTTAAATATTCTCAAAAAATTCCTGCCGGATTTGCCTTTTCATGAGGGATACCTTTCTGTTGCCGGTCACTTCATCAACAAACCGGGAAAACTCAGTGACTTCCAGGGACAAATCACTGTCTCCGGTCAGTTGGATAGTATCCAGGTTCGCAATTTGTCGACGGAATATCATAAAAAAGCGGAGAGTGACGCGCTTTTTTTGGACAATCTCTCAGCGCAAACCAATTTTGGGAATGTTGATGGACAACTTTTGATCTCGCAAGAAGACAGCAGCGAATGTCACATTCATACCGAGAATGTAAACTTGCGAAAGCTGGGGCTTGTATCTGAAGATATCATCCTGAATGGCAGAGTGGATTACCGTTTCCTGGATTGGGACTTAAGCAAAATGTCCGGTGAAGGCCAGGTGAATTTAAGAGATTTTCGGGCCGGAGATATAGCCATCGATGCGATTCGCCTCAATGTGTTGACCAATGCAGGCAATTGGCATATTCTCGATCCCTCGCAGGTGATTGTTGGCGAAGAAGCGGTACTGACGGTTGCCGGCAGCATATATGATAACCAGACAATCGACATTCGCCTGTTCTCCGAGGATAGTAATGTGGACACATTACTGAGTCGTTTTGCAGTCCCGGATATCGGAGGCAGTAATGCGTTGATAGATTTGCATCTGACCGGTAAGCTCGACGATCCTTCCATTGAAGGGGAAATAGATATTCCCCAGCTGACTTACGGCGACAATGTTGAGTTGTATGGTATCTATGGCGTTGGCAATATTAAAGATGTTTTGAATTTAAACAATACGCGAAACGGCGATTTTAACCTTGAAGTGGGCACCTGCTACCTGGGCGATATTTTTTTGAAAGCGGCGAATATTAATCTGCTTTTCAGCCGGAACCGGATTGTTGCCAATCCATTTATGTTTTATAGTGAAGAAGATTCTATTAATGGCCGGGCATACATTAGTTTGCAGGATACCGCAACGATTATTTCGATTGCCAATCTGGAACTTTTTCTGGAAAACTACTTTGTTCAAAATGACAAGGTTATAGAAACCCGCTTGGCTCGGGATACGCTGTTTGTCGATCGCTTCAATATGGTTTCCGCAGATGAAGGCAGAATGAGCAGCCGCGGCTACATTGCCTTAAATGGCAATAGTTCACTCTATACTGAAATCGACAACATTTCCATTGCGCCAATAAACAGCCGGCTTTATTGGGATTATGAATTGCAGGGAATACTGGACGAAACCACCATTGATATTTTTGGAGATATTTCTCAACCGGATATGGATGTGCAGGTGTTTTTTAAGGATTTCTCTGTGGACGGGTATCCGGTCGGGGAAATATTTTCCAACTTTTCCATCCTTGATGGCAATCTGGGGATCAATACATTTAACCTGGATAGCGGCAGCGATTCCTACTTCTCTTTGAATGGCGACATCGGCTTTCAGCTTTTTTCCGGTGACAGCAGCAAAACTACCTTTGCAGATACGCCCCTGGGGCTGAACATTGTGCTGGGCAATTTCCGTTTGAAAGATTATGATTTTCTCTATGAGTCAAAATATCCGATTGATGGGCAGCTGACCGGGCGCCTGGATCTCACCGGAACAATCCGCGATCCGGAAGGAGAACTGGTGTTGTCCGGAGAAAATGTTGCCATTGGCGAAAGTAATTTCCCGGAAATTCTGCTTGAGAGCCGTTTGCAGTCCGATAAAATTATATTGGACAAAGGAATGATCAATATAGAGAATTCCGTGGTCAATATAAGTGGTGAAAAAACAATTGATTATGACCCCGCTGATTTTGACAGTGCTTTCGTCGAAAAGCTATTCCGGGATAAACAATTCCAATTGTCCCTGAATATCCGGGAAGATAGTCTGAACTTCTTAAATACCTTAAATGCCGAACTGGAATCGTTGACCGGTGATATCGTTTTGACTGCGGAACTGGAAGGGGATTATGATGATCCACAGATTACCGCTGGAAATATCCGGGTAAAAGATGGTATTCTCAATCTGGCTCGTTATGAAAACACCATCGAAGAGATTGAGTTGGTGACCAGTTTGCAGGGCACTCGTCTGGTAATTGAAAAGTGCACCGGCCGTTCCTCAAAAACTATTCGCCGGCGAAATTTTTTCCAGCGTTGGTTTGATAGCGTAAGCAGCTTATTTGTCAAGCAGCAGGTAACCGGTGATATCGCCGTTGAAGGATTTATCGATCTGGCTTCGGTCATCCGTCCCCGTTATCAACTGAGCATTGACTTACACAATAGCTATTTCAACTACTTCGTTGAAAATACAGAAGTGGCGCTAAGTACAACCGATTTAGAGGTCACCGGGCAGGACACCATCCAAATTAGTGGCGATGTGCAGGTAAATAGGGGAGATGTAGAGCTGGATTTTGTTGAATCCGAGAAAAACCTCTTACTAATAACCAATGTCCGGGAAACAGCGCCGTATCTGCGCTACAACATAAATGTAGAAATTCTTCCCAATTTTACCGTTCAAAACCGCGATTTGCTAAACAGCTTTAATATGCAGCTTTCCGGTAACCTGAAGATCTTGCAGGAACCGAAGGGGGCTTTGGAAATTTATGGTGTGTTGGAAACCGATGGAAAATATTACATCCAGGGAATAGACTTTGAAATCCAACGTGGTAAAATTGATTTCGTGAATCCGAAAGAGATACCAGAACTAAATCTCGTCGCATTAAAGGAACGGAATGATCATATTTTTAATCTGAATGTCCGGGGAAAAATTGATGCGCCGGAAAAAGAAATTGTCGTGCAGGACAAAGATGGCAATCGCACGCATCATACCGATGTAAAAGATCAGATGGCGCTGCTTTTGTTTGGCACAACGTTCGATCAACTCAGTGGCGCAGATGTCGTTTCTAGCGGTGGGGAAGCAGTGACCCAAATTCTGATTTCCCAAATCGAAAGAGAAGCGATCACGTTTACCGGGCTGGACCGAATTAGCCTGGACTCTCCGGACAGTTTTTTTAAAAATCGCCTGAATCAGCCCTCGACACTTTCGCTGGGAAAATACCTGACTGCCAATTTATACCTGGAATATAAATCGCGCTTATCTTCTTCAGGGTTAGGGGGCATTCCGGCGCCGAATCTTTCCTGGGAAGCCGGTAATCAGATTTATTTGCAATATCGTTTAAACCGCAACTGGTTTTTTTCGACATATTATGAAAATACACAAGAAGGGAATGGTAAAGTAAAGTTGGACATTAGCTGGCAATTGGGTTTTTAAAATGCGTAATCTTATCCTCCTGATCATACTGGCTTTTTCCCTGCCGCTAATTTCAGATACTGAATTGCGAGTGAAAGAAGTCGTATTTAATGGCAATCAACAGTTTACCGATGAAATCCTGAAGACGGTCGTTAAGGTGAAAAAGAAAGACGCTTTTAACGCCCGGGCTTTAAAAATTGACCAGGTATTGTTGACAAATTTTTATGTGCTGAATGGATATCGAGATGTATATGTTGCCAGCGATTATGAGAAACGCGGTAAGGATATTACCGTTGCTTATGATATTCGTGAAGGTAAAAGATTTTATCTGAAAAACCTCACCATTTCCGGCAATGAAAAATTTGCTTACAATCATCTGCGGCGGGAAATTAAAATCCCCTTCGGCAGTCCATTCAATCCTGCACTTGTGGAAGCCGGCTTGAATCAAATCGAACGATTTTATCAGGACGCCGGAAAACCATACGTATTAGTAAAACCCCGGGAATCAATTGAAGAAGATAGTCTCATTACGCTGGATATTGAAATCGAGGAAGGTAAGACGGTTTATGTCCGCCAGATACATTATGAAGGACGGACGTTGGTTAAGGCTTTTCTTATCCGGAGAGAACTGGCGATTAAAAAAGGAGATACTTTTTCGCAGTCGCTGATTGAAACTTCCCAAAAGAACATATATAGCACCGGTCTTTTCAAATTTGTGGACTATCAGGTGAATCCGATTGGTGATGATGAAACCCAGGTTGCCCTGGTTTGGAAAGTGGTGGAAAAGAAAGCACTTTGGGTGGGGCTGCGGTTTGGAGTTGGTTATGAAGATCGCACAACAAGTGGCAATGTGACAACTTTCGATTTTACTGCGGAAACCGGTCATCGTAATATTGCCGGAACGGCAAGGTCGATTGCATTGCGTGGTGTTCAGTCCCTTTACTTTGGCAGCACACAATCGGATGACAGTCATAAAGCTCGTTATCCGAAAACGGAGTTTAGCTTCACCTATGTGGAGCCATGGGTGTTAAATACCCGGACACCAGGCATTATTCGGGTCGCCTATTCCCAGGAAAGTGAACCGGTTGCGACGGTGCCGATCTCCCTGTTTTCGGTTACCGGAGACTTGAGTCATCAGTATGACCGGTACTGGTCCTACGCCGGCGGGTTGTCTTTTGAACAAGTTGATATTGATACTGATGACATCGATATTCTCGCCCAATCTACCGGTACATTGAACCAGTTTTCCCAGGGGAACGATAAGATTATAGCGCTACGATTTGATCCGGTAAAAGACAAGCGGGATAATGTGTTGATTACCCAACGGGGCTATCTTTCGGAATTTCGTAATAAAATAGCCTACACCCAAAGCCAGCCGGTAATCGATGGTACGATTAGTGATACTACCGTTACCAATTATTTTTACAAGGTGATTTTACAATGGAGCCGCTATCAGGGATTCCGCTGGAACAATCGCTGGACATTAGCGACCCGCTTGCGAGGTGGGGCCATTTTTGACTTTCTTAGCGGAAAGGAGATCTGGGAAATTCCGACGAAAGAGCGTTTCTTCCTCGGTGGCGCCTCAACGATTCGTGGATATGGCGAGCAGATGATCGGTGAGGTGGTGGCCTATCAAACCGATGATGATCGTATCATCAATTTGCCGGTTGGGGGGCGATATGTGCTGCTTGGGAATATGGAATTACGCGTGCCGTTATTCTGGTTGTTTTACGGTACTGCATTTGTCGACGTGGGAAATATTTGGCAAAATACTGAGGAGATCAAGGCGTTTTCCCTGAAGGCAAGTAGTGGCGCGGGACTGGCAGTAATCACCCCATTTGGCCCGATCCGCTTCGACTATGGCTTAAAATGGTTTCCGGAAAATGATGAGAGTGCCGGCGATTTCCACATCGGCATTTCCTTCGCTTTTTAATATAGTTTGAATTATATCTTTTTTCGTGTATATTTTCGCCTCGATTAATATATCGTTAGCTTAAATGCAACAAATTCGACAATTAACTGGATTGTAGAGGTAAACTTAAGGAGTCGATATGGGCAACCAACAACAAGGCAGCGGAAAAAAATATGCACTGATTCTGGGCGCCAGTAGTGGTTTTGGCGGAGCAGCAGGTATCCGTCTGGCTAAAGAAGGTTATCACATTTTCGGTGTCCATCTGGATCGCCGTGCAACCATGCCTGTAGTAGAAGATACAATTAAGCAGATAGAAGATAATGGCGGAGAGGCGACTTTCTTCAACGCAAACGCAGCTGATGATGCAAAGCGTAAGGAAATCGTTGCTGAAATTCGTAAAATGATACCGGAAGGAAAGCATGTCAACATTCTCCTGCATAGCCTCGCCTTTGGTACATTAAAGCCATTTATCGGGGAAGAAGAAAGTAAATCGCTGACCAAAGCGAATATTAATATGACTTTGGATGTTATGGCGCATTCTCTGATTTACTGGACACAGGATTTATACTGGAATAACTTGCTGGGGCACGGTGGCCGTATTTACGCGATGACCAGCCATGGCAGTACCAGCGTTGTGCCAACCTATGGTGCGGTATCCGCCGCGAAAGCTTCCCTGGAGGCACATATTCGCCAGTTGGCAATGGAATTAGGGCATATTGGTGTAACGGCCAACGCCATTAAGGCAGGTGTGACTGATACACCGGCGTTGAAGAAAATTCCCGGTAATCAGCGCATGATCGACACGGCGCTTTATCGTAACCCGGCGAAGCGTCTAACTACTCCGGAAGATGTCGCCGATGCGATTGTCGCTCTTTCCGACCTGAATGCGCAATGGCTGAATGGGGACGTACTGGCAGTCGATAATGGCGAAAACGTAATGGATGGTTAATTCATTCATCACAGACAATTGATTACGTTCACATATTTTTAAAGCGGGAATGATTATTTTCATTCCCGCTTTTTGTTATCAGTTTTTTAACTAATGTGCGAAAAGTGTTCAAATAAATCTGGTGAACGCAGTTTATAATTCTTGGTGTAGAATATTAATCCGGCGAAATAATGACAGTGTCGAAGAAATCTGAAAAATATCGGGTGTTGATAGACGTTGATGGGGTACTACGAGACTTCGTTGCCGGCCTGAAAATGATTTATCAACGGGAATATCCGGAACATGAAGTGGGATTTGTAGATTCCCGTAAACTCGAGGATTTTTTCCCGATTGGCGAAGCGATTTATCCATTCATGAACGATCAATTTGCCGAAGATATTCTCGTCAATGCCCCGGCAATCCCGGAAGCGATAGATAGCTTGCACAAATGGGAAGATCAATTCGAAATAGTGATTGCTACTGCGCAGCCACCGGAAGGCCGCTATCCAACGTTTCGTTGGTTGGGAGAGCACCGGGTGCCAGCCAGTGAAATTCATATTAGCCATCATAAAAGCCGTTTGGATGGTATCGCCCTCCTCGATGATGCTCTGGAAAATCTCATTCCATTTGAAAAAAGTGGCCGCATAGCGGTTTGTCTGGACCAACCCTGGAATAAATCCTGGAATGGGCCGCGGGTAAAAAGTGTGGAGGAGTTTTTCATATATCTCCAGGTTCGGCTGGATACACCGGACATTTATGATGATATATTACTGGCCTAGTATCGGAAATTATCGGAATTACTTTTTAAAAACACTTTAAGGAGATTGAATGTCAACAGTTAAAAAAGGTGATAAGGTAAAACTACATTACATTGGCAAGCTTGCTGATGGTACCGTTTTCGATTCTTCCCGTGAGCGTGGAGAACCTTTTGACTTTGTCGTTGGTAAAGGGATGGTTATCAGTGGATTTGAGAACGGCGTTGTCGGTATGAAAACGGGCGATAAGAAGACCCTTGATATTTCCCCGGAAGATGGCTACGGTCCACGTAATGAAGAGCTGGTAATGGAAATTCCCCGTTCTCATTTGCCCCCGGATATTAAACCGAAAACGGGCAATATGATGCAAATTCCCACCCGGGAAGGGCAGATCATCGAAGTGCAAATCACCCGCGTAGACACAAAAGCGATCGAAGTCGATGCGAATCACCCGCTTGCCGGTAAAAAACTGGTTTTTGAGCTTGAACTACTTGCCATCCAATAAATTCTGATCCGAACAAATTACCTCTCAGCCTTCAAATAATTTTGAAGGCTTTTTTTTATTTTTTCCCCTGAATGCCGTATTTTAAGTATTCATGCGATGCTTTAAATCTTCCCGCATAGAATTAATCCAATTTGATATTATTTTCTCCCAGTGACGAAATTTCTATTGTCATTTGGTCATAAACTGGTAATAGAGAAATAAAAACTTTTTAACATTGAACGATGGTTCGCTGATGCTTATTTTGGGTGAAAATTTATGATCTTAAAATATAGGAGGCTGTTATGAAAATTACGGTGATTGGTGCAGGAAATGTCGGGGCAACCACTGCCCAGCGAATTGCTGACATGGAACTGGCAAATGAATGTGTATTATTGGATATTGTTGAAGGCACTCCGCAAGGAAAAGCGTTGGACATGTGGGAATCGATGCCCTGCATTGGCAGCGACTGCCATATTGTCGGTACTAACGATTATAAAGATACGAAAGATTCTGATATCGTTGTTATTACTGCCGGCCTGCCGCGGAAGCCGGGAATGTCCCGCGATGATTTACTTACCAAAAATGTTGCGATCGTAAAGAGCGTAACCGAGCAAGTTGTTAAATACTCCCCGAATGCTATTTTAATTATTGTTTCCAATCCATTGGATGCGATGGTTTATACCGCTTTCAAAGTTTCCGGTTTTCCCACCAACCGGGTATTTGGTATGGCCGGTGTTCTCGATACCGCGCGATATCGTTCTTTCATCGCTTTGGAACTTGGCGTTTCCACTAAAGATATCCAGGCATTGGTATTGGGCGGTCATGGTGATACCATGGTGCCGTTGCCACGCTATACAATGGTTGGTGGTATTCCATTGCCGGAACTGTTGAGCCAGGAAAGAATCGATGCAATCGTCGAAAGAACCCGTAAAGGCGGGGGAGAGATTGTTAATCTGCTGAAAACCGGTAGTGCTTACTATGCAACATCCGCAGCCGTTATCGAAATGGTCGAATCGATTGTAAAAGATAAGAAGCGAATCCTGCCATGTGCAGCTTACCTGACCGGCGAATATGGATATAATGATATGTTCATGGGCGTTCCGGTAAAGATTGGTAAAACTGGCGTTGAGAAAGTTTTCGAACTGACATTGAATGATGATGAAAAAGGAATGCTGGAAAACTCAGCAAATGCAGTTCGTAATCTGATGAGCGAAATCAAGCTTTAATTTCGATATATCTTATAAGAAGAGTTGCTTAACCACAACTCTTCTTATCTGGATCAGGTACAAATGCTTTTTTATCAACGATTTTTGTGTTTGAAAAAATTATTGTCAGAATTTGCCTGCTTGTTTTGATGGATCGTCAAAAAATTGTGTGTTTTGTCGATAAAATTTCAGTTGTCTTCATTGCGAATAATCGCTATGTTGTAGGGTAAACTTTATAAACCATCAATTTTTTTACTCTATTTTGTGGAGGTGCCAAATGAGTAACCATGATTATTTGGGAGTCGCCGAGCGTATGAAAACCCAGGATTATATTGACATGGAAGATCGCTACGGCGCGCATAATTACCATCCGCTGGGAGTCGTGATCGACCGTGGGGAAGGCCAGTGGGTTTGGGATGTTGAGGGGAAAAAATATATGGATTTCCTGTCCGCTTATTCTGCGGTCAACCAGGGGCATTGTCATCCGAAAATTATAAAGGCGTTGACTGATCAGGCTCAGAAGCTGACCCTGACGTCACGTGCTTTTTATAATAGTGTTTTAGGTGAATATGAAAAATATATCACCGATTTATTCGGTTTCGACAAAGTGCTGCCAATGAACACCGGGGTGGAAGGTGTTGAAACTGCGATTAAACTGGCCAGAAAATGGGCTTATACCGTTAAGGGAGTTCCGGAAAATCAGGCAAAAATTATTTTCGCTGATGGTAACTTTCACGGCAGAACAGTTGGCGTTATTTCCGCTTCAACCGATCCGGATTGCCGGGTAGGTTTCGGACCGTTTATGCCGGGATACGAGATCATTCCTTACAATGACACCACAGCATTGGAAAAAGCTGTATCTGATCCCAATGTTGCCGCATTTATTGTAGAGCCGATTCAGGGAGAAGCCGGTGTAAATGTACCGGATGAAGGCTACCTGAGTAAAGTCGCTGAAATTTGCAAAGCAAATAACGTCTTACTCGTGTGTGACGAAGTCCAGACTGGTCTCGCCCGTACCGGTCGTATGCTGGCCTCTGACCATGAAAATGTGAAGCCGGATATTTTAATTCTCGGTAAAGCCCTTTCCGGTGGCGTTCTGCCGGTATCCGCAATTTTAGCAAACGATGACATTATGCTCTGCATTAAACCGGGCGAACATGGATCTACCTTTGGTGGTAATCCGCTGGCTTGTAAAGTTGCCATGGCTGCACTGGAGATTCTGGTAGATGAAAATCTCGCGGAAAATGCCGACCGCCTCGGCAAACTGTTCCGTTCGGAAATGCAGAAAATTGCTGATAAAAACGATCTGGTAACGAAAGTGCGTGGTAAAGGTTTGTTGAACGCAATTATCATTAAACCGACACCCAGTGGTAAAACTGCCTGGGATGTTTGTGTTGCGTTGAAAGAAAATGGCCTGCTGGCTAAACCGACCCATGGCGATATTATCCGTTTTGCACCGCCGCTGATTATTACAGAGGAAGATGTGCATTGGGCACTGCATCGTATTGATGAAGTGTTGGAAAATATCGACTAAGTTTCACCGGTTATCATCCCGGTCGGAAAGTCCGGCCGGGTGACATTCATTTGTGGAAGAAAGGAGATAGTCTGTGAAAGTTTTGATATCTGATAAGTCCTCGGCTGTTTGTGCAGAAATTCTGAAGAATGCTGGTCATGAAGTGGATGAAAAAACCGGATTATCTCCGGATGCTTTAAAATCGATTATCGGTGAATACGATGGTCTTGTTGTGCGGAGCGCGACGAAAGTAACCGCAGATCTGCTTTCAGCTGCCAATAAATTAAAAGTGATCGGCCGGGCGGGCACTGGCGTCGACAATATCGATCTGGCGGCTGCCTCCGAAAAAAACATCGTCGTAATGAATACACCCGGCGGTAATAGTAACGCCGTTGCCGAGCTTGCATTGGGAATGATGCTCGCTCTGGCTCGCAGCCTTTATCCCGCTGTAGATTCATTAAAAGCGGAAAGATGGGATAAGAAATTATTCAAAGGCCGTGAATTGAAAGGAAGCACTGTCGGACTGCTTGGCTATGGTAGAGTTAGCCGGTTGCTGGCCGCAAAGTGTAATGCATTGGGAATGAATGTATTATGTTACGATCCCAAAATTGGCAAATCTTTTCTCGATAGCGATGGCGTACAAGTTGTTTCTTCAGTAGATGAATTGCTGAAGACAGCAGATTACGTGTCGGTTCATCTTACCCGCCGGGAAGATACCCTAAATTTTATCGATGAAACAGCCATCGCGAAAATGAAATCAGGTGCATTTGTCGTGAACTTGTCCCGCGGTGGCATAATAAATGAAAACGATTTGCTAAAAGCCCTGGAAGAGGGGCATATTGCCGGCGCTGCGGTTGACGTATACGAAAAAGAACCGCCGGAAAAGTTTGAATTGATTCAGCATCCGAAAGTGATTTGTACGCCCCACATCGGCGCCGCTTCGGTAGAATCACAGGAAAATGTTGCGATTATGGTTGCGGAGCAATTTGTGGATATGTTTGCCGGTAAGGAAATACGTAATCAGGTAAACTAGACTTATTCGTCAGTAATGAGTGATAGGGGAGCGATTTAAATCCTGTTACTCATTACTTACAACATAAGAGATTACCTTAACATGAGGAGAACATCATGCTTACGGATAAGAGTTATAAAACAAAAGTAAGCCTTGCCAAAATGCTTGAAGGCGGGGTGATAATGGATGTTACAAACGCCGAGCAGGCAAAAATTGCCGAAGATGCCGGTGCTGTAGCAGTAATGGCCCTGGAGCGAATCCCTGCGGATATCCGTGCCCAGGGTGGCGTTGCTCGCATGAGCAATCCTTCGCTGATTAAAGGCATTCAGGAAGCCGTTTCTATTCCGGTAATGGCAAAATGCCGAATCGGCCATTTTGCTGAGGCACAGGTGCTGGAGTCCTTAAGTGTAGACTTTATCGACGAAAGTGAAGTGCTCACCCCGGCGGATGAAGAATTCCATATAGAAAAACACCCCTTTAAAGCGCCCTTCGTTTGTGGTTGCCGCGATATTGGTGAAGCACTTCGCCGGGTTTCGGAAGGTGCTGCCATGCTGCGCACCAAAGGCGAAGCCGGTAGTGGCAATATTGTGGAAGCTGTTCGCCATATGCGCCGCGTTCAGTCCGAAATCAAACGGATCACTACGCTTGGTAATGAGGAATTGGTTACCTATGCGAAAGATCATGGTGCGCCGGTAGAGTTGGTGCGTTATGTAAAAGAAAACGGCAAATTGCCGGTACCGAATTTTGCTGCTGGCGGTATTGCAACACCCGCCGATGCTTCTTTGATGATGCAGCTTGGTGCGGAAGCGGTTTTTGTCGGTAGTGGTATCTTTAAGTCGGAAGATCCGGCAGAGCGTGCCCGCGCTGTCGTACTTGCCACAACGCATTACATGGATTTTGATATCGTCGCGAAAGCATCCGAAGGTTTGAAAGATGCTATGAAAGGTCTGGAAATATCGGAAATCCCCGAAGATCAACTCTTACAGAACCGAGGTTGGTAATATGACCGTCGGTGTTTTAGCCCTGCAGGGCGACTATCTGCATCATAAAGCGCTGCTGGAAAGACTGGATGAAAATGTATTGTTGGTAAAAAAGCCGGAACACTTGAAAAAGTGTAATGGTTTGATTATCCCCGGTGGCGAGTCCACCACGCTGGTAAAGTTGATGAAAAATATCGGCCTCTTCGAAGAGATTCCCCGATTCAATGAACACTGGCCTGTTTTTGGTACCTGTGCCGGTGCGATTCTGCTTAGCCGCACTGTCGCCAACCATCCGGTCGAGTCTTTTGCTATTATGGATATGGTTATTGAGCGCAACGCTTATGGCCGGCAAATTGATTCTTTTATCGATGATGTCGTCGTTAATCTGGATGGCAAGGAAGAAACCGTTGAGGCCGTATTCATTCGCGCGCCGAAAATTAAGTCCGTTAATACAGCGACAGTTCAGGTGCTATCTCAGCATAATGATGATATCATTCTGGTCGAAAACGACCGGGCAATGGCAGCGACATTTCATCCGGAACTAACCGATGATTTACAAATTCATCAATATTTTCTGAACAAAATTCGCCGGCATCACTAGCGAATAATATTATAGTTTTCTGCGTAAAAAGCCCTGTCATGCAGGGCTTTTTGCATTTAGGCCCTCCAGTACAAAAGCCGTTGTGCCCCATCTGCAAAAGCGCTTGACACAAATATCCACCGGCTATATATTGGCTGTGATCTTCGGGGCATGGTGACTCTGGTTTTCCAGGGAATTCCTGACCGGCGGTGAAAGTCCGCGACTCTGTCAGCCTTTGGCCGGCAGACTGAACCGGTGAAATTCCGGTACCGACGGTATAGTCCGGATAGGAGAAGGTCGATTTCTGCGATATGGAGATGAACGCATCTCTCCATATTCCTTTTGATGCGCATTCGCTGTAATGCGTACTCTCCTTTTTTCATCCCCGAAATCTTCTTAATCGTTGTTTGTAATCGTTTTAGCGCCCCAATATCGATTACAGGTAAAAGCATCATATTCAACCGATGTAAGGAGTATTTGCGTGTATCACGAAGAGTATATGGCACGGGCATTGACACTGGCAGAAAAAGGGAGTGGGTATACATCGCCAAACCCAATGGTCGGAGCTGTAATCGTTAAGAACGGTCGGATAATAGGCGAAGGCTACCACCCAAGGCCGGGAGAAAAACACGCTGAAGTGATGGCGATTGAAAATGCCAGCGAGTCGATCGAAGGTGCAGAAATGTATTGTAACCTGGAACCATGTAGTCATGACACGCCGGAAAAAAGAACACCGCCTTGCACGTTGCGGGTCATCCGGGAAAATATTAAAAAGGTGCATATTGCCACGATCGACCCGAATCCACACGTATCCGGACATGGGGTCAATGTGTTGCAGTCTGCGGGCATCCCGGTCGAAACCGGTTTGATGGCCGAGGAAGCGATGCACCTCAACGAAGCCTATTTTAAATATATCCAAACCGGCTTGCCGTTCGTACACCTGAAGATGGCAATATCGCTGGATGGCAGGATTGCAACGAGCAGTAGCGATTCTAAATGGATCTCAGATTCTGCCGCGAGAAAAATTGTGCATGAATTGCGGCATCGCTACGACGCAGTTTTGGTCGGCTTCAACACGGTGAAAGCGGACAACCCGCAATTGACGGTCCGTCTGGTTGATGGCCGCCATCCTTATCGCATTGTTCTCGATAAAAATCTTTCCATACCGACACATTATAGTCTGGTTTCCGATGAATTTGCCGAGAAGACGATCATCTTCACACTCCCGACTGCCGATAAAGAAAAAAAAGCACGTCTGGAATCTCGCGGTGTTATTGTCGAAGCAGTTCAGGGCGATCATAATGGGCATCCGGATTTAACAGCTGTGCTGAAGGAGCTGGGGCGCAGGGGAATTACCTCGCTGGTGGTCGAGGGTGGTGGAAGGGTCTATACGGAATTTATCAACCAGCAATTATTCGACAAAGTCTCAATGTTTTTCGCGCCAATCATTATCGGACGGGGAATAGAAGCCGTTGGTGATTTGGGGGTTACTTCCATTGCCGATGCGATTCGTCTTCAAAACACAAATTATCAAACCATCAATGATCAAATATGGGTGCAGGGATATCGAAATCTGCACGAGACATTTGGCATACTGGCCAGGGAGGACGCATGTTTACAGGATTGATTGAAGCCGTCGGTACGGTTGAAAAAATTACTGCAATCGATGGTGGCATTCGTCTGTTGATTACTGCCGGTATTATTACTGAAGATTTATCAATTGGGGATTCTATTTGTGTTAATGGCGTTTGCCTGACTGCGGTAACACAGGAAGGAAATAACTTTGCTGTTGAAGCCGTTGGTGAAACCCTGGAAAAAACCACGATTGGTAATTTGTCCGTCAAAAGTCCGGTAAACCTGGAAAGAGCAATGTCCGGGAACAAGCGATTTGGCGGACATTTTGTGCAGGGGCATGTCAATAATACCGGGGAAATCCTCCGTTGGGACCGGCGTGGTGATAACTACTTTCTGGAAATATCGGTGCCTGCTTCACTGCAACCCTACATCGTTTTAGAGGGATCCATCGCAATAGATGGCATTAGCCTGACAGTTGCGACCCTGCAAGGGCAGAAAGTCGGGATCAATATTATTCCCCATACAACCACTGCTACTCACCTGCAATTTTGCCAACCCGGTCAGTCAGTAAATATCGAAGTGGATATGATTGCTAAATACGTCGAAAATTTTGTTGTTCATTATGCCAAGTCCAAATCAGGAGAATCAATTTATGAAAGATAAAACTCAAGCCCAACATCAAGAAAAATCACCTGTGTTTGTTACTGCCGAAGAAGCAATTGAAGCCTACCGCAATGGTGAAATGCTTATCCTGATCGACGATGAAGATCGCGAGAACGAAGGCGACTTTGTTATGGCGGCAGAATTCGTTACACCGGATGCAATAAACTTTATGGTCACTCATGGACGTGGACTGGTGTGCGTTTCAATTACGGAAGCGCGCGCGAAAGAATTGGATTTACCAATGATGGTTTCCCAGAACTCCGCTTTACTCGGCACCGCTTTTACTGTATCGGTCGATGCTGTGGAAAATACCAGCACCGGCATTTCAACCAGCGATCGCGCCGAAACGATAAGAGTAATGCTCGATGATGATACCCGGCCGGAAGATCTCGGACGCCCCGGGCATATTTTTCCACTGGTTGCGAATCCCGGCGGTGTGCTAGTCCGCCCCGGGCATACTGAAGCGGTCGTCGACCTGGCAAAGGCCGCCGGATGTAAGCCTGCCGGCATTCTATGTGAAATTCTGGCGACAGACGGCACTATGGCGCGGCTGCCCCAGCTTATGGCCTTAGCCGAGGAGTTTGACCTCAAAATCGCCAGTGTGGAAGATGTGGTAAAATACCGGCAGCGGAACGAAACGCTGATTCAGGAAGTCACCGATGTTGCCCTGCCCAGCCGCTATGGAAATTTTAACCTCTCGTTTTTTGAAAATATTCATAACCCGGACGAGTATCATATGGCGCTGGCAAAAGGCCGCTGGGAGAAAGAGGAGCCGGTGCTGATTCGGGTGCACTCTGAATGTATGACCGGCGACACCTTCGGTTCTCTTCGCTGCGATTGCGGCAACCAACTTCATTCGGCGCTTTATGCGATCGAAGAAAACGGCAGTGGCGTTGTGCTCTACTTGAAGCAGGAAGGACGGGGGATAGGGCTGGCGAATAAACTGCGTGCATATAATCTGCAGGATCAGGGAAAAGATACCGTCGAAGCCAATGAGGCGCTCGGCTTTAAAGCGGATCTGCGCGAATATTGGTTCGCTGTACAGATGTTAAAATATATGGGAATAACCCGGGTGAAATTAATGACGAATAATCCCCGGAAAGTTGATGCTTTGAAACAATATGGCATTGATGTTGTCGAACGAGTGCCCTTATTGGTTGGCGCGAATCCTTCGAATAAAAGGTATCTGCAAACCAAGAAGGAGAAGCTCGGACATTTGATATTCTAGGTAGCCGCAGGAAGCTACCGGATTAATCGCTTTTCAAGCGAAGAGAACTTTAATAACATTGAAAATGCCTAAAGGAGATGGAAATGGCAAATACATATGAAGGCAGACTGAATGGCGAGAACATGAAAATAGCAATCGTCGTCGGGCGCTTCAATCAATTTATCTGTGATAGTTTATTGGACGGCGCATTGAACTGTTTGGTCCGTCACGGCGTAAAAAGCGAAGATGTCGATGTTTTCTGGGTGCCGGGTGCTTTTGAAATACCGGTGACCGCCAAAAAAGCTGCGACCAGTGGGAAATATGATGCCGTTGTATGCCTGGGTACGGTAATTCGTGGCGCAACAGCACATTTTGATTTCGTTGCTTCTGTGGCGGCAAATGGTGCGGCCAATGTAACGCTGGAAACAGAAATTCCGGTGATGTTCGGTGTAATCACGACCGATACGATCGAACAGGCGATAGAAAGAGCCGGCACTAAAGCGGGAAACAAAGGCTGGGATGCAGCAATGGCAGCGATCGAAATGGTCGATGTCCTTCGGCAAATTCCCGGATAAATAATTGCTTTTACTTGAGTTTCTGCGGTAGATTGCATAATATGTATCCGCAAAAATTATAGAAAGAATCGCGTTCGATATGAGGAAGAATATGCAGCATTATCTCAAGCAGCTGGTGGTGTCGGTACTGGTTTTGACAATGTCCGTGATCGCTCAGGAAGTCAAATTTGAACTGGAAGTTTTTACTCACCTGAATACCGCAAATGTATTATCTGTTGAAGATGGAAATATTTATGCCGCCACTACCGGTGGTATAGCCGTGTATAATTTAAGTGACGGACAAAGCGACAGTTATACCACGGTAGATGGATTTTTCAACCACCACTTTACTGCAATGACGCGTAATGATAACGGAGACTTCATTCTTGGCTCAATCGATGGCAGCCTGGCTTTCTGGGATTCTGAGAGCAACACAGTTTTTAACGATCAAAACCTGGCTGGCGAACCAATAATTGACATCCTCTCAATTGCCGATACTTTGTGGGTGCTTTCCCGGGATTTTGTATCGGTTTATCTCTACAATCAATCATCATCCAGATATCAATTTCGGGAGTCTTACCAGGAGTTCGGGGAGATCGTTGGAAATTTTTCTGCGATGACTTATGGAAATAAACGTATCTGGCTGGCCAATGAAGACGGCTTGATTAGTGCCAGTTCGGATTTTCTTCGCATCAATCTTTATGCCGGAAGTAACTGGCGAATCCAGAAAGCATCGGATGGTTTACCAAGTAACAATATCAATGATGCTGCTTTAGACAATTCCGGAAGTTTTTTATATCTGGCAACTGATGCCGGATTGTCAGTCTATGATTTTGCCACCTTTACAACTATAACAGCCGGACTCCCTCCTTCTACAGAATTACTGCAAGTTTTTAATACTGAGAGTGGCCTTTACGCAACCAGTATCAACCGGGTATTTCTTCTGAATGGAAATACTTTCTCCTCGCTGTATCGGGTAAATAATTCAACTATCGGGAGTTTTGCTGTCGATAATGCCAATAATATATGGATTGGGACGAACCGGCTAGGGCTCATCAATGTGACCAGTGGTGAAAAGGTTTTTTTTGATAGCCCTTTTAGTAATAATATCGGAGAAGTGCTTGTCGATAGCAGAGGCTGGGTATGGTGTACTTCCGGCACCCTGGGAAATACAAACAATCAGGGAATTTATGTTCGGACGGAAAACGGTTGGCAGAATTTTATCTTTTTTGGTGGTGTTAACGGACGCTATAGCGGTCTGAACTCCTCCAATCCCATATTTGAAGATGCTGGCGGAAATGTCTGGATAGGATCCTGGGGCGGCGGTGCCGTAGTGTTTGATGGAGAGTTGAACATTAATCCAATCAACCCGGTGCCGGATACCGGCTTTGTCTGGGTAAAATCAGCGACCCGCGATGATACTCTCTCTATAAGTACTGATCTGGAATTACAAAGTAAGCTTTCGCCGGTAAATACTGGAGATGGCGTATCTACGATTATTACTGATTTCTTTTATGATTCCTTTCGGCAATCAATTTGGATTTTAAATTACTTCCCGGCAAACGGTGCACCATTATTGGAGTATAAGGCATCATCCTTTGGTGAGGAAGCGTACTCTGCGAATAACTGGAAATCTTTTACCGGGCCTTTTGGGCGTGGAGAATTACATAAAATTCGCCAGGATCCATTCGGCGATCTTTGGGTTTCCACAGCAGACGGTATTGTGCAGGTGCGCTTAACCGGAGATACGCTGCAGGCAGCAAATTACCGGGAGGCTGATAATCTTAAATCCAATGCAACAACATCCGTTGGCACTGATGAGGATGGCTACGTCTGGGTTGGAACGAAATCCGGTCTGAATGGCATTCTCGGAGGAACGGTATTTGACTTCCGTGAAAATTACCAACCAATTGGCTTAAATATCAATGATGTGCATGTGGATTCCCGCAATAATAAATGGTTTGCCACTGAAAAGGGACTGTCAATTCTTATCGGCACCGGTTCTCCCTTTGAAGCAAGCAGCTGGATCGACATTGTTCCATTTAGCAGCAGTATACCACCGGAGCAGCTAACTACTCGCTCTAATTTTTTCCGGATAAATATGCCAACTGAAAATCTCCTCAGTGCCTTTCTCGATGAAAATACCGGTGATATCTATATGGGCACAAATAGCGGATTGGCGGTTGTTCGCAACAATCCATTCGCTGCCACTTTTACGGATTTTGAACAACTTAAAGTCGGGCCAAATCCTTTCGTTATCAATGATGGACAGAACACCACTTTAAATTTCTATAACCTCGTCGCCGGTAGCCAGGTGAAGATCCTGACAATTAATGGCCAGCTAATTCGTACATTAAATCCGGGAAATTTCGATGAAATTCGCGGCAGCCTGGCACAGTGGGATGGTCGTAATCTGGATGGCAGATTGGTATCCAGCGGTGTGTATGTTTATATGCTCGTCAATGAAGAAGGACAGAACAAGGCCGGTAAGGTGCTGGTGATAAAAAAATAACTGTCAAAAATCAACAGTTTCCCACGTTTTTCCTATACCCGCAAGTAATTTATTTGCGGGTATTTTATTAGAAATTGGCAGCATAAATAAGCCAAGTTAATATTAATGTTTAAGTGACTTTTTTGGAAAATAGTGCCTGTTAGCAGAAAAGGTTGACCAGAATCAAAAAATTTGGTTGCTTATCAATTATATTGCTAATATTATTGATGAGTGATTTTTAGCGTATATACGTATAAATTTAATGTGTTATAAAGATAATACATATGGTCCGGCAACTCATAATTTCTGCATAAACATTATTTTCCGGGAGAATATATGCGTCTGGTAGTTATCTGGACAATTTTTGCAGTGTATCTCGCTATCATTATTTATATCGTTTATAATTCCAGTGGCAGTAATACTATCCAGTCGGATCCATTCATTACTAATACCGATAGCACTGTCGTCGTCGACAGCACCTTTATTATCCCTCCTTCTGTAACCGCCGTAGACAGTCTCGTTCGCCTTATCGACAATGCTTTAAATTCCGGAAATATTGATCAGGCCCGGCGATACTATAAAGAGCTCCTGGAAATCGATCCGGACTCCCGGGTCGCGGGTGGCGCCCGGCAAATGATTGAACAAGCTGAGGAAGAACGCCGGCGGAGAATTGCCGCACGGGAAAAGACCCGAAAAAATACGGTGACAAGCACGCGAAAAACCAGTACCCGCAGCGATCGCCAGCAAAAAGAGAATACTCGTATTGCTGAATTGCAGCAGAAAATAAGTAGTAACAATATTCGTCTGGAAAATGCCCTTTCGCGGATGCGAACTGTCAATAACGCCCAGCAGCGAATTACCTGGTATTATATTAAAAATGTTTCCCATTACGTTTACAAGAATAGCTTTGAGACATACATCGGCCAAAGCGATGAAGGAGATATCTGGTTAAGAATGCGAATTTATTACAATGGCGATAAATGGCTCGATATCGATACCTACGAATTATACGCCGATGATAAACTCTACACCATATCCACGCTCTATGGCAATATGGAACGTGGCCGCGGCCGGGCAGGTGCCTGGGAATGGTTCGACATGAAAGTGTCTGCAAAAGAAGTTGATATGATCGAAGCAGTGATGGAGGCCGGACGCAGCGCTATTCGTTATATCGGAGAATCCGGATCCTGGGATAGAACTATGACGGAAGGGGAGAAGCTCCGTTTGAAGTATGTAATGGACGCTTATAACTCTCTACAGCTTCAGAGCGATTATAATAATGAATTGGTACTGTTACGGAATTAAGTGCGTTATCTACCAAAACCGCTTCGTTTTGAAATGCCCTGCATTGCAACAAATGCAACGTCGCCCAACATTTTTTGAACCTTCCAACTTTACCTTTATTTCCCCGTTTTAATTTTAAACTTCTTTCAATGGGTTTTTCCGTTGAAAATGTATAAATTCTTGGTGATGGTGTTTAATTTAGAGGAGAAAGACACATGCGGTTAAGAGACACACTAATTCTGCTGGTAATTTGCCTGTTTGCCGGCTGTACAACCACGGAGGTGCGGGAAGTACCTGAATACTCAATCGAGCAGTTTATGAATACGATCTCGATTGGTGGCAGTTCATTTTCCCATGATGAATCCAAGTTGCTTTTCACCAGTGATAAAAGTGGAATATTTAATGCTTACACGATTTCCCTGGAGAGTGGCGAAACGACACAAATAACCAATTCCGATAGTAATTCCATTTTCATACTCTCCTATTTCCCAACGGATGATCGCTTCCTTTATCGCAGTGATAAAGGGGGGAATGAGATTTGGCATATTTATATGATGGATGAAAATGGCGAATCGCGGGATCTGACCCCGGAAAAGGAAGCGCGGGCGACATTTGTGCGCTGGAGTTTTGATGATCAGAGTTTCTATTACCAAAGCAATAAAAGAGATCCGCGCTATATGGATTTATACCAGATGGATATTAATACACTGGAATCCAAACTGGTCTATGAGAATGCCGACGGCTACAATCTTGGCGCCGTTTCAGACGATCATAAATTGTTGGCGCTTAATAAAACAATCACCCGTATGAATTCTGATATGTATTTGTATAATCTCGAGAGCAAAGAGATTAAACATCTTTCAGCGCATGAAGGTGATGTTAATTATTTCCCGGTTACCTTTAGTAACGATTCCCGTTACCTCTATTTTTTAACTGATGAGAATAGCGAATTTACATATTTTAAAAAAATGGATATTGCCAGTGGTGAAAGCGAAATCGTTGAAAAAACCAACTGGGACATTATGTATGGTTATTTTTCCCGCAATGAAAAATACCGGGTTATTGGTGTCAACAATGATGCCAAGACTGATATCAAAGTCTATAATACTGAAGATGACAGTGAGGTTAAATTACCGAAATTGCCGGATGCCGATATTACCTCGGTGAATATTTCCCGCGGGGAAAATATCATGTCATTTTATGTAAACGGTTCTCGTTCTCCGAATGATTTGTGCATTTATAATTTCAAAACCGGCGAATACAAAAAGTTGATCGAATCCATGAATCCGGAAATTAACAGTGAGGATTTAGTGGATGGTGAAGTGATCCGATTTAAATCTTTTGACGGATTGGAAATCCCCTCTATTCTCTACAAGCCTCACCTGAAGCCCGGCGAGAAAGCCCCTGCGCTTTTATGGATTCACGGTGGCCCTGGCGGCCAGTCCCGTATTGGCTATAATCCCTTGCTACAATACTTAGTGAATCATGGCTATGTTGTCCTGGCCGTTAATAATCGTGGCAGCTCAGGTTATGGAAAAACGTTCTTTCAGGCAGACGACCTGAAGCATGGTGATGCTGACCTTGATGATTGCGTTGAATCGAAAAAGTTTCTCATCGAAACCGGCTATGTTGATCCGGATAAAATCGGGATTCTCGGCGGTAGTTATGGTGGTTATATGGTTCTGGCTGCACTGGCATTTCGCCCGGATGAATTCGCAGTTGGCGTAGATATTTTTGGTGTTTCTAACTGGCTGCGTACTTTGAAGAGCATTCCACCCTGGTGGGAGGCGTTCCGTGAAGCGCTTTATAAGGAAATGGGTAACCCGGAAACCGATGAGGAATATCTGCGGAAAATTTCGCCGCTGTTTCATGCCGACAAGATTCGTAAACCGTTAATTGTTTTGCAGGGTGCGAATGATCCTCGCGTATTAAAAGTCGAATCGGATGAAATTGTCGAAGCCGTAAAACAAAACGGTGTACCTGTGGAATATGTCGTATTTCCCGATGAGGGGCATGGATTTGCGAAAAAACATAATCGTATTACCGGCTATAAAGCTATTCTGGAATTTGTCGATGAGCACCTGAAAGGTGAGAAGAATACTGTTGATATCAATCAGGAAAAAAGATAATATTCTTTCAGATGATTTTTTATAATACGAAAGCGCCCGGTAGTTAACTGCCGGGCGCTTTCTTTTGAGGCATGTGGAGGAGAGTGTAAACATTACCTGATTAGAGATTGATACCCAGGGTAAACTTGATGTCCCGGGTTTTCAAACTTGCATCTTCCGTGCCGGGATCTTTAATAATATTGGTCAATCCATGGCCGTAATTTACACTGGCTGTCAGCGAGCGTTCACCCAGGGGGATAATAACACCGCCACCGACATTAATCCCCAAATTGGTTGATTTCAGGTCGTCCTTAATATCGGTTTCTTCCTCGCTGGTTTCTCCATTAATGGTACTGGAAAATTCCCGTTTAGCCGACAGTAGGATGCCCAGGGAGGCGCCGGCATTCAGAAATGGCACAACTTTTCCTTTACCGAAAGTGTACTTGCCCTGCACGGGAAAGGCGAGATAGCCAAGCTTATACATATTCTTGGTCGAATATTCATAACCTTCCTCGCTGGCGGTACGGCCACTCTCCCCGCCACTGCCGATATACATGGCGCCGGTTGTGATACTGGTATTCTCTTCAGAAATCGGAATATCGCGCATTACGCCGAATATTGGACAGAAGATACCATCCAGACCATCACCACCATCATCCAGGCAGGCCCAGTTGAATCCGCCGAATACTTCAGTTTGCGCAGTTAAGCAGCCGCTGATAAACATTAACAAAATCATTACACGTTTCATTTCATTCTCCTTTTGAATAATCATAATCGTTACGAATAAGATCGTGCAATGATAGGGAAAAGGATGTGAGGATGAAACTCCATGAAGATGGGGGGATAAAAAAATCCCTGCGCTATAGGAACGCAGGGATTGGAAAAACGAATAAAGGAAAAAGTAAGTCTTATTGATTGGCTATTGCGAACAGCGTCGTACGGCTGGCGATATAAAGCACGCCATTTTCTGCAATCGGTGTCGAGTAAACTGCGCTACCCATATTCACTTCGTATAGTTCTTCCATCTCTTTAGAGGCTTTTAATACGACAACATCACCATCCTCATCGCCGAGGTAAACCTTACCATCAACAACATATGGGGAGCCCCAGATGGCTGCAAATGTATCATACGTCCAGTGTTTTTCGCCGGTTTTCAGATCCAGACAATAGAGAAAACCACTGAGGTCGGAAATGAACATCAGATCGCCGGTAATGGCAGGAGTAGACATTGTTCTGTTGAACTCCTCGCCTGACAGGTGCCAAACAACCGCACTTTTGTCCAGTTCGCCGCTTTTGCCGGCAGGCGCTAAAGCCCACATGTGGCCGGGTGCTTCGCCGTGCTCCGGATCCTGACCAACACCGATATAGACGATGTCATCGAGAATGACCGGGGTAGAAATCAGATTGTTTTTAGTGCCGGCACCACCCAATTCCCAAACAGAGCCTTTCGGATTACAGTCAAACTTCCAAAGCAGTTTGCCGGTCTTTGGTTCGAAGGAGTAAAGGATACCATCACCACCGGGAAATACAACCTGCTCAACGCCGCCAATAGTGCCATAGGCCGGGTTGGACCAGGTGCCATGGAGAATGTTCTCGCCGGGAGAATTGTCTTCCCAAAGCAGTTCGCCGGTATTTTTGTCTACAGCGACAAAGCTTGGGGCATCAGGGGAGGGGAGAAGGATATGGCTTTCGTCAACACCATTACCGGTAACAGTATAAAGAATGTCGCCAACGATAATCGGGCTGCCAGCTGCCAGGTTGTGCGGGAAAACGTCCCACTCGTCCATCATATCTACTTTCCAGATGATGTCAAAGTCGATTTCACTGGTTTCAGCTTCTTCTTTGTAAGGACCGTCATTTTCACCATCACGAAAACCTTCGGTATCGATACAAACAATTTCACAGCGATTGGATACATACCACATGCGATCGCCTTCAATGTATCCGGTAGAACAGATGCCCTGCAAAGGCCAGTCGTTAACAATACCTGCCGGTAACTTCTCGTGGGTGGCCTGCCAAAGGAATTCGCCATCCGCTTCGTTGAAGACCAGGATGTTACCGCGGTCCCCGGTCAATTTCGGGTTGCGTTTGCCTTCGTTGTTGGAAGCGATGAAAATTTTGCCGCCGGTAATTAAGGGGTTCGTATAAGTTTGAGAACCAAGCTTTGCTGTCCACTTAATGTTTTTTCCGGTATCAGGATCCCACTCGGCAGGAATGTTAGTGTCGTAGGAAATCTGATTACGGGCCTGGTCGATGCCAAACATTACCGGTTTTTCTCCATCGCCTTCGTCCGGTCCCTTCGCAAAAAGGCTGGTCAGCAATCCAAGAGTCGTTATTAACAGGATGAACTTCTTCATAAATATCTCCATAAATTATGTCTGGCTGCCCGATTACGACAACCTTTATTTCCGTCCGGGTTATTTGCTGGTTACTTTTAAATTATCATAATATACTTCCGTGTAGGACACGCCGTAAATTCCCGGGCTACCAACAGTAATCGGTTCCGGATCTTCTACAACAAGCGTCCAATCTGCAGGCTCCTCTTCGCCTTGCGGCCAAACTTTACCTTTTACATATGCTTTCCCATCTTTAAAATCTACATCCATCTTGATGGTATACCATTTTTCAGTTTCCCAGGCATAGTCGGCCATACCCCGAATGCGGTTCTCTGAAGCCCAGGAGCGAATCTCCAGGCGTTGCTTCTTGCCATTGAGGTCCAGGGTATATCCATGGGAAATAAGGCCGGCATCGCCGCGCTTCCGCTTATACTTCTGAATCTTGGCGTCTACCTGCATCACGTAATTGGACATGTTGGCCGGGCCCACGTAAACGAGGTGCCGCTGGATGCCTTTATATGCCAACGGCTTGGCCAGCACCTTATTGCCATTCTCTTCTGTGCGAATAACGTATTTGCCCCCTGGGCTCTTAATGCTGCTTACTCCAATCCAGTGGGGAGGATTACTGTCATCTTCATAAGTTTCAAAATCTTCGCTCCAGGGTAATTCCGGGAATATACGCGCCCGGGCGGTACCTTTAACTTCTCCACTGGTTGCGGAGATTAATCCGGCAGTGCCCTTAACACTCTCAGCGACTTTTAGTTCGCCCTTATTGTTGATTTTGCCCAGATGCGCTGGTGCGCTCCATTTTACTTTCGCTTTACCCAGGGAACGTCCTTTTTCGTCAAAAGCATAAGCGGTGAACTTCACTTTTTTACCCGGGGTGAGATTGCTTTCCGCAGGAAGAATTTGAATATGCGCTACCGCTGCTTTTTTGTCTGCTTTACCGTCGTCTTCAACGACGATGCCCTGCGGCTTCTCAACTTTAAAATCCGCTGCCTTGTCGCCGATACAATAAAGGCCTTCTTCGGTGGCAAAAAAGATCCTGCCATATGCGACTGCCGGTGAGCCATAGATTTCCGCGTGGCGATCGCCGGCCGGCATTTTGATCTCTTCCTTGTCCAACTCAGTACATTCATTGTCGCTCGGAGAGAGAATCAGGAATTTACCATTCGTTTCGGTAACATAAATTTTGTTATCAGCCCACACCGGCGAGCCTTTGCCAACGGTGCCGAGGCTATGTTGCCAGTAATTTTCGCCGGTTTCGGCATCGAGGGCAAACATGTTGGATGCATTGTCGATGTAATAAACCCGGCCATCATGATAAAGCGGGGAAGTGTAACCGATTTCAGCGTCAAAGCGCCAGAGTTCATGCGTTTTGGTAATATCACCTTTGCCACGGCCATCGATACAAACAATACGGCCCATTTTGCCTTCATCGATATTTTCTTCGCCATGTGCGGCATATACCCGATAGCCATCGACGAGAACAGAAGAGTTTAAACCGCGTTGGCTAAGGTGGAATTCCCAGACCTTTTCACCAGTGCGGGATTTCATTGCGTAAACATTACCATCGGCATTGCCGGCAATAAAGAGGCGCACACCGTCGATAACGGCAATAACCGGATTGGAATAGAGATTGGGAGCTTTAAACGGGCCCTTGCCAGGGGAAGCGATCCAGATCGTTTCTCCCGTTTTTTTGTTGAATGCAAAATGGCGGCTTTTCATCGGCTTTTGAGCACCCCAACTGGCGCTAACGAATCCAACGATCACCCGGTCTTCATCTATAACCGGATTTGTGGTACGTCCGCCATAACCGGTGCGAGCGCCGAAATCTTCGATCATGGAATGCGACCAAAGGATTTTACCATCTTTGTCAAAACAATTTAGAATACCGCCGGTGCCAATGGAATAAACATTGCCGGTTTCCGGATCACCAACCATACAGGCCCAGCCAATTCGGCTAAACGGCGCGTAGGTATTACGAACACTCTCCAGATGTTCCCAGAGTAATTCACCCGTTTCTGCGTCGAAGCAGGCAACGCGCTCTTTCATGGTAATTTCATCACCGGTACGGCCGATAACGTAAACCCGGCCATTCATTACAATTGGGGTGGAACGACCGACAAAATCCTGTCGCCAGATTAAATTCTCGCCCTCGGTAGACCAGGAAGAAACCAAATTTTTCTGATCTGATTGTCCGGTTTGATATTTACCGCGCCAGCTCGTCCAGTCCCCGCCATAAGTGGTTATTGTGAAGAGGGATAGTAGGAATAAGATGGATAGGCGCAACCATTTTGGGTTAGATTGCCAGGTATGCATATGTGCTCCTCTCATATCATTGACAGTTCAAACGGATAATCGCATCGCAATATAGTAAGCGTATACTACAAACGTTAGTACTACTCGTATGTAAAGTAATTTGTTTCCATCGAAGGAAAATGTTGTCAGGCAGAAAGTATGATTGATGTGCAATGCTTTTGATATCAAGATTCCTGATTCAAGTTGAGATTTTAAAAAACCGGAATAAGTTAAGGAATCACAATAGCATTTGCAAACGCTTTACAGAAGGGGAGCGGAAAGAATTTTACGAGAGATGTTTAAAGTTGGCGGTTGCCCCATAAGGTGGCGAGGAATTTAGCGGGATCCCTTTCCTGCGCTGCCATTTTCGCGAAATCCGTATTGAGATATTTCGGATTTGGGCGATTGCCCACCCGGCCAAGATCAAGGCGGTCGGCATCCCAACAGGTCGCAATCGTCGGATCGGCATGATACAGCTGGTCGGTATGTCCTTCACAGGCAGAATATAAGAGATCAAATTGCGCATCTGTGATTGTGAAAAACTTGTTCCGGCACTCTTTCGCAAACGCCGCGCCGCGTTGCCCATGGCCAGGATCAAAGACCTCATTTACCCGGCGGGAATCATGAAAGAGCGCGAATAAACAGACAACGGTTTCATCCGCACCGCTGTCTTCGGCTATAAGTAAGCCGTTCCTGGCAACCCTGCGCCAATGATCCGGGCCATGCACAGAATATCGTTTTCTCTGTTGAAAATCTTTCGTGACCATCTCCCAGAGCTCAGCGAATTGCTGATAGGCATCCTGATCCATTTTTTCCTGCCGGAAAATTTTTTGCAGCGCCCAGGCGATCGATTCGTTGATAGTCATTGGTGAAGTATCCGGAGTGGAGCGAAAAGTTAGCCGCTATATTTAATAACAACGATGAGCATAATGGCAATGGTGATCATCAACAATATCCCCAGGATGAGCGGCATATTATCTTTCGGTGGTTTCTTGCCGGGGCGTTTTCCGCCTCTTTTCTCACGGATGCCCATAAATGCACCGGCCACAGAGCCTATATCATCTTTTTTGCTAAAATCCATGGGAAGCAGCGCTGCAAGGCTTGAATACATAATAACTCCTTTCGAATCACTGAAAAGCTAGAACAATCTTAATTGCTTCTTATGTCTTTTGCGCTTTTCTTCGAGGATTTGTTCCTCAATTGTCTTTTTTATGACGTCAATCGGGATTGTCTTCATGATATCCCCGGCACTATTGCATTCGCGAATCTCGCCTTCTGCTACATTATGATTGCGAAAATAAGTAATTGCATCGGCCAGGCTGGAGACAGATTTTCTGTAGGTAAGCTGTGCGGAAGGCGGCGTTATAGCATACACCTGGAATTCTATGCTGGTCGCATTGAATAAAGGCAGATCAAATGACACATGGCTCTTCGATGCTTTGGCCGCTTTAACATTGGGCGCTTTTACGACATAATAGCCACTGGCAATGTGGGATTTATAGTAATCCGCGTGATTTTTGCGTATCTCCGCTAATTTCTCATTTAGCTCATCCATGGTTTCTCCATTCACAATGAAGGAACCATCGAGCTTGGATAATGCAAAATATTTGAGATTACTTGCTGCCATTCATTTGATCCATCTGCTTAGTCGCTTAGAATAATGAAATATAATCTATTTTCCAGAACGAATGTAAATTTTTTGTCACATTTTTGATTTTTGCGCCGTTGCCCGACAAATCAATTTTTAATAATAACCCCAAAGTTTTATTAACGTTGATGGGGAGAAATATCAGTTCAATAACTGCAAAAAATGTTTTACCTTGTAGAACTGTAGCGCATAAGAGAACAGAACTTATTATGAATAAAATCATTATTGATGGATATAACCTCCTAAAGTCCCGGGCATTCGCCGCTTCTTCAGAAATGAGCCTGGAAGCACAGCGGGATCATTTAATTCGGCTGCTGCGCGGATATGCGGCCCGGCAACGCCGTAAAATAACGATTGCGTTCGATAACGCGCTTTTCCCCGGGCAGCATACCCATCAGGAAGGGCGTGTAAAGGTCGTTTTTAGCCGCGCCGGCCAGGAAGCGGATGAGGTTATTAAGCGATTCATTCGCAAGGAAAAGGATAAAAAGGGATTAATCGTAGTATCATCCGATCGGGAAATTCAATTTACCGCACGGGACCACGGTGTTAAAGTCATCAGCAGCGAAGAATTTAGTGGGCAGATAAAACAGTCACCGATAGCCAAAAAACGCAAACGCCAAAGCGACTTGCCAGCGGCATCCGGTAAGTATGGTGCGAATATCAGCGAGAAGGAAGTTCAATACTGGAAAAAGCTTTTCGAAGAAGGAAAACCAGATGATTAATCCAAACTGGTTATCCAACAAGAAAGTGATTTACGGGGTTATCAGTGTTAGCATTGTGGTGCTGATCCTCTTAAATTTTTGGGGCTGGTTTTTTGTTAGTAACCTGGAATCCCGTATGCTTACCCGCCTGCAAACACAGGGGCAAAAGAATGCCGCACTATATGCCCGCCTGATTAGTGAGAAAGTTAATGAAGCCGTTTTGGAATCGACAGACTTTACCGCCAGCGATGTGTTTACATTAAACGAAATCCAGATCCTTCCGGTAATTGATTTGATGATTCAGTTTCGTGATGCTGCCGCGCTGAATGCATTATCGATTGTCTCTCTGGATCAGGCTGAGGCATTGTATCCGGTTTCTGCCAGTCGCAGTGTTACTATGCCAATCAATGAATCGCTTTTTCAGGAGAGCAGTTTACGCGGGGAAACGGCAAGCGAACGCCGGCTAATTGATGGCCAGTATTTTATAATCGCCTATGCGCCACTGCTTGATCTGGAGGATATTCCCCAGGCTGTCCTGTATGTAGAAACACCAGCCGAGATCTTCCAGGAAATTGACTTTTTCCGGCAAACCTTGCTATATATGGGGATAACCGGTTTGCTGTTAATAGTCCTTTTCTCATTTCTGATCTGGACGGCCATTCGCCGCCTGTTTGCCATGGAAGCACAGTTGCAGCAACAGAACCGCCTGGCCCACTTAGGTCAAATGGCGGCGATGGTTGCTCACGAAATTCGCAATCCACTCAGCATCATTAAAGGGGCCGCAGATGTATTACGGAAGAAATATGCGGATGCCAATGATGAACTGTTCGAGTTTATTCCGGAGGAAATCAATCGCCTCAATCGCCTGGTGAACGATTTCCTGCAATTCGCTCGCAAGCGAGAGTTAGATTTAACCCCGTTAGCTGCAGATAAAATAATCGAGCGGCTGACCACCCAAATGAACGATAGCCGCATTCATCTGGAATTAAAAGGCGGCGAAACGGATGTGCCGCTGGAAGAAGATGCTTTTAAGCAGGTCATCTTAAATATCGTCGATAACGCCCTAAAGGCAATTGAAGAAGATGGCAAAGTTGAAGTGCGCACCAGTTGGTCCCGCCAACGGGGATACTTGATTGAAGTTGAAGATGACGGGCCGGGGATGTCCGCGGAAACCGTTTCAAAAATTTTCGATCCCTTTTTTAGCACGCGTGCGACCGGCAGCGGATTGGGGATGGCGATCACTCTTCAGCTGGTCGAGCAGATGCGGGGAGAGATTAAAATTGATAGCAAAGAAACTGTTGGAACGACAGTTCGTGTGGTTTTTAAAGCATGATGCCTGCCTTTTTCCGCTATACATTTTTCACTGATACTCAGTTCATTAATCTTTTTGATGGCCTGGACAATCCGGCGCTCAACACAGTTCTCCTTTTAGGCATGCTGTTGATGCTGGTTGCCGGCTATGCGGAAATACATTACAAATTGCCGGGAATTCCCAGCATCCTCTATAAGAAGGAGCCGGAATTAGTTTTCGATTTGCCTTTTCGTGGAGAATTCGGCAAAGACATTCCACTATTCCTTTTTATTAAAGATGCCCATCTTTATTCCGTGACTCTCTTGCAGCTGGAAGTCTATGTTTTATATGATGATAAAGTAGCAGAAAATCTCCACTATTCTATCCAAAAGCAAAGCAATGCACGGTTTCAGGCGCTCAGTTGGTATTTGCCTGCATCCGCTTTTCGTCGGGTGGGGAATTGCCAGGTTACCGCTTTACTTCATTACGAAGTTGCCGGGAAAAAATATTCTCTGCAGCAGGATAATTATAACGGCATCTCTCACGAGCCTTTTCGGATTTATATCGCCGCAGCGCCTTTACCACAATTGCCCGGTCTTTATTGGGGCGATTTGCACGTTCACAGTAATTATACTAACGATCAAATTGAATTTGCTGCATCCATTCGGGAAACCGCCATGTGTGGAAAAGCAGTTGGGATGCACTTTCTTGCAATTACCGATCATTCCTATGATATGGACGATTACCCGGAAGATTATACCCGTAACGATCCGGCGCTGGAAAAATGGCAAACGTTCTGGCAGGAGGTCGATCAGCTTAATGGCGAGAGCGATGATTTTGTAGTTGTCGGTGGGGAAGAGGTTTCTGCCGGCAACAACCGGAAAGAGAATGTCCATTGTCTGGTGATGGGGAATCGAACATTTTATCCGGGAACAGGGGATGGGGGAGAGCGCCCGTTAAGAAACAAGCCGTCGCTGCAACTGCCGGAACTGTATCAACAAGTTGCAGAAAAAGACCCCCAGGCAATCATTGCGGCAGCGCATCCCTTCGACGTGCCGCCTGCTGCCCAGCGGTTGTTGTTAAACCGGGGATATTGGCACTCGCAGGATCTGTTTAACGAGCAACTGGATTATTGGCAGATTCTCAATGGGCGTCTGGACAATTTTTTTCAAAACGGATATAGCACCTGGCGAAAGGCACTTTTGCAGCGTTTGAAAATCGGAGTTCTAGGGGGCACAGACGCACATGGTAATTTTAATAATTTCAGGCAATTAACGATGCCGTTTTATAAAATGATAAAGCATCATGAGCAGTTATTGGGGCAGGCGCGAACCGGTATCTTCCTTGATGAGGAATTAAGTGAATCCGCATTGATGTCGCAATTGCACCGAAAAAGAGTGATAATCTCGACAGGGCCGGCAGCAGTAATAACAGGGGTTTCTGAAAGTAAGGTGTATCATATAGGAGACGTAGCGCCGGCGAGAGATGCCTTAACACTAAAAATGGCTGTAAAAAGCAGTGATGAGTTTGGAACGTTCTCGGCTGTAACATTATACCAGGGGAACTATGAAACCGGACGGGAAGACGGAATAAAACTTGATGAAGCAAAAGGGCAACTAGCATGGGAAGGGGAAAAGCAGTTCCCCCGGGGAACTTCCGCCGGTTACTTTCGGTTGGAAGTAAAAACAGAGAATGAAGGACGCACCGCTATTTGTCTGACAAACCCGATCTGGGTTGAATGAATGCTAAACGGAATGTTTCTAATCCCTGCTTGACTCACCAAGGATCGTCCAGTATTTTAAGCAGTTTGCTACAGTTTTTCATATCTGCTTGGATGTGTTAATTTGAACATAACAGGATTTTCAGAAGATGTCTCTAAAGCCATTTAATATACTACTGTTTCTAATCTTGCTTACATCCGTTTTGCCCGCTCAGGAAGATGGTTTACAATTTCCGATTCGTATCGACGGCGTAGTTGTTGCCGGGAATGAACAAACAAAGGAAGAGGTAATCCTCCGGGAAATTCCCTTTGAGTTTCCCCGGGAATTGACGCTGGAAGACCTCGAATTGATCCAGAATAGAATTACGAACCTGCAGCTTTTTAACCGGGTTGAACTGGCGATTTTGCCTACCGAACATCTGACGATGCTGCTCATCCAGGTAGCAGAAATACTTTACCTTTATCCGATTCCGTTGTTGTTTCTGAATGAACGGGACTGGGATAAGGTGAGTTATGGCTTTCAGTTAACCCATGTCAATTTTCGGGGAATGCACGAGCGGTTAAGCATCGGCGGTTGGCTGGGATTTAACCCTTCATTCTTCCTGAATTATTATAATCCATGGGTTGGCAAGAAAAGCCGTTTTATCCTGGGTGTCAATGGCTTTGGTAAAAGTGTTGGTAATAAATTCTACGATTTCAAAGAGCGGCACCTCGGTGGGGGAATTACGCTCGGAAAAAGATTGGGGCACTATAATCGCTTTCAGTTATCGCTCGGATTGCGGCAAATTGCTGATCTGCCGACAAGTCTCTCTGTGTCCGGAGATGAAGATGACATTCTGGCGACCTTTTCGCTGGATTACCGGAATGATCACCGGGATCTTATCGAATATCCGCGTTCCGGGTATTACATTCGCTGGACGTTAACCCGTGCCGGTTTTACAGACAGCCAACCGCAGTATTGGCGTTTCCAAACGGATCATCGTGCATATTTGAAGCTGTCTGAACGTATTAGTATCGGTGGCAAAAACCTCCTGAAACTCGGTAGTCGCGATACGCCTTTGTATTCCCGGAGCTTTATCGGGTTTGGGGATCGCATTCGTGGACATTTTAATGAAGTGTTAACCGGTCAAAATATAATGCTTCATAATGTTGAGATGCGTATCAGTCTACTCCCAGTACGCTATCTCTCCTGGCAGGATGCGCCCGGAGCACTGGGAGCATTTTTTCAACAACTGAAATATGGCCTTAGCCTGGGACTGTTTATGGATAGCGGGACCGTTTGGGGGCATAATATACAACGAGATCTCTTCCTTCGCCCGATAGCGGAGGATGGCAGTCTGGCGCCCGTCGTTGAAGAATACGCCCCTTTGTCTCTGAAAGATCACCTCACCGGTTTTGGCGTCGGTCTGCATATCCACTTACCCTATATTCAGGTCTTTCGTATAGACCATGCCTGGAATGAAGACGGTGACCGGGAATGGATACTAGAAGCCCGGGTTGTTTTCTAAACAAAATGCCTGGAAAGAAAAGAAATTCACTATGGAATATTTCTATTGTCCGGATCTTAGTGAAGATTCCGACCTGGTCAACTTACTGTCAGAAGAAGCGCATCACCTGCGTAATGTTTTCCGGAAATCTCCCGGGGAAAAGATTGTTCTGACAAATGGTCATGGTCTAACGGCAACCGCCGAAATCGAGGCCGCTGACAAAAAAGGCGTCGCCTGTAAGGTTAAGGAAGTTCACAAACAAGCCCCCTCAATTTCCCGAAGAATATCTGTTGCCCTGGCGCTCATTCGCCCGAATCGCATGGATTGGGCTGTAGAGAAGTTGACCGAACTCGGTGTTGGGAGTATTTATCCTGTTACCACTCGTTTTACCAGCGTAAATGTGTTTAAAGAAAAGCACTTAAGAAAAATAATGGTCAGCGCATTAAAGCAGAGCAAACAGGCTTTTTTGCCCGAACTGAAGCCTTTAATGTCTTTTGCTGACTGGATAGCTGAAAACGATAGTTATCCGGATAGGATCAAGCTTATTGCGCACATGGCTAATGACGCAGTAGATATCAGCCGGTTAAGTTTATCTTCCGAAAAAAAAATAGCTATTGCTATAGGGCCGGAGGGCGGTTTCTCGGTAGAAGAAATAGCAGGGTGTGAACAAAGTGGCTTTCGCAAAGTAAAACTGGACAACCACATACTTCGTGCGGAAACAGCTGCAATCTCGGCAGTTGTTCATCTGAAACGATATCTGTAAGGCAAAATATAGCATTTGTATCTACATGAAAATCAGATTGCGTAAGGAGATAGAAATACCGAGGTAATACACAAGCCACCTGTTTTCTTAGCATTTTTGCCCCTTTGCAAATTTGCCCATTTGCCCATTTGCAAAGGGAACATAAATAGACAGTTAATCTATCAGTTACTTAAATATTTTTGCACTCTTACTTATTAGGAATTGATTCAATAATCATAATGTATTTTTTGGAAGGAGTATTTATGCAGCAACGCTTTCGTAATTCCGGCATTCTAGTTTGCTTACTAATGTTTGCTTTTGCCTTTATCGGTGTTTTGCAAGGGCAGACCTACAAAGAATATCTTGCCTCAAAAGGCGATTTAGTAATCGAAAATATTGATGAACCCCTGATGGAGTCTGTTCGTGATACAGCAAGCAATCCGGAGCTAACCTGGTCCTGGTCGCCGGAACCGCGTTGGCTGAGCAGTGTGAATTTTGGGCTTAGCGCTTTCTTTGGCGGGTTGGGCCTTGGTGGCGAATTCTTTGGTTCGACGTTAACATTTGACCAGATGGCTTCTGTCGAGATTCGTTTCGATAGCAACGAAAGCACCCTGTGCCAAACTTATCGCCGGGATCAAGGCTATGCTGCTGCTGGTGTTGGCACGTTTCCCGGATCAGCGTGGGATATGTCTGACCCTAATAACCCTCGCCGCCTGAATATCTGCTTTGTTGAAAACAATACAGGTTCAAAACCGGCGAATTTACAGTGGGATCCGGATGACAGTGGCCTCGGGGGCAGAGAATACTTGTTTATTATGCTCAGTGATTATGATGGCACCGGCCAATCCTATGACGATAGTAACTGGGGACCGGGCGCGGATGTTCTTTATTCCTGGTGGCCGAAAATCAGAAATGGCTATACTGCCTGGGAAACTAATCCGGCCGTTCTATCTCTGGAACTCGCTTTTGTAACGAATTTTTATGCAATTCCCTCTGATGGCCAATTGGATATTCGCTGGCAATTTGACCAACCCGGCGCTGCATCTTTTAATCTTTACTATGGCACCAGCAATCCCCCGACGACATTACTGGCTAACCAGAATTTGGACAACCGTCGTTACGTCCATACCGGGCTGACAAACAATGCTACTTACTACTATAAAGTGGAAGCAGTTAATGGTAGTAACGAAGTATTGTTCAGTAGCCGGGTGTTGCCGCAGGAACCGGAAATCGTCAGTAATAACATGACCATCACCGGTTCATTACACGAGTATAATACGTATGGTGATATTTGGGGATATACTTCATCTGCCGGAAGAGAATATGCGCTACTTTGCCTTCGTGATCATGGTCTGAGTATTATTGATGTGACAGATGCCGAGCCGGTAGAGGTGGGCTTTGTGCCCTCTATAAACCCCGGGGGATCAGATTCTAAAGATGTCAAGGTTTATGGAGATTATGCTTATTTGGTTAATGAACGAGAGCCAATACAGATTATCGACCTTAGTGATCCGACCAATCCCCAGGATGTGGGAGAGATAGACCTGACCCCGGTCGCTGGTGGTAATGGAGCACATAACGCCTACGTCGATGGAGACTATCTCTATGTTGTCGGTGATCATGGTGTCGGTGGACTGTTGATCTATCATTTGCTGGATCCGACTGCGCCTAATTTTGTCGGTCGCTTCGAGCCGTTCTATTATCATGATGTTTATGTACGTAACGATACCGCTTATGTGCCGGGAATTTATGGCGATGGTGTGGATATCCTCGATGTATCTGTAAAAACGCAGCCGAGTCTGATTGCACGTTTTAACTATCCGGGCTCTGGTGCGCATAATGTTTGGACGACTGAAGATGGCGATTATCTCTATGTTGGGGATGAGATCGGCAGCAGCGGCAACCACATTCGCGTCTTCGATGCCAGGGACCTGGATAATATCGACCTGGTCGCCACCTACATTGCGAACCCGCAGGCGGTAACCCATAATCATTATGTGAAAGGCGATTATCTCTATGTTGGGTATTATACCGAAGGCGTGCGTGTTCTCGATATTAGCAACCCGGCTGATCCACAGGAAGTTGCTTATTATGACACCTACCCATTCGAAGGTTTTGGCTACAATGGATGCTGGTCGGTATATCCGTATTTTGAATCTGGGAAAATTATCGCTTCGGATCAGTCTACCGGTTTGTATGTCTTAGAGATGGGAGGCACTACCGCAATTGATGACAACCCGAGAGCACTTGTCGATAATTTCGAATTGGCTCAAAATTATCCCAATCCATTTAACCCGTCAACGACTATTCGCTTTTCCCTGCCGGCAACCGGTTATGTAACACTGAAAGTTTATAACCTGAACGGGCAGGAAGTTGCAACGCTGGTTTCCGAGAGTCGTTCTGCAGGGTGGCATTCGGTGGATTGGAATGCAGAAAATGTCAGCAGTGGTATATACTTTTATCAGCTGCAAATGGGTGAGAATATTTCTATCCGTAAACTCATTCTGCTGAAATAATTCTTAGTATTTCCCGGGCGGGCATGTACGTTCACTCATGCCCGCTTTGTTTTCTTGCTTCCCGCCTTTTTCCGAAAGGAGATTTCAGATGGAAATAACATCAGTTGCATCATTCCTTGAATATTTTCAGAAAATTCGTGGCAGAACCATGCGGGTTATCCGCTGTATTCCGCCGGACAAAATTGAATGGACCTACCAGGAAGGCAAATTCACCCTGGGGGATCTGGCGCGTCATCTGGCTACGATTGAGCGCTATATGTATGCGGAAAATGCCCGTTTCCTACCCAGCCGATATCCGGGATGCGGCCGGGAACTGGCCGAAGGGTTTGAGGACGTCATCGGTTTTATGGAAAGATTACATCAGGAATCGATGGACATTTTCCGCCAGCTAAGTGATGCCGATTTGCAGAAAAAATGTGAAACACCGGCGGGAATTCCAATTACTCTGTGGAAATGGTTGCGGGCGATGGTAGAGCATGAAGTACACCATCGGGGGCAAATATATATGTATCTGGGATTGTTAGGTGTGGAAACGCCGCCGCTCTATGGACTGACAGCGGAGGAGGTGCAGGCGAAGAGTAAAGGTGGTGTTTAGGAGAAAAGGTTTTTATATTACCGGAGAAAACGAAACCAGGTGTTGAAATGAAAGAAATTATAGTCATTGGCGATCGGGTGTTGGTACAGCTCGATGATGCAGAGGAAAAGACGGAAGTTGGATTATATCTCCCCCAATCGGTGAAGGAAAAAGATGAGGTCGCCAAAGGGCGGATCATTAAAACTGGTCCGGGAATTCCCCTGGCCAATCCGTCTGATCTCGGCGATGAGCCCTGGAACATTAGTGGTGCCCAGGGAATGCGCTACATGCCGATGGAAGCGCGGGAAGGGGATTATGCGTTGTTCCTTCGGAAAGCGGTCGTTGAGATTAATTATGAAGGGGAGAAATATCTCATCGTTCCGCAAAGTGCCATACTCTTATTGATTCGGGATTCAGAAGATATCTCCGGGGAGGATTTGGATACACCTTCGCTGGACTTTGAATAACTTTTATCGCATTTACAAAAAGCCCGTGGCAAATCTGAAAAATTTCAGATAACCACGGGCTTTTTAATTTTATATTCGCTATTACAGCTTAACGGGCAACGATGTTAACCAGCTTGTTCGGCACAACGATCACTTTAATGACATTCTTACCAGCAATCAATTCCTGCACACGATCTGCGGCCATCGCTTGTTTCTCGGTGTCTTCGCGAGATAAATCCGCCGGCAATTGCAGCTTGTAGCGAACTTTGCCGTTAATCTGAATTACAACTTCCTTGCTGTCTTCCACCAGGTACTTTTCATCAAAAACCGGCCAGCCTTCATATGCCAGCGTATTTTCGTTACCAAGCATCTGCCATAATTCTTCACACAAATGTGGTGCGAAAGGGCTGAGCAGCAAGATGAATTTTTCCATCACACTGCGCGGACGTTGCGTCCATTTGTTTGCTTCGTTCACAAAGACCATCATTTGCGCAATCGCGGTATTGAAGCGCATGTTTTCGATGTCTTCAGTAACCTTTTTGATGGTCAGATGCAGTTGTCGTAATTGTTCCGGCGTTGCAGCGCTGTCATCCACCTGATCCAGAAGCTTCCCGCTGTATTCGTCAGCCATCAAACGCCAGGCACGATTCAGGAAGCGATTCACGCCATCGACGCCTTTCATGCTCCAGGATTTCTGTTGTTCCAGCGGGCCCATGAACATTTCATACAAGCGCAGGGAATCGGCGCCATAACTTTCGACAATGTCATCGGGATTGATTACATTACCGCGGCTTTTACTCATTTTATGTGCTTTGCCGTCTACCCGAATGGCCGGGTTTTCCTTCCAAACAAAACCGTCACCTTTTTTCTCAACGTCGCTTTCGCTCAATTTCCGGGCGGTATAATCAGACGCTTTTTCCACAGTCTCCAGGGATACCGGATTCCCATTCGCATCGCTGTAAAGGGTGAATTCCATTTCACCTAAAATCATTCCCTGGTGAATCAGTTTTTTGAACGGCTCATCGGTGCTTACAATGCCGATATCATAAAGCACTTTGTGCCAGAAGCGTGCATAGAGCAAGTGCAATACCGAATGCTCTGCGCCACCGACATACAAATCAACATTCATCCAGTACTTTTCCGCGGCCGGATCAAAGATCTGATCGTCATTATGCGGATCTACATAACGGAGATAATACCAGCAAGAACCCGCCCACTGCGGCATGGTGTTGAACTCCCGGGTGTACTTCTTCCCGTTGATTGTGACGTATTTCCAGCTATCTTGGCCACGAGAAAGCGGCGGTTGCGGATCCTTTTCGTCATCATCAATCGGTGTGGGCTTGTAGTCTTCCATTTCCGGCAGAGAGAGCGGCAGCTCGGCTTCATCAACTGGCAAAATTTCCCCATCTTCGCCATGTAAAATCGGGAATGGTTCTCCCCAATAGCGCTGACGGCTAAACAGCCAATCTCGCAATTTATAATTAATTTGCCGTTGGCCAATCCCTTCAGCTTCCAACCAATCAATGATTTTACTAATCGCCTCGGTTGCCTTCAATCCGTTGATGCTAAAGTTGTCATTGGCGGAGTTAACCAAAATGCCGTCTTTACTAACATAAGCAGCTTCGGAAATATCTCCACCAGCGATGACTTCCTGAATCGGCAAATCAAATTTTTTCGCAAATTCATAATCGCGTTCGTCATGTCCCGGCACAGCCATGATTGCACCAGTGCCGTAGGTTGCCAGCACATAATCGGCAATCCAAACCGGGATTTGCTCGCCATTCACCGGATTAATCGCATAGCCTCCGGTAAATACGCCGGTTTTCGTTTTCTGCAATTCGGTTCTTTCCAGGTCACTTTTCCGGGCAGCAGCTTTAATGTAAGCCTCTACCTCGGCACGCTTCGCATCACTGGTGATGCTTTCAACCAGGGAATGCTCCGGGGCTAAAACCATGTATGTCGCACCGAACAAGGTATCCGGGCGAGTGGTAAATACCCGAATTTTATCATCGCTGTTTGGTAAGGGGAAATCTACTTCCGCCCCCTCTGAGCGGCCGATCCAGTTCCGTTGCATTTCTTTGGTGCTTTCCGGCCAATCCAAATCATCCAGCGCAGTCAACAGGCGATCCGCATAGGCGGTAATCTTCAGCATCCATTGTTTCATCGGGCGACGATAAACGGGATGTCCGCCCCGTTCGCTAACGCCGTCGATAACTTCTTCATTCGCCAGAACGGTTCCCAATGCCGGGCACCAGTTTACCGGCACTTCTGCAATATAAGCCAATCCTTTTTTGTAGAGCTGCAGGAAAATCCACTGCGTCCACTTGTAATAATCCGGATCCGTTGTATCAACCTGCCGGTCCCAGTCATAGGAAAATCCCAGGGCCTTCAGCTGATCGCGAAAACGCTTGATGTTATTTTCAGTGGTAATGCGCGGATGTGTGCCGGTCTCAATCGCATACTGTTCGGCAGGCAAGCCATAGGCATCCCAGCCCATGGGATGCAGCACATTTACGCCAAGCATCCTTTTGTAGCGCGCGATGATGTCTGTTGCGGTATATCCCTCCGGGTGACCAACATGCAGGCCGGCGCCGCTGGGGTAGGGGAACATATCAAGTACGTAAAATTTTTCTTTAGAGGTGTCTGCTTCCGGGGTGCGAAATGTCTTTTTGGATTCCCAGTATTCCTGCCATTTCCGCTCAATGTCTTTGTATGGATATCCCATAATGATTCTCCACGATAAAAATCCGTTTTACAAAAAATAGAGAAACCCACCGGAACGCTTGCTACCAGTGGGTTTTATGCCGTATAAATAATGCATTTATAACTTATGAACAAGCTGTTAAGAGCGGCGGAATATATAAAAAAATCAATGGTGATTCAAGCGATAAAGCGCAATTTTGAGAGCTTGATTTTTTTTAGAGATAAATCTATATTTTAAACTGGCAAAAAGAAAGATGAGGGTTCTTTCCATGCGTAAGTTAATTGCAGTATTTGTAATCATTCTGGTATTATCATTAACGACTACAGCTCGTGAAAGTAATGCAAATGATTTTCCCTGGAAAATTGGCGAAGAATTATTTTATAAAGTCAAATATACCTTTATCACCGTTGGTTCTTTGCACTTTACGGTGTTGGGGGAAGATTCTATTCGCGGGCAAAAGGCATTTCATTGCAAGATGCATTTGAAATCCAGTAATATTCCTTTTCTTGATCTGGATGATACCTATGACAGTTATATCGATGCAGATTCTGTTTATGCCCATCGGTTCTGGTCGATCGAGAATCACGATGATTTCCGGCTATATACCTTGTACGATATGGACTATTCTCAAAATCAAATTAAGATTACCATGGAACGGCGCTATAAAGATGGCGGGGACACCGTTCAGGTGCTGGACTCTACCGCGGTGATTGATTCCCGAATACAAGACGGCCTTTCACTGTTATATTATGCCCGTTCAGTCGCTAAAAAAAGCACTGAAGAAGATGTGACAGTCTTTTCCATGAACCAACTACGTGGCACCTCAATCAATTTAACCGGTGAAAAAGATGATATAAAAGTGCAGGGGGAAAAGGTCGATGGCTACTTTCTGGACGGAAAAATGAAGTTCGTCGGTATCGCCGGTATTAAAGAGGATTTCAAAGGATGGTTTTCGGAAGATCCACAAAGTATTCCCCTGCATGCACAAATGAAAGCGATCGTTGGTAGTGTGAAGGTTAACCTGGAATGGTGGAAACACTGGGATGGCGAAAAACTGTTGGGAGATGAAGCGATTCGGGAAAACGAAAAGAAAATTACAATGATTGAATTATCAAAGTAATCTTACACTATCCTAATTAAATACTTATAACAGACTCTTTTAAGAGTCTGTTTCTTCTTGTTTTATCAAGCCCGTTTTTTAAGTCTTCATTAAAACCTCGAAAAAAAATCTAAATTTTTTAGTTTCCTGCCAATTCTCTGGTAACAGCAATCATTTACAAAGGGGGAAAGATGATTGGCCGTTGCTGGACTGTATTATTGATGTTTTCATTGACATTACATTCTCAGATCACTTTAACAGAAATTATGTTCGATCCTGCAGGTAGTGAACGATCTGATGAGTTTATTGAACTCTATAATCATTCCGAAAATGCAATCAATTTAAATGGATGGGAGATCGGCGATAGCAGTGCATTCGATGAAATCGTTGCTGTTGCTGGGCAGGGGATTATCTTGAACCCCGGACAATTTGCGGTTCTTCTCGATAGCGACTATTTCTCATTATCTTCAGCTACTTACGATAGCATTATTCCACCGGCAGCGCTACTACTTACCATTGATGGTGTTACTTTCGGGAATGGCGGTCTATCCAATAGTCGGGCAAAGACAATCCTTCTGGTCACTGCAGATAAAGATACACTGGCGGGATATAAATACTCATTGGGAAATACACCGGGATATAGCGATGAGAAAATAGACCTGGCGGCCGGGAATGATAACTCAAATTGGGGGAATAGCAATAGGCTACATGGTACTCCGGGAATGGAAAATTCGCTTACACCGAAAAGTTCTGACCTGGCAATCGGCGCAATAGAGATAAATACAAACGGGAATATCGCTGGAAACCCGATTGAATATTTACTGACAATTCGAAATTTAGGACAGTTGACGACGGATGCTATTTCTATCATAGAAATAAATGACCGAAACTCGAATGGCTTGATTGATGATGGGGAAATTCTTCGGGAATCTCTTTTGGAAGCCTCTTTGCCACCTGGCGACTCATTGCAAATAACCGGATCTTTTCTAGACATTTCTTATGGTCGGCATCAACTGGGATTGGGCATTCAATTGGCTGCCGATGAAGATCTCTCGAACAACTTTTCCTTCTTTTCAATCTTCGTAGATGATCCGGATGAGAAAAAATTGTTTATAAATGAAATTATGGCGAATCCGCTGACCGGTTTTGAAGAGTGGATTGAAATATATAATGCCGGCGTTGATTCAATCGATCTTGGTGAATTGTTTTTCGCAGATTCACAGGATACAATTCCAATTAGTGACACCACGAAGTTTATCGCCCCGGCGAAATATGTAGTTTTTGGCGGCGACGATATATTACGCGATCAGTATAATCTTTCAGAAGGGGATGTTATTGTAAATAGCAAATTCCCCGCATTGAATAATGGTTTTGACGAAGTTCGCCTGTTGGGACCGGGATTTGCCCTCTACGACTATGTGGCCTACACTGATGATTGGTATGGCATCCCGGCAGAGAGAGGGCTTAGCCTGGAAAAAATAAATCCATCCTTCAATAGCCAAATGCTGGAGAACTGGACTGCTTCTGTTGCAAATGCTGGTAGCACGCCTGCCGAGATCAATAGCGTTTTCCTGGAAATACGCCAATCTGAAAAACAATTGGAAATATTCCCCAATCCGTTTTCGCCGGATAATGATGGGTTTGAGGATTTTACCGCAATTCAGATCATACAGGAATCAGATGTCGCTTACATGAATGTACGAATATACGATTTACGGGGTAGGCTAATTCGCTTCCTGCGGAATGGTGAGCGGGTCGCCGCAAGCAGTTCGATATTGTGGGATGGAAAGGATGACTGGGGAAGAACAGCCCGGATAGGCGCTTATATTTGCCATGTAGAGATTCTGGGTGAAAATCGTTCTCTAAATGGTGAGTTGAAGAAAACGATTATTCTAATAAAAAAATAGTCGTCCTATTTATTAAGCTTTTCCGGTATATATTTAAATTTATATCCGGACATTTCTTTCGGGGGTGATGGCATTGGTTCCGTCCAATAAACCGGGTTAATTCGTTTCTCCGCAGCATCACCATTGGATTGTAATAATGCTTGTAGCTCCTTCTTTACTTCCCGCGACCTGGCAGCATTTGCTGACCAGAATAGTTGAAAATTATTCGCTTTTCTCAGTGCAAAATGCTGCAATTCATTCCACTCGGGAATGCCCTTTTTGGTAATACAGTCCAGGAGGACATCGTCGCCAGTTGCAACCAATGCTTTTAATAATGTTTCAGTGATCTCCCGGTCCTGCATATCGTAAGAGGCAAAAATGTTCCGATACATTTGGGTCGAGGAAGAGAGGAGCCCAACCTGAACGTTCTCGTCAGTTAATGGGGTTGCTTCTTCGAAACGGATACTAACCGGAATGGAGGCAATTTGGATCAGACCGACATGAGCTGCGATCTCACCTTCAATCGTTTTACCGGCGAGGCTGCCTCCGGCAGTAAAATACAATACTGCCCGATTGAAATCTTCTACCCACCAAATATTCTGATGTGCTGGATTAAATTTTACACCTGGTATACGCGGCAACAATGTTATTCGGGACCCCTGAGTTAACCAGGCAGATCTACGATTTTTCATACGGATTTCCGGAACTTCTTCGCCCTCTTCAAATTCCTGTAATTCGTTGGAATGGCGCTGCACATCTTTTAAGATATCTTTAACTGCAGATTCGATATGCATGTAAACAACTATATTATGCCAGCTACCCAAAGCAGCTTGCTTTGGATAAAATGCTGTAAAAAAGACTGGTTTCTCTGAGGGGGATGAGCCTTTTCCGGAAGCGAGGATCGCTTTGGCATCTTCAATGATCGGTTCCAGGTAAAGTACTTTGGACTCCTGCCGACGTTTTACTTTCTCAAACTCAGTCGGTCCAAGTATAATTTTATAGAATCCTTTTAAGGGAGGTGCAATAAGGCTAACTTGACCTTGAGCGTTCTCGATGTAAACATCTTCTCTTAGCTTGGCAATAACATATACGCGTATTCGCCAGAAAATCAGTCCAAATACCCCAAGTCCCACTAAACCCGCTAATAAGAGGTAGAATTTCATTTTGTGCCTCGTTTGGTCAAATTATCAGTACCGCTAATGCCAATTTTATTCCTTGTGATTCAGAAATAATTTGGCAGCCCCACGGTTATTTGGGTGCAAATAAATTGCTCATTTTGAAATGATAGGGGAATATATCCGTACGGGTGTGATGTTAAGCAATTATCGGTAATGCAATAATCATAGGGGATATGACTATTGCAACATTAGAAACCAGGCTCATAAAGGTTTCGCAGGTCTAAAAATAGAAAACTGGGTAATTGAGTACTACAGTAACAGGTCAATTGTTTGACCCGGAGTGCGCTTCCGACGAAACTCCAGCATTGCATCCAGCGCTTGCTCTTTCGAGGGAAAAATTCCGACACAAATATAATCCAAATGGGTACCGCTTTGCACTGAAGTGATATTACGACGGAGCATTTCTGCGGTCCTGCCCAGATGAAAAGTGTCTTCCGTATGACTGTACTCAATCGCCCATTTGTTGGAATTGTTCATTTAATACCTCTCCCGGTATTGTGCGTGATGTATTGTTTATGTTTAATTAAACATAATCTTCCCGATCATAAAATGAAAGAGTTTTAGACAATTTTTTTTGAGGATTGTAAAAAAAATGAAAAATTACAGGTGATCTTTACCTATAAGGTAATGACTTCACCTTCTCGGGCCGGATGGCAGGGGATGTGATAATTGTAAGAGGTTAATCTTTCCCGGCTGAGCCGTGCCATTTCATCAACGGTGTCGTCATCATGATCAGGGTCATGATGAAAAAGCACGAGGTGTTTGACTTGTGCCTTTACAGCAAGGTCGACCGTGTATGTATAGGGAGAATGTCCCCAGGTGATTCGCTGCTCATATTCTTCCGGGAAATATTGTGTATCATGTATCAATAGGTCCGCGCCGGAAATAAAATCCACCAGACGTCCTTCTTTATCATCGACGAACTTTTCAAACATGGCTTCCAGTGATTCCGGATCATTGTCGCTTTGCTGGTTTTGCAAATACGGTTCATTATCACTCATATATACGATTGATTTACCCATGTAATTGAAGCGAAAACCAAGCGTATATCCCGGGTGATTCATGAAATGGGTCTGAACATTAACCCCTTCAACATCATAACTGCCCTGGTTGATTGTGCAAAATTCCAACTTGGCGCCCATATCTTCCACTGCTACCGGAAAATATATGGGATTCATTTGCATGGATATAATTTTAGTGAGGTCAACATCTGGCTCATCACAGCCATAAATGACGAAATGATTGCCGGGTTTAAAAGCTGCCTTGAAGAAGGGGAGACCCTGGATATGATCCCAGTGAAAATGGCTGAGAAAGATATAGGCTTTTACCGGATCCTTGATCGTTAAAAGCTCTTTACCCAGTTCACGAATACCGGAGCCGGCATCAATAATGAATCGGGGCAAATCTGGAAAATTGATTTCTACACAGGAGGTATTCCCACCATATCGAATAGTACGGGGACCGGGTGTGGGAATAGAGCCCCGGACGCCCCAAAATTTAATTTTTATAGGTGCCATTTTGGATTGGATGGTGCAGCAGCTCCTTGATTTTGGTAATTAGCAGATTCGCACGTGCAGGTTTCAGGAAGAAAGCATCAGCGCCCAGTTCAAGTGCTTTGCGGCGATCGGAGTCGTACATTTTACCGGAGTAAATAATAATTTTGGTATGGGAAGTAACAGAAGATGTTTTGATCTGCTTACAAATACGTAAACCATCAATTTCCGGCATCATTAAATCCAGTATAACAACCCGGGGTTTATCGGAGTGAATGGTTTGCATTGCTTCGGAACTGTCAGTAACAAAGTGAGCACTAAAACCATATTCTTCCAAAAGGAGTTTGGTGAGAGATGCTTGCTCTACATTGTCTTCGACAATTAAAATTTCGTAGCCTTCGGGTTTAGCATCCATAGCATTTACCATACTGTTAAAAACATCCATGTTCATCCGGGCGTTCCTTCTTATGAATTCTGAATTGATTGTACAAACAATCGCTTGCAGTAATTTAGTCTGAATTTTTCTGCTTATGAATCACATGCGCTCTACAGGTAAACTCTGACTTTTCAGAAGACTAGCTCAATAATGCATACTCACCCAAGCAGAGGGTAAAATAGAGATATCAGCAGCTTTTGCTGTTGATTAATATCACAAGTATTTTTCTCTTTCTTTAAAGTCAGATAAATAATGTGTTAAGGGTAAAAATGTTTTCTGTAAGCGTTTGTTTTAAATTGTCTTATGCGATGTCTTAAGAAAAAAGTCAGGTTGATTTTTTCGGATTATATTCCAGGAGGAGAACAAGGACGATACTTGCCAGCAATAGTGCAATATTGGAAAAAATATCGCCAATACCGATTTTTTCCGGGCCATCAACAGCAAAACAGCCGCAGCTGATTTTTAACCCTCTGAAATATGCCTGGCCGACAGCGACCAGAAAAATTAGCATAAGGGAGAGGTTGAGCCTGGCGGAAGATTTTAACCAAATACCAGCAAGTAGGAAAAGGCCCAATATAAGTTCCAGATAAGGGAGCCAGATAGCCACCCAGCGGGAGAGGCGCACACCTATTATCTGATAATTGAAAATAGTTTGGGCAAAGTCGATCGGATTCAAAATCTTGTCAATAGACGCATAAATCAGCGTGCCGGCAAAGAAGAGGCGTAAGCCGAGGATGATCCAGTCTTTTACTGTTGCGGGCATTTTTATCATTTACAACTCCGTAGGAAATCCATTGCCGAGCCAGGCAGAAAGGCCACCCTCCAGAATTGCAACATTCTGAAATCCATATCCGATCATTTCAGCAGCAATCATCTCAGCTTCTTTGCATTCAGGATCAAAGCAATAAAGTATGTATTTCTTTTCCGGAGCTAAGTTTCTGAGGGAGTCCGGAGATTGAAAGTAGTCAAAAAGCGGCAATGAAATGGCACCGGCGATATGGTCAGCTTCAAACTCTTCCGCCGGACGAATGTCGATGAAGTATGCCTCTTCCTGCATTAAAGCGAGAAATGCGTCTTCAGGATTAATAGCAGTAACTGTGGCGGGTGTATTCGCACTTAAGGGAAGTAATAATTCCCAGCGAATACCCTGGGGATGCAGTTGGTTAATAAAAATGCCGCCCACAAGCGTAAGACTTAATATGAGCAGCATTTCTTTAATATGGTTCGTCATATAATATTTGCGATTAACGGCTGCCGCTTACCGGGGAAACGACATTTACAAATACCGGAATCTTTTTCTCTTTCTCTTTTGAATGATTGGCTGAGATCAAAATTTGGGCATTATGCCGGCCAGGCTCGCTGGGAACTAGCTCCAGGCGAATCAAATGGGACTTACCCGCTGGAATTTCTACTGATTCCGGAACGACTTTCACTAAGGGGCTTTTGGTGTGTATGCTGACGATCTCAATCGCCTGGTCAGATTCATTCTCAATTTCAAAAAATTCAGTCAGCGTGGTATCTGCATTTTGCTCTACATTTTGAAAGTTGATAAACCGTGGAGAGATGGAAATGTCCGTGACGACATTTGCTCTGATAAAAAAGGTCTGCTTGGGAGGCGTATTATCCTTAAAGTGAATGGTGATCGATTTTTGGATGACGCCGTTAAATTTTTCGGTATCAATCGTATAGGGAATCGATCCACTTTCTCCACTGGCATATACCAGTTGATCCGGTTCGATAGTAGTACAGCCACAACTCGGCTTGATCTTTTCGATTTCTACAGACTGGCCACTATTATTTACGAAATCCAAAGTGCCTTCAATGATACCGCCTTTGGAGATTTTACCAACTTCAATAATTTTCGGATTTTTAAATTCAACTTCTTGTCCGAAAGCGCTAAGGCTTAATATCATCAAAATTGTGATTAAACTGGTCAATGTTTTCATAAATTCCTCACATTATTTTTTCAGTTTCTCGATGACATTCTTCATATCCCTGGGCAATGGTGCTGTAAATGTCATTGCTTCTTGACGGGCCGGATGAACAAAAGTTAATCTGTAAGCGTGAAGCGCCTGCCTGTCAATGGATTTTAACAAATATAATGCAAAATTTTTTTCAGATAAAGCAGAAAGACGTTTAATTTGCGACTTTCGTCCGCTATAATCCGGATCTCCAAAAACCGGATGGTGAATGTAATTCATGTGTACGCGGATTTGGTGCGTACGTCCCGTTTTTAGAGAAATGTCTAGCAACGTTGTAAATTCAAAATTATCAGCAACTTCGTAATGGGTGATCGCATGTTTCCCATCCGGTGCGACAGTAAATTTTTTCCGGTCGGATTTGCTTCGGTTGATGAAAGTTTCGATAACACCATTACGCTCTTTTGGAATTCCCCAGACCAATGTTTTATAATCACGGCTGGCAGATTTGTCTGCAAACTGCTGTTGCAGGTGAATATGGGTGCGATCATTTTTGGCAACAACCAGCAAGCCGGATGTGTTTTTATCTAACCGATGAACGATGCCCGGCCTTAATCTTCCTCCGACGCCAGACAGATCCTTGCAGTGATACATCAACGCATTTACCAAAGTTCCGGACTGAACGCCGGCACCGGGGTGAACTACCATACCCGCCGACTTATTCACCACCAAAAGATCGGAATCCTGATAGATGATCTCTAAAGGAATATCTTCCGGCTGAATATTGGTTTCCTGGGGGAGAGGCAGTTCAATTTCAACAACGTCATTCAGGTTCAGCCGGTAAGCGGATTTGACGATTTTACCATTGATGCGCACAAAGCCATCGCGGACTAGCTTTTGATAAAAGGATCGGGAATAATCTTCCAATTGACTGGCCAAAAAACGGTCCAGGCGTTGATTTGCGGAAGATTCATCAATCGTTAATTTGTATTTCTTCCCCGGCTGCATTTTCCAATATCGGTTGTGAAGAGAGATCAAAAATTGTTATGATTAAAATGAGCAACATTCCAATAGTAATGGCAATATCTGCAATGTTAAATACCGGCCAGCGCGTCATTAAATATGCGGGATATTCCCAAAAGAAAAACTGCCCGCCACTGATCTGGATATCCATAAAATCGACATCCAAAAAGTCGACGACACTGCCTCGCCAAAAACGGTCGATCAGATTGCCGATAGCACCACCCAGAATAACAGCAAAAGATAGCCGCAACAACGGATGTTGCCGCAGTCTGAATAAATAGTAAAAAATAATAAGTACTGCGAATATCGAAAGGGTATGAAAAAGGACTTTGTTATCCAACTCAATCCCAAAGGCCATGCCAGGATTTTCGACATAGGTCAGGCGGAAAAAATCCCCAATCAAGCTGACAGACCCAACTGGCTGCAAATAGTACATTGCCGCCAGTTTTGTTGCCTGATCTGCTGCGAGAATAAGCGCTATAACCCAGATTATATCTTTATATTTTCGCAGCGAGGCACCAATATATTGCATTAACGGCCGTATCTTTTTGATTCACTAATTTTACATGGTACGCAAGTACGTGCGGTAGGAACAATCTCCAAACGTTTTGCATCAATCTCTTCGTCACAAACACGGCACACGCCGAATTCCCCAAGTTCGATTCGCTGTAACGCCTGATGAATTTGTTTATGATATTTTTCTTCGCGGGATAAAAATAGAAAGGATTTCTCCCGTTCCATGGCGTCCGTGCCCTGATCTGCCATGTGATAGGCATACCCCGAATGATTCCCATAACTGTCACTGTAATTTGATTCCATTGTCACTTCGCGTAAGCGCTCAATTCTTTCGAGCACTTCTTCGCGTTTATCCAACAGCAAACTCTTGAAATAAGCCAGTTTCTCCTTATCCATAATGAGGCCTTTCTCGTTTATATAACGGGTTAGTCGATGATCTTCCTGATCTATCACCGGAAATATATCAAAAATTGCGTTTCTTCTGCTGCATTTTGGCTTCTACCGTTGTTTCGGTATGGGGGACTGCCTCCAACCTTTCTTTTGGAATTGGTTTACCAGAGATTTTACAAATACCGTAGGTTTTGTGTTCAACTCTTTTTAGGGCACGATCCAGGTACCCAATGAATTTTTTCTGGCGTGAAATCATCAGATATAACATCTCGCGCTCCATGGCATCCGTGCCGGAATCGGCCATATGATATGTGTAGCCTGCTGCCTGTTCCTGGGCATCCTCCAGGCGACTACTCATCTGCTCGATCTCTTCCATTGCTTCGCTACGCTTCTTAAGAATCAATTGCCGGAAATATTCCAGTTCTTCGTCCGTAAGGTAAGTTGACTTCGGAGTGTCTTGATCATTTCCGCTGTTCTTGGTAGATACCGAATTCTTTGAATCTGCCATGTTTTTGTCCTTGAGCTGGTTAATTTACCAAAATACAAAATGGTGGATATCTCCGCCAATTTAGTAAGTTTTTAGTTAAATGTAAATAGACAAACTTAGTTTCCGAAAAATTATACTAATGTTTTCTTAATAAAAACTTCGAAATTTTCCGATCCGATTTTAACACTTTGCATAACGCTGTCACCAGGTAAACTGTTGTCTAGTTGTAATGCCAGCGTTTCACTCTTGATGTATTCTGCCATGTGCTGAAGCGCCTGATCAATCGATTCCGGGGCCTGATAATAAATTTCAATGCGATCCAGCACTTCCAGTTTATTCTCTTTACGCAGGTTTTGAATTCTGTTAATAAATTCTCTGGCGATACCTTCCCGGGCGAGATCATCACTGATCTCGGTGTTTAGTGCAACAACCAGGTTACCATCCCGCGCAACTGCGAATTCACCTTTCGGCGCATCAACAATTTCGACCTCTTCAAACTGGACGGTTTCCGGTTGCCCATCTAAAGTAACCGCTAATTTGCCCTCCGCAGCCAGGGTGTCAATTGCAGACTCATCCAGTTCACGGATAACTTCGGCAATTTGTTTCATCGCTTTTCCGAAGCGGGGTCCCAATAACTTAAAGTTTGGCTTGGCGCTGCGTACCACCAGGTCCGATGCATTTTTTTCGCTGCGTAATGATTTAACATTGATCTCTTCCCGAATGATATCACCCATATCCATAACTCCATCCAAAACAGATGTTTCCGGGGAAGAAATTACCAATTCCTGCAATGGTTGACGAACACCGATCTTAGTCTCATTTCGAAGAGAACGGGAGATTCGAACCACCTTCTGAGCTGCGGACATACGCTGCTCCAGATCCGCATCCTGATAAGCACGTTTGTTGTCATCAACGACCGGATAATCACTTAAATGAACGCTTTCCGGCATGTCTTCGGTGCGCAGCTTGCGATAAAGTTCATCGGCGACAAATGGAATAAACGGTGCGGACAACTTGCATAATGTCAGCAATACCTCGTAAAGCGTATGGTATGCTGCCGCTTTGTCTGCACTGTCGCTTTCCTTCCAGAAACGGCGACGGTTCCGCCGGACGTACCAGTTGGAAACATCCGAAAGGAGGAATTCGGCAATCGGGCGAACGGATTGGGTGATGTCGTAATTATCCATGCGTTTGTTAACATGATCCACCAGCGTGTAGAGACGGGAAATTACCCATCGATCGATTTCCGGGCGATCCTCGATAGCTACCGGCGTGGAATTCGGGTCGAATTTGTCAATATTCGCATACATTGCAAAGAACGAATATGTATTCAAAAATGTATCAAAGAACTTTCTGTAAACTTCTTCAATGCCTTTTTTGTCGAAACGCTTGGGCAGCCAGGGATTGTTGGATGCCATCAAATACCAGCGTAAGGGATCTACACCGTATTTGTCGATGACGTCAAAGGGATGAACCATATTGTTCTTCCGTTTACTCATCTTTTGCCCGGTTTCATCAAGAATCAGGTCATTAACGATGATATTCTTGAAAGCCGGTTTGTCAAAAAGCACTGTGGCGATATTGTGTAATGTATAAAACCAGCCACGGGTCTGATCGACACCTTCACAGATGTAGTCTGCCGGGAAACTGTTCTCGAACAGTTCCTTGTTTTCAAAAGGATAATGATACTGTGCAAATGGCATCGCTCCGGAATCGAACCAAACGTCGATGATCTCCGGTGTGCGGCGGAATACTTTGCCATCTTTTTCGAAGATGATCCGATCGACATACGGGCGATGTAAGTCCAGTTCTTCTTCCGGGATTTCGCTGGCTGGTTTACGAACACCATCATGCTCATAGATGCCTTCCCGTAATTCCGCAATCGAGCCAACTGCAAACATATCTTCGCCATCTTCACTGACCCAAATCGGTAATGGTGTTCCCCAATATCTATCGCGGGAAAGCGACCATTCCTTAACGTCTTCCAGCCAGTTGCCAAAGCGGCCACTACCGATTTCCGGCGGTTGCCAATTGATTGTCTTGTTCAGCTCAACCATTCGCTCTTTGTAGGCCGGCGAATTAATAAACCAGGATTCCCGGGCATAATAGATAACCGGGTTGTCTGTACGCCAGCAATGGGGATAACTATGCACATAGTCTTTCGTAGTGCGATAATTCTTTCCCATTTCTTTCAGAGCGATAACAACGTCGACATCTACCCCTTCTTCGGTGTGCCCGTCGGCATATGTAAAGGTCTTTACCGGCCGTCCGCTAAAGGGACCCATGCCATCCTTAAATTTGCCGCCCGGGGTCACCGGCTGCAGAACCGGCAGATTGTATTGTTTCCCCATATCATAGTCATCCTGACCAAAAGCTGGGGCCATGTGTACTACACCGGAGCCATCTTCGGTAGATACAAATTCTCCCGGCATAATTGTAAATGCATTGGGGTATTTGTCGCGATCTACAGCTAAATAGTCAAAAATTTGTTCGTAACGAGAGCCGATGATCTCAGCGCCCTTAAACTTTTCCAGAACCTCGTAAGTGCCATCCAGGGTAGACAGACGGGATTCTGCCAGAACCAGTCGGAATGTTTCCTCGCCAGTATCTTTGCCCTGCTTAACCGGACGCGTATTTTCTACCAGCACATAGTCGATATCCGTGCCGACAGCCGCACCGACATTGGAAAGCAAGGTCCAGGGCGTAGTTGTCCAGATGAGGATTTCCGCGCCTTCAATGCTCTTTTTCGGAGTTTCGAGAACTTTCACCTTGATATAACAATTCGGATCTTTAACCTCTTTATACGCCTGGGAAAGTTCGTGAGAACTCAAGGGAGTCTCAATCGTCGGAGACTGTGGCACAATTTTGTAATCTTTATAGACCAGTCCTTTGTCAAAGATTGTTTTTATTGCCCACCAGACTGACTCGATATATTCGTTTTTATAGGTGACATATGCATCGTCCAAATCCAACCAGTAGCCCATCCGGTCTGTTAAAGTACGCCAACCATCAGCCATTTCGATATGATGGTTGACCAGTTCCTTGCAGGCCGCATTGAATTTATCGATGCCAATCTTTTCAATTTCGTTTTTCTGGGTCAGCCCCATCTTCTGTTCAACGGCAATTTCCACCGGCAAACCATGCGTATCCCAGCCCGCTTTCCGCGGTACTTGATAACCGGACATTGTTTTGTAGCGAAGAATAATATCCTTTAATGTGCGGCTAAGAACGTGGTGGATGCCCGGTTTACCATTGGCGGTCGGCGGACCTTCGTAGAAAATATATGCCGGACTATCTTTGCGAATGTCGATGCTTTTTTCAAAGATGTTATTCTTTTTCCAAAAGTCCAGAACGGACTCTTCCAGTTTGTTAACAACAGGTTTTTCGTCGAATTCCTTAAATTTGAACATGGTGATTTGCCTTTATTCTCGAATTAACCGGATATACTCCGTGAAAGTCAGTTATCCCGATATAAGTTGAACAGTAAACAGGGCAACGATTAAATAATCGAAGCCTTTAATGTAATAATAGATTTACGATGATGGGAGAGGAAATGTATTTTTTTCTGCAGATTTTGAATACGAAGCGCCGGATAAAGATCACCCTTTTCCCCGGAAGAGGTAGTTGAATGCAAAAAGTAGTGATGGTGATTTTTCATAAGTCCGACTTTTTCAAATAGACCCGAAACATTTCAAACTTTAAAAGCTCCAGGTCTTAAGAAGTTTATTAATAAACGCTTATGCTTTTTCGATTAACCGTTTCATTAATTTGGTTAATGCCGGTTGAGCCGCATTGGCAGCTGCGATGATTTCTTGTACATCTACCGGTGCCAATGCATCCGGGAAACATTCATCGGTGATGACCGAGATACCAAATACTTCCATATCCATATGGCGGGCAGCAATGTTTTCCGGTACTGTAGACATGCCAACAACATCCGCACCGATAATTCGCAGAAAACGATATTCCGCACGGGTTTCCAGGTTCGGTCCGGGGACTGCCACATAGACACCCTTTTGAACCTTAATTTTCTCTTCCCGGGCAATTTCTTCTGCCAGTGCAATCAGTCGCTGCGAATATGGTTCGGACATATCCGGGAAACGCGGGCCGAGTGTGTCGTCATTTACCCCGATCAGTGGATTGTCTCCCAGCAGATTAATATGATCGTCCATAATCATCAAATCGCCACGACGATATATCGGATTCATCCCACCACAAGCATTGGAAATTACCAGTTTTTCTACGCCAAGAAATTTCATTACCCGAATTGGAAAGGTAATCTCCTGCATGGTATAACCTTCGTAGTAATGAAAGCGTCCCTGCATGGCAACCACCGATCGTCCGGCTATTTTGCCAAAAATAAGTTTCCCGGCATGAAACTCAACTGTGGAAAGGGCAAAGTTGGGAATTTCATCATAGGAGAGTACTGTTTCCTGATCGATTTCATTCACCAGTTCACCTAAGCCTGTGCCTAATACAATGCCAATTTCCGGCTTGGCTTGCGTCTTTGTGCGAATAAACTTTATCGTCTCATCAACTTTTTGTCTGATATCCTGCATCATTTCCTCTCGTATTGCGCATACCGTGTGGCGTTGATATTCAAAGATCGTTAATATTGCAAAATGCCTGGAATATTACAAATGCTGAAGAAAAACAAATTATCCGTCGTTCTCGGAGGCCTGCTTTTTCTTTTCTTCCAACTGCTTTTTCAAGCGGGCTTTTTCTTCTTCCAGCGCTTTCAGTCGTTTTTCCTGCGTCTCTTTCTCGTTAAGCAGATCGTTCTGGCTATGCAGGTAACGCACCTTCTGAATTGCGTCGTGCTTGTCTCGTTTGATGCCTTTCGTAGCAAAAACGATACTACTGACAACAGCGGTTACACCGCCGACAAACAAGGGGGGAGGATTGTCGTTGGCAACCCAAATCGGATATCCAACTGCGAGCCCGACCAGTCCACCGATTGCCGCACCACCAGCAGCATAAACCCAGGTGTTTTTATTACCTTTATTTCTTTCAATCTCGGCACTACTAATCGGAACAGCGGCGTAATCGTAAATTTCCCGGGAGCGTTCTACCCGGCGAATCTCCGCCATCGGAATCGTTTGTGATTTGCTGTCCGCGGCGTTAATCATAGTAACTTCATTGTTGTCTTTGCGGACGATAATGCCTTCATGAATGTCGCCATTGCGAAGATATAGCTTTAAAGATTGCTCGCTTTCAATATCGGCGGTTTCCAAATAGCGGGAACCGGCACAATTACTCAGGATTACTGCAATGAAAAAGACGGTGACAATTCTTGTCACTTGTTGCCAAATGCTGATTCTCATTTGTCAAAATCCTTTTTGTTAATAGTTTTTATTAAATCGTCAATCTGGATTCCTTTTTTAAAGAAATCATTAATTTCTTCCTCAGAAAGGGACGGCTCCGAAGGGCTTGATGCCAATTTGTCGTCCTTTTTCTCTGCTTTCTCTTCTTCTGTATATTGCTGGATGATTCTTTCAGAAGCGTCATCATCCTTTTTCTTCTTGGGTTTTGCAGCTGCTTTGCTGCTTTTTTTCTCGGAATTTTCAGAAGCCTCTGCATCCGCTTTCTTCGAAGCAGATTTGGTTTCGATCTCTGCTTCAGCATCCATTTCTGCCTGGGAAAACTTCCGGGATTTCCAGGAACGGATTTTCGCTTGCTCATCCTCGGGAAGGATGTCATCAATTTCCATTACAGAAAGTAATTCGATCTGGGAAACAAGGATATGGCGCAGCCGGTTGATAAAGGACTCTTTTTGAGAACGCAGCCAGCTGATTTCTTCCCGGATTTGCCGGGCCTGCTTACGGGCGTTTTCAAGAATTTCCAGCGCTTTTAATTCTGCTTCTTTGGTAATAAGGTCTGCTTGACGGCGGCTGCTTTCTTCCGATTGCTTTTTAACTTCCTGCACATTCAGAAGTGTTTCCCGTAAATTCTTTTCGTTATCCTGATAATTGGAGAGCTTGGCATCCAGTTCAACAATTTTGTGATTGAGTTTCTTGTTGTCTTCCAGTAGCTCTTCGTACTGCTCGGATACCATATCGAGAAATGTCTGTACTTCTATGGGATCGAATCCACGTAGTCCTTTACGAAATTCCTGCTTGCGAATTTCCAGGGGAGTAAGTTTCAAAATGAACTCCTTAAAATAAATTGGGTGAACCACTCATAATTTTTTAGAACCAGTAAGTCTGCCAGTTGTTACCGGCTGCCAAAGATGGCGGAGCCGATACGAACCATGTTCGCTCCTTCTTCAATCGCAGACTCAAAATCTGAAGACATTCCCATAGAAAGAGTGCCAATATTAGCATTTTCCAGTTTCAGGGTTTGCGCTTCGTCATAAATTTCTTTTAATCGTTTAAAACAATCACGCACTTGTTCGTCTTCTGCACTGTAGATAGCGATTGTCATAAATCCCCGGGCCGATAAATTGGGCAGACGATCAATCGCCTTCAGCAATGTTAACGCTTCTCGCGGATGGCATCCGATCTTGGATGTTTCCCCACTGGTATTTACTTCAATTAAGACAGGCATTTTCAGGGACATTTTTGCACAGCGAGCATCGATTTCTTCTGCCAGGGCAATATTGTCCACAGATTGAATCATGTCAAATAGTTTTACGGCATATTTTACTTTATTACGTTGGAGATTACCGATCAAATGCCGGGTGACGCCTTCTTTCACATCAGGTAATTTCTGACGGGCCTCCTGGATTCGATTTTCTCCGATATGTGCTACTCCGGCATCAACCGCCGCATTCACCTGCGCTGCCGAAAAAGTTTTTGTGACAGCTATTAAGGTAATGTCTTTCGGGGATTTTCCCGCTTTTACGGCTGCATTAGCAATGCGGTCGTTTATGATACTAAGGTTCTCTTTGATTGATCCCATTATGATCCGGTCATTTTTAGTTGATACGCGCTATCGTAGTAACATCGAGATAATAATTGATATTTGTACGGGAATTTATTTATCCTTACTCGTAGGCTGGAATCCAAAACTTCTACCGGGATCATTAAGTCCTTTAAGCTTGATTTCGCCAAACTGTTGTTCATATTTGTCTATATTGTCTTCCAGGGCCTTCAGCAAAGATTTCGCATGCTGGGGCGTCATAATGATGCGCGAATATACTTTGGCGCGGGGAATGCCAGGAAGTAAGCGACTAAAATCCAGAACGAATTCTGCACCGGAATGATTAATTATTGCAAGGTTCGCGTATGTGCCTTCGGCCTGCTCCGGAGGAAGTTCGATGTTCACCTGCTGCTGGAGCGGTTTGTTTTCCTGACTCATTTTATTTCCTTTATTTATTTCGTTTTTTCAGGCGATATATATTCTTATTTTATACGACTGGAAAATATACTGTTAATCAAAAATGATTGCAAGCGATTGATATTTGTATGGCGCCCATTCCTGAACATATAATAGACCGGATTCGAGAATCGGTAAATATTGTTGATTTGATTTCCCGCTACGTCTCCCTGCGGAAGCGTGGACGGAATTTTATTGGACTTTGCCCGTTTCACCAGGAAAAAACCCCTTCTTTTACCGTTAATCCGGAAAAGCAGATTTTTCACTGCTTTGGCTGCGGGCAGGGCGGTAATGCCTTTCGCTTTTTGATGCAGCACGAAAAGCTGAGTTTTGTGGATGCGGTCAAACGCCTGTCTGAAGAAACCGGCATCGAAATCCCGGTTTCAGAAGCGGTCAAGCAGCAAATCAGTGATAAGGAACGACTGCTGAAAGCCAATGAAATGGCAATGCGATACTTTCAGTCCTCATTACATTCAGCACCGCCGGAAGTGACGAAATATCTTAGCAATCGTGGCGTGAACGCAGAGATGGTAAAAACGTTTAACATCGGATACGCCCCGGAAGGCTGGGATGGTTTGCAAAAGCAGGTCGAACGTTCCAAAATACCGGCGTCGCTTTTCAAAACTTTAGGATTGTTGCTGGAAAGTGAAAAAAGCAAACGACCCTACGATCGCTTTCGCCATCGCCTGATGTTCCCGATTCATAATACCTCCGGGAAAGTTGTCGGGTTTGGTGGCCGGGCGTTTACCGACGATAAGAAAACCCCCAAATATATCAACTCTCCGGAATCGCCGGTTTATCAAAAGAGCCGCATTCTCTACGGATTATTTTCTGCCCGGGATGCCATTCGCGAGAATGAGTATGTGATTTTCGTTGAAGGGTATATGGATGTCATTCAATTATACCAGGCCGGTATTCGCCAGGTGGTGGCCACCAGCGGCACCGCGTTGACGGAATCGCATGCATCATTAATTCGCCGGTATGCCAATAAAGTGAAGATGTGCTATGATGCCGATCAGGCCGGGGTGAAAGCAGCCATGCGCGGCGGGGAAATCCTTTTCCAGCATGGGGTAGAGGTCGAAGTGCTGATTTTACCGCCCGGTGAAGACCCCGACAGCTTTGTGAAGAAAAACGGGAAAGATGCGTTTCTTGAAGCGCTTAAAAATGCGAAAGACTACATGGCCTTCCGTCTTGATCTGATGCGCAAAAAATACGATTTACAAACGGCAAACGGGCGATCGGCAGCGGTCGCGGAAATCGGAGAAGTCTTGAGCGTCATGCAGGATAATGTGCGTATGGATTTTTTCGTGGAAAAATCTGCGCAAGCCCTGCAAATTCCGCAGACGTTGCTAATGAATCAAATTCGGGAGCGGCGAAAGATGGCCGAAAGGCGTGCCAATTTTGTCAACGAACCGGAAATGCCATTTCCGCCCGATGAGGGAGCTGCGCCGAAACGGTCCGCCCCATTGGTTTTCTCCGGGGCATGGGGAGGCGAGAAGGATGTTTTGCTGCTGCTGATTCAATTCTTTGCCGATATTTACGATTACGTTTTTAGCCACCTCAGCGCGGACGATTTTCTCAATGCGGAATTTCGTAAGCTATTTCTGATGTTATCAGAATTACCCGCCGATACGGAGAAGAATATTTTGCACCTGGTACTGGATAATATTGAAAATGAAGAGCTGCGGGCATTGCTCCTCCGGGAAATGGAACATACCAATCGGGAGTTTAGTAAACCGGCGTTATATCTGCAGGGATGCATAAAGCAAATTAAAATCGCGTACTATCAACAAAAATTTGAAATGGCCCAGTTACGTATAAAAGGTATGAAGCCGGACCATGCAGACTTTGCAACTACAATCAATGAAATGACTGCAGCGAAAATCGAACAAAAAAAGTGGGCAGCAGTAGTAATTCGCGAAGAAGAATAGTTTATTTATTGTTTTAATTCAGCCCGCAAGGGCGACCCAAAATAGCTCAGGACGCCAGTCCTGAGCGGTTATCAAGGAGAAGTAATGCAAAACAAAGCAGAAAAATTTCAAGAAGCATTAACCGCTTCGGAAACGATTATAAACAACGGCCAAAGCCGTGACGAAAAACTGCTGGCAATTTGCCAGGTACTGGCAGATAAAATCGATTATTACGATTGGGTCGGTTTTTACCTTGTCGATCCGGAAAAGGAGCGGGAGCTGGTCCTCGGACCATATGTCGGCGAGGAAACCGATCATACCCGGATTCCATTCGGAAAAGGAATTTGCGGACAGGCAGCCGAACGGGAAGAGACTTTTGTTATTCAGGATGTGAGCGAGCAGGACAATTATCTATCCTGCAGCATTCATGTAAAATCCGAAATTGTGCTACCGATATTCAAGGATGGTAAAGTAATTGGAGAACTGGATATCGATTCCCATACGAAAAATCCTTATACCGCCGAAGACAGCGAGTATCTGGAAACGCTTTGCGAGAAGTTATCGGTGCTTTTCTAAATTAAAAACATGCTTGTAAAAGAAAACCCCCGTGCGTTTACACACGGGGGTTTTTTATTGAAATTAGCTATTGATCGTAATCTTAGCTAGCAAAGCGCTTGGCAACTGCATCCCAGTCAACCACATTCCAGAAAGCATTAATGTATTCCGGGCGGCGATTCTGGTAATTCAGATAGTATGCGTGCTCCCAAACATCCAGTCCGAGTAACGGGGACTGACCTTCGGAAATCGGGTTGTCCTGGTTCGGGGTAGAAGTAACTGCTACGGAACCATCGCTGTTTTTCACCAGCCAGGCCCAGCCACTACCAAAACGGGTCGCTGCAGCATTGGAGAAAGCTTCTTTGAAATTGTCGAAATTGCCAAAAGCAGCGTTGATAGCGTCAGCAAGGTCGCCGGAGGGTGCGCCACCACCATTGGGGCTCATTGTCGACCAGAAGATGGTGTGATTGTAATGACCACCGCCATTATTGCGAACGGCGCCACGGATAGCGGCCGGAACGCTGTCCAGGTCGCTGAGCAAATCTTCAATACTCTTACCAGCTAATTCAGCATTGCCTTCCAGGGCAGCATTTAGCTTCTTTACATATCCACCGTGATGGAGGTCGTGATGAATTGTCATCGTACGTTCATCGATACTCGGTTCTAAAGCATTGTAATCATAGGGTAACGGAGGCAGTTGATGGGCCATGGGAAGCTCCTTTCTATAAAAAATATTAAACGTTTACTTATCGACTTATTGGTCAGGCGGCTAAAATAGCGGCTAATGTGGCAGTTGTCAAGTTCAAAAACAAAAGGGCTTGACTGCTATGCGCTAATGTCTTAAAATTGCCGTTTCTAATTCCTTTGTAACCAAAATATCCATTAAGAGTCATATTATAAACGCAGGAGATAAAACATGAGCGATACAAGAACGATTACGATTGGCGGCACCCCGACAGCGGTAAGTGGCACTGTCCTAAAGGTTGGCGATAAAGCACCGGACTTTGATGCTGTAAGTCTGGATTTTAAGCCGGTAACCATGGGTGATTTTGAAGGGAAAATTGTTGTATTCTCCAGCTTCCTTTCAGTAGAAACCGGTGTTTGTGATACCGAGATTCGGCATTTTAACGAGCTGGCAGCTTCGTTGAGTAAAGATGTAGAAATTGTAAATGTTAGCACCGATCTTCCTTTCTCCCAAAAACGCTGGTGCGGCGCCGCTGGTATTGACCAGGTAACGCTCATTTCCGATCACAAATCTGTCTCCTTTGGCAAAAACTATGGTGTGCTTCTGGACGATCGCAGAATGCTGGCACGTTGTGTTTTTGTTGTGGATAAGGAAGGTGTCATTCGTTACATTGAACTGGTGCCGGAACTGGGAACTGAGCCGGATTATGATGCATTGATGGATGCCGTAAAGGCCCTGGTATAAATTCTGGATCGCTTCCGGTAGCAGTAATAATTACAGGATTTAATATGGCTATAATTACCGGAATTCTAGCGGAAATATGGAAATTGCTGGCGGAAATGGCACCCTATCTGTTACTGGGGTTTGGTGTTGCCGGCGTGCTTCATATCTTCCTCCCGAAAGAAAAAGTCGCTCGCCATTTGGCGGATGATAATATAAAAGCAGTTTCAAAAGCGGCACTCCTTGGGGTGCCGCTGCCATTATGTTCCTGCGGCGTTATTCCCGTCGCAGCCCACCTTGAAAAGCAGGGCGCTAACCGCGGCCCGATTCTCTCATTTCTCATCTCTACACCGACAACCGGTGCCGATTCTATTCTGGCAACATATGCCCTGCTCGGCCCGTTGCTGGCCATCGCCCGGCCCATTGCGGCATTCTTCAGTGGATTGCTGGCTGGCGGCATTTCGAATGTGCTGGATAAAGAAGCGCACCCATCAACGCTCAGAGAAGAAGTATGCGCAGTGCCTCCCACTGAATCAACCGAAGCCAAGCCATCATTTGCGGAACGAGTCCGGGAAGTGTTGGAATATGCTTTTGTCGACCTCATTGCTGACGTCTCAAAATGGCTGGCCATCGGCATCATTGCCGGTGGAATCATTAGTTATGCTTTGCCGACGACCGTGATCGAACAATTTCTGGGAAATCCTGTCGCTGCTTATACCGCGATGCTGTTGATTGGCATTCCGCTGTATGTTTGTGCTACCGGCTCGATCCCAATCGCCGCATCCCTGATAATGAAAGGGCTTTCCCCCGGTGCCGGATTTGTATTCCTCTTTGCCGGACCAGCAACCAATACCGCGACACTCTCTTTTGTCGGTGGGAAAATGGGGCGAAAAAGTCTTGCAATTTATCTGATAACAATCCTGGTCAGCAGTATTGCATTCGGCTGGATTATTGATCTGATTTGGGCAATGTCCGGGTCGCAAATGTCCTGGGTCTCCGGACACATGGAAATGCTCCCGGCCTGGCTGCATACAGGCAGCGCCATTTTACTGCTGGGAATGATGGCTTATCCATTGACTAAGAAAAAAGCAAAATTGGAGGGTAAAGGTATGTTGTTGAAAATTGTTGATATGACCTGCGACCACTGCCGGAAATCGATTGATACTGCATTACGGAAAGTGGAAGGCGTGAACGAAGTGCGAATCGATTTGGAAACCAAACAGGTAGAAGTGCTTGGTAATGTGGAAAACTTTCAGGTGTTGGCGGCAATAGAACAGGCCGGCTACCATGTTGCGGAAAATGAAGGATAAATTAGATGGCTGAAAATACCCGGATAGCTTTATTTCCCCTGAATCTCGTATTATTCCCCGGGATGATATTGCCTTTACACATATTTGAACCGCGCTATAAAGAAATGATTGGCGAATGCCTGGAGCAAGATAAGGAATTTGGCGTGGTGTTTCTCGAAGAGGGGCATCTGCACACTGTTGGCTGTACCGCGAAAATTAGTAAAGTGCTCAAACGCTATGAAGATGGCCGAATGGATATCCTCACCAAAGGGATAAAAAGATTTCGGCTGGATGAACTGAATCATGACCGGAAATTCCTGCAGGGTGAAGTTTCCGATCTGACAGACGTCCCGGAATCGCAAATACTGATTTCTGATGAACGTATATCCGAAGCCTGTGGGTATTTGAATCGGATTTTCGAAATCTCGAAGCAGGCCCATGATGAGGTTCAGCCAGGGGATTTATCTCCGGATGCCCTCACCTTTATGATTGCTACCGCCGGCGGGTATACTTTGCAGGAGCGCCAGACATTGTTGCAGGGGATCGATACTGCTGAACGGCTGGAAATAATCTTGTCGATGAAATCGAAAGTGATAAATCGGATGATCGCCGATCAGCGTCTGCGGGAAATGATTAACCTGAACGGTAATTTAACTAATTGATATTCAGCAGTTTAGATAGATCCAACCTGTATTTCTTAGAGCGGAAGAACATTTACTGAAGGAGCGAAAAAAGATGAAAGATCCCCGCGTTGAAAAACTGGCAAAAGTGTTAATCCATCATTCTACCAAATTGAGAGCTGGTGAGAATGTGCTAATCGAAGCGATAAGCGTGCCGAATGGATTGGTTAAGGCATTGGTGAGAACTGCCGCTGCTGTTGGTGCAAAACCATACGTTTGGATCAAGGATAATATTGTCACCCGGGATTTGTTGATCAATGGCGATGCGGAACAAATGGATTTGATCGGGGAAATGGAATTAAACTGGATGAAAAAGATGGATGCCTATATTGGTATTCGCGGCGGGGATAATGTCAACGAAATGTCCGACGTGCCCCAGGAAAAAATCAAGCTTTATCAGGATCATATTCTTAAACCGGTTCATTTTAAAGAGCGGGTGAACAACACCCGTTGGGTAATTTTACGCTATCCCAACGCTGCCTTTGCTCAGCAGGCTGGAAAATCAACCGAAGCATTTGAAGACTTTTTCTTTGATGTTTGCACGATGGATTATGAAAAGATGGATCGGGCCATGCAACCATTAAAAGCATTAATGGAGGCGACCGATCAAGTGCGGATTACCGGTCCGAATACCGACTTGCGCTTTTCTATTAAAGACATTCCGGTGATTGGTTGTTCCGGTAACCATAACATCCCTGATGGCGAAGTTTTTACCGCGCCGGTGCGGGATTCTGTAAATGGCACAATTTCCTACAACACGCCAACCATCTACCAGGGCACCAGTTTTAGCGACGTCTGCCTGCGATTCGAGAATGGTAAAATTGTCGAAGCAACTGCAGATAAAACGGACAAGTTAAACGAAATTCTCGACACCGATGAAGGTGCGCGCTATATCGGCGAGTTTGCTATTGGGTTTAATCCTTACGTCATCAATCCCATGCTGGATATTTTGTTTGATGAAAAAATTGCCGGATCGTTCCACTTTACGCCCGGGCAAGCTTATGAAGATGCATTCAATGGCAATAATTCCAACGTTCATTGGGATATGGTTATGCGCCAGACAGAAGATCAGGGTGGGGGAGAGATTTATTTCGATGATCGCCTGATTCGCAAAGACGGCATATTCGTTATCGATGAACTGAAAGGGTTGAACCCTGAAAATCTGAAATAAATTTTTTACCGAATACGAATTCAATTTTAGCTGCTGTCGTTTGGATATTCCTATCCATTCTCCAGCAGCTTTTTTTGATCAGCTAACAATAAACTTTTGGAGAATATCAGAAATATGATGAATAAACCGGTTGTTTTGATTACCGGCGCCAGTCGGGGCATTGGCGCAGCGTTGGCCGAGAAGTTCGCCAGTGAAGGATATGCAGTAGCCCTGACCGCCCGGGATATGGAAAAGATGCAGATATTGGCGGCGAACTTGACGAAATCATATAAAGCGGAAACCCTCTGTGTGCCGGCGGATCTGGGCAAGGTGGAGGATGCCGAACGTTTAGCAAATGCCGTTTTGAAAGAGTGGGGAAAAGTGGATGTATTAATCAATAATGCCGGTATCCTTCATGCCAGACCCTTTCTGGAAATCAGCGCGGACGAATTACAGGAAATGCTCGATGTAAATATCCGGGCAGTGTTCCTCTTAACCCAAAAGGTTGTGCCCGGAATGGTAGAACGGAAAGATGGCACAATTATCAATATTGCTTCATTGGGAGGGAAGAATGGGTTTAAAGGGGGGACCGGGTATTCCGCGACAAAGTTTGCTTTACGTGGATTCGCCCAATCCCTGATGCAGGAATTACGAAAAGATAATGTGCGGGTGGTGACTGTTTTTCCCGGTTCCGTTGATACCCGCCTGATTTCCCGGAATCCCGACGCACCGGATCCCGCTTCCATGCTTCAGGCTGTGGACGTCGCCCATGCTGTTTATGCAGCGGTTTCGGTAGACGCCCGGGCATTGATGAGTGAAATTGACATCCGTCCTTTAAACCCGGTAAAAAAATAATTTTCCCTTCCCGAAGGCTACATGCCATAAAATTACGGGATTGAATTTTATTACCGGGAAAACTACTTTGATTTGCCTTGATTTAAGCTTGAGAAAATTGTAACTTTTCCGAAATTTAACCAAGATTGAGGCGCTATGTCTGGTGATATGTTACAAGGAAAGAGTTTTACGACCACTCGTGTTGATAAACTGGTAAACTGGGCGAGAAAAAACTCCTTATGGCCAATGCCTTTCGGCACTGCCTGCTGCGGTATCGAACTGATGGCAACATTGGCTTCCCGGTTTGATCTGGCCCGTTTTGGTGCAGAAGCGATTCGCTTCACGCCGCGGCAGTGCGATTTAATGATTGTCGCCGGCCGAGTTGCGATTAAGGAACTGCCGATTCTCAAGCGTATTTGGGACCAGATGCCGGAACCGAAATGGTGTATTTCCATGGGCGCTTGTGCATGTTCCGGCGGTGTTTTTGATACTTACACCCTGGTGCAGGGCGTCGATCGTTTTATTCCGGTAGACGTTTACATTCCCGGATGTCCGCCCCGCCCGGAAGCGGTTATTGATGCGGTAATTAAAATCCAGAAGATGATTGAAACGGAAAGCTGGGAACAACATAAAGCTGAGAATATCGAACGTTTGCGAAAAGAAAAAATTTACCAGGGACCCAATTTCCCCTGGGAAACCCGCTAGTAAAATTATCTGTCGGTTTTAGATTTTGTTTTCAAAACCCACACCTGCCGTGTGGGTTTTTTTTATGAAGTAATTCGTGCTTTTATTTTTTACTTGAATGTCTTTTTAGTAATCGAGGTTTTGTGTTTATGTAGATGTTTTTAAAAGACTTGAGAAAATAAAATTCATTCACGTGAAAAGGTTGATTTACAATACAGAAAGTTATTCCAGAACTTCTATCTTTTAGCTTAATCATTATCCGGTATGCTTTTCAGAACCATTGGTCGCCAGGGAGCAGGTGACTGGGAATATTCAAAAATAATTAGCACTCGCCAGGATTTTGACTCATATTAAGTGGATGGAAGCTGTAACCTGAATGCTAGTTAGGATGAAGAAATGATAGATATCCATAATCATATAATATACGAATTCGATGATGGCGCCAAGAATCTGGAAATGGCGCTTGATATGTTGAAAATGGCAGCAGATCAGGGGATTACAGATGTGTTTGCGACTTCTCATTTTAATGAAGTAGTGCATCCGGAGATGGAAGAAGACTATTTCCGCAAACTGGATATCCTTCGTAACGAATCGGCGCGGCTAAATCTCAACCTGGGACTGCATTCCGGTTCAGAGACATTTTTTCATCACTATATCGAAAATACTATCAAGATGCGCCGCACCGGTACCCTGGCTGAAAAAGGCTTATACGCCTTGATGGAATTTCCGCTTTACCTGATGCCGAATGGTGTGGAAGAAACGCTCTTCAAGTTAAACACCGATGGCGTTATTCCGATTATTGCCCACCCGGAACGCTACTCTGCGCTTCATGAACGCCCGGAAAAAATCCTCCACTTTATTCGTTTTGGAGGCCTCTTGCAGGTGAATGCCGGTAGTCTCGTTGGCGACTTTGGACGAACAGTTAAAAAGATTGCTGTCTGGCTGGTAGAAAATCGTTATGTGCATTTCATTGGTTCCGATGCGCACAGCACCGGTGGTCGCTGCTTTAAGATGGATAAAGCGGCGAAAATGTTGGCAGATATTGTGCCGGCAGATTACCTGGACGCAATCGTTCGTGGCAACGGCCAAAAAATTCTCGATAATGTTCCTCTGGAAAAACTGGCCGTTCAGGAACCGGAAACGCCGAAAGGCTTTCTGAGCAGAATGAAAGAAAAAATAGGTATTGGCGTTCGCTAAATATTTATAAATTCTTGTTTAAATTATCTCTATCCTCTAAATTCATCAGTGCTTAAAGACATTGTGGAATGCTGGCTGCGGCGAAGTCGTCCGGCCGGTTTGTGGTACTGATCGTCTGGAGGATTTATGAGCCCTACCGTTACTTTTCTTGCCAAGATTATCTTCACTATTATGCTGGTCGCTTCGTTCGGATCATTCGTTTTCTTGATGTCCCGGCGGATAGCTGTTTTAAAAGCTGCCAATCATATCGATCGCTTCGATCGTCATTGGGAGCGCGTCAAACGTGTTCTGGTGTATTACCTCGGACAGCGGCGGATACTGGATCCCAAGCATTTTGGTGCCGGATTAATGCATGCATTAATTTTCTGGGGATTTGTTGCGGTATCCATTAATAGTATCCATTTGATTGCCCGCGCTTATTTTCCAAACTTTCATCTACCATTGTTTGGCCCGGATGAAATTCTTGGCGTTCCTTACATCTTTCTGCGGGATGTTTTTGAGATCACGGTTTTTGTTATGGTGCTGGTGGCGGGATTTCGCCGACTGGTGCTTCGGCCGGAGCGGATTACGTTATCCTGGGATGCGGCATTGATTCTTTCCCTTATCGGTATGTTGATGCTCACCGATTTTCTCTATAATGGCGCGATGGTCGCGATGGGGGCAGAAACCGGTGAAGCTTATTCATTCATGGCCGCGTTTATGGGAAACCTGCTTGGTGGAATGAGCCGTGAAGGGTTGCAAACCCTCGCCAATGTTTCCTGGTGGGTGCATATGGCTGATTTACTATTCTTCCTAGCTTATCTGCCAATATCGAAGCACTTCCATGTGGTCACGTCCGCTTTTAACGTTTACTTCTCCAATCTCGAACCAAGCACTTTACCTCATATGGACCTGGAAGATGAAGAACTGGAGAATTTTGGGGTATCACAAATTGAACAATTCGACTGGAAAGATATTCTGGACATTTATACCTGTACGGAATGCGGGCGTTGCCAGGCAGCCTGTCCGGCCTATGCCACCGAAAAACCACTTTCTCCGAAAAAAGTGAATGAAGATATGCGTCATCATCTTTTCGAGAAAACCCCGATGATCCTGCAAATGGCGAACGACTTAAATAATGGTAAAGAAGCCCCGGAATGGGAAGGGAAATCGCTGATCGGAGAAGTAATTGCGGAAGAAACGATTTGGTCCTGCACAACCTGTAAAGCTTGCGAAGAAGCCTGCCCGCTCTTCATCGATTTTATTGATCGTTTTGTGGAAATGCGCCGTAGCCTGGTGCTGGAAGAAAGCCGTTTCCCTGCCGAATTAACCAATATTTTCAAGAACCTGGAAAACAGTGGTAATCCCTGGGGCATTGCCCCGGATGACCGGGAACTCTGGACTGAAGGGCTAAAAGTTCCGAAAATTCGCGATGTCGATGGGGAAGTGGAATACTTGATCTTTGTTGGCTGTGCCGGTGCTTTCGATCAACGTAGTCAGAAAACCTTGCAATCCCTGGTAGAGATTTTAAATACTGCCGGCGTCAACTATGCTATTCTGGGTAAGGAGGAAACTTGTACTGGAGATCCGGCGCGACGCTCCGGTAATGAATACCTCTACCAGATGATGGCGGAGCAAAATATTGAAACACTGAACTCAAAGAGCTTCAAAAAAGTGATTACCAGCTGTCCGCATTGCTATAACTCTATCCGCAATGAGTATCCGCAGTTGGGTGGCAACTTTGAAGTGATACATCATACTGAAGTAATCCGCGACTTATTAAAAGCCGGTAAACTGCAACTGAATAAGAGCATTGACAAAACGATTACTTACCATGATTCATGTTATCTCGGTCGCCATAATGATATTTATGATGCGCCCCGCGAAGTGCTTTCCGCCATTCCCGGTGTGAAGCTGGAAGAAATGCCGCGCTCCCGCAACAAAGGCTTTTGCTGTGGCGCCGGTGGCGGACGCATGTGGCTGGAGGAGGATAAGCCGCGCGTCAATCAAAACCGGGTAGATGAAGCTGCCAACGAAACCAACGCCAACCTGGTTAGTACCGCCTGTCCGTTCTGCTCAATTATGGTCGATGATGGTATTAAGGAAACCGGACGGCAGGAGCAGTTAGAGACTCAGGATGTTGCCCAGCTGGTGGCGCAGTCCTTGAGCAAAAACGGAAAGTAAATCGTTGGACACGATTTTGTTATCATCGTGAGGAGTGCCCCAAAGGAGCCCCTGAGGGGCAGCGGTGAAGTATCTCTTAATAAATGTTCGATTTATTAATAAAGATAAGGAATACCGTGCGGATATTCACTGCATTACTGATATTGTTTGCCCTGTCCGGCGCAATGCAATTAGATGCAAAAACCAGCGAAGTTGCCTCCCCGGATTCTGCCGAGGTCGATCCATTGAAAAAGTTCTATCGCCCAATAGGGTTTTCTATGGGCATTTTCTACAACCGCCTGAGTGGCGTTGGTGCCCGTTCCCGCTATATTGAGGAGACAGATTCCTATGACGCCACTCGTCTCGACGGAAAAATGGTCCTGGGATTTAGTTTGGGGATGCATGTCTGGAAGCAGAGAACACAGTTCCAACTGGAAGTCGGCTGGTCAAAAGGAGAGTATTTTGAGGAAGGTGGATTCCGTTCCACCACCAATGGCGGGTCAGTTGATACCTATGTAGATATTGGCTATTTCGTGGGCGGTTTTCGTTTAAAACAGGCTTTGCTCACCAGGCGACTGTTGATGACCGGAGGAATTTTAGTTGTTGAAGAAGGCCGGAAGCGTCATGCGAAGACAAGATCGAAGGGGCGGCTAGTTGAATCTCGTAGTTTCCCTGCGGATGAGTTTTACTTATGGTCACTTGGTGTAGATATACAACTGAGCCCGGGGTTTTATCTGGGGTATTCATACTCCTGGACATATAATCAGGATGATTTTGACCCCATTTACGGTCATTTTGGCGATCCTCCGATCATAGTCGATGGGTTTACTATGAATTCCTTCCAGTTAACGATTGTCTATTAATTGAGCCGCCGGTTTATGGAACAGGTGTCAATGAACGGCACCTAATCAAATTCTGGATTAAAAAACTGCCGGGGACAACGAGTAAAAAAGAAAGGGCTGCCTCGTTTCCGAAGCAGCCCGCGTCAAGTACCGACCCTTTTATACTAAAGGAGGTCTAAGGGTCCGGAGGTCGTTTTAATCTATGCTAACGCTCAGTAAGGAGTCCTGCAATTTCTGATTAAGCATGGCGAAAAATGCTTCACCATCTTTGTAATCCTGCTTTTCTACTTCACTCAATAAACTTTCGTTACTGATAAAAACCTGGGCGACATACGCTTTAAATCGGATCGTTTCAGTCTCACCTTCCAGAGATAATGCTCTTAACTGTTCATTAATCGCATCAAAGTTTTCTGCCGGAAACTGTTGCTTAAGTTTAACTACATGGAAAATAGCAGATTCGACTATTGGTGCATTCTTGGTGCGTTGTAAAGCCATCAGGTAGCTGGCTTTGGCCTTCTCGATACTGCTTAATTTTTCACCCTGAAGAGCAATGTTGCTATTAGGAAAAACACTACTGCCAACTGCCATTAAAGTGGTGATTATGATTGCGATAACGGTTTCTTTTAACATCTCTCGGTCCTCCGGATTAGGTATATCTTGTTTTTGTCTTTCGCTTATTGTCTTACTGCTGGTTATATCTTACGGCGTGGCAATATCATAGATGTCATAGGAGGGTAAAGAGATGTCATAAAATGTCACCGGCTGGAAAACATTCGTTGATGAGGTGGAATAAGGAGAGGAATAATGGGTGGAATTAATAAAGAGGGGGTGGGCTAATTGTTTGTTAATTCTGAATATAATCCAGTTGTTTCATTAAGTTGATTATTGCCTGATTTCCCATTATTTCTGCCAGGCGATCAGCATGTTCCGGTTTTTTCCATTTTTCAACGGATTGATTATGTAACTTTTTCAGCGGGTGAAACCAGGCGCGATTCTTCCGGACATTGCTGTTTTCGAACCAATTCAAAAATGAGTCATCAAATGGTTCTTCTAAAAAATCACAGATGCGCCGTAAAGTCTCTTCATGATTATGCACCAGGGATTCATACTTGATGGTTAGTATACAGGGGTGATCCTGAAAGGCTAATCCCGCGCGGGTATCATTGATCCAGCGTTCCGGGCTTACCCAATATTCGCCGGGATTCTCCGGATGGCGGGAAGTCAATACATCCCGGGCATCCCGGATGATATGAATGAACTTGACCGCTCCGTTAAAATATCTGAGAATCTTTTCAATATGGCGAACATTGGAAGGGGTTTTTTCGCACCAGCGCGTGGTTGTTTTCGGAATGGCGTGACTGATAACATATCGATGAATACGGTCCGGCCGTTGCGGGATATAAAACGGATTATCGGATGTGCTGCCCGGTCTCAATTTCCAGTTGGAAAACACACCGGTTTCGGTAGGTATCGCAAAGATGCGCGGATGGGCGGAGAAAATTGAAACCAGCAGACTGGTGCCGGTGCGTGCGCAGCCGCCGACAATGATCGGGCTGTCGCTAAACCGCCTGGTCATGCGTCTTCGCCCTATCGCGTTAATGACCGGGCTGCTTATCCAACGTTTGAAAATATTATCCATGATAGTGCGCTTCCAGGGCTTGAATATGACCCTCGTAATTGAATTTCTCTTCCGCTATCTTCCGGCCGGCGGCGCCCATTTCTCCCCAGGAATCGCGGCGCTTCAACAATTTTTCCAGTCCTGTTTTTAGTGCCGATGCATCTTTCGGGGGAACTAAAAAACCACTGATGCCATCCTGGACAATCTCCGGAACGGCACCGCTATTACTGGCAACAACCGGCAACTTCATCGCCATTGCTTCCACCAAGATATTTCCGAAAGATTCCTTGTGAGAGGGGAAAGCAAGCAGGTCCATTGCAGCCATATATGGCGCGACATCCTTCTGGAAACCGGGAAGAACAAGAAAATCCTGCAGGTTTAAGCGCTCGATTTTCTGCTGGACTTCTGCCGCGTATGCTTCCTCTCCATGGCTGGTGCCACCAACAACCAGAAAACAGACATCGCTGTTGGACTGGGCAATTTGCGCTGCTGCTGTCAGGAATTCATTGAGTCCCTTCTTCGGTGTAAAACGACCCACAAAGCCAATCACTGTTTTTTCCGGGGCAATATTCAGCTTCGCACGCATTTCTTCCCGGGATTGATCTTCGGGCGCATATTTTTCCAATTGCAGACCATTGTATAATGTAAAGACTTTTTCTGCTGGTACCGGACAGGTGTCGACAATGTTTTTGTTGATAAAATCGGAGATGGTCAATACTTTATCAAGACGTTGATAGAGGAAGCGATGGAAAATATCTTTCTTCTGGATGCTGCTGGCCATTCGTTTCGTCATAAATAAACGGGTGTTATTACCACTCCAGCGCAAGGCTGGTACCAGGCTCCAGAGATCGTGAGATAAATGAGTGTGAATGACCTCGAAATGCTGTTCTTTCAAAAGGCGGATAATCTGGCGAATGGTCGCCGGTAGGTGAATATCCTTGCTGAAGAGCTGTTCCGTGTTTATTTGAAGCGCTTCTGCTTCCTTAGCCAGGGTCGTGCCCGGCCGGCAAAGCAGGGTAATATCGTGCCCGCGTAATGACAATCGATGTGCGGTTTTTAAAGTCTGCATTTCCAGTCCGCCCCAGGAAGGCGAACTGCATGTCTGGAGAATTTTCATGGGCGAAAGATAGGTGCTTTGCTAAAGCGCACCAAGCTAAAAGAAAGATCAGCTTTCTTCCAGCATGTTGGCAGCATCCTTATCCAGATACCATTCCAATTGGCCCTCTGTGGGCGCAACCATTGCTGCCGGATATTGCTGATATCCTTCGCGTTGCCGTAAGATGGTATCGGCAATTTGATGCTTGGCACCACCGGTAACCAGGAAGCTGATCCTGCTCGCGGCATTGATTAATGGTAAAGTAAAGGATATACGCTTCTGGCCACTTTGCGGGTGCCGGGCGACAATACAGAGATCTTCATCATTGTTTAACTCCTCGGTATCCGGGAATAGTGATGCGGTGTGGCCATCTGAACCCATCCCCAGAAAAACCCAATCGAAGCGCGGAAGACCATTCTCATTTAAAGGAATTAATGCCTTCATTTCCCGGGCATAACGGGTTGCTTCGGATTCGGGGTCTGCTTCGCCAATCAGGCGATGCACATTGCGGGAAGGAATGTTGATATGATCGAGCAAACTGGCAGCTGTCATTCCATAGTTACTATCCGCATGGTCTGCCGGGACACAGCGTTCATCTCCCCAGAATAAGTGAAAGTAATCCCAGTCGATTGCACCGGAATAAGGCTCTTTTGCAAGCATTTCAAACAGAATGCGTGGCGTGCTGCCCCCGGAAAGGGCAAGGTAAACATTGCGGTTGTTAATGATTGCCTGAATGGACAATTGTACGATGCCATCCGCAATAGCACGGGCCATTGCTTCCTTGTTGTTCTGAATAAAAATCTTTGGTTTCATGGGACTCCTTCGGGTAATACCGGCAGAAAAGTAAACTGGCGCTGAGGAGAAAAAATACAACACTAAGTTACTACTGCCAAAAAATTTACAAAGATGGGAAGTTCATTGCGTTGCCGGAAATAACATCTTAGATTTAGCATCGCTTTGCTCAACTAACTGATGGTTATTGAGCCTGAAAGATACGAAATAAATTGGAAAAATCAATATAGCGATCTATCCTGCCCGTTAAAAGGAGATTACAGAATGCCTGCAAATGATCATCAAAATATAAAAACACTCGGACAACTCAAAGCCAGCGGTTATCAGGCGCGTTCCATAAAGGAAGAGTTGCGGGAAAACCTGATTGAGAAAATGAAGAACCGCGAATCTCTATTTTCGGGCATTTTAGGCTACGAAAAAACGGTAATCCCGGACATTGAACGGGCGATACTATCCCGCCATAACGTTATCCTTCTGGGCTTACGCGGGCAAGCAAAAACCCGAATTGCCCGTCAGATGGTTGACTTACTAGACGAGTACATGCCAGTTGTCGGCGGCTCCGAGTTGAATGATGATCCATTAAACCCGATTTCCAGACTTGCCACTGATCTTATTGCGGAAAAAGGCGACGAGACACCCATCGAATGGGTGCACCGGGAGCAGCGCTATGCTGAAAAGCTGGCGACGCCGGATGTTTCCGTGGCAGACTTGATTGGCGACTCGGACCCTATCAAAGCAGCAAATCTGCGTTTGCCCTATTCCGATGAACGGGTAATTCACTTCGGATTGGTCCCGCGGTCCCACCGCTCAATTTTTGTTATTAATGAATTACCGGATTTGCAGGCGCGGATTCAGGTGGCGCTCTTCAACATTCTCCAGGAAGGGGATATTCAGATACGTGGCTTTAAGCTCCGTATTCCGCTGGATATTCAATTCGTATTTACAGCGAACCCGGAAGACTATACCAATCGCGGTTCGATTGTAACGCCGTTGAAAGACCGTATCGAAAGCCAAATATTGACCCACTATCCGAAAACCATCGAAACCGCAAAAGCGATTACCGCCCAGGAGGCCCGGGTACTGGACGCGCAAACCCGTCGAGTCGATATTCAGGATTTATCCAGTTCTCTGGTAGAACAAATCGCCTTTGAGGCGCGCTCCAGTGAATATGTGGATGCGCGTAGTGGGGTTTCTGCGCGTCTGACAATCTCTGCTTATGAAAACCTGGTGAGCGCTGCGGAACGCCGTGCTTTGTTGTTCGGGGAAGAAAAAACCGCCGTTCGCATTTCTGATTTTTGGGGTGTTATTCCCGCCATTACCGGCAAAATCGAATTAGTGTATGAAGGAGAGCAGGAAGGGCCGGCGAAGGTGGCGCAAATCCTTATTGGAAAAGCTGTCCGCTCCATGTTCTCCCAGTATTTCCCTAATCCGGAGCAGTTTAAAAAAGAAGGGCAAGTTAATCCTTATCAGAAAATTATTAACTGGTTTGGCGAGGGAAATGCGCTGGATTTGGTGAATGATTGTTCCGCAGCGGATTATCGCAATGCATTGGTAAAAGTGCCCGGTCTCCACGAGTTGGTCAAGAGTTATCACAAAGACCTTGATGCGGATACCCATCTCTTCCTGATGGAATTTGCATTGCATGGATTGGCGGAATATTCTTTCCTCAGTAAACATCTGATCGATGACGGTCTGCAGTTCCGTGACTTGCTCAGCAGTATGTTTGGCGGAGGGGAGCCGGAAGTAGATGATGAATTTCCCGATGACGATTATTATTGATTTTTAGCGCGAAAAACGATAATATCTTTTCTGATCCAAGTATTGTTGTTTGTCCCTGAAAACTCAGGATTTTATTGTGATCGGTAAAGCAAACATCTACCACCATTTAATAAGTTGTTTTACGGCCGCTAAGCTATGGAGTCGACATGATTGGTAAAACGATGCTTCATTACCGTATCATCGAGGAACTTGGCCGTGGGGGCATGGGAGTTGTCTATCTTGCCGAAGATCTCCGCCTGGATCGTCAGGTTGCTATCAAATTCCTCCCGGCAAAAATAGCTGATGACAACGATGCCCGGCAACGTTTTCAAACCGAGGCTAAAGCTGCTGCTGCCCTTAATCACCCCAACATTGCCCATGTATATGCGATAGAAGAGGTTGACGATCTGCTCTTTATCGTTATGGAATATGTGCCTGGCCGGGAGCTAAAAACCATTATTGCTGAAGCCGGCACAGGTACGGATGATGCTGAAAGTTCTGGTCAGCCGCAATATCTGGAGACCTACCTTTCCATACCAGAAGTCGTGGACATTGTTTCCGAAGCTGCAGATGCGCTACAGGTTGCTCACGAAAAAGGTGTTATTCACCGCGATATCAAATCCGCCAATATTATGATTTCCGAATCCGGAGAAGTGAAAATTATGGATTTTGGACTGGCGAAAGTTCGTGGGGGAACTTCGCTAACCCAGGTCGGAACAACGATGGGCACAATCGCTTATATGTCCCCGGAGCAAGCCAGGGGGCAGGAGGTGGATGAGCGTAGTGATATTTGGTCACTCGGGGTTATTTTATACGAGTTACTGACCGGAGAATTGCCATTCCGGGGTGACTATGATCAGGCAATCGTTTACAGCATACTCAATGATGAACCACAGCCGCCCAGCCAGTTCGATGGTTCGATTCCTGCCGAATTTGATGAAATAATCAGCAGCGCTCTGAGCAAAGAGAAAGACGATCGCTATAGCAGCATGACCGAATTCCGGGAAGCGCTTAATAAAAAAGCTGCGGATTTACCGGCCTTTCAGGTGCTGCAAAGTAATCGAACAGTTTCGATGAAAGCACTCTTTTTGCCGTTACTTTTAATTGTTTTACTACTTACGATACTTTATTTCGTTACACAATCCGACGGAGGCACACATCGTGCTGAATGGGCAAGAATGCAGGCGATTCCGGAAATAATTGATAAAATCGATCAGGAATCGTTTAACGAGGCTTTTGCCCTGGCGAAAGAAGCTGAAAAATATATGCCTGACGATCCGATTTTGAAACAGCAATGGCCGAAGATCGCCTGGCAATTCGCCATCAATAGCGATCCGCCCGGTGCTGATATCTTTTATAAGCCATACGATCAACCGGAAAACGAATGGATTCCCTTCGGTAAAACACCAATGGATAGCATCCGCTTCCCGAAAGGGTTTTATCGCTGGCAATTACGTAAAGACGGATTCCAGACAGTGACCTTCAGTGCTTCTGAGGGCAAAGATATTTATGGGAAACTGAATAAGCCGGGCGAAATTCCTAACGATATGGTGAGAGTTATTAGCGTTTCTTCCCGTTTCCGAATTTCAGGGTTGAATCACTTAAAACGGTATTCGTTGCCAGATTTTTTTATAGATAAGTATGAAGTTACCAATCAGCAGTTTAAGGCATTTATCGAGAGCGGAGGGTATGATCGCGAGGAATACTGGCAATATCCTTTTTTAAAGGATGGCCGAGAAATATCGAGAGATGCAGCATTGCGCGAATTTACGGATGCAACCGGTCGTCGGGGACCAGCTACCTGGGAAGCCGGTAATTATCCGGAAGGTGCGGCGCAACTACCGGTGTCCGGTGTTAGCTGGTATGAAGCTGCTGCATATGCCGCTTATGCCGGAAAAACCTTGCCGTCGGTTTATCACTGGAACACGGCTGCCGGAGGGGGACGCAGTTTCGATTTGTACACAGCAGCCCGAAGCAATTTCAACAACAAGGGACTATCCGCAGTTGGTGAGAGTGAGGCCATTGGCAGCACTGGCGCATATGATTTAGCTGGGAATGTGCGGGAATGGTGTTTAAACAGTAATGCGTCGGATATTTCCAGCCGGTATATTCTCGGTGGCGCCTGGAGTGACCCGGCTTATGCCTTTTCACATGCTGATGCCCGGTCGCCGTTTGATCGTTCTCCAGGGAATGGGTTCCGCTGCATTAAAGAAATTACCCCGGATTCGGTTCCGGCAAATATCTCTCAACCGATCACACCTGCAGCCAGACGGGATTTCTCATTGGAAAAGCCGCTTCCCCGGGAAACGGTCCGTACTTATAAAGATCTCTTTACCTACGAGAAAACGCCGCTAAATGCTCAAACAGAATGGTCTGATGATAGCCATCCATTTTGGATAAAGGAAAAGATCTCATTTGATAGCCCCTTGAAAGGGGAGCGAATGTTTATATATCTGTTCCTGCCGAAAAATGTTAATCCACCGTATCAAGTCGTAACAATGTTACCGGGATCGCGGTCGATATACATGCCTTCTAGTGAGAATGGAGATAACCTGAACAGCTTCGACGGTGTGGATTTTGTCATTAAAAATGGCAGGGCTTTATTATACCCGGTGCTGATTTCCATGCACGAGCGGATGGATGGCTTCGATTTTTATACTCCGGATTTACAGGTCGACGATCTCAACGAGCATATTTTTTCATGGGTGAAAGAATTTTCCCGATCAATTGATTACCTGGAAACCCGCCCCGATATCGACACCACGAAAATGGCCTATTATGGCAGTAGTTGGGGAACCTGGGTTGGCAGCATCTTTTTGGCACTGGATCGTCGGGTTAAGGTGAATATCTGGCGGCTTACTGGTTTGATTACTGATGAACTGCCGTCTTTTGTCGATCCCCTCAATTATTTACCGGAGATTACGATACCGACCCTCCTGTTGAATGGGAAATATGATTATGTCTTTCCATATAAAACCTCTCAATTACCAATGATGAAGTTTCTCGGGAGTGCTGAAAAAGACAAAAAATTAGTGCATTTTCCTGTTGCCCACTCAATCCTCCGTCCTCGCCAGCAAGCGATTCGGGAAACCCTAGACTGGTTGGACCATTATCTTGGCCCGGTTCAAAAATGACCGGCGAATCATTTTGGGGTGCACATTTGATTTCCCAAAAACTGCAATGAATCAATTCCCGGATTTACTGTTCAATCTTTCCTCAAGAATGCATATACTTGAAAAACTGTTAATTTGAGTCGTTAATTATCAAGAGGAAAACCATGAAGCGCGCTATATTAACTGTTTTCATTCTCTTTTTCACAAAAGTTTGTTTTGCTCAAATTTCCCATGGCATTGTTAAAGAAGGATTGACGCTGGATAGCAAAATTCTTGGGAAAGAAGTACGTTACACTATTTACCTGCCGTTCGATTATGAAACCTCAAATCGTTATTATCCAGTAGTTTACTTGCTTCATGGTTATACAGATAATGACATGGGATGGATACAATTTGGGGAAGCGAATCTGATTGCGGATAAAGCGATTGCCGAAAGAGAAATCCCTTCGATGATTATTGCCATGCCGGATGGGGGACTCTCCTGGTATATCAATAACTTTGATGGCAGCGTCCGCTACGAGGATTTTTTTGTTGAAGAGTTTATTCCGCATGTTGAGTCGCAATTTCGGATACGGGCGGAAAAGCGCTATCGTGGCATTGCTGGTTTATCGATGGGGGGATACGGCACGCTAGTGCAATTACTGCATCACCCGGACTTGTTTAGCGCCGGCGCAGCATTAAGTGCGGCAATTTACACGAATGAAGAATTTTTGGAAATGAGTGAAGAGCGCTGGGCGGGATGGCCTTCCTGGGTTTTCGGAAAAGAACTTATTGGTGAAGCCAGATTAACTGAACATTTGCTGGAGAATTCTCCGATAGCACTTGTGAAGAAGGCTGACCCCAAGGTGCTGCGGCAAGTGCGCATCTACCTGGATTGTGGGGATGACGACTACTTGACGGTCGGTAATGCGATGTTCCACATCGCCCTAAAAGAAAAAGAGATTCGCCACGAATATCGGGTGCGGGATGGTGCCCATCGTTGGTCCTATTGGCGCAGCGGACTGGTCGATGCTCTAAAGTTTATTGGTGTCAGTTTCCATCAACCGTAATGAATGATGCTAAAATTTGATATACAGAATAAAATTGCAACATTAATCATCGATCGCCCGGCTGTGCATAATGCCATCAATGATACGATGATGACCCTGCTGGAAAAAGCGCATGCAGAGATTGCCAATAACGATGTTCGCGTGATTATATTGAGCGGGGCAGGGGAGAAGACCTTTTGCGCCGGCGGTGATATTCGTTATTTCGCAACGCTAAACACCGCAGAAGCCTGTCAGGAAATGTCCCTGCGAATGCAGAAAATTCTCGATGGATTTTACCGGGGAAAGATACCGGTGATCGCAGCAGTCAACGGAAGTGCCTTTGGCGGTGGCTGCGAAATATTGAGCGCCTGCCATATTCGTATTGCTGCGAATCATGCCCGTTTTTCCTTTCGCCAGGCCCCAAACGGGATTATTACCGGTTGGGGCGGCGGCCGGCGGCTCTTTCGACAAATTGGTCAGGGGCAAGCGCTGCGACTCCTGCTTAGCGGCGAAGGAATAGATGCCAACACTGCCCGGGATATTGGATTAATAGAATCTGTTACCAGCAGCGAGCAACTCATGCCTGAAACAATCGCATTAGCAGAAAAAATAGCTGCCAATCCCCCGGAAGCCGTGCAGGCATTTCTCGCTTTGGCGGAAAAGTCAGATGCCACCTTGACGGCGGAATTAGCGAATTTTGAAACCGGCCGCTTCACAACGCTCTGGCTTGGCGACTGCTTTCAAACCTTTCTGAAACAATTTCTTGAAAAATAAGCTAACGAACATAAAGCATTTTATGGGTGTTCGCAAAATTACTGGCGTTCAGGCGATAGAAGTATATACCGCCGGCGACCTGCTCACCAGCATCATTTTTGCCATTCCAGGTGACGGTATAATCTCCCGGGGCGCGATGTTCATTCAGCAGCGTTTTTACCCGGCGCCCGCTGCTATCGTAAACCATCAATTTTACAAAATCGGCCACTGTCATCTGAAACCCGATATGCGTCACAGGATTAAATGGGTTGGGATAATTCTGGCGCAGATTGAAGCGGGCTGGCGCTGTATCCGGGGAACGGTCTACAGCGGTGGGTGAGAAGATGATCATACGCAGCGCCCCGGGGTTGTTGAGCTCGGAGATGAATAGTGTATCCCCGGTTACGGAGGCGGCGATGCCGTTCGGAGCGTCAAAAGTTGCCTGGTCCGCCGGGCCGTCCTGGGTGCCGATCTGCCCGGTCCCCGCTAGCGTATCGATTACGCCGTCCAGACTGACGCGGTGCACCAGCGGCTGACTGGAGTTGCCGGTGAGATACAACTCGCCATTGGCGTAAGCGATATGTCCAATGTTGAAGGGGTGACGCGGGGAAGTGGGGAGTTGTGCCAGCAGGCTGATATTACCTTCCGGCGTAATTTTGAACAATCGGGCGTCACCAATGTTTGGTGCATAAAGATTGCCGGCTTCGTCAATCGCCAGGCTGACCGGCACGTTCAGGCCGTTATTGCTGGCAAAAACATTGGCGGCGCCGCTACTATCTATTTCATAAATCGTTCGGCCATTTCCGGGGAAACCCGCGCCGTAATGGGACACATAAATATTACCGCTGGCCCGGTTGACCACCACGCCGGAAGGACCGGTTGTAACCGTCGCCAACCGGTTGATGGTGACGGCTGGCTGCAGGGTAATTCGATAGAGCCCCTGATTGTTGAATGTGCTCACGTAAAGCCGCCCGGCCAGATCGTAATCTATGTCAATCGGGCCGTTTAAACCGCTGGTGAAAATACTGGTAGAGCCATCCATTTGAATTTTAAAGATGCGCGAACCATCATAACCTTCGGTACCATAAAGGGTGCCATCCGGGGTCATCAACAAACCATCAAGGGAAAGCGCGCCGTCCAGCGTCAGGGTTTCCACCCGAACGTTTTGCGAGAATAAATTGATGCTAAAGATGATTACAATGATGTTGAACCAAAACTGTTGTTGAGAATTCATAAAAGGGCCTTTCGTTTGAAATGAGTCATTTATTTTTCAGGAAAATGCTCATTCTTTTAACGAAAGTCGCCCGTGCTCAAGAGTGCGAACCTCTAAATGTTATCCTGACATACGTTTTTCCCGGGATTTCATATAGGCCATTGGTGTCTGGTGAGTCAATTTTTTGAAAGCGGTATTAAAAGCGGTTTTCGAATTAAAGCCGGCTTCGAAAGCGATTGCCAGCAGAGTGATGTTTTCATTTCGGTCCTCGACGGCAAGCATTTTAAATTCGGCTACCCGGTAACTGTTGATAAAATCGAAGAAATTCATCGCAAATTTTTCATTGATCAGCCGAGAGAGATCGCGGGGATGAATAGCCATTAATTCCGCGAGGTGGGAAAGGGTCAGCTTACTATCCAAATAGGGCTTTTCCGCGGCCATCAGTTTTTCCAGGCGTTGCTGCAAATTGATCAGCATTTCCTCCGATAAAGAGGAATTCTCATACTTCCGGCGCTGCTCCTCCGGGGGGAGCTTAAATATCTCCTGGCGGGTCATGGCGAAATAGGCGAGAATAAAGGTGGTAAAAGAGAGGCAGACCCAGGAAAAATTGTAATTGAGAAAGGAGAGGTTGGGCAAAAACGGTAGATAGGGATACATCGTGACATAGAGCCAGGAAAACCAGGAAAGCGCCGCCAGGGCAAAAAAAGTTTGTAGATATCTAAAGTTTTCCTGGAAAGATGCATGATTGGGCAGCGCCCGGCGGTGCTCAGCGAGCAAGCGGTAACTGATCCACAAATAAATCGCCATCTGCAGCAATGCGATAAAACTGATGTAGGGCACTTCCCACAAATCCAAGGTCATCAGGCGACGAAAATAAACTTCCCGGGATTCCAGCAGGTACAGCGCCATCAGGAGAAAGTGTCCGGCAGCCGGGAGGAAGTGCAGCCACCAACGGGAAAACCCTTCCACTGGTCTGCTTAGCAAGGTACGGATATAGAAATAGAAAATTGGGCCATAAAGGAGCAGGGGGATGTCTGGCAGTAGAAACAAATGCGGGTAAGTGCGCCAGATGGAAATACTCTCCGCATAGACCAGCCGGCTGAAGAGAACCAGGGAGATCAAGAGAATGAATACCGCCAAAATACGGTTCGCCGGACGGTTGCGGTCGCGGATGCGGTTGATTGCCACGGCAAGAATCAGGCCCTGGATAGCGCCGAAGAGGATTAATATTGAAAGGGGCGTGATGCCTGCCATAAGAAAATTTCTCCGAAAGTTCTCAGCAATCTACAAGGTCACCGATGTTTTTTACGAATAGCGCAGGATCTAGTTCTAAATTATTTACCTAAAAAACGCCATTCGGCCCGCTTTTGTTGACAACGCGTATGGATCAATCGTCGAGGGATGATGGCAGCGGCGGATTATAAAAAACGCCTGCAATTCCAGTTCGGATATTGCTATTAAAGATCTGGAAACATCATTGTTCAAAAAACTTTGGATAGGAGATCACTTTCGTAATTTTCTACAACGCTTTCTGGACAAACCGTAAATTTTATTTGCCCTGCTTTATTCCTCCGTTTTAGCGCTCCGCCTCCTGCCTTACAATTTTAACGAACATAAGTTCAATAAAAACAGCAAGCACTTCTGCATTCGACGCTAGCGGCGAGAATTAGCAGTGAAATTGATTTTTAGTTTGAAAATTACAGCACCGCTTAATCTATATTTTACAAACTCTTAGGATGATTTTGGAAATGATGGCATTGAACTTGATAGGTAGTGCATAAGAACAAAACTATCAGGAGGCAATGTCGTGCTAAAGAAAACTTTAAAGTGGATTGGAATTGTTTTAGGAAGTTTGCTAGGAATATTATTGTTAGTTGGAGGCGCCTTATATTACCAGGGGAGTAATAATATCGACCAAATCTTCGAAGTTGCAGATAGCCGTTTGGTTCTAAATATACCTTCGGATTCCGCAGCGGTAGCGGAAGGGAAACGGTTGGCTGTTTCCCGAGGCTGTACGGAATGCCATGGTACGGACTTATCCGGCCAATTACTAATCGATAGCCCGGCAATGGCTACTTTGGCAGCGGCAAATTTGACCCCGGGAAAAGGCGGCATTGGAAAAGAATACCAGGACAAAGATTGGATACGGGCAATTCGGCATGGATTGAACCGGCAGGGGAGAGCACTAGCAATTATGCCGTCCGTAGAATATTCTCACATCAATGATAGCCAGTTGGGGGCAATGATCGCTTATATAAAACAGTTGTCACCAGTGGACAATGAATTACCGGAACGGCGTTTCGGTCCAATTTTTCATCTGCTTAATAATTTTAATGACGAATTCCTGCCCGGTAGAGTTGTAGTCCATGATCGGGAGAGAAGTGTAGATATTTCTCCGGGAATAACGGTAGCCTATGGCGAATACCTTTCCACCATGTGCCAGGGATGCCATGGACCGACAATGGCCGGTGGCATTGTCGCAGGTGCGCCGGGATCTCCTCCATCGGCGAATATTACCCCGGATCCGAATCATGGCATTGGCAATTGGGATGAAGCGGATTTTTTCCGGGCATTACGCAACTATGAACGTCCGGATGGCAGCGAAATTAGCAAAGGGATGCCAGAGTTTGTCGGAAAAATGAGTGATGAGGAATTAAAAGCGATTTGGCTCTATCTGCAATCAATCGCTCCTGTTGCCCAGGCGGTTGAACAATAAAAAGATAGCCGCAGTTGCCAGTGGCAGTTTCAATACTTACTGTCACTGGCACTGTTTTCATATTTTCCAAATTTTTAGTATACTCCCGTCCATAGCTCAGAAGATATGCCGGGAGAAAAAATGAGAAAAATCTTATGCTATTCAGGAATAATCCTTGCCTTACTTCTTCTTTACCTCGTTTTCTGGCCAACGCCGGTTGACCCGGTATCCTGGCAACCTTCAGAAGCTATACCCATGAGTGGTACGTTTGCGCCGAATGAATATCTGCAAAATACAGAACGGATCGAAATAGCTGATGGACATGGACCGGAAGATGTTGCTGTCGATAGCCTGGGAAGAATCTACGGCGGCCTTGATGACGGCCGCATTCTTCGTTGTGAAGCAAATGGCAGTGGAATGATGGAGTTTGCGAATACAAATGGCCGCCCATTAGGGCTTCACTTTGATGCGGCTGGTAATCTGATTGTTGCCGACTCGTATAAAGGGTTGCTTTCAATTGACCCTGCCGGAAAGATAACCGTATTGTCAACCGGCGCCGAGGGCGTTCCCTTCCGTTTTACTGACGACCTCGATATCGATTCCAGCGGGGTTATATATTTCTCGGATGCTTCTGATAAATTTTTCCAAAAGCAATATAAGCTGGATTTACTGGAGCACCGTCCAAATGGTCGTTTATTGGCATATTATCCGGAAACCGGGGAAACAAAAGTATTACTAAAAGATCTGCATTTTGCGAATGGCATCGCAGTGAGCCCCGACGAATCCTTCTTGCTGGTTAACGAGACCTGGGAATATCGAATTACCCGTTATTGGTTGCGGGGAGAAAAACAGGGACAGGCGGATATATTTATTGAAGGTTTGCCGGGATTTCCCGATGGTGTCTCTTGCAACGGCAAGGATGTATTCTGGGTGGCAGTGCCAAACCCGCGAAATGCCTTGATCGATAAACTAGCCGATAGTCCCTTCCTGCGAAAAGTTATTGCCCGACTGCCGGATTCTCTGCAACCTCAAGCGGTGCCATTTTCACTTGTGGTTGGATTGGATGTTGATGGAAATATCATTCACAATCTTCAATCGACGAATGGTGAGCCTTATGCCTTCATTACTAGTGTGGAAGAGCATCAGGGGAAGCTGTACCTGGGGAGCCTGGAAATGACAGCCATTGGACGGATCGATACTCCCGGAAAATTTTGATGGCTAATGAGTCAATCTGCTCATCTGCTCATTTACTTACTTACCACGCGACAATCCAGCATTAATCATCCATACGCTAAAAAGATGCTCTCACCTTCATTGACAAACATCACGTTAGCAATAGCGGGAAATGCAGTTATTACCTTATACTACGAAATTGCTCTTTTAAATGGTCGGCCCGCAAAATTACTAAGGCCATCCTGAAAAACACCTCAAGTTGTTAATCTATAATCTTGACGTAGCAGTGCTTTTTGAGAAAGATGCCTTCGCTGCTCGATTAGTCTAAGCCTGGGCTTACCCGGAATTGCCCGAGGAGGATTTGCATTTATGATTGTTTGTAATCATTGTAACTCAATGAATAATGCTACCCGCGTTACCTGTATTCGATGTAAGGCGCCGTTAGATGATTCTATTTCCGAATCCTCTAATGTTCGGCAATCGCCGTTGCGGGTTGTGGGTGGAAAAAAGCCGCAATTCAATGTGCAAAATCCGGTCGAACAGCCTAACATAGACAAGCGTCATGGTGGAGAACAGTATCCATTTAATCAACCGAATGCGGCTGAAGATAGCACCATGGGTGGTTTCGACAGCGGTGGTGTTGATGTTGATAGTAAAGGGAAACGTAATTTTGTGCTAGCGGTTGTTGGCATTACCCTCCTGGCGTGTATGGGATTTGTTTGGTATATCACGGATCAAAACAATCAACAGATGAGCCGGGATGCATTTGCAAAGGCGGAAGATCTTTTTACCCAGGCCAAATACTCCGATGCTTTAAATGCTTACGAAGCATTTATCGTTGAATATCCGCAAAGCGAATTAGTGCCATTAGCAGACATCAAGCGTGCTGAGATTCGGGGCAGTCTACTGGCGGTTGAGCAGGAACGGGAAGCGCAGCAAAAACGATTACCAGGATTGGTAGATAATGCCATTAGCGCTTTCCAGGACAAAAAATACCTGACGCCGGAAGACGATAATGCCATGATATACATTCGGGAAATATTGAAAATTGACCCGGAGAATAAATATATTAATAACATGAAAAGTAAGATCGTTAGTTTTTATCTGGGGGAAGCCCAAAAAGATGTGAAACGATATCGCTATCGGTCAGCGACTAAAAACTATGAACGCGTTTTGTCGATAGATCCGTTAAATATTACGGCAATAGAAGAATTAGGAAAGATAAAAGCAAGAAGATAATAGTGCCTGAATTATATCAGGTGCATTCTTTTCACAAGGACGAGAAATTCGGTTAAAGGGAATATGGCCTATCTTGTTTATACATTACTGTTAATGTATCTCGGAACGATTGTAATAATGATTTTATTACTGATGAGAAGTGCACATGTCGCCGAGTCTATTAATATTTCACTACAACAAATCAAAGATCAATTGGCAGAAGCACGCTGGAAAACTTTCACTGAAAAGGAAGATGTTGGCGAAGATCATTCCCCGGAAAGATAGGTCTTGATTGCCGCTGCCTTCACCCCTCCATTGCGGCAAATATCAGCAAAAAATAAGCCGCTGCGCCGAATGGTTCTTTCCTGAGTTTCGAAATCGACTGCGATCAGACCAAACCGGGCACTAACCCCTTCCACCCATTCAAAATTGTCCATTAACGTCCAGTGATAATAGCGCTGAATATCAATGCCCGCTTCGATGGCCCGGTGTAATTCCGCAAGGTGATCATACGTATATTTTGCCCGAAAAGCATCGGCGCTATCACAAGTGCCATTCTCAGTGATATAGATCGGTACCTGGTAACGACGATAATATTTCTCACAAATCCGGTAAATACCTTCCGGATAAATTTCCCAGCCTAAGTCATTAACTGCTGCCCCCTCTTTAACGGATAACTCTCCAAATAATGTATTCGGATTTAACTTGCCTTTTATGATATCCCGCGAATAATAATTTACGCCGAGAAAGTCGAGATACTTTCCTGGTTTAATAGATGGATGCTTTTTCAGGGGGAAGCGAATTCGCCCGAGGGACATCCCTTCCAGGAACACTTCCTGAAATAAATGACCATGCAGCCAACTGCTGAACCTGGAAAGCGGTCCGTTATCTTTCGGATCGAAGATGCGAAGATGATTGGCAACGCCGACTTTTGTGTCCTGAAAACCCATTTTCTGACGCATCCGGTGTATCAATTTATAAGCGTTAATATGCCCGGCAATCATATGACTGGCGCCCTTGAAATAAGCCGGTTTATCATTCTCAACGCCCGGGGGCCAGGTGCCAAGTATATAGCCCATGGTAAGGTAGACATTGGGTTCATTGATGGTTGTCCATTCCGCAACAAGATCGCCCAGCTCTTCAACTACCACCCGGGTGAAATTTTCGAACCAGTTGAGCACTTCCGGATTCGTCCAGGCGCCGGCATCTTCCATCCAGAGCGGGTGTGAAAAATGATGCAGCGTTACCAACGGTTGAATATCCGCCTCCAGCAATAGTTCGATCTCCCGGCGATAATGAGCGAGTGCATCTTTGTCATACACACCTTGCTGCGGTTCAATCCGGCTCCATTCCAGGCCCATTCGGTATACCTGGCAATTGAGCTGCTTCATCAGGGCAATGTCTTCTTCCACGCGTTCCCAATGGTCGCAGGCAACAACCGAGTGACTGCCATCCTGAATCTTACCCAGTTCCGACCAGCGATACCAGTTATTGTTGCGATCGCCACCTTCTATCTGCAATGCGGCTGTTGCGGTGCCGAGGCGAAAGTTTTCCGGAAATTTAAATGGTTGCATATGAAATTCTCTGTTGTAATTGCGTAAAATATTGGTTTTCAATTGTTTGAATGAGTGATGCAGGCGCCGGGATCAACGTTGACTATAAATCCTTTCGCCCCAATGCTTTCCAGCGCCTCTACAACTTCCTCTTGCTTGCCCGGAGCGAGGATTACAATGGTGCCACCTCCGCCAGAACCGTTGATTTTAGCGCCAAGTGCGCCGATCGATAAGGCAATAGCGATCATTCTGTCGATGCGCGGCACCGTGATGCCGAGATGATGCTGTAATTCGAAATGATGTTGATTCATCAACGTGCCAATTTGCTTTAAATCTGGTTGGGGAATCTGGAATAATTTAAGCGCTGCTTTTGTATAATAATGATTCTGAACGGCAGCGATGAAAAATGGCCGAAGCGTTTTTGGCAACAAGGGGGATAGGTTTGATAATTCATCCGGATGGGTTGCCTGCAGAGAAAATAACGGGCGTTGCGCTTTAATAATTTTTTCCGCTAGAAAGACATTCCTTTTAATATTGGAAAGCACTGCCAGTGTTTCTTTTGGCGCGCGGGCATCACCAAGTACCAGGCCATCCAGTTGAGAAGGGAGAGGCACTACTGAAAATGGCTCAGCAGTATCAATATGAAGCAAACCACCGCAGCCGATGGTATAATGATCCATCATGCCACCAGGCTCACCGTGCTCTTTTACTTCTGCTTCATAAGCGAATTGGGAAAGTGCTTCCGGAGACACTACCCGGTCTCCCCCAAAATAATGCAGCAACAGCTGACCCCAGGCGATAGTCATAGCACTGGAACTTGAGGCGCCGGCATTTATGGGAATATTACTGCGAACAGTGATGTCCAAGCCATGAACGGGATGACAGTTGTGTCGACGCAGCACTCTTAGCATAGCGCCGAGATAATCGCGCTTTTCCAATTTCTCAAAAGTTTCCGTGATGTTAATTGTGCGACGTTTGCCAATATCTGGCATATCCAGAACAAACTCGTTGCGCTCATTTGGCCTAGCGTGCATCTCCAGATGACGATTAATGGCAGCAGCAATTACCGGCAAGCCCAGGTAATCCTGATGTTCACCGAAAAGGCAAACCCGCCCCGGTGCGCGGGAAATAACTGCTGCAGAATGCGTCATTAAGAATGCTCTCAGTTCACGTTTCACAAATTCGCAGCTAATATATGCAAACTGATGCACATATGGAATGGAGCAGGGAAAAATAGCGGCGATAGTTAATGATTTGTAAGAGGATGCACCTTTATTTCCATAAATCGCTTTCCTGGAATGTAATCGCATGTTCTTGCAATAATCCGGTATATTCGCTTTCAAATTTCCAACATTGGTGATGAATTTTTTGCCGCTCAATATATCTGGATACCTGTGCTAAATCCTTGTATCCAACAGAAAAAACGCCATACCCGGTTTGCCAACGAAAAAGAGTAGGGAGGTTAAAAGTACGATTTATCCACCCGGATGAATAAGCCTTAACATCTCTGACCATGGATGCTGTAGAATATGCTGTTTTGATATCCATTAAAATATGGACATGATCGCTAGTGCCATTAACGCAGTGTGCGAAACCGTATTTGTTGTTGATGACCCGAGCGATATATTTATGCAGGCGCAGCTCCATATCACCGGGCTGGATGATCTTCTGTCGGTATTTTGTTCCGAATACGATGTGTAGGTAGTGCCGGGAGTAACTGTGAGCCATTTGTTCTCCTTCTCCCACTCCTGCATGGAATGAGTTATGATTAAGGTTTCTAAGGGGCGTCTCTAAAGGACCTTGTTCTATTTTATTCTATAATTGCATTTACGAGAGGATTTTTAGAATCTTTTTCAAAGGAGTTGACATTTACCAATACGATTACTAATCACTAAGCCCGTCAGGGCGCCCCAAGTTAGTCCAGGACGTTAGTCCAGGCTGGATGTCGGGAGAGTATAAGTCATTGATTGCTCGTATGCCCATTCCTGTACGGAATGGGTTTGGTTGGTTTTAATGAGGGACGTCCCTGCGGGATTTTTAAATTACTAATTCCAAGCCCGAAAGTGCGCCCCAAACTAGGCCAGGACGTTAGTCCAGGCCGGGCGTCGGCGAATATCATTATTTAATTTCCCGGTCAGATCATCCGGCGATAAAAGACCACAATCAAACATCGCCCCTTATATTGTAATCTGTCACATAAGTTATTGTTTTGGGAACTATATTTTCATATTATCATCTAACTTTTATGCGGTTATTACGTTGTGTAGTGGATGATTAAACGAGGTCAACAATCACGTCTATGAACATGCCTAAAATTAAGTATTATCTGAACTTTATCATTCTTCGCCGAAATTTTTGGCTGCTGGCGATTATTTCATTCCTCTCTTATCGCTGGTATACCGAGTTTAGCAGTCTCGCCGGGGACAGCGCCAAGATTCAAATTGTTCTTAGCGGCGTCACTATTTTTTTCTGTGCGGCCGTATTCCTTTTTAGTCTCTGTACTTCCTTGCCGCCCTATCTTTCCCTTTGGTTTAAAAAGCGCGTGCTGGAAACCGAAGATGCTGAAAAACATGATGTCATCAAAGTGCGGTTCAAGGAAAGTAATCCTACCCCGGGGCTGGTGGACGCGGACATCCGTATCTACGGCGTTAGCAAGCCATTGCTGGGATTTGCCAAGACAAAAATCGTTTTCGATGACTATTTACAGACGGATGAAGTCTTGTTGGATAAAGTGATTCGCCGGCAGGGAAAAAAAGTCGGGATCATGGCGAGAAAAGGACTCCTGCTGCCGAATGTGAAAGATTATCGCATCCTGAGCAGCATCGTGCAATTTGAAGATTTCTTTCATCTGTTCTCCTGGCCGTACCGAGAGCATGAAGACAATGGCGTTTTTACCGAGCCGCCGCAGCGGGATGGGGAGGAAATTCCTATTCATACTTCCAAATCGGAAGATCCGGTAATGAAAGTCATTCAGCATAAAGTAGCCAAGGGCGAACTGCTCGATTACAAAAAATATGCGCCGGGTGATGATATCCGCCGGATTATCTGGAAAAACTATGCACGAAACCGGGAACTAACCGTGCGGACTTTCGATCGCACTTTCCCTTATGTATCTCATATTAATGTACTGGTCAGTTTTTATGATGGCTCCCCCGGTAAACAGCCGATTGCCCTGAAGGATCACTTATTGGATATCTACAAGGAAAAAATTCGTCAGGTGATGGATTCAATTATGGATCAGGGTTTCTCCGTTCGCTTGATTCTTGATCAGGATATTACCCATCATTATGACCTTGATGAGTATGAAATGATGCTCTACCAGGTCAGCGCCTCCGGTTGGCAAACGGAACAGCCTCCGGAAGCTTTTATGCGGGAGAATGCCCATCGCATGAGAAACGGCTCGAACCTTCTGGTCTTTTCTTCACTTTGTCCGATGACGGATCTGGAGGTGCTCCAAAACGGACGGGCGGCCGATCTGAACATGTGTTGTTACAACGTTCGAGATACTTTTGATAACAGCCAGCCACCCTCAGTATTAAAACGTTTGTTCTTTGTCGATGCCTATGATCCACTGGAAGCTGCCCGCCGGGAACAAAATGCCCGTAGTACCGTCAAATTTATTCATTCGAACGGAGATGAGATTCAGACAGCCTTTAACAGCAAATTTAACGAAACGGTGATTCAAATATGATCAAAACGGATTTTCGCCTGGTGCTCACCAACGCCATTTTTAAATTGTTGCCGACAATCGCAATCGGGGCATATCTCTGGTATTTGTATTCCGCAACATTAACGGAACTGCATACTGGTGTTTGGCCGAACGTCATTGTTTTTTCCCTCGGCATGACCCTGGCATTTTTCGCCTACTCCTATAAATTGCGCTTTTCGGTAACATTCCTGATCTTACTGGCAGTACTCTTTGGAATATATCAGTATGTCGAGTCGCTCAGCGGTGGCGAATTTGACACATTCTACTATTCAATCACATTTTTCATCTACGCGGTTATTTTTCTGCTTTCCTGGCTGGTGGGTTTTGGCTTTGCCCGTTTTTCATCTTTCCCCTGGCTGGTTGCTATCGGCATTTTTGTGGCCGCGATGTCTTTTGTGGTTGGCGATTACCTCAATTTACAAAACCGGATCAATAGTGACCTGGTAATGTGGGCTTCCAGTGGCATCTTTCAGGAAGATGCCATTATTCATCGCCTGGCGACGCTACTTTTTATGCTGGTGATGCCAGTGCTCTTCTATTGCATCTATATCGTAACGATCAACGAGCTGCTGCGGAAAATGACCTTCTTTGATCCGGTTAAGTTCAAGCAGCTAATGAAACGCAGTGTGATGACAATTGCAATTTTACTAATGCTCTTGTTTCTCCCATTGCTTTATGCCTGGTTGTTTGGTTTACCGGCGGCGTTGGCCAGTCAGATTAACGCAGCGGAAGCCAGTTCGAATAGCTTCCTGAAAAAATCCTATAACGAAGAAACCCAGCAGCCGGAGTTCGATTTACAGGATTATGCGCAGCTGTTGCCAAAAGTAACCCTTTCCGATGAAACGGTTTTCTGTGCATATATCGATAATTTCTTCGAGACAGGTAACGGCGGCCGCATTCCCATCCCGGTGCATTTTCGTCGTTTTGTTTTAAACCGCTACGAAGCAGAAAATGAAAAATTTGTGCTGGATCCTTATCCGCCCTCTGCGATTCCCGGGGATCTCTATTCTCCGGAAATCCGCGATGTGCCGATCGGCTTTATGGTGCAGGATTCGGTCATCGAAGCGAACGCAGCGGACTACATGGCCCGAAAGAATATCGCTTCGACGGTTTATGTCGCCTCGCTTTCGCCGGATGCCTATGTCGCACCCAATACCGGCTACAGCTATCAGAAACTGCCGGTGCCCCCGGAAGATAAAGAGATGTTCAGCACGGTTTATCAGTGCTCCTCTCAAATATCTGTCTACAATTTGCCCCAGTATGTTTATAGCCGGGACAATCCGCAGCTGGAGTCTTTCAAGAAGGAGCGGGCAGAAGCGCTGCGCGTTGATGGCATCTATGTCGGGTTGGATTCCACATTTATGGAATACTACACCGAAATGGATACCACCGATACACTGCTGATGAATCTTTCCAAAGAGCTGACCGAAGGCAAATGGAACGCCTACGAAAAGATTGAAGCAATTTCCGAGTTCTTTACCGGCAAAGAAGCGGATGGCACCCCGCGTTTCACTTACAATCTGGAGCCAGGTGCGCCGGAGAAGCCGGGACAATCATTTATGCATTACTTCCTGACGGAAAACCGCCAGGGCTACTGTACTTATTTTGCCGGGGCAACCACGCTCCTTCTACGCGCTGCCGGCATTCCTTGCCGGGTAGTGGTTGGATATGCCATCTATGATCGCAGCAATAAAAATGACGGCTGGTATTGGGTCTATGCGGACCAGGGACATGCCTGGGTCGAGGTTTATTTCCCCAGTTACGGCTGGATCGATTTCGACACTACGCCCGGCGAAGATACCGAACCGGTTCGTCCGCCCCGTCCGGATGCAACCCCACCCGATTATGCCCGCGAGCCGTTTGTTTCCACACTGGGGAAAATCACCGGTATGAGTGCGGATTCCACCAAGCTGGAAATTCGCCCCTACAGCATTCGCTATAAAACACAGGAATACAAAATTCCCGAGGAAGATTCCCAAATTATTACCCTGAAGCCAAAAGGCGGTGTGGTAACAATTGATGGCGAAAAGGTGAAGATCGGTGAGTTCGCGCTGGATCGCAATATGGTGCTTTCTGCCTATTCTTTCGCCTACGAGCTGGAGGGAATTGGCGATTATCGCTCCAGCAAGCCGTTTATGCAATGGTTCGTCGATAAGTTTCCGGATGTCATTCCTGTTGATGAAGCTATTGTTGTCTATAAAGAGGAAGCAGAAGACGGTAAAATCTTTGCGGTGGAAGGGCGCATCGAATCAATTTTCGCGGACTCTTCCGGAATTTCCGTGATTCCCGATAAAATTACATTCCGCGGGAAAGATTATACCATTGCCCGGCAATACGCCTATCCTATCAAGCTAAAGCCGGAAGATGGCGCCATTTACATTGATGGCGAGAAAACTGACCTGAATACCTTTACACTGGGCGATTCGATGATGATTTATGCAGAATCGGCGCATCCCTCCTTAAAAGATATCAAGCCGTTTCTGGCCACGGAATCTTTTACTTCCTGGTTTAAGCATCGTTTTCCGAAGATAATTCCGGTTGACCGAATTACCTTGAGGATAACCCCGGTGCCGGTGGCACAACGCATATTCTGGACGCTGTTGATTGCAGTGGTTGCAATTGCCTTATTCCTGGTTTTAATGGCGACGCTGGTGTATTTCTACTATAACTGGCGCTTTGGCATGGCGAAAGAACCTCAGAAACTTTATTGGCTCTATCGCCTCTCTCTGATGCTTTTAAACCAGTTGGGCTTCCATCGTGTCGTAAAAACCCCGCTGGAATATGCCCGGGATACGATTGATCCCAAATTTGAAACACAACTTGGAAAATTTGTCAATATCTATCATAAAGCAAAATATTCTCCCGCTGGCCTGGCGCCGGAGGAGAGCCGTTTTGTAGACGACTTCAAGCAGCAATTTAACGGCAAAGTTTTTCAGGCGTTTAGTAAGGGAGAGGTCACCCGCAGTTTCCTTAATTTTATCCGGACGCTGCGATTTTTGATGGCCCGTTAAACAAGCAAGCTTCTTTTTGACCGTAGAATTAGCGAATAGAAAAAGAAAAGGACCGAGACAATGAGTGAAGCAGCAATGATTGGCGTGGAAGAAGTAACCGCATGTAAAGCAAAAGCCGATGCAATTATCGGTAATGTAGAGAAAATTATCCGCGGGAAACGCCCGCAAATTATCAAGATGTTAACCTGTATGGTGGCCGGAGGTCATGTGTTGCTGGAAGATTTGCCCGGCCTGGGAAAAACAGCGATGGCCAAATCTCTGGCGTTTTCCATTGAAGGCGCACACACTGGTAAAGATGGAAAAAGCGATGATCATGTGCAGTTTAAGCGGATTCAGTTTACGCCGGATCTTTTACCGATGGACCTGATCGGTACTTACATTTTCGATGATCGCAATAAGGATTTCATCTTTAAGCCGGGACCGTTATTCGGAAACATTATTCTTGCCGACGAAATTAACCGCGCCAGTCCGAAAGTGCAGTCCGCGTTGCTGGAGTGTATGGCAGAGAATCAAATCACCGTTGGCGAGAAAACATTCAGCCTGGATCATTTCTTTTTCGTGATCGCTACTCAGAACCCGATTGAGTTCGAAGGCACCTATCCTTTACCGGCGGCACAGCTGGATCGTTTCTTTATGAAGTTCGATTTTGGCTATGTCGATGAAGAAAAAGAAATCGAAATCTACAACGATTACGTCCAGATTAACCGTATTCCGGAAACGATTCATCCGGTAGTTAATTACAATGATATCATTAACTTGCGGGAGCAGGCAGAGAAGGTGCACATTCATCCGGAAATTATCCGTGCAGTAAGTAATATTGTTCGCGCTACCCGCGATGATAATGCCATTCGCCTTGGTGCATCTACCCGTGGCGGTATCATCTTCCTTAAATGCCTACGCGCGCTGGCTCTGTTGCATGGTCGTGGCTATGTCGTTGAAGACGATGTAAAATTATTGGCATACGAAGTATTGAACCATCGTATGATTTTCAAGAATCCGGAAGCTGGAAAAGCGGCGCTGGATCGTATCGTTCACCACGAGCTGGAACGTTTGGTGAACCTGAAACTGGCTTAATTCCCCGGGAGTTTATATGCCTTATTTTAGAATTCTCCTTATTCTGATATTGCTGGGCAGCGGCAGCAGTTTACTGGCCCAGGGTGCCAATGATACCCGTGCGAATATCGATACCCTCCGCTGGGGATTCGATTACAAATCCGCAGAAGCATTACGCCGGGCGAAGCAGGCCCAATATCAGGATAGCACCTATTATGTTGGATACCTGATCGAAGCGTATCACCATTTCGAAAAAGCGGAAGAGCACACCGGCTTGGTCAAAGCAGTGGCGCCGTTGCGAAAAAGTATCGAGTTATATGAAGATGATTATTCTCATACGCTGCGTCGCCGCTATAACCGACAGGATATTTATTCCGGTGCCTGGCGGGATATGTTTAAGCAGCTGGATTACTATGATTTGAGCAATCGCCTCATCAATGCATATATCTCTTTGGAGATGCCGGATTCTGCTTATAATGCTGCCAGGCATTTACAAAAAGCTGATCTGGTTTTTGATTTTCAGTCTTACCATTGGCTTTCCTGGCTCTACTTCCGTTCGCGTATTTATGACAGCAAAAAATATGCTTTTCTAAAGAACTCCATCGCAGATAATATGAATGCGGCCTTTGCCTATACCGATTCTCTGGAGATGCGTTACCGGCGGAATACGCCATTTATTCGTAATGAAATCCTTGGGGCGGTCATTGAGGGCAGCGCTTTCTACAATGCTTTTTACAATTCCTTTATCCGCGGACCGCGTGGCACTATCGCCAATACCCTGGGAATATTGCACGGCTACAATTTTCAACCGGAGAAAGCTGCGGAATACTTCAAAAAGATGGACGGTGATGGAAGCGTTGCAAAGATGGTCAATCTTGGATATACCTACCATTCTGCAATCGATTTTCGCCAGGCGGAAGAATATTTTGGGAATGTGCCGGATCGCGGCAGCCGCAGCCGGGGTGGGCATTGGCAGGGCTATTCCACAGTTTTTGTCTATAAAGGCGAGCCATTACAGGGCGCATTACAGTTGCAGGAAAACCGGGACAAGCACGGCTTTACTATCGGTTATGGCTGGGACAATCTTTGCCTGGCGCGGATGTATCTCTATGGCGGGTATATTAATGAAAGCGAACGCTCGCTGGAGAAAGCTGATAAATTTAATGAAGTGCATTACAATACCTCTTTCCGGGAAGATCAGTATCGCTTTATGTTAAAAACGCTGCAGCTGATGAAAAATCATTATGACATCAAAACGATTCAGTTTGAAAACAGGCAAAACTGGCTTAGCTGGCAGTGGTGGAAAAATGCCCCGGAACTGCTCTACGATAAATACACGACCATTTATAAGCTGGCGAACGAACTGGCAGAAAATCCCGAGCGTAATGAAGTTTATTACCATATTTTCCACACCGAGTCGATTATCAGTTTCGATGAACTTTGGACAATTATCCACAATTACAGCAACAACTTTTTTGTGGAAACATTCAACAAGCTGGAGAAACAGGATCCTCGCATTAATCTCAATCGTTATTATCAGTTTTTTAAAGCGATGTTTCTGAAGGAAGAAGGGGAAGACGAGAAGGCCTTTGATGCACTCGCTTCGATTCTCAGCGATCCGCGTCTGGACCAGGATTACGAAAAGCTCCTGATGGCCCGCATCCATGAACAATGCGCCGTGCTGGCGGATGAGAACGGCTGGGGACCGCAGAAAGAATTCCATCTGAACGAACTCTATCGAATTTATCCCACCCTGGTACCATTTTCCGATGCACAGATGACATTCCGACTAAAGGTGCCTGCCGATGTTGCCGGTAGCAATCAGCCGGCAGTGCAGGCAATTCTCGGAGAATTGGAGAATTTTAATATTAACTGGGAAGCTGCTGAGGGGAGTCGTTATCCCCAGGTAGAGTTGGCAATGCTAGAGGGTAAGCTCGCTTATCAGGTTACCTTGCCCAGCCGGGAAACATTTGTCCGTGGCAGTGTTGACGTAACTTCTCCGGATGCTGCCAAAAAGCTGGTGTATGGGCTTTTTGAAATTCCCCGCTAAATCCATTCTTTTGCCCGGTCTTTTATTATGGAAAGCCGGGCTTCTTTAATATAATAATCTGCAAACTTATTCCCCGAAGATTTTTAGTCATCGGTTGTTAGCGCTTATAGAGATAGGCCATTTCTACCTTACGGGCGCCTTTCGCATCTGCCATCCAAAAACCGGTGCTGGATTCGTACACTGCCGCACCGCCGACTTCACCTTTTTTATTGAAGGCATAAAATTCCACGTTGAAATCCAGATCGCCATTATCTTTTAGCAAGTGGGGGAGACGGGTGTGGCTGAGAATGCGTTTGCAAACTTCCATGCAAGCCTCCTGGGGTGACTTACCCATTCGCATAAACTCTACGATCAGGAAGCAGGAAAGATTGTTGAGGTTCGCTTCTCCGCGTCCGGTGGAACCGGCGGCGCCGACTTCGTTATCAGCATAGAGACCGGCACCGATGATTGGAGAATCGCCCACCCGGCCGGGAATCTTGAAGCTGCGCCCGCTGGTGGTAGTAACGGAGGCGATATCACCATTGGTGTCGATCGCGGAACAATGGATAGTGCCATAGCTGTCTTTGTATTGATCGAGCAGCAGGCTGTATTCATCATCCGCGACTTCCCGCCAGTTATCACGGGGATTGAGTTTTTCTTTCCATTTCAGCCAAATTTTACGAGTTTTTTCGGTGAGCAGATTTTCCGTTTTGAAGCCATGCGCCAGGGCAAATTCCTGGGCGCCTTTGCCGACGAGCAGCACATGATCGGTGCGGTCCATCACCAGTTGAGCGACCTTCGCCGGGTTGCGAATGCCTTCGATACAGGCAACTGCGCCGGCTTTATGCGTCGGGCCATACATCACCGCTGCGTCCAGTTGGACGACGCCATCTTCATTTGGTAATCCGCCATAACCGACGGTGAGGTCTTCCGGATCATCTTCAACGATTTTTACCCCTTCAACTACTGCATCCATTACTTTTCCACCGCTTTGGAGTATTTCCAGCGCTTTTTTGACGGCAACTTCTCCGTTACCGCTGGCAATCGCTAACGGATATTCAGCAGACGGGGTAGCCGCTTTGAGCAGTGATGCGCTGCCAAGAGAAACACCAAGACTGGCGGTGAGAGAAGTCTTCAGGAAATCACGTCGTTTCATAATCTTTTCTCCTTTGAAAAGTAATGGATGTTAAATGCTCGAAATATGATTACAGGCGACTGAGGGCAAAAGCAGCTGCGCCCAATAAGCCAGCCTTGTTGCCCAGCCTGGCCCGGACGATTCTAACGTTTGCAGTCGCAGAGGCCATTGCCAGCGGCAGGGCTTTTTCGGCGATTGCTGCTACAAACCAGTCACCAGCTTCGCTAACGCCACCACCGATGATAATCACCTGCGGATTAAAAATATTTAGCATGTTGGCGACGCCAATGCTAACAATCTGAATCTCTTCATCGATGACCTGAGTAGCTTCCGCTTCACCGGCATTGTAGCGTTCAAATATTGTTATAGTGCTTTCGATCTTTTCATTGGGTTTTAAGCGATTATAATTTTCAATCATTGCCGTTGCCGAAGCATACATTTCCCAGCAACCAATACCCCCGCACCGGCAGCGTATACCATCGTAGCGAATGCTCATGTGGCCTAATTCCGAGCCAGCGTAATTGCTGCCGCGGAATAATTTGTTGTCAATGACAATACCGCCTCCAATGCCGGTTCCCAAAGTAATGCAGGCAACGTTTGAGGCGCCATCACCAGCGCCGTAGCGGGCTTCTCCAAAAGCCATCATATTCGCATCGTTGTCAATCCAGACCGGTAAGTTGAGACGGCTTTCCAGCCAGGGTTTGATTTTTACATTCTTCCAAAGTTTAAAATTTGGCGTATTTCCCATTAATGTGCCGGATTCCACATTCACCGAACCGGGCGTGCCCATGCCGATGGCTGAAATTGCTGTGCCGTTTTTTTGGGCAATGTCGATTGCTTCTCGGGCAGCCGTCAATAAATCATTAAGAATCACTTCCGCTGGTTGATCTGCCTGTGTCGGGCATTGGGATTCGTGAAGGATTTCGCCTTTGGCCGAACAGATGCCATATTTAATAGCAGTGCCGCCGAGGTCCAGGCCAACAGCGTATTGCGGTGCGCTCATAACATAATTCCTGATTTTGAAGTAAAAATTGAAGAAAATTCCACTTGCCCGTTGAGTTGCCGGCAAAAGGGAGCGTCCGGCAGAAAATACAATAAGGAAATGAGTATACCAAGATTCGCTATTACTGTCAAGGGCAAGTTTGCTGTTTCGGATGGTTGGAAAGGAGAGGGGGGCGAAAATTTCTGGTCATACAGTAAAAATAGAAAACCTCTGCCCATCAGGGCAGAGGTCGTAGAGGTAAGGTACTTAGCTGGGAGAAGGAGAATTGTAATTTTTATTAGACACGCTTCCAATGTCCGGGCACCCATTTATATCCGTTTTTCACGGATTTCCAGTGAGCAGGCACCCAAACAAAACCTTTACGCGGCTTTACCCATTTGCCTTTAACCCACACGAAATTACCCTTTTTCCATTGCCAGCTCCCTTTAACCCAAACTGCATTTTTGAATGGGCGCTGCGTTTTTACTTCAACTTTTACTGCCGGTGGGCGCTTTTTAATAACGATAACTTTACCCGCCTGGGCTGTGCCGGAAAAGGCCATTAGGAAACCACTTAAAAGTATCAAAAAGAAAAATCTGTTTACACGTTTCATTGCTTGCTCCTTATTCGCTTTGTTTGTCATTTTTAAGCTCTGCTTTTCTATAATGCGATTACCGTGCCAAAACTGAAATACGCTCTTTTTAAGGATTTCTTGTCCGAAAACCGGCAAAAGTGTCCCTGACAGTACACTGTAAAGTTCCAGCCGGGACAGCTGGAGTTTTTTAACATTTCATTGTAAAAAAGTGAATTTTTTAATAATGTTATCCCTGCAAGCAGTGAAATTTGATGCTTGTATATAAAAATAGAATAGCGGCTGGGGTAGCCGTCAGATTTACGGATGTATGGATTCTCTTACCGGTATTCTTTGCTTACCGACGCAATTAACTTTTCGCTCTCGCTATCCAAAGTTTAATGATGGGATATTCACTATGAAGAAGATATTGATTACAGGTGCTTGTGGGCAGATTGGTACAGAGCTAACAATAAAATTAGCCGAGATGTATGGTGATGAAAATATTATTACGACTGATATACAAAAACCGCCGGCGGTTATTCGGGAGCATAGTAAATTTGAATATTTAAACGTTATGGATACCGATCAGCTCGCGAAAGCAGTAGTTGATCACGATATTGATACAATTTTTCATATGGCCGCGATTCTTTCCGCAACTGGCGAGAAAAACCCTAAATTTGCCTATGACATCAATATGCAGGGCTTAATGAATGTCCTGGAAGTTGCCTGCCGTAAGCGTGTCAAAAAATTAGTAACACCCAGCTCTATCGCCGTCTTCGGACCGGACGCGCCCAAACAGAATACCCCGAATGAAATTCCATTAAACCCCACAACGATGTATGGCGTAACCAAAGTTGCCGGCGAAAAGTTGCTCCAATATTATTATCTGAAATTTGGCCTGGATACCCGCTCTTTGCGCTATCCGGGTATCATCAGCAGCGAGACCGCACCCGGTGGCGGTACAACTGATTATGCTGTCGATTTCTATTTGCATGCTGCCCGCGGAGAAAACTATACCTGTTTTGTTGAAAAAGATACTGTTTTACCCTTCATGTATATGGCTGACGCGATTAAAGCCCTGATCGATTTAGCGAATGCAGACAACAATCGATTACGCCGGCGAGTTTACAACGTTAGCGCAATGGCATTGTCCGCTGAAGAAGTTGTTACGTCCATCCAGCAGTATAAGCCGGATTTTCATTGCGACTATAATGCCGATTCCCGCCAAAAGATTGCCGATTCCTGGCCGGATAGTATCAGCGATAAGGAAGCACGAGATGAGTGGGATTGGTCGCCTGATTATGATTTGGACAAAATGACCCGGGAAATGCTTGAGAGGCTGGCAACAAAATAATGATCGATGGAATCACTAAGAAAATAAGCAGTGGATTTAATTGGCTGCATATGCTCGGCTGGGCAGTAGCGTTACTTTTTATTGCAATTGCAGGCGGAAATTATAACCCGAAATTGAATTTGCTTAGCGCTATCCTGGCGATTGGGGGAGCGATTGCCGGATTCTTTTCGGAGCAGCATTTATCTAATAATCGCATAACTGCGGCAGCGAGCGTTTCACTGCCCTTATTGATATTGCCCTTTCTCCAACCAAACTTATTCTCTCCGGATATTTCAATACTCTTATCCCTGCTGGTGATGTCCGGTTTCCTGTTTGCTGGTCTTTTACGCAAATATTGGCCAGGTGAACAACGATATTCTTATCTCTTGCTGATGATATCCTGGGGTATTATGATTACGATTATCTCCCTTACGGGTGTTACTCGACTCCTGGAGCCAATGATGGTCGTTCCGCCGGCAAATAGCGACTCAGAATATAATTACAATGCCTTCGGCGAACTCGAGATTAAGACGCTGGAAGGAGAGGTCTGGGATTCCCGGGCAGTTTCCGGAAAAGTGCTGGTGCTGGATTTCTGGGCAACCTGGTGTGCTCCCTGCTTAGTACAATTACCAGCACTGCAAGCAGTGCATGAGCGCTATGAGAACAATCCGAATGTGCTCGTTTTTGGTATTATTCTGGAAGAAAAAAGAATGATGCCCCGCATTGTAGCCTTCAATGAAAATAAGGGATATAGTTTCCCTATGGCCTTCGATACATTTCATCGCATGGCTACTCGTTTTGGTGCGGATAAAATCCCTCATACGGTTATTATTGACAAAAAAGGTGTTGTTCGGGACGAACATACCGGATTAAAGGAAAGTAATGACGACTTTGTTAATACGCTTAATACACAAATAGAAAAATTACTTAAAGAAGACTCACCGAAATAATCGCATATCCTTAATTCTATTATATATAAATTCCCCACAAGTGCAATTAATCAGGACTTTTGTTGTCTAAGATTAAAAGCATTTAATCGTATTTATTGTCTGCCTGAAAGGGAGAATCATGAAGCACTTGTATTTATATCTTTTCAATCGCCGTAATCTTCTGATTAATAGCGAATTACCTACTTATTCAGCAATGCCGCCTGCTACTAAATATTTGGCTAGAATCGCATTTCTCTCATTATGTGCCTTTATCTGTTTTTGGATGACGGGATGTGGCAGCACATTGCCATTAGATAGTAAATGGCCTGCAAATAATATCGTCGTCGATGGGAAGCAGGAAGAATGGGGAGATAATATCAATTACATCGAAGATAAAAACATCGCACTGGGGTTTGCCAATGATGACCAATTTCTCTACATCAGCCTCTCCGGAATCAAGAGAGATCTCCAGTGGCAAATTATGACGATGGGATTAACATTTTGGTTTGACCCGGACGGCGGTAAAGAAAAAACTTTTGGTATCAAATTTCCGGTGGGTAGAATCGGGCAGCGGGGACTCTCCCAACAACGGCAAGGCTGGGGAGAAGAGAGCGAAGAAGAACGCATGAACAGGCAAAAGAAAGCATTGGAAGCTATTGAGATTTTCACCAATGGTGATGATGAACCCTTTCGGATGCGGATAGGGGAGGCGATGGGCATCGCGGCAAAAGTGAGTGGTTTGCCGGAGTCTATGACTTGCGAGTTGAAAATACCACTATCCGAGGGTGCGGGATTCCCCTATGCGATAAATGTAACGCCGGGCAGTACACTGGGGGTTGGTTTAGAGACCGGAAAACTGGATCGCAATAGCATGCAAGGGCTTCGTGCTGGTGGAGGTGTTGGGAGACGGTCCGGCGGCGGAGGAATGCGTGGTGGCCGTGGCGGCGGCAGAGGGCCGGCCGGAGGTGGTGAACGTCCACAAATGGGGAGTCAATTTAAATTGTGGATGGCAATTTCGCTGGATAACAAGGCAGAAAATGCCGCCCTTCTGGAAAATTAGCATTTATATTTCTCCATGCCGGTAAGAAACCCAGGCTGGCTTTTCATTTTGTATGGCAGCCGGTTTCTGTTGGCATGGGAAATTGTCCAAACTACGATTGTTGCCTGGGATACCCGAGCTGCTTAAAGTCCGCAGTAATTTCCTCCAGAATAACCGGGTCATCGATTGTTGCCGGCACTTTATAATCCATGCCATCAGCAATCTTTTTCATCGTTCCGCGAAGAATTTTTCCGGACCGGGTTTTCGGTAATCGCTTGACAACCGTGGCTATTTTGAACGAGGCAACCGGACCAATTTTGTTCCGGACCATCTGGATGAGTTCGCCGATGATCTCGGCATCATTTCTTTCCACACCAGCCTTTAGCACTATTGTGCCAAGGGGAATTTCCCCTTTCAGCTTATCAGCCACACCCAATACTGCACATTCCGCAACATCAGGATGTGCTGAAAGTACTTCTTCCATAGCGCCGGTCGAGAGGCGATGCCCGGCAACATTGATAATGTCATCGGTTCGGCTCATGACCCAGAGATAATTGTCGTCATCAATAAATCCGGCATCGGAAGTATTGTAATAGCCGGGGAATTCTGTTAAATAGGAATTCCTGAATCCTTCATCATTTTGCCAAAGCGTTGGCAGGCAGCCGGGAGGCAGCGGTAGCTTGATAGCAATTGTGCCAATCTGCCCTGCTGGTAATTCATTATTATTTTCATCGAGTACCTGGACATTGTAGCCCGGTACCGGTCTGGCACAGGAACCGGGTTTTACCTCGGATAGACCGAGTCCGGCACAATTAGCACCAATTGCCCAACCAGTTTCTGTCTGCCACCAATGATCAATGACTGGCACGTTCAGTTGCTCCCGTGCCCAGTGCAGTGTATTGGGGTCACAACGTTCGCCGGCCAGAAAGAGTGTCCGGAAATGCTGAAGATCGTATTTGCGGATAAATTCACCATTTGGGTCTTCACGCTTGATTGCCCGAAAAGCTGTCGGTGCTGTAAACATTACCGAAACCTTATGTTGGGAGATCACCCGCCAGAATGCGCCGGGATCCGGAGTACCTACCGGTTTTCCTTCATACAAAACCGTTGTGCAACCCATAAACAGCGGTGCATAGATAATGTAGGAATGTCCGACAACCCAGCCGACATCGGAAGCAGCCCAAAAAACCTCGCCGGGATTTACACCGTAAATGTTTTTCATGCTCCACTTCAATGCTACGAGGTGGCCGCCATTATCACGCACCACGCCTTTCGGAACGCCGGTGGTGCCGGAGGTGTAGAGGATGTAAAGCGGGTCGGTGGCAGCCAGGGGCGTACAAGGGACCGGCTGGGCATCTTTCATTAATGCCTGCCAGTCGAGATCGCGACCTGCCGTCATCGCCGCATTCACCTGCGGTCGTTGAAAAACAATGGTCTTATCCGGTTTAGCGGTCGCTTGCTCGATCGCAGCATCCAGCAATGGCTTATAGGGAATGACTTTTTTCCCCTCGATGCCGCAAGATGCGGAAACAATCAGTTTGGGACGGGCATCGTCGATACGCGTGGCCAGCTCCCGGGCGGCAAATCCGCCGAAGACGACAGAATGAACCGCACCGATTCGGGCACAAGCAAGCATTGCGATAACCGTCTCCGGTATCATCGGCATGTAGATGACAACCCGGTCGCCTTTTTCGACACCGTTTGCCTGCAGCACGCCAGCAAACCGGGCGACGTTATCCAGCAATTCCAGATAAGTGAAAGTTTTAACCGTGCCGGTAACCGGACTGTCATAGATTAACGCAGCCTGCTCGCCCCGGCAACGGTCGACGTGAAGATCCAGGGCATTATAGCAACTATTGGTAACGCCCCCGGTAAACCAACGATAGTATGGAATGTTTGTATCATCCAGTACCTTATCCCATCGCTTGAACCAGTGTACATCATCTGCAACTTCGCTCCAGAAGCCATCAGGATCGCTTAACGATCGTTCGTAGAGAGTCTGATATGTATTCGCCATAACCGATCTCCTTTACCGTTTTATGAGATACTGAAATATACTTAAATAGTGCTATATGAATAAAGGTTATTAATAAATTCTTTGAAGGAGGGCAGCGTTTTATATGTCGTTTTTGCGGAGAGATACCTGGTGATTTTAAAGTATGATGCTGCCATACAGGAAGGGGATGACAGCATCATAAGATTGCTTTAAAATGCTTTGCATTTTTATATCACAAATTTGCGTTGCCCGTGGGTAACAGGACATTGAAAAGGATGCTCATATGATTCCAGGAGCTGGTATCCGCATGGGCGTCATATGCGAGCGGCAGGGAGAACTTCTCGCCGTTTGCATCCGCATCAGGATTGGTAAAAGCATGTACGGCGCCCTGATAGTTGATAAATTCGTAAACTGCCCCGGCATTGTCCATTTCTTCTTTAAACGCCGCAATTTGTTCCTTGGTGACAAACGGATCGTCTTGCCCGTTACAAACCATTATTTGTGCCTTAATATCGCCGGGTTGAACCTCATGGTGACTGTCCAGGCTGCCATGAAAACTAACGACCGCATCGAGATCTGTGCCGATCCGGGCCATATGCAGCACAATGCCACCACCAAAACAATAGCCAATGGCTGCAATTTTTTCCGGATCAACGGAATCATGTTTTTTAACAAGATCCATCGCTGCATTGAACCGTGCTTCTCCGGCGGAAAGATTTTGAAAAACTTCACCGGAAAATTTCATGGCATCCTGTGGATGTGCAGCCTGTTTACCACCGCCAAACATGTCTATGGCAAGAGCAGTGTAACCCATCTCTGCTAACTGAATGGCGCGTTTCCGGGTATAGTCATTATGTCCCCACCATTCATGTACAATGAGTACCGCCGGCCGTTTTCCGGTTTTAGTTTTGTCAAATGCTAAAAAACCTTTCATGTTAGTTTCACCATCAGTATAACTAACTTCTTCGGTTTGAATCGGTCCGGTATCCCCACCGGCAGGCGGCGTTTCACCAATATCTCCATTGTCTGCAGTAGTGCAGGCCAGGAAAATGGTAAATGCAAAAACAAGTAAATATCTCATTAATATACCTCCTTGGGTGATTTTTAAATTATTCGCTGCCTAATATAAGAAAATTCCGACAATCAGAGAAATGAATAACTGCGATTATTAGTAAAAGGATTTTCTGGAAAGATTTAAAACAGGGGAGGAAACGCCATATGCTGTATCATGATTGCGACAAAAATACCTGGTTTTACTATATTGTATTACATATCTACAAATTAATCGAAAATGCAATAAGAACAAACAGCGCGACCTCTATTCATCCTGAGTTTGTCGAAGGGCTCAGAATGAATATGAATTTCAGATCGGCGGTTCTTCTAATAAACAGTGCATTGGAAAAATTCGGAACCTATTGTTTAGTCTAATAGTCTACACAAGCTAACGAATCAACGTCATTTTTTTGGCAATTACCTTTTCTCCATTTTCCAGCTTATACAAGTAAACGCCAGAAGATGCCGGTTTGCCATTGTTTTGCTGGCCATCCCAAACGACCCGATGCACGCCTGCCGGTTGAACAGTATCAACCAATGTGCGTACTTCTGCCCCCAGTAAGTTGAAAATTCTTAGCACAACGTGGGAGGTTTTATCCAGCGTATATTCAATGTTTGTGCTTGGGTTAAAAGGATTGGGATAGTTCTGCTTAAGGCTAAAGTTGTTGATAGGAAATGGGGCAGGAACGCTTGTGCCAGTCGTATTTAAAACAAAAACGTTGCTTAATCCGATACCAATATGCCGAACGTCCGCAAGGGTTGCGATTGTAGCCACGGTGGTTTTAACGACATTGCTCATAAATTCAAAATTCAACGTGGATATCAAATCACTGTTTTGATGATAATGGTGATTGCGGAAATTCGCCCCATCAGTTAGAAAAAGCGCCTGAATTCCGGCATCCCAGAAACGGGCATGGTCGCTTCTGCGAAAATTGGGATTGCTGGGATCTGCCTGAGTGGAAAGCACATTCAAAGCGGGAACATAAGTTGCTGCAGCGAGGTCGAACTGTTGGCGTAAAGGATTGGAATTAACATCGCTAATGTTATGGATGTAATTTCCGAGCGGTGCAAAGTCATCGCATCCGGCCTCATTGCAGGTAAAGCCGATCATTTCGAAATTTACAACCCCAGCGGTTTGCTGATAAGCAGGAATTGCATCGGTGACATACCGTAAGCTGCCTACCAGTCCCACTTCCTCCAGATCGAATCCGATAAAGACAATGGAATTATTAAAATGATATGCAGAGAATATCCGCATGGCCTCCAGCATACCGACCACGCCACTGCCGTTATCATCTGCGCCAGGGGTATTGGGAACGGTATCAAAATGGCCATCGATAATGTAGGTGACAGCTTCATCCCCATCGCCTGGTAAGCGACCGATAATATTCGCAGCCGTAACGGTATTATAATTGAATTCGTGGCGATAAGTTTGCAGGCTTTTTTCGAGGAATTTATTTTCGATAAAAGTTTTCGTCGTTTCCCACATACCGGCGCCGCTGCTAAAGTGCCGCACCCCTTCAATCGCCTGCAGGGCATTAAGCATGTTATCGCTATCGACCTGATCAACGATCGTTTGAATGTCTATTTTGTACAGATCATCGGCAATTACCTTAGCCTGAAAGCTTGCCAGTGACTTTCCCGATAGCTTGGTTAAGGCCGGATCATACCGCCATATAATTTGTTTTCCGGTACCGGGAAGCACTGGATAACCAATATCTCCGCTAACAGAATCTACCGGAAAAAGATAGGTGATACCATTATTGTCGGATACCCGCAGCGATACTTCCATACTGTCCTGCTCGCTATCGTCTAAATCATAACTGATAGTTACAATCCCATTTAAGGTATCGGCAACTGCCAGCACGTTGCTGATTTCCGGAGATTGATTTTGGGCAGAAACTATAGTAAACATAAAACCAGCGATGAATAAAAATATCTTGAAAGCGGGCATCATAGGTTGTCCTAACTCAGTGAATATTACAATTAGTCAAACTAGGCTAATTAAAAGTAAATCAGCAGCAATGATGGGGCAATACCCCCTAAATGTGATATAAACAGATGATTCAGCACCGGAAATCGCCTAAAGGGGTAACCTTACCAGGGAAGTGCAATATTCGTTTTGTCCTCGAAAAAATTAGCGAAGTTTTCCTACGGCATTTTCAACCCCTGCCAGAAATTCCTCATCCACAAGAATTGCACGCATCCGGGCCATGTCCTTGTATACCGGTCGGTCTTTGTCCAGAAATGGGATTTGTTGACGGATCGCGGAGTAAGCGGCATAACTGCCTTTACCGAAAAAATCAGCCGGGGAGATGTCGTCGATTTGCTGGGCCATATTATAGCGAAAGTCCAATGCCTGGGCGGCATAGAGAAATTCGATCGCCAGAATTTTTTCGACGTTTTCGAGAATCGAACGTGCTTTGCGGGCAGCGATCGGGGCCATGCTGACGTGATCTTCCTGGTTTTCGCAGGAAGGAATCGAGTCGACACTGGCCGGATGCACCAGTGCTTTGTTTTCGGAAACCAGGGAAGCTGCCGTATACTGAGCGATCATCAGGCCACTTTCCAGGCCGGGATCGGAAATCAAAAAGGAGGGGAGGCCGCCGTTTAAGTTTTTGTCCGACATGCGGAAAATGCGCCGTTCGGAGATATTGCCGATTTCACAAAGTACAATGCTAAGAAAATCGGCTGCAAAGGCGACTGGCTGTGCGTGAAAATTACCACCGGAAATCGCTTTATTGACGGCATCGAATTCGGGAATAATGATTGGGTTGTCGTTGGTGGAATTCATTTCGCGCACCAGCACATTCTCAATATGAGCGAGCGTATCCCGGATGCCCGCCATCACCTGCGGATGGCAACGCAAACTGTAGGCATCCTGAACCTTCATTGGGCGTCTGTCCAGTAGTTGACTGCCAGCAATCAAATTGCGGATATTCGCCGCACTGTCGATTTGCCCGGGATGAGCGCGTAAGTTATGGATTTCCGGAAGAAAAGCTGCCGAGATGCCTTCCAGGCCCTCCAGGGTCATTGCCATGGCGATGTCTGCCAGTTTGATCAGTCGTTTCGCATCTGAAATTGCCAGGGCGAGTAAAGCGGTGGAAATTTGCGTACCATTATTTAATGCCAGGCCTTCTTTTGCTTCCAGTATGGTGCGGGGAATGCCTGCAGCTGCCATCGCGCTTTTTCCGGAGGTTAACTGCCATTCTTTACTTTTGTTATTATAATGATATGCCTTGCCGCTAAAGTCCGTTGGGTCGGTATCAATCCCCCGACTAAGCACTAATGCCATGTGGGAAAGCGGAGCGAGATCGCCGCTCGCGCCTAACGATCCCTGGGCAGGAATCCAGGGGGTTACGCCTTTTTCCAGCATTTCCAAAAGACGATCGGCGACTTTCAATCGGATTCCGGAAAAGCCTTTCGCGAATGTATTGGCGCGGAGAATCATCGCTGCGCGAACGACATCAATAGGCAGTGGATCGCCGGCGCCGGCAGAATGGCTGACTATGAGATTGCGCTGCAGTTCCCGCAGTCGCTCCTTGTTGATGGAAACAGTGGCTTTTGAACCAAACCCGGTATTGATGCCATAGACAATTGGTTCGCCCTTTTGCTGAACCGTGTCCACCCAGTCCCGGCTCAATTGCATGCGTTCCCGGGCAGATTGCGAAAAGCTGACTTTGCTTTTCAAATTGCGGGCGGCGGCAGAAAGTTGCTCGATTGTCAAGGTTTCTCCATCCAGGAGCAATTCAGTGCGCTTCAACTGTTTATCGGAACTCATTCATTCTCCTTTAGCGAAAGTGGCCCGGTCCTCATCGTTTTAGCGGCTTCGCTGGTCAATGTGTTGTATTATTGCTTGCAGGGGCATTAGCGCTTTCCTGGTGCCGGGCGAAAGAGATGAATTTCTAATATGAACCTCCCGAACACAATTAAATATATTTTTTATTTATCGGGCAGAAGGCCTGGCAACAAAACAGGTTGTTCAGTAAAATGTAGCGCTTATATTGGCGATAAGGTTGATGGTGAACAGAAAATATGTTAACACTATTTTATGTGATAAGATGACGTGACGAATACCCATGCAGCTAAACATTAATGATGACATTTCCCGAATATACAAGTTCGAATCCGGCCGAGTACTTGCTACCCTGATTCGCATTCTCGGCGATTTTCACCGGGCGGAAGAAGCAATGCAGGAAGCTTTTAGTATTGCCCTGGAAAAATGGCCGGAGGAGGGGATTCCGAAAAATCCATATTCCTGGCTGGTCTCTGCCGGAAAGTTTAAAGCGATTGATGCGATTCGCCGGGCAAAGCGCGGCAGGGAATTAATGGAAGAGAATGCCCTGCTGGCAACCGAGAATGTTGCAGATGCCGATGACCCTGATTTTGATTTGCTGGAAGACGATCAGCTGCGCCTGATCTTTTTCTGCTGCCATCCTGCCTTACCGTTGGATTCTCGCATTGCCCTGGCGCTTCGGGACGTTTGCGCAATGCGGACAGAAGAAATTGCTCGTGCGTATCTGTTGCCTACTGAAACCATCAAGAAACGAATTTCCCGGGCGAAGGCGCTTTTCCGTGATAAAAATATTCCCTATGAAATTCCCCCAAAATCGGAGATGGCGGGGCGTTTAAATGCCGTTTTACATGTCATTTATCTTATTTTTAACGAAGGCTATGCCGCTACTGCCGGAGATAATCACCTTCGCAAGGAATTGACTGACGAGGCGATCTTTCTTTGTCGAAAGCTGGTGGCACTTACGCCGGCACCGGAAGGAATGGGGCTACTGGCTCTGTTGCTTATTCAGGAAGCGCGACGGGAATCCCGGGTTACAGATGACGGCGATTTAATTGCGTTGGAAGCTCAGGACCGCACTCGTTGGGACCGAGACCTAATAAATGAAGGGATAAGCTTTATTCAACAAGCGATTATGTCTGGACGGCTCGGGCCATATACCTTGCAGGCGGCGATTGCCTCGGTGCATGCGGTTGCTGATTCTCTGGAAAATACACAATGGGATCTTATTGTCGGATACTATGATATGCTCCTGAAGATTCAGCCTTCCCCGATAATAGCACTGAATCGGGCAATTGCTGTTGGTATGAAAGATGGCCCCGCGGCCGGAATTGCACTCATCGATGCACTCGCTAGAGATGTCCGTTTAAAATCCCATCATTTAACCTATGCCGCCCGTGCGGATTTTTTGAAGCGTCTGAATTCGAACGATGATGCCATCAAAAATTATAAAAAAGCGATCGAGTTTTGTCAGTCTGGCTCGGAGCGTCGATACCTGGAAAAACAATTGGCAGAAATTTTAAAATAATTTTAGCAAACCTGTCCCTCCGGGGAATTTCTATTCGACTACCAGAAAAAGGGAGTCTGAAATCAGAAAATTCCCCAATCTACTAACCAGGTTTTTGAAAGGAGCTTTAGTTATGCAGTTTTTTGTTTATTTTACGATTAGCGAAGGGCAAAAGATGAATCCGCCAACGCCGGAAGGAATGGCGAAGATGAGTAAATTCATGGAAGATGCTTTTAATGCCGGGACAATTGTTGCCACCGGTCGCCTTCCCCGGGAAACCACCCATGTGCGTTTGGAAGATGGGGAGTTCTCCGTTTCCGATGGGCCGTTCATTGAGGGGAAAGATATTATTCCCGGATTTACGGTGATCAGCGTGGATTCCAAACAGGAAGCGATTGAATGGGTAAAAAGTATGCGGGAGTGCATGGGCAACGGCACACTGCGAATGGCCCAGCTCGCTGCCACCGGTCCGGAAGATTTAAAACGCTAATGTATATGGCAAATTAGTGTGAAGCTGCTGGTAATTGTTGTTGCAGTTATCAGTAGCATTCTCTCCCTTTTTGTAACCCTCAACAAGATCTTTTGATTATAGCTGCCCGATTAATTAAAATTTTCGTTTTTCATAAACAAAATTTTAAAAAGCGTGTATATTAAAATTAAAAAAAAAGAGCGTTTTGAGCGTTTTTGTAAAAAGCTAATAAACTAATAAATTATATAAACCTAATATAATCAATACAAAGGGGACAGCATGAAAAAGTTCTTTAATATTATTATATCGATCGTGATGTTGGTGTTATTTACCGGTGTTGCAAAGTGTAACGAGAAGCCCTCCGCGACAGATGAAAACAATTTGGTGTCAGAAGTAATGACTTCGGAACGCCAGCAAAATGCTACACCGCAGGCGATTCTCGACGATTTAATGGCAGGTAATCAGCGTTACCTGGATAACCAGCTGACCAATCGTGATTTCCCCGCTCAGGTTAAAGCAACCACCAGTGGTCAATATCCGAAGGCAATTATTTTATCATGCGTAGACTCCCGGGTGCCGGTAGAGATGGCTTTCGATCAGGGCGTCGGTGATGTTTTCGTCGCAAGAGTCGCTGGCAATGCCGAGAATGAGGATATCCTTGGTAGTATTGAATATGCGGTCGGTGTCGCCGGATCGAAGCTGATTATGGTACTGGGTCACGAGTCCTGCGGGGCAGTAAAATCTGCCATTGACAAGCTGGATGTTGGCAGTGCAAATGTCGATCATCTGCTCGGCCAGATTGAACCTGCGATTGAAATGGTGGAAGGTGAACGGAATTCGAAAGACAAGACTTATGTCAGCAACGTCATTCACACCAATGTTAATGTCACTGTAGAAGATATCAAGAAGCGCAGTCAGATTGTCAATCAAATGGTTGCTGATGGCAAAGTTGACGTGGTTGGCGCCTACTACAGCCTGAAAGATGGTAAAGTAACACTGGTTGAGAAAAACTAAAAAATTTCAACTTTTATAAGCTATAGATTCTCACACGCCCTCAAAGAATGCATTCGTTGAGGGCGTTTTTGTCTAAAAAAATATACACACACTTAAAAAAGTATACGTTTAATTCGTCCCACTATTATTTTTTCCCTTCTTAAGTTTCTTAAAAACAACGTTTAGAACATCTTGAAATCTCTGGCATTCTTTTTGACTTATTTAGCGTAGAGATCAAAATAAAGGAGATGATTATGTGCGCGATCAGTAAAAAGATTTTGGCCGGATTTTTCATTTTGTTCATCAGAAGTGTTTTTACCGGGTGCAGTGTCAACGGTTACAGCCTTGGCACAGCTGCTGACAGCAATAAGCCGGATTATGAATTTAGCAAAATTCCCGGGGTGAATGCCCAGTATACGCCATTTGGCCTGCAAACCCGCAGCAATTTCAGGCGGTATATTAATGACAGAGTTTTTATCACTTTGACAAATAATCAGTCGCTTACCTGCAAAGTTTTATCCGTCGAACAGAAAGATGGTCAGAGCTATTTCAATATTCTGAGAGGCAGTGAAAAACATCTCATTGCATTTAAGGATATTCTCTGTTTACAAACAATGCGGGAAAAACTTGAATACCAGAATCTTGATCTGATCATTACGACTATTCATGGAAACAGCCTAATTGGCAAGTATCGCTCGGTGATGATTGAGGATAATCAGGTCTATCTGACCGTTGATATTTCGGGCAATGAACAAACAATTGCCTGCGAAGATATCGCGCATATCCGCTATAAAAATAAGAAAAATAGTGCAAAAACCGGATTCTTTGTCGGGCTGGTCTTTGATGCCGCAGCAGTAGTTGCATTTTCAACTATGGATATCGATTTGAACATCGTAGATCCCATGGGTGATTGGGAAAAATAATGGTTTTGGCGGAATACTGTGAGACTGATGCAGTTTTGAATCAGGAAACAAACGTGATGAGAAATATTTCCGGCCCGGTATTTTAGCGAATCATAACGAATTGACTTGACTCTTTTCCGACATCATTTATATTGGATTTATTGATCTGATACTCAATTCTATGACTGAATAAAACCGAAAGCTGCGACGATGAATATGACCCGAAAAGAGTTCTTGAAAATGTGCGGTATGCTGGGCATCAGCATGCCTTTTTTTAATGCATTTACTGCCTGTAGTAAAGATTCCGTCAATCCAACCTTCAGCGGAAAAATATTAATCATCGGTGCCGGTATGGCAGGGTTAACTGCCGGCTATTTGCTTAGTCAATTTGGGATTGAATATGAGATACTCGAAGCGGCCCCAACCCACGGGGGGCGTTTAAAAACGAATACCGATTTTGTTGATTTTCCGATTCCCCTCGGGGCGGAGTGGGTGCATGTCTCGACTGATATTTTCAAGGAAATTGTTAATAACGACGCAACGCAAGTGTCAGTAAATACTGTCGGGTATGGTTCATCAGAAAGCTATGGCTATTGGGATAATGGTGCACTGAGTATTACCCAGGTCAGTGGCATCAGCGATCGAAAATTTGTTAATTCCAGCTGGCTGGGTTTTCTCGATCAATACATCGCACCAACTGCTTTGCCGCAAACCCGGTTTAACCGGAAGATTACTGCTGTCGATTATTCAGGGGAAACGATCACTGCCACCACTGATAGCGGAGAAAGTTACAGCTCAGATAAAATCCTTATCACCGTCCCCCTGAGAATATTGCAGGACAATGATATTACCTTCACACCGGGGCTTCCCAGCAATAAACAAACCGCCCTGAGCGAAGCCTTGATGTGGCCGGGCATAAAAGTCTTTCTGGAGTTCTCGGAAAAATTTTATCCGACCTTTTTGGAATTCGCAGATACCGACGGGGACAGCGGTGAAAAACTTTATTACGATGCCGCCTTCGGGCAAAATAGCAGCAGACATGTGCTTGGGCTGTTCGCTGTCGGCACTGCTGCAGATCCTTACATTGCATTATCCGACAACAATCTTCGCAATTATATCCTCAACGAGCTCGATGCAGTTTTTTCCGGCCAGGCTTCGCAAAACTACCTGCAGCACATCGTACAAAACTGGTCCAATGAGCCGTTGACGCGTGGTGCCTACATGCAAAATTTCCAAAACAGTGCTACGCCCAGAACGCTCTTCCAAGCGGTTGCCAATAAAGTTTATTTCGCCGGCGAAGCCTACTCCGACCTGGATGATTGGGGAGGGGCGCATGTAGCCGCCCGGACGGCGAAAAAAGCGGTAGAAAGTATGATAACCTAAAGAAAGGGGGAAAGATGAGCAATACAGACGCACAGAAAATTCAGGATTTTCTCAATGACATTCAGACTATTTCAACAGAGCAGTGGGAACAGATTACTGCCATCCGATCGGTTTTCAACGAGATTGGTCCTGAATTAAGGGAAGGGATTATGTATGGGGGATTGGTATTTTTTGCCGGCAAGGAATTAGTCTCAGGGATTTTCCCCTACAAAAATCACATCTCCATCGAATTTGGCAATGGCGTTAATTTCTCCGATCCGGATGGATTCCTGGAAGGAAAAGGGAAAATGCGCCGGCATTTGAAAATCCTTGCCAAAAGTGATATTGTGGATAAGAAGGTTGATTTTTACATCCGGCAAGTAGAAAAATAGCAGCAATACAAATTTGAAGCAAATCAGAATAAACAATTCCAGCCCGCAAGGGCGCCCCGAAACGAGCCTGGGATGCAATCCCGGGCGGAATACGTAAACAAACCCAAAAGAAAAAGCCTGCCAAAATTTGACAGGCTTTTTTGTCGGGGCGAGAGGATTTGAACCTCCGGCCTCACCGTCCCGAACGGTGCGCGCTACCAGGCTGCGCCACGCCCCGATCTCTAAAGCGGCAGGAATATAAAACTTTTTTTGAGGCGCGTCAAGCTTTTTTAGGAAATCTGGCAACTATGATTTCTTATGCCCCAGAGTATGTTCCAAAATAATTGTGTTATTTTTATTGCCCGCGAAACACGCTAAAAACGCGAAAAATGAATATTCTTTTTATCGAGCCGCTTTGCGTGTTCCGCGTGTTTCGCGGGCAAAAGAATCTCTTCAGGACGGGCATTGCAAATATTCTTATCTTTCCCCAAGATAATAAGAAACACCAACGCCGAGAAATGTCAATGCAATTGCTAATGCGGCCGCGCTCATCTGCTCTGGCAAGCCGGGGTAGATTGGGTAGAGAGAGGCAACCACCAGCCCGAGTATAAAATAGAAGGTTTCCTTCGGGAATTTTTTTAGGAGCACATCGATCAACTTGGCAAAGCCCCAGACACCGGCGCCGGCGCCGACTGCGATAATACCCAACAGCACGACGTTAAATTCCTTGATCGCTTTAATGACAACTTGATACTGCCCAAGCAATACCAGCATGAAAGAGCCGCTGATGCCCGGCACGATCATTGAACCGCCGGCAAGAATACCACCCAGCAACAATAAACCGCCACTCGCCATGGTTAGTTGATACTCAAAATTGATATCTTTCGATTTCTCCACCTCGGGAAAAAGAAGCGCAAAAGAGAGAATTAATGCCATACCAGCGATGAAAGATATTATTGCGCCGGCCGTTGGCTTCATATCATCATGCACATTGTAGATCGAAGGAATTGAGCCGGCGATTAAGCCGATAAAAAATAAATAGGTATATTGGGGATAATGGGTTAAGAGAAAATCCATCAGCCAGGAAAGCACGCCAATCGCCACAACCGCGCCGATCCCTATTTTCGCTAAAAACAAAATGTATTCTTTACGTTTCTCTTTATCTGTAACAAAATTACCAATCGCTTCAATGAGTTGCTCATAGATGCCGAGCACCACTGCCATGGTGCCTCCGGAGACGCCCGGGATAATGTTCGCCACACCGATGATGCCGCCTTTGACCATCAACTTAATTTGTTCTATCATAACGTCCAGCCTTCCTTTCCGATTAACGGTACGAACTTTCGCGTGTAGTCCTCAAGTATATGATACTCCTCGGTGTCCCGTGTGATAATCATCAGCTTTTGTTCAGTTTTTTCTCCAACAGGAATAATCATCCGTCCTTTGTCTGCTAATTGTTTTAGAAGGCCTTCCGGAATGTCCGGCGATGCAGCGGTGACGATAATGCGATCATAGGGGGCGTGGGCCGTCCAGCCGAGGGTGCCATCCCCAATGCGAGTGCCGATGGTATAGTAACCAAGCTCGTCGAAGAGGCGCTGGGTGCGGCGCGCTAAATCCGCGATGCGTTCCAGCGAATAAACCTTTACGCCCATCTCCGCCAGAACCGCGGCCTGATAACCACTGCCGGTGCCGATTTCGAGAATGCGTTCATTGCCGGAAAGCTCTAAGAGCTGGCTCATGCATGCCACGGTTGTCGGATGGGAAATGGTTTGTCCAAAGCCGATCGGGAGAGATTTATCCAGGTAGGCCTGATGACGCATCGCTGCTTCGACAAAGAGATGACGGGGCACCTTGCGCATCGCCGCAATCACTTTTTCGTCGGTAATTCCTTTCGCAACAACATATTTTTCCACCATTTCCTTGCGTTGCCGTTCATACATGGCCTCTGATCCTTTCCATAGATAATCGCAAAATCAACGAGATAAAATTGAGTGTGTCGGGCAAATGGCGAATCGCACTGGGCGCGCCATTGTAGATAGTGGGAATATCCACATGCCCCACTGTTAGCTGCTGCCAGCCGCCTCGAATGAGAAATTCGCTTTCCAGGTGAAAGCGATTCTCTCCGGCCTGAATTTTTTCCAGCGCCCGGCGGGAATATAAGCGATAACCACACTGGCTGTCATGTATTTTTTGCCCGGCCATCAAAGAAATTATTTTCGAAGTGAGGTAATTGGATAAAATGCGGTGTGGCGGCATCACTTTCGGATCGCGGCGGCGGGAACCGATGATGATATCACCCTGCTTGCCCTGGAATGAATTTAGGAATTGCGGGATATGCTCCGGGGGATGCTGTAAATCCGCATCAAGGGTAAGGATTGCAGAAATGGAGGGATTATCCATAAAATAAGAAAATCCACTCTTTAAGGCAGCCCCTTTCCCCAGGTTGCTATGGTGGTAGAGAATGCTGAGGTTAGGGATATCCAAAAAGTTTGAGACCGGGGGAGTGGAACCATCATCAACGATTAATATCGACAATTGCCATTCGGATAGTTCCTTTTCCAGATCAGTAATCCGGCTTAACAATTCCTCCAAATGGTCCGGAGAATTATAGACAGGAATAATAATGCCACATTGTGCGGGAGATGTTTGTTGCTGCGAATGTGCGGTTTCCATAGACCCCCAGTGTTAAATAAAAAAGGGGAATCAAAAATTGATTCCCCTTTTTTCCGTCGGAGCGACTGGATTTGAACCAGCGACCCCTACCACCCCAAGGTAGTGCGCTATCCAGGCTGCGCCACGCCCCGATTTTTAAAACGGAAAAATATAGTATGCTTCCGGACGAAAAGCAAGTCCGTTGTTCGTTTTTCGTTGATCGTTATCCCAAAAAAACAACCCAACCAAAAACTCCATATCATTATACGCCAAAGGCGTTACACACACCGAGCCAGATCCAGCCAACGGCTGCATCAGGCGAACAACGAACAACGATCAACGCTTCTTAACAATCCCCAACACATTCGGGATCGCCCATCCGGCACTGGACGGCGTAGTATCAACGATCGAATTGTCAAAAGCGCCAATCTTGGCCATTTGCACATCGTCTGCGGAAATATAGAGCGTCGCTTTAGTGCCACCTTCCATGTACATGGCGTTGGTAATTCCCAGAGGCAGCTTCATAAGGATGTTAATGAAATCATGAACGCTATAGGGAGAACGGGTAAAAATAAAGAGGACATTATCTGCGGCATCCATAGCGAGGATAGACATGCTCCAGCGATTATTCTGTTGTGTCCAGACATTCTTGCCTTCGCAGCTAATCATGCGAATGTTTTGAAATACGGAATGATAGCGGGTGCGCAACGAATCAAAATTCTGGCAGGTTTTGTCGATAATCTGCACGGGTTTGCTGGTTGTATCTACCGGATTGAAGGCAAAAAACGTATTGTGCGGGGTAACGTGACTATTATTCAAATGATCGAAGTTGCGCATGTAGCCAACGCTGGAAAGCATGTCTTCCTGAAACATCCCTGCGTTAATTGCTGCAACTAGCTGATGATCCTGCGCCCATTTGCTAACCGTGCGGGATTTTCCCCCGTACTCCGAAGCGCAGAGTAATTTAAAGTCGTAATGTTCCGGATTTATTTTGAGGACGGTAATTTTCGAATCACCCAGATCAGACTTTTTCGGGGAGGCGATATTGGCGAGATGCAGGCCGATATCCAGCCGTTCCCAGTTAATCGACTGGGCGAAAATCGTATTTGCCGAAAACAATATTAGTATCAGCACCCAAGCGTTTTGCCGGAAGCGCATATACAAATACCTTTGTTTGATTTGCGTGACTAAAATAATTATCTTTTCCCGGATGAAAAGTTCCCATTATAAGACAGATCGCTGAATTTAGCAAGATGAAAGGAGTCAAATTGAAAAAAATTACCGGGCATATCCTCTGGTTTTTATTCCTCAGCCTGATTAATGTTTCCGCACAACCGAAAATACTGACACTGGAAAATGTGCTCGGTGAAAATGCCAAAGAATTGCAGCCCGTCGTTCCCAAACATCTCAGCTGGCTGCCCAGTGGTGAACAATATTCCTACATAATAAAAGACAATTTAATCATCGGTAATGTTGCGGACAACATTCCTGATATTTCTCTTTCTTTGGCGACGCTAAACGGCTGGTTGACAGCCCAATCCCTGGACACACTGGGGAAATTCCCGGAAATTCACTGGCAGGATGATCAGCGCTTCTGGTTTTGGAAAAAAGAACATTTGATTTCCGCGGATATGCAGGGGAATTCTGCGCGCTTGCTGGCCAAGCTGCCCAAGGTAGATGAGAAGAGAATAACCAGTGGAACTGCTCCATTAGTGGCTTATGCAGCCGCTGATAGTCTTTACGTGCTGGATAAAAATGGGAAAACAACACTCGTTGCCGGTAGCGAAGGAGACGGCATTAAATATGGTGTCAGTGCCCATCGTCGTGAGTTTGGCATCCGCGCAGGTAGCTTTTGGTCGCCCGAAGGCAAATACCTCGCCTTTTACCGGAAAGACGAAAGCATGGTTACCGATTATCCTTATGTCGATTACAGCGAGCGTCCGGCAGTGCTGAAAGCGGCAAAGTATCCGATGGCGGGAATGGCGAATCATCTCGTAACAATTGGTATCTACAAAACCGGTTCCCGTGATAAAATCGTTTGGCTGAAAACCGGGGAGCCGGCAGATCAATATTTTACCAATCTTACTTTCAGTCCTGATGAGAAACATCTCTACATGGCTCACATAAACCGCGATCAAAATCAATTACGCATGATACAATACGAGGCAAAATCCGGTAAGCCGAAGCTGACCATTTTTCAGGAATCGGAAGAGAAATATCTCGATCCACAAGTTGGGCCAATTTTCCTGAATGATGATTCCAAAACCTTCTTATGGCTCTCTCAACGGGACGGCTGGCGGCATTTCTATCAGTACGACCGGGATGGCAACTTTATCAAACAACTGACAATGGGGAATTGGGAAGTTGTGAAGTATAAAGGATGCGATACAGAGGGCAAGCAGATATTCTTTACCGCCACAAAGGATGGCGTGCTCAATCGACACCTCTACAAGCTTGATCTGGAAAGCGGGGCAATCGAGCGCCTGACAAAAAATGCCGGCACCCATGACGTCGAAGTGTCCCCGGATGGTCGCTACTTTGCGGATGTATTTTCCAATATGCAAACACCGGGAAAAGCCGGAATCTATGATGCTGCCGGAAGTCTTTTGAAAATTTTCCACGAAGCAGAAGATCCGCTGGAAGCTTATCAGATGGGAGAAGTGCGGATTGCGCCGATGCGCAACAACAATGGCGACAGCCTTTTTACCCGGATCATCTTTCCACCGAATTTCGAAGAAAATCAGCAGTATCCCTTACTGGTCTATGTCTATGGCGGCCCGCATTCGCAAAATGTGCAGAATCGTTGGCTCGGCGGTGGAGGCAGCTGGCAGCTCTGGTTAAATTACATGGCCACCCGCGGCTATATTGTGATGACAACAGATAATCGCGGTACCTACAACCGGGGACTTTCATTTGAGCAGGAAACTTTCCGGCAATTGGGGAAATTGGAAGTGGCTGACCAGCTGAGTATTGTTAACAGTTTAGTCGCAAAAGGCATTGTCGATAGTAGCCGGATTGGGGTTATTGGCTGGAGTTATGGCGGGTTTATGAGTGCATCCCTGATGCTGGAGGCACCGGAGCGCTTCAAGGCTGGTATCTCCGGTGCACCGGTAACCGATTGGCAATACTATGAAACGGTTTATACCGAACGCTATATGGATACGCCGGAAACTAATGCCGCCGGGTATGAAATGAGCAGCACGCTGAATAAGCTCGAACAGCTGCAGGGAAAATTACTAATGATTCATGGTACCTCCGATAATATCGTAATGTGGCAGCATTCAGTCCTCTTTATAGAAGCGGCAATGAAAGCTGGCAAGCAGGTGGATTATATGATCTATCCCGGGCATAAACATGGCGTCCGCGGGAAAGATCGCACCCACCTTTTTCAGCGGATGACCGGTTGGCTGGAGGAAAATCTGTAATGCACCTTCATTACCAAACCCTTTTCCGGCAGATACTTACGCTGAATGATCTCGCCGCCGGGAAAACCATTGCGGATGCCTTTACCCAGCGCAAGAATGAGTGGATTCTTCAACTGGCGGATGACGAGGGCTGCCTGCAATTATGCACGGACGCGCAGTATCCCTATCTACTCTTTCTGGCCCGCTCCAACCGCGGGAAGAACTCTGCCGATGTTATGACGGAATTGGCCGGAAAAACGATCGAGAGTTTTTCCTTGTTACCGGGAGAACGCATTGCTGAAGTCAGTTTCGTCGATTGGGAGCATCGCTTACTGCTACAATTTTTTACGGCCCGCAGTAATTTCTTTTTGATCGATGGCGAGGGAATGATCGTCAACGCCTTTAAGGGGGCAAAGAAATTTGTTGGGACACCCTTCGAATTACCCGAAAATGCTATTGGGATGTTTCCCGGTGAGGATGCAGCGGAATGGAAACGATATCTGGAAGAGAATGGGGAACTGCCACTGTTAAAGTCCTTTCGCCGTTTTCAATACTTTTCCCGCCCGGTAGTAAAGGAATTACTGCATCGATGTGATTTAGCGGAGAATATTAGCTGCGAAGAAGCTGTAAAGGATGCCGAAAACATTCGAAATCAAGCGAATGCATTAATAGCAGAAATGGAAAATGGTGCGCCGAGAATCTATTACCAGAATGAATTGCCGGAAAGCTTTTCCCTGATCGCACTAAACCATCTGAAAGAGCGGGAAGAAAAACAGTTCGATGATATCAATACGGCCTTGCGAACTTTCTGCTTTCAATCCCTGAAATTTCGCGGACTGATCCAGAAGAAAACCCATTTTAGCCGCATACTGGCGAAAAAGATACAGTCCCTGCAATTTTCCCTGAAGAAGCTGCGTAATAATCCGCAGGACCCAGCCAAGAAGGAATACTTCCAAAAAATTGGACAATTGCTCATCGCTCAACCACATCTGTTGGAGAAAGGGGAGGGGAAGGTTACCTTGATCGATTATTATGATGCGGAAATGCCAGAATTTGAGGTTGTGGTCAAACCAACGCTCTCTGCGAAAGAAAATGCGGAAATATATTTCCAAAAAGCCCGGCGTTATCAGGAACGGGGAGAAGAGCATGCTTTGCGGGAGACACAAATGAATGAGCAGATAGAACTACTGGAAGGATTACAAGCTCAACTGAAAGATGCGGATACGTTTAAGGCTATTTCGAAAATTGAGGGAACATTAAAAAGCCGTCATTTACTGGCTTATAAAGCGGAAGAATCGCAATTTTATCGACTGCCTTACAAGCAATACGAAAAAAACGGGTTTGATATTTGGGTCGGTAGATCCGCAAAGGACAACGATACGCTTACCTTTAAACATGCCAATAAAGAAGACATTTGGCTGCACGTCCAGGGATATTCCGGGTCCCACGTGGTTGTGCGTAATCCGGGGAAAAGGGATCAGATTCCTCCGGAGGTATTGCAGTATGCTGCCCGCCTGGCGGTATCATTCAGCACCGCCAAACATGCCAGCTACGTGCCGGTTGTCTATACCCACATCAAATACGTCCGGAAACCCCGCAAGTCTGCACCGGGCAGTGTGCTGCCCACCCAGGTGAAAACGCTCTTCGCTGATCCGCTCTAAACCGGTCGTCCAAAATCAAGCGTAAATCTGATCCGGGAAGAGCTGACCGATAATCTTCCGGAATTCCATCGGCTTAATCGGCTTGGGCAGAATATAGTCGATGGACATCTCATGCAGATCGGAAATGAGATCCGCATTGATTTTCCCGGAAACCACCAGGATTGGTAATTGGGGTGAATACATCCGCACTCTGGAGATCAGCTCTACGCCATTTACGCGCGGCATAGCGATGTCCGTGATGAGCAAATCATAAGAATTCTGCACCAGTTTATTCAGTGCCTCTTCGCCGTTATAGACCGTGATTACCTGGAATCCTTCCAGGGTCAGCCAGGTATCCATACTCCGGCTTAAATTACGATCATCTTCAGCGACCAAAATCTTTCTCATGTTGAATGCAAGCATTGAAAATTCCCTCTTTATAGTAAATAGATCCTTTATTTGCGAACTTGCTAATGTATTAGGGGAGGAATTAAGCAAAGGGCTTGCCAGAAATGCCAGAAATGGCGAAAGCCAGTTGTGCACTGGCCTTCAGGAGTTTGTGTGACGGATAACCATTTTGGTTATCTGAAAAAGTTGTAAAACAATTACACAAATTGTGTCATGGATATAACGATGCGCTATTCCGTCGTTTAATCTTCTATCTCATATTCTTCCAGTTTATTGTAAAGCGAACGTCTGCTAATGCCCAAAATGCTGGCCGCTTTCAGCTTGTTGCCGCGCACTGCCTTCAGGGTTTGAATGATCATTGTCTTTTCAACTTCCGATAATGGCACACCTGGTTTGAAGGTAATATTTACCTGTGCAAGCCCCGGTTTGATGACATTGCTGGGAAGATGCTTTAAATCGATCTGGTTAGAGGCAGTAAGAACCCCGCGCAGAATAACATTACGAAGTTCGCGCACATTCCCCGGCCAGTGATAGGCTTTTAATGCTTCCATTGCCCGGTCGGTAATACCGGAAATTTTTTTGCTCAGTTCGATGTTGAAAGATTCCCGATAAAAATTGGCGAGGTAAGCGACATCGGCCTGACGTTCGCGCAGCGGCGGGATTTCAATTGTAAAAACGTTTAAACGATAAAAAAGGTCTTCGCGAAAACTGCCGTCTTCAATCATTTGACTCAGATTGTCATTTGTAGCGGCGAGAATGCGTACGTCAACGGCGATCGGCTTGTTGCTGCCAACCCGTTCGATAATTTGGGTTTCCAACACGCGGAGCAGGCTGATTTGCACCGGCAAGCTCATCGTGCCGATTTCATCGAGAAATAAAGTGCCGTCATTGGCTTCTTCGAATTTACCTTTTTTGTCAGCGATCGCGCCGGTGAATGCCCCTTTCAAATGGCCGAACAGTTCTGAAGCAACTAACTCTTTCGGAATCGCGCCGGTATTAACAGCGACAAAAGTGCCATCCTTACGTTTGGACAGGGCATGCACAGCCTGGGCAACCATCTCTTTACCAGTGCCACTCTCTCCGATGATTAACACCGGGATATCAGTGTTGGCAACTTCCTTGATTCGTTTGTAAACTTGCTGAATCGCCTTGCTTTGACCGACGAGGTTGTGAAAGTGGTAATACTTTTTCAGGCGTTCCTGCTTCTGGGCTTCATTCATGTCATCATTTTCATCAATCTGAAGCACCGTTTTTACCATTTCGACCAGTTCTTTCGGTTTAACCGGTTTCGTCATATAATTGACAGCACCAAGCTTCATTGCTTCCACAGCGTGCTCGATGGTGCCGTAACCGGTAACCATAATGACCTTCATGGAGGGGTAATCCGCTTTCAATAATTCCAGAAACTTCATGCCATCCATTTCATTCATTTTATAATCGGTAATGATCAGGTCATAAATGCCTTGTTCCAGCTTTTCTATGCCAATTTTGCCATTCGCGGCTTCATGTACTTCAAATCCTTCATCTTCAAGGATCGTTGCCATACCGACGCGCAAGTTCTCTTCGTCATCTACAATCAGTATGCGGTAATTTTCCATTGACAATATCCTCTCTTAATTTTGGGAGGTCGGCAATTCAATATAAAAAATAGTTCCCTGTCCCAGTTTCGTTTCAAAATAGAGCTGACCTTCATGTGCTTCAATAATTTTTCGGCAAATTGCCAGACCGATACCACTACCACTATCTTTCGTGGTAAAATAAAGATCAAAAATGTTATCCCGAATATTCGCGGGAATTCCTGCGCCAGTATCTTTGATGGAAATGACTACTTTCCCTTCATGATAGTGGGTGCGCATGGTTAATTCGCCCCCGGCGGTCATGGCATCATAGCCATTCAGAATCAAATTGATAATCACTTGCTTAAGCTTATCCCGACTAACATTTACCATTGGTAAATCCCGGGTAAAGCGACGTTTTACTTCAATGTTTTTTTCTAATGCCTGCTGATAAACCAAATCATAGATCTCGAACATAAGATCGTTTATGTTCACGTAAGTAAGTGCCATCTGCTGCGGCTTGGCAAGACGGAAAAACTGGTCGATCAGCTTATTCAGCCGTTCTACTTCCGTGTTGAGAATGTTGATGGACTTTTTGATTTTGGTTAAGCGCTTCTCGTCATTAACGGACTTTGAGACCATACTGTCGACAATTTCCGTATGGATCGCCAGTGAGCTCAAAGGATTGCGGATTTCGTGGCCAATACTGGAAGATAATTGGGAAATCGCTCCGTAATTCATACTGCGCTGCAGGGTGTCCTCCAGTTCTTGCAGCATGTCGAGATTCTTAATATAAAAAGTTACCCCGGTAATCTCGTCCTTAAAATAAAAGGGTCTTGCTAAAACTTCAACTTTTATTTTTCGGCTGTTCAATAAATTTAGGTTGAAGTAATCTTTTACTTCTTTCGTTAACGGATCTTTTGCCCGGCGAAACATCTCCAGTAATCGCGGATTTTGTTGCAAAAGACGATGTGTTTTCTGTTGAACCGCAGAGCGGGTGCGCAACTGAAAGACGTCGAGAATATATTCGTTATGGGTAATGATGTGCATGTTCAAATCGAGAATCAGCAGTCCCTGGTTAAGAACGCGCATCATTGTATGGGCTTTCTCCGCGGACTGTTTAAAACTTTTGTCGATATCCTCCGCACCTTCATACATCTCATTCAATTTGCTGAAAACCGATTCCGGTTCGGCCGGTGTTGCCGGCACCTCAGGATTCTCGCCTGCTTCCGGTACCGCCGGTGTTTCTGTTTCTGCTGCTACCCCGGATACATGCTCGGATTTCCAGCTGAACCATAAGACCATCAGGATGATGATGCTCAGCATTAGGCCAATGATCCAAAGCACTAATTGGCGCACGCTATCCAGTGACTGATTGCGAGCGAGGCGAACTTCGGTAATGATAAATCCTTTAAAGTCGTTTTGAATAAACACCGGCCAGGAGACATCAAGAAAATCCCATTGCGCATCCTGCCGTTCTTGAAGAATCAGGGGACGATGCTCGGCCAGACGCTGCTGTAGCTCCTCTGAAGCGTAGGGCGATTCTCCTTCCAGATTGATATTGTCGCTGAGAACAATCTGGTGTTCCGGAGATAAAATATGAATATGCAATATCAGGGAATCTGCACTGACCAAATCCTTCAGGGTGTTACGGGGTGTTGCCTTGTCATAACGATCAAAGTTTTTTAAATCAAACCCGTAAGTTTTCGGCGTTATTACCCGTTCCAGCGGTTCACTTAACAGGAAGGCGCGTTCTTCGGTTAGGTTGTCTACATAGGTGCTAATATATGCAGCCAACCGGCTGTTAAGGTTGTATAATATCAGGCTTGCAAGGGCAATAGATATCAGGGCAATAAAGAGTAGTCTGGAGTGCTGCGTTGTCGGTTGTTCGCTTTTCACAAGTCTAATAATCACTTATTATTTTTGTGATACAATCATGAATTCGTGCCGGGTTCATCGCTCATCTTCTGCTGAAAATGCTGGCAGCATTGGCTTTTGCTGTCGGGGGACAAATATATCACTATTTCGGCAAGGGTTCGTGAGTTAAATCCCTATTTTTTAGATTACTAAAGTAAAAAGGATATGCGATGCCGGCATATCCTTTTCAATAAATATTTAAAAAGTTGGATATAATATACAACGAGTGGGGGAGAAATACTATTACATTAACGATCGAAATTTACCAGTAATCCTATGCGATGGGCATTGCCCAATTCTTCATCGTAACCGGTGAAGGAATAATCGATACCGATGTGTGGAATCTGAATGCCAATACCAAAACTGAGGCGTTGTAATTCATCATAACCACCTCGCAGGAAGAGTCGCTCCTGAATTGCCAGTTCGCCGCCAATAGCACCGCTAATAGGGCCGCTGTCAAGATTGCTATCCAGTAAATTGGGAGAATTTTGGGTGTTTATGATAAAATCGAAGTTGGGAACCAGGTAACTATTCAAACCTGGCAAGGGGAGAATGTAGGCGGTGCCGAAACGTAAAGTCGGGCTCACTAATTCCTTTCGGCCGGTATCCCAGGCAATTAACGTGGTAGTGATATTACGGAACATCCCGGAGATTCGTAACTTATTACTGGCGCTGTAGAGAAAGCCGGCGTCAAACCCCAAACCGTTAGCACTATTATCTGCCAGAGAGCGGCGAACCAGTTTTACGTTGAAACCCAATGACAATTTGCTGCGGAATTGATGCCCCATCGATAAAAAGAAAACATAGTCAGCGCTATTAAAATTGTTTATTTGGCTTTCATCTATACCGGTCAGCACACCATTGTCGTCAAAAATACCGGCGTTCTGAGAATTCTTAATATTATCTACCCCAAGACGAATAAGGCTGAGGCCGATTGTTTTATTTCCGGAAAACGGTGTTGCAAAACCAATATAATCATAATTCACAGAAGCAAGAAATTGCTGGGTATGTGTAAAGCCGAGCTGGGTGGTATTTACCTGGGCGAGGCCAGCGGGATTATAAAATGTTGCATAAACATCCCCGGCAGCTGCGGAGAAAGCACCACCAAGTGCTTGAGCCCGGGCAGAAACATCTATCGCCATGAACTCTCCGGCATATTTACTGATGCTCTGGGCTGCTAGCGGTTGCATTGAAGTTGCCAAATATATAAACGCAGAAATGAGGAGCGTTCTTAATATCATTGGTTAGTGTCCTTGCATAATGAATAAAACTGTTTCGCTTTTATACTACCATCCTGAAAATAGTTCCGGGTGTCAAATTGCAGACGTACTTAAAGGAATACAATATATAGCAGGAACTTATAAAATAAAACGGATAAATCTGTCACTTGTATTACGCTCACCGGTTTATGGAATAAGGGGCACTGTTTTGCCGGGTAGGAAAATTTTTTCCTACCTTGGGAAGAAGATAGGGAGCACTCAGAAAATCAGGAAAAAATTTTCCTGTTCTTTAAGTTTATTAAAAACATAAAGATAAGAGAGTGCTTATGTTTTTTGGTACCGTTTTTGTTTATTGATTAAGCAGGAGACAGAAACAAAGGTTACAAGGATGATGTGCTGTGACCAGGATGGTTTAAGAAGTTGTTGTTGTCTATAAAAGCAGTATTTTCGGGCGGTTTTTTAAGGTAGAGTGTTGCCGGGTAGTCTTTCCCTTAAAATCCAATTTTCCGAGGTGCTGCTTTTATTTTTTCTCCCTGCCTGAAAATTTCCCCTTCAATCTATTGACCGAATAGCGACAGTCGATTTTAATCACTGCGCTCAGAAAATTCCGTTGCTTCCCGCCCGGGAATAGTGTATTATTTTGGCGAACTTTCAAACTGATAATTCGGGAATTTCATGTCTGCATCCACTCAACTATTAACACCGGAACATTTCGAAGCGCTCAAACTGGATGATTTTGTCGCTATCGACCTGGAAACGACCGGCCTGGATTACAATAGTGAAGATATTATTGAGTTTGCAGCTGTTCATTTTCGTAATGGTGAAATTCATGACCAGCTCAATTTTTACGTTAAACCGACGAAAAAAATTCCCGCTTTTATCACCCGAATTACCGGTATCACGGAAAAAGATGTGGCCGATGCGCTGCCATTCAAGGAACAGCTGCCGCTAATCAGAGATTTTCTGAAGCATTACCCACTAGTGGCACATAATGCTGGTTTCGATTTGGGGTTCCTGGAATATCATGCCCGGCGCAGTGAGCAAAATTTTGAAGGATGGGATGCTTTCGATAAATCCTTCCATTACTTCCCTAATCCGGTACTCGATACCTTACAATTGGCGCGCATCTACCTTTCATTTTTACCGGCATTTAACCTCGGGGCGCTGGTAAATTATTTCCAGTTTGAATTGGTGAATGCCCATCGGGCCCTACCGGATGCGGAAGCCGCCGCCCGTGTGTTTCTGGCAGTGCTGGAAATTGCTGTGAAGACAAAGCTGGCCGATGTTCAGAAAATTCTCCAAATCTTAGAACCGACAGAAGAACCCTTGAAGACTTTTTTCGAAAATCTTGCCCTTTTTGTTGCCAGTGGCCGACTGAGTGTACCGGTAGGGATTGATCGGGCAAAATTTAGTGTACAGGCCAATCACTACAATATTATTGGAGAACAAAGCCTGGCCATTCCTCAGGATGACGGTACCCGGCTGATCGATGCGGATGATGTCGCCAATTTCTTTGGTGAAGATGGCGATTTGGCGAACGAATTCGGGGTTTTTGAGCCACGCCCGCCCCAGGTGACCATGGCTGCTTCCATCGCCGACGCTTTTAACGATTCTCAATTTCTAATGGTGGAAGCCGGCACCGGCACTGGCAAATCCTTGGCCTACCTGGTACCGGCAATCAAATGGGCGGTGAAAAACTATGGGCCGCAGGGCCGGGTTATTGTGAGTACGAATACCAAGAATCTGCAGGAGCAGTTGTTTTTTAAAGATTTGCCCATCCTTAACAGCATTATGGAGGAGAAGTTTAAGGCAGTCCTTTTAAAAGGGAAGAACAACTACCTCTGCCTGGATAAATGGGTAACTGTGCTGAACGATATGAAATCCAGCCTGACCCCAAAAGAGCGGATGAAAATATTACCGTTGGTTTTTTGGGTGCAGGAAACCGAAACCGGCGACATTGCCGAGAACAATGGATTTCGGGTAGAGCGCAATGGTGGATTATGGAGCAAGCTGATTGCCGAGAATAATTATTGCACCGGCAAAGCCTGCAAGTATTATGATCAATGTTTCTTAATGCGCGCCCGCAATAATGCCAAGGAAGCCCATGTGGTGCTGGTAAATCATTCACTGTTGTTCTCCGATTTGGCCGCCGATAATGCCATCCTTTCCGATTACTACAACGTCATTTTCGATGAAGCCCACAATATCGAGAAAACAGCCACAGATTTTCTCGGGATCGAGACCACGGTCTGGCAATTTCGCGATTTCCTTAATAAGCTCTACCAAAAGGAACGCTTCGAAACCGGCGTATTGATGAAGCTGAAAAGACGGCTGCAGAAAAGCGAACTGAAGCCAACGATGGTCGATAGCCTGGAAAAAATGATCGAAGAGCTCATCGATCTTCGCCAGCAGTCCTGGTCGAAAACTCAGGATTTTTTCCGCGAACTTAGCCAGATGCTGCGGGAAAAACAGTTGGGAGATAGCAATTACTATAATACCCGCCACCGCTACGTGCGCGATGATCGACTGTTTGATACAATGGAATCCAATTATACCCAGCTCCTAAAATCTTTAATCAGACTGCAGTCAAAACTCAACGATCTGGTTGAATATTTTCGCGATATTCCCGAAGATAGTATTGACTATCAGCGGCAAATTTTTCAGGATCTTACTGCCCAGTTAACTCAGTGCGTTGCTGTCCAGAACAATCTGGAATTCCTCATTGAAGCGGAATGGGATACCTATGTTTATTGGTTCGAACTACCTTCGCGGGAAGATAGCTTTGATACCCGACTTTACGCAGCGCCGCTGGATGTCGGCAATATTCTTCACGAAAAGTTGTTTGATCATCTCAAAACCGCCATCTTTACCTCCGCTACGATGGCAGTAAACAAGCGCTTTGACTATTTTGGCAAGCGCATCGGTATCCAACATTTACCGGCGGAACGAACCCGCACCATTTTACTCGATTCCCCGTTCAATTATCCTGAACAGGTGATGCTTGGTGTACCTTCCTTTCTACCGGACCCTGCCAGTCCGCAATATACCAGTGAACTGAAGAAATTGCTGGAAAAAATGGCTGTGGAAATGCCGCGCGGCACCCTGGTGCTATTTACGGCATATTCCATGTTAAACAATGTCTACCAGGGCATTCGCCACACCTTCGATTCGGAGGATGTATTGTTGTTAGGGCAGGGGATTGACGGAGGCCGCCATGCGATCATCAATCGCTTTAAATCCCAGGAAGGCGCCTTCCTTTTAGGCACAGACAGTTTTTGGGAAGGGATCGATGTGCCCGGCAAAGCACTCGAACAAGTGTTAATCACCAAGCTGCCGTTTGATGTGCCGTCCGATCCGGTTATCCAGGCAAGATCGGAATTGATTAAAAGTCAAGGGGGGAATCCTTTTTCGGAATTTGCCATTCCAGAGGCGGTTATTCGCTTTCGCCAGGGCTTTGGAAGATTAATTCGTTCCCGCGCAGATTATGGCGCGGTGTTGATTCTCGATACACGTATTGTTAAGAAGTTTTACGGCAAGATTTTCTTGAATTCGTTGCCCACTATTCCCAAGATCCTCGCTTCTGAAGATGAAATGTGGGTAGCGTTGGAAAATTGGTTTTCCGGGGTTTAGAACAGTGCTTCAGGTAACATCGATGTGAGCGAATAACTGTTGGAGCTTTTGGAGTAACCCCTCATCCTTTTCAGCCATTCGACGCGTAAATTCATAAAATGAAACATGCCCTTCCTGCTCATGAAGGCCTTTTCTATGCCAATCATTTGCAGATAATCCCTTGAAGATATCCAGCAAGCTTCTTCTCAGACGAATGAAGTTGGCAATCATTTCATGCACCGTCATGCCATTGTGTTCTGGATTAACATTTAACCGCTTAACATGTATCTTGGGGATATAGGGGTGTTCTTCTGAGAGAATTTTTTTCAGCCGGAAATTGATGACTTCTTCGTGTACGGTATTAACAGTAAAGAGGAGACTCTTTACTGCCAGCGAAATATGTTCAACCTTCTCGGTAGAAGTGCTTGGGTCTATCTGATTTAGCAAGCGTTGATATATTTGAAAATTGCGCTCATGCGCCTGGATCAACTCCTGAATTTCCATGAAAAAATGTCCTTAAAACCAAACGTTTGTATAAATAACAATGTTGTATTTATCATTAGCTAGTCATCCCTGCAGTGGAAATAATGTCACTGAAAAATGAAAAGAACAAAAGTTGTGGTGGTGGATATAAGTAATGAGTCAGAGCCGGATAACTTTCGATCCAGGAATAAATTAGAGAGACTCGCTGGAATAATCATGACTTACCTCCCATTTTTTTCAATGTTAAATTTTTGTAACATATTGCTGAAGAAAAATCCCTCTTGAAGATGTGAATAAAAAATTGACTTGCCGCAACCATATCTTTGATATTATCTATATCTTCCATGACATAGCGGAAGTTCAGCATCTCCTGATATTACTTGCATTTATGAGAGCTGGAATTTAACTTTCAAAGCATTCTATTACCGGCGGAGCGAATAGTGGCATTGCTGAATAAATATAAGAAAATACAAGAAGATTTGGGTATTATCGGTACATCCGAAAAAATCCGCGAATTAGTCGAATTAATCATTTCTATTGCACCTACCAACATTTCTGTGCTGATTACCGGAGAAAGCGGTACTGGCAAGGAAGTTTTTTCCAAAGCGATTCATGAGTTAAGTCCTCGCAATAAGAGCAATATGTTGACTGTGAACTGCGGGGCTATCCCGGAAGGGTTGCTGGAAAGCGAGCTTTTCGGACATGAGAAAGGCGCTTTTACCGGCGCAGTAGCATCGAAAAAAGGGTATTTTGAACTGGCTGACAATGGCACCATTCTCCTGGATGAAATTGGGGAGATGTCTTTACAAACCCAGGTGAAATTATTACGAGTGCTGGAAAGCGGTGAGTTTATGCGCGTCGGCAGTGGGGAACTGAAAAAAGTGGATGTGCGGGTAATTGCTGCAACCAATCGGGATTTAAACCGAATGGTTCAACGGAAAGAGTTTCGAAAAGATTTATACTATCGTCTGAAAGCGGTGGCCTTACACTTGCCCCCGATTCGGCAGCGCCGGGAAGATATCCCTTTGCTGCTGCATCATTTCATTGAAGAGTTCCGGGATAAACAAGATGTTACTTTTGCCGGGTTTTCCAGCGATGCAGTGAGTATTTTGAATAATTATGACTGGCCGGGAAATGTTCGGGAAATGCGTAATTTTATAGATACGGTGATTGTTCTCTCCCGCGGCGAAGAAGTTGGCGCTGGCATGGTGCGCGAGCATCTTCATGGCTATGAAGAAGAATCTGTGCCCGTTTCCACGACGTTGCCGATGCCGATGGGAATTTCCACGGAAGAAGCGGAAAGAGAGTTGATGTACAAAGCCCTCGTTTCATTAGGCATTGAAGTAAAAGAGATGAAAAACATGATGGTGCAGTTTTTTGATCGTTTGAATGAATATATCCGTCAGGGCACTTTTTATGAGCCGGTGGGTGTCGAACGAAATGGCGATGACATAAAACCATTAGATGAAATGGAACGGGAAATGATCGAAAAGGCCCTCGATATGCATCGGGGAAACCGTCGAAAAGTTGCCCGCGCGCTTAATATTAGTGAAAGAACCTTATATCGAAAAATTAAAGAATATGATCTGGGATAAATATTCATTTCGATTATTATGTATTGTTGTAGTGTTGTTGAACCTTAGCTGCATTAAGTATTCATTCAAGGGGGCGCTGCCTTCAAATCTGAAGACTGTTGCTATCCCGTTGTTTGAAGACCGCAGCCGGTGGGTCGGTTTGCAGGAAGAAATGACCCAGCAGGTTGTTGATGCTTTTATACAGGACAATACACTGCAGGTGATAGAAGATGAATCTGAAGTCGACCTTTTGTTGAAGGGAACGATTGTTTCTGTCCGCGAAAGAAATACCTCTGTTAGCAGCAGCGAGCAGGTAGAAGAGCAGGAATTGGTTGTATCTGTAAAAGTTGAATGTTTGAACACTCATTTGGATAAACCGCTCTGGAGCGGCACAGTATCGGATTTTGCTACCGTTAGCGGCACAGCTTCCCTGGAAGAAAGGGAGGCAGCGGTCATTGAGGCAACGGAGAAGATCGTTGAAGAGATATTAAACCGGACGGTAGCGGCCTGGTAATCTAAAAAAAGGAAAAATCGCATGGAAAATTTCTTCGAACTGAACAATCTGGAGCAGTTTTGTACAGAAAATCCCGGTTCGATAGCTTTTGCATTTCTGGCGTTGGAAAAAATCAATGTTGGTGATCTTGAATCTGCATTAAATATTGCCGAGCAAGGCAGTCGCCAGCATCCTACTTATGCATTTGGTCATTACGTACTCGCTTTATGTTATTATCATTCGAATGATTATACCAAGGCGAAAACGCATCTGGAGTTGGCTGTTGCATATGATGAAAAAAACCCCCGTGCATGGAAATTGCTCAGTGAAATCAACCAGAAACTGGACTTACCGCTGTTGGCTGAAGATGGCAATCTGCAGTATTTCTTGTTAGATCCTTTTAATAGTGATGCTGTCAATCAATTCCGTCAGGCTGATATCGATCAATTCAATGCCTTCGAGAACGGGCAGGAAATCTCGCTGGAAAACGAATTTGAGGATATCGTTGATATGCCGGAAGAGGCAGCGGCTGCTCCGGCTGTCGATATGCCCGACCCGGAGGAGAGCATCGCCGAACTTTTTGAAGACATGCCCGATCCGGAACCGGAGACGGACATATCGCAGAAAGTTGATGAAGTTTTTAAAGAAACCATGGGCGATATGTCCCTGGATCGTGAAGAGTTCAGCAATATTGAAGGTGATGACGCTGCGCAGGAATCTTTCTTTGAGGACATCTTTAGCGATGATAATGAGCCGACTGAGATTCAGGCGGAAACAGAAAGCCCCGCTGCGCCTCCGGAAGCGTCCATTTTTGATGAGACTTTTACTACGGACAGTCCGGCTGCGCCTCCCGAAGAGTCCCTCTTTGATGATACATTTGCTGCAGAGACTCCTGCTGCGCCTCCGGAGGAATCTTTCTTTGATGATACTTTTGCTAACATCGAGATCGATGAAACAGATCTGGCGCCGGAAAATCCAACTGCCAGTTCACTTGATGATACCATCGGATTTAATACCGAAGATTTTGCCAATACCGACGATGTTACCCCTTCCGGTAAAGAAACCGAAGCAAAGGATTTTGAAGCCATCGGCGATTTTGCCGCAGAAGAGAATGTTTTTGGTGGGATAGACGATATTGCCGATGAAGAAGTTGTCGAAGAAAACGGGCTGGACATCAATGCTGAGCTGGACGATTTCTTCTCCGACTACGATATCGAAGAGACTCCGGAAGAAGACGTCGTGGAGGATGTTGATCAGATTAATTTTGGCAATATTTTGTTCGATGATTCCGTGGTGAATGAAGTTACTCCCGGAACGACACCGGAAATCGAAGAAGAAACGCTGATGGATTATAATGCTATGGTCGACGACATTATTGCAGAAAATAATGAAGAGCAAACGATCATTTCAGCTGCAGAAATATTTGAAAATAATGATGTTGAAGAAGAAACTGATATTCCAATTCCGGAAATGCCGGAAGCCCCTCCTACTGCCAGTGAAGATGTTTCGGTGAGCTTAAATGCAGATGTGCTGGATAAAAATGAAAACGGTGCAGAAGGGGGAGAAAGCAGCTTCCGTCCATCTGCAACCCGTTTCGGCCGGCCACCGCTCTTAACACCCACCCTTGGGGAAATCTACATCTCCCAGGGACGGTATGAAGAAGCTGTAGAGGTTTTCGAACAATTACTAGAGCAAAATCCCGATAATCGCCGCTATCAAAAGAAGATTCAGGATATTAAGAAGATTATCGCTAAAAAGCAGGATATCTAGTTCTCACATAAAATCTAATGGCGTTACTTTAGCAGTAGCGCCATCAATATAGTTGCCCCGATAATGCTGGCAATATTTACTATGTCATTGTTAATCCAGGAAATGCCGCGAAATGCGCCGGTAGGCCTGTCTTCACAATGCATTGTTTTCTCGGTAACCTTCCCACAAATTTCACAACGATATTGCACTTGAATCGTCGCTCCCAGCAAGCTGTCTATCATACTGCCTGCCAGGCCGGCTAATGTTATTAAACCAACTTGCCCCCAGGATATTCCGATTGGAAAAACAAAGCTGCTGAAGGCAATCAATGCTGCACCAGCTGTGGCACTGATTGTACCTGGGAAAGTAATGCCGCCGGATGTGCCAGCTGCCACTTTTCGTAATGTCGTTATCAGGCGTGGCTGGTGCCGAACAAGCGTGCCGAGTTCCGTTGCCCAGGTATCCGCAGATGCTGCCGCCAGTGCGGCCAGATAATACAAGAAGTAGACATCATTTCCGGTGAGCATGTAAACGATCATAATAATACCGGGAACGCCTCCATTGGCAAACACCTGGGCAAAATCCCGCTCGCTCCCTTTCTCGAAAACCAAATCGTAGCGGGTTTTTATTCTTTTGCCGACTTTCGACAAAAGGCTCGATGGGATAAAAAAAGCTAAGATCGGCAGCGTCCATTGCCATCCTCCAAAGCCAAATATTACAGTCGCGAGGAGAAAAGTCGCCATCGCACCGCTGGTAGCCAGCAAGCGAAGTTTCCAGAATAATATCGCTGCGATACCACCTAATAACATCCCCAGTGAAAATTGAATAATCTCCGCGGATGAGCGGGTAAGTAGAAAGTAAATTACCAGGGCAACCGACAATGGAACGATAAGGTTGTCGCTGCCTTTCCGGCTTAGGGTTTCTGCCGCAGTCGCAATTGTTGCCGTAAGCGCTGCATAGCCGAGCGCCGTACTCAGTGCTAGCCCGGAAAAGATCTGATAGGGAGGAAAATATAATAATGTGGCAATGACCAGGAAGCTGACGACCCACATTGCCAGAGAGCCTTCCAGTGATTTCTCATCACCGGTTAGGGAGAACTTGTGCGGCGATGGTAGTGACTCACCAACAATGGCAGCAGCGGTATCGGCCAGCGCCAGCACCAACATTGCGATAATGATAATGATAATATGATCAGGCCAGGCAAACAGCACCAAAATCAGGAAAGCAAAAGGATAATATGCTGTGCCGTAGCTTTCCCGGGCATCGTTCATTGCAGGTAATAACTGCTTTCGGACAGTCACCCAATTTACAATGGTGAAAACTGCTGCAATAAGCACCATTGGCAGGGAGGACTGCAGCAGGATGGGAATGAAAAACATCATCACCCCGACGAGAATATGCACAAATTTTCGGGTGAACTCTCCGGGCCACTGGAGATATTGGCGTAATAATTCCGAGAGAAAAATCAATAAACCGATGCCGCCAAATAACAAGAGAATTGATATCCAGTCACTAATGGGAACAGGCTGAAAAAAATGTGAGAAGTCCATATATCTCGCTTTAGAAATCTACACTGTTGCTAATTACAAGCGATGAACTTATTGATAAAAACAGGAATTTTCAAGTAGTATGGTGAGGGAATAGCTTAATATAAAAAAGCCCCGAAATTTTCGGGGCTTCAGGTAAATCAAAGACTGAATAACAAGCCAATATCAATGACGTAAAAATTGTTCTCGATACCGGATCCCGGAATGGCTTTAAAGTCATAGTCGAGAAAGACATAGCGAACATCTCCGCTTAACAACGCATTCCCTAGGGGAAGCTCTGCCCCAAAACCAAAATGCCAGCCAAACTCCTGTTCGGTAACGTCGTTGTCCTCTTCGGATATATCCAGGTCCAGTAACTCGGTGTCGTAACTAATGGTCGTATTATACCAACCTGCGCCGGCGGCACCATAAACGATCGGAATCGGATAAAACATCGCCGTTGCCATAATTGGCCAGTTCTTGATAGTAATAGCACCATCAGAATACTTTTCCTGGCGATATCCGATGGCGCCTTCCAGGGCAAAAGCGGAAGAGGTTTTCAGGCGTAAGGCAGCGCCGCCGTAAAGATTTGATTCATCACTGTCTTTGGATTTAAAAATCCCCACTTGTGGTCCGAGGTAGGCGCCTTGCGCAAAAAGGCTGCTGCTAAACAAAAAGACCGATAAAAGTAAACCTGTTAATAATTTCATAAATATCTCCTGTAGATTGTTCCCGCGTAATCTTTACCATCCTCAGAGATTGAACGATCATTGATCGTTTTTGTTCAACCTAAAGCATCGGCAGATTAAATGAAATGTTTAATTACATTTTTGGAGTGGAATACATCGTGCGGATATGTTTTACAGCTCAGCGAAAAAGCGTTCAGCAATTTGTAATATCAAATTTTTGTGAAAAAGTATATCAGTTTGCAATTTCTCAACTTCCCGGTTATAGCCAAGGCGTTTGCAGAGGTAGACATATTCATCGCTATCCGGCGCCGGCACGTTTAAATCCCGGGCATGCCCACGGACAATTCGTAAGGCTTCCACTAACTTGCGAATAAAATGATAGGATGCTTGTAGATGTTGAAAATCGTCCGGCGTAAGAATACCGGCACGAAACAGGGCTTTCATTGCTTCGCCGGTATTGGTCGTTTGTAAAAGGGGATTTTCTGCACCATGGATAATTTGCAGGGCCTGGATCAGATATTCCAGGTCAACCATTGCCCCGGGACTATATTTCGCATTTAGCATGCCACCGGAAACCAGCTGCCGCTGTTGTTTCTCCCGCATTGCCCGTAGTGCCGGGATATCGAATGTACGTGGTTTAAAAAGAAAGTCACTTCTTAATGAATCTATTGTTTCTCCGAGTGGAATATCTCCGGCGATTGGGCGAAGACGAATTAATGCCTGCCGTTCGTATTGCCAGGCCGGGCCATCCGGGTGGAAATATTCCTGGAAAGCATCAAGAGAAACTGCCAGTGGACCACCGTCTCCGTAGGGCCGCAAGCGTAAATCGATTTCGAAAATGCCTTCCTTTTTCACCTTGATAATATCTTTAATCGCATAGACGAGCTTGGTATAAAACTCTGCATTGGTAATTGATTTTTGACCATTGGTTTTACCATTATGCTGATAGATGAACATCAATTCGATGTCAGAACCGAACCCAATTTCCCGCCCGCCAAGTTTCCCCAACGCGCAGACACTGCATTGATTCTTTTCGTTAGTAGATGAGCGAGGCTCGCCGTGTTGAGCAACTAATTCCTGGTAGGCGTAATGAAGAGAGCTTTTCACGACGGTTTCAGCCAGGTCGGTCAATTCTGTGGAAAATTGCTGAAACTCCGGTATATATCCGAGGATATAGCGCATATCTATTCGGAACATTTCCCGGTCTTTAAAAGCGTTGAGAGCTTTCTTAAAAGCTGCTTTATCTGCGATTTCTGCTGTTGAAACTTCGAGTGCCTCCTCAATATTCTTCCGGGATTTTGGTAGTGCCAGGGCTTCGATGTTTTGCAATACCGGAAAAAGATTGTTGTGCTGCATTCGGAGAAAATCATTCCATAGAAAGTCGCTCACCCCAAGCAGTCGGGCAAGGGCGTCCAGCACTTCCGGTTGTTCCAGCGCGACCAATGCGGTTGGCCAATCCGTCTGAGTAAAAACCTGGGAGACAAAATCGCGAAAGTGCTTGATCGCAGATACCGGATTCGGGGAGTGGGGGAGAAGATGGGTAAATTGTTTGACAAGCAATATTGCCATTCGCAACATACGCCGCTCATGCTCGGAGGTGATCTTTTTCCCGCTTAGATTCGTGACATAAAGTGTGTCATGCACTCGTTCGGCGTAAGACTGAATTGAGACTCGTGAAATGTGAATGTTATGCAGGGCCAGGGCATTTGTGAATTCATAGAGAAATCCGATCGTGTCCGGCGTATCAATGCGGAGAACGGTATAGTTATCCGAGACGGTGTTATCGATTTCGATCTCTACCGGCAGAAGCCGAGTGGATTTGGATGACGTCTCCGGCAGCGCAGCCGCAAATCGCTTGGCTAATTCACCCATGACGTAAGATTGTTTCTTGTCTTTCAACAAGGTGATAAATTCGGTCAATTCATCGCGAAAACGGAACCAGGTTCTATGATCGGGAATGCCGTTTTGGGGAGCAACAATAAAGACATCGACAATTTTGCGTTTGCTGGCATGCTTGTCCGAAGAAGGCTTACGAAAACGGGAACGGCGTTGACCGCTAAAGCGAGGCGTTGAATTCGGGGGAGCGACCAGTGGCTCGTAAGTAAAAATATGCCCGCTAATGATATCCATGCCATAAATAAAAAGCATGCCGCTGATCAGGGATAATTCACCCGGATAATCATACCCGACAATGGTTACTTCCCACTGATTGTCCGCTAGTGGCGCTGTCGAAATTTCGACCAGGTTTTCCTTGCTCAGTCGATTGGCCATTTCGCTGTGCTGATGAAGTGTTTCCCGGGAGAATGTGTCGCTGTATGCCGGGGCCATTCTACCGAGGTGGGTATCGCTGATGTCCTGAAAATCGATGGCGCTGTCTGCACCGGGCAGCAGCTTACTGGTTTTCTCCTCGCGGTTAATATGATGCCGATAGACAGAGCGAATTACCCGGCTATGCTCCTGGTAACGAGCTTTCAGCTGTGCGCCGGCATTGCGCCCATCAAAGCCCATTCGCCGGGCAAGGAAATCCATCTCCGATTGCTGCCGCGGTAAGCGGTGTGTTTGCCGAAAATCCATGATTTGCAGGTAATGTTCGACGGAGCGCAGAAAGATATATCCTTCCGATAATACCCCAAAATCTACCGGGGTAAGAATTTGACAGGCGGCCAATCGCGCCAGGGCATTAAGGGTGTTTCTACTGCGAATTTCCGGGTAGCGGTTGCCATGCACCAACTGCAAAAATTGGGTGACAAATTCAACGTCCCGTATTGAGCCTTCACCGCTTTTTATTTCCCCCCATTGCTTTCCGCTCATCTTCAAGCGTTGTTCAATCCGCCCTTTCATGGTTTGTAATTCTGCACGAATATCATCGACGGAGAGGTTGAAAATATCCGGTCGGCTTTGATGTAGAAACGCCTGAGCCAATGCTTCGTTGCCGGCAACATAGCGTGCCTTGATCAGCGCCTGTTTTTCCCAGGGAAGGGCGTGAGACTGAAAATATTGCAGGTACTCCTCCAGCGAAGGGACGAGCAAGCCGGTTTTCCCCCAGGGGCGTAAGCGCATATCGACCCGGTATAGGAAGCCTCCGGCAATGTTTTTATCAAGAATCTCAATCAAGCGCTGGCCGAGCTTCTGAGAATCTTCGTCAGGGGTTTCTGCCAGAAAAATCAAATCAATATCGGAGCTGTAATTTAGCTCGCGACCACCGAGTTTCCCCATAGCGATTACCGCAAAATCATCCGCAGGAATACCGCTGATCCGGGAGGCGCATTGCAAGCTCTCGCTAATTAATGCATCGGCCAGGTAAGATAACTGACGGGTTAGTGTGCGGATGTCCATCAAGCCAAAAAGGTCGGCAGCGCAGATGCGCAGCAAGGTGCCTTGCTGAAAACGTCGTAACGCCTGCATGGCAGATTCGATTGTGGTACATTCTGCTGTGGCGTGGGCAGCTTCCAGTTTGAACTGCACCCGGCTTTTTTCCCCGGATAAAAGCTTGCGATCATTTAAATCGGCCAGATAGGCGGGATGGCGGATGAGGATGTCGCTGAAAAATTGGCTGCAGGCAAACAGTTTGATTAGCATTTCCAATTGGCGGGGATAGCGGGAAATATTGCGTAGGAGCTGCGTTTGGTCCGGATACCCATCAAGAAAACGTTCGAAAGTAATGATAGCCCGATCGGGATTGGCAGCATCTTTTAAAGCGGAGTTCAATATTTGTTTAATGGCACCACTCAGCTGCGCAGCTTCGAATACCGGCAGCATTCGAGTGAAAGAAGCTTTTGCGGCTTTTTCATCTTGAAAAAGGCTGCTGTCCGAAAAGAAATCATTCATTTGAAAATCTGTTTCTTCGTTTTAACATTGACGTAAATTAGTTATTATTTCCCAGGAATAAAAGGCGCAAAAGCGATGTGTCTGTGAATAAATGTAAAGGAATTGAATGTTTGTAAAAGTCTTTGAAAATGAAAGCTTTTTGGTTGTCGATAAATTTCCGGGAGTGAATTTCCATCGCGAAGGGGAAAGCGCTTTTTTTGAAGAAATTCGGGAGAAGACCGGTAACCGAAAACTGTATGCCGTTCATCGCCTAGATAAAATGACCTCCGGGCTATTGATAATAGGAAAAAGTCCGGAAGCCGCTCGTGAATTAACAAGGCTGTTTCGGGAGCAGAAAGTCGAAAAGTATTATTTGGCGATTTCCGATCGCCGTCCGAAAAAGAAACAAGGGCTTGTCGCCGGCGATATGGCGCCCTCCCGCCGCGGAGGTTGGAAGTTGATGCATAGCCGGGCAAATCCCGCGCAGACGCAGTTCTTTAGTAAATCCATTGGTGACGGATTACGGTTCTATCTCTTAAAACCAGCGACCGGGCGAACGCATCAGCTTCGTGTGGCGATGAAAAGCATTGGCGCGCCGGTATTAGGTGATGAGCGTTATTACAGCGCCGAATCCAAGATAATGGCGGTCGATCGCGGTTATTTACACGCCTATATTTTGCGCTTCAATTTCCAGGGGCAGGACTACCTTTTCCGCAGCGTTCCTACCCAGGGAGAATATTTTAAGCGCAGCACGCTTACCGCTGGGTTGGAGGAATGGGGCGAACCCTGGCAGCTGCCCTGGCCAGCCTTGAGACAGAAAAAATATTGAACGCAGAAATGAATCGAAAATGTAATAACAATAGATATCGCGACCTCATTCATCCTGAGCTTGTCGACGGGTGAAATTTTCTACTGAAGGACGTTGATTGTCGTTCATTCTTCGACAGGCTCAGAATGAATGTGGGTTTTTTGAATCGGATATTTTTATAATAAACAGTATCTTAGAAAAAATATCTGAACCTGTTGTCTGGTCTGATAATCAACGCAACCTAAATATCCCTATTCATATTTTAATGCCCGAATCGGATTTGCCAATGCCGCCTTTGTTGCCAGCGAAATAATTGTTAGCAACGCTACAGATATTGAAATAAGCCCTGCCATAAGAAAATAACCGATGCTGGGGGAAATTCGGTAGTAATAGTCGGCAAGGAAAGCATCCGCAAAATAGTAACCCAATGGCCAGGCAATCAGATTGGCAATAATCAGAAGCATCAGGAAGTCTTTGATTAGCAGATAGATGATCTGGGAAACCCGCGCACCTAAGACTTTCCGAATACCAATCTCCTTTAAGCGGCGATGGATGGCAAAGATAATCAGTCCGAAAATCCCCATGCAGGAAATAAGGATGGCAAATGCCGATGCATAGCGAACAATGGCGAGGGTTTGCTGTTGCCGGGTATAGAATGCAGCGAGGTCTTCTTCCAGAAAAGTGTATTGGAAGGGTTTTTCCGGTTGAACAGATTGCCAGATGTTTTCCAGGGTGGCGATATTTTCTGGCATGTTGCTGGCGGGCAATCTAAGCAGAATGTTTTCATAACCCCTCGCCGGTTGATTGTAAAGGATGGCTGGCTGAATTTCGCTGGCCAGGCTGGAGAAATGATAATCTTCTATAACACCAACGATGTGCAAAGGCACTTTGCCATGCAGCATGACAGTGCTGCCCACCGGAACATCCAATCCCAACGTTTTTACCAGCTGCTCATTGACCAGCGCAGCAGCGGAATCAGTTGCAAATTCACTGGAAAGGTTTCGCCCGTTCAAAATGGGAAGCGCCAGCAGCGGAACGTAATTTTCATCAATATTGTAACGATAGGTGAGGATTTTACGATCCTGGAAATGAAGATAGGAGCGGCTTTCCGAACGCCCGAAAGCATCGCTGGTTGCCGATATCTGCTGAACGCTGCTCAAGCGGCTGGCTTCGTTTTTAAAACGCTGGTAAACACGCTTGCTGGCAGCAGGGTCTCTCTCCTGAATATCAACCACAACCAATCCGTCTTTCCGGAAACCGGGATCCTGATTGAGCATGAAATTGATTTGATCACCCATAATTAATGTAGCAATGATCAGCAAAATGGCCATACTAAACTGAATAATAACCAATCTGCTGGTCAGGCGGTTGCTCCCAATGCTTTTAGGATTCTTCAGCAGTTCGACCGGTTGCCGGCGGGATAATAATAAGGCGGGATAGCTACTGACAGCAATGGTGACCAGCATTAATATGCCTCCCAAAACAGCGAGATTCTCCAATGTGATCAAATTGGAAAGGAGCAGATCTCTGCCAACATAATTGTTGAATGCCGGCAGCATCAGGTAGGATAAGATGATGCCAAACCCGGCAGAGAGAAGCGTGATCAAAAACGTTTCGCTCCAGAATTGCCAAAGAAACTGTCTTCGCCAGGCGCCCATTACTTTTCGCATCCCCATTTCCACCATTCGCATCGAGGTATTGCCAATGGAAAGATTAATGAAATTACCACAGGCGAGCCCGAGAATGATTAATGCGATCGCGGAAAGCATGTACATCGTTTTTGGATGACTGCCGCCATAGATGCGGCCATCTAAATGCACATCCACCAGGGGCTGCAGATGAAAGTCATACGGCATTTCTTCCCCTTCCCAACGACCATCTTTTTTCAGCTGTTCTATTTCCGCCGCCAGGTATTGTTGAATAAAAGCAGGAAAGCGCTGATCGATAGCTGCTGGCGAGCGGTCATTTGGCAGCAGAAAATAAAAAGTGGTGGAAAAGTCGCCCAGGTTAGTTAAGGCTTTTGCGCCCCGGGAAAGTGGGAGGTTGGCGATATTCATAATGATATTGTACTGAATTGTTGAATTTGCAGGAGGATCTTCCACAATACCATGAACAATAAATTCCTGTTGATTTTGCCCGAAGGTGAAGAGCAGGGCTTTCCCCAGCGGCGATGCTTCCCCAAAGTATTTACGGGCATAACTTTCCGATAAGACAATATTGTTCTTGCCACTTAAAACCCCTTCGGGATTACCCTGCAGAAGTTCAAATGAGAAAGTCTCAAAGAATCCTTCATCAGTCATCAGGACAATTTCATTAAAAATTTTATCAGCAAAACGGGCAGTGCCAAATTGTGGTTTGACGCGGACAATCTGCTCAATTTCCGGAAAAAAGTCTTTTAACAGCGGCGCAAATGCCGCCGGTTGATTCCGGCTGATGTGTTCAACATCTCCGCCGCTATTGTATTCGCTGCGAAGTACACGGTAAATGTTATCCTTCTTTTCATGAAAATGGTCGAAGGAAAGTTCTTCGCTGACAAACAACAATATTAATATGCTGCAGGCGAGACCGACAGACAAGCCAAGGATGCTAATCGCAGAGAACACTTTTTGTCGGGTGATGTTACGAAAGGCAATCTTGAAGTAGCTTTGAAACATGGAGACCTCATCAATTCGCTAAACAATTTTACTGGTTAGAATCAATGAGACGAAATAAATCGATAAAGGTTTACATGAAGTCGTGATTGACAGGGCAATAAAAAAGCCCGGCATCAAGGTGGGTGATACCGGGCTAGGGGTAGTGTATGGATCGAAGCTTTTAGATATCGTAATAAAGTGCGAACTCATACGGATGCGGGCGTAAACGCAGTGCATCTACTTCATTCGTGCGCTTGTATTCTATCCAGGTTTCAATCACATCCTCCGTGAAAACATCACCTTTCAGCAAGAAGTCGTGATCTTTTTCCAGGGCGTCCAGCGCATCGCCGAGGGAGCCCGGAGTTGAGGGCACTTCTGCCAGTTCAACCGGTGAGAGATCATAAATATCTTTATCCAGCGGCTCACCCGGATGAATCTTGTTAACGATACCATCGATGCCGGCCATCAGCATCGCACTGAAAGCGAGGTAAGGATTACAGGTCGGGTCCGGGCAACGGAATTCAACACGCTTGGATTTCGGACTGTTGGAGTATACCGGAATACGGCAGGCGGCACTACGGTTCCGCTGGGAATAAGCCAAATTCACCGGCGCTTCGTAGCCAGGAACCAAACGTTTGAAGGAGTTGGTTGTCGGGTTGGTAAGCGCAATCAATGCCGGGGCATGCTTGAGAATACCGCCGATATAATAAAGCGCCATTTCGCTCAGGCCGGCATAGCCGTTGCCGGCAAACAGTGGATTTCCATCTTTCCAAAGACTCATATGGGTGTGCATACCGGAACCATTATCGTTGTAAATCGGCTTCGGCATAAAGGTGACGGATTTGCCATGCTTGCGGGCAGTGTTCTTCACAATGTATTTGTACCAGAGCATCTGATCGGCCATTTGCACCAGCGGACCAAATTTCAGGTCGATTTCAGACTGGCCACCGGTCGCTACTTCATGGTGATGACATTCTACATCAAGGCCACAAGCTTCCATGGTGAGCAGCATTTCACTACGAAGTTCCTGCAGGGAATCTGCCGGTGGTACCGGGAAATAGCCTTCTTTGTGGCGCAGTTTGTAACCGAGGTTCGGGCCTTCATCTTTACCGGTATTCCAGGCACCTTCCTGGGAATCGATGAAGTAGAAACCGGAATATTCATTTTGGCCGAAACGAATGTCGTCAAAAACAAAAAATTCAGCTTCCGGGCCAAAATAAGCAATATCGGCAAGACCGGATGACTGAACATAAGCTTCTGCTTTTAATGCAATACTACGGGGGCAACGCGAGTAACGCTGACGGGTAATCGGATCAAAAACATCACAAATCAGGGTTAAAGTCGTTGGTTTCATGAACGGGTCGATCAATGCACTGCTCGGATCCGGAATGACGAGCATGTCGCTCTCGTTAATCGCTTTCCAGCCGCGAATACTGGAGCCGTCAAATCCCAGTCCGTCTTCGAACAGATCTTCGGTCAATACTTTGATCGGTACAGAAAAGTGTTGCCACAATCCGGGAAAATCCATAAAACGTAAGTCGAGAATTTTCGCACCGCTGTCTTTTGCCAGCTTCAGAACATCAGAAACTGTCTTTGCCATGATAAATCTCCTTAATTAAAAATCATCCTGAGTTAAACAAATGTATTTAGTGATTTAAGCCTATTTTTTAAATTCAGTAATACCGGGAGAACTCTCCCGGTATTACTGTGGATGCTGTTTAGGGAGCTACCCTATCCTATGGCTATTTTTTATTCTCTTTATAAAATGTTTATTACTGGGAATCTGCCCTGGACAACGAGTCACCCAGGGCAGATTGGCTTAACCCAGGATGAGATTGTATATGTGGCAAAACGAATTAACAGACGAACGTTCCGGCGCTTGTTGATTACCAGGTGTCTTTTCTTGACTGTTTTCCATCTGCTTGCTTATCCATTCGTTATTATTTTCCCAAAACACTAACGTGTTCGCAATAGCTTAAACAAGCGCTGTGCCAGTTTGTGAAAAAATGAGCGAAAACAATCGGCGAATCCTGCATTTGGGGATTTTTTAACCTGATTCAGCGAAAAAGGAGTGATGTAAACTGTTGAAAAGATTTGAGTTGAGTTCGGTGCCGGGAATCTCGGAAAAAATGTGCTGGATATTCTTTGAAAAGACGGTTAGAAATTATCTAATAATCCGGGGCAGGAAATACTGCCCTGAATTAATCAGTTTGTACAAAACAGGGCAGCTGAAAATGATGCATTTCAGGCGATATCGAGGAGGTAGGATTTTAAGGCGTCATAATCGTTCTCCAGAAGCGTGGCATTTTTCGGTAACTCTAGTGTTGCCGCGAGGGCAGGGGGGAGGTCGATTTTTTGCTTAAGCGCGTGTTCAACAACCTGACCAAATTTGGCCGGATGTGCTGTTTCTAAAAATATACCATTCAGGGCTGAGTTCTGCTGAGCAATAAAAGCTTGTAAGCCGAGGTAGCCAACCGCGCCGTGTGGATCCAGTATGTAACTAAAGTTTTTATATACAGCTTGCATTGCGGCAATCGTTTCAGCATCAGTATACACAAATCCATTGAGGTCTTTCTTCAGTTGCTGGATATTTTCATCATACAAAGCGAGCATGCGCGGGAAGTTGCTGGGATTGCCAACATCCATTGCATTAGAGTATGTGGCGAGAGAGGGTCGAGGGCGAAAAATACTGGTTTGCAGATATTCGGGGACCACGTCGTTAACATTTGTTGCTGCAATGAATTGTGATACCGGCAAACCGATCTTTTTCGCGATTAAACCGGCACTAAGATTTCCGAAATTACCGCTGGGGACAGATATAACGAGGGGCAGAGATTTATCCGGCAGTTGTGCATATGCCCGGAAATAGTAAAAGGATTGGGGAATCAAACGGGCGATGTTGATCGAGTTTGCGGAAGATAGCTGGTAATGGGGGCGCAGATCGTTATCGAGAAATGCCTGCTTCACCATGGCCTGGCAATCATCGAATGTGCCGGCTACTTCCAGGGCGGTGATGTTGTGCCCAAGGGTGGTCAGCTGCTGCTCTTGGGTTGGGCTGACCTTCCCGGAAGGATAAAGAATAAATACCCGGATGCCGGGCACCTTCAAAAAACCATTGGCAACCGCACTACCGGTATCGCCGGATGTCGCGACTAATATCGTCAGTTCAATCCCGCTTTCCCGCACATATTGACCCATCAATTTGGCCATGAATTGTGCGGCAAAATCTTTGAACGCCAGCGTTGGTCCATGGAAGAGTTCCAGTGTGTGAATGTTATCATGGATATTGACCAGCGGGGCATCGAAAAAGAAGGCTTCGTTGACTATACGCTCAAGATCCGCAGCGGAAAGTTCATCTCCCAAAAGATGTGTAGCAACAGTCAGGGCAACTTCCTGAAAAGATTTATCCGGTTTTAACGATTCAATAAAACTGCCAGGGAGAGGCGGCAAGTTTTGCGGCATATACAGACCATTATCCGGGGGTAATCCCTGTAATACTGCGGTCTTCAGGGAAACCAACGGACTTTGATGATTTGTGCTATAAAGTTTCATAGGCATTCGCTATCTGTAACCTGTTGTTGATTGCCTTAGTTGGAGATGCTCATGTTACTCATAAACTCTTGATTATCAACCATCAACCGTCGCTAAAACTTTTGGGCCATTGCGATTGATTGGTGAAACATAAATGGTGGAGTCTGTGCCGGTATTCCGGCAAGCTTGTTGCATTTTATTGGCAACCGCCGTAGCAATCGCTTCACCATCACAAAATGCAAAGATTGACGGTCCGGAGCCGGAAATGCTGGCGCCCAGCGCACCCGCTCGGATAGCCGCATTTTTAATGTCGGTAAACCCCGGGATGAGCTTGCTGCGGATAGGTTCGGCGATACCATCCTGTAAAGAGCGGGAAATTAATTGCATGTCATTGGACAACAACCCGGCGACCAATCCACCGACATTTCCCCATTGTTTAATCGCGGTGCGCAAGGGAATTTCTTTCGGCAATAGCTGCCTTGCTTCGCGAGTACGAATTTCACTGTGCGGGTGGATTAGCGCGCAGAATAGATTGTCGGGAATATTTAATGAGATGACATCGACCGGGTCATAACCGCGTATCAGGATGAAGCCGCCCAGTAGCGCCGGAGCAGCGTTGTCGGCATGAATATTACCACTGACTGCCGCTTCCGCCTCAATGACATAAGGCAGTAACGCTTTAGTCGCCAATGGTTCGCCAAGGAGTTGATTGACCGCATATACAGCACCGGCAGCGCTGGCCGCACTGGAACCGAGGCCGCTACCCAGGGGCATTTTCTTTTCTATCTCCAAAGAAATACCGCTGTGCTCGTTCAGGTCTTTGAGCAGAGCGCTGGCTGCAATGCCGGCTGTGTTTTCAGTGACATCTTTCGGGAGTTTGCCATTGTCGCCGCTAATCCGTTCGATAATCAGTCCCGGCGTAGGCTTGCGGCGCGCAATGATAATATCCCCCGGTTGATTAATTGCAAAGCCCATTATGTCAAAGCCACAGGCGACATTCGCGACTGTGGCCGGGGCAAATACGGTGACTTCCTGCTTCATCGTGAAAAATCCTGGAAAACTTTTTAAGAAAACAGTGTTTCGCCGATGCGAATTATATCTGCGAGAACCCCGCCGGCTGTCACCTCGGCACCAGCGCCGGGGCCGCGGACAACTAATGGTTGTTCCGAATATCTATCGCTGTTGATGGCGACAATATTATCTGAGCCGCTTAGATTGTAGAAGGGATGAGTTTCATCCACAGCTTGTAAAGCGGCCATTGCTTTGCCATTAGCATATGTTGCAATATATCGTAATACTTTGCCCGATTGCAGTGCTTTTTCAGTCGCTGCTTTGAAGCGCTGATCCGCTTTTTCCAATTCCACAAAAAAGCTGTCAACTGTCTCGGCATCTCTGGCATTTTCCGGTACCAGGTTCTCAATCTTCACGTCATCAGCAGCGAGCGGATAACCGGCTTCCCGTGCGAGAATGAGAATTTTCCGGGCGACATCGTTGCCGTTAAGATCCTCTCGCGGATCAGGTTCGGTATAGCCATTATCCTGTGCCTGCTTAACAATTTTACTAAAATCACTTTCTACTGTAAACTGATTAAAAATATAACTTAAAGTGCCGGACAATATCGCTTCGATTTTATGTATCCGGTCACCGGATTTAACCAGATCCTGAATGGTGCGAATTACCGGCAGACCGGCACCGACATTGGTTTCATAGAGGAAGGATACCTGCTTGTTTTGCGCCGTTTCTTTCAGGGTTTGGTAGACGTTATAATCACCGGCAGCCGCTTTTTTGTTCGCAGTTACAATATGTATTTCCCGGGTGAGCATTTCCTGATATGCTGCCGAAACAATATCGCTGGCGCTGCAATCGACAAAGGCAATATTCGCCAATCCGCTTTGTTGCAAAATTGTTGGCAGTTGCTTCAAGTCGGATGGCTTTGAGGAGTTATTGAGCTGTTCTTCCCAACTTTCCAGATTAATACCGCCCGGTTCGAAAATCATCTTTTGGCTATTGGCAATGCCAATGATTCGTAGCTTGGTATGCTGTTGCATAGAAGCGCGTTCATTCAGTGTTTTAATCTGCGAGATCAGGGTGCTGCCGATTAGTCCGCAGCCGGCAATAAACAGATTAAGCTCCCTTGTCGGCTTTTGGAAAAACATACTGTGAATCGACTGTACTGCACGCTTCTCATCTGATTGATGAATAACCATGGAAATATTCAGCTCCGAAGAACCCTGGGCGATGGCGACAATGTTGATGTTGTTACGCCCTAGTGCCTGGAAAACCTTTCCGGCAATGCCGGTGGTATGGCGCATTTTTTCCCCGACAACCGCAATAATGGAGAGATCTTTTTCGACGACCGGTGCTTCCAGTCGCCCGGCCATTATTTCCAGTTGAAATTCTGCTTCGATGAGCGATTGGGCAACACTGGCGGCTGCCGGCGAGATGGCAAAAGTAATCGAATGTTCGGAAGAACCCTGGGTAATAAGAATGATGTTGATGCCCCCCTGCGCCAACGTGCCGAACAGCCGCATGGCGATACCGGCCACGCCGATCATACCGCTGCCTTCAATTCGAATCAGGCAAACGTCAGAAATAGAGGTGATTCCGGTAATGAAAGGGGCCTGATGACCATTTTGTGCAGGTGTATCCGGAGTTGCACAAACTTTAGTTCCGGGGAAATCCACTTGAAAAGTATTGCGGATACGAATTGGAATATTCGCTTTCAGGGCCGGTTGCATTGTCGGAGGGTGAATGACCTTAGCGCCAAAATGGGAAAGTTCCATTGCCTCTTCATAAGTGATCTCTGTAAGAGAAAACGCTTCCGGCACCTTCCGTGGATCAGCGGTCATAACACCATTAACATCGGTCCATATCTCAATCTCTGTCGCCTCCAATGCAGCGCCAAAAATCGCAGTTGTGTAATCCGAACCACCACGACCGAGCGTTGTGGTTTCATCCTCTTCGGTCGATCCAATAAACCCGGTAACGATGAAAATCCCCTGACGGTCCCTGAAATAATCAGTGATTTGGCGATTGGTTTCGGCAAAGTTGACCCGGGCATTTCCAAAATTATTATCTGTGCGGATAAGTTTGCGTGCATCAATGTAATGGCAGTTTTGCTGCTGTTTCTGAAGATAGGCGCTGGTGATTCTACAGGAAAATCTTTCCCCAAAGCTCACCAGAAAATCCTTGATCCGTGGGGAGCATTCTTTAACCAGGTAAACACCATGCAAGACATCGGAAAGGTTTGTGAATGATGCTGCCATGTCTGCCGTTAAGGATGGATCATCTTTCCCGAGGAGTTCTCTGGCATAAGTTTCATGTTGTGCTCTAAACGCAGCAAAAAGCGTCAGGTAATCTTCATCTCCGGCGGCAGCTTTTTCGCCTAATGCCAACAGCTGATCGGTGACGCCGCCAAAAGCTGACAGCACGGCGACTGTTAAAGGAAATTCCTGATAATTAGCTAGAATTATCTCTGATACGTGACGGATACGATCTGGCGTTTTAACGGATGTACCACCAAATTTTAAAACTTTCATCGTACTAAGATCCTGGTGTAAAAGCGTTTGTTGTATATCTTGATTGTCAGGTGAATATCATGGTTACACTAACTGCCCCTGCCTGAAAGATGTCAATTGTAGAGTAGAAAATCAGGCAAGTCAAGTAGCATTTAAAGAGATTTGGAAATCCCGGAAATACAATGCAAGTAAAAATTTTATTTTTGTAAGTTGCTTTTAAATATTGATTTAAGTGAATAAAAAACAGTTCGCCTGAAAATTGCGCTTGACAAGTAATGCAAAAAACATTACTTTGGCCGAAATTTTTTTGCAAGGGCGATAGAAAAATGTTGAAGAAAAATTTACACAACATCGATACTTTACCGAAGCTGTCCCTTAGCAGCGTTCGCCCGGTTATTATCAGCAGTATCCTCCTACTTATTCTTAATATTCTAAGCATTATTTGATAGCTGCACCGGATCAACAATCCGTCAAGCAGCAAACAAAAAAAGAAACTGGCAGAAAAGTCAGGATAGGTAAATAACAACATCAATGTAACTTTTAACAAACTAAGGAGTACCAACAATGAGTGTCTGGGTTTTTAAACACGAACCAATGCGAAAACCGGAATGTTCTAATGAACGAACATCTGAACAGCAGCAACAATATTCCACCAAGTTGTCGAATTCCCTCCGTTTTACCCCCCTCCTTCTTTCCTATTCTCTTATTTCCCTAATTATTTATGGCCTTATGATTATCGGGCTGCTTATTGGTTGATGCTGAAAAGCACCGATAAGTAGCCTACTCCGAACCTGGCAGAATAATAACTGTCAATCGCTTAATCTTTTTATGAACTGAAAGCTCTCTGTGCTTCTGCAGAATAGCTAACGGTAACACTACATCTGCAGCTAACAGTGTGTTGTTAGTTCCTGGGGATACCAGATCATCCAGTAAATAACTGCATACTCTTTAAACCAAAGTTGTTTGTAGTGCAAACTAAAGTAATAACTAAGTTTAGGAATTCAATTTTATGCGAAGTGATATTATCAAAAAAGGGTTTGAAAGAGCGCCGCACCGCAGCTTGCTGAAAGCCACCGGTGTAACAGACGATGACTTTCGTAAACCTTTTATCGGCATTTGTAATTCATTTATCGAGATTATTCCCGGCCATGTTCATCTTCAGGAATTAGGGAAGATTGTCAAAGATGCAGTTCGGGCGGCCGGCGGTGTGCCGTTCGAATTCAATACCATTGGTGTCGATGACGGTATTGCCATGGGCCATAGCGGGATGAAATACTCCCTGCCAAGCCGGGAGTTGATTGCGGATTCCGTTGAGACTGTTGCCAATGCGCATCAGTTTGATGGACTGGTCTGCATCCCGAATTGTGATAAGATTGTTCCCGGTATGCTGATGGGCGCCCTGCGGGTGAATATCCCAACGATTTTCGTCTCTGGCGGACCAATGGCAGCCGGCCGGACCAGTGATGGAGAAGTGATTGACCTGGTATCGGTGTTCGAAGGTGTTGGTGCTTACAAAGCCGGCAAAATTGATGATGCCCGCCTGAAAGAGCTGGAAGATAATGGCTGCCCGACCTGCGGATCCTGCTCGGGAATGTTTACCGCAAATTCGATGAATTGCCTGATGGAGGCAATTGGTTTGGCGCTTCCGGGCAATGGTAGCTATCTCGCTACATCGCAAAAACGCCGCGATTTATTAAAGACTGCTGCCGAGAAAATCATGATGCTGGTGGATAAAGATATTAAGCCCCGCGATATCGTTACTGTCGAAGCAGTCGACAACGCTTTCGTTCTGGATATGGCTATGGGGGGCAGCACCAACACTGTTTTGCATACCCTCGCTCTAGCCTTTGAGGCTTGCGTAGACTACCCGCTGGAGCGCCTGAATGAGATTGCCCGGCGTGTTCCCCAGGTCTGCAAAGTTTCTCCTGCCTCAAATTGGCATATGGAAGATGTCGATCGTGCCGGTGGTATCAGTGCTATTCTGAAAGAGATTAGCGGAAAACCCGGCACACTCAACCTCGATCAAATGACCGTTACCGGGAAAACACTCGGCGAGAATATCGCCGCAGCCAGTGTTGCGGATCGGGAAGTAATCTTGCCAGTCAACGAGCCGCATTCCGAACGGGGCGGCCTCTCGGTGCTTTTCGGCAATATCGCTCCGGATGGCGCGGTTGTTAAAACCGGTGCGGTAGAGAAGAATATGCTCGTGCATCGCGGCCCGGCAGTGGTGTTCGAATCCATGGAAGAAGCCTGCGAAGGCATTCTTGGTGGAGAAGTGAATAGGGGAGACGTTGTTGTCATTCGCTATGAAGGCCCGAAAGGCGGCCCGGGCATGCAGGAGATGCTTGCGCCGACAGCAAATATCATGGGAATGGGATTAGGCTACTCTGTCGCGCTGATTACCGATGGTCGTTTCTCCGGCGGCACTCGTGGTGCCTGCATCGGACACGTCTCCCCGGAAGCCGCCGCCGGTGGACCCATTGCCTTTATCAAAAACGGTGATATGATTTCAATTAACATTCCGGAAAACGAATTAACCCTGGAAATCAGTGAGATGGAAATGGCAACCCGCCGCGATGCCTGGCGACCTCCGATGCCGCGAAAGCGAAGCGGTTGGCTGGCGCGTTACGCCGCCATGGTGACGTCGGCAAATACCGGTGCTGTTTTATCCGTCGAAAGTTTAAATCAAGAACAAACAGTTGTTTACCAAAAATAAACAGGAGATATCCTATGTCCTTCGAGACAAAAACCAAATCAGAAAAAAGAGACTCTGTCGCAGCAAAAGCCGGACAAAAAATGACCGGCGCAGAAATCTTTATCCGCTCGTTGATCGCCGAAGATGTCGATACCGTTTTTGGATATCCCGGTGGTGTTGTGCTCAGTGTTTATGATAAACTGTATGATGTGCCGGAATTAAATCATGTTTTGGTACGCCACGAGCAAGGGGGCACCCACGCTGCTGATGGCTATGCCCGGGCAACCGGAAAAGCCGGCGTTGTCTTGGTTACCTCCGGTCCCGGTGCCACAAACACCGTCACGGGAATCGCTACGGCTTATGCAGACAGTATTCCGATGGTCGTCTTCACCGGTCAGGTGCCAACCTTCCTGATGGGGAATGATGCGTTCCAGGAAGCAGATACCATGGGCATTACCCGTCCGATAACCAAGCATAGCTTTCTGGTGAAGGATGTGAAGGATCTGGCCGAAGCGATTCACAAGGCATTTTTTATCGCAACGACCGGCCGTCCCGGTCCGGTTTTGGTCGATATGCCGAAAGATGTATTGGTGGCCGAGTGTGAATACTGGCCGGCAAAGGATGTCGAGTTGCGCGGCTATCGCCCGAGAACTGCCGGAAATCCCCGGCAAATCAGTAAAGCGGCCGAGATGATCAAGCAGGCGAAAAAGCCTGTGCTTTATTGCGGCGGTGGCGTTATTAACAGTAATGCTTCGGTAGAATTGACTGCCCTGGCGCATCGTTTGAACGCGCCGGTGACCACGACGCTTCTCGGACTCGGTGCATTTCCGGAAACCGATGATCTCTCCCTCGGCATGCTCGGGATGCACGGCACTTATTACGCGAATATGGCAGTAACGGAGTGCGATCTCCTGATTGCAATCGGTGCCCGTTTTGACGACCGGGTTACCGGAAGAATCAAAGACTTTTCTGTGAATTCGAAAAAGATTCATATCGACATCGATCCGAGCTGTATCAGTAAAAATGTGCCGGCCGATCTTCCCCTGGTTGGTGATGTTAAGGCGGTTTTAACCGAGCTGTTGCCACAAGTATCTCCCTGCGATACAGCCGAATGGCTGGAAACCATCGACACCTGGAAGCGCGAGCATCCGCTGCGTTACGATAATACCAGCGAAACGCTGAAGCCGCAGCAGGTTATCCAGGCGATCTCCGACGTTACGAAAGGGGAGGCGATCGTTACCACCGATGTTGGTCAGCATCAAATGTGGGCCGCGCAATATTATAAATTCACTCATCCCCGCAGTCATCTCTCCTCCGGAGGTTTGGGAACGATGGGCTATGGTTTCCCGGCAGCAATGGGCGCGGCCTTCGGTTGCCCGGATCGTTTGGTTGTTTCGATTACTGGTGATGGTGGCTTCCAAATGACCGCGATGGAGCTGGCAACAGCGGTTCATCATAAAATCCCTGTAAAGATTGTCATTATCAACAATGGCTACCTCGGCATGGTTCGTCAATGGCAGCAGCTCTTTTTCAAGAAGCGCTATTCATCGGTCGAACTGGAGAGCAGCAACCCGGATTTTGTGAAGTTTGCGGAAAGTTTCGGCGCGGTGGCTTACCGGGCAACCAATAGTGAAGAGCTGGATGACGTATTGCAAAAAATGCTCGAAGAAAAAGAACTGCCGGTCGTGCTGGATGTGCAAGTCGATCAGGAAGAAAACTGCTACCCGATGGTGCCGGCAGGCGCGGCAATTAACGAGATGGTCGAGGAGGATCCCAAATGAGACACACCATAAGTTTACTGGTGGAAAATACCCTGGGATGCCTTTCCCGGATTGCCGGACTCTTCAGTTCCAGCGGATACAATATCGATAGTATCTCGGTTGGCGATGATGCCAGTGAGAGCGGATTAACCCGCATGACCATTGTAACCCATGGTGATGACCGGGTGATCGAACAAATTACCAAGCAGCTCAACAAAGTTGTTGACGTGGTAAAGGTGGCCGATCTCACCAACGAGAGCTTTGTTAATCGCGAACTGGCGCTCATTAAGGTCTCTGCGCCACAGAATCAGCGTTCGGAAATCATCCAGGTGGTTGATGTCTTTCGGGGCAAAATCATCGATATCAGTCCGAAAACGTTGACGATCGAAGCGACCGGGAGTGAAGATAAAATTAATGCGATTATCAGCATGCTTCGTCAGTTTGGCCTGCGGGAAGTTGCCCGTACCGGCAGGGTGGCGCTGAAGCGTGAGTTTAAAGGAGAGACGTAGAAGAAGTTTAAGGTTCAGAGTTCAGAGTTCAGAGTTCAGAGTTAAAACAGTCAAAAAGTAACTTTGAACTCTGAACTCTGAACAGTTAATGAGAAAAATCTTAATCAATCATAATCTATATCATCATTGGAGAAAGAAATGAATATCTATTACAGTGACGCAGTACAACGAGATGCATTAACCGGTAAAAAGATAGCGGTACTTGGTTATGGTAGCCAGGGGCATGCCCACGCACTTAATCTGAAAGATAGCGGTTACAATGTTGTCGTTGGTTTGTATGACGGCAGTAAATCCTGGAAAAAAGCGCAAATGGACGGCCTGGAAGTGCTGCCGGTGGAAGAAGCGGCAAAGCAGGCTGACGTTATCGTTTTCCTCACCCCGGATCAAACTCAGAAATCCCTCTATGAAAAATTTGTAAAACCGCACCTCAAGCTTGGTAAAACCCTGGTGTTTGCCCATGGTTTTAATATCCATTATGGCCAAATCGATCCTCCGAAGGAAGTTGACGTTTGGATGGTTGCGCCGAAAGGCCCGGGGCATCTCGTTCGCCGGGTATTCCAGGCGGGTGGTGGCGTTCCTTGTTTATTTGCCGTTTATCAGAATGCTTCCGGTAATGCCAAGGAAGCTGCCCTGGCCTATGCGGATGGCATCGGCGGCACCCGTGCCGGCGTATTGGAAACCACTTTTACGGAAGAGACCGAAACCGATCTCTTTGGTGAGCAGGCTGTGCTCTGCGGTGGTGTTTCCGAGTTAGTGAAAGCCGGATTTGAAACGCTTGTAGAAGCAGGATATCAGCCGGAAATCGCTTTCTTTGAGTGCCTCCACGAACTGAAGCTGATTGTTGATCTCTTCTACGAAGGCGGCATTGAGCGCATGTATTACTCTGTATCGGAAACTGCCGAATATGGCGGCTTAACCCGCGGAGAGAAAATTGTTACCGATGAAACCCGTGCCGCGATGAAGCAGATGCTGAAGGATATTCAGGATGGCCGTTTCGCCCATGAGTGGATTCTGGAAAATCAGGCCGATCAGCCGGTGTTAAAGGCGAAGCGCAAGCAGCTTTCTGAACATGAGCTGGAAAAAGTCGGACAAAAACTTCGGGGAATGATGAGCTGGATCAAGGAAAAGGGAGGCACGAATGAAGCTCGTAAAGCTGTTTGACACAACTCTGCGAGACGGGTCCCAGGGAGAAAAAATCTCCTTTTCTGTCGAAGATAAATTGAATATCGCTCGCCGCTTGGACGAATTTGGTGTGCACTACATCGAAGGCGGCTGGCCGGGGTCTAATCCTAAAGACGCGCTCTTTTTCGAAAGAGCGCGTAAGGAACGTTGGCAGCACACCTGCCTGGTTGCTTTTGGCAGCACCCGGCGCGCCGATAAAACCCCGCAAACCGACAACAACCTGCAAATGTTGTTGGCTGCGGAAACGCCGGCAATCTCCCTCTTTGGGAAGACCTGGAAACTCCACGCCACCAAAGCATTAGGCGTTTCCCCGGAAGAAAATCGCGAATTAATTTATGACTCCGTGCAGTATTTAAAAGCTCAGGGCCGGGAAATTATCTACGATGCCGAACATTTTTTTGATGGATATAAAGATGATCCGGAATACGCCTTTTTTACCCTGCGTGCAGCGATGGAAGGCGGTGCCGATGTGCTGGTGCTCTGCGATACCAACGGTGGCAGTCTGCCCGGCGAAGTCGCGGAAATTACCGCCCGGGTGGTGAGCGAATTCGGTTGTCCGGTTGGCATCCATGCCCACAATGATGGTGAGCTTGCCGTCGCCAACAGCCTTGCCGCAGTGCAGGCGGGTGCCCGCCATGTGCAGGGAACCATCAACGGATTTGGTGAACGATGCGGCAATGCCAACCTGGTGCCGGTAATTGCCAATCTACGCTTAAAAATGGGCTATAGCTGCGTTTCCGATCAGTCCCTGGCAAATCTGAAAGATCTCTCCGGATATGTCTACGAAACCGCCAATGTGGGAACACGGGACGAAGCTGCATTTGTTGGTAACAGCGCTTTTGCACATAAAGGTGGTATTCATGTCAGCGCGGTAATGAAAGATCCGCGATTATACGAACATGTAACTCCGGAATCGGTGGGCAATTCGCGCCGGGTGCTGGTAAGTGATCTCTCCGGGCGGAGCAACGTGATCTACAAAATGGAAGAGCTCGGGATGAACAAAGGCGACTTTGATAATGCCCGGGAAGTGGTTCAGGAGATCAAGGAACTGGAACATAATGGCTACTACTTTGAGGCTGCGGAAGCCAGTTTCGAGCTGTTGGTAGAGCGGAAACGCGGCAATGTGCCGGACTTCTTTTCCCTCTCCGGTTTTCGCGCCAACGCCGAGAAAAATGCAGACGGCACCTCTCATTGTGAAGCTAGTATACGGGTTTGCGTCGATAACCACATTGAGCATACCGCTGCGGAAGGAGATGGTCCGGTGAATGCCCTGGACAATGCACTACGCAAAGCCTTGCTGCGCTTTTACCCGGAAATTACCCTGATGCGCCTGATCGATTACAAGGTGCGGGTATTGAACGACGGCAATGGCACTGGTGCTCAGGTGCGGGTGTTGATTGAGTCTCAGGCCGGGGAAAAACGCTGGACAACAATGGGCGTATCCGCCAATATCATGGAGGCTAGTTGGAATGCCCTGGCGGATTCGTTTTCCTATTTTCTGTATAAAAAACAGCAATTCCAGGCAACCGAGAAAATTGAGGAAAAGGAACATGTCGCGTAAAATTCATATTTTCGACACAACGCTGCGGGACGGGGAGCAATCGCCGGGCTGCAGTATGAATTTGGAAGAAAAATTGCAGATGGCGCGCCAGTTGGAAAAGCTGGGCGCGGATATTATCGAGGCTGGATTCCCCATCGCATCCGAAGGGGAGTTTGAGGCCGTAAAGGCGGTTGCCGATGTGCTGGAAAAAAGCACGGTCGCTGCCCTTTGCCGCACAAAAGTACTCGATATTGATCGCGCCTGGGAAGCAATTGCTGCTGCAAAAAATCCCCGCATTCACACCTTTCTGGCTACCAGCGAAATCCACATGAAATACAAGTTGAATATGTCGCGTCAGGAAGTGCTGGATAATATCCGGGCGGCAGTATCACATGCCTGTCAGTATACGGATGATGTGGAATTCTCCGCAGAAGATGCCAGTCGCTCTGATCTGGCTTTTCTGGTAGATGCAGCAGCTGTAGCGGTAGAAGCGGGCGCCAGCACCGTTAATCTGCCGGATACCGTTGGTTATGCAACGCCGGGAGATCACGGACGCATGTTTGCGGAAGTGCATCGACAGGTCACCGCCGGGAAAAATGTGCGACTGAGTGCGCATTGTCATAACGACTTAGGGTTGGCAGTCGCAAATTCACTCGCCGCGGTCGAGAATGGTGCGGACCAGGTAGAATGCACCATCAATGGCATCGGGGAACGCGCCGGAAATGCCTCGTTGGAAGAGATTGCTATGGCATTATACGTCCGCCGGGAAGCGTATCAGGCAAGCACCAGCGTTCTGTCGAAAGAAATCTTTCCGACCAGTCAGATGCTCAGTGCAATTACCGGTGTGAATGTACAGCCGCACAAGGCCATTGTTGGCGACAATGCTTTTGCCCACGAAGCCGGCATTCACCAGGATGGCGTGTTAAAAAATGCTCTTACTTATGAAATTATGACCCCGGCGTCTGTCGGTGTTAAAGGCAATAATATCGTCTTGGGGAAACACAGTGGCCGCCATGCCTTGAAACAGCGCTACAAGGAATTAGGGCACGATCTGGATAAAGATCGCCTGGAAACACTGTATCGCCAGTTCCTGGCTGTCGCAGATGAGAAAAAAAGAGTCGAAGATGAGGATTTACAACGCCTTATTGCAAACGTAGAAACCAAGAAAAAATCGGTCGCATAAGCGGTCTTAGAAGGAAAATTGATATGGGAATGACATTAACTGAGAAAATACTGGCCGCCCATGCCGGCGTTAAAAAAGTTGAACCGGGGGAGAATGTTTGGGTCGACGTCGATGTCTTGATGACTCACGATGTCTGTGGTCCGCCAACCTTTGGTATCTTCAAAAAAGAGTTCGGAGAAAATGCGAAAGTGTGGGACCCGGAAAAAGTGGTAATTATTCCGGATCATTACATCTTCACCAAGGATGTTCACGCCAACCGTAACATTGATATTTTACGGGATTTCGTGAGAGAACAGAACCTGCCTCACTATTACGATGTTGGCACCGAGCGCTATAAAGGCGTATGCCACATTGCCCTCCCGGAAGAAGGCTGGACCCGTCCCGGCGAAGTGCTTTTCGGCACCGATAGCCACACCTGCACTGCTGGTGCCTTCGGACAATTTGCTACCGGCGTCGGCAATACCGACGCAGCATACATCCTTGGTACCGGCCAGCTTTGGGTAAAAGTTCCGGAGACCATGCGTTTCGAAATTGAAGGAAAAATTCCGGACTGCGTTATGGCAAAAGATATCATCCTGAATATCATTGGCGATATTGGCGTAGATGGCGCCGCTTATCGCACCATGGAATTTGCCGGCAGTGGTATTGAGGCGATGACGATGGAAGATCGAATGACCCTCTGCAATATGGTTATCGAAGCAGGTGGTAAAAATGGTGTTATCGCTGCAGATGCAACGACTGAGGCCTACGTGCAGGCCCGCACCGATAAACCCTATCGTATTTACCAGAGTGACGCTGACGCAAAGTTTCACAGTGTCCGTCGATACAAAGCTGAAGAGCTGCAACCGATGTTGGCCATGCCACACTCACCGGACAATAAAGCTGGTGTATCGGAAGCATTAAACGTTAAACTGGATCGTGCCTATATCGGCTCTTGCACCGGCGGTAAATACTCCGACTTCTGGGCAGCAGCACAAATCCTCAAAGATCACCCGGTGAAAGTGGATACTTTTGTGGTGCCGGCGACGACGGAAATCGCCCGTCAACTTCAGGAAAATTCTATTAACGGCAAATCATTGCTGGAAATCTTCAAAGATGCTGGTGCACGTATTGGCGAACCTTCCTGTGCAGCCTGTCTCGGTGGTCCGTCTGATACATTCGGTCGCCTGAATGGTGCGGAAGTTTGCATCTCGACAACGAATCGTAATTTCCCGGGACGCATGGGTTCTAAGTCTTCCCAGGTTTATCTCGCCTCGCCCTACACCGTAGCGGCCTCGGCGATTACCGGAAAAATTACCGATCCCCGGGATTACCTGGCTTAAGATGTACATTGCTCGAATGGATGCTATTTTAATAAGCAGCTTAGTTCCAAATTAAATCTATGCTGTCATTGCGAGTGGGCATCCTTTCGCCCAACGAAGCAATCCCACGATTGCTGGACAGAGATTGCTTCGTCGTTGCACTCCTCGCAATGACAGTCGTTGGTAGAAAGAAGTAACAGAATGTAACGAGTGAATTATTTTTTTTATAAAAACTCAAACAGGATAACAAAAATGGAAAAAGTATTTCGCGGTAAAGCGTTTGTGTTGGGGGAAGATATTGATACCGATCAGATTATCCCGGCGCAGTACCTGGTGTATAGTTTGGAAAAGCACGGCGAACGGGAAAAGTATGGTGAATATGCCCTCTCCGGCGTGCCGATTGCCGATTCCGGTCTGCCACAGGGAAATATCCCGCTGGTAGCGGAAGGAGCAAGTGAAAGTGAATTCAGCATTGTCGTTGCCGGTAAAAATTTCGGCTGCGGTTCTTCGCGGGAACATGCCCCGGCTGCCATGCAAATTGCCGGGATAAAGGCGGTTATCGCACCGACCTATGCCCGGATTTTTTATCGGAATGCCGTTGATGGCGGATTCCTTATTCCGGTAGAAAGCATTGTCTCGCTGGTAGAAAATATTAAAACCGGCGATGAGCTCGAGCTGAATTTATTGGAAGGCCATGTCCGGCATCTGGAAAGCAATGAAACTTTTCCGATTAAGCCGCTTGGCCAGGTGGAAGAAATTGTGGAAGCAGGAGGCATTTTTGCCTATGCACGAAAAATGGGAAAAATAGGAGCAAGCGCCAATGTCTGATGTTGTGAAAATTGTTGCCCTGCCGGGTGATGGTCCCGGACCGGAATTAATTGAACAAGGTATTGAGTTACTGAATGCAATGCGGGAACCGCTGGGCATTCAATTCTCAGTCGAGACACTTCCCTTTGATAGCGCTTTATTTCGCTATACCGGGGAGCTATTACCAGCATCGACATTGGAAAAATGTCGACATGCCGACGCTGTATTGCTCGGACCGGCAGGAGATCCCGGCGCTTCCGGGAAGCAGGAAAGCATCTCTGCCCGGGTACTGAAAGAGATGCGTAATGGATTGGATGTTTATTGCAATATTCGCAATATCCGTCGATACAACGTCCTGCCCGCCAATGCACCGGTCTTTTCTACCGGCGGGAATAATATCGATTTCGTTCTCGTCCAGGAATTAAAAAACGGCTTTTACTTTCAGGAATCCATGAAAGCGAAAAATGGTGATCCCTGGCGGGAAAAATCCCCGGAAAAGTCCCATGTTCAACGGGTGACCCGAAAGGCCTTTAAGCTGGCACGTCTCCGTAAACAAAAAATTACCATGGTCGACGATACTAAGGTAAATTCCGAATCTCAACTTTGGAAAGATGCTTTCCTGGAAACCGCCCGGGATTTTCCTGCGGTTAAGCTGGAAACCTTGCCGATCGACCAATGTTTGCAGGAATTGTCGAAAAATCCTTTCCGCTTTGATGTGCTGCTCTCTGCAAATGTTTTCAGTGATGATATGAATCGTATGGCCGACGAGTTAACGGACGCCAGTGGCATGCTCGCATCTGCCTGTCTTGGCGATACGGTGTCTATTTATCAGCCGGTGCATATCCTTGATGGCCGCCCGGCGAAGACCAACAGTGTTAGTCCGGTCGCAGTGCTCAATTCAGTCGCCCTGATGTTATGTTACACATTCCAGCGGCCGTTGATTGCCCAAAATGTTGAGGATGCGATCAGCACAGTATTAACCCGCGGTTTCCATACCTCGGACAGCAGCGTGAAAGATGGGCAACTGGTGAACACGAAAGAGATGGGACAATATATTCGGGAGGAAATGTTACACCACCTTTCTGGTCCGTTTATGACAGCTTGAGTGGGAATTCGGAATGTGGAATTCGGAATGCGGAATTTAGAATTCGGAATTAGATGTTGATTGCTGGAGTGTAAAATTCGGAGTCTTTTATTCCGCATTCGACATTCCCACTTCCGCATTCCCAAGTTCCCCTAAATTTTCATTAACAAATGTTCTCGTACAGGAGAAAAACAATGGAAGTAAAAAAGATAATAACCTTGCCGGGAGACGGCATTGGCCCGGAGGTCGTGGCGCAGGGCGTGGCTCTCTTAAAAGCCTTTGGCGGGCCACTGGAGATGCGTTTCGAATTTGAAGAACATCCCGCTGGTGGTGCCTGTTTAAAGCAATACAATGAGCCGATCCGGGAAGAAACCCTCGAGGCTTGTCGCCAGGCGGATGCTGTATTGCTTGGTGCCGTTGGTGCCCCGGAATTCGATAATAATCCCGCCCATCTTCGCCCGGAGAAAGGCTTGTTGAAATTGCGTGCCGCCCTCGGCGTGTATTGTAATTTACGTCCGGCTCGTTTGTATAATACGCTGGCGGATGCATCCCCTTTGAAGAAAGAGATCGTTTCCGGAATCGACCTGATGGTTGTGCGGGAATTGACCGGTGGTATTTATTTTGGAGAGCCGGCCGGTTTTCTGGAAAAGAATGGGTTGCGCACTTCATTGAATACCATGGTTTATGACGAAAATGAAATTCGCCGGATTGCCCGGAAAGCGTTTGAGTTAGCGGCAAAACGACGCGGGCATCTAACTTCCGTAGACAAGGCGAATGTGCTAACCGTTTCCCAGCTCTGGCGAAAAGTGGTCGATGAAGTTGCCGAAGAATATCCAAATGTAACGCTGTCCCACATGCTCGTGGATAATTGTGCAATGCAACTGGTGCGCAATCCCCGCCAGTTTGATGTCATTCTCACCGGTAATCTCTTTGGCGATATTCTCAGCGATGAAGCCAGTGTGCTTACCGGTTCAATCGGAATGTTGCCTTCTGCCAGTTTGGGCGATGGCACGCCGCTTTACGAGCCGGTGCATGGCTCTGCACCCGATATCGCCGGGCAAAACAAGGCAAATCCGGTTGCGATGCTTGCTTCCCTGGCGATGATGTTCCAATACAGCTTTGACCGCCCGGAGGCTGCTGCTGCCATCGAAGCTGCCATCGAAGAGATGCTCGAAGCTGGTTTTCATACCGCGGATTTAAATCTTCCCGATGGGCATTGCCTGGGCACTAAAGAAATGGGTGAAAAAATTACCGGAACAGCGGTAAAGCGATTGCAAGAGAGTTTTGCAACGGTATAAAGCTAAATCTATAATCCGGGAATAAAACTTCAGGCACTTTGCAGCGGATTGAAATACGCTGTATCTCATTCGTATGCAGAGTGCCGCGAGTTTTATTTCGAATAAAATTGTGACATGCCAAGATAGTTCTTGACATTGCCATTCTCAGAAAGCATTTTTATGCACCTTAAACTAAAACGAGGTGCAAATGAACAAACGTGCTGCATAGTTTTAGAATTGACGAAAACGATTGCAGTTTTAAAGAAATCAGACATCAATAACGCTTTTACCAGTTAATAAGCGTTTTGACTTATCAAGAAAGGCTGAGGGGCTGGCCCTGTGAAGCCTTAGCAACCTGTCAATAGGACAAGGTGCTAATTCCTGCAAAGAGACAACTCTTTGAGAGATAAGTGTATCAAGCATTTTTGATAACCTGCCCTTCTCTCACAGAGAAGGGCATTTTTTTTATAGGGCAGTTCGCTGAAAATCATAAAGAAAGGGTCAAAATGAGTGAATCATACCAACAGGCGACAATAACGCTAAAAGACTTTCGTTTTGAATCCGGCGAAGTTTTGCCGGTCGTTGATTTGTTCTATGAGGCCTGGGGAGAATTGAATGCGCAAAAGGATAATGTCATTCTGGTAACTCATGCATTAACCGGAAACACTCACATTTACAATAACGGCGAAGCCGGCGACAATGGCTGGTGGGAGTTCCTGGTTGGCCCGGGAAAACCTTTTGATACCCGGCGGCACTTTGTTATCTGTATTAATGTGCCCGGCAGCTGTTCTGGCAGCAGTGGCCCTGCCACTATCGATCCGCAAACCGCTAAACCATATGGCATGAGATTCCCTTTGGTAACAATCCGTGATATGGTCAATACCCAAAAAGCCGTGCTGGATACGCTGGGTGTTCGGAAAATCCAGGCAATTTGTGGTGCATCGATGGGCGGTATGCAGGCGATGGATTGGGCGGTTGCTTATCCGGAGATGGTTGGTTCAATCATCCCGATTGCTGCTCCGGGAAGAGTCTATCCGCAATCGATTGCATTTCGCAAAGCCCAGCGGAAAGCGATCATGCTCGATCCGAACTGGCAGAATGGTGATTATTACGAAGGTAATTATCCGGTTGACGGTGTGGAGACAGCCCGGATGATCGGATTTATATCCTATCGCAGCGAGCAGGAGTGGCGCGAGCGCTTCGGGCGGAACACGGCGGATGATGACATGCTCCGGATTGAAAGCCGTTTCGAAATCGAATCCTACCTGGAATACCACGGCAAAAAGCTAACCGAACGGTTTGATGCCAACAGCTATATCTATCTTTCCAAATCGATGGATTTACACGATCTCGGGCAGGGACAATCCTCTTATGAAGCCGGCGTTCAGCGCATTCAATGTCCTGTTTTAATGATTGGTTTCGATTCCGATTTACTCTTTCCCTGTTATCAGCAGAAAGAAGTCGTCGATATCCTTCAGAATGTGAATCCCCATGTTTATTACAGTGAGATTCAGACAATATATGGGCACGACGCGTTTCTGATCGAAGAAACTGCAATCGCTTCAGCCATTAACACATTTTTTCAAGATATATCATTCACCCAAAATTCAGAGGAGTATTCGCATGTCAGTTATCGAGGCCCTGCAAACCTCGCAGGATGAAATTACCGAGTGTAAGGAACCCCGCTTAGATTTATCCGGAATGAAGTTTCAAACGAAGGCAATCCACGCTGGTATCGATCCGGACCCGGCGACAGGAGCAATTGCGACGCCGATTCATCAAAGCACTACTTATCAGTTTAAGCGAATGGGAGAGCCGGGCGAGTTCGAGTATTCCCGCTGTGGAAATCCCACCCGGAAAGCGCTGGAAGATAATCTTGCCGCATTGGAAGGTGGTGTTTATAGCGCTGCCCTTGCTACAGGGCAGGGGGCACAGATTACCCTGCTCAACCTTTTTCAACAAGGAGATCATATCATCTGTGGAAATGATGTTTATGGCGGCACGATTCGAATGTTGAATTTACTGAAAAAAAATGCCGGCATCGAAGTTAGCTTTATCCCGTTGACAGATGTTGATCGGGTGCGCGCGGAAATTCGTAGTAATACCCGTGCTATCTGGATCGAGAGTCCTTCAAATCCACTGTTCAATATTGTTGATCTTGAGGCGATTGCCGCACTGGCCCGGGAGAATGATGTCATATCAATTGTCGATAATACTTTGCTAACGCCTTATTTTCAGCGGCCATTTCAGTTTGGTATCGATCTGGTTGTGCATTCGGCGACAAAATATTTGAGTGGGCATAATGATGGACTTGGCGGTGTGATCATTTGCCGGGAAAATAAATTCGTGGAAGACATCGCTTTTACTGCGAATGCACTCGGCGCCGTTCTGGGAGCCTTTGATGCCTGGTTGATTCTGCGGGGAATTAAAACCCTGGCATTACGAATGCGTGAACAGCAAAAGTCCGCCTTAAAAATTGCTAACTTTCTGCAAAGCCATTCTGCTGTCTCCCGTGTTTACTATCCTGGATTACCAGATCATCCTCAATATGCGCTAATCCAGAAGCAAACCAGTGGCTTCGGTGGAATGCTTTCCTTCGAGTTAAAAGACGGCATCGAAAAGGCTCGAAAGCTTGTCGAAGGCACCGAGCTGTTTTACATGACTGAGTCATTCGGTGGGGTAGAATCCTTGATCCAGCACCCGCAAACGATGAGCCATTCTTCTATGAGTCCGGAAGCGCTTGCGGAGGCAGGCATTACCGAGAAGCTGGTGCGGGTATCTGTTGGCTTGGAAGATTGCGACGACCTGCTCGCCGATCTGGAAAGAGCGCTGGACGCATGACGCTGATCGTTCAAAAGTATGGTGGCACATCCCTTGGTTCGATGGCCCGTATCCAGGCTGTCGCAGGGCGGGTTGTGAAGCGTTATCATAAAGGGAGCCGTATCGTAGTGGTCGCTTCCGCGATCGGGAAAACGACTGACGAATTGCTAGGGATGGCAAAAGCGTTAAGTGATTCACCACGAACTCGTGAAATGGGTATGCTGCTTTCCGCTGGCGAGGTAATTTCTTCCGCATTGCTGGCGATGGCTATTCAAAGCCTGGGAGTGCCGGCAACTGCCTTAACTGGGGCACAGAGCGGCATCTCCGCAAGCGGTAGTTATGACAATGCCCGTATCAAAAAGATTGAACCGGAAAGGATTCATCGCCTGGTCAATGACGGCGAAATTGTCGTAGTTGCCGGCTACCAGGGGCAACGAAATGAGGATATTGCCGTATTGGGTCGCGGTGGTTCCGATGCTTCGGCTGTCGCGCTGGCAGCGGCATTGTCGGCGGATTGTTGCAAAATTTATTCCGATGTACCAGGTGTGCTCAGTTGCGATCCGCGCATTGTGCAAAATGCCCGCTTGCTCCCACGTATCGCTTATGAAGAAATGCTTGAACTGGCTGCATCCGGCGCACAGGTGATGATGGGCCGTTCTATTGAGATCGCACGAAAATTTGCTTTGGAGATACTGGTCAGTTCCGCTTTTGAAGAAAGTCCTGGCACAGTTATAGGAAAGAAGGAGACGATTGTGGAAAAGAGTATTATTACCGGCATTGCGCTGCAGAAAGATATCGCCAGAATCGACGTTCATGGCCATAACGGTGAGGGGCGCTTTGTAAAAAATCTATTGGCCAACATTGCCGAAGAGGAAATTAGCATCCAGCTGCTCACATCAGGAAAGAACATCTTGCACTCGCCGGCATTGTCCTTTACGGTAAATGCCGAAGAAGCTGAAAGGACCAAAGTGATTTTAAAGCAGCTTCTTGCAGATAATCTAATTGCGGACTTTTCACTGGAAACCGATGTTGCCCAGGTATCTTTGGTGGGTTTCGGGATTTCGGAAAATTATGGTATTGTCTACGAAGTTTTCGATGCGCTCAGTAGTGCAAATATCGATATCCTGATGACCAGCACCTCGGAAATTAAAATTTCTGTAATTGTAGCGAAACGTTTTGGTGAAGCGAGCGTAAGAGAATTGCATCAGAAATTTGCGCTGGCATTTCCCCCGGGAAAGCGGAAAATTGCCGGATAAAGAAAACACTTGCATTAGAATTAACGACGGCTATATTTGAAGCGCTTATAAAATGAGAGAAAAAATGTTTATCAATTCTGCCAATATTTGTCGCTGTAAAACCTGTTGCACTTGCTGCAAGAAGCGCATGTGTACCGCACGACATATAGAGGCAACGCGAAGATCATAAAAATTGATAAACAGAATTAAAGTGAATTCGAACCCGCTGCCTCACCAGAGTGACAGCGGGTTTCTTTTTTTAGGGATTACAGGCATAGTTATGTTTTCAAATGTGCACAAAAATAATTCAACAATCTTTTCGACGGTAACGATTAAATCCATCCGCCGCAGCTGCATGTGTACCATGAACTGTACCTGTTGCAAAAAGAGCAGCAAACAGCGGAGGATGAAGTAAAAGTAATAGCAAAATACGCAAACACTTTAAAAGCCCGCTGCAAGAGAAATCTGGTAGCGGGCTTTTTACTTTATTGAGGATGAATAATGGCCTTAAAAATGATTGAGACAGCATTAGACCAAGAGGAAATATTGGCAGGGGAGAGCAACTCATTGCTATCCCGCATCGGAAATACGCCGTTGATTCGGCTCCATTCGATTACTGCCGAACTGCCGAAAAAGGTTGCGATATATGCAAAGGCGGAATGGTTTAATCCCGGTGGGTCCGTGAAAGATCGGGCAGCTTTGAACATGATCCTTGCCGGCGAACGAAGTGGCCAATTGACACCGGGAAAAACGATTATTGATGCCACCAGTGGTAATACGGGAATTGCCTACGCAATGATCGGCGCCGCCCGCGGCTACAACGTGCAATTAGCATTGCCGAAAAACGCCAGTCCGGAAAGAAAGAAGATTCTGGAAAATTATGGCGCTGAACTAATACTTACCGATCCCATGTCCGGCACCGATGGCGCGCAGGCTTATGTCAAATCTTTGCTGGCAGAAAATCCGGCAAATCGTGATCGTTACTTTTATCCGGATCAGTATAATAATCCTGCGAACTGGGAAGCCCACTTTAACGGCACCGGTAGAGAAATTCTTGCCCAGACAAATGGACGGGTGACGCATTTCGTGGCCGGACTGGGAACGACCGGCACCTTCACTGGCACCGCCCGTCGCCTGAAAACCTTCGACGAGAACATTAAAACAATTTCATTCCAACCGGACTCTCCATATCACGGTTTGGAAGGTATGAAGCACCTGGAAACCGCTGTTGTGCCTGGTATATACGACCCGGCACTGGTGGATGAAAACCTTGAAATTACCACCGAATCGGCATTTGAAATGACCCGCCGTCTCGCCCGGGAAGAAGGTCTCTTTGTCGGTGTTTCAGCCGGGGCGGCAATGGTTGCTGCCATAAAGGTTGCTCAAACGCTGGAAGAAGGCATTGTAGTAACCATCTTCTGCGATAGTGGCTATCGCTATCTCAGCGATCGTTTTTGGGATGAAAAGTAAAAGATTCTAACACAACGAACAACGAACAACGAAAAAAATACAGGAGAACCCTGGCAATGATCCAGATTTCAAATGAGATAATCAGTAGAATAAGCAAGCATGGCGAAAAGACATACCCGGAAGAATGTATTGGTGCGGTACTCGGTTTTGTAAACGATGATGGCCGGAAAATCGCCCGGGAAATTATGGAAATCGAAAATGCCAGTACGGAGAACCGGCAACGGCGTTCGCTGGTTTCCCCCGATGATTATAAAGCCGCCGATCAGGTCGCCGATGATCTCGATCTTGATATTATTGGTTGGTACCATTCCCATCCGGACGTAAAGGCCGTGCCTTCCCAATACGATCTGGACAATGCGCTGCCCTGGTATTCTTACGTCATCGTATCTGTTAAAAAGCAAAAAGCGGCGGAAACGCGCTCCTGGTTCTTAAAGGAAGACCGTTCGGCTTTTCAGGAAGAGTCTATTAAACAATATTAAACCTGTCAGCGACGTTAGGAAAAAAGTCGCTTCACAGATAAAGATTAACTATCATTACATTATAATAGGAGTATAACATGGCAACTAAAGTATTTATCCCGACGCCATTAAGACAATATGCCGGTAACCAGAAAGCTGTTAATGTTAGCGGCGAAACGGTTGGAGAATTGTTGAATAATTTGACAACGGAATTTAGTGCATTGCGAAAACATCTTTATAATGAAGAAGGTCAATTACGCAGCTTTGTAAATATCTATGTGAATGATGAAGATTTTCGCTATTTGCAAGGACCGGCAACCAACATTCAGGAGAATGATGAAATTAGCATTATTCCATCCATCGCCGGAGGAAAGGAGGCTTAATGTCTGCCATTATTGATGCGCCAGTTCAATTGTCGAACGAGGAAATTGGACGGTATAGTCGACACCTGATCCTTCCGGAAATCGGAATGGAGGGACAGCTAAAGCTGAAGAAGGCCAGTGTCCTGCTGGTTGGTGCCGGTGGATTAGGTTCTCCGCTGGCATTATACCTGGCGGCGGCCGGTGTCGGGCGAATTGGAATTATTGATTTTGATGTGGTTGATTCCTCCAATCTGCAACGGCAAATTATCCACTCGGAAGAATACCTTGGCAAGCCGAAATTGGCTTCGGCAAAGGCTCGCCTGACCGGATTAAATCCTTATATCGAAATCGAAACCCATGAAACTGCGTTAACCTCGGCGAACGCCCGGGAACTAGTCTCCCAATATGATATCGTCGCCGACGGCACCGACAATTTTCCGACACGCTATCTGGTGAATGACGCCTGTGTGTTGTTGGGTAAGCCAAACGTATATGGCAGTATTTTTCGTTTTGAAGGGCAGGTCTCGGTGTTTAATGCCCAGGACGGACCATGCTATCGTTGTCTCTATGCAGAACCACCGCCACCTGGCTTGGTGCCGAGTTGTGCCGAAGGCGGGGTGATGGGCGTATTACCGGGTATTATTGGGTCGATTCAGGCCATGGAAGTTATCAAGTTGATCACCGGTGCCGGAGATCCGTTAATTGGCAGACTGTTGGTGTTTGATGCACTGCAAATGTCTTTCCGGGAACTGAAGCTGCGTAAAAATCCCGATTGCCCGATTTGCGGTGAAAATCCGACGATCACGGAATTTATCGATTATCAGCAATTCTGCGGTATCGTCCCGAACCAGGTGGAGGAAGCTGTTCCGGAAATGTCTGTTATCGAGCTAAAAACTGCGCTGGATAATGGTCAGGAACTCCTGGTGCTCGATGTGCGTGAGGAAAACGAATACGATATTTGTCATCTGGATAACGCGTTATTGATTCCTTTAAATCAGTTGCCCGAGCGATCCAGTGAGCTCGATCCGCAGGCAGATATCGTTATTCATTGTCGTTCCGGAGTGCGTAGTAAAAAAGCCCTGAAGCAATTACGGGAGGCTGGTTTTACCCGTTTGCGGAATTTGACCGGTGGTATTCTCGCCTGGGCCGATGAAGTCGATCCGGAGATGCCAAAATACTAATCCCGTGCTGGGAATTATCATGTTCACTGCTTATCTTTTGCCAGTTTTTTAGAGGCATAGTGATAAAAAATCTGGCATAGGAGCTTGTTTTGAAAAAGTGGGAAAATTTAAATGTTCAGTCGCGGGGAAACGGTATTTTCCCCCGATTGAGCCGTCGCATAAATTTGTTTAGAGAATTACTGTCTGTCGCAATCCGGCAACAATCCGGTGAGGAAATTTTTCAGTTGATCGAAACCTTACGGGCATTATGTCGCGATGCGTATCAGGATGAACAGGCGGAAAAAAGGGAAGAGGCACTGGCAATAATTCGTGAGTTGTCTCTGAAAGACATTCAGGATATAATTCGCTGTTATACTACCTATTTTCACCTGGTCAACAAGTCCGAACAGTATGAGATCGCTTTCATTAACCGGGACCGGGAATTGGAAAGCAGTCCGGATAAACCCCGCGCGGAATCTATTGCAGCTGGTATCGCCCTGCTGAAAGCCGAGGGGCACTCCCTGGAAGAAGTACTGGAAATAATTAGTCAACTGGACGTGCAGCCGACGTTAACCGCACATCCGACGGAAGCGCGACGCCGCAGCATTCTTTACAAACAACAGCATATTTCAAAATTGCTTGATAAGCTGGAACGCCGGCAAATGACGCCGAAGGAAACGGAAGATGTCAAAACCGGCCTTTTTCATCAGATTAGTCTGATGCTCGCCACAGACGAAGTGCGGGCAGAGCGATTGACGGTGATCGATGAAGTTCAGCAGGGGCTTTATTTCTTTACAACCACAATCTGGGAAATCATTCCGCGTATCTATGAAGATATTCGCAATGCCCTGGTGCTTTACTATGATGCGGATCCGAACATCGACTTGCCAATAATTCTGAAATATCGTTCCTGGATTGGCAGCGATCAGGATGGGAATCCGTTTGTTACACCGGATGTCACCCGGGGCACATTGCGTTCTCATCGTTTGGCTGTTCTACGAAAATATCAGGATGCGTTAAGGCTGCTTCGACGGGAATTAAGTTTGTCCAGCCGATTGACGCGGGTATCTGTAGAACTGAGTGCCTCACTGCGGGAAGAAGCAGAAAAATTTTCGCTGGGGGAAGATGTCTTGCGGCTCTACAAGAATGAGCCTTTTCGTTTAAAGATTAATTACATCCAGCAAAAGATTGATGCATTGCTGACAGCGGAAGAAGCATCCGAAGCGCCACCGCTCGATTATGGCAGTGATGCTTTTATCGCTGATTTACAATTGTTGAAATCCGCCCTGGAAGACAGCGGCGTAGAAGGATTGCCAGCGTCGTTGACCTTAAACGATCTGATCATCCGTGCACGGACTTTTGGCTTTCATATCGCTGCATCGGATGTGCGGCAGCATAGCCGGATTCATGAAGCAGCCGTTGCGGAATTGTTGAAAGTCGCAGGGGTCAGTGACGATTATTACGCCCTTTCTGAAGGTGAACGTGTCGCTAAGCTCACGGAGGAGTTGAAAAATCCTCGCCCGCTGGCACCATCCTGGGTACCGCTGGCCGGCGATACCGCTTATGCTATTGATTCATTGAAAACGGTTCGTGATGCCCTGCAAAAGGACCCGAAATCGATAGGCTGTTACATTATTAGTATGACTCACGATCTCAGCGATATGCTGGAGGTGCTCTTGCTGGCGAAAGAAGTTGGCCTGTGGGAGTGGCGCGATGGCAACATTAGTGCACGGATCGATGTTGTACCATTGCTGGAAACCATTGATGACCTTCAGCGAGCTGAAGCGCTGTTGGATCAAATGTTTGCTCATGAGATTTATCGCAAGCAGCTTGCGGCCCGGGACGACTTTCAGGAAATCATGCTCGGCTACTCCGATAGTAACAAGGATGGCGGTTACTGGATGGCAAACTGGGCCTTATACAAGGGGCAACATGCCATTGCTGCAGCTTGCCGAAAACACAATATAGACTTTCGTTTGTTCCATGGCCGTGGTGGAACCGTTGGCCGGGGAGGCGGGCGTGCAAACCGGGCTATCCTGGCGTTACCGGAAAATAGTTATACCGGTCGTATTCGTTTTACCGAGCAGGGAGAGGTGATTACGTTTCGTTACGCGATTCCGGCGATCACCCATCGCCATCTGGAGCAAATTGTCAATGCGATGCTGCAAGCGGCCTGCAAAGCTGTAGCGGTTAAAAGTGAGCAGTCCTTTTCTCCGGAGGCAGAAAAACTAATTTCGGCAATTGCGGATCAATCCATGAAGAATTATCAGGCGTTGATAAGTGATCCAACATTTTGGAAGAGTTATATTGAGATAACCCCGATTGAGCATATCAGTCGCTTGCCGATTGCCTCCAGACCGGTTTCCCGGAAGTCCGCCAATATGGTGGATTTTGAAGACTTACGGGCGATTCCCTGGGTGTTTGCCTGGACGCAAATTCGCTATAACCTCCCCGGATGGTATGGGTTTGGCAGTGCGTTGGCGGATATCCTGGAGAACGATAAAAATGCTTTGAAAACCCTCCAGTCTTTGTATAAAAGCTGGCCGTTTCTGAAAACAGTTATTGATAACGCCCAGTTGGAATTAGGGCGCACCCATCTGGTTATCGCTGAATATTATACTCGCTTAACCGGAAAGCATTTTCATGGGAAAATTCTCAATGATTTTCAGAAAGCCATCGCTGCCGTTTGCGAAATTACCGGGCAGCAGGATATTATGGAGGATGCGAAAGTATTAAAACGATCGATCGAACTTCGTAATCCTTACACCGATGTGCTCAATTTACTACAGCTGGAATTACTCTCCCGCTGGAAAAACATAACTGAGAAAGAGCAGGAAGAGATGCGCCATGTGCTTTTCCTCAGTATCAACGGGGTGGCGGCAGCAATGCAGAGTACCGGGTAGGGCAGGGATTTAGGTTTTAGGGGATTAGGCAAAAATGACTCTCGTTCCCAAAATTCTTTTGGGAACGCAATAGATGGCGAAACTCCAGTTTCGCGTGATAAAGTTAAGCGATTAGCAAGAAAGATAACCGAATGAAAAAATGGACAGTCGCAGTCGTGGGCGCCACCGGTTTGGTTGGGCGAAAAATGCTGGATGTGTTAACAGAGAGAAATTTTCCGGTCGGCAGATTAGTGCCGATTGCCTCAGCTAATTCCGCTGGACAAACCGCTCATTTTCATGGGGAAGAGATTCCGGTGCAGGTAATTTCCGAAGACGTATTCAACGGGGTAGATATCGCCCTGTTTTCCGCCGGAGGTTCTGTAAGTAAAACATATGCCCCGATTGCTGCGCGAGCGGGGGCGGTCGTCGTTGATAATTCCAGTGCCTGGCGGATGGATCCTGATGTGCCGCTGGTCGTGCCGGAAGTAAATCCCGCTGCGTTGGAAAATCATAATGGCATTATCGCTAATCCAAATTGTTCGACGATCCAAATGGTCGTGGCTTTGCAGTCATTGCATGAAAAATATCGTATTCGCCGTATCGTTGTTTCTACCTACCAAAGTGTTTCCGGCAGCGGGAAAAAAGCGATGCAACAACTGGCGGATGAAATTTCCGGTGATACCGTTGCTGATCCCGCTTATCCACATCCGATAGCCTATAATTGCCTCCCGCACATTGATGTGTTTTTTGAGGACGGCTATTCCCGGGAAGAACATAAGATGATCTTCGAGACCCGGAAAATTATGGGAGACGATAACATTCAGGTGAGCCCGACAACCGTGAGAGTGCCGGTTTCTGCCGGACACTCCGAAGCCATTAATCTGGAATTCGAAAATCCTTTTGAGCTGGATGAAGTTCGCAGCTTGCTTGCAAATGCGCCCGGTGTTGTCCTGCAGGACGATCCACATAACAACATCTACCCGATGCCACTGGAAGCTGCCGATAAAGATGCGGTTTTTGTTGGCCGCCTGCGCCGGGATCCTTCGATTACCAACGGCTTAAATCTTTGGGTAGTTAGCGATAATCTGCGCAAGGGGGCTGCCACCAATACTGTGCAAATTGCAGAAGTGCTTATTGAGAAAAATGCGCTTGTTTTAACTGATTAGTCGAAGAAATATCTCTATGGCCACTGATATACACTGACAACACGGATTTTAAATAATTTTACATCAGCAAACTATCCGAGTGTCCGTTTAAATCAGTGGTTAGTAAATCCCTGATTAGCATTTAAAAAAGAGGCGTATTTCCAGTTGACATCACTTTTCAGGTGACGTATATTAGCGCCCGGTAACAAATAAAATTAGAGCGTTATGAAAAATTTACAGATCATCATTCGCAACACCGACACCGGCCGTTCGCTCACCGGTAATGATCTTTCTGTATCTTTCCGCAATGCTATTACTTCCTCCCTTATTATCCGCCGCGCCATCCGTCGTAGACCCTAGGGTCTACTATACTTACATATCATCAAACCACAGAATTATTTTATTTTACAGGAAAATTACGTACGAAAAATTTAAATTCGAAACGTGGTTCAATTACGATAAAAACATCTTTGACAACATAACGAGAGGTTTATCATGAAACCGGAACAAGTAAACGTTGATACGGACTTTATTATTGCGAATGCTACTGTCGAGCACCTCGCTTATGCCGGTGAAATTTGCTATTTACTGGAAGAGAGCGCCAAACAGCGGGATACCGGTATTGCCCGTCGCTCGCCGGAATACATCACAGAAAAGATGCGGGAAGGAAAGGCGATTATCGCATTGCATCAGGACGGCCGTCTTGCAGGATTTACGTACATCGAAACCTGGTCGCACAATCGTTATGTTGCCAATTCCGGCCTGGTGGTGAATCCAGTTTTTCGCCATCTCGGCCTGGGGCAAAAAATTAAAGAAAGCGCCTTTGCTTTGTCGCGGGAAATGTTTCCGGAAGCAAGGATTTTTTCGATTACCACCAGCCACGCGGTAATGAAAATGAATGCTGGGCTGGGGTTTCGCCCGGTGCCTTTTTCTGAATTAACAACAGACGATCAATTTTGGGATGGTTGCAAAACCTGCAAAAACTATGATATCCTTTCCCGGAATAATCGGAAGCATTGTCTTTGTACTGGTCTGCTGTTTGATCCATTTGCCCCAAAGAAGAAAAAGAACAATAATGGTCAAAACCAGTTGGTTGTGCTGGCTTTTAGCGGCGGCCTAGATACATCTTATTGTGTCAAGTATCTTAGTGAAGAGGAAGGGCTGGATGTTCATTCGGTAATCATCAACACCGGAGGATTCTCCGATGCGGAATTAGCTGAAATTGAAGAACAAGCCTACGCGCTGGGTGTAAAAAAACATGTCGTGCTGGATGAAACCGACGACTATTATCAGCAATGTATCAAATACCTGATTTTTGGCAATGTGTTGAAAAATAACACCTATCCACTCTCTGTGAGTTCGGAAAGGGTTTTTCAGGCGATCGCCATTGCCAAATATGCCCGGGAAACGAAGGCAAAATATATTGCCCACGGCAGTACCGGCGCCGGCAATGATCAGGTGCGTTTCGATATGATCTTCAATATTCTTGCCCCTGAAGTGGAGATCATTACCCCGATCCGTGACCAGAAGCTATCCCGGAATGAGGAGATCGAATACCTGAAAAAACATGGCGTTGCCCAGGATTGGGAGAAAGCGCAGTATTCAATCAATAAAGGACTATGGGGAACCTCGGTCGGTGGCAAAGAGACCTTGACCTCCTGCGACTATCTGCCGGAAACAGCCTTCCCGACCCAGTTAAGCAAACCGGAACCGGAAACCGTGGAACTGCTATTTGAAAAGGGCGAATTGGTTGGCCTGAATGATCAAAAATTTGACGATCCGGTGCTGGCTATTCAAACGCTGGAAAAGATGGCCGGGCCATTTGCCATCGGCCGGGATATCCATGTGGGTGATACCATTATCGGCATAAAAGGGCGGGTCGGTTTTGAAGCAGCGGCGCCGCTGATTATCCTGAAAGCGCATCATGCCCTGGAGAAGCATTTGCTTACCAAATGGCAGCTTTACTGGAAAGACCAGCTGGCAGTGTGGTATGGCAACATGCTTCACGAAGGGCAGTTCCTGGATCCGGTAATGCGCAACATCGAAGCGTTTTTCGAAGATAGTCAAAAATATGTCAGCGGTACGGTTTCCGTATATCTGGCGCCCTACAGATTTCAAGTCTTGGGGATTACTTCGGATCATGATTTGATGTCTCCGAAATTTGCCCAATATGGGGAGATGAACACTGCCTGGAGTGGGGAAGATGTTAAGGGCTTCTCGAAAATATTAGCGAATCAAACCATGATCTTTTACAAAGTGAATAAAGAAGATGAAGAAAATTAAAGTTGGTGTCGCCGGTGGTGCCGGGTACACCGGTGGCGAATTGATTCGGCTGTTGCGTTTTCATCCTGCAGTCGAGCTTGCTTTCGTTCAAAGCAATAGCCAAGCCGGGAAATCGCTCACTGCCGTCCATCCGGATCTTTTTGAATTAGCTGAGATGCAATTTTCGCCAAAAATTTCCGAAGATATTGATCTGCTCTTCCTTTGTATGGGGCACGGCGATTCGGCGAAATTCCTGGCAGCGGAAAAGATTTCTCCGGCAATAAAGATAATCGATCTCAGTCAGGATTTTCGCCACAAACGAGCGGGAAATGATTTCGTATATGGACTGCCGGAGTTAAATCGGGAAGCGATTCGCCAGGCGCAAAAAATTGCCAATCCGGGCTGTTTTGCAACGGCAATTCAGCTGGCTTTGTTGCCACTGGCAGATGCTGCTCAACTCAACAGTGATATCCAGGTGAGTGCAATTACCGGATCTACCGGGGCGGGGCAATCCCTTTCGCCGACAACGCATTTTAGCTGGCGGAATAACAATGCTTCTGTTTACAAGGCACTCACGCATCAACATTTAACGGAAATACGACAGAGCCTGAATCAGTTACAGGCAGACTTTGCTTCGAAAATCAACTTCATTCCTTTTCGGGGTAATTTTTCCCGGGGAATATTGGTCGCGCTTCATCTGCCCTGGAATACCTCGCTGACAGATGCCCGGGACACCTTCAACGGATATTATCAAAATCATCCGTTCGTACAGCTGAGCAAAACCAACCCGGATCTGAAACGTGTGGTAAATACCAATCACTGTTTGTTATACCTGGAAAAACATGATGACACCTTGCTGGTTGTCAGCGTAATTGATAACTTGCTGAAAGGTGCCTCCGGTCAGGCAGTGCAGAATATGAATCTGCTTTTTGATTTGCCGGAGCACGCAGGGCTGCAACTTAAAAGCGTCGCTTTTTAGAGGAGTGTTGATGAGACCTTATAATGTATATCCGCTGTTTGATATAACCCCGGTCCGCGCGGAAGGCTGCTATCTTTGGGATGAAAAAAATGTGAAGTACCTCGATATGTATGGAGGGCATGCGGTCATCTCCATCGGGCATAGCCACCCGCATTATCAAAAGCGAATTAATGAACAGTTAAAGCAAATCGGCTTTTATTCTAATTCTCTAAAAATTCCCCTGCAGAATGATCTGGCTGAAAAGTTGGGACGGATTTCCGGCTATCCGGATTATGATCTCTTTCTATGTAATTCTGGCGCAGAGGCAAATGAAAATGCACTCAAACTGGCCTCCTTCTTTACCGGACGGAAACAGGTTGTTGCTTTTCGGAAAGGGTTTCATGGCCGCACCTCCGCTGCAGTTGCAATAACTGATAATCCTGCGATTCGCAGCCTGCTGAATGAGAGCGATGATGCCGTTTTTCTGGATTTGAATGATTATCATGCGGTTGAAGATGTGTTGAACAAACGCGAGACTTGCGCGGTCATTATTGAAGGCATCCAGGGAATTGGTGGCATTTATTTGCCGGAAATCGCTTTTCTCCATCGCCTCTCTTCGCTTTGCAGAACAACCGGTACATTGTTGATTCTCGATGAAATTCAATCCGGTTACGGACGAAGCGGGCAGTTTTTTGCTCATCAGCATGCGGTCATTCAACCAGACCTGATCACTATCGCGAAAGGCATGGGAAACGGCTTCCCGGTTGGCGGCGTGTTGATCCACCCGAGAATTGAAGCGGTGACCGGTCGCCTGGGCACCACGTTCGGCGGTAATCATCTCGCTTGTGCAGCTAGCCTCGCCGTTTTGGAAGTGTTGGAAAATGAAGCATTGATCGCCCATGCGGCGAAACATGGTGAAATATTGATGGCAGCATTGAAGGAACTCCCTGTAAAAAATATAAAAGTACGCGGTAAAGGATTGATGATTGGCATTGAATTTCCCCGGCCCTGTAAGCCAATCCGTCAGCGCCTGATTACGGAACACCAGGTGCTCAGCGGCGCTGCCAGCAATCCGAATACGCTGCGGATATTGCCACCCTTAACTATCGGCGAAACGGAAATCGAACAATTTCTTGAGGCACTCAATAAAGTGTTGGAGGATGAATGAGCAAACCATTGGTGGTTGTGAAAATTGGCGGAAATGTTATTGATGATGACGACAACCTAACATCTTTTCTAAAGCGTTTTGCACAAATTCCCGGTAAAAAGATGCTGGTGCATGGCGGGGGACGAGTAGCGAGTGATATGGCTGCGCAGTTAGGCATCCCGGTGGAAATGGTTGAGGGCCGCAGGGTTACCTCTGCCGAGACCCTGAAAGTGGTAACCATGGTATTTGCCGGATTGGTGAACAAGAAAATCGTCGCAGGACTGCAAGCGGAGAATTGCAATGCCTTTGGGCTTTGCGGCGCTGATGGCAGCTCAATGCTTGCCGAGAGGCGGATAGTGAAAGATTTGGATTATGGTTTCGTTGGCGATGTTACCGCAGTCGATATATCAGCCATTGAGTCGATGTTGGAAAATGATATGGTGCCGGTATTTGCACCTATCACTCATGATGGCAATGGCACCCTCCTGAACACCAATGCTGATACCGTTGCTACAGAACTGGCGATTGCATTAGCAATGGACTATCACGTTCAATTACAGTATTGTTTCGAAAAAACCGGTGTGATGTTGGATGCCGACAATGAAAACTCGCTTATAGAAGAAATCTCTCCGGATGAATACCAAATTCTAAAAGAGGATGGGGTGATTACCGACGGGATGATTCCGAAAATGGACAATGCTTTTCAGGCGCTCCAAAATGGCGTTCGGCGAGTGCTGATTGGGCATGCGGACAATGTTTTACTGAATGCCGTTGGTCGTAAGGTGGGCACGGAAATTACCAGGGACAGGGTCAATAACTGATGAAACGCATCGAAACGAGAGCTGCACTAGAGCTGCTCAAGGCATTAATTGCCACTAAATCTATTAGCCGGGAAGAAGGCAATGCTGCAGCGCTGGTTCGTAAGTTCTTTTCTGAAAAGAATATCCCATTTCAGCATAAAGGTTATAACACCTGGGTCAGGAATGCACATTTCCGCCCGGATTTGCCAACCGTATTGCTGAATTCCCACATCGATACGGTAAAGCCAAATGAAGGCTGGGTGCGCAATCCTTTTCAACCGCTAGTGGAAGGAGAGAAGCTTTACGGACTTGGCAGCAATGATGCCGGGGGCGCATTGGTCGCTTTGATCGCCGCTTTTTTACATTTCTATCAACGGAAAAACTTACCATTTAATTTATTGCTGGCTGCAACGGCGGAAGAAGAAATCTCCGGGAAAAATGGGATTGCCGCAATCTTGCCGGAAATTGGGGAAATCGCCGTTGCCATTGTTGGGGAACCGACGGAGATGGCCCTTGCTGTCGCAGAAAAAGGCTTGATGGTGCTGGATTGCACTGCATTCGGTGAATCCGGACATGCCGCACGGGACGAAGGTGAAAATGCCATCTATCGGGCAATGAAAGACATCGATTGGTTGCAAAACTATCAATTTCAACGCGTTTCAAAATTTCTCGGAATGGTTAAAATGAGCGTGACGATGATTGAGGCGGGCTATCAGCATAATGTCGTACCCGATCGTTGTAAATATGTTATCGACGTGCGAACAACCGATGCTTATCGCAATGAAGATGTGCTGCGAATTATCCAGCGGCATGTAAAGAGCGAAGTGCAAGCCCGTTCTACCCGCTTGCAACCCTCCGGCATCGATCCTGATCATCCCTTGGTCCTGGCAGCATCCGAACTGGGATTGAAAACTTTTGGCTCCCCAACCCTCTCCGATCAGGCGCTGATCAGTGTGCCTTCGGTGAAAATTGGACCGGGAAAATCGGAGCGATCTCATCGGCCGGACGAATATATCACCTTGCCGGAAATTGAAGAAGGCGTTGATATCTACATCAATTTACTGGAAGCGCTGCAGAAAGGATAAGAAAATGAAACTTTGGCAAAAAAATGAAAAAGCCGCCGACCAGGCAATTGAAACCTTTACAGTCGGCAAAGACCGTGAATTAGATCTGTTGCTGGCGCCATACGATGTATTAGGATCTATGGCACATGGCAAAATGCTCGCAGAAATTGGACTTTTAACGCCTGAAGAGTCGTTAAAAATTCATCACGCGTTGATCGACATTTATAAGGATATTAATGCTGGCAATTTTCGCATTGAAGAAGGCGTGGAAGACATCCACTCGCAAGTTGAAATGCTGTTGACCAGTAAGTTGGGAGATGCCGGAAAAAAAATCCACAGCGGCCGATCCCGAAATGATCAGGTGCTCCTCGATATTCGTCTGTTCATTCGGGCGGAATTGGAAACGGTCATCGAAAACATTCGGGCGCTAAGCGAACAATTGTTGGCATTGAGTGAGCAGCATAAAGCGGTGCTTATGCCCGGCTATACCCATTTTCAAGTTGCAATGCCATCCTCTTTCGGATTGTGGTTCGCTGCATATGCAGAGAGTTTGCTGGATGATTTGCTGGTGCTGCAATCCGCCTATCAGGTCGCCAACAAGAATCCCCTGGGGTCTGCTGCCGGATATGGTTCTTCTTTCCCACTGGATCGAAGTATGACTACCCGTCTGCTGGGGTTTGATATGTTAAACTATAATGTCGTTTACGCGCAGATGGGTCGGGGGAAAACTGAGCGGGTTGTTAGCATGGCGTTGAGTACTGTCGCTGCAACATTGGGAAAATTAGCGATGGATGTCTGTCTGTACATGAACCAGAATTTTGCTTTTCTGACCTTCCCCGATCGTTTAACAACCGGCTCCAGCATTATGCCCCATAAAAAGAATCCGGATGTTTTCGAGTTGATTCGCGGAAAGTGCAATAAAATACAGTCGCTCCCCAATGAGATTACTTTGCTAACTGCGAATTTACCTTCCGGTTACCATCGGGATATGCAAATTCTGAAGGAAAATTTTTTCCCGGCTTTTAAGGAATTAAATGATTGCCTGACAATGACGAATTATATGCTCTCTCATGTGCAGGTAAATGACAGCCGCATCAGCGAAGAGAAATATCAGTATCTTTTTAGTGTCGAAGCGGTGAATCAACTGGTGCTGGATGGCGTTCCTTTTCGGGATGCCTACCGGCAAATCGGAGAGCAAATTGAGGCAGGCAATTTTAAACCGACGTATTCCGTGAATCACATTCATGAAGGCAGTATTGGTAACTTGTGTAACGATAAGATTCAACAGGCAATTTTTGAAGTTTATGATCGATTTCCCTTTGATAAAGTTGCTAGTGCTATGTCGGATTTATTGCAGAGGTGAGTAAATATGCAAATGGGCAAATGGGCAAATGGGCAGTTTGTATATTTGCCCATTTGCATATTTGCCCATTCTACAGGAGATTTATGAGACTAATCGCATTCTTAACACGGCTGTTCCCAATCTGGGCGCTTCTCTTTTCCCTGCTCGCCTTTTTCTTTCCGGACAGCTTTATTCCCCTAAAGACCTATATCATTCCTTTACTAATGGCTATTATGTTTGGCATGGGGATGACCCTGGTGCCGGCAGATTTTAAGCGAGTCTTCTTGAAACCGGGCGTTATCGGAATTGGCGTGCTTTTACAATACTTCCTGATGCCGGCGGCTGCGTTTGTGATCTCGACAGTGCTTGATTTGCCGGAAATGTTGCTGGTGGGGATGGTGTTGGTTGGCAGCGTTCCCGGAGGCACAGCTTCGAATGTCATTTGCTTCTTAGCCGGCGCGGATGTTGCGCTTTCCATATCGATGACGACGATTTCCACAATTCTAGCAGTATTTGCAACTCCACTGTTAACCTGGCTGTATATAGGAGAGACAGTGCCGGTGCCAATGACTGAGATGATGATCAGCATTTTAAAAATTGTCATTATACCCGTATTTTTGGGTGTGCTTATTAATTGGTGGTTTCAGAAACATTTGCAGCGCATCGAGCCAATATTTCCATTTATTTCGATGGTTGCTATTGTTTTGATCATTGCTGCAGTGGGCGCGCTCAATCAGGAACGGATGCTTACTGTTGGTGCAGTTATTGTTGCTGCGATTATGCTTCACAATGCTGTGGGAATTCTTAGTGGCTATTGGATCGCAAAATGGATGGGGTATTCCCGAAAGGTTTGTCGGACAATTGCCATTGAAGTTGGCATGCAAAACTCTGGTTTGGGCGTTGCTTTGGCGGTGAAATACTTCTCAGCTGCAGCGGCGTTGCCGGGCGCTCTCTTTAGTATATGGCATAATTTATCGGGATCCTTGCTGGCTGGCTATTGGCAATCCCAATCCGAGGAAAAACTAAACGCTGGAGAATGATATGGTGAATTCAAAAAATGATTTATTGATTTGGTTGGGAATTCTGGCAGTGCTGGATGTCATTATCCCCATACCGCTTACCGGCCTGGTAATTATCTACGGTATTCTGCAGCGGCCGGCCTGGTTTACGGATATTGTCAGTAAAATCAGCAGCGGTATTTTTTAAAACACTCGCAGGTTAAGTTGACATTTACCAGCTGTCCGGCATCTCGACCGCAACAACGTCGCCTTTGGCACAAACTTGCCCGGCGGCACTTAACTCTGCAGCGACAAGCACTTTCCGGCCTTTGACTTCGCTGGCATGTGCCCGGATAGTGATTTTCTCTCCGGCAGGCGTTGGTTTCAGGTAGGTAATGTTTAACGATGCCGTTACAAAGCGTGGCAGTTCTTCACTGGTTTCGTCGCGATCCTGATGGGCCGCAGCTGCTGCAGTACCGATGGAGTGACAGTCGATCAGGGAAGCGATCAGGCCGCCATAGACGTAGCCGGGCATTGCGATATGATACTCTCTCGGATGAAACTCGCAAACGCTTTCTTTGCCATCCCAATAGCTCAAAATATGTAACCCATGTTCGTTTAAAGTGCCACATCCATAACAATGACAATATCCCTTTGGGTATCTTTCCTGAATTGCTTTTCCGCTCATTCGCTTTCCTTTTAGTCGCTATATGTTTCTACGTTTTTATTTTAACGGAGCAATGCCTGCATAATTTTATTGCTGTTAACCAACCGCTCTCCGAGAATTCTGGCAATCAATTTGTGGAAATCTGCTGCTAAAGCGGGGGCTTCCAGTTCCATTTTGCGAAGTTGGGCCATTGGCATGCAGAGCACTTCGCAATCCTGGTTCGCCACAACAGATGCTGTCGCCGGCATACCAAGATAAATGCCGAGTTCACCGACAACCGTACCTGCGCCCATCCGCCGTAAGCGAATCAGCTTGCCGTTATCTTCCAATTGAGCGGTTACCTGCCCGGAGACAATAATATACATCAGTTTCTCCGACTGCCCTTTGCGAATCAGATAATCGCCGGCAGTAAAATGCTGACGTTCAATATATTTCAGGATGCGCCGGGAAAAATCCCGGTCCGGCTGTTCAATCTTTGCTGCCGGATCCAGATTGGTTTGTTGCAACAAATCGCTGAGAAACTCGATTGTCTCCGGTGATGCCAGCTGCTCGCCAAACGCTGAAGTCTCTGCAAGAATTTGATTCTCGCACCATTCCATCCCATGATCAAGGTCTTGAAAATGATGGAATCCACCTCCATCTCCAATCAATTGAATGGTCGAGAATTGGCGTTGGATATCTTTTGAAAGTCCGGTAAGTATAAAGATAATCCCATATGCTTCCTGCAAAATCTTTAATTTTGCAAAGCTATTTAGCGCTGAAGAATCCAGGCCGTTGACAAGCCGGAAATCCATCAGGACGTAGCGAATGGGAGGATCCTGCGCTTGTCGGGCATGCTGCCGCATTTCATCCAGCAGGCTGTTTGCAGTTCCGAAAAAGATGTACCCTTGTAACTTTAAAACCAGTAGTTGTCCGCCCTTCTCCCGCAAAAATCGCTGGATTGGCGCTGCCCGGTCTACATTGCTCTGAAAAGTGCTGCCACTAAGAGTATGCTTGATAATATTTATTCGACTGTAGTTGATGACAAAAAGAAGACCGGCGATCATTAATCCCAGCGCAATGCCCTGCAATAGGCCCATAAAGCCTATCGTAATAACAATTAACAGGACCAGGAAATATTCACCTTTCGGTAACTTAAACCAGCTGTAATAGAGCCAGTCCATTATAAAAGACAATCCGAGATAGAACAACAGTCCGCCAAGCAGGAATTTGGGGAAATAAGCAGAGATGCCTGGCCCGAAAAAGAGGGTCAGTCCACAGATGCCGGCTGAGGTAAAGACCGCGAGACGATTGCTCGCGCCGATGCGGTATCCCAGCGCAGAAAGGCTCAGAGACATATATCCGGCAGAGCTGCCGCCCAACCCGGAAACCAAATTTGCAGCACCGGCTGCTCGTAATTCCTGATTCAGATCTATCTCCCGGCGGGCAATTAGCTCCAATCCACTGGCATTGAGTAGCAGAGAAATCACACTGATCAAAACTACTGTGACCATATTGCCGGTTTCCTGAAATACCCAGGACCATTGAACATCCTGATAAGCGGCAGGGGAGAGGGGCTGCCAGGAGAGGCCCTCCTGGAACCTTGGCAACAACCAACCGAGTTTACTGGCAGAAAGCGTATCAACATTTAGGAAATAAAGGATGAGATAAAATATCGCAGTAGCGCCGAGAATCATCGCCGGCATAATCCAGAACACCCGGACCTTACGTAGCACCACATAAAGTATCACTGCAAAAGCGACGCCGGGAAACCATTTGTAGAGAATGCTTTCCTGAAAAATAAAAGGGAGATTCACCAGGCTCAATTTATAGCCAGACATAATTCGGATAGCGCCGCTAAATAATATCCATCCAGTGCCGGCAAGAAACCCGCCGATAACCGGATATGGTATAAAACGAATCAAGTTGCCGAGTTGAAAAGTGCCAATCGCGAGTAGTACTAAACCGGTTGTGAGGGCTGTTAAGGCGATGACGGCGATGGTGGTAATAAACGCTGCTTCCGGCGTACCGGATACGGCCAGATTCGCACAAATCCCGGCAGCGGCCAGTGCCAAAATTGCTGTTGGGGCATCCTGCGGGGCAGTAACCGTGCAGAAAAAAGAGCTGGTTAAACCGACGATGATCCCCATTGCAAAGGCACCAAAAAGCATAAAGCCAATGCCTCTGGCAATAAACGGGGATAATTCTCCGGAAAAGATGAGCGCGGCGTAGGCACTTTGGAAAATCACAATAAGAATGCCATTAACCGCACCGGCGCTGATGTTCGGAAATAAAACCGCCGGATGCAATAAGCGATCCGGCTTCAGTGAAGTTTCATGCTGCGCCTGGGCCATAAAATCCGATCTTTAACTACGCTTCTGATAGTTGGCTAAAAGTAGGTCACCTATCTACCGGCAACAACCAACGTCTGGTAATGTTTATATCTTTCCAGGATTTCGATGACGTAATTTACCGGTTCTTCCCCCCGGCAGTAGCCAAATTGAACGACGTCATCATTAAAATATTTTCGCTGGGCTTTTTTTAACATATAAACCGCAACATTCTCATCCCAAAGATCGGGATCCTTCTTGAATTTCTCAGCCAGGCGGCGAGCATCTCCCACATGTCCCTGGCCGGCATTATAAGAAGCAAGAACGAATTTGAGCCGTTCGGAGGAATCCGGAATCGCTTCCCAATATCGCCATAACCAACTGAGGTATTTTGTGCCGGTCTTGATATTATCCTCGGGAGAATCCACATTTTTGGCACCGAATTGCCGGGCAGTGCCGGGCATTAGCTGCATCAACCCCTGCGCCCCAACCCAACTGCGCGCTTTTGGGTCAAACTCGGATTCCTGAAAAATTTGCGAAGCAAGGAGGCGCCAATCCCAGCCTAGTTTGTCCGCGTAAGTTTTGATCAAGTCGTCATAGGGGGAAATTTTTTCACCAACTACTGTAAAAAATTCACTATCCACGCGCTGACTGTAAAATCTAGAATTGCGATAATACTTTCTGTAGAGAACGTTATACGTCGGTTCTGTCTTAACAATTTTTAACCACTTATTGATTTCTTCCCGCAACGCAGGTGAGTTTTTTCGTACTGCCCAGGCGATTCGTTGGGAAAAACTTACGGGTGTTTCGATATGGATATTTCGGTGGTAGCCGGCGTTAATCATCGCAACGTTTTCATCTGCCACCGTGTAAGAGATTTCACCATTGGCAACTTCAGCAATTAGTTCATCTGTCGAGACATCCCCGGGGACTTCAACAATATCGATATCGCCGCCAATTTCCTCGGAGAGATTTAACAAACGAGGATAATAGGAAGAGCCTTTGCGGACATGTACCGGTTTTCCGATCAATTCAACCGCGTCGGTAATCATCTTCCGTTCAATTTCATGTTTTTTTAGCGCTAGCCAGTCCTCTGGCAGTTTTTGAACCAGCACCTGGCGAATTAAGGTGTGGTGATCTGTAAATAGCACTTTTTTCTGCCGCTCTTTGGTAATTGTCATGCTATAGGCAAGGATGTCCCCATGACCCTCATTGAGCATGCTGAAAATACGGTCAAGATCCCGCACGATAACCACTTCCAGCTCAACTTCCAGATGGTCAGCCAGTTCCTGGAGCAGCTCATATTCGAAGCCGAGCGTCTGTCCTTTATAAATGAAGTAACTGTTCGAACTATAACCGGTAAGGGCTATTAATTTCCCCCTAGCCTTGATTTTATCCAGATCTATGGACACCTGGGGTTCGGTTATTTCCGGTGGCGCGTCGGGTAGGGAAATTTCGGATTTCTCCAGTGAACTGTCGGCGGAGACTGCTTCTGCCTGCTCAGCGGATTGTTGACAACCGAGGGTGATAAATATTAATAGAATATATAAAATACGCATGGTTGGAATCATTGTCGATTTTTCCTCCTGAAAATAATGAAGACAAAATATTGCTCTGGCAAAAAGTCCTGGTTTATTGCCACTGGAGGTACGTCCGCTATGTTTCGAAGTAGATCCATTTCCTTGTGCATAAGATTAGAAATTACGATTGAATGACAAAATATCAAAAAAATAAGGAATATTTCAAAAACTATTTCATTTTTAAATACCGATCACTAAAAAATTGACTTACATTTCTCCTGCATTTCGATATTATACTTCGTTTGAAAATTTTTTTGATTCCCCGGATTAATCAACTATTACAAGGAGATGACCCATGCTCGAAGCTGTCAATAATCCAAAGATTCACCGAATACTGTTTCTACCCGAATTAGACGAGAACGAATGGAAAAGCGACCTGCGGCGGTTTGCTAGTGGTGATATGACGTTGACACGTACTTCAGCCGGTGAGTCTTCAATAAAGGCGGTTCAGCGCTTGATGATTTTTTTAGGTTATTCCACCTCTTCGACCGGCGCGTTTGGTATTGATGGTGATTTTGGCCGGGGGACAAACCGGGGGAATGCACAGTTTCAATTTGAACATAACCTGACCAATAAGGTGAATCGTCGTATTTTATGCTACGATTGTAACTGGCAGAACGCCAGCCGTAATATTGTCGCTATTCCGGACGTTAAATTGACAGTGACCGCATTGGATAGAATGCTCAATAACGCTTTGCATGCAATTAATACAAATCAGGTGATGTGCGGCGATTTTAATGAAGCCGTTTTCCATTTGAATAATCTCCATCGCGGTAGCCTGCTCAGCTGTAAGCGTATTTTTGAACGCTATGGCGATCTTGTTGAAAAAGCGGTTCGTAATATGCGGAATTCCCGCGGAATAACGATTCAGCCGGAATGGATATTCTCTATCATGCGTCAGGAAACAGCCGGTATCGTTCGCCCCCGTTTTGAGCAACATTTGTTGACCCGCTATAACGGGCGGAACCCCGGCGCAAACTTTGCGGAATTAAGATACCAGTCGATGAGCTTTGGATTGGGGCAGATTCTCGGTGTTAACTTTCAAAGAGTCGGTGCGCCGTCTGCAAAGGCAATGTTTTTCAGTTCTCTGGAAGATCAGGCGCTTTATATCGCCAGATTCCTTGCTTCGAAAAAGAGCACAATTGCCAAAAGCAATCCGACCGATGCGGATTTCCGGGTAATTGCTCGTTATTATAATGGTCCGGGATATGAATCCCATCATTATCATGAGCGGATCGCAACCTGGTTCCGGGAGTTCAAAGCACTGGTGTAAAAAGTGATTAGTCTATCAATATAGTATTGATTTTCGTTAAAAAAATGGTTGAAATTCTTGCGGGTTTCAGCCATTTTTTTTGTATGAGAGCTAATCTCCGTAGCCATCATCTTTAACCCGAAAAAGAGATTTCCTAACATGCGAAAAGTATTCCCGTTAATCCTTCTCCTATTGACGATGTCAGTGTCGGCACAATCTATTAATGAAGAATTCCGTTCCAGCTGGGTGATTGCCCACCACTGGCTGTCGCCGAGCAATAGTGTTGCGCAGAATCAAGCGTTGACCCGCCAAATTCTTGATAATCATAAAGCCGCAAATATGACATCTGTGCTCTGGCAGGTGCGCCATCTCGGAACAGTTTACTATCCGTCCGCTTATGAAAATTGGGGTGTGCAGACCGGTTCCAGCAATCCCGGCTATGATCCGCTGGCCTATGCTATTGAACAAGCGCATGCCCGTGGCCTGGAGTTTCATGCCTGGTTTAATACCTTCGAAAGTCGTAATCGCTACAGCGGCAGTCCGGCTGCCTTGCATCCCGAATGGGTTTGCAGGGACCGGGATGGCAATACGATGCCAAATTCGATTACCTGGCTATCTCCCGGGCGGCAGGAAGTGCGGGAATACCTGGTAAACGTCGCGATGGAAATTGTTAATAATTATGATGTGGATGGACTGCACCTGGATTTTGTGCGTTGGAATGAACATACAAACTCCGTTGAGTCGATAAAACTAGCTCAGGACAAGGAGATTCGTGGGCTGCCCGATGGCGTCATTACTCAGGATCAATATCGGGATATGATTGAAAATAATGCCGGACGCTATCTCTATGACCCGGTGCACTCATTTAGTGGCGGCGTACCCTCGGGATTTAGCAGTTGGGAACAATGGTGGCGCTGGAGTGTCACCGAGTTTGTGAGCACTTTGCATGATTCGATTCAATCGGTAAAACCGTGGGTGCGCTTATCCCCAGCCGCCATCGGTCGTTACAATTGGGGTGGCTGGAATGGACGGAATATCGTCTACCAGGATGCCGCTTTATGGCTGAATGAAAAATATATCGAGCAGTTGGTTGGTATGCATTATCACTGGGACACCGCCGGTGAGATCTATGACGTTCTGGAAGGCGGTTGCCCAAATTGTTGGAGCAGCTACATTCAGCCGGCGATCCAGGACGGTCAAATGTACTCAGTGGGTTTCTTTTCTGATAATTTTAATTCATTCGATGTGCATCAGGCAATGATCGATACGGTGCGCACGATTAACTGGGCAGACGGCTTCCAATTTTTTAGCTATGCAACTTTGCGGGATCTGGATGTCTGGGACGAAATCAGGAATGATTTTTTCCAGCGGAAAACGAAAATTCGGGCTACTGGTTTGATCGATGATATCGCCCCGGATTCGCCAACAATAGATTTACTAAAACTGGATTCCCTGCAATACCAGGTAACTGTCAATCCAGCGAGTACCGGAGGAGAAAACTTCTGGTACATTATCTACCGCTCGGAAGATGATCAATTGGACGTTGATGTCGATGAAATTGCGGAAATCGCCTTCGGCAATGCTGCTTTTAACTTTGTGGACATCTTTGATGGACTACAGGATTTTGACGGCAGCTATCGCTATTTCGCAACGACGCTGGATCGTTTCTGGAATGAGTCTCTGCCATCCGCGGCGCAATTGTCGGATCCGATTCCGTCCTTCGCCCCTACTGTGGTTTTCTCTAACCCTGCAGAAGGAGATACAATTTCCGCCGATCAAACCATTTCGATACAATTTTCAAAAACGATGGATCCCGGCAGTTTTAGCAATGCGGTTTCATTTCAACCGGCCGCCGTTGTTGGCAGCTTAAACTGGAATGCGACAAACCGGCAAGTGAATATCAATGTTAGCGGCGGTTTGAATTTTCTTACGGATTATCAGCTGACAATTAGTGCGGATGCGCAAGATGTCAATGGCAAGCCGATTGACGGCGATGGTAATGGGAGTGGGGGAGATCCGTTTATACTTTCCTTCCGTACCCTGGCGGAGGACAACCAGGGACCGCAAATCGTGAACAGCTTTCCTTCCTTTCAGGTGATGGAAGAAAACTTTATTATTGATGATGTGTTGACCGTGGTTTTCAACGAACCGATTGATCCTTCCTCGATCAATAATAATACGCTGACGATTAGCGGTAATTCCGGGAATGTTCAGTTCTTTTATATAACTGAAACGATGGATGACAAGAGCTTGCTGAGCATCCAACCGATTTCACCCTTGATGCCGGCAAATACTTATACCCTCTCTGTAAACAACGATATAACAGATACCCTTGGTAATGTGATGGCCGCTCCGCTAGCGGTGCCATTTAAAACTTCCCGGGAAACCTACTTTTCGGTCATCGATATTGAACCATTTACTTCGCCGGGCGATTGGTGGCAGCCGACCAGTAGTGGATCGACTATTGGCGTGGTTAGTGCGAATACCGTTTTTAATATCACCGATGAACAGTCCCCACCAGCGTTGCTCCCCTGGAGTGCCGGGAGTTTACAGTTTGAATGGAGTAGTAGCGGCCCCTGGTTATTGCGGGAATATCTCGGTGGTGGTGCGCCTCGCAGTGTTTTCTTCGATTCGACCGACGTTTTGCAATGCTATGTCTATGGCGATGGCAGTAATACGCTTTTTCGCTTTGCCGTAGATGACAATGCCCCTAACGGTAGTGCCAGTAATCATGAGGTGAGCAATTGGATTACAGTTGACTGGTATGGTTGGCGCCTTGTCGAATGGGATATGGGCGATCCGGCCAGTGTGGGCAGCTGGCTGGGAAATGGCATTCTGCAGGGAAATCTGCGGTTTGATAGCTTTCAATTAAGTTACTCTCCTGGGAATTCTTCTAGCAGCGGAAACTTGATTTTCGATCAATTAAGAGCTGTGAAAAAAGTGCAGGTGCCCGTTGGGATTGATGAGACGCCGCAGGTGATTGTTTCTGATTATGAGCTGGCACAAAACTATCCGAATCCCTTCAATCCGGAAACCACCATTTTCTTTGCATTGCCGGAAAGCGGTATTATAAGCCTGGAAGTATATGATTTGCTGGGAAAAAAAGTCGCTACGTTAATAGACGGTCATAAAACGGCCGGACGGCATTCTGTTCAGTTCGACGGCAGCGAACTTGCCAGTGGGATGTATATTTACCGGCTGAGTGCGAATGGACAACAATTGACAAAGCGGATGCTGCTAATCCGTTAGCCTTATGCTAAACTCGCGAAACAGAGTTTCGCCGAATAGTGCGTTCCCAAAGAAGAGAGACTGTGTAAAAAGTATTTGCAATCCAGGAAACCTGGTACTACCGTTTTACAGCTAAAAAAAGAATGTGGAGAGCTAATGCATTACATAAAAGGC
>JANQQU010000023.1 GCA_028284905.1 Calditrichia bacterium
ACTGCCACTGCCACTGCCACTGCCACTGCCACTGCCACTGCCACTGCCACTGCCACTGCCACTGCCACTGCCACTGCCACTGCCACTGCCACTGTACACTCCTTCGGAGTCACTGCCCACTTTAGTCACGTGCTGGCAGGCGCACCTGGTAAATGTCGCCGGGGGGGCGGCCGGGAAGTTCGTCTTTGCCGACTACGCCGGGGCGTTCCGAGGTGAAAAAGAGGTATTCGCCATCGGGACTGAGGCAGGGGGCAAACTCTGCATAAGGAGAATTTATCGGTGCGCCGAGGTTCTTTGCTGCTGTCCATTTGCCATTTTCCCGATAGCTTATAAACAGATCGCTGCCGCCCAGGCCAGGCAGCGACCGGGTGGCGAAAATCAGAAAATCTTCTTCGGGGGAAATCAGCGGATTGCCGACACTGACGGTATCGGGTAAACCAAGATCGACCCGGGTCGGTGTAGCGTATTTCCCTGCCTGGTATTGAGAGCGAAAAATAGTCCAGGTATTTTCCCCGAGTAAATCCCCGCTTAAATACAAATTCCCGTTTTTGGCGAGCGAGACAAAAATTTCGGTGGCGCTACTATTTACCGGTTCCCCGGCACTTTGCGGATTTCCCCATCCATCTTCACTCCTTTCCACAAACCAGGTGTTAAAGTCTGCGGGTTGACCGTCCGGTGACAACGGGCGATTTGAGCTGAAATACAATCGTTTCCCATCAGCCGTTACAAAGGGATCGATATCGCGATAGGTGCCATCAGCAAACGGTAAAACCACTGGCGCCTGCCATTTACCTGCCTTGTATGCCGACATCGCAATTTTCAAAATACCACGATCTGCTGAAGCAAGATTAAAGTAAACCGTTTGCCCATCCGGGGAGAAGGTGGTGGCAAATTCCGGCAATTCGGAGGAGACGATACCCGCAGCAAATATCTGTGGCGTAGAAACGGTATCGGGTAGTGCATATGGGGGAGGCTGTTTTTCAGTGGTCTCCGGCTGGCAACCTGCCAGAAGAAAAACGCATAATACAACCCCAAAATAATAGTTCATCACGATGCCATCCTCCGCGTTTAATGTCGTTTTCCAATTAATCGCAGATTTCCCGCTAAGGTTTCGAAAAAGTCCTGTCCCACGGGATTGCCCCTGAATTGCGCCATTTTGAGGTTCCATCCGTTGGGATAGGGCGAAAGCAGCACTAGAAAGATGTATGTTATCAGCGATTAAAGAAATCGAGGTTCAATCAGCGATTAGATAAACAGGTGACAAAATGATAAAGAAACAAACAACTCAAGCAAGAATTCCACGCAACAACTCATTTGCGCCATTGGGAATTGCGCACCTGGTGCTTTGGGGAATACTGATCTACTCACTGATCCATTTGATATAAAAATTCACTGTTACATTTTCGAATATGAGGAGTTTTCTGATGAAAAACAAACGATGGTCATTACTAGTAAAAATCCTGCTCCTGACAACAATGAGCGTAATGGCACAGAAGCAGGAATTAAGTGGCATCATCAAAGGTCAGTTGGTGGATGCAGATACCCAACTGCCTTTAATTGGCGCCAATGTGGTGATTCTGAATACCATGCTCGGCGCAGCAACGGATGCGGAAGGCAGCTTTGTGATTGTCGATGTGCCGGTCGGCAGCTATAATCTCTCTTACAGCTATATCGGCTATAAAACTCGCATAGAAAGTGACGTCATTGTTCGTCCCCGCCGGTCAACAACTGTTTTGGCCGAATTGTCGGTGGCGGCGGTTGCAACGGAGGCCGTGCAGGTCAGTGCCGGTTACTTTTCAGAAGAGAAGGAACAACCGGTGAGCATCACTACTTTTTCCCGGGAAGAAATCCGCCGGGCGCCGGGTGCTGCCGGAGATATTAGCCGGATCGTCATGAGTTTGCCGGCGATTGCCAAGGTAAATGATCAATCGAACAGTTTGATCGTCCGGGGCGGCAGTCCCATCGAAAATAGTTTTTTTATCGACAATATCGAAATTCCCAATATCAATCATTTTCCCACCCAGGGGGCATCCGGTGGGCCGATTGGTTTGATAAATGTTGATTTCATCCGCGAGGTGGATTTTTACAGCGGTGGATTTTCCGCGGCCTATGGCGATCGTCTTTCTTCGGTTATGGCGATCGATTTCCGCGAAGGCAATCGTGATGATTTTGATGCACAGCTCGATCTGAATTTTGCCGGATTCGGCGCTGTCGCTGAAGGACCGCTGGGCAAGCAGAAAGGGAGCTGGATGCTCTCCGTGCGACGCAGTTATCTAGATATGCTCGTCAAGGCGATTGATGTTGGATCTACAGTGGCCCCCCGTTTTGGGGATTACCAGGGGAAAGTGGTTTGGGATCTTCATCCCCGCCATCGCCTAACCCTGCTCAGCGTTTGGGGAGATGATCATAATAACCCCGACCGGGAAACTGCAATCGAGAATGATATGCAGATTTATGGTAAGCAGGACATTCAGGAATCGACCAATGGACTGAATTGGCGGGCACTTTGGGGGAAACGGGGATATTCGAATACGGCGATTTCCTATACTCGTTCTTCATTTAAGGAAGATCTCTTCGAAACGAACAGCGGAATGTCTGTGCTGGAAAATCGTTCCCGGGAAGAAACCGGCCGGCTACGAAACGTCAATCACCTCACCTTTGGACCGAAATTCTCGCTGGACTTCGGAGCCGAGTTAAAGCGCTTGAGTTTTAGCTATGACAATAAATATGGCGGCATAAACAATGCGCTGGGGGATGAAGCGGCAGCACTGGCGGTTGATGAAAATTATAACGCGACAAAAAGCAGTGTATTTCTCAGTGGGCAATTGGCGTTAACATCGCGATTAGGTGTAACTGCCGGATTACGGGGGGATCATTTTTCGTATAATGAAAATGGCCATATTTCTCCTCGCCTGGCAGTAAATTACCAGCTATCGGAAAGAACGGCGCTGAATGCTGCCACCGGCGTTTTCTATCAGCAATTGCCATTGCTGTTGCTCGGGCAAAGTTCTGTACACAAAAACTTGCGGACGCCACGCGCCAATCATTACATCCTGGGAATGAGTCATTTGCTAACCGAGAACACCCGGCTTACGGCGGAGGTATATCAAAAAGATTACCGGCATTTTCCGCTGAATCCTTCCCAGCCGGGATTGTTCGTACTGGACGAGCTCTTTTATCGTTACGGTTTTTTTATGCAACATGAGCAGCTCAACGATAATGGGCAGGCCTTTTCCCGTGGTGCGGAGATCATGATCCAGAAGAAATTGGCGGAAAAAGTGTATGGCATGGCCAGCGCTGCCTGGTTCCGCAGCCGCTATCGGGATACGCAGAGAGAGTGGCACGATCGGGTATTTGACAATCGATTCCTCGTTAGTCTGGAGGGCGGTTATAAGCCCAATGCGAATTGGGAGTTTAGTTTACGCTGGATATATGCCGGCGGTGTGCCCTATACGCCATTTGACCTCGCTGCATCGCAATCCTTGAACCGGGAAGTACTCGATGCAAATCGCATTAATGGCGAACGTTTGCCCGACTATCATTCCCTGAATGTTCGCTTCGATCGCCGCTTTCATTTCCAGCAATCCAACCTGGTATTTTATCTGAGTGTTTGGAATGCCTACAACCGGAAAAATATCGCCGGTTATTTCTGGAATGGGGAAGAAGGCGCACCGGGAAAAATTCAACAATGGGGAATGTTGCCCATTTTCGGATTGGAATTTGAATTTTGATATGATGGTTGTGGGTTGCCCGTTTTTTTGTGTTAACGTGGGTTGTTGTAGAGAAAATTCATGAATTTTCTCTACAACAACCACCAACGACGGACCACCCACAACGACGGACCATCACCCAAATAAAATCCCTGCATTTTCGGTATCATTATCCTATATTCGGAAACGAACATAATGGGATGATTTGATGCCGTTATTATCACTAAACAATTTTATGCTGCTGGCCGCCGCACAAGGGTTTTTATTGGCGGTATTGATTTTCCATAAGCACCATCAGCTGAAGGCGAACCGTTTTTTGGGCGTCTACATGTTTATCTATTCCCTGATTCTACTCAATCTTATCCTGGAGGATCAGGGATACTTTCAGCGTTATCCGATTCTAATTTTTATTCATATCGCCCTGCCGTTTATGATCGGTCCGCTACATTATTGGTATGCCCGGCACCTTACCAATCCGGGATTACGTTTTCGCCGGGAAGATTTCCTTCATCTGCTGCCGATCATATTCTTTGAAGGGTATTTCCTCAGTAGCTATTTGTTAATGCCGGAAAGTATTCTGCCAGCCGTTAAAGACGGTGATGGCAGCCTGTCGAACATTTACCTGGTCTATAACTGGGTAATTCTGATCCAGGCCTCAATTTATATGGGACTAACTATCCGGCTCATTCGCCAGTATTCCCAAAATATTAAAAGGTTTTTTTCCGCTGTGGAGAAGATCCAGTTGAACTGGGTGGAGAATATTACCGTCATCGTATTTGCCATGCTTTTAATCTTTCTTCTTGAAAATGTGCTTTTGCTTTTCGGTATCAAGATTTCCAATTTTTTTGATTTCAGCTCATTACTGGCAGCGGGATCGATATACGTTATGGGATATATGAGCCTGGCGAAATCGGAAATTTTTGCTTCTCCGGAAGTTGCCGAGCCAATGCAAAAATTTGCTGATGCAACCAGTGAGGAAGAAGGTGCTAAAAAATATGAGAAATCCGGGTTGAGTGAAAAGAAGGCAAAAGCGTATGAAGAAAAATTGCTGACGCAAATGACCACGGAGAAACTCTTCACGATTAATAACCTTACCCTCAATCAATTAGCAGAACGCCTGGAGATGACGCCGCATAACCTCTCCGAAGTAATCAACGTACGACTGGGGAAAAATTTTTTTGATTTTGTTAATCAATATCGCGTTGAAGCAGCAATGCAAGGCTTGCGAGACCCTGCCCAAAATCACCTGACCGTACTCGCCCTGGGGATGGATGCGGGATTTAACTCCAAAACCGCATTTAATACGATCTTCAAGAAACATACCGGAATGACGCCCTCCCAATATCGCCGGGAAGAACAATAAGCATTTGCACAAAAGTATTCAGGTAATAAATAGACCTGCTGTTTTTCTTGTTACCTTTGCCCATTTGCCCATTTGCAAAGGTAACTGAGCATTCCGTGTTGATATTTTCAAAGCTTCCCTTTTTCAGAATTTTTTCTCTTACCACTTACAGTTGAATTGCCAGCTTGAAAATAATACTGAGGTCAAATGTCGCACCAAGGGGATGATAGCGGATAGTTTGATTCAGGGCATTTTTGACCAGCAGGCTGGTTCGCAGGCGCTGCTGCCAGAAGTTTTTATGGGCGGCAAGATCCAGTTGAAAATTGCTCTCGACAGTAGTGGTGGCATTCTCCGACGGCAGCTGCAGTAGCAGTGGCCAATTCGTTTCCGATGTCCAGGTAAATTGCCCCCACAAGCCAAATCCTTCCACCGGGGTATAATCCAATTTTAAAAGAAGTTTGTGAATGGGGAACGTTTCCCAGGCATCTCGGAAAATTTCGCCATCGCTTAAAGGCTGCCGGAAGCGGTAATACAGTCGTTGTCGGAATCTCTTGCTCAACTGATGTCGCAATCCCGCCTGCAGGTGAAAGTTTGTACCGGAAATATCCGTAGCGATGTGAATCGGTACCGGGGTGGAAGGCGCTGGCGGATCGCCATGAAAATGCTGTCGGGGGAACCAGGCATCGCTGATCTGTTGGAGGCTGGTGGTTACTTCTCCCTGAATATTCGCATTGATTGCTTTTTGGAACTGCAGATCAAATTGCAAATCCCGCCTGGCGGAAATGTCATCCGGAAATGAAAGCGGGAGGTCTAACGCTTCCAGGAGTGAATAGCCCTTTTGACTCCAATACCAGATATTATTGTCCGCTGCGAATGCCTGGCGAGCAAGAGAAATTTGGGCTTTCAGGCTATTCCCGGCAGAAAAATGACGACTGTAGGAAAGGAATCCGTTCAGTAACGATTGCCCGTCAATCCGGCTAAAATTTACGGAGAGTTCCTGCTGGTCCCTGCCGTTTCTGCGCTGAAGCCTGCCAAAAAATTTAGATTTAGTGATGTTGACATTATTGGATAACCAACGGCTTTCCGCCTGATTTTCGGTGATACTGCCGCCGAAATTTCCACTGAATGATATGTCGTTGAAAACCATCGCGACCTTTGCGGAACGGATATCCATCTGCCAGTCGAGATCGGCAAAAATATCAGTGGCCGGTTTTTCCATGGAGGTCTGGCTTTGCCGCAGGCGGTAAATTATTTGCCAGTGAGGATTTAGTGGGATATTGCCGCTCAGCCCGAAATGGCGAAAACCGCTGTGAAACGGAACTTCCGTGTTTAAAGGGTCAAAAAATAGCAAGTCGCTGCCTGGCTTTTCAGTGTTTTCCGGAGGGATGCTGCCGGCGTAACCGAGGAACAGCTGATGTCGCCCGGGGAGCGCATCGGTGGTTGCCTGAAAGAATAACGGATACATTTGCACCCGCTGAAATCGCTGCGGGTAATTATTGCGCCGTTCGGAGATCACCGGATCGGTCGCCGGATGAAAATGATGACCTGCACCACTGCGCACTCGCAATTTTTCGCTGCCGTAGGAGAGGGCAACTGCGTAATCCGGCCCAATCTCATCGACGTTATCACTACGGAAACGGGTATATTGATAAGGACCGGGGTCGCCGGTTTCATTGATGCTGCTGTAGCGGGCAAAGGCAGAAATGCCGTCGGGAATCGGCCGGGTGTAAATGCGCATGATGCCGGCATCAGAATATTCGCCCTGCCAGGCAGATGGGCCGGTGGTGATTACCAGGGAGTCGATTTGCTCGATCGAAACCGGCAGGGCATTGAGATGACGGAGATTGAAAAAATCCAACGCTAACAATTGATCATCCAAAAAAAGCAGCCATTGATTGCTGGAAAACGGATCATCACCTGCATACCAACGATAGCCATCCAGACTGTAGTGATGCCATCCTTCTATCAACGCAACCAAATCGCCCGGACGCGTGATGCCAGCATGAGCAATATCGTCCTCCTTGATGACCTGCCTTTGCCCGAAGGATTCACCCGGGAAAATCCAGATGCTGATAAAAATGAGCACTGCCAGCAGGCTTCGGAGCAATTTCCGTGGAGAGAATAATTGATGCTTTTTTAACTGAATTTTTGCCAAGGCTTCAATCGACCTGTTATTTGAGAAAATTTTTCAACCACTGTGGTGCCGGAAAAGTCCGGCTGATACCAAAAGAGAGAAAGAGCAACTCTATTTTTTTATCGGTTAAAATAGAGACATAGCTGCCGGCGATATTTAATCGCCATTGCTTGTAAAGATTATAGTTGAGCCCCAGGGAGGCACCAATCGCAAATTCTCGTTCTACAATAAGCCCCTCGGAGAGATCAAAATTATTCTCTGCAAAGCGCATCTGAAACAAGCCGATGCGCACGCCGCCATTGGCAGATAAATTTTTAAACGAGCGGGTGCGGGCATCCCATTGCAAATATCCGAACAGGCTGTTGAAGTCCGGCTCTATACCGCTGACGCTTTCATAGGGCAGGTATTGCAAGCCGATGCGGATATCTCCGAGATAAAAGGGCATTTCGGCATATCCTTCCGCCCCGGTTTCCGGTGTCCAAAAATCGTGAAAAACATTGCGATTGGGATTCGTAATAGCATTAATACCAATCGTGAGAGAATCGAAAGGTGCCGATTGCCCAGAGGTCGGAGATGACAGCACAAGCAAACCAATAAAGGCTGCGAACAATTGAATCCTGCGTTGTTGAAAGTGGAAAAGAGTCATTTTTCTTTGAAGATCGCCAATAATCTTATGTTCATTTATTTACTGGATTGCTCCCGGAAATTTTTGATGATTGCCAAAAAGGTAGTAAAAAATTTGAATACAGGATAGCAAATTTTACATCGTTGCGCATTATATTAGAGAGATACATTTCGCATTTTTAACAAACTGCTTACAAATATCAACCGGCTGAAAATTGAGGAATAATTGATATGGCTTATACCATTCGTGCAGTGTTAGCTAAGAGTGAAATTTTCACACCGCCACCGACCTGGATTGCAAACTCACGAGTCATTCCTCTGGCAGCTGGTATCAGTATGATTCCCTTCTCATCAAAGCTGTGTGAACAGTTTGGCCCGGAAGGGCGCCCCTTGCTATACAAAAGCTATGATATTTTTTGGCATCTGCCGGAGGACTTAGTGCCGGCATTACAAACACTTTCGGAAAACGGAGCGATCGCTTATGTAGAGAGCGAATATCATGGTGGTACTGGTGAGCAACAAGCGATGGCCTGGAAGGATGGTAAAGTCGTGATGCCACCGGAAGAAACTCGCTGGGCAATTAATAGCGCTTTACGACATCTGGATTTTGAAGTGCTGCCGGGGAAGGATCGCTTTGATACCCTGGACCTGGGTCGCCACCGCAGCGTGGACGATTGGCTTGAAGAAGAAGGACAATGAGCAAATGAGCAGATGAACAGATGAGCAAGTTTGCCCATTTGCCCATTTGCCCATTTCCTTATTTCTCTTTCTCCAACGGAATAAACATCGGCAGAGAAAGCCGGTAGCGAATGGCTGCCAGGCGGATAATCAAGGTGCAGAGAATGCCTGCCAGCGGCGCTGCAATATGCCCGGGCCAAAAGAAATTGATCCCGATGAACAGGCCAGCACCAAGAATTGAAGCAGTAGCATAAATCTCCCGGCGTAAAATGAGCGGAATTTCTCCGGCAAGCACATCGCGCACCATCCCACCGCCGCCACCGGACAGCATACCCATCATGATCGCAATGGTCGGTAATACCCCAAATTCCAGTGCTTTTTGCGTGCCGGAAATGGTAAACATCGCCAGCCCAAAAGCATCAGCCAGGGAAAGCGCGCGGTCCGGCAGCATATGAAAGCGGGCGAGAAAGAATGTAAATATCGCTGCCCCGATAGAGACGAGAATGTAATTGGGATCGATGATCCAGAATACCGGCGCTCCCAAAACCAGATCACGAAAAGTGCCCCCACCAACAGCAGTAACTATCGCCAGCACAATAACCCCGAATAAGTCCAATTGTTTTTTCCCGGCGGCCAAGGCGCCAGCGATGGCAAAGACGGCAGTGCCAAACATATCTAAAAAATAAGCCATACTTGCTTCCTCCAGTTGAGGGGAAGAAAATATGCTCAATGTTTCGAAATGCTAAGCGGAAAAAAACTTTTTGAGAAGGATTGTTTGGGGTCAGTACGATTTGCAAATCTGATAAAGTTTTTCTATTGCGGCACAATCTTCCGTAAAGCGGCAATGAACGGCACGGCGCCGCTCGAAATATTTACCACTCTCTTCCGTAACTGCTTCGCTGGTGGCGAGCCAGACCGGCGTCGCCGCACCATCGTCGGGCGTTTGTGAACCGCCGAAACCAAGATTGTTGCTTAATACTGAATTTACATCACCGGGATGGCAGGCATTAACACTAATGCCATCTGGCCGCAGCATTTCTGCCTGCAAAACGGTAAGCATGCGATTGGCCTGTTTCGATTGCCGATAGGCTTCATCGTTGTGATAATTTTTTCTGCGGAATTCCAAATCATCGATATTTAATCCACCCGCCCAATAGCTGGCGACATTTACCACCCGCGCCGGGGCAGATTGACGAAGGATATCCCGAAAAGCATCTACCATCCAATAATAACCAAGGACGTTGGTGGCAAATTGTAACTCAATGCCTTCCGGAGTTTCCCGGCGATCGCGTGGTGTGCAGGCCGCATTGTTGATCAGCACATGCAAAGGACCTTGCCAGTTAGTAGCAAAATTTTTGATTGCTGATTTGCGGGAAAGGTCGACAAGGCCGACAGATATCTGGGGATTATTGGTAAGGCGGGCTATTTCTTCCGCGGTGCGCTGAAGTTTCTTTTCACTACGCCCCACTAAACAGATTTTCCAGGCTGGCTGTTTAGCCAATTGCCGGGCAATGGCGCGGCCAATCGCGCCATTTGCACCGGTAACAATCACTGTTCTGGATGTCGCGTTCATCAATTAATAAGCGCGCTTTTTGTCTTCTTCTTTAAAATTACTCGGAATCTCAAAAAGGCTTGCTTCCAAATCCACACCTTCCTGAAATTCGTGGATTTTCCGATTTATCTCCATTGCCTTTTTCGGCTTATTTGGATCATCTTTTTTGCCAAACTTTTTGAAGAGTCCGCCAACCGATTTAGGAATCTCACCGCTGCTATCTTCCTTTTTCGGTTGCTCACCCCAGGTAAGGAAAGTCGTATTTACTTCAAAAGCCAATCCTTGTAGATTATCGCTTTCTTCCTGATATTTTTGAATAGCGGCTGCCAGCTGAGGATTAGATTCTTTTATTTTTTCGACAATTTGTATTAACTGATTCTTTTCTACACTCATTCCCATTTTTTCAGCAAGGCGTAAGTGGAATTCCTGCAACTCTTTGTTATCAATGTTTTTAACCAGCCAATTATCGGCTTTAATCTTCATGCCACCTTTAGCGGTTTCTCCACTTTCCTGATCTTCGGCTTCCGCTTCCATGTTGACGTTCATTATTACATGCTCGCCGCTGTATTTGTCAAAGTTTTTTGTATCGCCGGGATATTCAAAATCTACTGAGAAGGTAAATTCCATTTCCGGTACTTCGTTCTCCGGCTGCCCACTGTCAGCAGGCTGGGGAGTGGTCCACTGACCGATTGCCGAACGGATCATTTCCCGCCATTCTTCGAAGGTCATCTGGTTGTATTTTTTCTTTTTCCAGTTGACGTTGACGATTAGTTCCTTATCAAGAAAAATGAATTGCGAACTTTCTACCTTTTTCCCTTTTTTGTCAAGTTTATCCGAGCGATAAACATTGCCCTTCAAATACTCGGCAGAATACGTTTTTTTGCCCAGACCGAGAAACTTCAAAATTTTACCGGCAGTCCCCTCAATTTTAAATTCGCTGGATGATTTCTGATAAACATCCGCATTCAGGGTTAGGGTAAAGGAAAAAAGCAGGGAAAGAATGAAAAGTTTAGTAAATGTAGGACGGGCCATACTAAATCCTCCGTATTAAGTGAACATCATTCTCAGGAATTAAACCCAATATGATTACAAAACTGGCAGAAAGTAATGGTAATTTTATAACAATGCTGAGCCCGTCGTCACTTTTGAAATAAATAATATGCCCGTATTTGCATGAATTATCTAGCGGCATGAGAGCGATTATTCATGCCGCAGTGTATTGATGGGGTTATCCAGTGCTGCCCGGAGGGTTTGCGAAACGACAGCGATAACGCCAATAAGTAAAACCGGAACGATCCCCAGCAAAATTAGGGGCAGATCGATGGTAATTTGCTGCGCCATCTCCTGCAGCCAGAAGTTGTTTAACATCCAGGCGATAGGTGTTGCAATAACTATTGAAATAAGGAGCAACTTCACAAAATCCCGGGAAAGTAAGACAACGACACTGACAACGCTTGCCCCCAATACTTTCCGGATGCCGACTTCTTTTAAACGATTTTCAATGCTGTAGCTGGTCATCGCCAACAGTCCGAGGGATGCGATGATTACCGCCAGCAGACCAGTAAGTCCGGAAATATAGATAATATCCCGAAAGATCGAGCGTAGAAAACCGATGGTTTCCCCACCGAAAGGCACGTAGCGAATGGGATGAATCGGATCCAGCTTTTGCCATACTTTTTCCAGGGCATCGGTAACTTGCGCTGTTTTGCCCGGCATAACGTATACCATCGCGAAGTTGATTCTTGCCGGATCGTTAACGAGCATAATCGGATCAACATTGCGGGTCGCTAGGTTGATGTTATAATTTTTAACCACGCCGATAACTTCCAGCATTAAAGAATCCGAGATATTAAGGAAAGTTTGTCCGATAGCGCTATACGGATCGCCCAGCCCCCATTCCTTAACGGCGCTTTCATTTACGATAATTTTATTTTTCTGATCGCTGGAAATATCTTCGGAAAACGTTCGGCCGGTGAGAAGAGTCAGCCCCAGGCTTTCCAGAAAATTATGATCGACCCGGTAGGTGGTAGCGTTGACGGACTGCTTTTCCTCACCCGGTTGAATGGTTACCACGGATATTTGCCCGCTGAGCGGCATTAGATTGGTACCGGTTATCTGGGCAATATCGGGATTGCTGGCCAGCTCGTTTTTAAACACTTCATAATTTGTGTTCTGCAAATTCAGGGCGATCATCGCTTCGGTATTAAAGCCATAATCTGCCTCGAGAATGTGATTGGATTGGCGGAAGATAACGATACTGGAGATTACAAATATCAGGGAAAGGGAAAATTGGCTGATCGTTAAGAGCTTGCGCAGCGTTAACCCGGAAAACCCTTTGTTTGTCTTGAGGCCTTTCAGCACTTTAACCGGCAAGAAACCGGAAAGATAGATTGCCGGATAAAAGCCGGCGATCAGGCCAATAAACAGGGAGAACAGGAAGAAATAGAGATAAACATCCCAGTCCTGAAAGAAATCGAATTGAATCTGGACATTTAGATCTACAACTCCCCAAAGGCTATTAAATCCGGGAATTAACCAATTGAGAAAGAGGATTGCCAATCCCAGGGACAAAATAGCGGTAAAGAAAGATTCACTGAGGAACTGGCGGATAATCTGGCTGCGATGCGCTCCCATCACTTTCCGCATGCCGACTTCACGGGCGCGTTTCAGGGAGCGGGCGATGGAAAGGCTCATATAATTGAAACAGGCTGTTAACATAATTAGGGTACCGAGGGCAAGAAAAATATAGACCATTATCGAAGGCGTCGGCCGGCCAAGCATATTGCCATGTACTTCCCCAAGGTTGATATCCAGCAAGGCTTCGCTCCGCAAATTATCGAGCTTATAATTGCGATTTTCCCTGCTGAAATGACGTTTGTGAATGCTTGCCAGTTGCGCATCAAGATTATCCCGACTGGCACCTTCCCGGAGGAGGAAATAGTTGTATGAACTGAAGAAGTTTTTCTCCCAGGCAGTAAATGTTTTTTGAAATTGCGTCAGTCCTGCCAGGGTGCTGTAGGCGGCAATGGCGTCAAAGCTCAGGTGGGATTTTCCCGGTGGATCTGCCAACACACCGGCAACGACAAATTCGCCAATGCCTTCCAGGGTGATAAGCTTGCCGAGTGCATCATCATCCGGGAAAAATTTTTCGGCGGTTGTCAGGGACAAGATTATATTGCCGGGATTTTCCAGCGCCTGGGCAGGGTCTCCCTGTTGCAGGGGAAAATCAAATATCTGAAAGTATTCCGGCTCGGTAAAAATGCAGCGCACCGGGAAGCTGGTGTTATTGTATACGATGCTGTTCCCGGTTTCGTAGATCTTTACGGCATTCTCAACATCGGGAAATTCTTCCTGAAGGATGTCGCTGAGGGAAGCCGGCGATGTGGCAAAACTGCTGGTGTTTCCACTCAATTGCCAGTGAATCGTAGACACTGCCCGGTAGATGCGCTCCCGCTTACTATGAAACTGCTCGTAATTTATCTGCTCTTTCATAAACAGAATGATCAGCAGGCAGATTGACATACTTGCCGCTAATCCCAACAAATTAATCGCTGTGAAGCCTTTGTAGCGCTTCATGATGCGGGCCGTAATGAGAAAGTAATTTTGCAGCATAATACCACTCCAGATAATTGTGTTATAGATAATGAGCGGAATAAGGCGGACGCCCTGGTAGAAATAGATGAGAGACGCCTGCAGGGGAGAGCGTTTTTCAGCATTCCAGGCAAATTCCTCTGCCATATCGCCGAGGAGCGAAGCATGATCGGGGTGAAGGAAAAAAGCCAGTATTCTCTCGAGAATAATCGGTGGTGTATGATGATTCATGATTTTGTCCGTTGTTATCAATATTCCAGGGATATATCCGGGAGTTCTCCCCAGGCGGTTTCGTGGATTTTTTTGACGGTCACCAAGGCGTTCATGCCTTCCTGGGTTAGTGTATAAAATCTTTTCCGGCGGCCGCCGCGAATCGCTGTCGGTTCACTTTCCCGGGTTTGCAGAAATCCACGCTTCGCCAATCGCTCCAGGGGGATGTAAACCGCACCAACCGAAAGCTCTTTCCCCAGCAACTCGGATACATGCTGGCGAATGGCAAGACCATAAGCGTCTTGCTGTAATTTCCAAACTGCTAACAGGAGCACTTCTTCCATACGACTAATAATTTCCATATTGCCTCGATTTGTTCTATAAAGTAAAACTAATCATCGTCGAAAATAGATACGCTTACGGAGGGAATTCTTATTTGTTTTAAAAAATAAAAGAAATGGTGAAAAACAGTTATCAGTGAACAGTTGACAGTAATCAGTAATCAGTTATCAGTTATCAGTTATCAGTTATGAATTAGCAGTGAGCATTGTAGATCAGACTAAGTTTTTGATAACTGATAACTGTTCACTGTCAACTGTCAAGGGGTTAGATTGCTACGTTGTGTTTATCGAGGATTTTTCGGATGGTTTCGCCTTCTTCGAGGACCATTTTATAGATCCAGGTATAATGCTTGTGGGATTTTGCTAGCGCTATTGCTGCTTCTTCGCCGATCAACTCAATCATCGCATTATGCTCCATAAAACAGACCAGCAGATGCAGGTAGGTGGAAAATTCCGAACGGGCGCCTTCCGGTCGTCCCACCGGTACATTTTGAAAAATCGGTTTTAGATCATTGATTAAAAGTTGTGTCCGTTCATTGTAAAAGAACCAGTGGAGTTGTTCATGAATGAAAGTTGCTAAGAGATTATCAGGATCATCAAGTGTATAGGTACTGATGGTTAAAATGGGATGGCTGTGCGATCTTACACCGGCTTCGATCATCACCGAATCCGTAATGATCCAGCGGGAAAGATTGTATTTATCCAGAATTTGCTGCAGCTGGGATTTCAGAGCATGTTCATCCGGCCGGTCGTTCTTCACAAATATTTTAACATTGGGGTCGGTTTTTCTCGGAGGAGCGGCAAAAACGATGGTTGCTATTAGGAAAAGAAAAATTGCTATTTTGAGGGGTTTCATTTGTTTCCTCATGGTAAATTATTTTCACTTTTTTATCAGTATTTCACTATTCATTGAACACCGAAATGAAATAATTTCCCATGAGGATGTATGGCATTTTTGTCACCCAACGATTAAAATAGCTATCGCTTGTTTAACCAGGCATTTTTCGGTGGTAGCATTCGCGCCTGGGGAATTAATATTTGATCACGGGCGGCCGAGAGTTTTTCAATAAGTGCCTCAATAGAATCGACTTCAAAGCTCTCGAGCTTTTTTGCCAGTTGAGCCGGCGTGTAGAGGATCGGCAGTCGGCGGGCGAGCTCTTTTTTGAATGCCGGTGTATAGATAATATCCGTTAAAGCAGTATTGTGCAGTTTTTCCAGGGGAGCGAGGAAAATAATCGCATCGTTGGCAGCACTCATTTTTTGCCCGGGAAATGCCTTGTGCATATGATTGCCGACGTAAGGGGTATTGCCAAAAACATTATTATCCAGGGGAATTGCAACAGGTTTATTCTCGTTAGCCTCAAAAGCGCTGTCCCATAAACCATCCAGCATTCGCACCCATTTATAGTCATATTTTTCCGTCCCGGCAGTAGAGACCGCTGTTTCCGGATCAAGTGATATCTCCCGGGAAATATGCAAGGCCATTTGATGAAAGCGGATCGAGGCCGTTTTCCCGGGATGCCACTGATGAAAGAAAGTGCCGCAGTTCCAGAAGTATTGCCCGTTTTTGTCTTTAATACCCTTATAAGCATGGCGGGTATTGGTGAGAAAAATGCCTTTCCGGCCACTTTGAAAATGATTCATTTCCGCAAGGATGATTTTGTACATGGTATAGTCGTTGCCGATTAGCGACTTGCGAAATAGCTGCAAATCTTTTGCAGTGTGGATTTCCTGCCAAAACACCGGGGCATTGACTGCAAGTACTTTCACTTTCTCTTCCGGTGGGAGCAACCTATTAATTTCATAAACGCTCGCCAGCAGATCGAAATAGCTTTTCATGTCCCAGCCAAATCCGCTGAAATCATCCTGAAAAGCGGGAAAAAGCAGTGTGGGATCTTCCTTTTCAGCAGAGAGATAGGCGTCGATGCAATGTTGGCGATTTACCGAAACAGCTTCCAGAAAAATATACTTTACTTTTTCCCGGAATGCCGGCGTTCGCAACAGGGATTGGTAAAATTGAAACGGCTCCAGGGCGGGATGCCAGGCATCATCGAAAAGGATTAGATCTGCTGTTTCAAGAGTTGTTAATACGAAAGGAATTGGATCCTGTCCCTGGTTTTCAATTACCTCTACAAAGGGGCGCAAATGGGGATGCAGGTCATCCTGCTCGGCAAAGGCAAGCTCTGTCAGGAAACAGAGGAAAATAAACATAAGGTAGAAGTGAAGATGGCGATTCATGAGATTTCTCCGCAATATTTTTCTTAGAAGACGGCAGTTTTGCAAAGAAGGATTACATCAGAAGAATATTTGCAGATTGCTTGGCTGTTTTCGCAGGAAAGAATCCAGGCTAAGGTAAATTGGTGGGAATCTTTAAGCGTTATCTATGACAGAAAAGCCCGATTTATCGGGCTTTTGAAAGTGAGACAAGAACTCAATTATGGCGGGTGATGATAACTACTTCAACAATATCATCTTACGGGTTTGCGTAAACTGATCGGCAGCAAGTCGATAAAAGTAAATGCCGGAGGGAAGTATGTCGCCGGTTAAGTTTCGCCCATCCCATTTAAGCTGATAGCTGCCTGCCGGCTGCTGACGTTCGCTGAGCAGCGTATTTACCAATGCGCCCGCGGCATTATAAATTTTCAGAGAAATAACCGCCATTTCCGGCAGATCATAGCGGATGGTCGTTTCCGGATTAAACGGATTGGGAAAATTGCTGTAAAGCTGGTAGCGGGAAGGTCGAGAGGCGTTCTCTTCGATGCCGGTAACACCACCAACAGCAAATGTGCCTTCTTCACTAAACGCTGATCCACTTAATGTGCCGTCGATGGTTTGCACTGCCCAGTAGTAGATACCATCAGGTAAGTCCCGGACGCGCCAGGAGGTATTGTAATTTGTGTTGCCGATGGCCGGTAATTTGCGGAATCCATCATTGGCGGCCGCCATCGGACTGTAGACATCGGAAAGCCAGGGCGCGGTGCCGATGCGGATATTGTAGCTGAGCGCCGTTTGAGGTGTTTCGGCATCACTGGCTGCACTCCAACTCAGGGTAACGGTACGCCGGTTTACTGTGGCGTTTAATCCACCCGGAGCAGCCGGAGCGGTATTCGGTGATTGTAGTTCATTGCGATAGAGCTTGAAAATATATTCCCCGAATCCACCAGTCGTATCCGTGCCGCAAATCATGATGTCCAGATCGCCATCGTTATCATAATCGCCCCAGCGGGCATCACCAGTGCGAACCGGCACCAGGGATTGAGTTTGAGCGGTAAAAGTATCATTTCCATCATTCCGGAAAATAGCGCTGTAGCGGGTGGCGAGAATGCCGATTTGTCCGGTCGTCAATAGATCGAGGTCGCCGTCGTTGTCATAATCGCCCCAATCGAAAGAGGGCACGCCGAGTGGGGGCAGAGTGTCGCCGGAGAAAGTGATTGGGGTAAATTGCCCGGCGCCATCATTGCGATACATCTGGGCGCTGGTTGCGGAAACGCCACCGGCCTGTCCACCAAAAATCACATCGAGATCGCCGTCGTTGTCATAATCGCCCCAGGCAGTGCGGCTGCGGTTCATTCCGAGAAACCCCGGGGCAATATCCTGAAAAACACCATCGTTGTTCTGGTAGATGGTTGCAACATAATCGCTGCTGCCAACACCGGAAAGTACCAAATCCAGATCATTGTCATTATCATAATCGGCAAACTGCGCACCGCCGAAAGATACCCCGGCAAGGCTAAACGCATCGGGAATGAAGCCGCCGTTCTGATCGTTGCGATAGAGAATGCTCTGCGGGGTAAAGTTGAAAAGATCACCGGCGTTTCCGGTAAGAACGAGATCGAGGAATCCGTCATTGTCGAAATCTCCCCAGGTGCCGTAAGGATCATCAAGTGAATCCAGCTGGGCGGCGAGGGTAAAAGTATCGTTGCCGTCGTTGCGGAAAATTTGGGCGACCGGATCATAGCCGATAGAGGCTTCCGCTTTTCCGTTTAGAAAAATATCGAGATCGCCATCGTTGTCATAATCACCCCAGGCGGCAGAACCCTGCTGAATGCCAGTAAGTGTGGCGCCGATATCATTGAAGATATCATTTCCATCGTTACGATAAACGATAGTTGCCGGCATGCTGTTCTGGAAAGGCGCGCCAATATATTTTGCACCGGCGGCAAGTATGTCCAGATCACCATCGTTGTCATAATCACCCCAGGCTATATTGGCATAACGCATTGGGGCAAGGTTGGTGGTTACTTCGGTAAATGACTGAGCGCTGAGTGAGAAAGACGATAATATCAATAAAGCTAAGAAAAAGGCCGACGAGTAAATTTTTATCATATCTTCACCATGAATAAAGGCAGCGAAGCCTGGAAGGCTTCAACCGGGGTTTTTATTGTAGATTTTTAATAAAATAAGGTAATGATATTTTTAGAATCGTGCAATGTCGACAGGTAGAGCGGAGATTTTTCAGAAAGCTTTTGATATATAAACATTCAAATAGCAGGCGGGAAAATATTCCCGCCCGCAAATTTGAGGCTGAATTTCGCCAGTAGGAGACCGTAAAGTGAAATAATCATGATCCGAATGCAATTACGATTATCCACTATAAAAATTAGGGCACCAGGTGTATTCTGACCTGATTATTGTTATACTGCCATCAGGTGATTACGATTTAAGTCAATCTTACGAAACCCGCTCTGTTGAAGAATTCTGCGGATAGAACTGATAGAAATATTCCGGACGATACCGTGCTTTTGTGCTTCTTCTGCCAATGTTTTATAGGTCAACTCCTGGCCGATTCGGCTATACTTTTCTACCAATTTGTTAGCAAGATTAAGAATATCGCGCACGTGCTTATCGGTGAACTTGATCGGTGCACCGGGACGCGGCTTATCAGATAGAATATCGATGATGCCATTTCTGAACGCCTGCGGATTAATTTCCTGCTCCAGCTTATTGAGCGATTTCTGGCTCTTTAACCAGCGTTTTCTCCATTCTGCAACAGTGTCCCGTTTCAAAAACAGCTTCTCAGCGATGTTGGAATTGTTCATACCTTCATGCGCTAACAGGAGAATCTGACTGCGCAGATACAAACGGTGGTCTTTATGATATTGTAACGTCAATTGAGTTAAGCAAGAAATCTGACGCTCATTTAATTCGATCTGAGTGGGCAATGGGGAAGCCATTTTAAACTCCTTTATGTTTAGTCGTCTCAGCTTGGATAAAGTGTTGATTTATCCGGCTCTGATGAAACGGGTAAACGCTGTTGCTTCCCAGAGGAGTGGTTATTCGAGAGGTTCATGCCACCAGCAGGCGGCAATGTTTTTATGGTGCGGTTATTTCACCAAAACCATTCGGCGAGTTTCCGAACGGCGATTTGTTTGCATTGTATAGAAGTAAAAGCCGCCGCCAAGATATTCCGCAGCATCAAAGCGAATGTTGTATTCGCCGGGTTGCTGGATTTCGTTTACCAGCGTTGCGACTTTTTTGCCAAGCATATCGTAAATCGTCAACAAAACAGATGAGTTTTCAAAAATGCGGTAACGGATATTTGTAGACGGATTAAAGGGATTCGGATAATTTTGCTCCAATTGAAAATCGTCCGGCACTTGTGCGATAAGTGGCTCCAGGCTTGTCGTCAATGGCTGCATTGCCCGAAAGACACCGCTGCTGCTGGTGCCGGCAAAGATATAGCCATTTTCATGAACTGCCAGGCACCAGGCGCCGGCATCACTGAGACCCACACTAAAATCATTCCAGGTTGCTCCCTTATCTGTAGAACGGGAGACACCCCAGCCATGTGTCGCAGCAAAGATATCACCGGCAGAATTTACCGCCAGTTCCATAATATGACGATCGAATAATCCAATCGAATCCCAATTACGATTATTTTGGTCGAGATGAAAGATGCCATCAAACCAGGCGCCGGCGAAAATATTCTCAGGGGAACGGCTTATCATAGTGCGAACGTCGACATTCTGGAGCCCGGATAATTCCCAGGAAGCGCCATCGTCGGTGGAACGAAAAATACCGTGCGCGTTTGTTGCAGCGTAGATATCGTTGTTAGTATGAACCAACAGATCGAACACTACTTCTGTCGCGGTAAGGCCATTGTTCGCAGATGCCCAGGTGTCTCCATTGTCGCCGGAGCGAAAAATACCGCCCATTGAAGTGCCGGCATAAATGTATCCATTCGCGGCAGCAGCGAGGGAAAAAATGACCGGAGTGCTGAGGCCATCATTCATCGCTTCCCAGGAATCTCCACCATCTGTAGAGCGGAAGATACCGTCGCCGTCAGTGCCGGCGAATATGTGATCCGGATTTTGAGCGCCATTGCTCAGGCATAGTACTGAATGATTAATCAAACCGTTGTTAATCGCTTCCCAGCTTTCGCCATTATCGGTGGAACGATAAATGCCATCCCCGTAAGTGGCGGCGAGAATGTGCGACTCAGTTGTGATGAGCAGCCCATTAACCGGAACATCGTCTAACGACGTTTGCACCCAGGTTGTGTCGTTTGCAGCCAGCAGATGAGAAGCGCTTAGCAACAGTATAACGATCAACAGGGATTGCAGGACCGATTTGCGAAAATTTATGCGTTTGATTAATTCAATATTCATCTTTTTATGACATCTCTCTTTAAATCTACTTCTAAAACATCTTACTAAAAAATTAATACATAACCGATAAAATTTTTTCGAATAACCCAGTGGATGGGCATTTGCCCATCCACTGCAACCTCAAGAAGCATGCATTTGTTCAGAGGTAAATTATTTCATCAGAACCATTTTTCTGGTTGCCGTAAAGGAACCAGCCTGAATTTGATAGATGTAAACACCAGTGGTTAATTCGCTGGCGTCAAAATTTATACTGTATACACCTGGCTGCTTAACATCATTCACCAGGGTTGCTACGGTTTGGCCCAACACGTTGAATACTTTGATGGAAACCAGTTCCGCGGTGGGAACAGAGTATTCGATCGTGGTGCTGGGGTTGAAAGGATTCGGATAGTTCTGAGAGAGCTCAAAACGGTCCGAAATATTACTAATAATTTCTTCTTCGATACCAACGGAAGTCGGTGAGAAACCAACCACATCACCAGTCGGCAGTGCAGCAAACAGGCCGAAACCTTCGCCATTCTGGTTCATTGTAGGATCGAGGAAACCGGAAGCGAAAACAACTGCAGCGCCGCCGCCCAGTCCGGATAGGTCTGCTTCGAAGGCTGCTACGATAGTATTATTGTCGTCACCGGGTGTTACGTCAAGAATGTAGGATGCCGGGGGAACGGAGATATAATCAGTGTTGTCACCGTAAGCGGCATTATCTACCAGGGTAGCTACGCCACGGGCAATCACGTCCACGGTCGGAGCGTCAGTCGCGCCATGGAAAGCAAAGAAATCTACCATACCAGGATCGCTGCCAGCTTCACGGGCATTGCCAATCGGAAAGATGGTGAAAGCAGTGCTGCGGCCATCCGGGTTAGCGGCGAAGCTTGACGGATCCAGTACGCCATTAGCAATAGCGACATAAGTGCCACCAGCCGGCAAGTTTACTACAAAGTTTGCAAGGGTGTCATTCACAGAGCTGCTATTCGCAGCAGCGACACCAACGTTCACCGGAACGTTACCGGGGAAGTCGATATACGGTGTTGCGCTTCGGAAAGCGAAATCATCCAATGCCGGAAGTAAAGCGCCATCTACGTAAACATCTACGGAAGCAGCACCAGGATCAGCAGCATTATGGATCACCTGCAAGCGAGCGCCAGTCAACGCCGGGAAGCCAACGACATCGCCAGTCGGCAGTGCAGCGAAGAGGCCAAAAGGAGCGCCATCCTGGTTAGCAGCCGGATTAAGGAAACCGGAAGCGAATACAACTGCAGCGCCG
>JANQQU010000026.1 GCA_028284905.1 Calditrichia bacterium
ACTGCCACTGCCACTGCCACTGCCACTGCCACTGCCACTGCCACTGCCACTGCCACTGCCACTGCCACTGCCACTGCAAATTCTTGTGTAAACTGCTCATCTGCTCATCTGCTCATCTGCTCAATTGCTCATTCACCTACTCATCCATCCAGCGAATAACTTCAAACGCCTCTGCATAGTGACTGCCACACTGCACACCGCGCATGCGCACCTGGCTGCGAATAAAACTTTCATCGGAATAACCACGGCCGGCGGCAATCTGCGATTGGTAGCACATAATCGCCTCCAGTTTTTTGGCGATGTGTGCTTCTTCCAGTTTGATGAAGCAGTTGGTCGTCATGGTCAAATTATTCCAGGGCATTTCATAGCCAAGAATACGAGTAAACTTGAAAGCACGAATCCCTTCATTGGCAATTGTCTGATGATCCTGATGAACATCGGAACGGGCCGGCAGTAGCACCAGGTCCGGGGAAATTTGACTGCGTAATTTCACTAGTTCTTCCAACAGTTCCTGACGGTACTGGGGAAATTTACGCACCGGGTAACGATAGACAAAAAGATTCTCGGAAGGAATGCCGAGCACCGCAGCTGCCTTGCGAATTTCCTGGTCGAGAATGTCTTTCGGTAACCCTTCCGGCACGGAGTCTTCCGCGATTGAAAAAGCGGCATAGTAAACGGATTTTCCCGCAGCAGTAAATTTGGCGATAGTGCCGCCGCAGCCAAACTCGCCGTCATCAGTATGTGGCCCCAAAACTAACACGCGTTGAATATTTTCCATCTGCCGCCTCTAGCTAAAATAATGTTCGATTTCGGAAGGTCCGTTTATGAATTCATTGCTGTCGATATACATTTGCTTCCAAATATAAAATCCAGTTAATAGCCAGATGTAATTATAATGCCAGCGCATGCGGGGATGCGGCGGGGCATTAAAAATAGACTGAATATAATCGTAATTAAAAATACCGTCCGCGCTAACTTTTTCCCGGGTAAGAATTTTCTCTGCCGTCGCTTTCAAATCCTTCTGATATTGCAGATAGGGATTAAAGGTAAAGCCCCACTTTTTCTTCCGGAGGATTTTCTCCGGTAAATATGGCTGCATTGCTTTCCGCAAAAGGGATTTGGTTTCATTGAAGCGCATCTTCTGCTGTGCCGGAATGGAAAAGCCCAGCTTCACTAAATCCAGATCAAGGAAAGGCACTCTTTCTTCCACGGAATTGGCCATGGACATGCGGTCTTCCGTCAACAGGTAATCGTTGACCATTTTACTGCGAAATTCGGTTTTATAAACTTTATCGAGAGCACTGGCAGTGCCGTTGCTGCTAAACAATTCGCGAAAGTCGTCAATCACTGGCGCGATTGGTTCGTTTAAAAAAGCGGGGTGATAAATCCTTTGCCAATGCCGCTGGTCAAAATCCCAGACATTGCGCAAAATCAGGTAGAACTTGGCGATGTTCCCGGTGGCCAGCATCATTTGCACGCCCCGGCGGTATTCATCAAGGGCAAGTTTCCCCATGCCGGTCTGCACGGTGTAGCTAAATGCGCTTAGTTTGGAAAGCAGAGCAGATTCCAACCCACGCGGCACTGCGCGGTGCAGGCGATTGAAGGGATAGATAAAATTATGAATGTCATACCCGGAAAACAATTCATCCCCACCGAGGCCGCCCAGCACTACTTTGACATGCTTGGAAACAAACTGCGACATCAAATATCCCTGCAATAAATTAATTTTCGGCTCTTCCGCATGCCAGATCACCCGGGGAAGATTTCGCATGGGACTGAGGTCCATCCGCAGGTTCTGGTGATTTGTCTGATAGTGATCGGCAACCAACTGGGCATCGTCATTTTCGTCACTGGGTTCGTTAAAGCCGAGAGTGAAAGTGTTGATCTTCTCAACGCCTGCTTCCCGCATCATGGCAACGATACTGCTGGAATCCATCCCACCGGAAAGATAAACGCCGATAGGGACGTCGCTCACCAGTTGTCGTTTGACGGCCTGAGATAAATATTGGGGAATTTCCGCTAACCAGTCGGCTTCCTTTTTATTGTGATCAATGCGGTAATCCGGCAGAAAATAGGGTGCGTTTTTTACGATCTTCCCATCTTCTACAATGGCATAATGGGCCGGGGGCAGGCGAAAGATATTTTTGAATAATGTTTGGTGCGATTGGGTGTATCGCAAATTAATCTGCTGATGCAGGGCTTGCGGGTTGATTTCCCGGCTCACTTGCGGATGCAGGAGGATCGCCTTCTGCTCCGAAGCGAAAATAAAGCGGCCGTCTTTCTGATAATAGTGGAGCGGTTTTATACCAAAATGATCCCGTGCCAATACCAGGCGATCCCGGCCCTGCCGGCGATCGAGAATGGCAAAGGCAAAAATGCCATTCAGGTTTGCAAATGCTTCAACACCCTGATCTTCATATAGCTTCAGGATAACTTCTGTATCCGAGGAGGTCTGAAAAGTATATCCTTTTTCCAGCAAAGGTTGCCGTAATTCCCGGTAATTATAAATCTCCCCGTTATAGATAATCGCGAGGGATTTATCCTCATTAAAAATCGGTTGGTCGCCGGTCTCCAGATCGATAATGCTCAGGCGGCGATGGCCGAGGGTAACATCTCCGGATTGATGCACGGACCAGGCATCCGGCCCGCGATGGGCAAGGATCCGGCACATATCTGTCACCAGTGCCTGATGGTCCTGCGCTTTTTCATAAATCCCACAAATGCCACACATAGCAGTAAATCTCCGGAGAAGTTTGCAAGTATCTTATATGGATGAACTTGCCTTTGGTTCAAAATTGAATAATGCGAGGGAATATAACACCTCCCGAAGAGAAAGTCGCTGGGAATCACAACTTTTTTGAAAAGATGAAATTAAACATGGGAACGTAAGCGGCCGAATGCCGAAAAGGAATGCACATAGTTTGTATGTTTTAAATACAGCTTACTTATAAGCAAAAATATGCATACCCGCGGTATGGTGGACGGTAAAACCCAGCGATTTTAGCAGATCTATAATGCGAGGGCCATATTGACCATCTTTATCGCTATACCAACCGGGTGTTATTATTCGCAGGGATTTTGCTGCTTGCAGATATTCCCTGGAGGCCTGCAGCGCTTTTAGCTCGATGCCGTTAATCGTTAAAATCATAAATGTCGGGGTGATTTTTTCTTCCTCAATAATCGTTGTAATTCTTCGCATCGTTAGCATTTCTGCGGTGGCGCCATCTAATTTTACCAGAGAATTTGCCTGGTTCTTCTGTTTCCAGAAGGGCATATCATTCTTGTCATCATCACCGATAGCGTAATTCAATGCTGTAACATTCTCTAACTGATTTTGGGAAATATTCTGCTGCAATACCTTAAAGGCAACAGGATCCGCTTCGACGGAAACAACTTTGCCGGATGCACCAACCAGGCGGCTCATCTGTACTGTGCCGAATCCGATGAACGGACCAAGTTCCAAAACGGTGTCGCCTGAGCGTAAGGCCATTTTTTCGGCAACTACTTTCTGTTCGTTTGCCGGTAGATCTGCATAGGTATTTTTATGCTGGGGATGAATAACAACCGGTACGCGTTTTCTAGGCAAAATGCCGGTTTTAATATTTTCCGCCGGGGAAAAATGGGGAAATTTATAACGGTTGATATAGGCCAGCGCAACTTCCTGATAATCGGGAGGAATGGAGAGCTCCGGCACCGGCAGCAAACCACGATCCGCAAACGAAGATAATTGAGTGCCGTCGCCAAGTGTGATGGTCGGATAGCCGTTTACTTTTTCGAAATGGGTAATTTCATCTTTGGTGAGGTTCTCAGCTAAAATCGTTTTTAATAAGAATTTCTTAATCATTTTTTTCATAATCACGACCATTCCTAATAATCAGCTACCTGCTTCCGCTTGTTCCTGCTCGCGCACTGCTTTGCGAATGTACCAATAAACCATAAAATTGTAAGATGCATAGAAAACTGCTGTTGAAATAGAAAGTCCCCAGAGCATCTCGATAATATCATGACGAAAAAGATACATTGCTCCGTAACGAATGGTTAGGGAAAAAATAATCAGGTATAAAGCAATTTCCTGCTTATTGATAATCGAAAATGTTGTGCCGATGGGAATATTCAAAAATCGAAAGTAAATGCCCAAACTCAAAATTTGCATATAAATACCCACATCCGCCCATTCTGCAGTGAAAAAGATCTTACTTAACCCCGGAGCGAAAATCGCTATTGCCAGGATCGGTGCAAGTCCTATCAGCGCAAGCTTTTTGATCGTTTGGAGATAGATCCCCATTAAACTTTTAGCATCATTGTTATACAACTCCGCTGCTGCCTGGTAATACACCTGCGAGACGGATGTGCCCACCAGGTTAATCGGCATTACCGCATATTGATTGGCAATTGCATAAATCCCCAGAAGGGTTTTATCAAAAAAACTGGAGACCATAAAAATTGGCAGGTACATGGAAAAATTGTTTAAGAAAACGGATGGAGTGTTGTAAATCGGGAATTTTTTGTAAGTCCTTAGCAATTTCCGGATATTTTCCTTGCTAAAGTGCTGGAGCGTAAAGAAGCGTTTTTTCAGCACCAGCCAGGCGGTTACCATGGTGCCAACGATATAGCCGGAAAAAATGCCCTCGAAGCTGCTTTTGTAAAATCCCCATCCCAGGGCAACGCTATGTTGCGCACTTACCTGATAAACTTTGTTCTTTGCCAGCTCGCCAAACGCTTTGTGGCGAATCAGTATATAGCGACAAACTTGCAGTAATCCGGTAAAAAATATACCGAGGGGAATCAGGAAAAGATAATCTTTTAGCCGTTGAAAATCTGTTGCATCCCGTGCGGGGGTAATCCAGCCCAGCGCCTGCTCTCCGAATATAAAGATGACAATCGATGAAAACACGGTAAACAGGCAAAGTATGAGGAAAGAGATTACGACGAGGGTATCCTTATCTGCTGCATCTTCCGGTAAAACAATGGCCAGTTCGTATTTGAAAGAGGCAATCATTCCTAAAATCATCACTACCGAGAGGATTAGCTGATAATCGCCATACACACCTGGCGGATATAGCTGCTGAATGCCCCACAAAGCAATCGCGTTGATGATACCGGCAGCAACAGTGCTGGAAAAGAGCTTGAGCACATTGCTCAAAAATTCTGATTCCGGCCAAAATTTTTTCAGGAATTTCATAAGGATTTCAATATTGATTTGCTATGATAGGGGAACGCCATTCGGTCCGCCGTATTTGCCTGCTTTTTCCAGCTGATCGTAATGTTCTTTATTGCGATATTTGATTGTTTTGCCTAGCGATGCACCGACAATGGAAAGTGGTTCAATCACCCCGGCTACCACAGCTCCGGCACCAATAATTGCACCTTCTTTAATATGCGTTCCCGGCAGGATGGTAACATTCATACCGACCCAGACATTCTTCTCAATAATGACTTTCCGGTAGCGGAAAGTATTGTCGTAGGGAAGCACCATGCCTTCATAATTATGATTATGTGTGTATACAACAACGTTGCGGGAAAAATGACAGTTGGGGCCAATGCTTAAACCGCCTTCTCCACGAATAAATGCATTGTCTGCTATAATGACATTGTCGGAGATTTCGATGTTTTCCAGTCCGGTGATCCGGCTAAATTTCAGGATTCTGACGCCTTTTCCGAAATGCTTCATGTGCTTCCGGTAATGTTGCATTAAGTAGATGGCGATCATTCTATCCCGTAGCATCACAAATTTATATAAAATGTTACCAATTAATGCGCCAAGGAATTGCATACTGTCTCCTGTTGAATGCCAGGTTTATAGCTGATACCCATATTTTTCAGCGAGGGGGCAAACTTGCTTCAAGGCCGTTTTATCTTCTGCTGTCCAATCGGAATATTTCGGAAAATTACCTTTGCGTTGCGGATTTACCGGTTTTCGCAGCATTTTACGCACGAGCGATTCCTGAAAACCATTGAGTGTTAAAAATGTGAATATCTGTTTGGATGCTTCCGGATTGGCAAATAGATCTTCGGCTTTAACCGTCAGGCAAATCTCCGCTGGAATACTACTTTTGAAATCTTCGATATATTGATTCGTTTCATTCCAAAGCCAGCCATTTTTTTCGATGAGGGAAAATGCCGGCCATTGCGCTTTTAGCGGCTCGGTGAGTGGTTCAATTCTGCCGATATCGTGGGAATGGCTGCCGCTATACCATTTTCTGCGGATACCACTTCTCACAAATGCGCCGGGATGGCGGACGATATGTATAAAAATTGCTTTCGGGAAAATATCTCTAATAATCGGCGCAAAAAATGTGCATTGATTGTTTGTCTCGACGTAAATTTTTTCTTGCTGAATCGCTTTCAGTAGATACTCTTCACGGGCACTTTTAAAAACTTCCCGAAAAATTTCCGGCTGATCTTTTAGCTGCTCATAGGCTAAGCGCGAAGGGCGATAAAGCTCCGGGCGGGGTTCGTGGAGCGGCATGGCATCGGGGGCGGATAACAGGATGTCCGTAAGTAAGCGCGTTCCGGATCGTCCGGTCGATAACACAAAGCAGGGGCGAATGTTCTGCCAGCCGGATTGTTCGCAATCCTTGAGAAAAACCTGCTTCGCCGGTATAACTTTATCGGCAGCGCTCTGAAATCGTTTCGCACCAATCTCCAGATAATGCGCAGATTTAATTAATGCTTTTCGGACAAAGTGCTTCATGTGCTAATATCGTTGATCATTTAATCGTTTTGGGATTTGGTAAACACCCGAATTCAGGTATCCAATTGAAGCGAGCCAATATAATCAATCCAAATCTTTGGAAAGTGATCTTTGAAACATTCAAGGCAAAGTAATGCATTATATAGCGTTATGGTCTAAAATTGATTTTACTTTCCGGTGCTAACAAGCCTGCCTGACGATAATTGGCAGAAGAGTTGTCGTTGACAGCTTACCGGGAAGTCCGGATTGTTTTACAATTACACCTCCTGCTCAATCCCAACAACTACTAAACGATAGATCGCCTTCCGATTATTGCTGTTATCATTGTAAAACATGAAAATATAAAGCGGGAAACTGCTTTTTCAAATGGATATTCAGTCAAGCCAAATTCCAGGGACGGGATTATGAGAAAAAATACTGAAAAAAATGGAACGTCTGCTACTGCAGCATCGGCAGGAACAGAAGCCGTTGCTGTAAACGGTGAACTGCGTAAATTGCCGGAATTAAAAGTGCCAAACAAGATACTGGATGAACATCCGGTGCAAATTGGTATTTTTGATTTAAAGGGGCGCTATATTTACGTCAACCACGCTGTGGAAAAAAATGCTGCCATTCGGGAAGAAATGATTGGTAAAACAGATTTTGATTATTGCAGAAGAATCGATTTGCCGGAAAATATCGGGCAGCAACGATTTCAGGCCATTCAGCAATGTATCAGTGAAAATAAAGACATTGTACTGGAAGAAAAGTTCAGTAATGGCAAACAGGATAAGTACTTTAACAGAAATTACAGTCCTTCCAGCGATGAAAATGGAAAAGTACAATATGTTGTCAGTTATGCGACGGATATCACCGAACAAAAGCGAACGGAAATTCTCCTAAGGGAAAGCGAAGAGCGTTATCGCTTTTTATATGAAGCAAATCCGACCATGTATTTTACGATGGATACCGCCGGCACTGTAATCTCCGTGAATCAATTTGGTGCGGAGCATCTCGGCTACCAGGTAGATGAACTGGTGGGAGATTCCGTGCTGAAAATCTTTTATGAAGGAGATATAGAGGCTGTGAAACATCAGTTTCAGCATTGCCTGGATCATCCCGGTCAAACCTTTCAGTGGCAATTCCGAAAAGTCTGCAAGGATGGCAGCCTGATGTGGGTGGAAGAATTCGCCCGGGCGATATATGCGCCTACTGGCGAATTAATGGTATTGGTTGTGTGTGAGGATATCAACACTCGTAAGCATTTCGAAGAAAAATTGACAAAAAATGAAAAGATGCTCCGCAAAGCCCAGGCAATCGCCCATATTGGCAGTTTTGAATGGCTGATAGTGGAAGGCACCGTCACCTGGTCCAACGAATTATACCGGATTTTTGGTTTGCAACCCGGAGAAATTGATGCATCTCCGGAGGCTATTATCGAAAAAGTGCATCCGGATGATCGGGATAAAGTGATGCTGATTGTTACCCAGGCGCTAAAATCCTGTCAGTCTTTTGAAGTCGAGGCACGGATACTCCGCCCGGATGGGGATGTGCGTATTATCGACACCAAAGTAGAAATTGTTGCCGGGGATGATAACCGCGCTGTCCGAATGGTCGGTATTGGTCAGGATATCACCGAGCGGGTTAAGGAAGAAACGCACCGGCTGGAGTTGGAGCAGCAGTTCCAGCATACTCAGAAACTGGAAAGCCTTGGTGTGTTAGCGGGCGGCATTGCGCATGACTTTAATAATATTCTTACTGGTATTCTCGGGAATTCCGGACTGGCACTGATGGATTTAACCCCAGACTCCCCGGCATATGAGAATATTCGCAGCGTGGCGAAATCGTCCCGCCGGGCAGCGGAATTATGCCGCCAGCTTCTCGCTTATACCGGAAAGAGCGATCTTATTGTTGGCGCAATTCATCTAAACGAAATTATCGAAGAGCTGACCCAGCTGTTTAACGTTTCCATTGCGCAAAAGGCTACGCTGCATTATTCCCTTCAACCCGGTTTGCCTTTGATAAGGGGGGACGCGACGCAGGTTCATCAGGTTATCATGAATCTCATAACAAATGCAGCTGATGCTATCAAGGAACGTCGTGGCGAAATATATGTTCGTACTGGCTGCGAATATTGCAGTCAGGCGTATTTACAGGAAACTTATTTAAATGATGACCTGCCTGAGGGGCAGTACGTCTTTGTAGAAGTCGAAGATAATGGTATGGGAATGGATAACGAAACCCTTTCCCGAATGTTCGATCCTTTTTTTACGACAAAATTTACCGGACGTGGGTTAGGATTAGCCGCATTACTTGGTATTGTTCGAAGCCATCGTGGAGCGGTGAAAGTAACCAGTGAATCCGGAAAGGGAACTACATTTCGGGTATTATTTCCGGAAACTGATGAAACGATTATCGCTTCGGAAAGAAATACTACGGAAAATATCGCCAATGCGACGAAAGGCACTATACTTGTTGTGGATGACGAAGAAGCGGTGCGCGAAGTTGCCGAGAAAACATTGGTAAATGCCGGGTTTTCAGTCGTCCTGGCAAACGATGGATTGGAAGCCATTCGGATTTTTCGGGAGCAATTTGCGAATATTGCCCTGGTATTATTGGATATAACCATGCCATTTATGAATGGAGAGGAAACCTATCGCGCGCTCAAACGAATTAAATCCGAGGTGAAAGTTGTATTTTCCAGTGGATATAGTGAAAGTCGTGTGAGTGCGAAGGATTATAACTCTCATCTTGTAACTTTCCTGCCAAAACCTTATGAGCCACAGGCATTAAATGAGAAAGTCGCCTCGTTGCTAGACACTAAATAAACGCTTATCAATATCACATCTGTTTAATTTTCCTGAAATGGCTGCTTGTTTTATCTGGCGGCCATTTTTTTTCGCTGGTTTTATACTAATTAATGTTCGGAATAATTTCCTTTGGAATTTTTCTCACTGAACTTTAATATTTAGTGCGAGACTACGCACTAAAAGTGAAAGATAAAAGAATATTGGAACTGATCGTCTTTAGGAATGTATAAAACAGCAACTAAAGATAAGAACGGAGCGTTCTCAGTTCTTTAGACATTTCTACCCGGCTTCTTTATAAAGTATTAATAATTCAAAAATTATGCTTTGTCGAATTGCTATGTCTGGAAGGCGTAATTCGGCACTATGCCCGAATATTTTCGAAATGTGAAAATATTCTTCAAAGTGTTGTTGATTTAAATATAATTGTGTAGATTGTCGTCCTTACCCCAACTGCATTGTCTATGCAATGTATAGGGCAATGCCGTACTTATTTGTATTTGTATATTGTATTACATTTATACCCGGCAAATAGCACTTAGTTTGTATTGTCTAATTTACCATTACGTTGTTACCGTAATACGGAAAGGGTTGTAATAAGATGCAGGTTTTCAAAAAAATTTTTGCAGCCACTCTCTTTCTGCTTTTTTCTACCCAGGTGTTATTGGCAGGTACCACGGGTAAAATTGCAGGAACAGTGAAGGATAAGAACACAGGGGAACCATTAATTGGTGCTGATGTTGTTCTGGAAGGTACTGGTCTCGGATCTTCGACGGATTCCGATGGTTATTTTGTAATCATCAATATTCCCCCGGGAAACTATAATCTCGCCGCATACTATGTGGGATATGCCGGTACAACAATCGAAAATATTCGGGTGAGTGTGGACAGAACCACCAGCCAGAATATTGCAATGCCGCCGGCCACCGTTGAAGGGGAAGAAGTTACGGTGGAAGCCGATCGGGCAGCGATTCAGATGGATAGAACACACAGTGCATCTATTGTAAATTCTGAAACAGTTGATTTAATGCCGGTAACGGAAGTTTCGGAAGTTTTGGAATTGCAAAGTGGTGTTGTAAGCACTGGCGGGGAACTGCACTTTCGCGGTGGTCGTGCGAGAGAAGTTACCTACATTATTGACGGTGTGCCGGTAACCAACGAATTCAGCCAGGGCGGTGGTAGCAATGTAAACGTCGAAACTAATATGATCGAAGAGCTGGAAGTTATCAGTGGAACTTTCAATGCCGAATACGGCTCTGCTCAGTCCGGTGTTGTTAATATTGTGACCAAGCGCCCGGCACGCAGCTTTAGCGGAAACGTTCAATATTATGCCGGGGAATGGCTGAGTAATCAGGACGATGTCTTTCTCAATGTGAACGATTTTAATCCTACTGCGGAACAGGATGTTCAATTCAGCTTAACCGGACCAATTATTTCCGAAAAGCTCGGATTCTATATCAGTGGTCGTCATAATGATTATGAAAGCCTCGACAATTACGAGCGTCGCTTTAACCTTTTCGATGGTTGGCGGATTGGTGCTTATCAGAGCTGGACACAGCTGTACAGCCAGGGCGCAGGTGGTGGATTGGTTGAAATTCCCGATTCATTTGCGACCGGCGACCTTTCCCGTGGACCACTGCGTCTCGGAACTTCATCCTCGCTAAGTGGTAAGTTGACATTCACCCCCCATCCGAAAGTGACGATGATCTATCAGGCCTTTGCCTCTTTGGATGAATTTGACGGCCCCCCCGATCCGAGTGGATTAGGTGGTGATTCTTTCCGCCGTTATCAGCCGGATGGTTCGGGGACTTCCCGCAGTTGGGAATATTCTCACTTTTTCCGTTTCCAGCATTTTCCTTCGGAAAATTTCTTCTACAATCTGGCCTTCTCATATCAGCATGAGGACGGTGAGCGTTTCTTCGACAAAAGTAACCGTGTTGCATTCGTACCGGGAGATGAAGGTATTCAGCCGGTATCAGCTTTTGCCAATGGTTTCTCTCTGGGAAGCACAGATTTCTTTTATACCGATGCACCTGGCAAAAATTACTATGAAAAATATGTTGCTATCGGAGACATTAACTGGCAGGTTGACAAATATAACCTGATCAAGGCGGGTTTTGAAATTAACAAGCACTATGCGAATGTTTATTCCCGCCAATACCGGGCAACCCCGCTGTATATCGCCAACGCTTTTCCGATTGACCGGACTGAATTCGCTAACGGGGCATTTCTCAGCTACGAACAGTATTGGGATTCCCTGCAGGGATACTGGCAAAATTGGGAGACGAATTTCAATTCTCCCCGTTTCGTAGCAGCCTCTGACAGCGAAGCAAATTTATTCCGGGATTTCAATGTCGATCCGATGGAATATGCCTTTTATGTTCAGGACAAATTGGAATTAGGGGAAGATATTATTGTAAACGCCGGTGTTCGCCTGGATATTTTTCAGCCGAATTCAAGCGTGCCGATTAACCTCCGCACAGAATCATTCAACCTGGGTATCGATCAGAACCTGAAAGAGGCGAAAACGAAGTATCAGTTAAGCCCAAGATTAGGTATTTCATTCCCGATTTCCTCCGACGGTGCATTCCATGCCGCTTACGGCCATTTCTTCCAGATGCCCGCTTATCAGCGTATGTTTAATGAACCACTGGTAACCTTGACGCCTCTGCAGTTGGATGGACGCCGATTAGGAAATGCAGACCTTGAAGCAGAACGCACCATCGCCTATGAAATTGGTCTGCAGCAAGGACTAACCGAGGATATTTCGGTAGACATTACCGCCTATTATAAAGATGTTGAGAACCTGCTGGGTATTGAGCGGGTAACGACAATTGACCGCGTTGCTTACACACGTTATGTGAATCGTGACTATGGTAATTCTCGCGGTATTACCCTTGGATTTACCAAACGCGGTGGCCGGGTAACCGGTAACATGAACTATACAATGTCTTTTGCGAATGGCAGTAACTCCAGCCCGGAAGCACTGCAGCTGATCGTAATTTCGACCCAAATCGGTGGCGACTCGGAAGTGTTCGCCCAGCGAAAAATTTTGCCGTTGAACTGGGACCAGCGCCACGCGGTCAAGGCATCTGTGAATTATGCTGTGCCGAAAAACTGGAGTATTGGTCTGGTTGGCTTTGTTGAAACCGGCGTGCCTTTTTCACCGGATTTCTTTGCGCGTTTTGATCTTAATGAACTTGAATATCAAAACTCTGCATTGCGCCCGACCCGCTGGAGTGTCGACCTGAAAGCGAAAAAAAATCTGAATCTCTTCGGGCTGCGCTCCTCGCTCTTTCTGAAGGTGGACAATCTCTTTGATCATTTGAACGAAGACAATGTTTTTGCCTCAACCGGCCGGGCATTGTTGCCGACAGATTTACCGGAAGCAAAAGATCTGGAAGTACAGCGCCTGGAAGAAGTTGGCCTGTTCACTTATGAAGAAGCCAATATCAACCCGGATAACTTCTCGCCCCCACGTAATATTCAACTGGGACTGGAATTGAAGTTCTAATAATGGTCGCTAGCTAAAGAGTAAAAAATAGAAATTATATAAACTTCAGGAACTTCTTATGAAACGCAGCTTATTGAATCATCGGATTGTTAGCCAGGCCTACCGGGCAGGGTTGCTATTAATGATGATCTTGTTTTTAGGGAGCGAAACGGGAATTGCGCAAACTTTTGAAAAGAAAGATTACGATTCCCGTCGTATACAGGGATCGCTCCAAAACTCAAGAAATTCTTCGCGCTTCTCCAAACAGAATAAAACTGCCAATGAAGGTAATTCTCAATATCGCCAGATTGCTATGATGGATGGAAACCTCGCGACTGGCCCGTTTACCAACTCCGGTGTTATTTCTTATGGTGGTGTTGGTGACGATTTGCGGGTTGGTTGGCCAAAAGGTTCCCTGCGTGCCGATTATGTTTGGGGCGCTTTCTTTTTCGTTGGTGGCGAAGTTGTCGATGATAGTGGACAAGTGATTCACATTATTTCCGACAATATCCCGAATGAGCAGGACCCCGCAGGCACACACGAATATGCATTTATGCCGCTCCCCGGATATTACAACCTCGATATTCCCGGTTCTTTCGAAGATCCGTTGATTGGTGGTGTAAGTGAGGACGTTGGTATTGACGGTATCGCCAATAGTGGTGACGAAGGTGAAGGCGATGGCGAATTGCAGCCGGCGGAAGACTTTAACGGCAACGGCGTTTTGGATTTGAATTTGCAAAATGGTGTTGGCTGGTATGCATTGAGCAGCCGCCGGGAAACCTGGCCGGAATATTGGCCCGCCGGTTCTTACCCTGGTGATGATCGTCAGATTGGTGAAGAACGCCCCGGTGTTCGTGCGAATCGCTGGAACGGTGAATTTGGCGCTTATTTCCGTGCCGATCAGGAAATCTATTTTATTATGGATGACCGTGAAAATGATGAATTTGAATATTATCCTTTCCCGGAAAATCGCGGTAGCTGGCCAAATGGTCGTCGTGGTTTAGGTGTAAAGGTAGAAGCCCGTACTTATCAGTGGAATGCCCGCCTTGCCGAAGATATTATGATTTGTATTTATGATATCACCAGCGAAGGTTTGGATATACCTACCAGCGTTGTCGGTATGTATGTAGATCCCGATCTGGGCGGCCCCCCGACCAATGATGATGCGCTCTTCGATGATATCGATGATATTACCTATGCCTGGAACAAACTCGGTATTTCCAATAATGGTATTCCTCTGGGATACTTTGGATTTGCGTTCCTGGAAAGCCCGGGACTCGGTTTTGACGGCATCGATAATGATCAGGACGGCCTGGTTGATGAAAGTCAGTCCAATGGGATTGATGATGACGGCGACTGGACGACCTGGGTCGATGAAAACCTCAATGGTGTTTATGACACCGAAGATTTGAATTACAACGGTTTCCTCGATGCCGGCGAAGATGCCAACGGTAATGGCCGCCTCGATGTAGAGCCCTTAAATGATGATGTTGGTTCTGATGGCCTCGGCCCGCAGAATTTTGAGTATACCGGTCCGGACCCCGATGGTACCGAGGCTAACAACATGCCTGACCCCGGTGAGCCGAATTTCGAATTTACCGATAATGATGAGTCCGATCAGGTTGGTTTAACATCCTTCTATCTGCGCAGCACCCAGGACCAAAATGGTTATGGTGGCCGTAATGACGAGTATTACTGGGATAGAGAAGTTCACCCGGATACTTTCAGAACCGTGCCCGGCTACCAGCAGGATATTTCCTTCTCATACGGTAGTGGATATATTCAGTTCGGTGGCGATGAAACAACCCACCGTTATGCAATTGCGCTGGTTTTCGGAAATAACTTTGAGGACATCCTGCGTAACAAGCGTACGATGCAGAATATTTACGATAATGATTATAACTTCGCCAAGCCGCCCCGGCAGCCGATTGTTTCTGCTGTCGCCGATGATAAGCGGGTTTTCCTGGAATGGGATGCTGGCGCAGAGCGTTCCCTGGATCCCATTTATGGCCGGGACTTTGAAGCATATTATGTTTATAAGAGTGTTGATCCGACATTCACCGAAATTAAAACGATTACGGATGGATTCGGTAACCCATTCCTGTTTAAGTCAACTGCTCTTTATGACAAAATTAATGGATTGGTTGGCTTGCATCCGGTGACGATTGGTAGCGAAATTGGTCCGGAAAGTGATCTTGGTGTCACTTATAATATGGGAACAGATACCGGGCTGGAGCATCGCTATGTTGATACCGATGTAATTAATGGCCGCACTTATTACTATGCTGTTTCTTCTGTGGATCAGGGATATTATGAAGACTTCTTTGACCGCGGTATTAGCGAAAAAGCAGACTTGCTTAATATCTCCCCGACAGAATCGCCGGTGAATATTCAGGTGGATCCGCTTGGTCGCCCGATCTCTTTCGATCCGAATACCATTCAGGTGATTCCCACGGAATTGGTTGCCGGTTGGGTAGAGCCTTCCGTTAGCGATGCCGGGATAGAGCACGTATCCGGTGTTGGTACCGGTAACATTGAGATTCAGATTTTCAGCCCGCTGGAAGTTGTTGACGGGAATAGATACCGGGTAGAATTTGACGATGATGGCCGTTTTGAAGGTCTCGATTCCGCAAGCTACACCGGTCTTACTTCTCAAATGACCATTTCTTCAATTACCGATAATGTGACGCTGTTGACGGAAAATAGTCCGGAAAATGCGGTTATCGATGAAAGATTTATTTTCGATGGCTTCCGGGTAATTCTCCATAATGATACTAACAGTGTCGATACCTCGAGATCTTCCTGGACCAGTGGTTCTTCCCCGATTGTTGGGCTCGGTGTAAACAGCGGTAGTAGTGGCTCCGATGTCGCCCGTGATTATGAAGTGCGGGTGCTCGGTGTTGGCGCGGATACATCCTTCAACCGCCGCCCGGTAAACTTTCAGTTATGGGACGTCACCGATCCGGAAAATGAGTTCAAGTTGGAGTTCATTTTCACCGATCAAAATGAGCAGGGTATTCTCGACCATAACGACAGAATTTCCTCATTCATCCGTACCCCTGGTATTAGCCGGTTGTGGACATTTGAATTCAAATTCCCGGCGACCCTGGATTCTTCCCTGTGGGTTGCACCGCAAACGGGTGATGTTTATAAATTCTTCACCAAAAAGAACTTTAATCGCAATGACGCCTTCGAATTTACCATGTCCGGTAATATCATTAATGATGTGATGGCAGAGAATGAACTGGACGACATCTACGTCGTGCCGGATCCTTACATCGCTGTTAACCCGGTTGAGCGTAAAGTGCTTAACCCGGAAGAAGGCCGTGGTGATCGTAAGCTCGATTTTGTGAATTTGCCGCAAGAATGTACTATTAAGATTTTTACCGTATCCGGAAAGTTAGTTCAGACGATCACCCACAGTTCTTCGGAAGATAATCGCCGGGCCAGCTGGGATCTGAGAACTGTTGACGGATTGGAAATCTCTCACGGAATGTATTTCTACGTAGTGGATGCCGGAAACCTCGGTACCAAGACGGGTAAATTTGCTGTGATCAAATAAAACTGCTGCGAAAAAGCGCCGGGGCAATCCAGATTGTTCCGGCAAAAAGTTTGGCAAAACCTTTAACTTTATTTATATGCCAGGTGAAAAAATGAATAGTATGAGATATTGTTTTATTGCCCTTTTGCTCTGTTTCTTTAGTGCAGGCAGCCTGCAGGCGCAATTCGAGTCCAATGTTAGCGGTGTGGGAACTAACGCTGCATCGTTTTTGGAAATTGGGGTCGGCGCCCGGGCAATGGCGATGGGTGGTTCTTATGTCGCTGTTGCCAACGATCCATCGGCATTATATTATAACCCGGCCGGGATTGTCTGGATGAATAACGTTCAAATAGAAGTGATGCATAACGAATGGCTGGTGGATACGGATTATGACTTTATCGGCGCAACAATGCCGTTACCGTTCATGAATTCTACCATCGGTGTGAGTTTCATTACGCTGAATTATGGCGAGCAGCCTGTGCGTACTGCAGACCGACCGGAAGGTACCGGAGAAGTTTATGGCGCCCGCGATTATGCCTTTGCACTGACGTATGCAACTGCCTTAACCGACCGATTCAGTTTTGGTTTATCCGGAAAATATATCAATCAGAAAATCTGGAATGAAACCGGCGGTGCGATGGCTGTGGACCTGGGGATTTTCTATACCACGCCGTTGAAAGGCTTAAACATCGGTATGAGTATCAGTAACTTTGGTGGCGAAGTAAGCCTGAGTGGCCGCGACCTCGATACCACAACCGATCCGGATGAATTAAATGATAATATTGACCGGGTGCCGGTAACTTATCAGACTGATTCTTACCCGCTGCCCCTGCTTTTCCGTGCTGGTCTTTCCTATTCTCAGGATCTTGGCGGACTGGGTAGTTTACTGCTGAGCACAGATCTTAATCATCCCAGCCATTCGACAGAATATATCAATGTTGGGGCTGAATATGGTTATGCCGGTATCTTCTTTCTGCGTGCCGGATATGAGAGCATTTATGAGCGCGAAGCAGTTAACGGCTTGACGCTCGGTGGTGGTGTAGACTACTATCAGCGTGGCCAGATGGGATTCCGCGTCGATTATGCATATTCCGACTGGGGCCCCTTTGAGAGCGTTCATCGCTTTTCTTTAGGTCTGACTTTCTAAATAATAAATAAATTTAGTCTGTTTTTAACGGCGCATCCCACTTGATAAAAAGTGCGATGCGCCGTGTAATTTGGGCAATTGCGTGAAAAATCCTCTCCTGTTTACTTCCACTAATGTCTGTATTTATATTCCCGCAAATCTTGAACTATTTTTGACAACAAGCGTTAGCGTTGCTAGAGGCATATGATGATAAATAAGTTGAAAAAATACATTCCAATTGTTGCTGCATTGTCTTTAATCCTGTTCGCATCTTGCGGCGAGGGCGAACCGGCATCTCCGGAGGATCGGGTGCTGGTGAAAATCGGTGATGAAGCAATTACCGTCAAAGAGTTCCGGCGAAATTATGAGACCGGCTTTGGACATTTAAAAACCGGGGAAGACCGGAAAAGAAGTTATCTCGGTTGGATGATAAAGGAAAAATTGCTGGCGTTGGAAGGTTATAACCTGGGATTTCACGAATCGGAAAATGTCCGCAATGCAGAAGCGCAATTGTTGAATGAGCTAATTATTGAAGAACTCGTCGATGTTGAAGTTAAAAGCAAAATAAAAATTAGCGAAGCGGATATTCGCGAGGCGATCAATAAATCGAAAGTAAGCTTCAAATTTCGCTACTGGACGGAAAGCAATGCGGAAAGAGCCGAGTGGATTGCTGCAGCGATGCAGGAGCGCGGCTACGCAGAAGTGAGTGGAGAGCTAATGGAAAACAATCCGGAATGGCAAATCCGCCCACAGGATCTGGAGACAGATTATATCTCCTGGATGGAAACCCCACCGGAAGTAATGAACGCAATTCAGGAGCTGCCTATTGGGGAAGTATCTGATCCCGTAGAAATTAATGGTGAATATACTATCTTTCAGGTGCTCGATATCCGCCGCTCGGGCGTGCTCGATACGGAGTATAAGAGTAAGGCATCGCAGTTTGAACAAATAGTCTACTATCGCCGTGTGCAAGCCGCTGTTAAACAGTATGTTGCAGATTTATTAACGCCGAAAAACATCGTTACCAAAGGGGACAGTTTTACGATGCTTTTAAGAGCGTTGCAGGAATGGCGGCGCAATGCTGAAACCCAACCGGGCAACTTTCTTCTGGCGGTTAAAAGCGCGACAGCAGAATATCCCGAAATGAGCAGGCTCCATGAAAATTTTGACAAAGCACTGGTTACCCATAATGACGGCGCTATTCCCATCGGGGAATTTCTTGAAGGGCTAAACCTTAGCTACATCATGGAAGGGAGCAAGGACGGAAAGCGCACTTTAAGAGATGTGGTGAATGACGCCGTTGCACTGGGCATTCGCGATCATTTTATGCGGCAGGAGGCTCGCAGCAAGGGGCTGGATAAATCGCCGGGTATTTATAAGGAATTGGGCCTCTGGAGAGATAAGTGGGTTTATAGTGAAACCCGTCAGCATTTTGGCCGGGGTATTTCCCTGCCGGATTCTGCTGTGAGAGCCTTTTTCGAAGAGAATAAAAATCGCTATAAAATCCGGAAAGATGATGTGCTGGATTTTGAAAGGCTTGCCAATCGGGCCCGTGCGGATGCAGTAGGTATGGCCCGCAATAGTTACCTGGTCAATAAAGCTGATTCGCTGGCTACAATCTATCCGGTAAAAATAAACGAAGCGATACTGGACACAATAACAGTGTACGATTCAAAGAAATCCCGCTGGTCCAGTCTGCAGCTCTTTAAAGCGGGAACCAGTCGTTTTGCTCATCCCTATGCCGATCCACAATGGGAGCGTTGATAAAATCTCAATAAAAACCGTTATGATTGGGCTTTGAATGATAATTCGGAAATATCTTGTAAGATTCCGCCGGTTCTTAACCTGGCGAAGCCTTATCCTAACGATCTCGTTTGTGCTGCTTGCATCGGTATTGATGACGGCATTCTCCCACCATTTGGTATTAAACATGGCAGACGGCCGTGTTTATAACAACATTGACGAATTACCGGAAAATAATGTCGGTTTAGTGCTGGGCACCAGTAAATACGTTCAGGGAAATCGTCTGAATTTGTTTTTCCGGCACCGTATTGAGGCTGCCACTGAATTGTATCGGGCCGGAAAGATTAAGCACCTGTTGGTCAGTGGGGATAATGGCCGAAAAGATTATGATGAGCCGAGCGATATGCGCGATGCCCTGATCGCCAATGGGATTCCGGATTCCTGCATTACTTTGGATTATGCCGGCTTTCGTACGCTGGATTCGGTCGTTCGGGCAAACAGGGTTTTCGGTCAGAAAAAATTTACGGTAATCTCCCAGGAATTCCACAACTACCGGGCAGTGTTTATTGGACGGAAATATCAATGGGATGTTATTGGTTTCAATGCAAAATCGATTGGCTTTCGTTACTCTCCCTGGACGCAAATCCGGGAATACCTTGCCCGGGTGAATGCCGTGCTGGATGTTTACGTTTGGCATCGCCAGCCCCGGTTTCTCGGAGAACCGGTCTCGATTCCTTTCACCGACGCTCAGCCATCGAATTAATCTTCCTGATGACAACGGTATTTGTAACCAAACTTTTGCAGCGACGTAAGTTTGGAAAAAATACAGGTAAATATTATGGCACTCGATTTCCGTTCGTTTACATTTAATCCGCATAAGAAAGGCCTGCGAAAAATTCTTGGTGATCTGGAGGCTGAAATTATGGAGATTGCCTGGAAGGATCAGGATTTTTTGGTCCGGGATATTTATGAGATTCTTAAGCGGAGACGAAAAATTGCTTACACGACCGTGATGACGGTTATGTCCCGCCTGGCAGACAAAGGATTGCTGGTCAAAAAGAAGCAACGACAGGCGTATGTTTATAATGCCGCTGCCTCCCGGGATGAGTTTATGCAATCGACCTTGAAGCAAATTATCAATGGTTTACTGGACGATTTTGCGACCCCTGTGATGAGCCAGTTTGTAGACCTGGTTGGTGATGAGAACCCGGCACGTATTCATCAACTCGCCGAAATGATTGAAGCAAAAAAAAGGCAAAATGATGATTGATTGGCTGGCAGGCATTTTTAGCAAAGCCGTGGCAACATTGCTCTATATTTTTACCAATCCGGTTTATTGCGAAGCGGATGATTTGCTGATGACCTTTAATCTTTTTCTCGGAGGATTCTGGCTTGGTAAGATAATATTGCATCACTTTGCGGTTTTTCGCCTGAAGAAAACCCACGCTCGTTTCAATGACAGTGAGTATGGCGATTTTCTGCTACGCTGTCGCGCGGTGGCGGATAGCCTCGGTTTAAAACGATTGCCACAAATGTTTACTTTTGAAAACCGCTTCCCATTCGTTTTTGTCACCGGATTCCTGAAACCGGCGTTGTTTCTTTCTCCAACCTTGTTAAATCATCTCGATGAAAAAGAACAGCAGGCATTGCTGGTTCACGAGATGACCCACGTTAAACGAAAAGATAATCTTTATATCTGGATTCTCGATTCCCTCTTAATATTTCTGCCGGCTATCGTGGTACAAGTTGCTGCGGTTGGCTATGTGCATTATGCGCAAAATGCTTTATTTCAAACCCACCATGCCTGGTGGACTATCGGTTTGGCATTGCTGGTTCTTATTTCATTACGTCGAATACTCTGGCAGAAAATTCTGTTCTGGCGGGAATTGTCCTGCGATGACGTTGCTGTCGTTATCACCCGGGAGCCGCTTACGCTGGCATCTTCAATCGTTAACGTCTGGAAGCTGTCACAGCAATTACCGGTTTATCGCTGGAGGGGCAATTTCGCATTGTCGCGGGGATTTATGGGGACCTCAAAAAATGTTGAATACCGGATTCGCCGTTTGCTGGATTACCGGATTCCTCGCTTCAAATTCTTTTTCGGTAAAATGATGCGGCTGATGCTCTTAGGAACGACAGCTTTCTTTCTCCTGCTGTCTGCATTTCTTTATTCCTATAGTGCGGATAAAATCAACGATAATTTAAGCGCGATGAAAAAAGTTTGTCCGCAAGAAAGCAGTCCTTTACCACCGGCCGAAACACCTTGCAAAAGAAGCTGCGGGGAAAACCGCAGCGCTTCCTGATTTACCATTTTATAGTGGGCTTCGAAAAGAAATACAGAAAATAACTTTAGCTGTCATCGCGAGGCGCTTTTCCGAAGCGATCCCATAGGTGCATGCAACGAAGAGATCGCTTCGGAAAAGCGCCTCGCGATGACGGATTAACTACGCAAATGATCACTCCTCCCGAATAGCATCGACGGGATTTGCTGTTGTAATCCGGTAAATCTGCGCGGCAACAGTTAATGTCGCACCGACTAATGCCAGAATAGCAGCATTGATAAATGGCGTCGCATTAATTTCGACGTAATAGACCCAGATGTTTTTCAGCATTGTGTCCATCATAAAATATCCCATTGCCGAAGCGAGCACGGAAGCAATAACCAATAAGGCCAGGAATTCTGTGGAAATTAAACGGCCGATATTTAGCATGGACGCACCGAGCACTTTTCGAATACCAATCTCCTTGAAGCGACGGGAAATGTTCAGAGAAACCAGGGCATACAGTCCCATCCCGGCAATTAATAAACTGATGATGGCGACGTACTGACTAACCAGGCGAATGCTGGTATTAACCATAATGGCAGTGGATTGGAGTTCATCGATAAACATGCCCTCGTAGGGAAGATGGGGAAATACTGCCTTCCACTCGTCCTGCAAATAGCTGTTGATCTTCTGCAAATCCTGAGAGGCGAATTTAACAATAGCGTAGCGGTATTTTTCTTCCGGAACATAGCGCATCATCGCCGGCGGCACTTTGTCCCATAATCCATTGAAGTGAAAGTCTTTTACCACACCGATTACATAATAAGTCAACTCGCCATCCGCAGTGGTGTAAACAACGGATTGATCCAATGGTTGGTCGAATCCCATTTCCCGTGCCATCGTTTCGTTGATGATTATTTTCTCTTCATCTGTTTTCAGGGCGTGGTCAAACATGCGGCCTTCTTTTAGCTCGAATCCCTGGGTTGTGAAGTAATTTTCCCCGATGTCAAATATGGAAACTTCCGCTTCCTTTTCACCAACTTTGATATTCCGATTCATCCAGGACATACCGACAGAACTGCGGGAGCCGGCAACAGCGGCAATTTCCGGATGATCTTTGATAGCGGATTTAAATCGTTGATAATGCTCACCGCTGCGTACCGGAATAGCAATCAGCTGTTCTTTATCGAAGCCAAGATCAAAATCTTCAATAAAATCTGCATTCCGGTTCATAACCAGGCCGCTGATAATACCATTGATCGCCAGGGCAAACTGCAGCGTGAGCAGAACCCGGATGAGCGGATTGGTGCCACCAAATTTTTGTTTGCCGTGGAAAATGTGGATCGGATTGAATTTGCTGATGTAGAGTGCAGGATAAGCACCGGCAGCGATGCCGGTAAATGCCAGAAGAAGCGCGAGAAAGCCGATGAGATCGTAGCTCTCTGAAAAATCGATGCCCAGAGTCACCAGTGGCCACAGGCTGTCGTAATAGGGGACAAAGATATATTTACTGATTAATACGCCAACAAAGAGAGAAAAAGTACAGAGCAACAAGTTTTCGCCGATAAACTGTATTATCAATTGCCCGCGCATTCCGCCCATTACTTTTCGAACGCCAATTTCTTTCAGGCGCCGAGCCGAGGAGGCGATTGAGGTATTTACAAAGTTAAAACAGGCCAGCAAGAGAACTAACATCGCAATAATTGATGGTGCTATGATGGAAACCGGCGGCATCGGATTTTGAAATGGTTCTCCCCGCAAAAAGCTGGATTGATTCGCTACTTCTTTAAACGGCAGGAGGTAAAATCCTTCGGTGGGCCAGTCCGGATTGGCATTATTGGTGATCTCCAGGTAGCCTTCAAGTTTGCTTTCGATGCTGGCCGGTAAAACATTTTGATCGATTTTAATAATGGTTGCCCGGGACCAGCGCCCACCCCAATCTTCCGGATCGGATCCGTACATCTGTTGAATGTTCGCAAAGGGGAGATAGATATCTCCGCGGATGCTGGAGTTGAGGGGAATATTCTCGATAACGCCCTGCACCAAAAACTCAACGTATTTTTCTCCGTCAGGACTTAAAGAAACTTGTTGCCCGATTGGAGAAACATCGCCAAAGTATTTCTCGGCGATTTCCCGGGTAATGACGATGGCGCTTTTATCGCCGAGTGCCTGTAAATCGCCCTGTATTAACGGAAATTCGAACATCGTCCAGAAATCAGTATCGTTGAAGTAAAAGGTCTCATTAAAAACCTTATCTCCATGCTTCATAATACCGCCGCTGCGCCAGATGCGTGTTAGCTGCTCGATGCCGGGAACGTCTTTGCGTAGGGCATCCGCCAGCGGCATCGGGGCCATTGTCCAGTTTTGCCGGCGATCATTACTGATTTTGTGCGTATTAACGAGATAGATGTTGTCACTATCTTTATGGAAGCTGTCGAAACTGTCGCTGAAGCGAAAGTTAACGTAAGCAGTGATGCAACAGGCGATGGCAACCGCCAGCCCAAAGATGTTGATGAGCGTAAATGTCCGGTTTTTGATCAGATTCCGGATACCAATCTTTAAATAGCTTTGAAGCATACCCGCACCTCAAATTTTGATTGAATTTTTGCCGCCTCTCCGCAGCTTATTTGAGAATACTTGAATATTAACTAAAGACGCGTCACGGTAATCCCGGGGTGAATTGCCGTAACGCGTCCGGGAGTTTGCTTATTCGTGCCTTAAGGCATTAATGGGGTTGGTTAATGCTGCCTTAATTGCCTGGTAGCCAATTGTCAAAACTGCAATCAGCAGTGCGAGAATGCCGCTCAGTCCGATGGTCAAAAAACTGACATCAATACGATAGGCAAAATCCTGCAACCAGCTGCCGGCGCTAAAATAGGCGATCGGCGCAGCAATAATAAAAGCGATAGCAATTAGTAATATGAAGTCTTTTAGTAAAAGATTTACGATCATCGGAACGGTCGCGCCCAGTGCCTTGCGGACACCGATCTCTTTCGTACGTTGTTCGGCGATAAATGAAGCCAGTCCAAAAAGGCCCAGGCAGGCAATAAGCACCGATAAAACCGCGAAAATAGTGAAGATCTCGCTTAAGCGTTTTTCCGAGCGATACAAGGCATCCAGCGATTCATCGAGAAATTGATAGCTAAACAGCTGGTTCGGAGCAAATGATTTCCATTCGCTGGCGATAAAATCGATGGTTTCGGAGATATTCCCGGATTGCAGCCTTACCAGCAGGAAGTTGGTCTGGAAGTTGGTGTAGCTGAGCACCAGCGGGGTAATCTCCTGATGCAGGGATTGAAAGTGAATATCTTTCATGACGCCAATGATTCTGCCGTTGAAATTATTCTCGGGAGTTTGCCCGATCATCACGAGATCTTTATCAATGGCATCTTCCTGCCAACCAAGGCGTTCCGCTGCTGCTTCGTTGATAATAAAAGCGGTGCTGTCAGTTTTCATATCGGCCGAAAAATTTCTGCCGGCGATAATTTCAATGTCCAGCGTAGGAATATATGCCTCGTCGGTAAATATTGGAGACATTAACAAGGTGCCTTCTCCACCGCTGCTGTTGCCGGGTTGATAAGCGGTGTTGCCAATAATGCCGCCGGGAATATTGCTGGTGGCAGTGACGTTGACGATGCCACTGTGCTGGCGCAAAGCTTCTGCAAACGACTTCTGCTGATTTTGAAGCGAACCGGCCCGTTGAATAACCAATACATGTTCTTTCTCGAAGCCAAGGCGTTTGTTCTGCATATATTGTAACTGATTGTAAACAACAACAGTGCCGACGATGAGAATAATCGAAAGCGTAAACTGAAAAATAACCAGCCCGTTGCGAAGCACTGTGCTTCTGCCACCGGCTTTTAGCTTCCCTTTTAATACAGAGACCGGTTGGAAAGCAGAGAGAAAAAGCGCCGGATAGCTACCGGCAATAATGCCCACGAGTAGACCGAGGAGCATAAAGCCGGGAATTATCAGGTTGCCATCAAAATATTGAAAATCGATTTGTTTATCGGCCAGTTGATTAAAATAGGGGAGTGCTAATTCAATCAATATGAGGGCTAGTCCCAGGGCAACGAAAGTGATAAATATAGATTCGCTGAGGAACTGAAAAACCAGATGCAGCCGGTTGGAGCCCATTACCTTGCGCATACCAACCTCTTTCGCACGGCGAGCGGAGCGGGCGGTGGATAGATTCATAAAGTTGATACAAGCAATCAAAATCAGGAAAGCAGCAACAACCATAAAAATATAAATATAGGCGATATTGCTGTTCGGCGCGATTTCGTATTCCATGTTGGAATTGAGATGAATGCCCGGCATCGACTGTAAATTGTAATGGAACTTATTCCCAGCTTCAATAAACTGATCGATATCGACACCCATGGCCATTTTGATTTGCGGGCCGGCATATTTTTTGAAAAGCGCCGGCAGCTTAGCTTCGACCATTTCCGGGGTGGTGTTTTCTTTTAGCACGACATATGTCATATAATTATTGCTAATCCAGATCGTATTTCGGCTGTCTGGCAGCGTGCTCATTGATGCAAGAATGTCGTAGTGGAAATGGGTGTTATGGGGAGGATCGTTCGTGACGCCGGTTACCTGAAAACGGGCGGTATCGCCAACAATTAGGGTGGCACCGAGCGGGTCTTCTTCTCCGAAATATCGTTTGGCGGTAGATTCAGTCAATACCAGGGAATTTGGTGCGGTAAGGGCTTTTTTCGGATCGCCCTGCAGAAAATTTATTGCGAACACTTCGGTGATATTGGAATCCACCAGCATAAATCGTTTTTCGACAAATCCCTTTTCGCCATAACGTATTTGCGTTTCACCGGAAAATGGCTGCAGTCGGGTTGCTATCTCTATTTCCGGAATTTCTTCAACCAGCACGGCGGCCATTGGCGCTGGCGTTATCGGGGCGTGAAGCTCGCTGCCCATGATGTTTGCATCGAGAACAAGGCGCCAGGTGCGATCAGCTTTCGGATGATATTTATCGTAAGAAAGCTCGTCGCGCACGAATAAAACAATTAAAGTAAAACAGGCAAGGCCGATCGCCAAACCAAGAATGTTGATCAGGGAATAACCCCGATATTTTAAGATGTTGCGGAAGGCAATTTTCAGGTAACTGCGTATCATATGGTCCCCTCATCAGTAGATTGATTAATCAGGTCGTACATACGCACTACGGGGAATGTGTTGGGAAGATTCGTTTTTGGGGGAATTCGGCGGTTTGCTTAAGATGCTTGTTAGAGATCGGGAGAATTTTAGGCCGAACTCCTCGCTCCGGAGAAACCGCTGCTGAGCGAGGAGAAAGCAAATAAAGCACTGTTATTTTTCGTTGTTGAAATTAAAGTAATAATCGTCGCCGGAAAGTTTATGACCGGTAATTTCACCAACGAGATCCTCATACTTACCAATATCTGCATCAGTGATTTTTCTCTCGTTCACTTTGATGTAATCCTTGCACAATTCGAAAGCAAACGTTTTCTCGCTGCGATTTAAATAACCATCTTCCAGTAAAGCTTTATAAAGGGATTCGCTTAATTCTGTCTCAATGCCTTTCAATCGTTGTTCTTCTTTATCCAGGTATGCACGCTGTTCATCAAGCTTCTTACGGAGCTGCATCATTTCCCGCTTTCTTTCCTTGATATTCAACGACATGCCTTCCCGTATTCTCTCTTGCTCTCTTTTTATTAACGCTTGCTGTTTCTCCATCGCCAGTTGGGATTGCCGGCGAAGTTTTTCCTGCTTTTTAAGCAGTTCCGTTTCCAGCTTCATCCGCTCTTTTTCGGCCATCTGCAATTGTTTTTGGTGGTCTTTCGATAGCCGCTGCATATTTTTTTCAGCTTGAAGCTGATACTTCATTAATTCCCTCTCCTGATCTTTCATCAATGCCAACTGTTCTTTTTCGAGCTTTTTTTGCACTGCCATCAATTCTTTTTCCTGTAATCGCAGCATCTCTTCATGTGCTTCCATTTCAGCAAATTTTTCCGTCCACCGACGATATTCTTCACTATCCTTAGGATACACCGAGCGTTTACCGTCTTCAATGACAACCACACGTTCGTCATCAATTGTTACTTCATATTGATCGGATATGAAAGTACGCTTATCGCCATCGCCTTCCTCCGCCGCGTTCAGGGCGCTGAAGGTAATCGCGAGAAAGCTGCAGAGGATTATAGACATCGTAACCCACTGGCGATAAATCGCGCGGGAGGGGAAGTAGTTTTCTTTCATGATCAAAATCCTTTTTTTAAGTTGGGATGATTGGTTAAAAAATGGTACTACCGGGGAAAGGGGCGAAGGCACATTTAGCAAGCCGGTAACGGCAAGCAGTGTTTCTGCATATGCCTTCTTTTCCACACCCGGCTGTTGCAGAACCGCGCGGTCGCAAAGCATTTCCCGCTTTTCATCGATCAGGCGATCGTTGAGGTGAATCAGCGGGTTGTAGATAAAGAGAATGCGCACCAATTTCTGGAAAAGATTTACCAGGAAATCGTGACGTTGAATATGAATCAATTCATGACGGATAATCATTTCGATCTGCAATTCATTCAGCTTCTCCGGGTAATCTTCCGGTAAAACGATATAGCCGCGGCGGAAGCCAAAACTGAAGGGGCTCTTAAAAAAGCGGGTCAATACAATACGGACATCCCGTTTGATATTTTGCTTTTCCTGGATGCGCTTAAGAATCATCAGAGGGCCTTCCCGGTCCGTGCGAATAACGCTGAATAATGCCAGGAACTGCTGGAGAAAGCGCAGAAGCACCAGACTAACGATTGCAGCGACGGCGAAGGGGAGAGCGGCAAGTCGCCAATGTGCCTCGGGAGGTTGCGCAGCCAAAATTTCTGGTGCAGTGCTATTATAAAAAATACTGTAACTGAATTGCGCTGGCGTAGCGCTGCTTTCAGGATTATTGATAAACAGCAGAGAAATTGCTACTGCAATCGGCAAATAGAGTTGTAGTAAAAGATGCGTATTGTATTGCCAACGGATATCCATTCGCCGGGAGAACAGGTAAATGAATCCGAAGCCGGCTGCCCAAATCAGGTTGACTTGCAAAAAATAAAAAAGGATCGCCTGTTGATCTTGTAAAATAGTTTCCATTAGTCTTCATCCAGATCGTCTAATAGTTTTTTGATTTCCGTCAGCTCTTCCCGGCTGACTTTTTCTGATTTTACCAGGGATTGCACCAGATCCAGCGCGGAGCCGGCAAATACTCTTTCCAGGGTGCGTTCCAGCAGATTCTTCCGTAAATCTCCCGGCGCAATCCGGGGGAAATAGATGTATTTCTTTCCGGACTTTTTATAATCGAGAAACCCTTTTTCAGCGAGATTTTTCATCAAGGTCATCACCGAGGTATAGGCGGTTTCCCGTTTTTTACTGATCTCGTCGACCACTTCCTGAACGGAAGCTTCCTTAAGCGTGCAGACGATATTGTAGATTTCCAGTTCAACATCGCCCAATCGTTTTTCCAGCATAATTTTCTCGCAAAATTCAATTTACTAATTCATTAGTAGTTTTAATACTAGTCTATTAGTAAAAAGTTTCGAAAGCAAGAAAAAAATTTGAAAAGATTGAAAAGGGTGGGGAGAATTGGGATTGTGTTGGAGGGGATTTGGGGATTAAGGGATTGATTAATAGGATGTTAGGAATGGTTCCGCTTCCTGCGGTCGCTCATGGTTCCGCTCCCGCTGGTCGCTAATGGCTCCGCTTCCTTCGGTCGCTCATGGTTCCGCTTCCTGCGGTCGCTAATTGTTAATGGCCATTTGCTCTCCCTTATTTAACCATTAGCGACCACAGGGAGCGGAGCCATCTTTCTCAGAGCGCCAGCGAACGTATTACCGAGGTTGCAAAACCAAATTTCATTCGATAAGCAAAATTCTTCTCAACCATTAGCGACCGCAGGGAGCGGAACCATCCTTTCCAGAGCGCCAGCGTAGTATTACCGAAGTTGTAAAACCAAATTTCATTCGATAAACAAAATTCTTCTCAACCATTAGCGACCGCAGGGAGCGGAGCCATCCTTCCCAAAGCGCCAGCGAACGTATTACCGAGGTTGCAAAACCAAATTTCATTCGATAAGCAAAATTCTTCTCAGCCATTAGCGACCACAGGGAGCGGAACCATCCTCTGACAAAGCGCCAGCGAAGTATCAATGAGGTTGTAAAACCAAATATCATTCGGCAAGCAAAATTCTTCTCAACCATTAGCGACCGCAGGAGCGGAACCATCCTCTGACAAAGCGCCAGCGAAGTATCAATGAGGTTGTAAAACCAAATATCATTCGGCAAACAAAATTCTTCTCAACCATTAGCGACCGCAGGGAGCGGAACCATCCTTCCCAGAGCGCCAGCGAACGTATTACTGAGGTTGTAAAACCAAATATCATACGTTAAACAAGACTCTTCTCAACCATCAGCGACCAACGGGAGCGGAACCATCTAAGATTTCTAAAACTTCCGAATGAAGATTCTTCCCTGCCGCGACAGCTGATTTACCAATCACCGGATCATTACCCTGCCAGTCGGTGATAACGCCTCCGGCACCGCGAATAATGGGAATTAGTGCGAGCAGATCCCAGGGATTCATAATCGGATCGAGCATTATATCCGCTTTTCCGGTCGCCAGGAGTAGATAGCCATAACAATCACCCCAGGTGCGTAGAATTTTGATGGAGCGATGCAACTGGTTAAAGCGACGAATGTCCTGGTATTGCTCGATATTGGCAATATCCGTGGTTAGCAGTGTTGACTGGGAAAGTGAGGCCGTTTCCCGCATCGCTACAGCCCGTCCGTTTAATGTGGTGGTTTCACCATCTCCGATACATAGTTGTTTCAATACAGGTTGATGAATGGCCCCGAGGATAGGTTGCCCGTTTTTTAACAAGCATATGAGGGTGCCAAAAAGCGGAGAGCCACTGGAGAAGGAGATGGTGCCGTCGATGGGATCCAGCACCCAGACGTACTCCGCCTGATCGTTTTCCCGGCCGTATTCTTCCCCGATGATGCCATGTTCGGGATAATGCTTGCGAATCAGATCGCGCATTGCTGCTTCGGCATCGCGGTCGGCGATAGTTACGGGAGTTTCATCGCTTTTTTCGTCGATAACCAAATCGGGATGATCATACCAGTGAGTAATGATTTCGCCACTTTTTTCGGCCAGAAGTTCGGTAAACTGCAGGAAGGTATTTTGTGCCATAGCAATCTTTAAGGTTTAAAGTTATTGATCAAGATATAAAACCATCAGGTAATGGGGGCCGATGCCCGGTAATGGAAATTCATCGCCAACCGGTTGAAAGCCGTATTTGCCATAAAAACCGGTAACAGTGCTGCGGGCATTGCACCAAATAATGCTGCCATTTTGTTCGCGGGCGTGGGCGATGCAAGCTTCCAGCAGCAATGCGCCCATGCCTTCGCCCCGCACTTCGATTTCGGTGGCCATACCGCGTATCCGCCAGGCCGGTGACTCCGCCAGCTCCGGATGAGCCTCCGGAAATATCGATGCAATGCCGACGAGCGCATCATTCGGAAAAGCCCCAAAATGTCCGGTTCGTTGGTCATCATCGCCCGGGTAAATACATTCTTCCGGAGATTGATTCGGGCGTAAAATTTTGTGGCGCAGAATACGGGCTTGTTTAACAGGAATGGAGCGAATATCAGCCATAATAATCTCACAATATTAGGTTTTGCGGTAGCCCTAAACATGGTGAATGTTCCGGCGGAGATCAACTGAAATTTTGCTCGACCAGGCAAGAAGGAAGGGACTTGTTATTCACTGTTGGATAAGTTCAAAGTCTGCTTATCCAACAGTTGAGCAAGTGCTGTCTTATTTTATGTAAATCATTTTTCGAACGTCGCTGGCATTGTCGACCTGCAATTTGTAGAAGTAAAGACCGCTGCCTAAATCCGTTGCGTTAAAAGGAATACGATATTCGCCAGGGGCCTGCTGCTCAGCAATCAGGGTGGCGATTTCTTTTCCCAGCACATCATAAACTTGCAACCGTACATTGGCGGTTTTCGGGAGAGAATAGACGATCGTTGTGGAAGGATTGAACGGGTTTGGATAGTTGCCATGCAAAGTGAAATTGCCCGGCAATTGTCTTTCCGGAAGATCATCGATGCCGACTAAAGTGGTGTTTGCAAAATTACGTACCCACTCAACATTGCTGATCATATCATTGAACGAAGTGTATTGGGTCGATGGCAAATTTCCTCCGACAATGGCATAAATGACCTCCTGTGAATCGCCGGGTTGCATTTGGAAAGGACCACTGCTGATTGCAAATAAGCGGTCTCCCGGAGGGAAATTGTTACCGAAGCCATCATTATCCTGACTGGCCTGGGCATTGGGGTCGCCGGAAAGCGGGAAGACCGTAGGGCTGCCAGTGTTCGGCCCACTGCCAATCAGGTAGGGTGTTTGGTTCTCCGAATCCGGTGTAAATCCCTGAAAGATATTATACCAAGCTTCAGTGCCGGAATAATCGGCAATCTGTGGCGGATTTAATGGCGTTCCCGGCGAATAGTATGCGAAGGAGGTCATTGGCAAATTACGGTAATTGTTTCGTCTTTGAAAGTTGAATACGCCTGTGTTACCGGGGGCGGGAACGAGTGGCCCTTGCAGCAATGTGTAGCCAATTGCTGATGGTGGTAACCCAAAAGGAGAGAATTGGATGTCACTATCGGTACTGTTTAATGCGAACCCAAGTTGCAGGGATGGATCACAGCCGGTATAATCGTCGGAGAAATTGCCAATGTCCGGATCGACCCATTGGGCGATGTACATAGAGTCTATCGTAAATCCGGATTTATTAATTAGTCGGTAACGGCGAAAAATGCTTTGCCCAAGTGCATTGGGCTGGTTGTAGCTCCAAATAGTTACCTGAATTTCCAGGCCAATCGGAGGTGATTCATAGAGAAGACTTGTGGCGCCTGCATCGAGATCGTTGTAAACGAACCAGAGTACTTGATCTGCATCAGCAATGCCGGGAGTGCCGTCGCTGTTCAGCGGTGCACCGAGGTCAGATGGCCAGTTATTCCAGTCGTTTGCATAATCATCCAGTACATCCTGTGCCATTTGGTTTGTAACCATGCCGATATTAATAAGGTTAATCTCCGCAGCATCCTGCAATAATTCCGGGCTGCTGATATTGAGCTGCTGCCAGTCTTTCCGGATGCGGTAAACGGGTGCTAAATTGGCGTCGGAACCAACCGGGGGAGAAGTGGCAGTGCCGGGCTGAACGATATGGCCAGGTATCGTCCCAACTCTGTAAGTTTGCCCACCGACACGTAATTTAGGAAAAGAAGGGTTCCGAATATCATTGACGATTCCTCCCCAAACCAGTCCGTCTCTATAGGTAACTCCCGCGCTGCCACGCGGATATAGACAGCCGGCAGTTGCTGAAGGGGTTGACGATGTCAGTCCATTACTATGCGCCCAACTGGAAATGTTGTTAACATTCGATAATGTGTACTCCGTGAAAATTTTACTGGCGTCAAAAGGTTGGGGTTGGCCTTTTTTAGAGACCGGGGTATTACCAAAAATCGGATAAATAGCGAGAATTAAAACGAATAACGTAGGAATCGTCAAACAATAGCGGTGGTGCATAGATCACCTCTCAGTTTTATGGATGGATAGAAAATGCTGGCTGCCGGGCGAACATTTTCTATTCTACCGCCTAATTCGAAAAATGATCATTTATTTTTGAAATATCTCGAAGTTTAAGCCGTTACGACTGATGGCGCAGCTGCCCCCGCTGCCCCGATAATTCCCGCTTCATTCAACAATTCTGCCGGAACGATTTCCGCTTTGGTTTCCAAATGCTCATCATATTTCGCAAATTTTTTACTGCCACCACCCCCGAGGATAATCAGGTCCGGACTGAGCAATTTTTCAATTTCTGCCAGGTAAACATTGAATCTTTCCGCCCATTGCTTCCAGGATAAATCATCTTTCTTACGGGTCGCATCTGAGACGTATTTTTCGGCGAGGCCATATTTTTTTAACTGGATATGGCCAAACTCGGAGTTCGGTACCAGGACGCCATTATGAAAAAGACCGGAGCCAATACCGGTGCCGATGGTCAAAACCAGAACTACGCCTTGACGATCTTTTCCCGCGCCAAAGCGTACTTCAGCAATGCCGGCAACGTCTGCATCATTGTGGATTTGCACCGGACAGCCGGTTTTTTCTGCAAACAACTGCTGGGCATTCGTGCCAATCCATCCTTTATCGATATTGGATGCGGTTTTAACCACGCCATGCTGAACAACAGCAGGAAAGCCACAGCCGATGGCACCTTTCCATTGAAAGTGCTCCGCCAGCGCTGCAACGGTATCCGCCACGGCTTTTACGGTTGCCGGTTGCGGTGTGCTAATTCGGTGACGCGGCGTCAGTAATTCCCCTCTGTTCACATCTACCGGTGCGCCCTTTATGCCCGATCCACCAACATCGATACCTAAAATTTCCATACTGTAACCCTTTTAGTTTAGCCGTTTGCGAATTTTTTTGTCCACCATCCACCATTGCTCTGCAAAGATAAAGATAGTGCTTTTTTTATGTTTTTCAAAAAAAGTTTTCAACGTTGCCAGTTCTAATTCTTTAAGTGTTGTCGGTTGAATTTCTAATTCACTTTGTCGGTTTGAACAATTCTGTCACAACAGAAAAAGTGACAATTAGTATGTTATAAACTCTTCAAAGCCTGCGATCATTTTTATCAATCGAGTTGGATCTCCGGGGTGCTTTGCGCACCAAATAACAATTGTTTTAAACCGTTTAGCAATTTGTGTAAAAATTATGGGAATTTCCCGCATATTCATCAGTTATGCCCATCGCAATCAGCGATTGGCCCGCGCCCTTCATGAAGCACTGCAGGAGGCAGGTTTCCACAGTGTGATGAATACCTTGCGGGATCATCAACCCTGGCCGGCGGAAAATGCCTACATGGTGATGGAATATGACGTTATTTGCCTGCTATGGACTTCGGAAGCAGCAATTTCGCCCTGGATGCGGCATGAGTGGCAAACAGCCCGGGCGCTGGGTAAACGGGTGATTCCCTGCGTTTTTCCTAATGCGCCGAAAATACCAACGCCAATTTCCCGCGTTTTTACAATTGAATTTAAAGATATTTCCAGAAGTTGCCAGGTCCTTATCGATCATTTGAAATATGCATCTCCGTTTACTGCCCAATATCAATTAGATGAACTGCCGGCAAAGTCGTTGATGCCATTTCGTATGCCGCCAGATTTTATCAGCAGAGATCTTGATATGGTTGAGATTTACCTCAATCTTAACGATTTATACAACAAGGTTGTGCTGGTAAATGAGGATGATGCCCAGGGAGATGGCTTTGGTAAGACGACGCTTGCGGCCGCCTTTGCGCATCGTTTCGGCATTGCTTATGAAAAAATTTTCTGGCTGCAGGCAGATAGCGAAGCCCGCTGGCTATCGGAATGGATATCCCTGGCCAGAGATCATTTAGCGCTTACCATCGCCGATCCGGAGGCCGCGGATGCAAACCGGCAATATCTGCAAAAATTGCAAACCTACTGCAATAATCACCCCAATATTCTGATTGTCGCAGATAATGTTTTCGGACGGGAAATCTTCGAAAATGATGAATATCTGCTAGGGCTAAATCCCATGTCACTGAAGTGCAATATTTTATTTACTTCCCGATTTCCGGTGAGTGATCTCGGACTCATTTCCCATCCGGTAAAAAGATTCTCGATGATAACTTCCTATTTTTATCTTTCCGGGAAGAAAGCATCCGGAAATAATCGGAAATTTATTAACGATATTTGCCATCGGGTTGGCTATCTACCCCTTCGACTGTCATTGCTCAAAGGGTATCTCCATCATAAAGCGGCGATGCCGATTGCAGATTATTACGCGGAAATTTGTAAAATAGGCGAAGAAAATGGCGACGAGGCTGGTTTATCCGCTGCTGTCCAGGAAAAAGTTATGGATTTTACGCTGGAGAAAATTTGGGCATTATTGGAAAATTCTCTCGCTGGCCAACTACTCTCCTTGTGTTGTGCACTCCCCGCAGATTATCCGTTAACCATCGCTCGCTTAAAACTGCTTCAGCAGCAGGATTGCGATAATCAGCTGGAAAAGACCGGCTTTAAACAAGCACTCAAAGAACTTCGGTCCCTTTATTTGCTGGATTTTGCGCCACGAGAGCAAGCATTGATTCGCATGCCCGATTTAGTAAGGGCATTTATATTGAAAAAGATCGGTAAAACGCAGGACGATATCATCAGGTCCGCCATAAAAACGTTGAGTGAGATTTGCCGGAAACCGATGACCCTAACGGAACAACTTTTAAACCGGCCACTCTGGGCATTCATCGAAGATCTTGATGCTGCTTTGTCCTGGGAATTATCAGACGCGAAAATCCGAAAAACGCTGAAACAAACTCGCCGCCTGCTTTTGCGGACCCATCGGGAGATAAGCGAATTACAAACCTGGAAAAAAAGATCTTACCTGCTTCAGCAGCTCTTCTGGAGCGCCGTTCAGATGGGAATGGTGACATTCGGGGAGAAGATACGCCAGACTATTTTCCGGGAAGATGAGATGTTTTTTGAGAATCGTTTTTTAACTCGTTTTGAAGATCCTTGCCTGTTAAAAACACTGAACGGCCATAGCGCGCCAATCAATACCGTTGCATTAAGTGCAGGCGCCGATTGGGTTGCCAGTGGCAGTAATGATAAAAAAATACTACTCTGGCATCTTTGGAAAAAGAATGCCTCGTACTTGTTTGACGGCCATAGCGGCGCAGTGAAAGCGTTGAGCTTTTTAGGGGATACTCATCTGGTTAGCGGTGGAAATGATGGTCGCATTCTCTCCTGGGATATTACCGAAGGCAAACTGGAACATGAGTATGAAGGACATAAGGGTGGCGTAAATGCCATAGACTGCAGTAAAGATGGCCGCTGGCTGCTCAGCGGTGGGGAAGATCATCGGCTGGTGTTGCGCAAAATGCCATCCGGTGAAATTGTCCACACTTTTTTGGAGCACTCAATGCCATTAACTGCGGTCGCCATCAACGATGACGGCAGCATAGGAATCAGCGGATCAGAAGATGGAACGATTTTTATCTGGGACTTTCTGAAAGGAAAAATGTGCCACGCATTGCCCGTTCAAAGCGGTTGGGTGCTTTCATTATCTTTATTGGATAATGGCCAGTTCGCTCTCAGTTCCACGATTGGGAGCGGCACTCAATTTTGGAGTGTAAATGCCGGGGAAAGGCTGTTTGCCCTGGAGGAACAATCTGCCGCGATTAAAAGTGCAGCAGTGGCAACGGATAGTCGCTTTGCCCTCGCCGGTGCAGATGATGGCTCGCTGAAGCTATGGGAGCTGGGGGGCGGAAAAATTGTTCGCTCCCTGAAAGGGCACCGGCATGCGGTGCATAGCGTAGAAATAAATGATAGCGGGGATATCGCTATTAGTGGCGCGATGGATAGGACTGTGCGGGTGTGGGACCTCAGCAATGGTGATTTGCGCACCGACCGCCAGCAGCATCACAGCCGGATTTCCCATTTAGCCCTGAGTGGTGATGGGCGAATCGTGGTGAGCCAAAGCTGCAAGGAAAAGATGCTGATTTTCCGGGAATTTGCTAATGGCGCCATTAAAAATACTGTTCATCCGGAAGAGCAGCCGACTGCGATTACTTTAAATAATGATGGCGCATTGGCTTTTTGCGGATATTCCAGCGGGCATTTTTCAGTTTTGGAGCGGAAAAGCGGATCTGTTGCTGCTCGCTACGAAGGGCATCACAGTGCTATTAATGCGATCGCGTTAAACGAAGAAAAGCAACTTGCCCTAACCGGTGGGGATGATGGAAAGATGCTCCTGTGGGAATTACCGAGCGGTATCGTCCGCCGTTTAATTGCCCGGCCGGATACCTGGATCGAACATGTTTCCCTCAGCCGCGATGGCCAGCGGGGGATGTGTGTTCTCGGCAGCGGTAAAATTGAGATCTGGGATTTGGTAAATGACCGCTTAATCGGAGACTGTGAAAGTTCGTCTATTTTCAATCACCAGGGACATTTACTGGCAGACGGACGCAGATTGCTTTTTGCAAATGCACCTAATACCTGGGCCTTGAAAGATTTGGATAATGGTGATATTATCCACGAATTAAAAGGACACCAGGCAGAAATCCTCGGAAGCAGCCTTGCCGGCAATGGCAAATTTCTCCTCAGCTATGATGATCATGGAAAGTTGATCATCTGGGACATTAAACAGGGAACAATCGTGCAACAGTTTTACACTTTTAAGAGGTGTAGTGCTATTGCGGCCTCCCGAAACAACATCGCTCTCGGTAATAATAGTGGCACCGTGGCATTTTGGGAATTTTATTCCGGGGAATAATAATAATCCACTTTTGCTGTATAATTCCGGCTGTTTCCGTATTATTTCCCAACACTTTTATGCAGTCATTGGGGCATTTCCCGCAATTCAACCGGAAGTGTATTTCCGGCAATTCCGAAATTAATTTCCTACCAAAGTTTAATCTAACCGTAACAATTAAAGGCTAATTTATTGTCCTGGATATAATTATCCGGAGAACAATCAAAACTTGGCATTTTTTTTGTTTCTTTTTCTGACATACTTGCAAATTTTGATATCAAACACAGAAATTAAGTAAGAATGTTTCGATCTTTATACAGACATCAATTTCCGTCGACGCAGACAGATTTATTTCATGTAGTTACTGATAGAAACCTGCTGTGCTTATCATCGCAATATGACCGGCATTTTATTACGCAATCGCCTTTAAAAAGACCAAAATTTGCTGTTGAGGAGAATAGATAACCTTCCGGGCTTTCCAGGGAATGGAAAGTAACATCTATCTCCAAAAACCTAAAGAGACACTAAATTTCTTCAATCAAGCCAATTATTAGTTTGACTAATAAGGATGTTGATATGGTCAGAGCGAAATATTATCTCAAAATTTCCTGCGTAGTTGTTACGCTTGCCGCCTGCTGTGCCTGTGCAACCAAGGATCCGGTTGCCAGTGACGCTTCAGGAGGATTGCTAGCGACAGCAACGCCGGCTGCCCATGGATTGGATGCAGCCCGCCTAAATGCTTTGAAGCATCGGATAAATGCCGGCAATTATGGTGACATCCGCAGCCTGTTAATTATCCGGGACGATCACCTGGTTTATGAAGAATATTTCCAGGGAAGCAACCGTGAAGAGCTGCAAAATGTTTACTCTGTTACTAAAAGCATTACATCGGCTGCGCTGGGGATTGCCTTATCCCATAATGAACATTTCGGTTTGGAGAAAAATTTACTCAATCTTTTTCAGGAGTATGATGAATTCGAATATGATGGCCGTTTAAAGCATGAAATCACTTTAAAGAATGTGCTAAATATGAGTGCCGGTTTTCGCTGGGACGAATGGACGATGGCCTACGGACATCCCCAAAATGATGCAACGATGCTTTCACGCAGTAACGATTGGATCAAGCATGTTCTCGATCTGTCGATGGCTGCTTCGCCGGGCAGCGAATTTTCTTATAACAGTGGCTGTAGTATTCTGCTTTCCCGTGTGCTGGAGTTAGCCACCGGCCAATCCGCGGAAGCCTACACGGCCGAAATTCTTTTCCGGAAACTTGGTATTGACCGCTGGCGCTGGGAAAAAGGGCCGAATGAGCTTTCCAACACCGCCTGGGGACTTTTCATGCGGCCAATCGACATGGCTTTGATTGGCTATTTGTTCCTGAAAGAAGGCCGTTGGGAAAATGAGCAACTGGTGCCGGAGGATTGGGTGAGAACCTCAACCGCTCCGCATATTTCTGCCGGTTTTAGCTTCGATTATGGTTATCAATGGTGGCGATTTAGCGAAAGCAGTCCGTTAGCGGATGTGCTGATGGCCAATGATGCTTATTTCGCCTGGGGATTTGGCGGGCAATTTATTTTTGTTTTTCCGCATCTGGATATGGTCGTTGTCAGCACCGCGGAAAATTATGATAACAGCGCGCCGACCTTTAGCTTTTTGCGGGACTACATTTTGTCCTCTGTTCATCAACCGCTGAGTCTGGCGGAATAATCCGCCGGACATTTTACCAGCGCCATTGCAAATAGCCTTCTAAGCGGCTACCCCCGCCTCGTAAATAAGAATAGTAAATTCCCGGAGTGATCGAACTGCTGACCGGCGATACCCGAATTTCGCTTTCCTGCAATTGATCCCCCGCCTGCCGAAAATGCACCCAGATATCCAGCATCGGTAATTGTTGCCGGTTATTTACGGTTGCGTTTAACTGGTAATCCACAACGGTTTGAGTAAGTTGACGATTCGCTACCAGCTGCCCGAATAAAGTGTGCTGCCACTGCAATAGAAAACCACTGCCGATCCATTGTAGCGGCTTCGCCTTATCTAAAGTTTCCCCGACCACCGGCATCCAGAGGTGATTGCCCACCGGCAAGGCCAGGGAGTGAAAAACTTCGGTTGAAGTACCGGTCTCTTCGTCCCGGTATCCATGATTCAGCCGGGTGCCGATCCGCCAGGAATTACGGGAGTGAAAATCCCATTGTAAGCGCAAGTGGTTGCCTGGCTGGAAGTCAAATTCATTCAAATCCAGAGAACCCTGCAGATAGTGTTGTTGATGCCGCCAGTAAAAAGCCGCTGCCGGTTGCCAGGTATCTGCAGCCTTGCTAATTTTGCCGCGTAGTGATAATCCGGAGGAATACCAGGCGATTTCATTGTATCCCCGGGGCATTTCCCAACGTCCGTCATATTGCCAGTGCGTTCCCTGGGAAATGCGCAATCGCCGGAAGGGATGAACTTGCCAGTGGGCGTTGTATTCCTGTAATTTGCTTTGCTCATTTTGCCATCCCTGCAATGTAAAGGCCCAGGAGCGCCGATAAGCCCCGATAAATTGGCGGTACTGGCTTTCTCCGCCGGTTGTGGTTTTCTGAAAAAAGCCGTTCAGTTGCCGAAATCGCCAATTCAGAAATGCGTTGCTATTGCTGCTGCTTTTCTCCCAACGATATCCGGGATTTACCAACATGCTGCCGGATCGATACTGCAATTGTGCCTGCCGTTGATAATCATCCTGGAAAGAATTGTCCTGGTAAAAAAGCTGACTGCCGTTATTGCCGATCAGGCGGAATTCATGAGATTGGTGATCATCTATCCAGAATCCTCCCCGATAGGAAACCCCGGCCCCGCCCCGTGCCCGGGCGCTCAAGGCAATATTTTGCACCCGAAAACTGGAAGTGGAAAATGTGCCTTCTTCAAACGCCTGCCACTGCCAATTGCGAATGCGCCCGTTGAAATGATAACGATGCGGCAGTGACAGGGAGAATGTACTGGGAGAATCCCGGTTATAGCTTGCCTGGGAAACACCGGAGAGTACGAAATAAGCATGCTCCAGAAAATGACTGTCATTCAGCCATTGCTCCTGACGATTCAGGAAGCCGGATGTCAATCCATGCATCATCTCATAGGCAATACGGTTGCGGAAAAACTGTTGATTGACCGTGAACATCCCTTCATAACTGCGCCGGGCATTCGGCTGCTGGTTGAGCCAGGCAATAAGGTTCGGGGATTTATGATAACGATAGGGAATCCTCACGACAGCAGTTGTGACGCCGATGTCCAAAGTGCCGGGGCCCTGGAGATGAAACTTTCGGGTTGCGCTCGTCTCTGAAAGGGGGATTTCTAACTGCCGGTTAAAGCGTAGCGGCACTTCCGCAATGCCGGAAACTGTTAAAGTGTAGCGATGCGCCGGGGCAGTGTCGATATGCCCTTGCCAGGAATGATCTGCCCGTTCAAGAAATAGGGTTATCGGGAAGTCACATTCCAGCAGCAAATCCTGACTTTTGAAATGAGTGAAATCATTCAGCAGTAAAGCGGTAATCCTCCCGGCTGCATCGTACCGCGCCATCAGTGTTCGGGCATTCGACTGCCAGCGATCGCTGCGCAGAGAATCCGTGTAGTTCATGGCAATATCCATCGCTGCAAAGGGAGATTCAGGTAAATCGAAACGCAACGCTTCCCCTTCGCCGATGATTGGTATCCATTCCGGATACAGCGGGGCAGCGCCATCCTCATGGGGATAAAACAGGGTTAACAAATTGCCGCGCATGGCTGGCGCATGGCCAATTTGAAAACTGTTCAGCGGGCGCGAAACGACTTGTGGCGTATAAAGTCCATAGTTCTCGGTAATCAGCGGTTTCTGCGGAGAGCTGCTTAAGGTAATCATTTGCAGGTTGGCATTGCCGTTACGGATGGTCATTACATTCGGAGATTCCTGCTGGAAATCTCCAAGGTAGTTAAAGTTTTGCGAGATGCTATGTTCCCGGCTCCCTTCGAAATGATCCAGCATCAGGATGAATTTGTTCTCCAGAAAGAATGCCCGCCGCTGCAGCCGAACGTCGCTAATGATGTGGCGCATTGCCACCGCCGCGCTGCTGCTTGTTTGATAAGCATGGGTTATTTCACTGGCGATCGGGTCGCCCCAAATCGGATTTTGATAAGTGCCCCGACCATCTAACAACAAACCATTATTCGCCTGGGCGGAGACAAACCAGGCACGATTATCGTCGTAAACGCCACCACCATAGCCACCATCGACGATCAGATCATTCCCAAAAGCGCTGATTTCCATACTAAACGGGTCAACGTGCTCATGACGGCTGGCAAACCATTCTTCCCGTTCGGAAAGAAAGGCGGCATAAATATTGGGCTGCAGATGACGATCGCGAAAAACCGTCATACCGGACTCATAGAAAAACTGCACGGCCGGCACTGCAGCGGAAATTTTTCCGGCAAGCGGTGTAAAGACCGCCATTCCCTCCGCCATGTTGTTATGAAAAAAATTATCCGGTGGCAAGGTCTGCCAGAAGGCGTGCCAGGGTTGCCGCAGGCGAGACTGCGGGATAATCAATGGTAGCGTAAACGGCCGCACCTGAAAGGCATCATCGAAGGCGGCATAACGGCCACTGCCTTTTTCGTTGGCAATCATCCAGTTCACCATCCGTTCCAGGTAAGGATGGCGATAGAGAGAAATACCGGTGGTATTTCGAAAGTAGAGAGAAAAGGGTGCCAGATAGCCGGTAATATACTGTCCGTAATAAACACCCTCTACATAGCCGCCGTCCGGGGCGATCAGTCCAAGCGCGCGGGAAAGATATTCAATGCCCTGCTGCCAGATATTCTGCCGGCCATTGCTAATAAACAGCTCCGGTTGATCCTCAAGAATTGCAGCAGTGAGCGTGGCGACTGCCATAACGGTAACATGATTATTCGCAGGGGTGTAGAGCATGCCATCAAGAAGCTGCTGGGCAACTTGTGTTAGCTTGCGTCGAACTGTTTGAAGCAGGTCCGGCGGTAAATCATCATATAACAAATCTACTGCAACACACAATGGCATCAGCGCTTGCGCGGAGAGGAGAAAATCGCCCCAGCCGGTATTGTTTGCGCCTCCTTCCAGGTTAACAATAACTGGTGGTTCCGGCAATTGCTCCAGTAGTAAAATAGCTGCCTGCAAATAGCGGGTATCGTTATCGATGTGATAAAGAAAAGCCAGTGTTTTAATGTCTTCCGCCTGGCGAAAAAGGAGGCCGCTAAGCAGCGGATTGTTGCTGTTCAGGTATTTTTCAACCCGGTCTTTCATCAGTTGATACCATTGTTGATGAGGGGCGCGCAAACGGTTCTGCCGGGCATGATGAAGCTGTATTGGGGTTATTAAGCGGGGATGGGGCATTGGTGTAGACAAATAAAGCCTGGGCAATTCCAGTGCGGTATAAGGGATCAGTTCGATCGGGTTGGTCTTCTTGAAATTGGCGGCAGCAATGCCCTTCAGAAGGGCTCCCGGCAGCGATTTTGCCGGCGGCAAAGGATCCGGAGATTCCCACACTTGTAGTGAGTCGCGATGAAACTGTGAAGATTGCGACATCAGTTCAGCAGCACCAGTCAGCAATAGAAATAGCAGGAAAAATAGAATACGGCGATGTCGCATAGGCTCCGCTGTTTATGTTGTTTGCCGAGAAGATAAGCGTAAATTTATTGATAGTTTGCGAGCCAACCAACTATGGAGATAACTTTTTTCAGAAAAATGAAGGCGATGAAGTCGCTTCTCCCTGTTGCCAGGGAGAAGTCGTTGGGGAGAGAACGTTACAAAATCAGGAATCTTCCTGATTTGGAAAGCTTCGGCTAAATATATAGGTTTAAGAATTTATATTAAAATGATCTGCTGTCATAATGCCTGCAAATCTATTGTCGACAAAACGGATGTTTTTGTCGTTGTTGTGCGACAATAGATTTGTTTTATTACAAATAGGACTTGTCTACAGAAAGTTGAATCTTGAGATCATCCGTTCTCTGCTTATTCGATGCTGGTTTCGATTCTGTTTGTACCGCATTATCATCCGGTGCATTTAAGGGCTTCGTCGGGGAGACCTGTTTCTCTTTCTGAGACCGCTTTGTATTTTTTCTGGAGATTCGCTGGTGCTGAATACTCAGTAACATTCTCTCCACATTACTTTGGGCAAAGGAATCATCCGGATTTAGCAACAGCATCGTTTCATAATAAGATAAAGCGCTGTTAAACTGCCGGCTTTTTTCAGCTGTTGAGGCGAGAATGCTAAGATGCTTGTTTATCGCGTAACGCATTTTCTCTGCAGCCGCTTCCCTGGGATTAATAGTAAAAACCTCCCGGAGATAGTAAATCGCATTATCATTATCAGCGGTTAATATCCGATTGTTTTGAAATGCGTTTTCCGCCTTTGCCAATAAAAGGGAAATTTGTCTGGTGTTGGCATCTCGAAGTAGCCTGATTGCGCGATTGGCTAATTCCGAATCGCTAGCCTGATCGATGACGGAGTGAAAAATTCTTATTGCTGCCGGATAATCTTGGGCTGCAATAAGCACCTCGCCTTGCGCCAGCTGTTTTTCCAATACTTGTGCCTGCCGGCTTGCATGTAAATAACTCTCCCTGTTATTCATAAAATAAACGCCGCTGAAAACAAAAATCACCAATAGGAAAAAGGAGAAGATGATGCCATACATCCGTTTGTGTTTGGGCGCTGCAGATACCGAACTTGCCGGTACATAATCTTCGACAACAATACCGGCCGATGGCTGCTGCTGCACCTGATTCAAATGGGTATCGATCATTTCGCCAAGATTCGGCGGTGGTTCCGGTTTCCCAGCCGGCGGCTGTATGACATCTGAATATGAAGGAATTTCCGGCTTTTCCCGAACCGTTGGTTCCCGCTTCTGGTATCCTCCCTGTTCCCAGGCTTTTAACCCTCCTCCCGCAAGCTCACAATTACATTTTTTGCAGCGTATTAATTCGCTCCGGTTTAATACGCCACAATTCGCACATATCCTGCTCATGGCCAATCCTTTGTAATAGTTAAGGGTTATGTATTTGGGATATAAAATACTGGTGGGATGTCAAAGAAAGAAAAAGATGTGGTGGTATTAATCTATTTTCAGGTATGATGAAATATAATATAATTGCGATTAGAAAAGCAAGAAAAATTGTCGTTAAACAGTTAATAATAATGTAGATATAGAATTATAATTTGTCAGAATTTTATGACAGCGAATGTAGAAATTAGAGCCTGCTACCTTTTCTGATTGAAAAAGTATGGTGAGTTTCTCGGTAGGTTAATGCAGGACTGTCTATATCCTTAACTAATCGATAAGCTGGTGTTGCAATGCATAGCGGACGATTTCCGCATTGCTTTTTAAGTGCAACTTTTTTAAGAGGCGGCGGCGATGGGTACTGACCGAACTAATGCTTATCGCCAGGCGATCGGCGATATCGGAAAGCGCTTCGCCCCTGGCAATCATAGACATAACCTGCATTTCCCGCGGAGAGAGTGTTTCGTGAGGGGCTTTTTCCCATCCGCGATTCACACCTTCGATTAATTGTTGAATGACTGCATCGCTAAAATGCTTTTTTCCTGCAAATACTTTTTCTATTGCCTGAAGAATATCTTCCGGATCACAATCTTTTGTTAAATACCCGGCTGCTCCCGCTTTTATGGCACGGATTGCATATTGATCCTCAGAATACATGCTGAGAATAATAACGGGGATATCCGGCTTGGCGTGTACTAATTCCCCGAGAATATCCAGTCCATTTCTACCGGGCAGGGAAATATCCAGAATTACCAAATCATAATTATGTTGCCAAAAATGACCGAGTACTTCCCGCCCGTCTTTTACCTCATCTACCTTAACGTCGCCGGGAAGGGTGTTCAGGATTAATTTCAAACCGCTGCGCACAACGGAATGATCATCCGCGATGAGAATCTTCTTCATCGATACCTCTGCCTTTGTTATACGGAATTTTTATAATAATGCTGGTACCTTTATTGGGAACGCCCTTTATATCCAGGGTGCCTTTAAATGTCCGAACCCGCTCGCGAATACTGGTAAGGCCAAATGTATCCTGCGGCGTCAAATTGCCATTCTGAATGCCGATACCATCATCAATGATCGAAAAGCGCAGCTCACTTTCAGTACGGCTGAGTTCCACCTGAATATTTTTTGCCTGGGCATGCCGGTAAATATTGGTTAAGGATTCCTGAAATATTCGAAAAAGGTTAATGTTTAAATCACCGGAAATTTCCATATCTGGCGGAGAAACAGAAATAGAGACATTAATGTTAGCGCGTTTCTGAAATTCTTCGCCCTGCCAGTGTAGAGCACTGACCAGTCCAAGATTATCCAACACACTGGGACGGAGCTCCTGAGAAAGTTTCCGGATTCTGTCGATCGTATATTTAACATGATCGGACATGCTTTGCAGCATTGAAGTAGCGTTCTTGTTATCACCCGGGGAAATAGATTTCAGCAAGTTAATTTCCATCTTTAAACCGGAGAGTACCTGTCCGAGGTCGTCATGGATTTCCCGTGCGATTCTGGTACGTTCCTCTTCCCGAACTGTTTCCTGATAATGAGTGAGGTTACGTAATTGCTCTTCAGAACGCTTCAGTTCCTGTTCTGTTAATATATGTTCATTAATTTCCGCTTTTAATTTTTTATTCGCTTCGTTTAGCCGCCGGGTGCGTTCCTTAACCCGTTTTTCCAGAGATTCGGCGTATTCGCGATTTTTTGCTTCCAGCGTTTTTTGCTCCGTTACATCAAAGAAGCTCCACACTCGCCCAACACTTTTTCCGTTTACATATTGGGGCATCGAATAACGGTCGATGATCCGGCCATCCTTAAAGTGGAGTTCATCTCTACTGGTAGCATCTGGTTGATCATAAAGGCTACGTACTTTTTCCAGAAAGGCATCCGGATTTTTTAATCTTAAAATAGCAGCTTCAAGCGCACTGTTATCATCCCGGGAATCCATAACGGATTGCGGCACGTCCCACATTTTTAAAAAATTCTGATTATGCATCACCATTTCACCGCTGTTATTAACAACTAAAATTGCGTTTACGGTAGATTCGAGCGTTGCCTGCAGAAGGGAAAGAGAGTATTCCCTGTCTTCACGATTTTTGATTCTTTCGGTAAAATCCCGATAATACCATATTCGACCATAATAGTCTGATGCCTTAGTAATAATCGGGGCACTATACATGGCAAGTACCCGGCCATTTTTAAGCGTGAATTGGGCATCGACCGTTGCCGTATGATTGGTGCGAAGGGATTCATGAATTTTTATGAATTGCTCGCTCTCTTTTAGCTGTTTTTGAGCCCATTTCATGCCTGCTGTGTGGTTTCTTTTCTCCACGATATCCGTTGGATATTCCCACATTGCGATAAAGCGCTGGTTGAAGTATTGCCATTTTTCATCTTTCGAAACAATGAGAATGCCATCGAGAGAAGCTTCTGCCTGGCACTCTAAAAGCGTTTTTTGCAGCTGGGCGGCTTCTTCCATACGTTCACGATGTTTTATTTCCTCCAACAGGGCGGCATTCGCAGTTGTTAGCTCAACGGTTTGTTCCGATACACTCTTTTGCAGCTGACGATTAATCCTTCTTAACCAGCGCAGGCGAAATTGGTGTATGCCATAAACCAGGGAGAGAACACTGAGAAAAACCAGCATCAGAAACCAGTTGTCCTTCCAGAAGGGAGGTTGGACGGTCAAGTGCAGGATATTACCCTCGTGGTTCCAATGCCCAAGGCTGGTCTGCCCTTTATAATGAAAAGTATAATCACCGGCGGGCAGATTTGTATAAGTCACAAAATGACGTTTATCGACATATTGCCATTGATCTTCAAAACCTTCCAGGTAATAAGCAAAACGGTTCTTTCTGGGATTATTATAATCCAGCACGGCAAACTCGAAGGAGATAATATTATCCAGATGCGTCAGCTGCAAGTGTTCAGTGTCGAGAATAGATCGGGATAGAATTTGCCGGCCGTTCTCATCACGGCCTACCGGTACAGACTTGTTGTTGATCTGAAAATCTGTTATCGCGATCATCGGTGTGGCATCATAAATCATAATGCTGTCGGGATAAAAAGCGTTAAAGCCTTTAATGCCGCCAAAATAGATCCGGCCTTCGTTGTTCTTATAGGAAGCGCCGAAATTAAATTCATTATCCTGTAATCCATCAGAGGCATAAAAAGAATATACCCGGGGGTGGCCCAACGGATTAATTTCCTCGGGCCTTATCTTCGCCAGCCCCTTGCTGGTGCTGATCCATATATTGGCATGATCATCTTCCTGAATGCCATAGATGATATTATTGGGAAGGCCATCTTCGGTGGTGTATCGTTGGAATTTGCCGGAGGAAACATCCAGGCGATTAAGTCCATTCTGAGTGCCAGCCCAAATATGACCATCTTTTGCCTGATAGAGAGACCAGATTTTATCGCTACTGATGCTGGTCGTATCTTCTGAGAGATGCTTGTATACTGTAAATTTATCCCGGGACTGATTCAGTTTGTTTAATCCTCCGGCAGTGCCGATCCAAAGGTTTTGTTCCCGGTCCTCATGCAGGGCATAAATGCGATTGTTGCTAATTGCATTTGTGTCCCCGGCATTTGCCGGGTACTCTTTAAATTCCCCTGAGCGACTATCATAGCTGCCCAATCCTGCAGTGCTGCCAATCCAGAGCACTTTGTCTTGGTCCTCGTAAAGCGCGAGAATATTGTTATTCATTATGTTGTCGGGATTGGTCGTTTCTGCAACCGGCAAAGCTCTTTTTTGCTGAGCGTCATAGCGCAGTAGACCTCGGTTTGTACCGATCCAAATTTGCCCGCGATAATCTTCTGCGAGGGAAACAACATAGCTGTTGTCAATTGGTGATCCCGGAATGTGAATAGGAACTTCCTGAAAGGCTTTGCTCGACTTGTTATAAACTTTCAAACCGTCTAATGTCCCTAACCACAAACGCTTTTGCCGGTCTTCCTGAATTGCATAAACGTAATGTTTTTCATTTTTCTTGGCCGGGAAAGTATGAAGATAGCCGGAAAATTGTTGAAAACGGTTGTTAAATAAGTTGAGACCGCCCAGGGTGCCGACCCAGATAATGCCGCCCCGATCCTGATAAATTGAGGCAATCCGATCGTCGATAAGGCTGGTTGTTTTCTCTATGTTGTGTTGGAAACGCTGAAAGTTATTTTCGGAGGGATTATAAAGATTTAAGCCACCCTTACGTGTGCCCACCCAAATGTTATTTTTGTCATCCTGAAAAATCGTCCAGATAAAATTATGGCTAATGCTTTCGGGATTATCGGGAATATGGCGGAAATGAGTAAACATTTTCTCTGCTGGCTTGTAGCGATCCAGACCGCCCTCTGTACCAAACCATAAATTACCTGCCCGATCTTCCATGATTGCCCAGACATGGTCGTTGATTAGGCTATTGTCATCTGTAGGGTTATGAATAAGGTTGCTGATTTTTTCCCGGGAGAGATTGCCGGATTCCAGGTGAAAAACGCCATTGCGAGAAGTGCCAGCCCAAATCGTTCCGCGGGAATCGCAATACAGCGTATTTATTGTATAATTACTGTTTCCGCGGGAATTTTCCGGAAGTTCTATTTGGGTAAATCGTTCGTTGTCAGCATCAAAACGGTCGATTCCGTTAGCGGTTGCTACCCAGAGTTTGTCATCATTGTCAATAATAATCTTCCGGATCGTATTGTTGCGAATACTGTTTTGATCACCAGTCTGATGCTGATAATTGGTAAACCTGAGGCTGGATGGATCGAAGCGCGAAAGCCCGTCCGGTGTGCCAATCCAGATGTTGTTGTTTGCATCACCGGTGAGTGCCCAAACATCGTTTGCAGGAATGCTGTTCGTATCACCCGGCTGGTGCTGATAGATGAGGAAATTATAGCCATCATAGCGGTTCAGCCCTTCCTGGGTGCCGAACCACATGAATCCCTTTTGATCCTGATAAATACAATGAATGGTATTCTGCGAAAGCCCGTCTTCCGAAGTGATCTGTTTAAACTGAATCTCCTGCGGAAATAGCTTTAAATTAATTAGCAGGAATAACAGGCATAGATACCTGGCCGGTTGGTTTAAAATGAAAAATTTTGTCTCCATAGAAAATCTGATCTTCCAGTATTTTAATCAGATAATTAGTAAACAGTATTCTCAGGTGTTTTCTGTGGTGGCTTCCCGTTGGATTTTTATGACGTTTAAAAAAAATGTGTATTGCGATTTTGCATGTGGAAGAATGAAGTATATAAGGATGTAGTAATGTATCGTGTGGTTCAAAGCATTTATTTGAACACTTATTTTATTAACTCAATTATTTTGTCAATTCACTTATCAAAGAATACAAAAAATCAGGATTAAATCCTCTTTAAAAATTTAATCGACAATAATGATTGTTGTTAAAATGCAATCGTTTTGTAATTTAAAAACTTGTAACAAGAAAACAACTGAGACTTTCTAGGAATTGATATAACGATCCAGTTGTGCCCATTTGATGCGATATACATTCGCATCATCTTTTGCTTTCACTGGCTTTAGCGAAGCGAGCATCGGCAATATTTTGCTGGCTTTTTTTATCCCGCGAAATAATGCTGCCTCAAAGCGGCAGGACGGGTTTTCACTGAGATTATTATAAGTGAGTATGATAGAGTTGGTTGCCCGGGTTAAAACCGTATAGAATAGTGCGTCAGGATCTACCCAGTCGCTATTGGCGAACATCTTAAAGGATTCCGCTCCGAACAATACTGAAACCGGTGCATCAATGCCCTGCGAAGAGGTGAACGTACAAGCCCGCACCCGGTCCGAAGACCAATCTGCCTTGGACTTGTTAATTGCCACCCATTCGATACCGCCAAGATGAGCAAATGCTTTATCTAACGCTACTTTTGTTACCTGATCGGGATACGCTTGCTGCTCGCTCATACCGGCGACGGCATAAAAGATGGTAACGTCCGATCGCTTAATTTCCTGCTTGTCTATTTTCTTCTCAATAACTTCCGCAAGTTTTTCCGCCTGCAGGTCCAGTGTCGGTTGTACGATCGCCTGGGGCTTTTGTCCCAGGCGGGTAAATTCCAGGTACTCCCCGCTGTTCTGTTTGCGATAGGTGCGAAATGCTTCCGGGTGGCAGCAGGCAGCAAACGCCCAAGGCAATAACCCACAACGATAGACCCGGTGAAAATGACGGGACCTTCCCTGGAAATTCAGCCCGATTTGTGCGCCTTCGAAACGGCGGTTACGGTATATTCCCTGGCCATTATCGTAAGCAATCCAGATGTTACGCTTTTTCGCCGCGGATTCCCGGGCAAATTTAGCAAGGAGATGTAACCACTTTCCGGGCATCTGGTGGGCTTCATCGACGTAAATGTAATCGTATGCTTCCTGTGCTTTCTCTTTCAGCGGTAAACGGCCGGCGAGCGCATCGTCGACCAGATCGTCCAACAACCGGGACTGTAACGGCGCAGTGGTTCTTAGCGATTCCGTCACGCCCTGATAAGTGCTGGTAAACCAATCTTTGAAGCGGAAAAATTGTACTCGCTTGTCCGGTTTACCATCGCAGAAATGATAGCGATACCGCTGCTTCAGATTGTTAATCAGCACTTTCTGATGAACGATAAACAGCTGGCGGGACTGTGGGTAATGTTTGCTGTACCAACGAAGCCGTCCCAACAAAATTATTGTTTTCCCAGTGCCGGGCACGCCACTCAATAAGCAATGACCGAGACTGCGATTGTTAATTGCAGCATGCTGATAATCGTCCAGCATTGTATGGATTGGCTTATCGTAAACTAGGGGTTGACTCTTGTCTGGTGCGGAGGACTCACGAACAGCTTTCTTTTGCTTTGGCTTTGCCATTCCGTTCCGCGCCCTACCGTTCTGCACTTCTTTTTTCTCTGTCGGCTTGGGAGATGCTAACGGTTTCTGAAATTGGCCGCCGGCCACATGCGCCCGCGTGGAAAGATCTATGCAGGAACGGATCGACCGTTTGATCATGGAAGAAATAACCGGTGGAATTTCATCCACATAGCTATAGAAAGACTGGGCGAGCTGGATTAGAGACATGCACAGCGCATCGGCATTTTGCGTAGAAGATTTCCCCAGCACGGCCACGTCGGGGTCATTACGAAGCATCTCATGGGTCTCATCCGCTTCGATTCCCCAATGGAGCAATAGCGGGATAACCGCAATCTTCTCCAAACCGGGGGCAGTACGATAATGCATCGTCAATGCTTCGTTCAGATTGTTGCGAACCATTTTAAGTTTGTTGATCGGATTGTATTCGACCCGGTTATTGCGCAGATAAACATAGGTCATATCCGCCCGGGAGACGAAGGTGCGTCGCCAGTTTTTAAGCTCGAGCAGGAAAATGGTAGCAAATTCTTCCGTGGGTGCCCAGATGACAAAATCCGGCGTTTGCCCGCCATGGATGGTTGGCTCATACCAAAACATCCATTTGGAGGGTAAGTGTTCGAGAACTTTGATAAACTTTTTTTCGCTAACTGCCGGATAAATAAATCCCTCCGGAGGAGGGTTCATAAATATTGCCATACGGTTCTTTGTGGGTATGCCGCCTGAGTAGCTGATTTACCTGAATGGGTTAACAGGTCGACCAGATGCTGAGGCGAAGTTCTTCCATGACTCCCCAATCTTCAAATGCCGATTTCTCGTAGCATCCCTTGCCAATGAAAACTTGAGAAGCAGTGATTAGCGTATTCAATTAACTGCCAGATATCGGCACATTTTTATGCCAGTCAAGGAAATATTCTACTCGAAATCACCGATTGGAAATGTGATGTATCCCATGATTTGCAGAAACGGAAACCGAAAACAATAACGGAGGGCACTGCGCGATTATTCATAGCGCAGTGCATCGACAGGATCGGCCGTCGCGGCACGAATTGCCTGGTAGCCGACGGTTAGCAATGCGATCAGAAATGCAGCGATTGCCACCGTTGGAAAAATGGTCAAACTGATTGCATCCCGATAGGCAAAATTCTGCAGCCAGCTATCCATTATCCAGTAAGCAACCGGCCAGGCGATCAGGTTGGCTAAAGCGATTAGCAATAAAAATTCCCGGGTAAGCAACAGAATAATATCGCCAAGCGTTGCCCCAAGCACTTTACGAACACCGATTTCCCGGGTGCGTTGCTCTGCAGTAAAAGAAGCCAGGCCAAATAAACCGAGGCAGGCGATCAGTATCGCCAGAGATCCGAAAATGCCAAACAGCTGTCCCAATACTTCTTCAGACTGATAGAGGCCGGCAAAGTTTTCATCGAGGAAGGAATAGCGGAAAGGGATCAGTGGAAAAGTTGCCTGCCATTCCTGCTTCAAAAAATCCAACGTGCGGGCCATGTTATTGGGATGGCTGCGGACATTGATAAAATTGAGACCGCTTGGCCAGAGATTCATTGGTATCATAAAAACGGCTTGTACTTCATTATGCAACGAACTGATGTGAAAATTATCGGTTACGCCAATCACTGTGCCGGTTAACCCCTGCGCGGTGCCGAACCATTCGATTTGCTGGCCAATCGCATCTTCCGGGTCTACCCAGCCAAACAGCGCCGCCGCCTTGGCATTGATGATGTATGATTGCAAAGTATCTGTGGACATCTCCTCGGAATAGAATCTTCCTGCCACCAGCTTCACCCCGAGGGTCTGTAAAAATTGTGGGCCAATCGGCAGGGTGGTCATCTCCCAACGCTCGCTTTCATCGCCACCTGCCTTGGTAACCGGCGTTGCCAGGCCGCCTCCGGTACCGGGCATAATCGCTGTGCCGGAAACCATGCTGACGTCAGGATTTTGCAGATAACTGGTGCGTAAAACTTCAAACTTGCTACGCACTTCTGCATCTGTTGCCGGAATAACGATAACCTGTTCCTTATCGAAGCCCAGTTTTTTGTTGCGCATAAATTCCAGTTGATTGTAAACCAGCATTGTGCCGATAACCAAAACAATCGAGATACCGAACTGCAACACTACCAGGGCCCGCCGCAAACGGGTAACCAGGTTTACACCAAAGATTGAGCGTTGTTTATTTAAATTGGATTTCAGAGTAGCAATCGGTTTAAAGCCGGAGAGATAAAATGCCGGATAGCTACCGGCGACGATACCGGTTAAAAGCACAAAACCGCAAATTCCCAGCAGTGTATCCCAGCGTTCGAAATAAGAAACAGTTAATGCTTTCCCGGACAGCGTATTGAAAAAGGGCAGGGAAAGCTCGACGATTAGAAAGGCCAGCGGGAGGGCGATGATGCTCAGGAGCAGTGATTCACCTAAAAACTGACGGATCAGCTGGCCGCGGCGTGCACCGAGCACTTTCCGCATACCGACCTCGCGGGAACGGCGGATCGAACGTGCCGTGGAAAGGTTCATAAAATTGATGCAGGCAATTAAGAGCACAAAGATGGCAATAACCGTAAAAGTATATACGTAATTGATATCCCCGGTTTTTGCTTCCGCGATGCGTTTTGATTGCAGGTAGATGTTTTCCAGGGGAGTGACTGAGACAGTATACGTGCGCCCGATCGATCTGGCAACATCATCATGCATATAGCTATCAACAAAAGCAGGCATTTTTTCGTTGAAGTCGTTGATTTCATGCTGCTCCGGGAACAGCAGAAAAGTGTAGATGAGGAAAAAGGAGTGCCAGGAAGCGACATTACCCGGCGTGGCAATTTCTTCCAGAGTCGGGAATGAACCAAGAAAATCAAATTGAATGCTGAGGTTTTCTGGTAGATTCTCTATCACTCCCGTAACTTGCAAATCGCGTTGATTGTCATAATGAAATGTTTTCCCAATTGGATCTTCCGAACCGAAATAACGTTCAGCGGTTTCCCGGGTTAACACCACGGAATTCGGCGCTTTCAGGGCCGTTTTAGGATCTCCGCTGATCATCTGATAGGAAAAAATGTCAAAGACACTGGTATCTGCCCAAAAAAAGTTGTTTTCATAAAAGCGCTTTTCTTCATATTGCACCAGCGGATTTCCCCACTTGGCAATGCGGGTAAATGCCTGAATTTCCGGATAGTCTTTTTTCAAAGCAGGTCCCATGGGAAAGGAGCTGACTGCCAGGGGAGAGGTGTTGCCACCGGCAATCATATCGACATTCACCCGGGCAATACGATTGCTGTTAAGGTGAAAACGATCATGGCTTAATTCATCCATTACAAAAAGAAATATCAGAACGCAACTGGCGATCCCTATGGCCAACCCGGCAATATTGATAAATGAATAGCCTTTGTATTTCAAAAGATTACGGAGAGCGATTTTGAAGTAATTCCTAAACATTGGACCTCCTCAGGTTATGCCAATATTCAGATCAAATCTTATACCAAAAAAGGCGAATGTATAAAGTTGTTGGCAGAAATCGTAAAGAAACGAATTTTTCCGTCTATTCATCTGATTATGCCTTAAAAAGAAAGGAAAAGTGTAAAGAAAAATACATTGAAATGAAATATGCTGAGCGTTTAATGTTTATTTCAAAGACTACATCCATTTTTCACAAAATTGTTGTCCGTTAACAGCACAATAATGTTCGATGTTGAACAACATTTTGCTGCCGGCAAGGTAATTATAATAGACATCTTTAACGAAAGAGGTGTTCAGCTAATTATCGTTTTAGTTTTTATACGAAAAAATAAATTTTTATGCAAAAAATGTATGACTTCACGCAATACAACAAATTTGTCTGATACTTACCCTTATGCAACCACTGAAGTCTCTCGAAGAAGTGGTCCATAATCTTGCCGTTAAAGCTGCTTGCCAGGTCCGGGGGCTCGTGACCGCTGCCGGATACGGCCTGAAACACCGCTTCGGAGAGACTTTCAGTGGATTTTTTTACCCTTACCCGGCATTCCTATTGCCAAAAAATTGCTACTTAAAAATTCAGTAGTCTTCCGGCACTTATTCTGATTAGTTTAGCCATCCGTATTACATAAGTTATTTGAAATTCGACTTAACTTATTTTTTGATGCGGCGTATATTGTGAACTTATTTACAAAGTTCGAAAATTGGATGACTAAAAAATATCGATAGACAAAAAGGAATTCTCATGATAAAGCAACAAATCTCGAAGAACCTACTTCGAATCGGCTGGATTTTGCTGATGCTCTTTGGTGTGCTACAACCGTTAAGCGCCCAGGGAAAAATTACCATTACCGGCTTTATTACGGATGAAAGTTCCGGGGAAACCCTGATTGCTGCCAATGTTTATCTGGTAGAATCCTACCAGGGGGCAACAACAAATACCAGCGGATACTATACGATTACTGATGTGGAACCAGGAACCTATACCCTGGTTGCTGCCTATATCGGTTATAATGAGAATCAACAGAAGGTAACCCTGGAAGCTGGCGAGCAATATCGTATTGATATTAGCTTACAGCCGGGATACATTCGTGGACAGGCTGTAACAGTCGAAGCCGATGCGGACTCTGCAATTGAAGAGGAAAAACGGATTGGCGTTGTTAGCGTGAAGCCATCTTTTGTCCGGGAAATTCCTTCCGTGCTGGAAGCGGACTTGTTCCGTTCCATTCAGTTACTACCGGGAATTAAAGCGGCGTCGGATTTTTCCAGCGGGCTTTACATTCGTGGAGGCGGCCCGGACCAGACATTGATTCTGCTTGATCGCACCACAGTTTACAATCCTTCACATTTCTTTGGTTTCTTCTCAACCTTTAATTCCGATGCGATTAAAGATGTGGAAATCTTTAAAGGAGGATACCCGGCGGAATATGGCGGCCGGCTTGGCGCAGTGCTGGATATTTACAATAAGGATGGGAATCGTAAGGAGTTTCAGGGGCGTACCAGCATCGGCTTGTTAGCATCGCGCTTCCTGCTGGAAGGGCCGTACAAAAATGGCTCCTTTATGCTGGCTGTTCGCCGCTCTACCCTGGAACCATTGCTGGCTGCGTTGCGCAATAGCATTGACGATATTCCCGATGCTTTCTATTTCTACGATATCAACGGGAAATTGAATTACGATATTGGCCAGAACGACCGCCTCAATCTTGCTTTTTACTCCGGTATCGATAAAGTGGATTTTCCCATTGCAGATAATACCGAATTTAATTTGCGCTACGGGAATCGGACCCTGAGCACGAACTGGACACATGTTTTTTCGCCAAAAGTGTTTTCCAACTTTACCCTGACGGCCTCACAATATTTTAACGAGGCGGAATTCTTTCTCAGCGGTACACCAATTGAGCGGGAGAATACTGTCCAGGATTTTTCTGTGAAAGGGGACTTTGAATACATCCCCAATAGTAAGCATTCGCTTAAAGCCGGTTTTTGGGTCGGCAATCTTGAATTGATTCTGGAAAATTATTTTGATAATCAACAAACCCTCGACGAGCGGGTGGAAACCCAGTACGGCTCGGTTTATCTGCAGGAAGCATTTCGCCCGATCCCACAGCTCATTCTAAAAGGGGGATTGCGTGGCAATTTTATCGGAGAAGGGGACTATACCCGGCTCGAGCCACGTTTCTCCATGGAGTATATCTATAGCCAGGACCTGCTTTACCAGTTTGCCTACGGACGTTACTACCAATTTTTGACACTGATTACCAACGAAGCCTTCAGCGGGTTTGACACCTGGCTTACCACCGGAGATGGGGTGGCGCCGGCCTGGGGAGATCAATTTGTATTCGGTGTGAAATCCCGCCCCTGGGAAGGCTACAGTCTTGATGTAGAATTGTATTATCGCTCTATGCGGGAATTGTTCGAATTGAATCCCCGGGTGTTCGATCCTGCCGGTTTGGATTATGCAGATCTCTTTCGTTTCGGTGAAGGATATTCTTACGGCGCAGAATTTTTCCTGGAAAAGAAGCGTGGTAAAGTAACCGGCTTTCTCGGGTATACGCTCGGCACCAGCCGCCGTCAGTTTCCCAATTTCAACAACAACGATGCTTACCCGCCGAAATACGATCGTATTCATGATGTTAACCTGGTTGCGAATTATAATCTTGGTCGTAACTGGCGGTTTACCGGAGTGTTTAACTATGCTACCGGTCAGGCAGTAACCGAAGTTTTAGGCCGGTATTCTGTGCAATTGCCGACAGCTTCGGAAGAACGGGATCCATTTATTGTTGGTACACTCAACGCCAGCCGTTTGCCGGCTTATCATCGTATGGATTTTGGCTTCACTAAGAACGGGCGATTCTTTGGATTCTCGGACTATGAGTTGCAGTTACAGTTAATCAACGTTTATTCCCGTCGTAATATCTGGTTCTATTCTTACGATTTTGACACGAACCCAATTGAGCGGGAAGACGTACGAATGCTCCCGATTATTCCGAATGTATCCTTAACGTTGGATTTCTAGCGCTCGCAACAGTCTGGTAAATGTCGAATAAAAGTTTTGATCTCACAGGAGACTATAAAATCATGCGTAATATTTTAAATACATTGATAATGTTTGTGCTGGCCTTCATGCTCTTTAGCAGTTGCGAAGTAACCAATAGTGAAGAATTTGTGCCGGAATATTTTGTTGAATCCTATCAGTTCGCAATGGAACCTTTACAGCCGGTAAGATTGTCCCGGACTGTTGCTTTCGATCAGGCCTATAACTTTGAGGCGCAGGCGGTGAGAAATGCCAGCGTTAAGATTTCGATGCTAGATAATAGTGGCAATGTCGAGCAAGTGCTGGATTATGCCGAAACTTCGCCCGGCGTATATATGCCTGCCGATACGACCCATCGTGTGCAGCCGCGGGCAACCTATTTGCTGGAAGCGCTGGTTCCCGGAGACGAGAATGTGCTGGTGCGTTCCCAAACGACGATTCCCGATACTTTCCGGATTGTCGATACCAATGCCGACACCCTGATCTATCAGGCCACTGACCAGCTGGAAATCGTTGTCACACAAAGTTTTGTGGAAGGGCGCCAGAATGTGTTTGTATTTTCCACGGAAGCATTCGATATCCGTTTTGATAATCTGACCCCGCTCTTCTTCGAGTTTCTTGATGAAGGTGAAGATGACCTGGAAGATTTTCGGGTGAATGAGTCGCCACCGGTAAATGAAGGGAATTATGACCTCAATCCGGATGGTACCCTGACAATAAAATTGCCCTGGCTGGCGGTGGTTTTTTATGGCCAGAACAAAATTACTGCGAATGCGATTGATGATAATATTTTTGACTTTGTTATCGGTAGTGAGCTGCAGGTGAATCCCTCAACATTATCACCGGGAGAGATTCCCAATATCGTCGATCACGTCGAGAACGGTACCGGCATCTTCGGCAGCTACGCGCGGATTACGGATTTTATTTATATTCAGCGCCAGTAAATCTGCTAGCAGATTTAACCCTCTCGTTCCCATCCCGGAGAGCCGGGATGGGAATGCGTTATACGGGAAACTCTGTTTCCCATTATATCTTCGCTCGCGAAACAGAGTTTCGCCAATAATTGCGTGCCCAAACGGGAGTTTGGGCACGAGTAGCAATCTGTTTGGATTGCGTGCCACTGCCACTAATCTTATGGCCCACTACTTTCAACTTCATTATAAAGTTCTCTCAGCTGAAGTAACTCCTCCTTCAACTCCGCTGTAATCGCTTCATTTCCAGCCACGCCGTAAATATTGTTTAGCTCTGCGGGATCCTGTAGCAAATCAAACAATTCCCAGATATTATCATTGTAGTAGTAAATCAGCTTATGTTGATAGGTGCGAACGCCATAATGCTGCTTGACGCTATGCCAGCCATGAGGATATTCGTAGTAGTGATAATACATCGACTTCCGCCAGCTATCAGGAGTTTGGTTATCAAAGAGTGGCCGGAGTGAATTTCCCTGCATTTCTTCCGGAATCTCGACGCCGGCAATATCCAGAAATGTCGGGGCAAAATCGAGATTGAGCACCATTGCATCGGAGACCTCTCCGGACTTAATCATGCCCGGCAGGCGCATCACCAGCGGCATTCCCAGGGATTCTTCATACATGAAACGCTTATCGTACCAACCATGCTCACCGAGGTAAAAGCCCTGGTCGGAAGTGTAAATAACAAGCGTATTTTCCGCCAGCCCATTTTCATCAAGATAGGCGAGCACCCGGCCAATATTTTCATCAACGGCTGCCACGCTGCGTAGATAGTCCTTCATATAGCGTTGATATTTCCAAACAGCGAGGTCCTTGCCAGTAGGCTGCTTTTCCCGAAAATCTTTTCGGATTGGATCATAGTGGGCATCCCAGGCTGCTTTCTGTTCCGGGGTCAATCTATTATAAGTGGCTATCCAGGATTTTACTGCATCGAAAGTCCCATGCCCGCCGGTACCGGTTTCTTCTCCAAAATCCTCCGGCATTAATTTCATATCCATGGACATATACATATCCGCAATGCGCATATCCTGATGTGCGGCTGCCTCGCGGCTTTCGTAGTTATCGAAAAAGGTTTCCGGTAATGGCAAGTCTTCATCTTTGTACATGGCAAAGTGGCGGGGGGCCGGCATCCAGTTGCGATGCGGTGCCTTGTGGTGATAAAGCATGCAGAATGGTTTATCCGGATCGCGATTCTTGAGCGCATCCAAGGTGATATCTGTGATCACATCCGTGGTATAACCTGTGTGACTGAGAGTGTCGCCATTAGCGATCATCGTCGGGTTATAATAAGGGCCCTGGCCAATCAGAACATTCCAGTAATCGAAACCGGTCGGTTGGGTTTTCAGATGCCATTTGCCGACCACTGCGGTAAAATATCCGGCCTTCTGCAGAAGCTTTGGAAAAGTCATTTGACTGCCGTCGAAACGATCACGATTGTCTCGCAGCCCATTGAGATGGCTATACTTACCAGTAAGCATTACCGCCCGGCTCGGCGCACAAATAGAATTCGTGACAAAGCTGTTAGTGAAGCGGATGCCCTCGTTGGCAATCCGGTCAATATTTGGGGTGTCAATCAGCTTACTGCCGTAGCTGCTGATTGCCTGCTCGGCATGATCATCGGTCATAATGAAGAGAATGTTCAGCGGCTTTTTCGCTGGTGGCTTTTCAACTTTACGGGATACGCAGGATGGTAAGAGGAAAGCGAGAATCAACACAAGAAAGATGCGCTTCATAACGGCTCCTTATAGGCTGTTTGTCTGAAGCGCAATTTATCGAATTTGGGGGGGATAGACAAATTGAGAACGTTTAGACAGTCTTACATCTCCACAAAAGCCAAACAAACCGGATTGGGCATCGGCGTGGAAATGCCATTACTTTTCAGCAAGCCATTTGCCGGATTGATGCGGAATGTAGTAATCGTATCGCTATCCTGGTTGCCGGCCAGCAGCCAGCGGCCGGATGGATCGAGATTGAGCTCTCGGGGAGTTTTGCCGCCCGTTGGTTCATGTCCAATCGCTTTCAATTTTCCGGAAGCAGCGTCGAAGGCAAAAATGGCAATACTGTCATGCCCGCGATTAGAGCCGTAAACATATTTGCCATTAGCGCTAACGCGAATGGCTGCGCAGGAATAGGGGGCATGTGGATCCGCATCAGGTAGTGTCGAAATCGTCTGCTGATGTTTCAGGCGGCCGTCCCGGTGAGAAAATACCGAAACGGTGCTATCCAGTTCATTGATAACAAAGGCATGACTGCCGCTGGGATGAAAAGCCAGATGACGTGGACCGGCACCGGGCTGCACAGCAGCAAAGGGTTGCTCATGAGGATACAAACGTCCTTTTTCGCCATCATAGCGATAGATTATTACCTTGTCGATACCGAGGTCTGCTACGAAGAGGAATCTCCCGGACGGATCGAAGCGGGCGATGTGGGCATGGGGACTTTCCTGACGCTCCGGATTAGCTCCTTTCCCTTCATGATGAGCAATATCTGTTGCCGGCTCCAGTCTGCCATCCGGCAGGATCGGATGGACCGCAACACTGCCGGTAACATAGTGCGCGGAAATAACATGCTTCTCATTTTTATCCAAAGTAAGATGGCAGGGAGCACCGCCATGGGCCGGTTGATGATTGAGATATTGCAATGCGCCGCCGCGCGCGTCCATTCGGTATGCATAGACTGCCGGTGTTCTGCCACCAACCGTTTCCTGCACTGCATAGAGGCATCGCCTGCCGGGCGCAATCGTCAGGTACGAAGGATTGCTGATGTCATAAGCTGCCAGCTTAACATCGCTAATCTCACCGCTATCCTGATCAAAGACAGCGGTGTAAATTCCTTTGCCGCTACCGGAGACAAATGAGAGCGGGACAGTATATGTACCTACGTATAATCTTATTTTTTTCGCCATGACAATGTCTCCGGAGTTGCTCGCTATTGTTTCCCGATTTACGCACTAACGCCACTTTCTGCGACTTGCTTTTTTTTCCCCAGGTCCTTTAAGAAACGCAGGTGGGCAACAACGGCGGAAATAACCGAGGGATAGCTAACATACATTACCGAAAATTCTTCGCAGGTTTTCTGGACGATCTTACTGAGCGCGGGATAATGAATGTGGCAAATTTTTGCGAAAAGATGGTGCTCGATCTGGAAATTCAATCCACCGAGATACCAGGTGGCCAGTTTGTTTTTCGGGGCAAAATTAGCGGTTGTTTCAACTTCGTGGATCGCCCACTCATTTTCAATGTTTCCGCTCTTCGGATCTGGCTCGGGGAATTCATTACCGTCGATGGTGTGCGCTAATTGGAAAACGACCGACAGCGTTAATCCAAGCACCAGATGAACACCAATCAAAGTAATCAGAACATAGTGTAAAGGATGGAAAAAGAGTGGCAATATGAACATGTATCCCACATAGAAAATTTTGGTCAGGAAAAACAATGTCGCTTCGGAAACGGAAGGTTTGGCAAGTTTGTAATCGCCGATTTTCCCGGTGAAAAACTTCTTGAAATCGGCATAACCCATCCAGGAAATCGTTAACAGGCTATATACCGGAAACGCATACCAATGCTGAAAACGGTGCCAGGGCCGCCATTCCTGATTAGGGCTCAGTCTTAATAAACCGCCGGTGTAAAGATCGTCATCTAATTCATGAATGTTGGTGTAGGTATGGTGAAGTATATTGTGTTTTTGTTTCCAGAGCATACTGTTGCCGCCGATAATATCCATAGTAAAACCCATGATTTTATTGACGGTTTTGTTGCGGGAATAGCTGCCGTGGTTACCATCGTGCATGATGTTAAACCCAACAAGAACAAATCCTTGCGCCAGGGCGAATGCTGTAATGATAGCCATGATTAGTGAAGTGGAAAAGAAAACCAGCAGCAGATAGGAAGCAACCAGCCAGACTAATATAATAGCTGTTTTTAAATACATTCGCCAATTGGCATTCTTTGATAATTTCTTTTCGGAAAAATATTCATCCACTCTCTTTTTCAGCGTTTTTTTGAAATCGCCGCGTGCAGGAAAACTAATCTTCTTCATGGAAATTCTCACCCTCTAATAAAGTTCATACTTAACACATTTGAATAATTTATTACACACCAAAAATTTGTGAAATTATCTGATAGCCTAATCAGATATAGCGGTGGGTAAATTTAGAATTCTGAATGATTGAAGCAATCGATTTAGAAAAGGAGAATGAGCCTTAATTTGCCTGGCGACTATTCTTTCCTTTTCCAGGATTGTTGATCCAATTATAACCCGATTAAAGCACACTACTACTATCTATAGCAGAAGTTGCTGCAAATATACAATAAATCTTAAATATTACAAAAAGTTTACAAAGCTGTTGGTGTTCCCGGGAAAATTTTGTGTGATTAAACTGGCCGGGGAGAAACGCCTATCAGCCACTATAAATTTATAGCGGCTGATAAAATTCGTCTGCCAGGCAGGAAAAAGGGTAGGTGAGAAAACCAGCGTTTATTCCGCCAACTTTTTTAACATTTCCCGGGCATTATTATTTTCAGGATTTAACGCCAAAGATTTTTCATAATTCTTGATTGCCAATGCTTTATCCCCATTTAGCATATAAGCTTCGCCAAGGCTATCATAAGTATTAAAACCGTTCGGATAAGCCTCCACATTTAACTTGAAAACTTCGATGGCATCGGGAAAATTCCCCTGGCGTATCAGCATGTAGCCGAAATTATTTAACACTCTTTCATGAAAATTATAGCGACCCGGGTAATCGGCTTTTAATTGCCGATATCTTTTAATCGCGCCGGCAGTGCCGCCATCTGCCTGTGCTTTCGCGAGTTCATCGATCAGCGGGCGTTTGGGCAATTCATAAGGGAGATCGTAGAGGATGTTGATGATCGCATTGCTGATTTCCCCCAGAATTGTTCCACCGGTGTTATTCAGCAGAATGATCACATGCTTATCGTCAGTCAAGCGGTTTATCAGCGTATTAAAGCCATTAATGCCGCCGCCATGAGAAATTGTTTTAAGGCTATCTTTGCCCTCACCCAGGCCATGATGCCCAACGCTCCAGCCATAGGCATAATGGCCGCCACGTGCCGCAACCCGAGGTGTGAACATCGCTGTTAGCTGATTCTTGGGGAGTACTTTTTCGGTGTATAATGCCTGATCCCAGAGATAAAGGTCTTCTACTGTCGAATACAAAGAGCCGGCAGCGTAGGGGAGGCCCATATCTAAATAAGGAGCATTACGAAAGCCTGTCGGTGTTTTATCATAACCACTCGCGCGGTTCGGCAAAATAGTTGCGTGATGATCATAACCGCTGTTTTCCATGCCAAGCGGTGAGAAAATTCGCTCCTGCAGCGCAGCTTCATAAGATTGGCCAGTGACTTTCTCAATGATGGCGCCGAGCAGGAAATAACCGGAATTGTTGTAAGAAAACTGTTCACCGGGCTCGAATTGCAGATCCTCGCTGCAGAATTCCTTTACAAAATCGCTGACGCTGTAAGGATCGCGGCTGGCGTCCTGGAAAAAGCGCGGTAATCCGGTATAACTGGGAATACCGGAAGTGTGAACGAGCAGATGTTCGACGGTGACTTTTTTGCCAATATCTTCGCGGTAATCCGGCAAGTAATCATTAATCGTTCCCGTTAGCTTAACTTTACCTTCATCGACCAGTTGCAAGATTACTGCCGCAGTAAATTGCTTAGTAATCGAACCAATCCGAAATTTTGTATCCGCGGAATTCGGTAACTGCCATTCCATGTTTGCCAGGCCGTATCCCTGTTTCAGAATAACTTCACCAGAGGCGGAAACCAGTGCACTGCCATTAAATTGTCGCTGTTCCTGCACTTTCTTAAGATATGCATTAATCTTTTCAGCTTTACTTTGTGAGAATCCGGCAATTGAAAGCAGCATTAACGCTGATAAAAGATGATAAAGACCAAAATTGGGGAGGGGTTTCTTCATGTGTTCATATCTCCATGGGTAATATGTTTATGCCGCGCATTCTTAAAACAAAGTCAAGTTTTCTCAAATTCTAATGTAGTATTTTATACTATCTTTCACAATCGCGGTACGTATTAAATTACAAGACTTTCCAATAGACATCCACATGATGAAAAAGTTGCTGAAGAAAAAGAATTCCCCGGGCGAAAATTCCTGAATTTGAACTTTTCCCGGGAAGTTTTAACTTAAGGAAAATGGAGCAAAAGCTATGATTAAAAATGTATTCGCGGAAATTCCCGAAAAGCTGCCGGAGGAATTTTTTGAAACCATTCTTTCTTCCCCAGGCATTCGTATCGAACGAATCCTTTCCCGGGGACATGCATCCCCGGAAGATTATTGGTATGACCAGGACGAGAACGAGTGGGTGATGCTGATCAGTGGCAGCGCAAAGTTACGCTTCGCCGAAGGGGACATTGAGGTGACAATGAAAGCGGGGGATTACCTGAATATTCCTGCTGGCGTTAAGCACCGGGTAGAAGAAACAGATCCCGATAACACAAGCATTTGGCTCGCTGTTTTTTATTAGGAGTAAAAGCACGTCGGGAATTTATAATTCGATATCAATCTTGTGACTTCCTTGGCAAAGCCTGAGATGATTTGATGCTATTCTAGAAAGTTCGGTTTTAGTTACCAGTACCGGGCAAGAATGGATTAAAGTTATCGTCATGGAGAGACCATTTGAAAGATTGATAAAGGGTGTTATGAAGCGCTTACTCCTACTATTTTTATGCCTGCCGCTTTTTCTCTTCTCCCAGGCGCCACTCGACAGCCTGGAAAATTCGCTACAAACAACCACCGATGATAGCGAAAAACTTTCTCTGCTAAACAAGATCAGCAATATGATTTGGAGGATGGATCCTCCCAAGGCAATCGAATACTCTTTAGAAGCTTTGCAGTTGGCGGAAGCAGCGGATAATTTACATGCTGAAACAGTTGCGTGCCGAAACCTGGCATCTGCTTATGGTTTTTCCGGTGAACATAAATCTTCTCTGGAATTTGGCCTTCGAGCGTTAGAAGGCAGCGAAACCCTGCGAGATACAACGCTGATTCGCCGCTCTCTCTATGCTATTGGCTATACTTACCTGGCATTGGAAGAAAATGAAAAGGCGCTGCGGACCATTACCCGGATTTGGCATTTGGTAAAAGACGGCAACAGCGATAAGCTGAAAGCAAATGCGCTACATCATCTTGGATTAGTACACAATGCGCTGGAAGATTATGAAAAAGTTCTGGAGTTCTCGCAGCAATCCCTGGATATCAGCGAAAAGATTGGCAATACGCCCCAGGTAACTTATTCCCTCGGACTGCTCGGACTCGCGAACCGTAACCTTAGTAAACCCCGGGCGGCGCTGGAATATTTTCAACGTTCTCTGGCAATTTCCGAAGCCAGTAATGATCGTTTGGGACTCATCTACGGCTATTGCGATATCGGTATTACTTATCGGCAATTGGGACAGTTGCAGAGTTCGCTGAATTATCTCAATAAGAGTCTGGTGCTGGCGCAGGAAATGCATTTCAGTGATGAACTCATCACAATCCACGAAGAGCTCGCGATGACCAATGAGGCGCTGGGTCGCTACCGGGCTGCGTTAAATAATTTCAAATCCTTCAAACAATACAGCGACTCGCTATACAGTGAGAAAAATGCCCGTCAGATTTCCGAGCTGGTAGCAAAATATGAAATCGCTCAAAAGGAACGGGAACAGGAAATTACGCTTCTCCGAAAAGACAATGAAATACAGGAATTAGATCTTAACCGGCAAATGTGGCTTCGTAATTTTTTGCTGGCGATATTAATACTTACCACTGTCATTGGCGGTATGGGATACAAGTTTTATCAGGTTAATAAGCGTGCAGTAAATACCCAAAAATCAAAAACATTACAGTTCCAGGCAGTTAATGAGGAACTGAACCGGGAAATCGAGGAGCATAAACAAACAACTGAGGCACTTGCCCGCGAAAAAGAAAGCCTTGGAGTAACACTGGCTTCAATTGCAGATGGTGTCATCACCACTGATATAAAAGGCCGCATCGTTTTGCTTAACCGGGTCGCAGAAAAATTGACCGGTTGGGCGCAGGAGGATGCCATTGGCAAACACATGCCGGATTTGTTAACTGTTGCCAGCACTGATGTTGAACATTGTTTTGCGACAATGATGGAACGATCAATCGCACATGATGAAATTGTTGATCATCAGGAGCCCTGCACGCTCATTTCCCGGGATGGCACCGAACGAATTATTGCTGCCAGTACTGCACCCATTCATAACAATGACAATTCCATTACCGGCGTTGTTTTGGTTATCCGGGACATCACCGAAAAGCAGATGATGGAAGATGAGCTTCGGCGCGCTCATAAACTGGAATCAATCGGTACCCTCGCCGGAGGCATTGCTCACGATTTCAATAATATCCTCACTACAATCCTGGCAAATATTTCCTACGTAAAGTTTACTGCGCAAATTGATGCGGAAAAATACAATCGACTGGTAGAAGCGGAGAAGGCCTCTTTCTCTGCCCGGGAACTGACGCAGAAACTCCTAACCTTCGCTAAAGGGGGCATGCCGGTTAAAGCGATTTCATCAACCAGGGATCTTATTCAGGACGCTGTCGATCTGTGTTTAAGCGGCTCCAATGTTAAATGCGAAACCGTATTTCCAAAGGGATTGTGGAACGTAAACGTCGACCGCGGACAAATGGCACAAGCCTTAAGCCATATTATTATGAACGCCGATCAGGCAATGCCGGAAGGTGGGATTCTAAGAATCCGCACGGAAAATTTTGCACTGCCTGCCGCCAATGATGAAGAGTTGAGCAAAGCCCGTTTTGTAAAGATATCCGTTAGCGATGAAGGTATCGGTATTCAGAAAGCCCATCAGAAAAAAATCTTCGATCCGTATTTCAGTACTAAACAAAAAGGGCGGGGGCTTGGCTTAACCACGGCATATTCGATCATTAATCAACACAATGGATTTATTAATATCGAATCGGAAGTTGGTGTGGGATCTACATTTCATGTGTTCCTGCCGGCATCGGTAGAAGCAGCTGAAGGCGTTGCTGAAAAGCCAATTATCACTAAAAATGGCGTCCATAAAAATGGTGGAAAAATCCTTATTATGGATGACGATAAAACGATTCGGGAAATTGTCTCCGTTATGCTGGAACGGCTCGGCTATCAACCGCATGCGGCGGAGGATGGCGTTGCAGCAATTGTCGCATTTGAAGAAGCCCAAAAATCCGGTGACCCCTTCGATGTTGTCATTCTGGATTTGACGGTGCCCGGAGGCATGGGTGGGCAAAAAGCGATGACTGAATTGATGGGCATCGATCCGGAAGTACGGGCGATTGTTGCCAGCGGTTATTCCAATGATCCGGTGATGGCAAATTATCAAAATTATGGTTTTCGGAATTACATATACAAACCATTTGATATGGAAGAGCTGATACGAATCCTGCGGGAAACCATCGGGGAATCCTGATTTACATACGCTCAGGATTACAAATATCAATTGCATTGAGAAAGCGGCCTTCCTAAATTTTGGCGCCCAGTCGTAAATTACACCGGTCACCGTATTAAAATGCGCTGGTAACAAAGGTGTAGCTTGCAAGAATTTAATTCGATGCAAGGGGAGTGAAAAACTCTCGTCAAAAACGACAAGGAGACCTAAGGAACAGGGCAACTCCTATAACGGGTAAGTGTATAGATTAAGGGATCTAATGAATTTGTTCAAAGATAATATTTCTTTCAGTCAATCGGACTGCATCGCAATATTCCTTCTCGCGTCTTTTCATTTTACTTATCCGTTTCACACATCTGGCTTACTACATACTAATTCTCAAATTAAAAAGGTGTCATTATGCAACGAGTACTAGTAACCGGGGGAGCGGGGTTTATTGGATCATTTTTATGTGAAAATTTGCTGGCCCAGGGACACGATGTTATTTGCCTGGATAATTTCTTTACCGGCAGCAAACGAAATATATTTCATCTAATGGGCAGTAACCGTTTTGAGTTAATCCGACATGATATTATTCATCCGATTTTCCTGGAGGTCGACCGCATTTATCATTTTGCTTGTCCGGCCTCTCCGGTGCATTATCAGTTTAATCCGGTGAAAACGGTTAAAACCAACGTTATGGGAACGATCAACATGCTCGGAATGGCCAAACGGGTAAAGTGCCGTTTATTACAAGCCTCCACTTCCGAAGTATATGGCGACCCGCAAGTGCACCCGCAGACCGAATCTTATTGGGGACATGTTAATCCCATCGGCATCCGGAGTTGTTATGATGAAGGGAAGCGGATTGCTGAAACGCTGACAATGGATTATCATCGCCAAAACAATGTTGATGTGCGGATTATCAGGATTTTCAATACATACGGACCACGCATGGCGCTTAATGATGGCCGGGTGGTTAGTAATTTCATCGTTCAGGCGCTGCAAAATCAAGACATTACCGTCTATGGGGAAGGTGAGCAGACCCGCTCGTTCTGTTATGTCAGCGATTTGGTCAAAGGCATTATGACCATGATGGAAACTGAAAACTTTATTGGGCCGGTGAATCTTGGAAATCCCGATGAATTTACAATTATGGAGCTTGCCAAAAACGTCATTGAACTGACCGGCTCCCGTTCAAAAATTCGTCATCTCCCGCTGCCCCAGGATGATCCTACTCAACGCCGTCCGGATATTTCCCTGGCGAAGGAAAAACTCAATTGGGAGCCGACGATTAAATTGCGGGATGGATTGACCGATACAATTTCATATTTTGACAAGATGCTTACCAGTGTCAAAAAAGCGGAAAATGTATGATTGATGGCTTGAGGGAAATTCCCCTGGAATACCGTTATTTTGCCGGCGGCCGCGATTTGATCGTTGGCCATTCAGAACAGAATTCCGGAGAATCCCGGTTGATTGTAACCACACCGCAGCAGGTGCAGGCCTGGTATGACGTTTCGGGGGATCATGTTGGGCTGAGCTGCCTGCAAGGCACAATGCGCCTGGTCATTTTTGATGCACGTCGCGAATTTCCCTCGTTTGGTGCAATGCAGGAATATTTTCTCGGAGAACACCGCCCGATGCGCATTGACATCCCTGCCGGTGTTTATTTTGGTTGGCAGAATACTTCCCGGGCGGACCTGATGTTATGGCTGACCGGTGGCGAGTGGTATCCGGAAAACCAGGTGTTACCGGCGGATACCGACCGCGTCCCCTGCCAATGGTAAAAAGATCTTTGTAAAGGAAATTCGTTAATGAAAAAGTTTTTTCTCTGGCTGTTTACTATCTTCACTTTTTTATCCGTAACTACTCAGGCCCAGGAGACGCTCCCGCCTTATCACTGGGCAAATAATTATATCGATTACTTAAAAGTGCGTGGACATTTACCAGAATTATCGGTGCTGAATCGCCCTTATCATCGGACAACTTTAGCGAAGCAGCTATTAGCGATGGAGATGAATGAGCTCTCCGGTAACGAACGGAAAATGGTTTCTGTGCTATATAACGAATTCTCACCCGAATTGAATTTATTGGGTAGCATTCCCGGCGAAAAATGGCGTTCCCTGCTGGACAAAGCACTGAATTTTCTGAAGCTGACTTTTGCGCCGGAATGGGAACATCCAGCTTTAAAAGCGGGCTTTTTCGGCGAAGCAAGTTATCTCGAATCCGATAATGCGTCTCTTTCCAACCCGGATTTTCGTTTTCACTCGCAGTTTGCGGCATACTGGCGGGATCGCCTGACCCTTTACAGTAATATTGTCTTCTTGAACAATGCCCCGGAAAATTATATCGGGAAGGAATACAACGAACTTTACGGATATAATGAACAATCATTTCTCAGCTACCATCATGGCTGGTTTCAAGCTAAGCTGGGGAGGGATTTCCTACAGACAGGACCGGGGCGCAGTGGGCAACTGCTGTTCTCGGATAACAGTCGCCCATTCGACATGTATCATGTAATGCTCAGTAGCCGATCCCTTCAATTTTCCTTTTTCGGTATTCAGCTGGATGAGTCCGATGTCGTTAATGGCGATAACCGGCTTTATGACCCAATTTATCGCTACATTAATGGGCATCGCCTTAGCTTGAATATTAATGACAAATATTTCTTCGGTTTATCGGAAGTTATTCTCTATTCCGGCATTGATCGTCCCTGGGAACTTGGATTGATGAATCCTTTGGCATTCTATTATGCATACAGTGTCAATCAGGAACGTGGAGCCTCCCCGGGGAATTTGCTCTACAGTATTGATTGGGATTTATATTTTGCCCGAAATCTGGAGTTCTACGGTGAATTAATGATTGACGATATTCAAGTGGATTCGGAAGTGCCGTCCGACCTGGAACCGAATGAGTATGGCCTGATTGCCGGCCTTAATTGGGCGGATCCGCTGAACTTGAGCGGCGGTATGCTCAATCTGGAATATACCCAGGTGCGAAACCGGACCTATAACGTCCAAACAATTGCTGCCGATCGTTTTTTACATCGCAACGAAGAAATCGGTCATTATCTCGGAAATAATTTTGAAAGATATGGCCTCGGTTATACCCACTGGATTATGCCGGAATTATCCGTAAAGCTCTCCGGAAGTATTGTTCGGCAGGGAGAAGGCAGTGTCGATGGAGAGTTCAACACCGACTTCCTGAATGCTACTATAGAAGAAGGATATAGCGAACCATTTCCGTTTGGCGTTGTCGAAAAACATACCAGCTATGGTCTATCGTTATTTTACAAGCCGCATAATCTCGGGCATGTATTCCTGGAATTAAATCAGGATAAACTGAATAACTTTCAGCATGTCGATGGTGCGGAATTTTCGGACTTCACGCTGCGTGCAGGATTTTGGCTGCAGTGGCATCACCTCTGGCAATGGTAAAAAAATCAAAATGCCGGAAGCAGACTGTTGAATGTTTCCGGCACCCAGCATCACTACTACCTACACACCATCCTGCGCCTGCCGGGCGGCAATATTGGCATTATTAAGATTACAGGCAAAATCCCGCATGGAATGCTCCTTGATGGAGTTGCCCTTCCCAAAATTGAAGCGTACTTCCACAATTTTCGGATTACTAACAGAGGTTTTGTAAAACCGTTGTAAGGCAAAACGCATGAACGCCAGAATTTCCCCATGTTCAAATAAACGGTAGATCCTGATGCTTTGCCGATTGACCCGGCGCTGCTTGCTGTTAACGCTATGATAACCAGTGACCGGAGAGCTGTCGAAGGCATAGACTTTCTTGATATAAGAGCAAGCATAGGCAGCCTGTTGCGCCAGGCCACCGCCCAGTGAATGCCCTGCTGCTATTATTTCCACATCTTTTCCGTAGCGCTGCCGGATGTGCTGCACATATACCGGCACCAATCTTCGTACCTGGTCATAATGATCGAGAATAAATGGAATGAAGCGTGTCAGCCAGCGGGCGTTGGCATACCAGTCCCAGAATACCGCCGTACCACGAAAAACCAGTAACACCTTCTTTTCAGCGGGGTTCTCCCACACCTGGTATTTTAAACCGGATATTTTTACCCGGAACGGCGGATCCTTCAAGAGTTCCGGTGGGTCGGCGTAAGGTTGCCAGCCAAATGGCAGCGGCATCCGAGTGCCCGCTTTGCCACACTCTTCTGCGCTGAAACTGGCATTTACCGGCGCGTCGGCAGCTTCGTAAACATTTGCGCTAAAAGTTGCATAATCCGGCATTTCCCGAAAATCTTCGTATTCACTGCTGACAAATAATTCAGATACATTTTTGTTCTTTATAATTCTGCCTGTTCTTACCCGAGCGATATCTTTCGGTTGCTTGGAAAAAAAAGGAGACCAGGACTTATTCGCTTCTGCGGCCTTTGCCATATTAATGCCCTCTGAATGAATTCTACTTATCCATTTTGTCGATCTTTTCGTTTACTTCTTTCAGGGTTTTTTCCAGAAGTTTCTTTGCTTTGTTTTGCAGGTCGCTACAGGTTGCTTTCATCTCTTTTTTGTAGTCAGCGTCTGTAATTTGTGGCAGGTTGATTAATACATTCAGGACGGCACCAACGACACCACCATAAGCCGTTTGCGCACCAACGCCGGCATCGGTAACCGAATTAACGTTTCCTTTCTCCGCCGCCTCTGCACAAACTTCCATTGCCTGAAAGCTGAGTTGCGCAGTAGTTAACGGCACATTAACGGCAGTTTTTAAACCGGCCTGAATAGCCGCGCTGCGCTTTTCTTTTTCCGCCGCAGTGCTTTTCGGCAGGCGGGTAGCAGTCATGTAATCATTGAATGCGTCAGTATCGGCGTCAACTGCTACTAACAGTTGATCCTTAATTACTTGTGCTTTTTCCGCCAGGGCAAGGAGGTCATCCTGCACAGCCTCGTATCCTTTCTTGCCGATGGTCAAATTACTGACCATAGAGGCGAGTGCCGCTCCTAAAGATCCGGATAGCGCTGCAATAGAGCCACCTCCTGGCGCCGGGGTATCCCGACTCACTTCATGAACTAACTCGCTGGTTTTCATGGCGACTAGTGCGGATGCTGCTTCTGCGGGCAAGCCGAGAATTTTTTCTGCCGGATCGAAAGGCGCAACATCATTGAGACCAAGGGAAAAGATTGCACATTCGATTACATCCGCTACCGGTACGCCCGCCGATTTACCTTGCTTGCGCAGATAGTATTTCCCCGCTTCGTAAATCCACTGGAACGGCACCAGTCCAACAATCTCACAACCGGTAACGATAACACCACGGCGAGCGGCGGCCTCCCGGGCGGCATCGACAACTACATGGGGCGGGGTGATTTTGTAGTTGGTAAAATTGATGGTGATTTGCGCGCGCTTATACTCTTCAACATACCAACCGATGGCACGGACATGGGTGAACTTGCCCGGTTGTTTTACCGACCAGCCAATTGGATTCTCTGCATTAGAACCATGTGCTTTAAGAAGTGCTTTAATATCATAACCATGCTCGGATTGTATGTATTCGCAGGTTTCTTCCCAGGTCTTGCCGACGAAATCGCAGCTCCCGGAAGGATAATGGCCTTCACGATATTTGACCAGATCTCCGCGCATATAAACCGGCTCAATATTGCCAGTGCGCACACTGCGGCCCTTTTCCCGTAGTTCAAATGCGATATCCATCGCCAACTGCGTTTCTCGCGTATTTAAGGTAATATTGTAGGCAATGAGAAACTCCCGGGCGCCGATGGCAGTGGCACCGCTGGAGGCATTAAATACCGGGCCAAAATCCGGACGCCAATAGTCTTCGGAAGAACGCGCTTCCAGACCTTCGTATTCTCCAGTACGAATGTTGGCGAGGCTTTGCCATTCCGGTTTGCTGGCAGACGCTTCGTAGAGATAAACGGGAACTCCCAGTTCTTCGCCCACTCGTTTACCCACTTCACGGGAAATCTCCACACAATCGTCCATGGTGACACCGTTGACCGGCACAAAGGGGCAAACATCCGTTGCACCCATACGCGGATGAGCACCTTTATGATTGCGCATGTCGATGAGCGCAGCTGCTTTTTTTATGGCCCGAAAAGCGGCCTCGGCAACTGCCTCGGGGCTCCCAATAAAGGTGACGACAGTCCGATTAACATCCGCGCCCATTTCACATGATAATAGTTCCGTGCCATTAACAGCGGTAATCTCTGCGGTAATTTGGTCGATGACAGATTTATCCCTGCCCTCGGAAAAGTTCGGTACACATTCTACGATCCGATCCAGCATAATTCGCGTCTCCTGTTTTGTCGTTGAGTAATTGGGAATAATGTAGCGAAGGAAAATTCATTATAAAATAGAAATCCGATTTTCGGAATTTCACGACCATAATTAGAAAAGAAGAAGCTGATAAAATAATATTGGAAGCTAGTGATAAATAGGAAAATGGTCTTGGTTCGAGAGTTGGAGATAGGTATTTATTTGCCCGCGAAACACGCGAATTACGCTAAAAAAAGTAAAGAAAACCAAACTGCTAATTTATTGAATAGGAAATGAGCAGCTTCATCAAATGATAATGCTTTTTTGTGTATTTTGCGTGTTTCGCGGGCAAATAAATTAATACTAAAAAAGGTGAAGCATTTTGAGAAATTAAATTTCCCAACCACTTCACCTTTTATATGTAATCCAAAAGGGCTATGTGTAAAACGAAATTACTTAAATTCTACTTTTTCCACATTATCCCATGGGACGTAGCTGACATTCTCCCCGCCGGTCCAGACCAGAATGCCGGCATTGTCGTCATCGACATCGCGGGATTCTTCCAGTTCCAGGGTGTCGCCATTGCGAAGTTTCACCAGAGAGCCATAGCGGCGCTGCGGTGTAATGCTGGAGATGTTCCGAAAAGGAATATGATATTCTACCCGATCAAATTTCCCATCAAGCATTTCCAGATCGAAAGATTCGTCCAGATCATAGGCAATTTTTCCGGAAACTGTTTGCCCATCTTTTGTTTCGATGCGCGCTTCCAAAGCCCGGGCGGATTTGAAGTCGTTATAAGCTGGGCCGGAGCCGGACGGCTTGGAAAAACGAATCTCTTCGAATTCCCGCCATTCGATCAAGGCTTTGCCGTATCCTTTCGGATCTTTTACGACGATGCCGCGATTGTCTTCATCCACATCATTACTATCATCGAGGTAAATTTCCCGCCCGGAATTTAAGGTCACCAATGCGCCGCGCCGCTCCCGTTTGATGGAAGCGATTTTGCCAAATTCAATTTTCATTTTGCCATCATCGCTTTCGCCATCGAGAATATCTGTGCTCAGGCACTCGTCATGATCCCATTGGATAAATCCTTCAAATGTGCCGTTACGGGTAGTTACCTGGCCAAAGAGCGGTTCACCGAATTTATCTGATAATTGATTGGGCGTTTCCATAAACTCAATGCGATCAATGCGGCGCCACTTCAAATCGATGGATCCGAGCTCTTTGTCAAACACCTTTACTTCTGTGCCAACATCATTGGAGCCATCTTCCAATTCAATCTCTTCACCATTTTTAAATGTGAGAAGAACGCCGTCACTTCCGAGTAATTCCATGCTTTGAATATCGCCGAAACGGCATTTGAATTGGTGGGTTGAAACGCCGGAATTATCACTCCAGCGAACGAACCAGCGACCACGCTTTCTGTTGCGACGATCGCGATTGTCATCGCCGATCACTTCCAGGTCATCATCGTAGAAATAGTCTGCATATTCGTTTTCCATTTTGGTGGCATTGAACATATCATCCCAAAAAGATTCCTCATCTCCCCAGCGAATAACGCCCTGATATTCCGTATCGTTTTTCATAATTACTTTGCCATAGATGTAACCATCATCCTCTCCGGCAAAAAGACTGCTGCTAGTGATCGCTAAAAAAGTGAATGCTAATACCGCAGTAATGCTCCGTTGCATTGCGTTCATACTTATCTCCTTAATTTGATTGTCGAAAATTGTCCCGCTTTAAGAACACGTAAAGATGGCTGTAAAGTTTCTCCGGGGTTGCCAAGACGAAGAATAAACGCGGATTTGTTTCTGAAGGCAGTATATCCATTTGTTTATGAATGCGGAGATGAGTAATCTCTGAAAACAAGACATGATGATGACTGCTTAAAGTTGCTGCAAACCATTAAACGGGTTTGAAGCTATAGCCAAGACTCAGGAGTACAATCGTGAAAACTGCTTCCCGAAAGAAACTATCAATGAATGCTATCTGCTTTTTCTTAAGTTGCCTGATTAGCACAGCGTTGGCGCAGTCAACAACGGCTGTCCATCAACAGCGGGCCGGAACCATGGTGATTACGGACGTTATGGTCGTCGATGGCATTGGGATTCCTGCTGAAGGGCCAAAGGATATTATTATTGAAGGTAAGCGGATCAAACAGGTGCGGCGGGCGAACCCTGATGGCGATTACCGAAAAACCGCCGATGCCCTGATTGACGGGAAAGATAAATATGCGCTGCCGGGATTTATCAATATGCATGGGCACCTGATGGATAGCCGGGCCGGTGAAACGATGCCTTTTCAGTATCAATATAACCTTTGGCTGGGGGCGGGGATGACGACAATTCGCGATGTCGGGAGCGATGCCGAGAAAGCCCTCGTTCAGCAGCGGCTCAGCCGGGAAGAAAAAATAGCTGCGCCAAGAATGTTCCTTTACATGTGGTGCGGGGGAGGCGATACTGAGGAGGAAATTCGCCAGAATGTTCGCGAACTGAAAGCGAAAGGCGCCGATGGATTGAAATGCCATCAAATGGATTTGTTTACCTTCCGGATCGTTTCCGATGAAGCGAAAAAGCTGGGCTTGAAGATTGCGCATCACGTCGGCATCAAAGATGCCAATGCCTGGCATGATGCCGAGTTTGGCACTTCCACCATCGAACATTGGTATGGCGTTCCGGATGCCGCCCTGGATGGCATTCAGCAGTTTCCGGCAGATTTTAATCATGCCAACGAGCTGCATCGCTTTCGCTATGCCGGACGGCTTTGGCGGGAAGCCAACCCGGAAAAGCTGGAGAAAGTGCTGCAAAGTTTGGTCGATGCCGGTGTTGCCTGGGATCCCACTTTTTGCATCTATGAAGCATCCCGAGATTTACAGCGGGCCGTCACTCAACCCTGGTTTAAAGATTATCTCCATCCAGCCCTGGAAAAGTTCTTTACCCCGAATCCAAAATATCATGGTTCATTCTTCTGGGGATGGACGAACACCGATGAAGTCTATTGGAAAGAGAATTACCAAATCTGGATGCGTTCAGTAAAATCTTTCGCGGAGAAAGGCGGCGTTGTTACTACCGGTGAGGACGCCGGATTTATTTACCAGATGTTCGGATTTGGATATTTACGGGAATTGGAGCTGCACGAAGAAGCCGGATTTCACCCACTGGAGGTCATTAAACACGCTACATATAACGGTGCAAAAACGATGGGAATGGACCATGAGCTGGGTCGGATTAAAGCAACATATCTGGCAGATATCGTCGTGGTTAATGGCAATCCGTTGGCAAACCTGCACATCCTTTTCCCGAAAGGCATCAACCCGGCCATGGACAAACAGCGCGGCAATGCCGGCGGCATCGAATGGACCATCAAGGGCGGCATTCCCTACCACGCCCCCACGCTCTTTGAAGCAACAAAATCCATAGTAACCTCCGCCCGCCAACACAGCGAATAAAAATAGTGGCAGTGTGCAGTAGCAGGTTTTTTAAGATATTTTCTGAATCCTCGTTCCCAAACTCCAGTTTGGGAATGAATTACGATGGAAACTCAGTTTCCTGCTGAATCTTTGTTCGCGAAACATGAGTTTCGCACATAATTGCGTTCCCATCCCGGCTCTCCGGGATGGGAACGAGAAATGGTGGCGGCTGCGAATCGGCACTTATCAAAATCAAGAGGAAGCCATGAAACATCTCATGCTATTAATTTTTGTCATTACTACATTTACATTTTTTTCAAACGCCCAAAGCGGTGAAAAAAAATGGTACAAAGGCAACACCCACACTCACACCCTCAACAGTGACGGCGACAGCACCCCGGACGAAGTCGCCCGTTGGTATCGCGAGCACGGCTATCACTTCCTGGTACTGACCGATCACAACTTCCTCACCAACGTCGATGCCCTGAATGCCCTACATGGCGCCGATGAACAGTATCTGATCATCCCCGGGGAAGAAGTCACCGATAAATACGGAAGAAAGCCCATCCACGTCAATGGACTGAATTTAGAGACCTTGGTGCCTCCGCAAGGCGGCAATAGCGTGGTGGAAACCCTGCAGCGCAATATCGATGCAGTGAACGATGTCGGAGGATTACCACACATCAATCATCCCAACTTTGGCTGGGCCATTACCGCGGCGGAAATGGCTGAAGTGCAGCGCTATAAACTGTTTGAAGTATTTAACGGACATCCGCTTATCAATAATTTCGGTGGAGGAGGGATGCCGGGATTGGAAGAAATGTGGGATATCATCCTCTCCAGCGGCAAGCTGCTTTACGGTGTGGCAACAGACGATGCGCATCATTTTAAAAGTCCCTGGAACCGCAATGCCGCTGCACCGGGGCGAGGTTGGGTCTTCGTGCGTGCGGATTCCCTAAACGCGGCAGCGATTATCGCAGCATTGGCTAGCGGCGATTTTTATGCATCCACCGGCGTCAGCTTAAAGGATTACCAGGTGGATGGAGAAAAAATGGTCATCGATATAGAAAATAATCGAGGCAGTCAACAGCGTTTTAGCACCCTGTTTATTGGAGAGAATGGCGAGATTCTGAAGACGGATGTAGAGAATCCGGCTATTTATCTATTTAAGGGAGAAGAGAAATATGTGCGGGCAAAAGTCATTGATAGTAATGGCAATATTGCCTGGACGCAGCCGGTGATGCGGTGAACAGTTGTCAGTGATCAGTAAACAGTGAACAGTTATCAGTGAACAGTTATCAGTGAACAGTTATCAGTGAACAGTTATCAGTGAACAGCTGATAGTCTGTGAATTAAGTTGTTTATGTTGGATTGCTTGTTTAGATAATTAGGTATGTATTATATAATCCAGTTTATTGTTGTAAATAAACCCACAAGGAAAATTACTAGAAAGAACAATAAACTACTGATGCATCCCAATTCAAATATTTTATCTTTCCAGTTTCTCTGAGGAAATTCACGAAAAATTTGATCACGGTTTTTCAAAATTGGTTTTATTCCCCGAATAACCAACTCTCCATCGATCCATTCTTCCTGATGGTCTAAAAGAATTGTATTTTTTTCTTCGCCGGCCACAATTTTTCTGGCATCTTTTGAGGCCCTTAACAATCGGGCAGCGAACAATTCCAGGCCCTGACGGTTCGCTTCGATATTCATACCTGCGCCATCATATTCAAAGAGTCCCCAATATGCGTCATTTATTGAATTTGTGGATTCCAGACGATCAATAATATCCTGTAGAAGGTGCTCTTCCATGTTACCCTGCTTGCGTTTAGATGGTACAGATATGCTATAAATGTTGTAAATTTTACTGAACAGTTGTCAGTGATCAGTTAACAGAGAACATGAAACAAATAACAATCGTTAATTTGATCGATAATGATAACTGTTCACTGATAACTGTCAACTGTCAACTGTTAATTCGTGTCCTTAATAACAAAGCGCGCATTCAATTTCGCCACGGTCGAAGCCAGCCCAGCCTGTTCCACGGACTTCAGCACTTCCTGAAAATCCTTGTAGGCTGCCGGTGCTTCATCCTTGGGATATTTGCGGCAATTGGTAAGAATATCCATGTCGTCAAATGAAGCATCAACTGCCTGCTGATCCAATTCACGAATCGCATGCTTTCGCCCCATTTTTCGCCCCGCGCCATGATTCACGCTGTAGCAGCTTTCAATCGCGCCCGGTTCCCCAACCATTACCGCGGATCCCGCTTGCGGATTTCCCGGTAAGAGAATCGGATGGCCGGTGCTGTAGAAAGGCGTATCCTTCAGGGCAAAATGGTTCGCCGGAAATGCCCGGGTCGCCCCTTTCCGGTGCACCCACATTTTCCGGTTGTCGACAACTTCCCGACGAGCGATGTTGTGACTGATAAAATACACCAGCTCGCCAGTGGTGCCGGGCAAGACTTCCTGGAAAGCTTCCAGAACCAAGGCGTTAATCAACATATGGTTAACCGTCGCAAAATTGCCGCCCATGCTCATATCATCAATGTAAGCGTCCGCTTCCGGAGTACCGAGCGGCGCGTAAACCAGGTGTTTGCTATCTGCCGGAAAGGGAATGCTCCAGGTGTTAAACATCTTTTGCAGATTTCGGAATTGACATTGCGCGAGATGATAACCGAATCCCCGCGAACCACAATGAGAGAAAAATGCCACGTGACCATCCTTCAGGCCAAACACATCGGCAATTTCCCGGGCGCGCGGCGAATCTGCGACTTCAACAATTTCGCATTCTCCAAAATGATTTCCGCCGCCGTAAGTCCCCAATTGCATTACTTTATCGGCAAATTTAGGAAATTGTCCACTGTCGATTAGATACTCGAGGCGGTTTTCCAAAGAAGCTCTGGTCTCGTCATGGCCAGTATGGAATGCATCCTCGCAACGTTCTGCCCAGTGAGTAGGAATTCCCAGTGCTTCACATACCGCTGAAGAAGCGCCCTCTATTACAACACGCTTCCCGATAGCTGCATCTACCCGGCGTGATTTTTTCGCCGAGCGTTGGCTTTTCCCTGCACCGGTTGGCGTCCGTTCACAGATAGCGTTGATCAGCGCCCGGCGGATGCTTTTTTCCTGAATCTCATCCGCAGGAATGTTCAATTGCAATAAACTCATCGAGCATTTGATGTCAACGCCTACCGGTCCGGGATAAATATGACTGGGAGAAACCAGTACGGAGCCAATCGGCGCGCCGTAACCAGCATGGCCGTCCGGATTAAGAACGACATCGGAAACGCCGGGAGCGGTAGCACAGTTCATTGCCTGCTGGAGGCAAATCTGGTCAAATCCTTCCCGGATAGTTTCATTGCCGAATACTTTTACCGGTTTGTATTTGCCATCTTCTACCGGGAGAATTGCTGTTGCATCTCCGGTGGTAATCATCTGGCTGTTTAACTTGATTTCATCCGTCTTCATGACGTTTCCTTTCGATATTAAAAACTAAATTGGACTGTAAAAAAGAAATTCATTATTTCCATCGACAAGTAGTTGAGAAACATATCCCGACGTTTTCATTTAAACTACCGCCTTGACGGGCTGAGTCGTGAGTCTCAGCATCTTCGGGGTCCTGTAGTTCCTCAGGCATTCGACTTCAACAATTCTACCGCCGATAACAAAAGGGAGTGAAACGTTGACGGCCACCTGGGCCGGCAGGATTCGAACCTGCTTTAACCCTTGTAGTTTCACCGGCATTCATCAGCAGTTTTTCTTCATATTAAAATTTAGCGGCGACAAGAGTTGGTGAAACGTTGGCTTTTTCCTCAAGTTGTAGTTCCACCAGCATTCGCCGCATTAAACCATTATTAATTCGGAATTCGGAATTCCGAATTCCGAATTAAAAAAAACGCGGCGACAAGGATTAGTGAAACTTTCTCCATGCTCTATCCAATTGAGCTACGCCAATCTTGCGATCGACGCCGGGATTCGAACCCGGAACCCTGGCATTAAAAGTGTAGTTTCACCAGCATTCGCCGCATTTAGCCGGAGCGAAGGGACTCGAACCCCTGACCATGAGATTTCACCTCATTGCTCTCAATTACCAACTGAGCTACGCTCCGTAAAGAATTCGGAATTCCGAACTCCGAATTCCGAATTTAAAAAAGTTACAACGACAAGTGTTTGTGAAACATGCTCTACCAACTGAGCTACGCCAATCTTGCAATTGACGCCGGGATTCGAACCCGGGACAGTGTAGTTTCACAGGCATTCGTTGTTTAGCCGGAGCGAAGGGATTCGAACCCCTGACACGTGGATTTTCACTCCACTGCTCGTACCAACTGAGCTACGCTCCGTAGTGAATTCGGAATTCCGAATTTCGAATTCCGAATTAGAAAAATTAGCGGCGACAAGGGTTAACGAAACGTTACCGCGCTCTACCAACTGAGCTACGCCAACCGTTTATAAAAAAGTTCAAAGTTCAACGTTCAGAGTTTAGAGTTCAGAGTTGCTCACTTGCCCCTTTGGGGTTTGCTCGTCTGACGAACTTATAGGGTTGGCGCCGGGATTCGAACCCGGGACCTCGTCATCCTCAATGTAGTTTCGCAAGCATTCGCCGCTAATTTTTCTCAAGATTTCAAAGATCAAAAATCGTTTATTTTCGCCGGGATGGGAACGCCATCCCGGCGGTTTTTCGGTTTACAGGCTTATTCTCTTAATTTCATTCGTGAAGTAGTCTTCACTTAAACGTCCGGCTGCGAAATCGCTGATGATCCGGAATACCTGGTCGGAGAATCCACCGACATGGAGGATGTCCTCCCGCTGGTAAGTTTGGCTGGTTTGATACGGTTGAATATCCAAACATACCAGTTTTGCCTGCGGATTCCGTTGCCGGAACTTATTCCATTCCCACATCATGCCGGTGCCGTTTCTTCCACTCCGGGCATCAACCCAGGACTGATTGTCGGAGACATACAATACCAGGTCGCCTTTTGCAGCGTTTTTGTTGAGCAATTTCAGCGGTGCGCTGCAATTGGTGCTGCCGCCACCGATGTTTGCCAATTTTTCCGCATTGGTCATGATGCTGTCCCGGGAGTTCAGGCGAACTTTCACCACCCGGCCTTCGAAGGGAATTATTTCCGCTTCGCTATTTTTCCGGAGCACTGCTGCGGCGACCAGCGCTGCGATATCGATACATCTTGCTTTGCTGGTAGCGCCTTTCCGGCTGCCGGTTGCTGCCGTCCAGGTCATTGAACCAGAGACATCCGGGCAAACATAGACTTTGCCTTCAATTGCCGGCACATTTTCTACCGCGATTTCCATCGCATCTTGCAATGCGTTGATAATTTTCCGCGGTATGTCTCCGCTTGCCGCCAGGTACGCCATCATCAACTGATAGGGGAATACCCGCGATTTTGCTATGGCCGTCCGGTCTCTCAACCGCTCGGCGATCATGGAGACGATTTCACCGGCATTGCCCTGGAATACACCTTGTCTGGCAAAAGTGTTCAGATTCATTCTGGTCATTTGCCAGGAGGCATTTTGAGCGATAGCCGTCCATTCCCACTTGCCTAAAGACAGGGAAGTGAGCATCTGGAAAGGCACGTTCGGCATCGGCTGGTTCTTATCCGCCTTGTAGCTTTCGTATGCACGAACAATTTCCGGGAGCATTTCCGCGTTATAATCCCGGCCGATCAGGTAGCCATAAAGCGCTTCCCGGCTCGCTGATTGCGGCTTCGGGTGAACCATCTTCAGAATATCGACGATCGAAGGGCTGTTGCCCACTGACGCCCGGAAGATCTGTTCGTCACTACGACTTTCCAGCCATTGCCGCACCAGTCGTTTCGGCAGGGTGCCAAGGGATTTACGTCCTACTACGCCGGAACGCATTATCTGAACGAAATTCCGCAGCATTTTGCCATTGTCAATTACCCGTTCGAATACTACCGGTAGTAATTCCGGTGCATCCACTGAAAGCCTGGCACATAACAGGGCGGGCATATCTTTCATATAGCCATATTCCCTGGCGTAGATCGCTGTTCTCGCGATATATTCAGCATCCACTTCTTCGCAAAGAGAAAGCACTGTTTCCAGTTGCATTCCTGCGGACGCATAGAATGTATCGTTGAGACAGCCAGTGACCGCGTATTGTGCCAATGCTTCTTCCGGGGAACGCTGGTATGCCGGTGCGCCTTCCTGATTTACTGCATTCGTTCTGCGCAGCATTCGTCCCCGAATCGATTGAAACAAATTCTTGTTAGCCATTTTATCTCTCCTTTGCGATAAGGTTAATTAAAGTTTCACTCGCTGTCTAATAGTAAATCAATTGGCGTGCCAAAAAAAACACTCATTGTTGAATGCTCTTGTTTTTTATGGATTTGTGTAGATTTTTAAAAAGAAAAAGAAAATTTTCAGAAATAATTGTAGCTTGTTTTTTATAATATTGTCTATTATTTTATAAAAAATTATATATTCTTGCAGAGGTGAAATTGGTTCATTTACCCCGAAAGCAGAAGAGATCTCCGGGTAAGCCGAGAAATAAAGTTGTTCTTGGATTATTAGGGATCAATCTGGACGGCGGAAAGCGTGCTGAGCGTTGGGAGAAATGGCGACCCACCGTTTCGATATGTATGCATGAAGATTTTCTGGTGCACCGGTATGAATTGCTTTACGAGGAAAAACACTGGGAATTGGCCAAGTTTGTTGCAGCAGATATGCAGACTATTTCTCCAGAAACTAAAATCAATCTTCATCAAATCAATCTGCATAATCCTTGGGATTTCGAAGAAGTATATGGGGAATTGCTTGATTTTGCCGGCACTTACAACTTCGACCCGGACAGTGAAGAATATCTCATCCATATAACTACCGGTACTCATGTCCACCAAATTTCCCTCTTCTTATTAGTCGAAGCGAAATATCTTCCCGGCAAGCTGCTGCAAACATCTCCTCCGCGCCGGAAAACCGAAGAAAAAATCGGTACTTTTCGGATCATCGATCTGGACCTTTCCCGGTATGATAAACTTGCCTCCCGCTTCCGGGTAGAACAGGAGAAGGGGGTTTTCTTCCTGAAATCCGGTATAGAGACTCGTAATGCCGCTTTCAATAAATTGATCGAACAAATTGAGCAAGTGGCGATTTATTCCCGTGCCCCTATTTTATTGACCGGGCCAACCGGCGCCGGAAAATCCCAACTCGCCCGAAAAATTTATGCCCTTAAAAAATTACGCCGCCAGGTAGAAGGAGAGTTGGTTGAAGTGAATTGCGCCACGCTGCGCGGGGATACCGCCATGTCCACATTGTTTGGCCATGTAAAAGGCGCTTTTACCGGCGCGATGCAGGACAGACCGGGGCAATTAAAGCTGGCAGATAACGGCATCCTCTTCCTGGATGAGATCGGCGAGCTTGGCCCGGATGAACAAGCGATGTTGCTCCGTGCACTGGAAGAAAAACGTTTTTTACCAGTGGGGGCAGATAAAGAGGCGAAGAGTGATTTTCAGTTAATTGCCGGAACCAATCGCAATCTGCAGAAAGCAGTAAAGGCGGGAGAGTTTCGGGAGGACTTGCTGGCGCGGATCAATCTTTGGACATTTCGCTTACCTGGTTTACAGGCTCGCCGGGAGGATATTGCGCCGAATTTACGTTACGAATTGGAACGTTTTGCCCGGGAAAATAATTCCGCAGTCAATTTTAATAAAGAAGCGCGGGAAGCATTTATGGACTTTGCTACCGGCCCAGCAGCAGTATGGGATGGGAATTTCCGCGATCTCAATGCCGCAGTTACTCGTATGGCGACACTCGCCCGGGGAGGACGAATTACCGGGGAAATTGTCCGGGATGAAATTGAGCGTCTGCAGGAAAACTGGCAAACAACAGATGGCCGGGAGGAGAGCGAAAACCTACTCGAGAAAATATTGGCACCAGAAGATTTGGCCGAATTGGATATGTTCGATCGCTTTCAGTTGACTGGTGTACTGAAAGTTTGCCGGCAATCAAGCAGCCTTTCCGCTGCCGGTCGGGAACTCTTCGAAATGTCCCGCCAACGGAAAAAAAATGCAAACGATGCCGATCGACTGCGAAAATATTTGCAGCGTTTTGGAATAACCTGGCAGATGATTCAGGAAGTGGATTAGCGGCTCAGGGATTTGAGTGCTTCGTTGAATGTGTTGTAGTCGATGTGCGCGTCATTGAGATATAACTTGAGCAATTCAACCGAGATGTTGTGGTTGTGCGGAATCGTTAATCGCCGGAAAGGGAAGTGAGTTTCCCGTAACACGGTAACGGAGACATTTTGAAAATCCTCTGCATAGCCCATCAACTTAAAGGCGCTCATGATGCGGTCTTTGTTGATGCGCGGAACCTGAGAAATTTCGGCCGTGTTATTATTTGTTTGGTATTTTTTCATGACGTTGCTTATAGCTTATAATGTACGCTTCAATCGCCGATCTTAACAAATTCCTGGCAGCCTCCGGCGTGGTGGCTTCCACATGACAACCTTCCAGATTGGGACATGTGCCGATGTAGAGATCTTCTGCTACTTTACGAATGACAATGCGTAACTTCATACCCTGCTTTTTTATTTTCGAAGGTTAATATATGCCAAATACGTCACATTTCCAACTGTATTGTCGAACTTGCCAAATTATACGCTCCTCTAAAAATTATCTTAGATGTTAAGAAAAGTTGCCGAAATATCAAAAATTCAAAAGACAGTATAAAACCAACAACTTTTCGATTGTTTGTGAATATTCTTCGATTTGCTTAAATAATGTGGCGCTGCAAAAGATTTCAGAAAAAATATCAATTGAATTATCCCTGCGAAATAAGTAGTCTTTATTGCTGGCTTGGTTTTGCGCCGTAGGTGAATCCATGGCGAATTGTCAAATGCCCGCATAAGCGGGTTCGTTTTCCATCATTAGTGATGTTTAGTGATTGGCCGCTGATTGCTAATAACCCTGAAAGTAAATAATCCAATTTATCTCAATCGGAGAAATATAAACGCAAGCGAGGAGATTCCTGATGAAGCGATTCTTTTACAGCTGTCTGCTAATACTGATTTCTACTAATTTGGCAGCCGCACCTCCCAAAGGAAAAAATGACAAATCGAAAGAGAACAAGCTGGATGCTTCCCTGTTTTCCGGGTTGAAATTTCGCGGCGTGGGGCCGGCGTTAACCTCAGGACGTATTATTGACTTTGCCGTCCACCCGGAAAATCGCAAAATTTATTATGCAGCCATCGCTTCCGGCGGTGTCTGGAAAACTATCAATTCCGGTACTACCTGGCAACCGATATTTGATGGGCAGAATTCCTACTCAATTGGTTGCATAACGCTGGATCCGAATAATCCGCATGTGGTTTGGGTCGGCAGCGGGGAGAACAACAGTCAGCGTAGTGTCGGTTATGGCGATGGCGTTTATAAATCTCTCGATGGCGGCGCATCCTGGAAGCACATGGGGTTGAAAACCTCCGAACATATTGGGATGATTGCCGTTGATCCGCGCAATAGCAACGTTGTTTACGTCGCCTCGCAGGGGCCGCTTTGGTCGGAAGGTGGCGAACGTGGGTTGTATAAAAGCACCAATGGTGGCGATAAATGGGATAACATCCTTTCCGTAGATGAGCATACTGGCATCAGCGAAGTCCATTTTGATCCCCGTAATCCCGATGTGCTCTACGCGATTGCCTACCAGCGTCGTCGTCATGTCTGGACGTTGATTAACGGCGGTCCGGGATCGACCATCTACAAATCCGAAGATGCCGGAAAAAACTGGCGGAAAATCGAAAGTGGATTACCGGCCGGTAAGATGGGAAGAATCGGCATGGATATTTCTCCGGCGAATCCGGATGTCCTTTACGCAGTCGTAGAAGGCGAGCGGGGAAAAAGCGGTTTCTTTCGTTCGACCAATCGCGGGGCCAGCTGGCAGAAGCAGAGCGGATACGTAAGCCGCAGTCCGCAATATTACCAGGAGCTAATTTGCGATCCGTTGAACGTCGACCGGGTCTACTCCATGGACGTTTATATGAAAGTAACCCATGATGGTGGAAAAACTTTCATAAATGCCGGGGAGAGCAAAAAGCATGTCGACAATCACTGCCTCTGGATTGACCCTGCCGATACCGATTATCTCCTCGCCGGTTGCGATGGCGGCATCTACGAAAGTTTTGATCGTGGCCAGAACTGGCATTACAAGGCCAATCTGCCGGTAACCCAGTTCTATAAAGTAGAAGTCGATAACGACTTTCCTTTCTACAATATTTATGGCGGCACGCAGGATAATTTTACGCTGGGCGGCCCGGCGCGCACCAATTCCGCCAGCGGCATCGTTAATAGCGATTGGTTCGTTACCCTTGGTGGCGATGGCTTCGAACCGCAAATCGATCCGGAAGATCCCAATATCGTTTATTCCCAATATCAGCATGGCAACTTATATCGCTTCGATAAACGCAGCGGGGAAGCGATAGAAATTAAGCCGAAAGTGGGGAAAGGCGAGCCGCCGCTGAAATGGAATTGGGATTCTCCCCTGAAGATCAGTCCGCACCAGAATACCCGTCTCTACTTTGGGGCCAATATTCTTTATCGCAGTGATGACCGCGGCGATTCCTGGCGGGCGATCAGTGGTGATCTCACCCGGCAAGTCGACCGCAATAAACTAAAGGTGATGGGTAAAGTCTGGAGCGTGGATGCGATTTCGAAAAACCGCTCGACCTCAATCTATGGCAACCTGGTTGCCCTAGATGAATCGCCGTTACAGGAAGGGCTAATCTATGCCGGTAGCGACGATGGCGTTGTCAGTATTACCGAAGATGGTGGCGCCAATTGGCAAAAAATTATGCGCATCCAGGGCGTGCCGGAAATGACCTACGTGAATTGCCTGACCGCCTCACTCCATGATGCCAATACTGTTTTTGCCGCTTTTAACAATCATAAGCGCGGGGATTTTAAACCATATCTTTTCAAGAGTAATGACCGTGGAAAAAGCTGGCAGTCGATTGCCGGAAATTTACCGGAAAGAGGATCGGTTTACGCGATTATGCAGGACCATGTGAAACCGGATCTGCTCTTTGCCGGCACCGAATTTGGTGTATTCTTTAGCATTGATGGTGGCAAAGAATGGGTACAGATGAAAAGTGGGGTGCCGACCATCGCTGTGCGGGACATTTCCCTGCAGCGCCGTGAGAACGACGTTGTTCTCGGAACGTTCGGGCGGGGATTTTATGTGCTGGACGACTACACGCCGCTGCGCCACATCACCCCGGAAGTTTTGAAAGCAGAAGCGACTCTGTTCCCGGTTAAAAAGACCTGGATGTTCATCGAAGCGACCCCGATGGGTGGAGAAGGTAGTTCTTTCCAGGGCGCGTCGTTCTATACCGCACCGAATCCGCCAGTAGGAGCGGTCTTTACCTACATGCTGAAAGAAAGTTATCAAACCCGGAAGCAGTTGCGGAAAAAGAAAGAAAAGAAAACTGAGAAGGACGGCGGTACCGTTTACTATCCGCCCTGGGAAGATTTACGAGCAGAAATGCGCGAAGAAAAACCGGCGATCATATTCACAGTGCGGGACGATGCCGGCAACGTTGTTCAACGCTTTACCGGCCCGGCCAGCAAAGGGATGCACCGCGTGGTTTGGAATCTCCGCCATGCTGCGATGGAACCGTCCGGCACAAAAGCACGCAATAGTGAAGACTGGCCGCAGGGATATCTTGCCCTGCCCGGCACCTACACAGTATCCATGGAAAAGATGATCGATGGTGAACTGACCGCCCTCGGTACACCACAGTCATTTGTCTGCGAGCCGCTGGATTGGCATACCCTGCCGGTTGGCGACCGCGCAGCTGCATTAGCATTCCGGGAAAAAGCCGCGAAGCTGCAGCGGGCGGTATCTGCCGCTGGTGGCGTTTTTGGGGAAACCGAGAAACGCATCAAGCATATCAAGCAGGGATTGATGGATACACCAAATATTAATCCGGCACTTATGAGCGAGATTCGCACCATCGAAAACCGCCTGAAAGATCTGAGGATCACCTTCTATGGCGATCCGATTCCCCGCCGTTACTACGAACCGGTACCGCCTTCAATCAACAGCCGATTGTATAATATGGTTTACAGTTTATGGTATGTTTCCACTGGCCCAACGGTAACTAATCAGCAAGCTTACGACATTGCTGCCGAGGAATTTGCAACCTTATTACCGCAATTGCGAAAGATTGTTCAGGATGACCTCGTCCGCATCGAAGCTGAGATGGAAAAAGCCGGCGCTCCCTGGACGCCTGGTCGCTTTCCGGATTGGCAGCGGGATTAGATAGGAGATTAGGCTTTAGGGGATTAGGCGATAGGCCATGCAAGAAATCCTTGGATTCTAATCCCCTTAACACCTAAAACTCTTTAAGGAATTTGTCATGAAAATATTTTGTTATTTGAGTGTTTTCGCATTTTGCTTTTTTCTCAGTTGTGCGACACCGGCGATTTCGCAGGATCTGGATTTGGGAGAGATTGATTTCCCTAACTCCGGTGCAGCGGCTGCGCAGGATGCCTTCATCCAAGGTGTGCTATTGCTGCACAGCTTTGAATATTGGGATGCCCGTCGTGCGTTTCAGAAGGCGCAGGATGTAGACCCGGATTTTGCCTTGGCCTATTGGGGCGAGGCGATGACGCATAATCATCCGGTATGGGCGCGGGAAAATGTCTCTTCCGGTAAAGCTGCGCTGGCAAAACTGGGAGGCAGTAGTGAAGCCAGGATGGCAAAGGCGCCTACTGAGCGGGAGAAAGATTATCTACGAACTCTGGATATTCTTTTTGGAGAAGGTGATAAGGTAACCCGCAATCTTGCCTACATGGAAGCGATGAAGGCGTTGGCGGAAAAATATCCGGATGATCACGAAGCTGCCAGTTTTTACTCGCTCTCAATCCTTGGTACTGCCCAGGGAAAGCGTGATTTTCGCATCTACATGCGCGCCGGTGCGGTGGCTCAGAAAGTGTTCGAAAAAAATCCCCGTCATCCCGGCGCTGCTCATTATGTCATCCATTCATTTGATGATCCGATTCATGCCCCGTTGGGACTGCCGGCAGCGCATGTCTATGCCGATATTGCCCCGGACGCGCCGCATGCCCTGCACATGCCTTCGCACATCTTTATGGCGCTGGGAATGTGGGAGGAATCTTCGAAAACAAATATCGCTTCCCGGGCGGCGTCTCTGAAGAAAGGAGACCATGGGCTGCATGCGACCTGGTGGCTCACTTACAGCCATCTGCAGGAAGGAATGTATGATGCAGCAATGACCCTGATCGAAGATGTGGAAGCACGTTTGAAGCGCAGCCCATCCCGGCATTTGCGTAATCATCTCGCTTATATGAAAGCGGCATATCTTGTCGAAACCCGCCAGTGGGATGCCGTTTCGCTGCCGGAAACGATCAATCCATCCGACTATCGCCTGCAGGGAAGCTCGACGGTATATTTTACCAACGGCTTACGGGCGTATCATCAGGATAAACTGGCAGCGCTGGAGACTGCTTTTGCGAATCTAAAATCGTTGCCAACCAATACTGCTCGCTATTCCGATGAAGAAGCGTTGGAAGTAATGGTAAAAATTCTGGAAGGATTGGTGGCTTACCAAAAAGGAGCGAATCGTGCCGCATTGACTTCCCTGGAGGCGGCAATTAAGCTGCAGGAAGCAATGAGTCTGGAGTTTGGTCCCCCAATTCCAGTAAAGCCGGTCTATGAGATTTACGGAGAAGTGTTGATGGCAATGAATCGCCCGGCAGCGGCGCAGGAAGCATTCCGTAACGCACTCTTTAGAGAACCCGGCAGGGCACTGGGACTGCTGGGAATGGCCCGGGCAGCAAAGGCTGCCGGGAACGAGGAAGTTAGCGAAAAAGCGTATCAGGATCTCGCCGAAGTTTGGAGAGCGGCAGATGAAAATTTACCGGAAGCCGCAGAATTGGACACGCGTTAGTTTTGTGTTTAACAAACGAACGATTAAAAAGATTGAATGTCCAATATCCAATGCTCAATATCCAATGTTGAAGTTGCAAAACCGCTCCGGAGGTTCTAGCATACTTGGAAATTGAGCATTGGATGTTGGACATTGGACATTGAAAAGTTTGCAGTAAAAAAACAAGATGAACTCAGGAAAGATAAATGGCCGCAACACAGCGCTTGTTGGAATTACTCGCTCTTGAGCAGATTGAAGTAAATCTATTTCGCGGGCAAAGTCATAGTATTGGATCAAAAAGAGTATTTGGTGGCCAGGTGTTGGGTCAGGCCCTGAGCGCTGCCGCGCAGACGGTGGAAATCGCCGATCGCTACGTCCATTCGCTGCATGCCTATTTCATTTTGCCCGGCGACGTGAATGCGCCAATCATTTATAATGTGGATCGGATGCGCGATGGCGGCAGCTTTACCACGCGGCGGGTTACCGCGATTCAGCATGGTGCGGCGATCTTCAACATGGCGGCCTCTTTCCACAAGCATGAGGATGGATTTGAGCATCAGGATGAACTACCGGATGTGCCCTTTCCGGAAGAGCTTTCCGATGCCAGCGACGTGCGCAAGCAACTGGCAGCTTTAGCCCCGGAAAGCATGCGTTCGCTTTTTGAAGAGAACTGGTTGATCGATTCCCGCATGGTTAACCCGATTGATTTGCAAAATCCGCAAAAAGAAGACCCGGTAAAATACGTCTGGTTTCGCTGCCGGGAAGCGCTGCCGGATGATATTTTTATGCATAAATGCGCCCTGGCATACGCCTCCGATTTCAATTTACTCACCACCAGTCTGCAACCCCATGGTGTGTCTTTTATCCATCCCAAACTACAGATCGCCAGCCTGGATCACGCCATCTGGTTTTATCATACCTTTCGCGCCGATGACTGGCTGCTATACGCGCTGGAGAGCCCGGTGGCAGCGCATGCCCGGGGACTTAGCCGCGGCCATATCTATACCCGTGAGGGCGTGCTGGTGGCGTCGGTTGTGCAGGAAGGGTTGATTCGTTTGCGGAAAGATAAATAGCTAATACAACGGATAAACATCTACCATTTCACCGGCAGCTAAATCTGCCTCAACATCAAGCAAAATAAATCCACGCGCATCGGAAAGGGAAGTGAGCATATGCGATCCCTGCTTTTCCAGCGGGTAGACCTGCGGATTTGCCGGTTTACTTTCCCGGTCGACCGTTACCCGGAAAAGCTGTGCACGGGAAATTTTATTATGAATTGGCACTGCCAGCTGCGCTTTTGTGCTCGGCCGTTCGAAGCTTTCTCCGCTCAAATAGCGGATTACCGGATTGATGTAATATTGAAAGCACATGAAGGCGGAAACTGGGTTGCCGGGAAGACCGAAAAGTAAAGTGCCATCTTTCCGCGCAAAGAACAGCGGTTTGCCCGGCCGTTGCCGTACTCGCCAGAAGAGCGTTTCAAAGCCACAATCCGCTGACACTTGTTTAACCAGATCGTGCGGGCCGACCGACACACCTCCGGAAAAGATAACAATATTGCTCTCCGCCATTCCCTGCTGTAGTGCGTTCATCGTCGCATCATAATCATCCCCGACCCGCGCGACATGACTAACTTCACCTGCGGCCATGCTTATTGCAGTCTGGAGCATCGGGCTGTTGGAGTCGCGAATTTCCCACGGTTTCGGCAGGCGATCATAGGCGACCAGCTCACTGCCGGTCACAATTACCGATACTTTCGCGGGATGAAACACCGGCACCATGGTAATCCCCTGCGAAGCCAGCAAAGCGATTTCCGCCGGGCCTAATTTATTGCCGGCCGTTAGCAACGGAGCGCCACTCTTAAATTCCTCGCCTTCAAAACGAATATGCTGATGTTGTTTCTTGGCACTTTTTATCTGAACAACTGCGTCCTGCACTTCTGTTTCTTCCTGGGGAACGACGGCGTCCGCACCTTCACAAATCATAGCGCCGGTGCTGATACGGGCTGCCTGCCCGGGCTGAAGAACGCCGCGAAAAGGAACGCCAGCCTGGCTTTCTCCGGTGAGGGAAAGAGAGACCGGTTTATCTGCTGAGGCTGTTTTAATATCCGACCAACGCACCGCGTATCCATCCATCGCACTGTTGCTGTAACGGGGAGAAGGCTCCACGGCAATAATATTCTTGGCGAGAATTCTCCCGGGCAATTGATCCATGCCGAGGTTTTTAATCTGGCGGACCGGTAAATTTTGCCGGATAATATTTTCAGCTTCCTTTATCGAAATCATCTTAACTCCTGTGGAGGTGGGCAGTAAACAGACTTTTGCCGGCAACTTTAATCAAGGCGAATGCCAAATTTCTCCAGTAACTGTGCCGGGGTTAATGCTTCTATCGGTGAGTTCTTATAGCCGTCGAGATCCCAGGTGATCAGATGGTCACACTCGGCAAAACGGGCAATGCTGGCGACAACGGCATGTTCGAAATCAACCATATCCAGGGTGCGGGCGTCCATGAAGAGATTTTTATCCTGGCTGGCAATTTCGAAATGAACCAAGAACCAGTCGACCATATCATAAGCTTGCTGCATGGAAGAATTTTCGGAAACCGTTTTAAAGATATAATGAAGACAATGCGCCGGCAAAACACCGGACAACTCTTTGACCATCACTTTACTCATTACCGCTGAGGAGGCCGGATGAGTGGCGGAGTCTTTCCGGATAACATCCAGTAGCACACTGAGATCCAGTAAAACTCTCATGACGAAATACTCCCGTCAAAATGAAAATGTCGGTAATTGACGGCGGCATGCAAAGTGTTCACCGCCACTAATGCAGGGGGAATGAAACCCTTTTTCCAGGAGGAGCGCCTGGCGGCAGGAGATAGTTCCGGATGTGCAGTACTCGATTCAGACATTAAATTTGTTTTGCCTGGTTGAACATCTTATTTAAAAATTGCAATTGTAGTAGGTACCAAATATAGAAGATTCTCCGGTTAATTGAAATCATTTTTCATCGGAATTCGTCAGTTCGAGTTCCTTGCGCATAACGATTGCATTTTCACCGTCTTTGTAATATCGTTTCCGCATACCAATATCGCGAAACCCGTATTGCTGATAAAGCGTCCGGGCACGCGTATTCGATTCCCGAACTTCCAGCAGGGCGTGATCTGCCATGGTCGCTTTACTGAGCATATAGTCCAGCAGGTATTTGCCTAGTCCCTTTCCCTGATGTTCCGGCATAATCACTATTGTGGCAATATGATATGTCTCGAAAAGATCCCAGGCAACGCAGTGCCCGATAATTTCTTTCTGATATTCCATGACCACGGGAATTGCAAAACGATTTTGTTTCACTTCGAATTCATAATTTCGGCGCGACCAGGGCGTTAAGTAAACACGCTTTTCAGTTGCCAGCACAATGTCCAGATCCTCGATCGTCATGGGACGAATAAGAACGTCTTCGCTTTTCATGAAACGCCCTTAAATGCCCGCATATAGAGCGGTTCGCAGGTAGTAAGGTCGGAGAATTCTCTTGATTGAAATTTTTGATAACCGATGGTCAGCAGGCTCCATATTTCCGGTTGAGCGGCAGCCGGGGTTATCATTTTCGAGGCTGCTGGGAGGTGTTCATCCAATAGCGGATAAAGCTTTGCTGCATCTGCGCCGGTCAGCAGCAGGGGACTTTCGCTTAACGTTTTAATATCGCCCGGAGCAAGTAACTGATCGTCGCGTATTTTTATCATTTCATCATTTTGCCATTCATAAACAGCGGCAAAAATTTCCCCGCGCCGGGCGTCGATAACCGGCATCACCGGGTTTGTCTGCACACCGGCCTGATAGGCCCAAACGTCCAGCGTCGGCACTTCGATGATGGGAATGTTCAGTGCGTGCGCCAATCCTTTTGCCAGACTGTAACCAATGCGCAAGCCGGTAAAGGAGCCCGGACCGGCAGAAAGGACAATCGCAGAAAGCTGCGGCATTTCTATGCCTGCGGTCGTGATCGCCTGTTCAATTAGCGGGGCTAACTCCCGGGAATGGATGTTCGGAATATTAACGGCAAAGTTGCAGATTAAATCCTTATCTCCGGAGATGCCCACGGCGCAAGTATTGCCACTGGACTCAATGCCAAGCAGGTAAGCTGGAGATGCAGATTTTTCTTTTGCGGGTTTCATAACTGAAATCTATGATAAGCATTCCGGATTTGCAAATATGCAAATCCGGAAATACGCTTTTTATTAAAACTGATGCAGTGGTTTGTTCTGGCGTGCCCGCTTGCGATCATTTTCATCGAGATGAATTTTACGCAGGCGGATAGATTCCGGGGTAATTTCTACCAACTCATCATCGTTGATGAATTCCAGGCTTTCTTCCAGACTAAAGATCGTTGGAGGCGCCAGCTTCAGGGAGCGATCGCTGCCCGCTGCCCGCATGTTGGTAAGCTTTTTACCACGCTGGATATTGACTTCCAGATCTTTATCCTTATTGTTTTCCCCGATAATCTGTCCCTTATAGATTTGATCACCCGGGGCAATAAAGAAACGTCCGCGATCCTGCAGAGAATCAATTGCATAGGCGGTTGCCTGACCATCGGCCATGGAAATGAGCGCGCCGCTCTGCCGCTGGGGAATGGAGCCTTTGAAGTATTCGTACTGGTAGAAGCGGTGATGCATAACGGCTTCTCCCGATGTTGCAGTCAACAAACGGTTTCTCAGGCCGATCAATCCACGAGAGGGAATATGAAATTCCAGGTGCTGAATTTCGCCTTTTGGCTCCATCTTCACCAATTCGCCACGTTGTTGCCCGACAATCTCAATGGCCTTTCCGGAGAAATCCGAGGGCACATCGATAATAAGAATTTCCACCGGTTCCGCTTTTTTGCCGTCGATTTCTTTATAGATTACTTTCGGTTGTCCAACTTGTAGCTCGTATCCTTCCCGGCGCATATTTTCCATCAGGATAGACAGGTGGAGAATACCACGGCCATATACTTTGAAGCTATCCGGTGATGGGGTATCTTCCACCCGAATCGCAACATCACTTTTCATAGCGCGGAAGAGGCGGTCATGGATTTGCCGGGAGGTAACAAATTTACCTTCCTTGCCATAGAATGGGGAGTTGTTCACCATAAAGGTCATGCTCATGGTCGGCTCGTCGATGGCGATCAAGGGCATTGGTTCTGGAGTCTCCTGATCAGCGAGTGTATCACCGATATCGACATCCTCGACGCCGATCACCCCGCAAATATCACCACTGGCAACCGAATCGACATATTTTTTATCTAACCCTTCGAAAGTGTAGAGCTTTTTCACTTCCGCTCTATGGCTGGAGCCGTCGCGCTTGAGCAGCAGCAGTTTTTCGCCGTCTTTAATCTCACCACGATACACCCGGCCAATCCCGATACGACCAACATAATCGTTATAATCGATAGAGGTAATTTGTAACTGCAGCGGCCCTTCAATCTGCTTGGGAGCGGGCACCTGCTCGATAATCTTTTCCATCAGCGGTTCCAGGCTAAGGCGATCGTCAGTCAGTTCATCCACTGCCCAGCCGTCGCGGCCACTGGCATAAATGGTTGGGAAGTCCAGCTGGAAATCGTCCGCATCCAGTTCCAGGAAGAGATCGAAAACTTCTTCCAGCACTTCTTCCGGGCGATTGTCCGGGCGATCCACTTTGTTGATAACTACGATTGGCTTCAGTCCCAGGCTCAGCGCTTTTTGCAGCACGAAACGGGTTTGTGGCATCGGGCCTTCAAATGCATCGACGAGCAGCAGAACGCCGTCGGCCATTTTAAGCACGCGTTCTACCTCGCCACCAAAGTCGGCGTGGCCAGGCGTATCGATCAGGTTGATTTTAACGCCTTTGTAGTCAATAGCAATGTTTTTGGAGAGGATGGTAATACCGCGCTCTCTTTCCAGATCGTTAGAATCCAGAAAACGTTCCTGCACGGTTTGATTTTCCCGGAAGATGCGTCCTTGTTTCAGCATCTCGTCTACCAGGGTAGTTTTACCGTGATCAACGTGGGCAATAATCGCAATATTTCTTATGTTATTTTCCATTTTTCAAGCTTGTTTTTTGTTCATCGTATAAAATAATTTATTGAGCATCGCCGCTTGAAACCGGCGGCAGCATTCCGGGCGTAAATATCGAACTGGTGTAGTATATACAGGTAAACCGGAAGTATATATGCATGACAAATCGATATAAAAAATTCAGGCTTCAGTGTACCTTAAATTGAGCCCGGCAGAAGAAAACGCCATCGCCGGCGAAAGTCAAGCGAAATATTATTTGAGAGGAAGTCAATGCTTGCATAAACCGGCGTAAAGGCTTAATATTGAATGCTAAGCTACAGTTAAAATGTTCCGGTTGTCACATATCTCCAAAAAAATCAATAAAAACCGGGGATTATGGCAACCAAATGACTTTTTATGTAGTCTAAAGTAAGATAGGGGATTAGAAGGAAATATTAATGCAGTTAAGAACAGGTATGGGCGATGAATCTTTTTGAAGAACGTCCCAACCATTTTAGAATCTTATTTGGCGCTGTAGCGGCGCTGCTGGTAATACTTGCTTTTGTTAATTTTTTTCGTGATGCAGCTTCCTCGACGGATGAGAATCGATTCCGGGATACCCGGGGAAATCTGTATGTTACCCGTAATATCGCTGCTCAGCCGATCAGCAGCATTGCTGTTGATGCCACCAACCCGATAACATCTGGCGGGCAGGACTCGATTCTTGTTGGCGATATTATTGAGAGTGTCGACGACGAGTTCTTCAATTATGCCGAGGATTTGCAGGATTTTCTCGCTACTCAGGCAGATGATGCTGTTTTGGAAGTTGGTGTTTTCCGGACAATAACCGCCGAACGGTTATTCTATACCCTGCCCATCGCCAATCTGAGCGATAGCACCTACCGCACGATTCCTATTTCAGTTTATATCGTAGAAGTAACCGAGGGTGGCGCATCGGATCGCGCCGATATCCGGGTCGGTGACCTGGTTTTACGCATCAATAATCAAAGTTTCAAAGACCGTCATGAAGCGGACAAAATCATGCGTTTTGCCCGGGCGGGTAAATCGATCAACTACGAGATTCTCCGAAATAATCAAATTCTCTCGAAAAATGTTATTCTGGCAACCATCGGGATTCAACTGGCGACGGTGCTGGTTTTTCTTTGTGGATTGCTGTTTGTAGCTAGTGGTGCCTTTATCGCATTGCAGCGGCCGCGATATATAGCTGCGCGTTTGATCGGCTGGGGATTCTTGTCGATCGGTTTCTTTTTGATGGTGTTTTATCAAAGCGGCAAGTTTGATGATTGGGTGCAGTCCTTTACCAATTTCTTGAAGCTGGCATCATTTCTGATGATCCTGCCCCTCTCCCTGCATATCAGCTTTCATTTTCCGCAGGAGCGTATCAACGAGAATTGGCGAAAGTGGGTGCTTTTGGTGGCCTACTTGTTACCAATGTTATTTTTTGTGCCCTCGCTTTGGGGGAATCTCAATTTTGTACAAATTGGCACTATTACGATTCTCATCCTCTTTATTGTGACCGTCATAATTCTCTGGAAGTATTCCTCCAAGGAATACAAAAAGCTCAATCGGATTGTCAACAGAACCGGCTGGTTCGTCGCACTTTTTAATGTTGCCTTCATGATATTCATGCTCTACACCGGGATGCTGGATAATAATGACCGCTCTTTACTGATCTTTAGCATGGCATTCAGTTTCTCCCTCGCACTCATTCCATTGGCATATCTTTACACTATCGGGCATTATCGATTGCTGGATATGGACCTGCGCGTGCGGCGAAACATTCAGTATAACATCGTTTCCATCATCTGGTTGCTTGCACTGGTGTTTATTCTCTTCAATGTGCTTGCCTCTCTCCCGGGCATAGATCTCGATCTGCCGAATGTGAAGTTCGAAGGTGCGTCGATTGAAATTATGGATCAACCGCTGGATCCGGAAGAGAAAAACGCCATGGAGAAAGGTGTTATAATCCTGATCACCATCGCTTTACTGTGGTTCTTTCTGAGAACCCGCCGCCGTGGTCAGCAAATTATTGATAAGAAATTTGACCGAACAGAATATGATTACCGCCGGGCAACCACCGAGCTGGGTGAAGTGATGAATGCCCAGTTTGCTGTGCAGGAAGACCTCGCGGAAGGCATCGTAAACAAATTGGCGGAATTGATGCAACTGCGCCAGGTTGGCGTGATTTTTTTCCGGAATGAAAACGAATCCTGCGGCAGCGCGGTGTATGGTATATCGGAAGAAAAATGGGCCGGCTTTCATCAAAATATCGATCAGCAGATGATCCGCTTGATTCAGCGAAACCGGGCGGACTACCGTTTTAGTGCGGATTACTTGCCGGAAGATATACAGGGCCCCTTTATCGATGCGGGGTTCCGTCATATTATTGCCATCCGTTCGAAAAACCGCCTGGTTGGGGTGTTGGTTGTTGGCGAGAAGCGCTCCGAATCACCATTCAATAAAGAAGACCTGGTATTTCTGGCGGCGGTATCGAAGCAAACTGCGGTCGCTATCGAGAACGCTTTTCTCTATGAAGAACGCGCCGAGCAGCAGCGCTTGCGCCACGAACTTGAGATTGCCCGTAGAATCCAGATTTCCTCGCTCCCGCAAACCCACCCGAAAATTGACGGACTGGATATTGCCGGCATTTCCATTCCCGCCCAGGAGGTCGGTGGAGATTATTTTGATTACCTGAACGGGAAAGTCGGGGAAATAATGGTGGTTGTCGGGGACGTTAGCGGGAAAGGCACTTCGGCGGCATTTTATATGTCGAAAGTGCAGGGAATTATGCGTTCGCTCAGTCATTTCGGTTTGACCCCACGGGAATTGTTTATCCGGGCAAACCAGCTCTTGATCAATGACCTGGAAAAACAATCCTTTATTACCGCCGTCGGTGCTTCCTTTAAAGCGGAACAACGTCGTTTGCATTTTGCCCGTGCCGGCCATTCACCGGTATTCTATTATAAAGCGAAAACTGGCGATGTCTCAATGCTGACCCCAAAGGGAATGGGCCTGGGGCTGACCGGATCGAGCCGTTTTGAAAATTTACTGGAAGAAGAGGAGATCGCTTACGAAACCGGCGATATTTTCCTGTTTATCACCGATGGCATTACTGAGGCGCATAACATTACCGGTGATGAGTTTGGGGATGAACAACTATTCGATCTGCTCAGCGAAAGCAGCAACAACAGCGCGAAACGGATTCGTGACCATATTATCGCCGCCGTCAATCGCTTCTCGGAAAACACCCACCAGCATGATGATCTCACCATCGTTGTGGTCAAAGCAACCGACGCCTGATCGCCACGTTCATTTCTTATCTTTAAAATTTTTCTTCTCATCCATCGTATCGGATAAATGATGATTTCATCTCGGTTGCAAGCGATCAACGAACAACGGATAACGAACAACGAACAACCGAATTACTATTTACATGCCATTTGATTATTACCCTCCGAAACCGTAAACTCAGCTTTTAAAAGTGCGAGGCGTTTATGAGCGAAACCGGTTTGTACTATTGGCTGGCATTCTTGAGTTATAGCGGACTTGTCGTCGGTATGGGATTCTATATCTGGAAACGGCGGCGCGGGCAAACAGTAACGGCAGATAACCGGGCTTTTTGGGCGGCCGATACAAATCTTTCCGGATGGGCATCCGGATTATCGATTTCCGCCAGTATGATGTCAATTAGCTGGTCCTGCGTATACGGCGTGCAGCTGTTTTACTGGTATGGCATTGGGGCGGCATGGCTCCTGATCATCCCCTGGTTATTGACAATGGCCGGTTTTTGGCTACTGGCGCCAATGTTCCGAAAACTGAAAGCCTTCTCCCAGCCGGAATTGATTGAAAAACGCTTCGGTACATTCAGCCGGCAGTTGCTGGCACCGGCCCTGATTTTTGTATTCATCGTTTGGGCCGGGGCGGAAATTTATGCGGCTGGAATCACTATTGCCCCTTTTCTGGAAATATCCGTCAACAGCACACTGTTTTTGATTGCCCTGGTCGTTGCGCTATACAGTTTTACCGGCGGCTTCGAAGCGGTGGTTTCTACGGATAAAATTCAGTTTGCGCTGGTGGCGTTGTTTGTGACCGTTATGGCGAGTATTGGCTGGAATGCGCTCGGAACACTTTCCGGTGATACGGACTTCTTAACCGCCACCCGGTTGGCCCCAAACACCGTGGAAGGAATGCCCTGGTATTTCTCCCCAGGAATTGCGTTCATAGCCATGACTTTCCTGGCGTATTTGCCCGGCTGGTTGGTGGAAACGGATATCTGGATTCGCATGCAAGCAGCGAGATCTGACAAGGAAGCCCGGAAAGGTATCCTGATTGCCGGGGTCAACTCGCTGGTATTTGTCGGCATTATGCCGATGGTGATCGGATTGTCTGCTTTGCTGCTTTATCCCCCGGTGGATAGCGTTACGCCGGAACGGCTGGGCGAAGGTGCGCTAATATTCAACGCATTGATGACGGATTTTACCCCGCCCTGGTTAAGTGTCTTGTTGGGAATTGGCCTGGTCGCTGCGGCGATGTCTACAGTGGATACTTGCGGCAATGTCGTGGCACTTTCCGCTTCTTACGACCTGGCCGAGCCACAGCTGAAAAAACGCTGGTCCCCGGCGCAATTGAATACTTTTTCCCGCTGGATGTCTGTCGCAGCAATAGTTGCCGCCTACATATATTCCCTGAATACCGATTCCCTGCTGGATATTTTTTATCTCTCCTCGGGAATCCTCACCACAACTGTTTTTCTACCGGTAATAGCGGTTTTTATTCCCGGGGCAACATCCCGGCAGGTGAATGCCGCAATCATCTGTGGATTTCTCGGAACGCTGCTATTTTACTATCTGGAATCCCGGCAATATATTACCAGTTTCGAACCGCAATGGCTAATCGATGCCCAGGTAGGTTATATCTTACTTGGCTTTCTTTCAGGATTAATCGGGTTTTTACTTGCCGGTTGGCCGAAAAAGTAATGTATAGGGGCGAATAGAGCGGGTACTTAGCGAATCGAAATTATTGAATTATGCTGTTTAAGTGGGCCCACCGGAAAATTTCTGAAAAAGTAAATAACAGCAATAAATAATGCGTTATGAATAATATTGATGATAGAATGAAATTGCCAGAAACTGGAGATTTCGAAACCAACCAGTGGAATCGCAAAAATAACGCCACCTGTGGCAAAATAAATGAGTATGGAAGCTGCAAAATAGAATCTGTAGTCTTTGTGGGGAATAACATCTAAGTCAATAAAAATAGTATAGAAAAGCCGCATTGCCAGAAAACAAATCAGTAATGAACTAACAGGGCGGATAAAACCATTGACATCCTCCGGCAAAAATCCTGAATTCAATAGTGTTACAGCCACTAGAATATAGATAGTAGCATAAGAAAATATGACCCATTTGTAATTTTTAAGTACTTTTATATTTGGCTCCCAGCTTTTAAGAATATTTGCAATTAGCAGGAATTCACAAAAGGTAAAAACGAGTAAAAACCAATGATTGTTAATGCGATTGATAGCTGTTATGAAACCGACAATATCAGAGCACGCTGCAAGTATCCAGAACACTAACATTTGTTTCTTACCCGAGCCATTTCCACGTAAATAAAAAAAACTAATTATTACAGGAAGGAGGGTCGAAATTCCGGAGATGTGCGGTAGAAATGGTATGTAGCCCATAGTGTCATCATTTTGTTTTGTTCGGCCACAGTTTAGAGTTTGGGGAGCATATATACAAGGGGTTTTAGTACAAACCCAAAGCGGTATTACCGGAGTAATACCGCTGGGTTGAAGAAGATGGGTAAATAGTCTTTATACGATGTCGGATGCTACCTCAGTAACATTTGCCTGTGTACTTTGCAAAAAGAGTCTGTCATTATTGAGCGGGTTTTTCTCCGCACAAAATGGCGGGCATGGAAAGGAATATTCGGCATATACACCTTCCAGCATATCGTTACCTTTTGCATCAATACCGAGAAGAATAATGACCCGGCGTCCGTTTTCTTCTCGTCCAAAATAATAGCGAAGTCCTTCACATTCGCGCTGGGCAAGAATTTTCCGAACGGCCATTTCTCCAAAAAATCCGCCTTTAAGGGCGCCGAGGCCGGCAGAGCGTCGGTATCGGTATGTTTTCTCCCCGGCCGCTGCCAGGGAAACAGGCTGCTGAAGGTCAGCAATAATTGCTTTCTGCCCATCCATAGGCGGATGAATCACTGCTGCCTTCAGCAAGTGATTGTCGAGAATATCATTGCGATTCTCGTCGGTGCCGCAAAGCACCAGCATTTCTTCATTCTGCGAGTTCAGCGCATAATAATACCGCATGCCGACAGCATCGGACTGATCCAGCACGGAGAGAACATCTTTTTTACTGAACAAGCCGCCAAAGATTGCATCTGGCGCTGCGGTTTTACGATAATTATCAACAAAAACATTGACTGCTGCGCGGGTAATGGAATGGTTTTCCATTCCATCAAATTTCTGGCCGGTAATACGCATGGCTATACCTCATAGTTAGAGTTGTTAATGGATTTTTTAAGGCAACTCTTTTTGCCGGCAATGCGTTACCTGCCATACGCTATCTCAAAGGCAGTGCCAAGTGTTTTTAGGAATCTATTCTTTGGTAGGGTAATACGTTGAAAATATAGAAGTTGTGTAAAAATTTGTTTTGTGTCGTTTGAAAAAATAGAATTGAATTATTTGCATATTGCAAACGGTCTAAAAATTACTGATGGCAAATCCCAATTATGAAATATGGAGGCATTATGAATATCCCCGCATGTCAGCTGGCAATAATTCAGCACTCTCCGGTGTTTCTCAATCTGCCGGCCAGTATTGAGAAAGCTGTATCGTTGATTGATACTGCTGCTAAAGATGGCGCCAATATTATCGTCTTTCCGGAAACCTGGCTACCGGGCTATCCCGTTTGGCTGGATTTCTCCCCTGGCGCGGCTTTGTGGAATCATCCTCCGGCAAAAACGCTCTATCGCCTGCTTGCTGAAAATTCTCCGGAAATACCCGGGCCGGAAATCGCCCAACTACAGGAAGCTGCCCAAAAAACGAAGACATATTTGGTGATGGGATTACATGAACGCTGGCGGGGAACACTTTATAATACCATGCTCTATATATCTCCGGATGGCAGTTATGAAAGTCACCGAAAATTGATGCCAACTTATACGGAGCGCCTGGTTTGGGGGAGAGGAGATGGCAGTACTTTAGCTGTGCTGGATACGCCGTTCGGAAAGCTGGGCGGGCTAATCTGCTGGGAACACTGGATGCCCCTGGCACGTGCGGCGATGCATGCGAAACAGGAAGCGATTCATATCGCGCAATGGCCAATGGTTAAATCCGGCAATCTGCTCGCCAGCCGCCATTATGCTTTTGAGGGGCAATGCTTTGTTGCCGCTGCCGGGTGTGTGCTCAGTAAACAGGAAATTTTAGAAGGCGCGGCTTCCGTTGCCGGAAAAAAAAGTCCCGCGCTGGATTTGCTGAAAGAGATGCCGGTAAAAAATGAGGAGCAGCTATTAAAAGGAGGCAGTGCAATTATTGCCCCCAGTATGAAATGCATTGCCGGGCCAACGATGGAAACCGCGGAGATAATTCAGGCAACATTAAATCCTGAACTGCTTTTGGAAGGGCGTTTGTTTATGGATGCCGATGGCCATTATGCCCGCCCGGATGTTTTTCAATTAACTGTTAATGAACAGGCGCAGGATAATGTCCGTTTTGAAGGAAAATAGCGATTTGCAAATAAATGTAAGGTTTTCGGCGAGAAACCGGCAAGAATTCCCCCTTACCAACAAATTTATGATTCGGGAACCTTCTTTGGTTTCTACGTAATAAAAAAGGTTGATAGCGGCAAATTGGGCTGAATTGATTTATGGAATTCGATTTGAAATAGGGCACCGATTGTTTATCTTCCCGACTTTGTAACTATTTTGCCGCAAAGTTCAGGAGAATTATGTCTTCCTTCAAAAATATTATTTTCGCACTATTACTTGGCTGTTTGTTTGTCACGATTGTAAACGGTCAGCCCACCCGCCGCACTAATGCCGGCGAAATTCAACATGCTCTGAAAAAACTAACCGTTCTTGGCAGCGCGCTTTATGTTGCTGCCCATCCCGATGACGAGAATACCACAGTTCTGGCCTGGCTTTCCAACGGGCGAATGATGGAAACCGCCTATCTCTCCCTCACGCGGGGCGACGGTGGGCAAAACCTGATCGGTAATGAGAAAGGTGATTTACTGGGCGTTATTCGCACCCAGGAGCTGCTCGCTGCCCGGCGCATTGATGGTCCCCGCCAGTTTTTTACCCGGGCGGTAGATTTTGGCTATTCCAAATCCTCGGAGGAAGCGCTTTCCATCTGGGGGAAAGAAACCATTCTCTCCGATGTGGTTTGGACGATTCGCAAATTTCGCCCGGATGTGATCATTACCCGTTTCACCCCGGAGTTGGGCGGCCACGGTCATCATCTTGCTTCGGCGATTCTCGCGGAAGAGGCCTTTCACGCCGCGGCCGATCCGAAGGCTTTCCCGGCGCAACTGAAACACGTTGATCTCTGGCAGCCAAAGCGTTTGTTATGGGACGATTGGCGCCGCGATGAAGACATCAGCCCGGAAGAAGCCGAGCTCCGGATTTCGCACAATGTTGGGGAATTTAATCCATTGCTGGGAAAATCTTACAGCGAGTTGGCAGCGCTGAGTCGTAGCCAGCATAAATGCCAGGGATTTGGTGCAACCGCATATCGCGGAGCGCGCCTGGAACGTTTTTACCATACTGCTGGAACACCCGCCAGCGAAGATCTGTTCGATGGCGTTAATACCAGTTGGCAGCGCGTCCCCGGTGGGGAAAAGGTGGGTTCGGCAATCGAGGCGGCTTACAAAAATTTCGATCCGGCAAATCCTGCCGCCAGTATTCCAGCCTTAGTCGCCATCGACAAGTTGATGGACGATTTATCCGGTAATCACTGGGTGAAGATCAAACAGCAGGCTTTGCGAAAAATTATCCGGGATTGCCTCGGTATCTGGGTAGAAGCGATCGCCGAAGAATACAGCACAACCCCGGGAGAAGCGCTAAAAGTGACGGCAATGGCGATCAATCCCTCCCGCTATCCGGCCGTTTTGAAAAAGGTGCATATGCCAGCTGTCGCAACGGATACCATGCTGACGGAATCGCTGACGGACGGCAGGCGGAAAGTTATCCCCTTTCTGGTGAAAATCCCCGAAAATATGATTTATTCCCATCCCTACTGGCTACGCCTAACCCGCGAGGGCAGCGCTTTTAATATTGCTGATCAGGAACAAATTGGCGCCCCGGAAAACGAACCGGAACTGTATGCTGTTTTCGAATGGGAAATAGATGGCCGTCCTTACAATTTTGAAACCCCGGTGCTTTATCGCTGGCGGGATCCGGTGGCCGGCGAACGCTATCGACCGCTGGAAATACTGCCTCCGGTCATGGTCAATTTTGAATCTCCCCTGCATTTATTTAGCGGTGAAGCCGCTCGTTCAGTCCGCCTGAAAATAATTGCTGCCAGTAACAACATCAGTGGAAAAATCTCTTTATCGTTACCGCCCGGCTGGCGATCCGACCAGACAGATATTCCCTTCTCCTTTTCAGTGAAAGGTGAAGAAGCCACCCATGCCGTGCAAATTTCCGCACCATCCGCGGCAAGCTCAGAGCTATTGAAAGCGACGGTCGATATCAATGAGAATCAGTCCGTGGCCCGCAGCATTACGCGTATTTCTTACGATCATATTCCGGTTCAAACTTTATTACCGGAAGCATCGACTCGGTTAATAAAACTCGATCTAAAAAAAGAAGGTAATTTGATCGGTTATGTGATGGGCTCCGGAGACGATTTGCCGGAGATGCTTCGCCAGATCGGATATGACGTCGATTTACTTTCCGATGATGCCCTGGAAACAGAGAATCTTTCCGGCTATGATGCAATTATTACCGGTATTCGTGCCTACAATACCCGCCAGCGCCTGAAGCTGGCCCAGAAGCGCTTGATGGAATATGTCTACAATGGCGGCACATTGATCATCCAATATAACACTGCCCATCGCCTGGTGACGGAGGCGCTCGGGCCTTACCCCCTGCGCTTATCGCGGGACCGGGTAACGCTGGAATCTGCGCCGGTGAATTTCATCAATCCGGAACATCCGTTAATGACCGGCCCGAATCGTATTGAAGCAAAAGATATGGACGATTGGGTGCAGGAAAGAGGATTGTATTTTCCCAATCAGTGGGACGAAAAATACCAGCCATTGTTTGCCATGAACGATCCCGGAGAAAGCGAGAAAACCGGTAGCCTGCTATATGCGGAATATGGGAAAGGCGTCTACATTTATTCCGGAATCTCCTGGTTCCGCCAGCTGCCGGCCGGTGTACAGGGCGCTTATCGCTTGTTTGTAAATATGATTTCCGCTGGTAAAGAAAATTAATGAAAAGTAAGTGGACAAATTATTTAGTAGTAAACAGCTCAATATAGTTTGCTGATGTTTTGCCCATTTGCATATTTGCAAATTTACAAACGGGCAAAGGGAGGCTGAATGACACCGCTTTTATCAAATTTTTTGTCCAATCACTTAACAGTCTTTATTTAATTCTACATCAGAACAATTATTTCGGAGGATTTAATTTATGTTGAAACGTGTATGGATTGTAGCCCTGGCGGCTTTGACGCTGGTAGCATTCGGCGAAGAAGAATTGAAGTCGGGCATTTACAAAAGCGGTTTTGACGAATCAGTGCGTCCACAGGATGATTTTTTTCGCTATGTGAATGGTGCCTGGTTAGATAGCACCGAAATTCCCGGTGATAAGTCGAACTACGGCATCTTCACCATGCTGTTTGATGAAAGCCAGAAGAATCAGCGGAAAATCATCGAAGAAGCTGCTGCTTCCAAAGACAATGCCGTTGGTTCAGATGCTCAGAAAATTGGCGATTTCTACCAAAGTTTTATGGATACTGTAACGATCGAGAAGCTGGGCTTAACTCCACTGCAGGAAGATCTGAATAAGCTGCAGAATTTGAAAAGCCGGGAAGATCTGGTCGTCTACATGGCCCATGCCCAAAAGATTGGCATCCAAAAGCCTTTTTTCCTTTTCGTGAATCAGGATATGAAAAATTCGACAGAATATGCCGCATATCTGACGCAGTCCGGCCTTGGCCTGCCTGATAAGCGCTACTATGAAGATCAGGGCGAAAAATTCACCGAGATTCGCGAAAAATACCTGGCTCATATGGCAGAGATGTTCTCCCTGGCAGGTATTGATGGCGGTGCTGAAAAAGCAGCAAAAATTATGGAAATGGAAACCGGGATGTCCCAGGCGCACTGGAGCCGGGTAGAAAGCCGCAACCGCGACAAAACTTACAACAAGTTCACCCTGGCGGAAATGCAGGAAAAACATCCCAATTTCGACTGGAAACTTTATATGGAAGCGGCCGGTGTGAATGAGGGTGAAGTGATTGTTCGTCAACCTTCCTTCTTCGCAGCTTTCGACAGTCTGTATGGCCACTACTCAGAAGCGGACTGGAAAAATTACCTGACCTGGAAGTTGCTGACAGCCAGCGCACCTTTGATGAGTAAAAAATACGTCGATGAAGATTTTAATTTTTATCAGAAAACACTCCGTGGTATTCAGGAGCAGCAGCCTCGCTGGAAGCGCGCGGTAAATGGCACAAACAACGTACTTGGGGAAGTAGTTGGTCGCATTTACGTTGCGCGTCACTTCAAGCCGGAAGCGAAAGAGCGCATGAAAGTTTTAGTTGATAATCTGAAGCTGGCATTTGCCGAACAGATCAAAGGCCTGGAGTGGATGAGTGAAGAGACCAAGAAACAGGCGTTGGAAAAGCTTTCGAAGTTCAATACGAAAATTGGTTATCCGGATGAGTGGAAAGATTACAGTCAGTTGGAAATTAAGCGCAGCGACTTACTCCATAATTACAAGCGCTCCAATATTGTCGAATATCATCGGATGATTGATAAACTGGGCAATCCGATTGATCGCGACGAATGGTTTATGACGCCGCAAACCGTCAATGCGTACTACAATCCGCCGATGAACGAGATCGTATTCCCGGCTGCGATTCTTCAGCCTCCTTTCTTTAATATGGAAGCGGAAGATGCCGTCAACTATGGTGCCATCGGCGCCGTGATCGGCCACGAGCTGACCCATGGTTTTGACGATCAGGGCCGGAAGTCTGATGGCGACGGCAACCTGCGCGACTGGTGGACCGAGCAGGATGGAGAAGAATTCAAGAAGCGTGCCCAGGTAATGATCGACCAGTATTCGAACTATACACCGATCGACACGATGCGCTTGAACGGCGAATTGACGCTAGGTGAGAATATTGCTGACCTTGGCGGCCTGACCATTGCTTACCAGGCGTACAAGCGCTCGTTGAATGGCGCTGAAGGCCCCGTGTTGGACGGATTTACCAGCGACCAGCGTTTCTTTATGGGATGGGCACAGTCCTGGCGGCGTAAATACCGCGATGATGAACTGCGCAATCGTATCCTGACCGGACCGCACTCACCAAGTAAATACCGGGTTGTGGGTGTATTAGCCAATATGCCGGAGTTCTACAAAGCATTCAACGTAACGGAAGAAGACCCGATGTATCGCAGCGAAGATATTCGGGTAAAAATCTGGTAAGCGTTTTTTGATTTGTTAGAATTATTTGATAGATTCCCACCCGCTGGCGGCTGAAAGAATTGCGGCCGCCGCAAAAATCAAATTGAGCATCTATTGCCGGAATTCCCAAAGTGGAATTCCGGTCTTTTAAGAGGATAGATTATGCCGGAAGAAAAAGATAATCAATCCACCCCGGAAGAGAAGCCCCCGCTGTTTCAGACCTGGAACGGTTGGTATACGCTGGTGCTGGTCAACCTGGTGGCGATGATATTGCTATTTTACCTGTTCATGGTTTATTTTCAATAGGAAGATAGGTGATTAGGGGATTAGGCATTTAGGCTGTTAGGTTTTATAGATAAACACTTTCTAAAAGTAAATCGAAATTTTCCAGATCCTTTTTAACCTAAATACCTAAACCCCTAATCACCTAATTCCCTAAACCCCTAATCACCTAAACTCAAGCGAAAATACTATGCATTTACTCGATTGGATCGTGCTTTCCGCCTCACTGTTATTCATTGTCCTGTATGGCGTTTGGAAAGGCCGTGGCAGTACAAATTTGACCGGCTACTTTCTGGCAAACCGCAGCCTGCGCTGGTATACCGTTCTCCTGTCTATTATGGCGACGCAGGCCAGTGCGATTACATTTCTTTCCGCACCGGGGCAAGCCTATGTGGATGGGATGCGCTTTGTGCAGTTTTATTTTGGACTGCCGATTGGGATGGTCATCTTGTCCATTACCGCGATTCCGATCTATCATAAACTGAAGGTTCATACCGCTTACGAATACCTGGAAAGAAGATTCGATTTAAAAACCCGTACTTTGGCCAGCCTGCTGTTTTTGGCGGGGAGAGGGCTGGCAGCCGGACTAACGATCTACGCGCCGGCGATTATCTTCTCAAATTTACTCGGCTGGGATATTCATCTCACCAATATACTTGTCGGGGGATTGGTAATCATCTACACTGCCATCGGGGGAACGAAAGCGGTAAACTGGACGCATTTTTACCAGATGGTCATTATTATGTTTGGTATGGCCGCCGCGTTTGTGATGATCATCGTCTCCTTGCCCGGCGATGTTACTTTCATCGAAGCAACGCATCTCGCCGGCAAGCTTGGCCGTCTGAATGCCATCGACTTTAATTTCGACTGGAACAGCAAATACAATGTCTGGTCCGGTATTCTTGGCGGCATGTTCCTGCAGCTTTCGTATTTTGGTACCGATCAATCCCAGGTGCAGCGCTATTTGACCGGAAGCTCGGTGACCGAAAGCCGAATGGGATTACTGATGAACGGCATGGTAAAGATACCGATGCAGTTTTTTATCCTTTATATCGGTGCGATGGTTTTTGTTTTTTACCTGTTTGAAACACCCCCGATTTTTTTCAATAGCGCGGAAGTTAAAAATGTCCAGGAAAGCCGCTTGCATCAGGGGCAGTTCCGGATATTGGAAAGCCGCTATAAACAGGCAATCGAACAACGGAAGCTGCGGGCGCGCCAGATGGTGCTGGCAATGCGTTCGGAAGATCCGACAAATATTGCCGCTGCCCGGAAACATCTTGATGCAGCCCATCGACAGGCTGAGCGCATTCGCCAGGATGCTATCGGTGTTTTGAAGAAAAATAATCCTGACGTCAACCCGCAGGATACCAACTATATATTTCTCTCGTATGTTACCAAAACGCTCCCCATTGGCCTGGTGGGACTAATTATCGCTGCGATTGTTGCCGCGTCCATGTCATCCACTGCCGGAGAGCTAAATGCCCTTGCCTCAACGACAATTGTCGATATCTATCAACGGATGATCCGGAAGGATGGCACAGACGGACATTATGTGAATGTCTCCAAACTGGCGACTGTCGCCTGGGGGATTTACGCCATCATATTAGCGGAGTATGCCAGTCGGCTTGGCTCCCTGATCGAGGCGGTTAATGTGCTCGGTTCACTCACTTATGGGCCGATTCTCGGAATATTTATGGTTGGCTTCTTTCTGAAGAAAATTGGGTCAAATGCGACATTCTTTGGTGCTTTTCTCGCACAGCTGGTAGTTGTTTATTGCTTTTTCTACACCGATATCGCCTTTCTCTGGTACAATCCGATCGGTTGCCTTGGCGTAATGTTCTTTGCGTTTATCCTGAGTATCTTTTTTAAGTTTGAGCCGGTTAAAGAGGTTTAATAGTTCAAAGTTCAGAGTTCAGAGTTAGTATATCTTGCCTGATGCAGCCGTGGTAAAGCTACGGCAGGATCAGGCATCGATCTGTAACGCCTTTGGCGTAAATTTCTTGCGCTAACGAAAATTTTTGACCAACGAACAATTAACAACAAATACCACCAATTTGAATCTTTGCCTAATGCAGCCGTGATGAAGCTACGGCAGGACCAGGCATCGATCTGTAACGCCTTTGGCGTAAATTTTTTGCGCTAACGAAAATTTTCGAACAACCAATAATGCAACTTTGAACTCTGAACTTTAAACTTTGAACTACCCCCGATATACCCTAATCCCGGTATTTATTACTCGCGAATGTCCTTCTATCTTGTAAAAAATGTGACCTTGTTTTCTAACAATAAAGGAGATTTTTTATGCGTTGGATCCAGATACTATTTCTGGCAGTTATTTGCTGCTGGACAGCTTTGTTTGCCCAGGAAGATTATTGGGAGGAAACCGGCGGCCCCCATGGTGGTACGATTCATTCCCTGAAAGTAAATAGTATGGGATATCTGCTCGCCGGCACTGCCAACGGATTTTATATTAGCGAAGACAATGGCGAGAATTGGGAAGAACGGAATGTCGGTTTATTACAAAATCAGGATGTAATGGCGGTCGGGTTGAATGCCGCGGAGGAGATTTTTGCCGGCACGAAGGGGAATGGTGTGCTGCGTTCGTCGGATAATGGGCATACCTGGGAGCAAATTAATAATGGTCTCTTGAGTACAGAAGTCTTTTCCATGGGGATTGATGGCGCAGACAGAATCTTCCTTGGCACCGCGGAAGGGATGTATTATTCTCCCGATAATGGCGCGAACTGGATGGCCTTAACCAACGGTATCTCCAATGCGACGATCTACAAAATTGCCATCAATGCCAGCAATCATGTCTTTGCTGCGACTCAGGAAGGCGTTTATCGCTCGCTCGATCATGGCGTTAGTTGGAGCAAGGTGAACAATGGCCTCACCCATCTCTTTGTTGTTGCCCTTACAGTCAATATTGACGGGGCGGTTTATGCCGGCACAATAGAAGGCGGACTGTTTCGTTCAACCAATAATGGCGATAGCTGGGAAAACTATAGCAATGGGTTGACGAATATGAATGTCCGGACGCTGGGGCATGATGCCAGTGGCGTGCTGTTTGCCGCAACAGAGGGCGGGCTCTTTCGCTATGATGTCACTGAGAGTGATATCTGGGTACCAATCAACGAAGGTTTGATCTATCCTTTCGTTTATGCGATGGCCTTCTACGCCGCCTATGTTTATGTCGGCACACAATTGGGCGGCATGTTCCGCTCGGAGGATAATGGCAATTCCTGGGTGCGCAAGGTGCGCGGATTAACAATTCTCGTGGTGCTGCAAATTATTACCAATCCGGAGGGGATTCTTTTTGCAGCAACGGATGGGGGACTCTTCCGCTCGAATGACGGTGGAATTATCTGGCTGCCGGTGCTTATTCAGGGCCTTGCTTTTCCCTGGATAACGGCAATAGCCATTAACGCGGTTGGGCACATATTTATCGGCACTTACCTGGCCGGTATTTTTCGTTCGCTGGATGGCGGCCTCACCTGGGCGTCAGTAAATATCGGCTTAACCAGTTTATTCATAACCGCGTTGGTTATTGGCATTGCCGGGGAATTATACGCCGGCACAGCCAATGCCGGGGTGTTCCGTTCGAATGATGGCGGTCTCACCTGGATAGGATATAGCGTAGGATTGATCTTCCTGGGGATAACATCGCTCGCAATCAATGAAGTCGGCGATCTGTTTGCCGGTACCCGGAATGGCGGTGTATTCCGCTTCTTGCTCAACGGCAGTTCCTGGGCCGCCATTAATATTGGCATCGCAGTTGTCTGGATAACAGCGATTCGTTACAGCATATTAGGCTTTCTCTACGTTGGCACCTGGGGAGGAGGCGTCTATCGTTCCGACGATAACGGGGATACCTGGAACGGTTACAACGATGGCTTGCCGAGCCTTTTCGTGACGACACTGGGGGTGAATCAACTTGGCTACCTCTTTGTGGGGCTCTTTGCCTGGGGGATTTATTTGTCGCTGGATAATGCCTTGACATACGAGGCGATAAACACCGGACTATCTATTCTCCTGGTCTATGCAATTTATTTTGCTTTGGATGGTTTCGTTTACGCCGGCAGCAGCCGGAGGGGCGTATTCCGCAGCCGGAAATTCACAGCAATCGAGCGCCTGGAAACGCTGGCCATTAAAGGGTTCGAATTAATGCAGAACTTCCCCAATCCATTCAACCCGGAAACGACCATCCGCTTTACCATCCCTGATCGCGCAAAAGTGAAACTGCAGATATTTAACACAGCCGGACAGATGATCAAAACGCTGGTAAATGATGTGCTGGCAGGCGGTAGTTATCAATATCAATGGCAGGCAGCCGGTGTGCCGAGTGGCACTTATTTTTATCGTATGACCGCAGATGGTTACTCGGAAACTAAAAAGCTAGTGCTATTGCGATAAAAACAATTAGCCCTAAAGGCTATAGTTATACATAAATTTACAAATAGAAAATATGTCGCCCCTACAGGGCTAATGGTTCTTAACAGGTTTTATTAGCTATAAATATTCCGCCCCTACGGGGCTCAAAACATGCACAAAATAGTGGATTTACAAATCAAGTCCCATAGGGACGGAATATTTATAGCGCAAAGGTTTTAATTGTCGTTTGAGCCCTGTAGGGGCGACATATTTCAAGAAATTTATAACGAATATAAAGACATGCAAGAGCGATAGCTCGAAGAGGTGTGCAATTCGCAGTAGCAGGAAATGCAAGCAGTAGTGTGCACACTGTTTACTGCGAATGGTTTGTCGAAGCGTTAAAACTCTCTCCTTAATCCAACACAATTCTTTCCCAATCAAAAATCAGCCAATACACTTTTGTGATAAAAATATGAGCTCCTCATGAGGGAGTTCTGTTTTGTTTTTCTCATAATTGATACTATGTTAAAAATGAGCACTTCATTTGAACAGCTAAACCATTCACTTTTCCCAGGGTAATCCTGAAAACATTTATTGGAGGAGCAACAGATGAGCAAGAATGATGCTGCATTAAACTGGTTTCGTGTGCTGGATCTCGACGAATTGCCGGAAGGTCGCGTCAAAACAGTTACTGCCGGTCATAAAAGTCTGGCGATGACCCACTATAAAGGCAAGATCAGTGCGTTGGACAATAAATGTCCTCATCAGGGTGGTCCGTTGGGAGAAGGCTCCATTGAGAATGGCTGGCTACGCTGTCCCTGGCATGGTTGGGATTTTTGCCCGCACGATGGCAAACCTCCGGGAGGATACGATGACGGCGTACCAACCTATCCGGTAGAAATTCGCGACGATGGCGTTTACGTCGGTATGCCGGTTGAGAAGCCTCATGAACGCACCGTCACCGATGTGATGGCGGAAACCATGGTCAATTGGGGGGTAAAGCATGTTTTTGGCATGGTCGGTCATTCCAACCTGGGATTAGCCGATGCGCTGCGTCGCCAGGAAGCGGCCGGAAATTTGACCTATTATGGGATTCGCCATGAAGGCGCTGCCGCATTCGCTGCCTCCGCTTATGCAAAGCTGACCGGCAAACCGGCGGCATGTCTGGCAATTGCCGGTCCCGGTGCGACGAACCTCCTCACGGGACTTTGGGATGCGAAAGTCGACCGCGCCCCAATCCTCGCTCTAACCGGGCAAGTGGATACCCAGGTGCTCGGGCCTGGCGCTTTCCAGGAAGTGGATCTTGCCGCCGCCTTTTCAGCCGTTTCCGCATTTAGCCAAACAGTTCTGGACAGTAGCCGCCACGCCGAATTAATGAATCTCGCTCTTAAAAACGCCCTCTTAAAGAGAGATGTCGCTCATCTGATTTTCCCTGATGAAGTACAAACCCGTCCCGCCAGCGAACGGGCAAAGGCTGGTGGACCGCAGGGGCGCATGTCCCCACAAACCATCACACCCCCGGCGGATATGATGGATGCCGCGCTGGAAAAACTCAAAGCCAGTAAACGTCCGGTAATTATCGTTGGCCATGGCGCCCGTTTCCACATGGAGGCAATTATTGCATTTGCCGAAGCACATAATATACCCGTCATTACTACTTTTAAAGGAAAAGGGCAGATCTCCGATAAGCATCCCCTGGGATGTGGCGTGCTCGGCCGCAGCGGCACCCCGATCGCCAGCTGGTTTATGAACGAATCGGATTTGCTCCTAGTTTTTGGCGCTTCTTTCTCCAATCATACCGGAATAACCCCGAAGAAGCCGATCATTCAAGTTGATTTCGATGCGATGGCATTGGGTAAATTCCATCGGGTGGATGTACCGCTCTGGGGAGAAATCAGCGTTGTCGTGGGAATGTTCCAGGAAAAATTAGCGGGTAAAATGAACAGCGAAGATCAGCGTGAGGAAATCGCCGCCCGTTGGAAAATCTGGCGCGAAGAAAAAGATCGCCGGGAACTGGATGACCGTGGGCAGGGCGTCAACTCCGCATCGATATTCGCGGCGATGAATCGCCAGATTCCCGCCAATGCGGTGATCGCCGTGGATGTTGGAAACAATACCTATTCTTTCGGGCGCTATTTCGAATGTCAGGAACAATCCGTGCTGATGTCCGGTTATCTCGGATCAATCGGGTTCGGTTATCCTGCCGCGATGGGTGCCTGGGCGGCAGCGCCGGAGCGGCCGATCGTTTGCGTCACCGGTGATGGCGGCTTTGGCCAATATATGGGCGAACTGCTCACCGCCGTGAAATACAATATGAATATCACTCATATTCTTCTCAATAATAGTGAATTGGGGAAAATTAGTAAAGAACAGAAAGCCGGCGAATGGGATGTCTGGCAAACCTCTCTACACAATTGTAACTTCTCCCAATTTGCGGAAAATTGTGGTGCGATGGGTATCCGGGTAACTGATAAATCTCAACTGGACGAAGCAATCCAAAAAGCGCTCAAACATGATGGACCGGCAATGGTGGAAATTATCGCTGATTCACAGCTTATATAAGCATTCACTAATAAGTTTTTTTACTACACGTATCTAAAACGAGATAATATCTTTTGGAAAGGGATTATTTAATATAATCCCTTTTCTTTTGCCATTTTCCTTGTTTTTTTAGTACCGGATACATTTAAAATAAGCCATTGATCAACTCGGATTTACACTGATTTAGAAAGAGTTTCAATCTTTTTTAAGTAAAACCGTCTCTAAATCTGTGCTAATCAGTGGAAATCTGTGGCTATTATAAGAATATCCCATATTGATTTTTTTGAATCTCTACCTGAATCATATTAAATTAATTACTATATTCCGGGATAATAAAAATACCGGACAACGAATGGATTTAAGCGATACATTTTTTGAAATTGATTGGCATGATTTGCCGGTCGATTTTTTATGGTTCGATTTCGATGCGAATCGGATTAGCCTTCAGTGCAGCGAGTTTGATGATGAAGCCGATGAATACAAGGCGTTGATCCTGACTTTTCAATCGATTTTAACGGTCACTGTAAAAAGCTTAAGCTTCGAAAATATTTCCGGTATTGGCGATTTCTATGATGCCGAACTGACCAATCTGGACTACGAACATCTTGAATCCGGCAACCATCATGTTACGCTGTCGATTTCAATGGGCGTGACGGAAGCACCATCGCACATCGAAATCACCAGCAAAGAGCTTCATCTCATCCGTCGCAAAGAGGTGCCGGAAGCTTAAACCCGATTTTCGGGCAACGAAATTTATGAGGTCTACTCATGAAGAAGTTCATCTTTTTTGGGATATTATCTTTTCTGATAATAATTAGCAGTAACGTATGCGCACAATCAGGAGAGAAACCGCTACGAATTTTCGGATATTTCCAAAATGAATTTTCTCATTTTGCCGGGAATGCGGTTCATAATGATACCAGAAATACCTTCAACCTTCAGCAGATGAACGTATTCTTCCAAAAGAATATTTCCCTTAAATGGAGTGCTTTTGTCAACTTTGAAATGGTCAATAATTTTTCTTCCAGCAAACAATGGGGCTCTGCCAAGTTGGAAGAGGCCTGGGTAAAATATGATTTTGGCAAAGCTGCGACTCTCCGGGCCGGATTGCAAATTCCCACTTTTAACAACCTGAACGCCATCAAAAATCGTACGCCACTCTTACCCTATGTGGTACGGCCTATCGTTTACGAAGCTTCTTTTGAAGAAGTCGTTACCCTGGAAGAGTTCGTTCCGGGACGCGCTTTCTTGCAGTTATATGGTTTCATGCCAATCGGGAAGTATAAGAAGTTTGACTATGCTGTTTATCTTGGGAATAGTCCGAACATAAACAATTTTAGCACCCGGGGGCAAACCGGCGTTGATACGACGAATACTTTTCTGGTTGGCGGACGCGTCGGCCTGCGTGTTGGGGATCTCAAAATGGGCGTATCCGGCACAATGGATAAAACGAACCTGTTCACTAGGATAACGAATTTTTTTAATGTACCGTCACTGGAACCATTCGAAAAAAGAGACCGCTTTCGCGTCGGTGCGGATCTTTCTTTTCAGAATGATATGTTTATGTTTGAAGCGGAATACATCGATGTCAGCTATGAAGAGTATAGCAGTGACGGGCTGAATGCCAATGTTATTGATCGTCTGGAAGGATTCGAGTTGGACCTGGCATTTTACTACGCTACCCTGGGTTTTTATGTTAAAGAACCACTCTTGGTGTATGGCACTTACTGGCGTTCACGTACGATAGAGCCTTATTTTTTAGATTTGCAACGCGGATTTGTTGACGAAAGAGAAAGACTAAATGTACCCGGATTTGGATTTAGCTATCAATTGAGCGACCGGGTTCGTCTGAAAGCACAGTATGCCCGTGTGAATGTAAATGTGGATATCGGGGGCAATATGATCAAGGTAGATAATACCAGCAATTTCTATTCAGCTGCTGCTTCGGTCTTTTTTTAAGCAACTGCCTAAATTTGAATATGTATGATTGAAAATAAACATCGGTAAGCCGGGGAACTTTATATGATTAAAAAGATACTATTTATTTTCTTCATTCTGATGGGATGGCAAGCCGCCCAGGCGCAGGTGGCGGTAATCGCCCATAAAGCAGTGCCGGTCGATCAGATCTCCAGCGCGGAATTGCTGGATTTTTATACCGGCGACATCAAACTTTGGGGAAACGATGAAGCGGTCATCGTTTTCGATTTAAAACCAAAAGGGGAAGTCAAAGAGGTCTTCTACAAATACCTCGGAAAAAGCCCCTCGCGAATGAAATCCGTTTGGATGAAAAAATTGCTTTCCGGTGAAGGCGATCCACCGGAATCGATGAAAACTGAAAAAGAGTTACTGGAAAAAGTAATGGAAACGCCCGGATCAATTGGCTTCGTGGCAGAAGATAAGGTAACCGACGATGTGAAAGTGTTGGCGGTGATCACCAGGGAAGAAGGATAATTCTGCCAGTTCTAAAAAAACGAATACTATCGACTGCTAATTGATTCGGAGAATTTGACGATGAGAAATCTGATAAAAATTATTTACATACATTTGCTTGCGATTTGCTGTTCAACATCCGGTTTGCTTGGGCAGGCGAAAGAGACCCCACTGAGAATTTTCGGTTACTTCCAGGTGAATTTTACCCAGGAAACAGGCACTTCTGCCGGATCGGAATCGACCAACTCGTTTAACATGCAACAGCTCAACCTGTTATTCCAAAAAAACCTGGCGAAAAACTGGAGCGCATTTGTCAATATGGAAGCGCTGAATAATTTTTCTTCCAGTAAGGAATGGGGCGCATTTAACCTGGAAGAAGCCTGGGTGAAATACCGGGGGAGTAAACAGTTTAACCTTAAACTAGGGTTGATGATTCCGGAGTTCAATCACCTCAATACCATCAAAAATCGTATGCCCTTGCTGCCATATATTATTCGCCCGGTCGTGTACGAAAACTCATTTGAAGATATTATCGATCTGGATAGCTATCTGCCCCGGCGGGCGTTTGCCCAGGCATATGGATTTATTCCTTCCGGGCGCTGGAAATTTGATTATGCCGTTTATCTCGGTAATAGTCCGAATATCAACGACCGGTCCGCATTAGGACAAACCGGTGTGGACACCACCGATGTTTTTATGACCGGGGGGCGACTGGGATTCCGCTATAAAGAATGGCGCATGGGCTGGTCGGCGACTTATGATAGAACCAATGAATTCGGTGAAGTAAACCTCTTTTTTCAGAGACCGCCGCGATTTTTTAACGAGCGTCCCCGGCTGCGGACTGGCACGGATTTTTTCCTGCGCTGGAAACGGCTTTCCTGGGAGTCGGAAACCATTGCGGTCAATTACGATGAAGGCGATGAGCGCTTTGACGTCGACCGTTTGTTCTATTATGCCACCCTGGGATTTCAGGCCAGCGATGCGCTGTTCATGTATTATACCTATTGGGGGACGGAAGACGAGTTTGTTTTTGTCGATGCCCAACCCGGAATAATACCCGTGTTCGATCTTTACCAGGGGACCTTAAAAATCTTTGTACCCAGCCTGGGGTTTTCCTATGGATTAAATGACCGGATTACCCTGAAAGGACAATTCTCCTGGGTAGATATCAGCAGTGATGATGAGTTCTTCAAAGTTGATTTTCGCCAAAACGTGCTTAGCTTGGCAATCTCAGCATTTTTTTAAGATTTTTCAGTTAGGAAAGAGCAATGAAGTTTCGCAATCTCAAACTGGCCCATAAACAATATATCGGCTTCGATTTTATTCTTCTGGTGATGGTGATCGTCAGTATTTACGCTATTAACCGCATGGCGATACTCCGGGATCAGATTGATGAAGTGTCCAATAACTGGCTGCCCCGGGCATTGGCAATCTCCGATATCAATAAAAACACCTCCGATTTACGCATTAATCAGCTGCAATACGCTTTTGCTGAAGATCAGGCCGGAAAAGATGCCCAGGCGGAAATGATCTATCCACTGATCGATCGCATCAATGATAATCGAAATACCTATGAAACTTTACGAGAATCCTCCGAGAAAAGCGGCCTCTATTCCGACGAAGAGCGACAACTGTATGAAGCTTTTGATGAGAAATGGGATGAATACCAGGAGGTCAGTATCGACTTTTTCCTCCTGGCCCGAAATAATAAAATTCCGGAGGCATTGTCCGTGCTGAACGCGGATGGGCGAGATATCTTTATGGCGATGAGTAAAAGCCTGGAAGACTTGATTGAGGTGAATAAAAAGGACGCGTTTAACGCTTCGAAAAATGCTCAGAAAACCTATCAGGACACTAAACGGGTTGCGATATTTCTTTTGATAACCACAATTGTTCTCGCGTTGGTGTTTACCAGCGTATTGATCCGCTACATTACGGTGCCGGTGCAGGAACTGGATAAAGCCGCCCAGACAGTTGCCGATGGGAATCTTGATGTCACTCTCCCGCTGCGCAGTAAGGATGAAATAGGCAGCCTGGCGAATTCGTTTAACAGTATGACCCATTCCCTGCGGGAAGCGACCGATCGCTTGAAACATCAGGCGGATGAATTGCAACAGCAAAATGTTGCCTTACAGGAAGCGCAGGTCGAACTGGAAGAGAAATCTCAGCGCCTGGAAAAACAAAACACAGAAATTGAAGAAAAGAATACCGATCTGGAAAAACAGAAAATGGAAATCATGAAGAAAAATCTTGATCTTCATGAGACCATGGAGCAACTACGCAGCACTCAGCAGCAACTATTAATGAAAGAAAAAATGGCAGCGCTGGGTGATCTTGTCGCCGGTATCGCCCATGAAATTAATAACCCGATTGGTACCGTTACCAGTTCCACGGATGTTACCGGCCGGTGTCTCCAGAAAATCGAAATTGTTCTGGAAGAAAGCAAAACCCTGGAAGAGCTTCGGAAAAATTCCCAGCTACCGAAAGCGCTTCGTTTGATTCGCGATAACGTCCGCGTTACGCTGGTTGCCGGAGAACGCATCGCAACAATTGTAAAGAGTCTTAAAAACTTTGCCCGTCTGGATGAAGCCACTTATCAGGTGGTCGATATTCACGAAGGATTGGAAAGTGCAATTACTCTGCTCGGCAACGAATTGCGGGGCAGGATAGAAGTTGAACGCCATTATAATGAGCTGCCGAAAATTGGCTGCTATCCCAGCGAATTGAACCAGGTTTTTATGAACGTACTTCGCAATGCGTCTCAAGCGATTGGCGAAAATGGTACTATTGGTATTTCCACCAACCGGAATAATGGCAATGTGGAAATTCAGATTAGCGATAACGGCAAGGGGATTGCGGCGGAGAAGCTGGACAATATTTTTGATTTCTCCTTTACCAGCAGCAGCGACAAACGGGTTAAGATGACTTCCGGATTGACAACGGCTTACAATATTATTCAAAAGCATCATGGCGATATTATAGCGGAAAGCCAATTGGGTGAAGGAACTACCATCACTATTCTGCTGCCAGTTAGCCACTCCTGATTTGTAAACTACCAAGGATTTTATGCTCGATAGAATTTCCCTGATGGATAACTATGCACAGTTATCCCCATTTTCTCAGGCGGTCGTGGACGTTGTTGCTATCGCCTACTCGCCATTGTCTCCCCAAAGATTGTTCCAAATTCTGGCGGAAAAACGGAGTGGGTTACGGACAGATAATGATGCTGCGATAAACCCGGGCATCTTACGTGATTACCTCAAAGACCTGTTGGATAAAAAACTGATCGTGGAAAAGGACGGCTATATTTGCCGCCCTGCTATACGTGGCGAAATTTTGGCCGCTGCGCTTGAAAAATCGTCTACGAATCGTCTGCTTGCGGCTATTCGTGAAATTATGCCGGCAGAAGCGACAGTTAATCGCTATGCCTACGCACAGGATCAGCAACAGTATTTACTGCGCGAACTGAACCTGGCCATTTTTCGCGGTGATGTTCGTGAGTACCGCCGCCTGACGGATCTGGCCGGTCAGCGGAATCAATATTATACTATTCCGGGTTCTTTTTATCGGGATGTATTTACCAAGCCTTTTCGTCCCCAATGGTTTGAAGATTTACCGGTTTATTTTCAGAACCTTGCCCTGGAAAAAGTGGTGCAGGAAGAGGTCGTGCATTTTCGCCCGATCGATGATTTTTTACCAATCCTGGAAAACCTGCTGGATAGTGGTGCAGCCGTTAATAATTCCCTGCTCTCTAATCAGTTGCTGGAAATCTACATGCTCCGTGGAGATTTTCCAAAAGTACGCCAATTGCTGGCAGAGGGAACAGCAAATGGAGAGCTGCTGGCCTGGCGGGGAATGCTCGCTTTTCTCGAAGGGAATAATGATCAGGCAATTGCCACCTATGCGCTTGCCCTGAAACACTTTCGGAAAGAACGGAAAAAACGAGCGATTTTCTTCCGGCACTACAATGGGCTCTTCTACCTGCTCGCGATGCTGAAAGCGAATAATATCGCTTTTCATCAGGAAATAGAGAAAAACTTACGGCGGGTAAGCAAGGAAGATTTGCCGCATCAGGCTGCTTTCCGAGTCGTTCAGGCAGTGCTTTATTCCCAGATGAACCAATTGATGATGGCGCGTAGTGAATTGCAGCATCATCAATTAAATGGTCTGAACGGCCTGGTGCGGATGATGCTTGGCCTTGGCGCTCACTGGATTTTCCCCCGGGGAAAAAAAATACGAAAAGACAATCTTTCCACTCTATTCGAACGGGCGCTTAAAAATGGTTATAAATGGCCGGCGTTTGAACTGGCCCGTCTGTTAAAAATTTGGGAACCGCGGGATCAACGCTATGAAAAATATGCTAGCGAGTTGGGCGCGGACCTGGACATCCCCGGCTTACTGGATCTGATTCCCCAAATGGAAAGCTGGGAAAGATCGCTGCGGGCCTTGCAAACTATTGGGAAAACCGAAAATGCCGGCGCTTTCAATGGGGAAGCAGAAACCCGTCTGGTATGGTGGGTCGACTTTGAGAAGAACATGATCTCTCCCCGCGAGCAAAAACGAAAAAAAAATGGCGGCTGGACGAAGGGCCGGGCAGTAGCGCTAAAACGCCTCGCTGGTAACGAGGTAGAAGGAATGACCGCCCAGGATGAAAAAATTGCCAGCGCCATTCAGGTTAGCTATGGGTGGTACGGGCAGCAGGAATATTATATCGAGACCGGGAAAGGATTTGCCGCGCTTGCCGGTCATCCCTTATTATTTTTAGCAGACAACCCGGAAGTGCGGCTGGAGTTATTACGAGATGATCCTACATTAATTGTTGAGGAAGCCCAGCGAGGCTTCATGATACGATTCTCCATTCAGTTCGACCGGGAAGGCTATGAAATTGTCCGGGAAACGCCCACTCGTTATAAGTTGATTGAAGTGCGCCGCGAACACCTGGAGATTCTCGCAGCAATGGGGCAGCAGGAACTTGCGATTCCCCGGGCTGGGAAAAAACAACTGCTGCAAGCGATACGCTCAATTTCCCGGAGGATTACTATTCATTCGGCGATTAGCGGGCAGGCAGATGAAGCAGAAGATTTGCCTGCGAATAGCAGCCCGCTCATTCACTTGTTGCCCTGGGGAGATGGCTTTAAGCTGGAGATCTTTGTGCGTCCTTTTGCAGAGGGCGGCCCTTATTTTCATCCCGGTGCCGGTGGTGTAAACATCTTTGCAGAAATAGATGGAAAGCGTCGGCAAACCCGTCGTGATTTGCACGAAGAACTACGCAATGCCCGCGAATTGATCCATCTTTGTCCCACACTGATAAACCGAAGTACCGATGATTGGGAGTGGCAGTTTGAAAGCCCGGAAGACTGTTTACAGGTTTTGGTAGAGTTGGATGATCAGCTGGTGAAACCCCAAATCGAGTGGCCGGAGGGGGAGCGGTTACGAATTTCTCACCGGGCATCTTTCGAACAACTTTCCCTGACAATCCAGGGGAAAAATGACTGGTTTGCCCTGGATGGCAAGCTAACGCTTGATGATAAACAAGTGCTCAGCATGCAGGCCTTACTGAATAAAGTTGAAAATTCCCGCGGAAAATTTATCCCCCTGAGTGAAAATCAGTTTATTGCCCTGACGGAGCGATTTCGGAAGCAATTAGACGCGCTACGGATTTTTAGTGAAATGGATAGTGATGGAACACTGAAATTGCATAACCTGGCCGCATTAGCTATCGGCGATTTAACCGAGTCGGTAAAAAATCTGCAGGCGGACGGTAAATGGGAAAAGCAGCTGCAGCGCATGCGCGAAATGGAGGCGCATCAACCGGAATTGCCTTCCACCCTGCAGGCGGAATTGCGTCCGTACCAACTGGATGGATATCGCTGGCTTTCGCGTCTTGCCCATTGGGGCGTCGGCGCGTGTTTGGCGGACGACATGGGATTGGGAAAAACCATTCAGGCCTTGGCAGTTATTCTGGAAAGAGCGCCCGGAGGGCCAACCCTGGTGGTTGCACCGGCGTCTGTAACATTTAACTGGATAAATGAGATCGCCCGTTTTACCCCGACACTGAATGCCCGGCAATTTGCCGGCAAAGAACGAGCGGCACTGCTGAAAAGCCTGGGGCCATTCGATATTCTGATTACCAGCTATGGATTATTACAGCAGGAAGCAGAATTGTTTCAGAAGCAAAATTGGTCAACCATCGTTCTCGATGAAGCACAGGCAATTAAGAATATGGCCACGAAGCGCTCCCAGGCCGCAATGAAGCTAAACGGCGGTTTCAGAATAATAACTACCGGCACGCCGGTGGAGAACCATCTTGGGGAGTTGTGGAACCTCTTTCGCTTCTTGAATCCCGGCCTGCTTGGATCATTGAATACTTTCAATGAGCGATTTGCCGGACCGATTCAAAAAGATAATAACCGGGACGTCCGCAATCAGTTAAAAAAGCTGATCCGCCCATTTATCCTGCGCCGCTTAAAAAGTGAAGTCCTCGATGAATTGCCCCCGAAAACGGAAATTACTCTAAAAGTGAATATGTCCGAAGCGGAAATGAGTTTTTACGAAGCGCTGCGGCAAAAAAGTCTCTCCAGAATCACTGCGCTGGACGGCTCGGAAGGGGAACGACGTTTTACCATTCTTGCGGAAATCATGAAACTGCGCCGGGCTGCCTGCCATCCCCGCTTGGTGCTTCCCGAAAGCGATATCTCCAGCGCGAAACTGGCCTGTTTCGAAGAAACGGTGGATGAACTGCTGGAAAACCGTCATAAGGTGCTGGTGTTCAGTCAGTTTGTCGATCACCTGAAAATTATCCGTACGCTGGTTGAACAGAAAGGGATTCGCTATCAGTACCTGGATGGCAGCACACCGGTAAAAGCGCGTAAGCAGCGGGTAGAGGCGTTTCAGGGCGGTGAAGGAGATTTGTTTCTGATTAGCCTTCGTGCCGGTGGCACCGGGCTGAATCTCACTGCAGCAGACTATGTGATTCACCTCGATCCCTGGTGGAATCCGGCAGTGGAAGATCAAGCATCGGATCGGGCACATCGCATCGGGCAGCAGCGACCGGTGACGATTTATCGCCTGGTCAGCGGAAATACAATTGAGGAAAAAATCGTCAAGCTTCACGGACAAAAACGGGATTTAGCGGACGATCTGCTTTCGGGAACCGGATCGAGCGGTAAGGTGTCTGCCAGTGAATTGCTGCGCCTGATCCGGGAAGGTTAGTTGCTCTATATCGAGGGTTCCGGAGATACGAATTCGCTGCTATCGTCGATATCCTTTGGGGAAAGCGGTTCAGGCGTAGCAATTCGCAAGTGATGATAGAGATAAGATTCACTGGCATAGAGGCCAAGCCTTAAGAACATCTTACCTATGATATAAATCTGCTGCCAAACGAACAGCATAAAAATGATCATCGCTGAAGGCGCAGTAAAAAGATCGGCAATCGGATTATATATAATGAGTGTAACGATGCTCAACAAAGAGAAAGTAAATGCCAGGGTCAGCGGCCGGCGGGGATGGCGACGCAGAAATCCAAAGGCTTGCCGCAATGCTGTCAGTGCACTGCGCTCATTATTAATGACGCAGTAGATTCGGGCGTAGTCGACCAGCATCATTGTACCAAGAAATATGAAATAAATTAGAAATAAGAGCATCCAGCCCAGCCAATAAGTGATCCACTGATAATCGTTTTCCCCCAATAAAATGTCTTCGCCCATAAATTTGACGAATATTAGGGACAGGGTAATGACGATAAAATAAGCGATCCCAAAAAGACCAATGCGGATAAAGCGGCCCCAGTTTTTTCCGGCGCCCTGCCAAAAAGTTTCCGCGCTGTAGCGGTATCTGGCTTTCGCAGTTATCTCATTGATCCAGCCTTCCTGCCCTTCACCGAGAAAATCCTGCAAATATTTTTCCAGACGTATTTTCTTATGAAATCCTTCCCCATGAAGCGATTTGACATATTCAAAGATATGGGCAGGGGCATCCAGCGATTTTAAATGATCCAATACCTGATCGGTAATTTTATAGCGATGGATGAAATGGCGGGTGGCGAAATAGTTAATCACTTGCCCCCACTCAACGATATCGCTTTCACTAAGTACTCGTCGCAGCTGTTCCTGAAAACTATTCCGGTCATGGAAAACTTCGTCCCGAATAACCATTAAGTCCTTGAGAACCGGTTCGGGAACACCAGCCTCCTGCAATGCATGCAGGGTATCTTTGTTGATTTGAAAGAAGCGGCTGATCATACTGGCAAATACCGTAAAGGCACCACCGGAAAGAAAAAGGTTGAGGGCGAAGTAGATGATGCCGCCGAAAACGAGCATCGCGATAGATACATCCAGAAACTGCGGGGTGTTGCTCATAAATTCAATAACGAAATCCAGATCAATTTTCCCGGCCAGCTTCTCACCCATCAAGCTTTCTTCCATGAAAACATCCAATGATTGCCGAAACGGTAGCATGATAATAAGTCCGGCAAATAGGTTGAGGAAATAAAACGCCAGTAAAATGCGCTTATTGCTCCAGGCCTGGTAAAGTCCCGCTTTTAAACTTGCAAAAACCATTCGGGTTTGTCGCTCCTATAAAAAGATGCTGAAAATATTCAGGTATTCCGGTTGATCAAGTATAAACTGCATCCAGAAAAGCCAGCGCATGCTTAGTTTGTTTTTGCCCAGGGAGGAGGGCGTAATCGCTTTACTGTTGTTGGTAAAATTTAAATCGAGAACGATTTTGTTCTCCGGGTCGACGGTGGCAGATTTCAGGCGCACTGGCAGGGTATAACTGAATTTATGCCAGAGCGATTCTCCATCCCAGGTTTCCCGGCGGATGCTGCCATCTTCAAAAACCACTTCTATTTCAACCGGAAAAATAAACGCTCCCAACCGGCGAAGATGAACTTCGCTATGATAGTATTCTTCAATATCAGATGTATCGGAAACAAGCGTTGCGCTTAAGTCTGTCGGATCAAACGTCTGGCTGCTGATCGTTTTTGTATAGTCGTGACCGGTGGCCGGCTGATAGGGGCGGGTAAAAATCCGATCAACGGTATAATCCAGGATGGCATTATCGTAAAGCGCCTGATCAAAAAAGCGCTGCATATTCTTTCCGGATACCTCGTTTACGATATTAATAAAATCCTGCGATTTCGGATGCTTGAAACGCCAGCGGTCAACATATGTGCGAATGATGGCCTGCATGGTGCTGTCGCCGAGGTAGTTATGCAAAGTCGAGAGCATAACCGCCGGTCTGGAATAGGAATTAATACCGTAACTGCCATCAGAGTAATATTCCCAGGCGTTACGAACAATCGGGTCAACATCCGGTGCCCAAAGGTAGCCTGCCCGCTGTACGTGATGATTATTAACTTTTATGCCCAGTAAATCGATCAAGTCACCTTCCGGGCCATAGATGTGATTCATCGCGAGCATTTCTAAGTAAGAGGTAATTCCTTCATCCAGCCAGGTTTCCTCAAATTCATTGCTCGCAAGCATATGCTGAAAATAATTATGCCCAAATTCGTGAATGATCACCTCTTCCAAACGGTGTAAACCTTCCGGGGCGCCATAAAATGTTCGGGCAGTAAAAAACGTCGGATATTCCATCCCACCGGTACGACCGGCATTTCGACGGGGATCAACGATTGTCAGGTTGGGGAATGGATAGTCACCATAGCGGTCCTGAAAAAATTCGACAGCAGCCCTGGCCGCTTCGATATGGCGTGGCCCTTGCTCCCGGTGGTCGGATTGGATCAGGGCGCGAATTTCCACATCCTGTGCTTGTCCCTTAAACTCCAGAAATTCCGGGCTGGTTGTCCAGGCAAAATCATGCACATCTTCAGCATGATAAAAGTGGGTAGCGGTACCATCTCCATTGTCGGTAGGCTCTCCGACAATGAGACCGGTGGCACCGAGCAGATTTTCCGAGGGGACGGTCATCCAAACATTGTAAACACCGAAATCGGCGAAAAATTCCGAATTGCTATGAAATTGATGGCAGTTCCAGCCCTCATCGCTAAATACCCCGACTTTGGGAAACCATTGCGCTACTAAAAAATATTCTTCCTTAAAACCGGTGCGGGCCAGTGGCGGCGTTGGTAATTTCGCGGAAAAATCCAGATAAAGAGAGATGCTTTCTCCAGGTGCAACTGCCGTCGGCAAAGCAACGCTGATAACAGATTTATCTTCGGTGTGGGCAGGTATATCCGGTTGAATAAAACGCGTTGCCGTACTCAAATCTGTGCCGGGAATAGCTGCTGACGATTCTTTATCTATCAGAGAATAATATTGTTGAACATTGGTGGCGGGCGCCGGCAGCAACTGCAGGCGGTTGATGTCGATATATCCCCATTTTATCGAAGGGAGCGGGGTATCTATTAAGGAGCTGGCATATCCCTGCATGAAGGTGGAACGATTATTCCGGAAACCATTCAGATAGAGGTGGAACTGTAGCTCCTGCGTAGAAATGCTGGCCGTGTTTTTCCAGGTCAAAATTTGTCGTGCTTGTAGTTCGCCATTGTCGGTGTTTAATACGACTTTGATGTCGTAATTCGCGTTGCGGGGACTCAGCGGTTCGCTAAAGAGAACCGGCGGTGAGGGCGTCTGGGCAAGAAGAATCTGTAGAAATAACAGACTAAGAAACAGGCCTCGATGGATGAAAGTAAATGCCGCGCTCAAGTAATACTCCACTATCTTAATATAAGTCCGGTTGAATATAACAGGTTTTGCCCCGGATGACTATGATCAGCGAAAGCTGAATATAACTCGACAAATTAGCAAAGATACGTCTTTAAATCAAGGTTACAGATAGGAAAGCTTCTTGAAATTCCTCAAAGCCATTTGATATTTCCGGGGCATACCGTATCTTCTTCCGGGAGCATCGGGAGAAGGTGCAGCATCATAAATATTCGCATTTCTGAAAAATCGCTATAAAAACATTCAACAGTGTAAAGTCATATGAGATATTTTGAAGGATATTCCTTCGAGGATCTGCTGGATGCACTTGTGAATCCTCCCTCCGATCATCACTATCAGCAAGCCTGGATGGAATTTCTGGAACGCTATCGTTTTACTATCGAGAGTGCTGCCAGGCATCGTTGTAACGGGTGGAATGCCCGTTCGCTGGATATGCAGCTCAGTGATGTCGTCAATGATGTTATTTCGGATGTCTTGCTTATCCTCTGTAAAAAGAACTGTAAGGCCCTGGCAGATTTTCGCGGCCGGGACAGTGAAGAACAATTTAAGGGCTGGCTGCGGGTAGTAGCCAGTCGTGCTGCGGGACGCCGCTTGAAAAACAAGGCGTTTCAACGGGTCATTATTACCGAAGAGGACGGCGAACGGAGTGACTTGCCAGACTATGTTATCAAGGATTACCTCTCCGGACTGGAACGGGATCAGGTCTGGGAATTATATGAAGATTGGGTAAACACTATCCGGGAAGTTAAGGGCAGCCGGAAAGGGAATACTGAGCGCGACATACACATTTTTATGCTTTATACTTTGTCGGATTTTACCCAGGAAATGATTTGTGATTTGCCGGGATTCGCGGATCCTGCCAGTGCTGACAAATTAGGACACCGGGTGGTGGATAATGTCGTTAATCGCCTCCGCAACTTATTGAAGGAACACTGGAACATCGATCATTTTAATGCTTAGTGTGTTGGGTGGGTATGGAATTTAAAGAAATGTTGTCAATACTACAGAATCCTCCGGGGAACGGCGGCGGAGGTGGTGATTATCATTTATTTAATGAAGGATGGTCGCATTTTCTGGATAGATACCGGGCGTTAATCGCAACAACAGTCAAACGGTTTTGCGGGGAAAATAAGTTTACTAATGCGTCGGAATATAACAAGTTTATTGATGATATCACCTATGATGTGCTGGAAATTCTGATCGAAAAAAACTATAAAGTGATCCGGCAAATTAAGGCTACCGCCGAATGGCAATTTAAAGGTTATCTTTTTATCGTCACAAAAAATGAATCGATTAAAGCATGTAAGAAGATCCCGCCAATAGACGCGTATGATGATAATGTTCGTGCAGATCAGCGGGAAGTCGTGCGGGAATTTGAAAACACCGGCTATCAACGTTGGGAAAATTTTCATAATATGGCATCATCAATTCGGGATAAGCAGGGGACGCGTTCCAAAAACCGGCACAGGGATTTGCATATATTCTTGCTGAGCAGTTTCGGCGGATTTAGTAATGAAGACATTTCCCGGGCGTTAAGTAAAGAGGGCGTTACGATGAAAATCGTAACCAATAGTATTCACCGGATCAAAGGTATGCTGAACAATCGATTACCGGAATAAATTTTGAAAGGCTTTTTAATGGATTATCCGGACGGACGCTTATTTGCATTATTGCAATTGAAATTGGATGGAGAGTCGCCCGCTGATCTCTCTGAAGAGGATCGGGCAAAAATAGAGGAACTGGAGCGCAAATTAAAGTCTCAGTCAACGGAGACATTATGGAAAAAAGTTGCGAAGGGATTGCCGAATCGTGAATGCAAAGATGAAAATGAATTCTTTGCCCGGGAAGACATCTGCCTGGGATTGATGTTTCATGGATTTAAAGATTCGGATGAGGATCGGAACCGTTACTTTCAGCATATGAATACCTGCTTCTATTGTTTTGAGTTATACTCCGATGTGATGCGCGGCTATCTGAGTGAACTTGAAAAGCATAAAAATCGTTAAAAGAAGATAACTTTGAGAAAAAAATATTTTTTTGAGAGAAAAATAAAAGTGTTGGCATCTATAAGCGTAGAAACTGGAAACGATAGCGTGTCGACAAGCAATCGCTAAATTAAGATAGGGTCAAAAATTAGCAGATGAGAAAGTAGTAAAAAATGGGCACAGTAATTAAGGTAACTCAAACCGAATTGGCCGGTTTTCTCGAGGGTAGTACCAGCGAGGAAATCCGCCGTAAAGTAGATGATATCCGCCGGGATTATCCCGAGTATGATATGCTTCTGGAAATGGCGCAGGAGGCCTGTCAGGATAGTAATGTTCAGCTTCCGGGAACGCCTCCGGATAGTACACTCACACCTTCGGAGCTGGATCAGTTGTTGATGGATTTGTATGCCAACACAGCTTCTACTTCAGAAAAACAACGCTTTATCGATCATTTAATTCATTCAGAATCCTTCTACGAAAGACTACTGAAAAATTTCCTGGAAACTCACGAGGTGATGCAGGATGCGGAAGCGCTGGCTGCCAGTGGTAACTACCTGGGGAGCAAAAGCAATGAAACCCTGTTGCGGGAAGTGGGCATCTTTCAAGAAACACCTGTAGAAGTATTTAAAGAAAAGAAGCAACCTGAAAGGCCAGGGCTTATCCAAACGTTTGTACATTGGATGCAAGATGAAGGACTACGCTATGCGATACCGGCAGCAGCAGTTGTGTTGATTGCATTTGCCAGTCCTGCTATATGGTCGCATTATAATAATCCTTTTAATAAGCAGAATTACGATAATGCTGCACCATTTGCATATAATCAGTCCGCCCTGAATGAAGCCTTGAGCGGTCTGCCCAGTGGTTTACGGAGCAGTGACACCCGGGGCGAAAACAATTTCCACGGTCATTTTACGGCGATGGGCCGGGTAATGCCTGCGACAATTCTGAAACCGTTTGAAGATCGCGCCTATCGGGACGTGGTGGAAAATGTTGCTTTAAACCAGCAAACTGCTGATTCGCTCGAAAAGTGGATTATAACTTTAAGCGATACCGATAGTTTGCCTGATTCTCTTAGCAATAAATTATCCCTCGCTCGCGAAATGGTTCATGCCTACTATCTCCATACTGGAGCAGCCAGTCTGGCACTTTACCTCAGCAAAGATGCCGATGCCCGCAGTAAATCGAAAGCGGCGCATTTGCAGGATGCTGAAAAGTGGTTAAGCAAAGCAAAAACCCTGGCAGAACAGTACGGACATTCCGCTCTCGATCAGGAAAATTATTTCCTGGGATTAGCTTATGCCTATCATTACGACAAAGCAAAAAATCAACTGGCGATCGACGCATTTAATGCGGTGCATTCAGAGAGCAGCTTCTATGAGAATGCCCGAAAAATGAAAGAATGGCTGCAGTAATTTACAACGAAAGCAAATATCCCATCCCCCGGGATATTTGCTTTTTTTTGCTTTTTCAAAATAACTGAAATATTTCTGAGAAAATTTCCTACCCATTTCACTCTTAATAGACAAGCTGGAAAGAATTGACGCTAATTGGCGATGCGGGCTTCGCTAGTTATGTCATTTTTTCAAATAATTCAGTACTAGTCATATAAATCTGTAAGAGGAATGGTATGGAATTTCAAGAAATGTTGAAGATTCTCCAAAACCCTCCAGATACATCTTCGGGGCGGAAATATCGCCAATACGAAGCGGCCTGGAGCTATTTTATGGAGGATTTTCGGTCAGTAATGGAAGCGACGGTTGTCCGGTATTGTGGCCGAAATAGATTCGGTACTAATAGAGCATACCGGGACTTCATAGACGATTGCGTGGCGGAAGTGTTGTTGATCCTGGTAAAGGATAATAACCGGGCAATACGCAGCTTCAAGGGAAAAACCCGTGGGCAATTTGCTTCTTACCTTTGGCAAATTACCAGACATGTAACGTTTAAACTCGCCCCTCGTGATAATATCGAAGTAATATCAGAAGGATCAATTCTTCCCCCAAGTACCCGCAGGGATATTTTTAATGAAATTTCAGTGCGAATTCGAGAAATGCAGGATACGGCGGAAAAGAAAGGCCGGAAGGCAAAAAATCGTCACCGGGATTCCACAATATATTTCTTTAGTGATCAACTGGTCGATTTGGGACTAGGTGGTTTTACCGATCAAGAAATATGCCGTATCCCTTTCCTGCAAGGCACGAGTGAAAATGTTGTGCGGTTAGCAAAATTTCGTATCCGTAGATTATTGCAACTGTCGGGAGGTAAATATGGACTATAATTTTGGACGGCTGCTTGCCCTTTTAAAATTAAAGCTGCTCGGAGAGCTTCCGGATGATGTAGAAATATCGGAATTGGAAGCAATTGCAGAACTGGAAGAGGTTTTGCGAACTCCCGAGACATTCGACAAATGGATTACCCTTTGCAACGATTTACCGGTAGCTGAGTGCCGCGAGGATGATTTTATCCTTTCAGACCAAGTTGCGCTTATTGGGCTGTTTTTCCTGGGCTTCAATGGATCAGAAAGTATGCGGAACCGTTTTTTTCTGCACCTGATCAACTGTTTCTACTGCTTTAACAGTTTATGCGAGGTGCTGCGTGGATATCTGGATACCATGGACAGTAATAATCTGCCGCAAGACGGCCACCTGGTATTGGATTTTCCGTGAGAATAATTCTGCAGAATTTCTATCTACTATTATGAAAGCGATTTTGTTTTAGGCGATTATAAATCGTAAAAACAGAAGTTTAGGAACTTAAAAAAGAGAGCGATAATATGAGCGTAATGATCAAGTTACCACAAACAGAGCTGGTGGGATTTCTCCGCGGGAATTGTAGCGAAGAAACCAATCGGAAGGTAAGATATCTCCGAAAAGAATATTCTGAATATGAGCGGTTATTGGAGATTGCCGAAGATGTCTGTCAGGACAGGGCAATAGATTTGAATATCGATCCCCCGGAGCGTATGATGGCATCGGAAGATTTCAACCAGTTATTAGAAAATCTTTATACCTGGAATTCAACCCGGGAAAATAAACAACAATTTGTTAAATACCTGTTTCACTCGGAGACCTTCTATGAAAAGTTGATGACTAATTTTCTTGAAGCGGAAGAAATAATGTTAATGGCGGAAGCGTTCCCCATCATAGAAGAATTGCCACTGGGTAAAAGTGATCGAGAATTTTTACAGGAATTGGGAATTGATAAAGAACCAAATCGGATCTGGGAAAAAGTTGCGAATGCTTATAATACTTTCCTGGAAAATACGTCCACCTGGTGTTCTGTCGGATTAGCGAAATTACTGGAAATACTTAATCGCGGTCCAAGAGTGGTCATTCCTTTGGCTTTAACCTTTTTAATATCCTGTAGCGGTGTCACCCGGGTGTCCTGGCTGCATTATGCATCGCCATTTAAGGATCGTCAAATTCAGGCTGAGCCATTCGCGTATGACCAAAGCTTATTGGGACAGGCATTTACGGAATTACCAATGAATATGCGGAGCGGTGAGGAAGTTAATAAAGAAGCCTTTATACGGGACTACGAGCAAGCCGGTTGGGCATTAAAAACACTGTTGCCGGTATTTCAGGCAAAGGACTATGACACTTTTCTGGAGAATGTATCCCAGGAACATTCAAGAATCGCCACTCTGGAAATGGAGATTGAAAAAATGAATCGCTCCGGAAATTTACCGGATACCCTGCGCAGAAAACTACCCTCCGCCCAGGGTATGGTTCATGCATATTACCTGCATAGTGGCATTTCCAGTCTGGCACTGTATCTCGATCGGAATAAAGCTGTTGACGATATACCGCGCCGGGATTACCTGTTGCAAGCAGTTAAGAACCTTCAAAAAGCAAAAACACTTTCCGGTAATTATGGCTACGCTTCCCATGAGCAGGAATCCTACTTCCTGGGCATGGCCTTCGCATATTTTTATGAGGATGAGAAAAATGAGATGGCTATAAAGAATTTTTCAGAAGTGAAGCCGGAAAGTAAGTTTTACGAGCGTGCACAGAAATTGAAAGATTGGTTAGAATAAGGTTTAGTCGGAAACGAACAAGGTATCCCGTTTTTCGGGATACCTTGTAAAATGTATATTTATTAAAAAAGTTAGATTAATTTGAGAAAAAATCCTGCCCGATTCCCTCTTATCGATATAAAGGTGAAAAACCACTGATAAAAATATTCCAGTTGCCAGGGCGATGGCAATTGCCGGTTTAATAAATTTATCCAGGTAATTACTGGTATTTTGATATTTCAGTGGGAATGTATAACTTTTACATTACCGGTTGACTGGAGACCGAATTTGCCTTCGAAAACGACTATTATCATTCTTTAATTTTTGTAAAAATGATTAAAATGTACTTTTGTTGCTTTTAATTGATAAATGATGTGTCAATAGAATTGTGCTATTCTATTGAGAGAGGAGAAAGATGAAAAAGCAGCCAGTTACTGTTTATAATACACGTAACCGCTTTGTCCTGCGACCGGAAGTGCTTAGCCTGACACTTGGAATCTTTTGGTCTTGTGTAGTATTCATTTTTACCCTGGCAGCAATGGTCGATGGAAAACTATCTGGCCTGCCGGAAATCTTGGCCGGAATATATCCTGGTTATGGGTTGTATGGCTGGAGTTTTCTGGCCGGAATCGGATGGGCGTTTTTAAGCGGATATCTACTGGGATATTTTATCGGCCTAATGTATATAGTGCTTCCTCGTCGGCAACTTCGTAAAAAATCTTCGCCATTATTTAGAATTAATACAGATCAAAACGCCAATGTTATTCAGGAAGGTGTTGGCAAAGATCCTTATACCATTGTATTTGTCGCTAACCCTTACGTGCTTCCCCTGGAAGGCGATGGTAGACCAATGGTTGACCCGATCATTAATAACCATGGCCTTTTTCTAAAAACCGTTACCCGCTGCCTTCGTAGCTTTCTGGGAAATGAACTGATGCGCCAGCCGGATATATTCCAGCAAATGCGCTTTATAACCGTTTTTGATCATGACCATAAAGTATCCGAAAAGAATACAAATGAAGCGCTGTGTGAAGGAGTCAGTCTGGACACCAGTGCATTGGCGCCACGCCGTGTGAGGCGGGATGATAATGGTAATGTGAATAAAAACTTTGTGCTGGACTATGTGCTGCAGCAAATAGAGAACAGCAATATAAAAGGGCCGTTGGAAATCGATGTTATTGCCATTATTTCTGCTGACCATACGTACACCCGCTCGGCTGCCCGGTTTAGCGAAGATAATCCAAATAGAGGCGGCAAAAGATTTACCTTTACTTTTTTTGAACCGGGTACCGCACCGCAGGAAAAATACCATTATCGCTATGCCAACGTACCCGGTATGTTTGCCCTTTCTGCCTGGGACGACCGTTTGAAAACCCCGGTACACGAATTTGCGCATGCAATGAGTGATATCGACAACGGCGCCATCGACGACGAATATATCGATGAGTCCCACGCTGCATTGGAGTTTCGGGTAAACAAGAAATTTCGCGGCGGCTTTATGGTCTCCGATTGGATGGCAAATGAATTAGCCGATCTCAATTATGATAAACCGGAAGATCAGGAATTTATAGGGCGGCTCATTGCGCCAAATACAGGCATCAAATGTGAAGTTTTTGACACACAACAAGCTTTCTTGAACAGTGCACAAGCTGTCATTAACAATGATGAAGTTTTTTCCCGTTATCGGGAAACAATACTAAAACTGGCACGTTTCCGGACGGTTTTCCGCTTGGACAGTACCGCCCTGGCCAATTTACAGCCACTATTACCGACTGAAGTATTCGAACGTTTGGACAGTGAATTGCCGCGGCTCAATAAGGATTTTATCGATAAAAAAGAGTTTCTGGATGAATTGAAAGACGTTCTGAAAGCGCCAAGGGATAATGGCAATAAAGATTTCGAAAAATACAAGCTACTGATTCTGCGTTTTGCGAATGTTCATAATTATGCCATTCCCCGGGAATTTGCCCGTTATCGATTTAATGGGGCAGAAAAAGTATATGATTCCGACCGAAAACGTGGCGATAAGGAGATGCATTGGGTTTCTTACACCCCGGCCCGCTCCCAGGAACATACGACCTGTATTATGGATAGTACTTCCCGGGAATACCGCTTCGATCAACTGGTCTTTGATTTTATGTATGACCGCTTGATGACAAAAATTGAACGTAATCATCTGACGCCGCAACCTTGCGAGCGTGCGTGAGCAAACGAAATCGAGGAAGGAAAAGAATATGAATCCGCTGCATCCGAAATTACGCCAGGCTTTATTGCAAGATAAAACGCATCGGAGAAATGGCTTAACACCTTCGCGCCTACTGGAGTATGAACAGCTAGGTGGACAACTTTATTATACCATTCATTATCCGGAACGGCCGCTAAAAACAGAGGATTTGGAAATTCTTGTGCTGGATGAAGAAGTCCTGGGAAATATTTGCAATAATCAAGTTAAATCAGGAATAAACTTATGCAGCGTTTTGGAAGATATTTATTACGACCACCAAGCAGAGTTTAACGAACCACATACGGCGGATGGATTGATAGAGAGTTTGAAAGAAAAAACGGATGATCCGGAAGCAAAGAAGATTATTGAGAACGGCCGGGAAACGATTCTCGCAAATGTGAAAAGGAAGCTGCGCCAATATCGGGTGACGCCTGCCGTAACTCGTCGTTTGGCGGAAGAGGGCGTTGATTGCCAGGTGATAAAAATTCTTGAAAAGATTTACCCGCCGATTATTGATGCAGCGGTAAAAGATCCCAAGTCGGATAAATCAAAATCCGCAAATATTAAGAAAGAAGACCGGCAGAGCAAAACCTTTTATAGTGCAGATGAATTTGACGCTGCATTAAGAGAATATTTCGGGGCCGACAATCCAGTTCTGGATGCATACTACGAATGCAACAAAGAGCGCATTTTTGATGCCGCGACAGTGGTAATACCAACTGGCCCGCTTGTTTTTGGTTTATCTGAAACGGATCTACGTCAGAAAATTGCTGACTTCCGGAGTCGATTTATGCCGCGCTACCCGCAAATCCATGCCGACTGGGTAAAGCAGCAACAAAGAATCATCGATCGTTCTCAATTCGATCTTACCTGGAAAAATTTCTTCTTTTTCATTCACCTGGGCCGCTCGCTTGATTTTGCCGGAAAGTTGATTTATCGGAAAACCTTTTTTCCGATTTTTGATAAGATTGGGGACTGGTGGGGAGCACTTTCGGTTAAAAGGTAAAGGGCATTATCCCGATAATTTTCGGGGACAATAATACTATGATACAAATGATAAAAAAATATTGGGTGCTGCTGGTAGTGGTGTTCACCATTGCTGCGATCTCGGGATGCGACAATTCTCAGGAAATAGAAAAACAGGCAATTGCCGCAGAATTAACCCGGATAAACTATAATGATCGTTTCGTTTCCATGGATGATGCTGTGGCATTCCTTTATAATCAACGCCATGATTATTTGCAAGCCAATAAGGATCTGATCATTGATGATCAGAAGAATTTTATCTACACCTCTCTGCTGCTGATTAACAATGGCTTGAGTTCTCGTTTGAATGGTCGCCTTGCTGCCTCAGATTCTATCTTGGACTATGCTCAGATTTTTGCTTCGTTTTTTAATGAAGCCTTTGATGACCGTTTCTTGCAGGAAGAACTAGCGTTCAGCAGGGGGTTGAATGTAGAAAGATTGCAGGTTCGCCAGGACCTGAAAACACTTGTTTACAAAGCCGGAAAATCTGGCGACAAATTAAAGGCATATAAAGATGTATTAAATATGGCTCGTTCACTTCAATATCCCAAATTGCAAGTTGAAATAATTCGGAAGATACAATTTAATCTTAATAACGAAAATAAGTATGAGCAGTCGCGACTCTACGGAGAAGAGGGGTTGAAGATTGCCCGACAAATTAATTACCGTTCAGAATTATGTAAGGTTTTACGAAATTTGGGGAATAGCTACATTAACCTGGGTGATTATCATAAAGCGATCAAATCTTTTGATGAAGGGATATTTTTTGCCCGGAGCTTGAGAGATAAAGAAATGGAGATGAAATTAATTGCCCGGAAAGGTATTGCCCACGCTGAGCAGGGTGAATACAATAATGCTATGGCCGCATATAATGAAGCGATACGTCTTGCGACTAACTATGCCGACTCATCCTATTTTAGTAAGCTTTATAATGATCGAGGGCTATCCCTGATGTGGATGGGGCTTTACGATAGTGCTAAAGTGGATTACTTCCGAGCGTTGGAATTGCTGAAAGCTTCGACTATAGGGGATAGTGTTAAAAGCGATGAGGCCGAGGAAGTTGCCAATACCACCTCCAACCTGGGTATTCTTTATCAGTGGGTTGGGAATATGAAAGCAGCAGATACAACCCTTAATAATGCATATCGGATAATCCGGCAAATTGATGAAAAGGATGATTTCGTCAATATGTTGGATAATCTTGGTGATTTATACCAGGAAATGGATAGCCTGGCCCTCGCGCTTAGTTATTACCAAATGGCCTCGGCTACCATTAAATCCTGCAAAGAGGATAACACCAATCTGCCGAAAAAACTGGAAGCAGAAGTTTTCATCAGTTGGGGAAATGCTTGCCTGCGGAAAGCGGAGGCATTAAACCAGAAGGGAGATAAACAAACAGGCAATGAGTTTCTACGATTGGCATTAAATAATTTTGATGCAGCTTATGCTGTAATCGGTGACTTGGATGTGCCGAGCGAAATTGCCCGGGCGCTAATCGGCCAGGGGAAAGCCTATCGCTTGGGAAGTCAGTATCAGGCTGCAATGCAAGTGTTACGAAAAGGCATTGCTATTGCAAAAGAACTACGGGATCCGCTAGTATTGCTCGATGCTCAATTTACCTTGAGCCAGGTGTATCAAAATCGTGGGAACATAGAGGGGGCCAGACAAGCACTTGAGGTCGCTATTGAAACTATTGAGACCTCCGGCGAGAATGTTAGCGGAAAAAATCGCTTAACTTTTTTTGCGAAGCGGCAAGACATCTATGATGAAATGATTCTCTTCCAAATGAGAAACGATCGTTTCGAGGAAGCTTTTCTCTATAGCGAAAGCTCCCGGGCCCGATCTCTAATTGACGTCATTGAAGAAAAGAATCTTTGGCAGGCAAATGGGCAACCGGTTTCCAGTATCTCGGATATTCAAAAAAGCCTCGGTGAGCAGGTGCAATTAGTAGAATATAAAGTTACCCGGAATGAGTTGCTGATTTTTGTAGTTACCGGCAATACTTTTTATGCGCCGATTAGAATATCGGTGTCCCGCGATAGCCTCTCAAAATGGGTGATCGATTATAGAAAAGCAATTGGTGCGGACGAGAATAATGCGTTTGAAGCGGAAGTAAAATTTATTGCTAAGGAACGTTTTCTAAGCGGGGCGAAAGCAGGACAACGCTTACATGAATATTTGATAAAACCGATAGAAGAAGATTATCTGGATAAAGAGAAGGTTTTGTATATCGTACCAGATGAGGTGCTTAGCTATGTGCCATTTGATGGATTAAATACCACAAAAAGCGGGAATCATTTTCTGGTAGAAGATTATACTATTGCTTATTCACCCAGCGCCATTGTCCTGAAATATATTTTAGATCATCCCCGCGTGCCAGTTTCTCCAGAGGAAGATTTATTCTTCGGTGTGGCGAACCCGACGTTTGATTTACCGGGAACGGAAAAGGAAATCGATAATAGCTCCCGTTATTTCAAGAAAAAACCGGAAATTTTGAGAACATATAATTCGAACGAAGCAAAAGTGATGGAAGCTTTGCGGCGTAGTCCGGCTGTCATTCAATTTTCCACCCATGCATTTACCAGCTCGGATAATTCCAATTATCATTCAATCGTGGTAGGAGCGAAGATGAACAGACAGTCTGCCGAAGAATTCGTTAAGCTCCGAAATCATTCAAAGGCAGAACCTTTATTGAATGATGATCAATTAATGGTTTATGAAATTGCCCAGCTGGATTTAAGTAAAACTAAATTTGTAAACCTGCCCGGGTGTAATACTGGTGGTGGCTTGCTCTATCGCGGTGAAGGAGTCGTCGGTATTACGACAGCTTTTATGAAGGCTGGTGTTCCATCGGTGATGTCTACGCTGTGGAAAATACGCGATGAAGCATCGAGTGAATTAATGACTGCTTTCTTCGCTAACTGGATGGGCAAAGACAGTGTTTCCCGGGCAGAAGCCCTCCGCCAGGCAAAGTTGGAGATGATTGTAGATATGCGAGCGAAAAACGGCTATCCATTTCCTCACCGTTGGGCCGCCTTTGTAATTAATGGGGATAGTTTTTAAAAAGAAAATCAACCTTTAATATTTATTTCATAAAGGAGCTATGATGAATGATGATTTGTTTTTGATGGCACCGAAACATTCTGAAGATGACGATGATCCATTGCCGCCGACAGACACTGAATTTCCGATAGGAAGTATCATAATAAGGAACCAACTGGGACCAATTCGTTTTGCGTTAGCCCTGGGAATCGGTTGGGGATTACTGTTTGTGATTATGGCAATAATCATTGCAGCGGTTAATGGTAATACAGCGGCTCTGGCGGTATTTGATGCAATCTATCCGGGATTTGATGCAACGCGGGATCTTGTATATGTAATTATCGCTGGCTTTTCCTGGAGCTTTCTCTATGGCGTCATTAGTGGGCTGTTCATTGCTCTTTTATATAATGCCCTGGTTCGCCAGTTTGTAATTGCCGGTGGCGATGGCTATGAGACCTATGGGTAAAAAGGGTGTTTGCCCTGTTCACCTGGTAGATCTCAGAAAAAAGTAGCATCCTTGAAAAAATTTTGCTATACATTGGCAACCTCGCCGACGGTAATTAACACCGGCGGTTTTTATCTGAAGAAGAAAGGAGCCAACGTTGGCAAAACGGGAAATAAAATTTTCGGTAGAACTGGATGAGCAAAGCAATCCACAATCAATCGAATGGGAAGCCACCGATGCCGGATTTGACGGATCGCAGCCATGCGCTTCAATGATGATAAATCTCTGGGATCCGGCAGCAAGAAATACCATGAATATTCATCTCTGGACGCCAGGGATGCTGGTCAATGATATGAATGCCCACTACTTCCAGAGCCTGATGGCGATGGCGGATAGCTATCAAAATGCGACCCGCAATAGCGAATTGGCCGGAATGATTCGGGAATTTGCGAAATCTTTTTTGGATAAAGTGCGGGAAAAACAGGGTGGGTAATTTGTTGATGCTGTTAGTCAACTTGAGAACGAGGGATAAATAAGTTCTCTCTTATTTATCCCAGCGGTATTTTTTCAGGTTGATGCGTTCGCGTATAAACTCAACCCCTTCATCTTCCAATAGGCTACGCTGCAAATCGTAGCGTCCATCTTCTTTCGACAAGGAAATTTTCCCCTGGGAATTAATGACCCGATGCCAGGGGATGTTAATACCGGGTGGACTGGCATGTAATGCATAACCAACCATCCGGGCATGATTCCCCAGGCCGGCCAGGCGGGCAATTTGGCCATAAGTGGCAACCTTCCCATGGGGGATTTTCATAATCGTTTCCCAAATACGAAAATATTTCTCAGAGCTACCTGTTCCGCCAGCCATACACGGTTATCGTTTAAATTGCACCTGATTTAGCTTCCAATTATACTTTTTATACTTCAATTTTCGGCGATCGTCAAGAATTTTATTTTTCAACTGGGGAAAATATTGGACGATGAATTCCCGTACGGAGCCGGAATACTCCTCAAAATCATTTTGGTACCAGTCAAAAATTTTCGTTAAGCGGATATCTTTTCCGGAGAGGTCCATCCATTCGCTTTTACTAAGAGCATAGCGTACTGCATTGTCGAGTTGCTGATCGAGTTGGTGACCCTGGTAGACATAAGAAGCCAGTGGCGGGCAGCCAATAGAGGCACAATTCAGGGCGAAATGAATCCGGGCATCTTTAAACTTTGCGCGGATAATCTCATGCTCTACTTCATCCAGGGATAATTCCCCGTGCCCAGCCACTGTTAAGATCTTCTTTTTCCAGGGAGAGCTTAAAAAACTACCGAGATCTTTAATGCTTTTCACCGGATAATTCTGCAGAATCAGGCGGAGCGTCGCTGAATTATAAAGGTTTATCCAATAGGCCAATGCATCGCGCTCACTAAAAACGGAAGGGTCTACTGTCTGTAATGTATCGACATAATCATATAGTCGCTGTAAATCGCTTTTATTACGATAAAGCTCGCTATAGTCAAAACGTGTTTCGTTGACGTATAACTGAAGAATAATTTCGAATGGGCGATGTAATTGTGGGTCAGCCATTATTTTTTTCTTTGCATTAAGCGGTAAAGAAGATGCTGATATGAAGATACCGCAAATCAGTAATTTCCAGATTACCGTGGAAAATCGCTGAGAAAGGTGTAGCATTTTTAGAATTCTCCTGTGTTAACAATTTCAAATAAAGTTTTCTCCAGCTGGAGATGAATTGCCGGTGAATTTTTCCGGGCAATCATATTCTTTAATTCATTTCAAAAATCATAGTTCCTGATTCTGGTGTCTGGTTCAAAACACCATCCGAGAAAGCAATGTAAACTTTCCGCTTATTTTGGGGGTGATCCAATACCGCTATCATTTTTAGTGATTTTAATCCTTGCCAAAATGTCTCTGGTTGATGGTGGACAAGAATTACCAGCGCTTTTCCGGGAAGCGCTTGCTGACCTTTTTTCGGCCAGCTACGGAAGAAAATACCATCTTCGGGCAGCAGTAAGCGTTGATCCGGCTGATCCCAGGCAAACGCGACTTGCGCTGCCAGTCCATAGTCATCGCTGACGATCACTGCCGGCCAGTCTGTACCTGCCGCCTGTTGCCAGGCCGTTTCTATTTTTTCAAAAAAAGAATCGTTGGATTGATATTCATCGATGCGCTCTGCCCAGGTGGCGGTGGCGGAAATACGTGCCTCCCTGCTGCCAGCCTGCATGGCATATCCGCGGTCAATTCCTGGAAAGTAGGCGGTTAGAGAATCTAGCATTGCCGGCCGGGAAAAAGCGAGCATCAGGAGTAGCCCAAGCAAAGCCGCTGTAGATAAACCAATAAAATGTTTTGTCCGGTTGTGTAATGTAAGACTCGCCGGTAATAAAATAACCAATGCCGGAAGAATCCAATTACCTTTGATTTGCCCCATGAAAAGCGCCGCAGCGCCAAAACCGGCGAAGAAAATCATGCCGGTAATTAATGACAAATGATCTCCGGAATGGCGGAAATTAAAGTCTAATAACAATTTGCGATTTCGCCAAGCGTTCACTAACGCTAATGCTGGAAAATAAATGCCCCCTAATAGCAAAACGCTAAAAATCTGTAAAGATAGCGCCTCTGCTAAAGAAACTTGTGAGGAAATCTTTCCAAATTCAGAAATTGCCTGAATCATCTCCGGCTGAAAAGAAAGGAAAATTGGCAGGATAAGAATAGCAATCAGCGAGAGATAGAAAATACGTTGCCCTGCTCTTAAGGACGGATAAAAGAAAAACCAATAGCCCGCCACAGGTAATAATAACAGCCCGGAAGGCTTCACCCAGAGAGATAAGCCTGCTGCCAGTGCGATAATAAGATGCTGGCGACGATAGCTTGCAATTAGGAATATAAGGACACTCACAAGCAGCCAATTATCCGGATGAAGAATTGTGCCGGTATAAAACTGCCAGGGAGAAAATGCCACTGCGCTAAGGAGTAACCAACGTATGCCGGGAATAGCCTGTCGCTCCTGTAATAACTTATCCAGCAAATAAATAACCAACACTCCCCCAATAAGCGATGGCATCCGCATTGCGAGTAAATTGAGAATAGGAAGAAAGTCAAAAAAAGCGGTGATGAATTGCATCAGGGGAGAGTATGCTGGTTCCAGATGACGGGACCAGTAAAAATAAAGCGCTTCGTCTCTTCCCGCACCCGGTAGTGTGATTAAGGGAAAACGTAATAATAATGCCAGGCCGGCTAATGGCAGCCAGGTAGGCATCGCCTGTTGCTGCGGTAAGGAAATCGTTTTGACACGGCTAAAAAATGGGGTTTGCAATTTGATGATCCATATGAGTCTTGGCTGTTATGGCTACTACCATAAATCGTCGCCCGTTTCTGCTGTAAAGGCTTTAAGAGAAAGGAAAAAATGTTCAAAAAACAAGAGAAATCATGTAAGGTGTGTTACTAAACAGACGATCCTGCAACCGAAGCGGCAGGATCGTCGTTTTTGGTCCAAAGAAACCAATAATTGAAATTGAAGAATTTATTTGACAACTAGCTCTACGCGGCGGTTTTTTTCACGCCCCTCTTCGGTTTCATTGGTGGCGACCGGCGCAAGCGGACCGACACCATCTGCGGTAAGGCGGGTTGCTGCCACACCATGGCGCGTTGTCAAATATTGCACAACTGAATTCGCACGCGCTTTGGAAAGTTCAATGTTATACGCTAGCGTTCCTTTCATATCGGTATGACCGACGACATAGAGATTCAACGTGGCGTTAGTTTTTAACAACTTGCCGATCTCGCTAAGCACCGGTTCCGACTCGGATTTGATTTCCGCCTTATCAAACTCGAAAAGTATGCCGTAAATGGCGACTTTCCCCTTGGCCCGCAATGATTTATACATGGTTTCCGCATCAACTTTCACCAGGCCGGTTTGCATCGGTTTCGGCTCGATGATATCCAGTTGAGTGATTATAAAAACATCCTTTTTAACCCGGGCAGGATTTACCAGCAATGTGATAAAAATATCACCCTGCTCATCGGAGAGCCTGGCGGCAATATAGCGCCGCTCTGCTGCATCCGCGGTACTTCCCAGGCGGTTCGTCAGCTCCCGGCTGCTCTTATTCATCACAGTATAGGTTTCTCCTACCCAGTAATTGCCGCCGGCAGCACTTAGGTCTGGTCCGGCTGCGGTATAGAGAATTTCAAATCCTGCTTTTTCTATCGCCTGTTTGTAATTGTGATATACTTCGACAGCGGATGCTTCTCGGGAAAGCATGTATTGAATCCGGGTAATTTTACCGCTGACCGGAATGTTCTTTACCACTTTTTTATAACTGGCATCTCTTGTCAATGCGCTGGTGGCAACATAGTATTCGCCAAATGAAGCAACGTCATAGTGAGTGATGTAAGAATCCGGGTAACGGGTAATAAATGGATGATCTTTGCTGCCGGGAATATCCTCCTGAGCGAATAGCAGGCCCAGGAAGATTTGGAACAAACAGCTGAAAAGAATTATTTGCTTAGCCATAAGACACCTGAGTGTTAGAATTTACATTGTCGAAATAAGGAATTATCGCATCAAGATCATTTTTTTGCTTGCCCGGAAATCACCTGCTTCAATGCGATAATAATAGAGGCCACTTGGTAAATCTGCTGCTTGCCAGTCGCTGGTGTAGGTGCCGGCCGATAAAGCTTCGTCTACTAATACGTCAACTGTTTGCCCCAATTGATTATAAATCGTCAGACGAACCTGGCTGGCTTCCGGAATCGTAAAACGGATAGTTGTAGATGGATTGAACGGATTTGGATAATTCTGCTCAAGGGAAAAGCTTTCCGGAAATGGCTGATTTTCCACAGGCTCGACCCCAACATTAGTGGTAAAGTCAAAATCGTCGATCAGGAAAAAACTGCCCAAATTTACCAGTCCGCCGGAGTTTAACATTGTAACTGAAACCGTCGCTTTTGCAGCCGTTCCCGTGTTAACATAAGTAATCGGCAGCGTAAAGGGTGTGTAGGTATCCACCGGAGGCAGACTGGCTCCCGGATCAGTGGCGCCAAGTAAAAGATTCTCTGCAGTAAGGATAGAGGCGGAAACAATCATCATGTCACCACCCACTGATTCAAACTTATAATAACCGGTAAGCGCTGCATAGTTTTGGCTGATCGGAATAAACTGCGTGCCATCGCCGAGTGCATTTATTACAGGAGAGAAAGGAAAGCCGCCAAAATCTTTGCTTTCTCCTTTAGCAGCAAAGGAACCACTGTTGGCATCGTTCGATTGTGTAACAGCACCGGGAATCGCCGCATTATTTGTTACCCAGTTATCCGGCTCACCGGCAGTCCAGTTTTCGAAACCGGGATTGTCAATCGGATTTTGAGCAAATAATGATACGGAGAACAAAAAGAGTGCAATACAGTATAGCTTTTTCATGAATATCCCTTCCTTTATTAAATGGAAAAGTCCAGGCGGTACCGTTCAGTATTACTGTTAAATACCGCCTGAGTGTAAAAATTGATTGGAGTTGCTAACTAAGTGGTGATGCTATTGAAAAGCTGATTGTTACTGTCTTACATAAACCTGACGCAGGGTTGCCGGCTCGTCGCCGTTACCAAAATCCCAGGTTTCACTGGTATCTTCGATGGTTAGTGTATTTCCGGAAAGTGTAATGGAGGTGTTAGGATCGCCATCATCGATATCGGTACCATCATCATTAAAATTGCCGCTAAAGCTGAAAGGGATGCCGGAAAAAGAACCGGAAACAGAGAAATTGCCGTTGCTGTTCACAGTCATCGTCAAGCTGATATTCTGTGCTGCTTTTGCATCAAATTCTGCGCTGCTGCCCTGGCTGATGTACTTGTATTCTGTCAGGTTCCAGGTACCTTCAAGATCGCTGGCATCGGGTTCCGTACCGGAATCGCTGCTACAGCTGGCAAGTAAAGCAAACATGATGGCTAAAAATAGAGCAGTCGTTAATCGTTTCATTTGGTTACCTCCTGAAAAATAATGATTTAGTTATTTGAGTTAATAGCTGTCTATTCTTACTTCGAAGAATAAACTAGTTTTTTGAATTCTGTAAAACAATACCGTATATGCGGTATTTTTGCGAATAATAAGAAATGTTTTTGTCACAATCCTATATAATTTTTTTTAGTACGGAAGGAGAAAAATAGGGTTAGAAATAATCTGAAAAAGGGGAGAGGGGCAGGAGGTTGTACCAATAGTGCCCGGGGCTATATCAACCTGTTGTTAATTGCTTTTTTTACTGCTTCTGCACGCGAGTTTACATGAAGTTTTTTATAAATATTTTTAATATGTTCGCGGACGGTGTGCCCGCTAATAAAAAGTACTTCGGCAATTCCCTTATAATTTTCTCCATTACAAAGATGCTCCAGTATTTCCCTTTCGCGGATAGTTAAGGGTGTTTCAGCGGGTTTACGAAAGGATACGATCACTTTCCGGGCTATACTGGCGCTCATTGGGGAACCACCCCGGAAAACATCGCCAATGGCGCTCAGTAATTCCGTTGGAGGCGTGTCCTTCAATAAATAACCACTAGCGCCGGCACAGAGAGAATTAAAAATGGAGTCATCATCTTCTTTGATAGTTAGCATGATAAAATCGATATCCGGTAAGTCTGCTTTCAAACGCCGGACGCCTTCGATACCGGACATGCCAGGGAGATCAATGTCCATTAATACCACATCAGGCGGATCTTCGGAGATTGCTGCCAGCGCGGATTCACAATCGTTGTAGGATTGCTTGCAGATGAATCCCGGCGAGCTATCGATGATCAGCGTCATCAGGCGGCGAATCTCACTATCATCTTCGACAATGGCGACTTTTATATCCATAATTTTAAAATAGTTTATCAATAAAGATTTGGCAATACCGCAAATGAGGTATATTAATTTTTGTTGTTAGAAGGATAAAAAATCTTTGAAAAGGTAAAACTGAAAAATAACCACTATGAACTTCGGCACTCATTGCCCATTTGCAAATTTGCAAATATACAAATGGGCAAAGGGGGGCAGATAAAAACAGGTAACCTTGGTATTACCTAAATATTATGCCCTCTTATTTGATTCTGATAAAAAATGACTGCTAACTATGTTCATGCTGGATCAGCTGAGATATTTCCTTGGAAAAAACGATCGTTGTTCCTGATCCTTCATGGGATTTAATCTGCAAATCGCCGTTAATCTTTTTTGCGCGGGCTTGCATGTTTTTTAAACCATAACCGTCATGGGGCTGCTCTGCAGAAAAGCCATCACCATTGTCTTTGAGAATGATCGAAAGATGATGATCAGTCTGCGCCACAATAAAAGTGACTTCGGTGCCATTCGCGTATTTGAGTGCATTGTTCATCGCTTCCTTAAAAATCAAAACAATCGAGCGCCGGTCATCCATTCGCAGGTTAACATTCGCCAGGTCTTTTTCTATACCGCGGGTGGTAAAGCGCATTTCGCTATGTTCAAACATCGAGTTGCCAAATTGTTTTAGGCGCACCATGGCATCATAAAGTGTATCTCTCTCCGGGTCCAGTGACCAAATAAAATCCCGCATATTACTGGAAAGCGCTTTAGTATTATCCTCTATCGCGGAGAGGTATTCCCGCAGACTGCCCAAATCGGATTTGTCTGTGGTGCTGCGCTTCGCCAATTCCAGAAATAGATTGATTTTGGTGATTACGTTTCCGGATTCATCATGAAAATCCGCTGCGCTTTTCTTACGTACTTCCCGTCGTTCTTCCATTCTTGCCTGGGCGATGCGATCTTTCTCATTGGCTTCCGCACGTAATTGTTGCTCATGCGTATAAAGCCGGTAGCGCATAAATCCGGTTAAACTTATGATTGCCGCGCAAATATATAACAGATAGGCCCACCAGGTTCGCCAGGGAGGAGGAGCGATATGAATGCGAAGAGTGGTGCCAGCTTCATTCCATAGCTCGTCCTTGTTCGAAGCCTTTACGCGAAAATTGTAGGTGCCGGGATCCAGGTTGGTATAAGTGACGAAGCGCCGGGTACCACTATAGTTCCAATCTTCATCAAACCCTTCCATCATATACGCATACTGGTTTTTTTCCGAACGGGCAAAGTGGAGCGCGGCAAATTCAAAAGAAATGACATCATCTTGATATCCCAGGAAAATATCTTCCGCCAGCGAGATGTCTTTTGTTAATGGCGATTTGGCATCGGATGAAATCTGCACGGATTGATTATTAATAAGAAAGTCCGTGATAACCACCGGGGGGATGTGCGGGTCATCGCGAATGCTGTCCGGATGAAAATGGTTGAAGCCGCCTACGCCGCCAAAATACATCTTTCCCCGAAAATCCTGAAAAAATGCATTATGGTTGAACTCATCACTCTGCAAGCCATCTTCATGGGTAAATGCCCGAATATCGAGCTTCCCTTTGCGGCTGCCATCATCACGCACCCGGAATTTGACCAAACCATTGTTGGTGCTAATCCAGTAATTGCCCTGCTCATCTTCCAGCATTCCGTATATGACTTCGTTCGGTAAGCCGTCTTCCCGTCCATAATGTATAAATCGGTGCCGTTGTATTATTTCCCCAGCACTGCTATCTGTATAGGCTTCTACGCGATTCAGCCGGCCGGCAGTGCAAATCCAAACTTCGCCGCTACGACTTTCAAATATAGAAAGAATGAGATCATTACTAAGACTATAGGGATCATCCGGAGAATGCATGTAAACACTAAATGTGTCTGTTTCCCGATCAAGTATGTGCAGGCCACCGGTGGCTGTGCCGACCCAAAAATTACCAGCCTTGTCTTCATGCAGCGCAAATATGTGAGAATGTCTGGTTGCGCCAGGCGCATCACTGTTATAGGGATAGCGATGAAATCTATCCGTTTCGGGATCAAAACGATTTAGTCCGCTGTATGAGGTGCCGATCCACATCTGTCCGCGCAGGTCTTCATAAATGTAACTAACGACGTCAGATCCAATTGTTTGAGGATCATCGGGATTTGAGCGATAGCTATAGAATCGGTCGCTCTGCCGCTCATAACGATTCAAGCCGCCTCCCCTGGTACCAATCCATAAATTCCCCCGGCGATCTTCACAAATATCGAGAATATAGCTGCTGCTGATGCTAAATGGATTTCCCGGTTCGTGATAAAAACGACGCGCTTTGCCGGTTGTAAAGTTGTAGAGGTTAAGCCCCTGGTTGGTGCCAACCCACACTTCGTCCGGATATTTGGGAGAAACATGAAAGGCCAGGACGTTTTTTCCGGAAAGACTCTGATTATCGTTTTTAACTTGAGTAACTATCGGAAACTTGTTCTTGCCGGGGTTATAATGGTTGAGCCCCGTTCTGGTGCCAATCCACAAGTCTCCCTGACGATTTTCATAAATGGAAAAAACGAAATTGTTGGATAAGCTAAACGGATCATCGGAATCGTGGCGATAGTAATGAAATTTACCGTCGTAGGGCGGCGGCAATATCGCGGTGCCCTGCATACCGCCAATCCAGAGATTCGCGGAATGATCCACCATGACCGTCTGAACATTGTTGGCGGATAAACTGCCCGGCTGCCCATCAGAAAAATAATTATGAATGCTGTCGGTTTTGGTGTCTAATCGGGATAAACCATTGTTTGTGGCAATCCATAATTGCTCACTGGGTGGATGGTAATCTAAAGAAATTATTTCCTGTGGAATGGCATTCGAGTTTTGAGGATCAGGCTGATATGTCTGCAGGTGCGTCAAAGAATGAACGTCGAATTTGTGAAGACTGTTCTCTGCGCCTATCCATAGCGTGTTGCTGTCTAATGTATCCAACGCATAAATTCTGTGACTTTTCAAGCTGGTGGGAATATCTGCGCTATTTTTAAAATTCGTAAAGTTGCCCGTGTTGAGATCCAGCAGGTTCAATCCGGCTTCCGTCGCCACCCAAAGCTGGTGGGCCGGTGCTGCCAGCAGCGAACGAACAGAAGGATGATTAAGGCTGTTCCCGGGATTATCCGGATCGGGTTTAAAACGGGTAAAATTGTCGCTGGAGCGGTTCAAGCGGCAGAGCCCGCCTCCGAATGTGCCAACCCAGATATCACCACGAAAGTCTTCAAAAACACACCATACATAATTATTGCTCAGGCTGCTGCTGTCCCCGGGAATATGGCGATAGATTTTAAAGGTGTAGCCATCGAAACGATTTAAGCCGTCCTGGGTGCAAAACCACATAAATCCGTGGCTATCCTGAAAAATAAAATTAACCGAACTTTGGGATAACCCCTCCTCAACCGAATAGCGGTCGAATTGAATGTTTTGTTGCTGGGGATAAATCGAAAAGGTGATTGTCGCCAGAAGGAATAGAATGTAGTAAAAACGGTCAGAGGAAGTCGCCATTCAAGCTCTTTATGTTAAGAGTATACAATAGGTTAAGATTAGCGCCTGCTCGAAGCGATGGAATAAAATACGGCCAACAATTTTTATAAACAAACAAATTAGATATAGATATGACACGCTGAGGTGAGAAGGGGGGCGTAAAAACCGGCCCCCTTGCGAAGGCCGGCCGTGGAGGTAAGCTATGCTATGCGAGTACAGCCATGGATTAAGGATGAAAATAGATCTCGGCGGAATACTTACCCCGCAATTCCTTACCTCGAAATACAGTTAGTTCGACGATATAGTTTCCATGCGCCCGGAGCTCAAAGCTGGGATTTTGAATTTCCTGCGCCATTGACTGCCCCTCGGTCGGACGTAGCGTCCAGGTATATTCTTCTGCCAACAATCCCTTCGAATAAAAGTTTAGAAAAACCTGTGGTTTACCATAGGAGACGTTAACCAAATCCCGATGGCCATTTGTACCCCGGCGAAAGTGTATTGTATTGTTTCGGGCATTTGTAATCCGTAATGATATCATATCACGTAAATCTCTAATGCCGGTAGCACTCTCCAATCCTTCCGCGGCGAGATGCAATTGAGATTCAGATAGATGCGATCCGGAAAAATTTTCCGGCTGCGCATCAAATTGTGGCGCAATTACACCTTCGCTGTTACAGGCATAAAAACTAATAGAAAATATCAGAATAGTTAGATATCGGCAGATATTCGCCGGCTGCAAAATAAATGACTTCATGATTCCCCCTGAGTTAGGTTGTATAAATAATGTTTTGTTAATTTTCCCCGCTAATCATTTCCGGGTTTCTGATAGTGAATTGTCATCGCGGTTAATTTTTTAGAAAATTTTCTAAAAAAAGTTTTTTGGGTTTAAAAAAGAAATGATGTAGGAATTCCCGGAGGGATTAATTGTCGTTGATTGTTTAGTTGGTAGACGGTCTTCAATAGATTGAATTCCAATATTCTCCGGCAATCGATTCATTATAGAGTAACGAGCGGGAAAATGGTTGAATAAATCATTGATAATCGTTTAATTGCTGTATCACTCTTACATCAACAGGAGACTCTAATATGCGAAAAGCGTTATTTTTCGCCCTGATAATCACAGCACTTTTATGCCAAAGCTGTGAAGAAGAAACTCATGACGCCCGCTTTAAATCCTTGGCGCATAACTACATGGAACAGACGATGGCAATGCATCCGGAATGGGCAACTTACCTGGGAGATCATCGCTATGATCATTTATTAAATGATTACAGCGAGGAAGGTGTTTTCGCATCCCGGGCATTAAATGCAGCCTTTCTGGATTCGCTGAAAGGGATTGACTTGAATAAACTGTCGCAGGTAAATCAGATCGATTACCGTATTTTGCACCATCAGATTAAATACAATATTTTTGCGGCCGATACCCTGCGCAGCTATGAATGGAATCCCATGGATTACAATGTGGGAGGCGCGATCTATAGTTTGATTGCCCGGGATTTTGCGCCCCTGAACGAGCGGATGAAAAATGTGATTGCCCGACTGAACCAGGTGCCGGAAGTTGTCGACGCGGCGAAGATTAATCTCCTGCGGCCGCCGCAAATCTATACGATGACCGCCATCGATCAGATAAAAGGCACAATGGCCATGATCCGCAATCAACTGCCGGAATTTATCGCGGAAACGCCGGAGTTGCAGGCAGCTTTTACCACCGCCCAGGATACCGCTCTGGAATCCCTGGAAATTTTTGTGGGCTGGATGGAAAATGAATTGTTGGAAGAATCGACCAGCAGCTTTCGTATTGGGGATGAAAAGTTTCGCCGGAAGCTTTATTATGCCCTGGAATCGGATTTTACGAAAGAATATATCCTGGAAAAAGCAATGGTAGATTTGTCGAAAACGCAAACGACCATGTTTGAGATCGCCCGGAAACTTTATCCGGATTATTTCCCCGGTCAGGCAATTCCGGAAAACCAGAAAGCGGTTATCAAGGCAGTTCTGGATCACCTGGCGGAAACCCGTCCCAATCGCGATAATATTGTGGAACGGGCGAAGAAATTCGTTGATGAATGCACGGCGTTTGTTCGGGAAAAGGACCTGGTCTATGTTCCGGAAGAGCCGTTGGAAGTGATAGTGATGCCGGAATTCCAGCGCGGCTTTTCCGTCGCATACTGCGATGCGCCCGGTCCATTGGAAAAGGATGCGAAAACCTTTTACGCGATCTCTCCACCACCGGCAAACTGGACGGATGAGCAGGTGGCTTCCCTTTACCGGGAATATAACGACTATATGCTTTATAATCTTAGCATTCATGAAGGCACACCGGGGCATTATCTTCAGTTGGCCCATGCGAATAAATTCGAAGCACCGACCATGATTCGGGCATTGTTTGGCAGCGGCACTTTTATTGAAGGCTGGGCGACTTATGCGGAACAGTTTATGGCGGAAGCCGGTTTCGGCGGCCCGGAAGTAAAGATGCAGCAGCTGAAAATGCGCCTGCGCCTGATTATTAACGCGATTATCGATCAGAAAATTCATACCGAAGGAATGACCCGGGACGAAGCGATAGATATGATGATGAACCAGGGCTACCAGGAAGAAGGCGAAGCTTCCGGGAAATGGCGCCGGGCCTGCCTCAGTTCTACCCAGCTTTCCACATATTATGTTGGTAACCTGGAAATGAACGATATCCGGGAAAAGTATACCGGAAAAATGGATGGTAACATAAATTTACGAACCTTACACGATACAATGCTTTCATTCGGCTCTCCTGCACCGAAATACGTGAAGGAAATGATGGGATTGTAAACGTTCAAAGTTCCGTGTTCAGAGTTCAAAGTTTGGGCTCCGATCCGTCAACTTTGAACTCTGAACTTTGAACCCGGAACTGATATTATGCAACAAAAAGCTCAGCAGATTTTAAAAGATGTCTTTGGCTATGATGAGTTTCGCCCCCTGCAGGGCGAGGTGATCGATCATGTGCTGAATCGCCGGGATGCCTTAGTGATTATGCCAACCGGCGGGGGAAAATCCCTCTGTTATCAAATTCCTGCCCTGATTTTTGAAGGACTGACCATTGTTGTTTCCCCATTGATTTCCCTGATGAAAGACCAGGTAGAACAACTCCGGGAAGTCGGTGCCTCAGCGATTTTATTAAATAGCACACTCTCCCGGGAAGCGTATTCCCTCAATATCCAGATGCTGAAAAACCGCCAGGCCAACCTGCTTTATGTGGCGCCGGAAACGCTGTTTAAAACCGGCATTCTGGAGCTGCTGGGATCGCTGCAGGTCGATTGTATTACCATCGATGAAGCGCACTGTATTTCCGAGTGGGGACATGATTTTCGCCCGGAATACCGCCAGCTTTCCTCACTGCGCAAGCGTTTTCCCCACGCTGTTTTTATGGCCCTGACAGCTACAGCCACACCGCAAGTGCAGGAAGATATCTGTAGTATCCTCGATATTAATTCCGGACACAAATTTCTTGCCAGCTTTAACCGGGGAAATTTATTCCTGCAGGTTTTTCCGAAAGCAGATCCCGCTCGGCAAACCCTGGAATTTTTACAACAGTTTCCCGACCAGTCCGGTATTATTTATTGTTTTTCCCGCCGGCAGGTGGAAACCCTGGCAGATTTCCTCGGCAAGAATGGTTTATCGGTGCGGCCGTATCATGCCGGCTTATCCGATGACGCCCGTCGCGAAAATCAGGAGCTATTTATCCGTGATGATGTGCAGATTATCGTTGCCACCATCGCTTTCGGTATGGGCATCAATAAATCGAATGTGCGCTTTGTAATCCATTATGATCTCCCGAAAAGTATCGAATCCTATTACCAGGAAATTGGCCGGGCCGGTCGCGATGGCGTGCGGGCAGATTGCCTGCTCTTGTTTAGTGCCGGTGATGCCCAGAAAGTGCGTTTTTTTATCGATCAGAAAGAAGACCCGCTGCAGCGACAGGTCGCCTTCGTTCATCTCGATCGCCTGATTGACATGGCGGAAACCGAGGGTTGCCGACGTATTCCGCTCATCCGTTATTTCGGGGAAGATTACCAGGCAGAGCGCTGCGATATGTGTGATAACTGCCTAGGTGGGGAAAAAGAAAAGGTTGACATTACCCTGGCGGCACAGAAATTTCTTTCCTGTGTTTTTCGCACCGGCCAGCTTTATGGCGCTGGTTATATCATCGATGTGCTCCGCGGATCGGCAGCAAAGAAGATTCTTTCCAACGGGCATCAACATCTTACTACTTATGGCATTGGGAAAGAGTATTCTAAAAAACAATGGTCGCATCTCGCCCGACAATTTTCCCGGCAGGGGTTGCTTACGAAAGATTTAACCTATGGCAGTTTGAAGCTGACATCGAAGGCCAGCCAGGTGCTCTCTTCCCAGGAAAAGGTGTTTGGCACTTTGCAGGAAGAAACCACTCAGAAGTCCCGGAAGACGCCGGACTACAGCGGCGACTATGACCGTGAACTTTTCACGCAACTTCGTCAGAAACGCAAGGAACTTGCCGATGCCGCCAATGTCGCTCCTTTCGTTATCTTCTCGGATAAATCGCTGATCGATATGGCGACATTTTATCCGCAGAGCGAAGCAGTCTTCTTGCAGATGCACGGGGTTGGGCAAGCGAAAATGAAGCGATATGGCCATACCTTCCTGCACGTCATCCGGGAGTTTGCCAACACGTATAACAAAGGGGAAATCGAGAAGACACCGGCCCCGGCGATCCCACGCAGCACTCCGAAAACCGATTTTAAACCGCGCTATGTATTGGTGGCAGAGGCTTACAATAATGGTGCATCCCTGAAAACATTAATGGCCGAATATGGGGTAAAAATTACCACGATTCTTGCGCATCTATACAACTATGCCATGGAAGGAAATAAACTGCGTAACGAAGAATTCGCTAAAGCTTCCCGGCTCTCCCAATCCCGGCAAGATGCCGTTATTCGTGCTTTTGAGGAGTTAGGCGTAGAAAAATTACGTCCTGTCTACGATGCGATGAACGGCCGGGTGAACTACGAAGAACTGCAGTTATTGCGACTTTATTATTTGAATCGGTAGAAGTTGAAATGGGCAAATGAGCAAATGGGCAAAAATGCTCATTTGCAAATTTGCCCATTTGCCCATTTTTTTCAAATCCGTATAAACATCTTCCCTGATAATTGTTTCACCACGCCAAGTAATTCCAGATTTAGCAGTTGCGAGAGGAGAACTGCGGGGGAGGTCTGCAGACGTTGGACAAGCAAGTCAATGTGCATCGGTTCTTCGGAGAGGTTGGCGAGAAGCGCTTTCTCCGGGGCTTTCAGGTTGGGCGGCATTGGCTTCTCAGGCGGCTGTTTGCCGGAAAAACGTGGTGCAATTTCCTCGAAAATGTCTTCCACATCAATGACCATTTTAGCGCCTTGCTGTATGAGGCGATTCGGACCCTCTGAGCGGGAATTGAGGATACTACCCGGCACAGCAAAAACTTCCCGGTTTTGCTCCAGGGCGTAGTTTGTAGTAATTAACGCGCCGCTTCGTTTACTTGCCTGCACAACTAAAACACCCAGGCTAATCCCGCTAATGATGCGATTCCGGCGCGGGAAATTACTGCTGTCCGGCTTGGTGCCGATCAAATATTCGGAGAGGATCGCTCCTTGCCGGGTGATGCGCTCATATAGATTGCGATTCTCGGGAGGATAGATGTAGTCGATGCCGCAGCCAAGTATCGCATAAGTGTCGCCACCCATTCGCAAGGCAGCATCATGGGCAACGGTGTCTATCCCGCGGGCCAGACCGCTGACAACGGTAATGCCATTTTCTACTAACCCTTTCACCAGGGATTCCGTCACCGATCGTCCATAAGCATCCGGCTGACGCATGCCGACAACGCCGATGCAATCCGGCCAGGTGACGGGCAAATCTCCTTTATAAAAAAGAATTACCGGCGGATCGGCGGTTTTCTTCAAGAGGATCGGATAGCGGTCATCCCAAATAGTGATGCCGCTAATCCCGGTTTCCTGCATTCGCTTTAGCTGATGATCAACCAGTGTGTCATTACCACCGGATTTAATATGCGCGGCAATTTTTCGGTCAAATCCTTCGATGCGGGTGATGTGCTGAACCGGTGCTGCCAGTGCGGCACGGGCACTGCCGAATACCGAAACCAAGCGGCGTAACCGCCCCGGACCAATTTGTGGAATTGTTAATAGACGCAGCACTTCCTGCAGCTGTGGTGAGCTGATAGACATGATTTTCCCCCGATGTTAAAAATTGTTTATTCCCCGATCGTCTCCAACTGTTTCCAGATGTGTGTTTTCAATTCATCCAGGCCAATTCTTGCCACGGATGAAATCGCCAATACCGGATAAGGCACCTTTTTCGTGAACGTCTCCAGCCAGTCCCCCGGCTCCCAGCTGTCTTTTTTGGTTAACACGATTGATGCCGGTTTTTCCAGCAGTGGCTCGGAATGTTGGCGCAGTTCATCCTGCAGCACCTGAAAGGTTTCGTAGACCTTCTCCGGATCAATCTCCAATTCGTAATTCTCATCCAGCGGATCGATCATGTAGAGAATCATGCGATTTCGTTCGATATGGCGAAGGAATTGCAAGCCGAGCCCTTTACCTTCATGGGCGCCTTCGATAAGACCAGGGATATCCGCCATTACGAAGCTGCGGATTTCCTGGTATTTGACGATGCCCAGATTCGGCTGCAGCGTTGTAAAAGGATATCCGGCGATTTTCGGGCGAGCAGCGGATATATTGGCCAGTAATGTAGATTTGCCAGCGTTTGGTTTACCGACCAGGCCAACGTCTCCGATCAGTTTTAATTCCAGGACAATGTCCAGTTCATCGCCGGGGTGCCCCACTTCCCATTCCCGTGGAGAGCGGTGGGTGGACGTGGCAAAACGAGCATTTCCCCGGCCACCTCTGCCGCCTTTCGCTACGACAAACGTTTGCCCTTCTTCAGTGAGATCGGCGAGAATTTCATTGGACTTCAGATCACGCACAACCGTACCGGCCGGCACTTGCAAGGTGACGCTTTCCCCTTTGCGCCCATGCTTACCGCTACCCATGCCATGCTGCCCGCGCGGAGCTTCGTAACGCGAGTTATAGCGATAGTCCACCAACGTGCGCAATTGGGGATTTACGGCCAGAATTACGCTGCCACCGCGACCGCCATCGCCGCCATCCGGACCACCCTTGGGAATAAATTTCTCCCGCCGGAAACTGACGCAGCCACTACCGCCCTGGCCGGCCTTAATATGAATTTTTACATAGTCTAAAAACATTTTATCATTCGCTACGTTTGGTTCTTCAGGTTTAGCGGGCGCATATTAAAAATATTGCCCAGTCAATGCAAGCCCTTTCTCTTAGCGCCTTGACAACGGCATTCTGTTTTGCTAAATAGGTTTAAAGTTCAAAGTTCAAAGTTCAAAGTTCAAAGTTTAAAGTTCAAAGTTCAGCGTTTTAATATCTTTAACTTTTACATTCAAAATTGAGAATTGAATATTCGAAATTGAGTCTTTATCCAGATTTATTCGTCTTGCTTATCACAATTACAGGAGAAAAAAATGCGGGAATTACTATTAAAGGAATGTAATGAATTTTACCACGGGTATATTAATAGCGCCCCGGAGGGGGACATACTCTCAGTGCTGGAAAATCAGAATGCGGCAGTGCGAAAAATGTTTCTGGAAATCTCCGCAGAGAAAGCCGATTATCGCTACGCGGAAGGGAAGTGGACGATTAAGGAACTGATCGCCCACGTATTGGATACCGAGCGGGTGTTCGGGTTCCGGGCGTTTTGGTTTTCCCGCAATGCTGAATCCGATCAACCAGGCATGGATCAGGATCGCTTTGTAGATTATTGCGGCGCTGATTTACGCGATATCGCCGATATGGCCGAGGAATTGTTTGAAATACGTCAGTCCCATATTCGCATGTTCCGCGGGATGGATAAGGAGATGATGCAAAGAACCGGCATCGCCAGTGGAGTTTCCTTTACGGTGCGGACGCTGCCTTACATTATGGCCGGGCATTTACAGCATCATGTTAATGTTCTGCAGGATAAGTATTTGTAGGAATTTTGTTTATTCCGGATACTATATACTAACGATTTTGTTTCGAATGATGTCATTGCGAGGAGTGCAGCGACGAAGCAATCCCGTAAATTTCAGAGATTGCTTCGCAGGCAAAAACCGCCTGCTCGCAATGACATCAAGATTGTCAGTTTAGTAATTATAATAAGAATGCTGATAATCCATCTGATAACGTTTCTCTTCCATCTTCACCATATTCAGTAGCACGCCTTTTAACTTGCGGCCCAGTTCCGGATATTGCCGCAATCGCTGTAACAATACATCGGTATTGGTGACCCCTGCCCGCACAACAATCATGGAAGCATCGACACGGTCGGATAACATCACTGCATCGGCATTGAGACCAAAGGGGGCAGTATCGAGAATGTTTACTCCAAAGCGATCAGCAAGAATCTTTAGCAGTTGGCGCATTTTGTTGGAGCCAAGCATTTCCGCCGGATTGGGAATGGGCGAACCGGCCGAGATCAGAAATAGATTGGGGACGAACGTCGGTTGAATAATTTTGCTGATGTTGTTCATATCTATGGTTGCCTTCGAAGTCAGCAGATCGCTCAATCCCGGTCTTTTTTGATTACCGAAAATATTATGCTGCACGCCCCGGCGGATGTCCCCGTCGATTAACACTACCGGGATCTTTTGCTGGGCGATGGTAACGGCAAGGTTTGCCGCTGTCAGGGACTTGCCATCACCGGGGTTTAGGCTGCTGATCAGAAAAGAGCGCAAGCCTTCGTTTTGATGCATCAGCAAAATTTTGGTGCGTAATTCCCGGTAGGATTCGGATGCCAGCGTCGGAGTATAATCCAGAGTTACCAACTGAGAACGCCGCTTATTTTTGCCATTGGCGAATCCGGAAGCATTTTTTTCTTTTTCGATCATGGGAATGCTACCGAGCACCGGCAAACGTAGGCGATCGTAGAGTTGCTCACTATTTGCTGCGGTTTTGTTAAAGAGGTTGATAAATATCGCCAGACCAATACCGGCACCAAGACCCGCAACAATTCCCATCAGCGCTTTTAAAAGCAGGTTTGCGTAGGGATTTTCGTATGGCGGGGGAATGGCTCTCTCAAAAAGCACCACGGTATTTTCCGGCACTTTTTGGGCGATGCGGGTCTGGTTGTATTTATCTTCCAGCCGCAAATAGAGATCAGATTTTATCTGGGCCTGGCTGGCCAGCTTCCGCAGTTCTGCATCTACTTCCGGACGGGTTTGCAGCTTTTTTTCCACCTGGGTGATGCGCTGGAGCAAGGTGTGATTTTCCTGTTTCAACTCGCTGACAAACTGGGCGGTATTTTCACGAACACTGCGGATAATCTCACTTAAAGCTTCCCGGTTCTGCCGCACTTTATGGTGCTGCTGATTCTGATTACGCATCCCACTTCTTTGGTCGATCAGTGGCTGTAATTCCGTATAAGGAAATGGCGTGCGGATGTTGCTGTTCAGCGCCAGGATACTCTGAATTTGTTTAACGGTGATGATCTGTGCATCAATGTCAATCTGAGTTTTCAGCTCGACCAGCTTTTCGCTAAGATGCTGCCGGAGATCATTGATTTGCGTTAATCGCTCTTCCAGCACATTTTTTTCCAGGAATAAACGATCGAGGGAGAGCTCCGGATGACGTCGTTTAAAATCGGAGAGCTTTTGATTGGCCCGTTCCCATTCTTTTTTTGCCAGATGCATCTTGTTCTGCAAAGAGAGTAGATCGCCACTACCGTCATCATTATTGACCTGATTGTAAAGATCGACGATTCTCTCGCCAAGCAGATTGGAAAGCCAGGCGGCTTTATCCGGGGAACGGGAAGCAACGGAAAGCTGCAGAAAATTGCGAATCTTCCGGTCTCGCCAGGCATGGGCAATGCGCGCCCGCAGCGATTGTAAAGTGCTATATTGATCCTTGATACGAAACGTAATTTCTCCGGCTTTCTTAAAGGGATAGCTGGCCAGAAAAGTATGATTTAAGCGAAAAGAGATACCATGTTCTCTTAGCGTAACATTGTCTTCAATGTTTTCCGCAATGCAAACTTCCGCTTTGCGTTTCTTCGGGCAGCGGTAATGTAGTTGATAAAGGCTGTCCTTACGAACAAGCTTGTATTGTCCCGCAATAGAAAGGTGGTCGATTTGCAAATCAGCAAAAACATCTTCTGCGGAGAGGCCGTCATTTTCAATGGAAAAGTTCAAATGCAGGGAATCAATCACCGGCCAGAGGAGCTGATTCGCATTGAGCACCGCGGTAAGCTGGTTTCGGGTGCGACGGATGGATTCTTTCGAGTCGTCCTGGCTGTGGTTGAGGCGCAGAGTGGCTTCCGCCCGATAAGTCGTCGTTTGTGGCTGCAAGAAGAGATAAGCGATCCAGCCACCGCCGATAAGCAGTGTGCTAAGAATAATCATTTTCCGATAATTGCGGAGGATGCGCAGGTATTTCTTGATCATCACATCCAGCCCGGGTGGTTCCTGCAGCAGTTGTTCCATTGAAGTTTTTGGGGTATTCATATTAATTCGCTCCCTGAAATTTATCCGGCGTGTCTGCCGGCAGATAAACATCTACATCGTTTCGCTTATAGAGTGGGGGATGGGAAGAAAATTCTCAGAAGATGGGAAATAGTTAATATTTGTAGAGACGATTCATGAATCGTCTCTACAAATATTCATGAATCGTCTCTACAAATATTCATGAATCGTCTCTACAACGATCCCCTTGCATTCCATCCGGAAAGCGATTATGTTAGAATGATATTCAGGCATTGGTAACTGTAACAGAATCAACAATAAACGTGGGATTTCGGTGAAGACTGATAAATCGGCGGATAAGGAAAGACGCTATTTTTTGAAGGGGATGAGCGGCGTGCTGGCGCTCTCTCTGGCGGATATTCGTTTGCTGGCCGCAAATGAGTTACAGCCACAGGATGGCAATTTGCCACCGATAAATATGATCATCCCAAAAAGCTATATTCCTCCGTCCAGTGCAACTCATAAAGAATTTCGCAATAAACTCAAAAAAGCAATTCTCGATTTCCTGGAAGCAAATTATACCGGGAGCAATCTGCCGGTCTGGCGCCGGAAATTCGAAACGATCGACCTGGAAAAGCGGGTGGATAACATCATCTACTGGCTGCTGCAGGCGGTGCAGATGCATAAGTCCGAGTATCCGGTCGATCCGGTGTGGATTATGGCGCAGATGATGAAGGAATCTTATTTTTATGAGTTTGCCATTTCCAATGCGCTGGCAGTGGGAATTTGCCAGTTTGTTCAACGCACTGCCGAATCTTATGATATGCTTTGTGCTGGCCGCAGACCGGAACATCACCAGGCGCCCTACAGAAAAGCAAATCTTGCTGGTAAACTGGCGGAAAGCGACGAATGGCGCCAAAAGCGCCGCGAATACCGCCGGAACAATCGACCGGCAAAACGCTTCGGCCAGACGGAATTAATGGAGATTATCGAGCGGGGGGAGAGCGCCCGTCATCGGGATGATGTCATTAAATATCTCACCTATCAACGCGAATCCGAAGCGATGGCGGAAAAACGCCGGGAAGCCCGACGCGCCTTCCGGGAGTACCTGGAAGCGAATGTTGAAGGCCGGAGCATTTTTGATAAAAAGGATCTGGATTTTTTTCTGGGCTTTGACGAACGTTTCACCTACAAAAAGCCGGTGCGCGGCATGGTCGAAATGATGGCCTGGGCGCTGAAAAACCGCAGCGGGAACATCCTGGCCGCGTCGATCGCCTATAATGCCGGTCTTTCATCCACCCGTGTTTCCGATGGCGTTTATCGTCATTACGGAAAAATTCCTGCCATCGAAGAATCCACCCAATACATCAGCCAGGTGCTGGTGAATCATTACGAAATATCGAAACGGTTGTAAAACAACGGGCATAATCCATACACCCGATGTTTATGTTTTCATTCCGGCCATTGTTTTTGCATTGTAGAGAAAATTCATGAATTTTCTCTACAGGTGATATAACGGTGATATAACCAATTTATTCAACCGTTACCCGAATACCTTCCGAATGCGAGGTGAATTCCGGGGCATACATACATTGAATGGTAGTAATGCCGTTGGAAAAATTCCCTTCGTGGGTGACGCGTAACGGATATTCGAACACGTAGGTGCCTTTATTGAGATATGAGAAGAAGAAATTCGTCGAGGCATCGCGAGTGCTTTCGTAATATCCCAGTCCGCTGCTGTAGCGATAACCGGAAAGCACGTTGATCGGCTCGAAGCCGGCAGCGCGCATATCCTTCATGTGCACATATTCCATATTCCGGTCTACCCGTAGTTCGATGCGCACTTTCAGTAAATCGCCGGGCTGCAATTTTGCTCCTTCATTAATCGGTTTCAGGACCGGGCCGCTGGCAGAATTCTCCTGGCGGAAAAGCTGCTTCTCCAGCTTCAGAGGCGTTTCATGCGTGGTGATCTTATCCAGCTGCTCGAAATATTGCCAGTAGAGCGCGCCCCAGGCCACACCATCATCTTTCTTCTCGACAGTGACATTACCCATCTCTGGTGTTACCGCTTTTCCAGTCCAGGAAGTCTTAAAGTAACCGGTGCCTGCTTCCACTTGCACATCATCCATATTCGCTGGATCAATGGTTTCATTACCGACAGTAACGGTTACCAGGGCATCACTGGCGAGCAGGTCGCTACCGCGGAGCAACAGGGCGTAACAGGCCTCGGCGGTTGCCTTGGTTGTTTTCCAGTCCTGGGTTTGCTTTTGCTTCAGCAACCAGATGCGCATTTCTTCCACAGCTGCGCGATCATCGGCCACTTCATCAAAAACCTCGATGAGTAACGCCTGCGTTTCGATTGGCGCCTGATACCAGTAGTAGCCACCGCTATTCTCTTTCCAATACATCCCGAATTCTTCCGATTGCAGGGCATGTTCCCGCAAAGATTTGACAATCGCTGCCGGCACACCTTTTTCATCAGAACGATGAAGCGCGAGGGCGATCATCCCCTGGGTGTATTTGTTGAAAGAAAGCCAGTATTCTTTTGCCTGGGACTCCCAGAAATCGAAGGCTGTTTTATGATTATCCTCCAGAGAAATTTCCGGGAAATAGCTGCGGGCATATAAGTATTGCACCATGGCATTGCCAATTTGCTGCTTCTTCAGGTCTGCCTTGTTGCGCAAGAGGCGCTCATAATTTACCTGCATATCCCGATCAAGGAAGGCGACCGCTCGTCTGAGCATTTCAAACACCGACTGATTCCCGCGGATTTCGGTAATACCGAGGCGATCTAGATGACCAAGGCCGCTGACAATGTGCGTGGTGATATAGCGACTGGGATCCATTTCCGGGAACCAGCTCCAGCCACCATCATTGTGCTGCATCTGCTGTAATTTGCGCAGAGCACCGCTTTGCTCGTTGGCCATCTTATTCAAATCGAATAACAGCGCAACGCGCCTCTTCCGTTCACTCTCATCCTGTGCCTGCAACACCCAGGGGGTTTCTTCCAGCAGCAGAGATTTCAATTCCTGATTTTTCTCCAGGTTGGAAAGCAGTGCATTGCCATCACCTTGTCGCCATACATCAAATACCCGCTTGATTTTCGGATTGGCATTGGCGATATGGCTGGCAATGCTATTGGCGTAATAACGACTGAATATCTGCTCCGCGCATTCGTAGGGATATTCCATCATATACGGGAGTGCCTGAATGGCGTACCAGGCCGGATTTGAAGTAAATTCCAAGGACACATTCTGATGGCGTAAGGTTTCTGACTTCCCGGAATCCAGCAGTTTTTCCAACTTGTAGGTTTTGCTTTCATTTCCCCGAATCGGTAATGGTAAAGATTCGGTCACCAGCATACGGTTGGTCAGCACCGGCAGCATATTTTCTTCGCCATCGGAGAAATCGCCGGCTTTAGCAACGATGCGATAAGTAACCGCCTGGATGCCGTCGGGAATCTTCAATGCCCAGCGTAAGGGGGCACTCTGCCCGGCTGCAGCGCTAAAGGAAATCTCGGCGTTGCTGTTGCCAAGCTGCGTGTCAAGCGGCTGCATGCTCAAGGCATCAAATAATTGCAGGGTGGCGTTGCCATTCAATGCTTCTTCGGTGAGATTACTGACTTTGCCGCTAAAAACAATCTCATCCCCTTCCCGGAAAAAACGTGGCGCATTGGGAACGACCATCAACTCTTTTTGAGTGACGATGGTCTGTTGGGTCAGGGCAAACTGCAACTCTTTCGTATGAGCAAAACCAAGGAATTTCCAGCGAGTAAGTGCTTCCGGCATGGTAAAAGAGAGCACGATTTCCCCGTCGGCGTTGGTTGCCAGATGCGGGAAGAAAAAAGCAGTTTCGTTTAGATTACGACGCACCGGAATCTCATCGGATTCCGCCTCCTGCGATGATTCCTCAGCAGGTGGCGGTGGCGTTGCCGAACGAGATATCGACTGCTCGGCGTCCATCATGGCCTCGCCTTCTATGGCCATGGCTGCTTCTGGTGCTGCATCGGCCGGTGCTTCTGCCATGCTGTAAGTTCTCACATTATCCCGCATCATGGCGCCGCCGGACCCTTTGCGCATCATCCGGCCAAAATTGCCGCTGCGATAGAGCAGGAGTTGATCATACTGACGGGTAATGAAGCTGCCGGTTTGGTGCCAGCTTCTGCCGCCGGCGCGAAATGTTTTTGCTGCAAAGGCATTGCCGGTATTAAAGCGATTATGATGAGACCAGGATTCGCTCCGGTAAATATTGAAATACCAGTTATGATTGCGGAAAGCATCCAGTGATGCATCATACATCCCGGCAAGCATCTCCGCGGCCACTTTCTCGCCCTTCGGTCCGCTGAGGGTAAGGCGCCATTCTTCCGGCTGCCCCGGCTTTAATTTATCGCGAAAAGTTTCGTAGCGAATTTTCAAATCCTTGTTTGTCCAGGGCACCCGAACGGTGCGGGAGATCTGCTGCACCCGACCGTATTTCACGAAGAAAAGGGAAAACCCAAGATTACCACGGTCCGATTCCCGGATCGGGAGGGTGAGGCGTTGTTTCTTCTCTCCGGCCTTAATCCAGCGAGATTCTGTTTCCTGATCCTGACGATATACTTCCAGCAACGCACGAACATCGCCAGCAGCGGATCCCCAGTTATAGATCGCTTCTTCGCCCGGTTCGCCATGCAATTTCTCATCCGCATCCCAGAAGAAGGCATGGTCCGGCACTTTTTTCTCTTTCGGATCATACAAGGTGAAAAATCTTTTCAGGACAATTTCCTTACCAAACTGATCGCTGGTTTTTAGCTCGGCGAGATACTTTCCCTGTTTCCATTCGGCGGCATCTTGCAATGCCATGGTTTTGGCTTCCGCAGTGTTAAAGTTGTGGGTCAGCAATGCGTTGCCATTTTCCCAATTGCGGAAATCGTCTTCATCATTATAAATGTCGTAGGGGAAATCCCGGTAATAATCGTCCTTGCTCATAATAAACTGATCCGGACGGCTCCAGAGGCGGGAACGAAATACCCGACCGGGATTCTCCAGGGGATAGATGGTTACTGTGCCGGATGCTGCTTCAAACTCACCGTTAAGATTCTCGGTGATAATATTGATCGCAGGCATTTTCGCAATGTTGATAGACTCCGGCAAATCCAGGCGTACCGATAGTGCCACATACCCAACTTTGACGCTGGTTTGCGCGCTGCGGGTTTCCCCGCCGAGATCAGTGACGTCGAGATAGACCCGGTAATCGAATTCCGGCTGACGACTTTCCGGAATGGTAGAATCCGGCGCGGCGACAAATTCGATAGTAACGTTGCCCGTTTCATCAGTGGTGGCGGTGCCATTGAGGATTTCTGTCTCGTTGTAATTGATGCCGCCCCAACGCCAGAATCCCCACCAGTAGGGGAAGCGGGGCTGGCGCACGACACGATATTGCACATTGGCATTGTCGATATTCGCGCCACTGTAAGCTTTCGCAGTACCGGTAACGGATACCGTTTCTCCCAGCTTAAAGCTACCGCTGAGTGGCTGGAAGGTCACTTCGAAAGTCGGACGCTTATATTCTTCCACGGAGATGCTATGATTGCCGTTTTCATTACGGATGCTCATGTAACCGGTAAGGCCGCCCTGCGGAGCGGTAAAACTGCCGGAGAAGGTGCCGTATTCATTGGTGACCAAATCAAGACTGGAAACCTTCTGATGATTCGCATCGAAGAAGGTAACCGTGGTTTTATGATCGGTAACGATGCTGTTTTCCTTGGCATCTGTTTCCAGGGTGATCCCTTTAAAATAGATTGTTTGACCGGGACGATAGATGGAACGATCGGTGAAAAAGAAAGTGCGTTTACGGACTTTATCACGAATGCGCCGGGCGTCGCGAGGTGCATTAAAATAATCATCGAGGAAAAGCCGCTCGTCGTTATGACGAATGTCCAGCCGATAGCGGCGATGCTTGTTGCGGTTCAGCTTGCTGAGGTCGCAGTAGCCATTTTTATCGGTTTTGAAAACGCTGCCTTTTACTTCCTTACTACGGCCGCGATTCCGCTCGGTAATCCAGGTTTGCACCGTTGCTTTTGCCAACGGCTTGCCACTGGTGCGATCAAATACATAAACACCGGTTGGTGCATAGTTCTTCGATTTCGTCATGTAACCAAGGTTGGAAATCCAGGTGGTGCCGGTGGCAACGCCTTCGCCAAAAGTAAATGCTTCATTCGGGCTCATCATAATGATGTAATGACCGGCGGGAAGCGAGGGCATTTTAATTTCGACCAAATGGCGCTGATAATCATCTTCATCGGGTAAATCTACTGACCATTGTGTCGTGGGATCTTGTTCTAAATAGAAATCATGCCATTGCTCGTTATTAAAGCGGTTGTTTTCCCGTACTTGCTGTAATTGCTCCGGCGTCAACGGAATTGCCCGCAGATACACGGTGCGCACATTGCGATGGGTAACTAATGCGCGAAAGGGCTTTTCCGGTAAATTGACCTGCTCCATCTCGATGGAAAGCTGCGGGGTAAGAATGCGGGATTGCAGCGCGCGGCAGTTTTTTGCGCCGTCGGAATCGGGAAAGCGCTTCAGGCCGGTCGCGCAAATATCATAGGCTTTTTTGTAGGCCCATTGGTAAGTATCATCTCCGCCGGGAGAAAAGCGTCCGCCCTGGCTAAAATGATAGTTGGCAATCTGGTAAGTTACCCAGGTGGAAATTTCATGCCGGATGCATTCCTTCTCCAGCGCTTCCAGTGCTTTCAAATAGCGCGCATCGCTATCGTTGCCGACAGCATTATCCCGGGCAAAAGAGAGGCGTTTGAGGTCTGCATCAACCAGTGCATCCGGGGTTTTATCTTTCAGATGAAAACGCAATAATTCCTGAAAAATGGTTAAGGCATGGTATTTAAAAGAGAGTGTATCCCGGGTTTCAAATTGATGCTTAACAAAATCTTCCGCGGGTAAAAAAGCGAGGTGATTTAAACGAAATTCGTAAACCGGTTTGGTGAGGTCCGCTTCATCATGCATAAAGAAGTCCAGGGCACGATGGGCGAGAAGATCATAAAGTGTGGGGCGGAATTTCCGGGAGCCTTCCGCAGCTTCGGTAATGGCATCGAAACGGCGCATCTGCAGTTCCTGCAGTTGATCGCTTTCCTCAAGAGAGGCCCGGTACAGTTGAATCGCTTTCGCGGCAAATTGTCCGGCACTCCAGGTGGCGATATCTTCATCCGAGGCGCCGCTGGTTTCCGAGCGATCAAGGAGCTGATAGCGATTGTTTTGATAATACTGCCAGTACATGCTGGCAAGCATTGATTGCAGAATCGGTTTTACCGGAAATTTGCTTTCTTCGATTTCCGCAATAGTGCGTTCAATGTTTTTCTTCAAACCCTCTTCTTCAAAAGATTCCTGAAGATGCATTTGGTAAACCAGGGCTTTGACAATCTGACCGGAATTATTTTCCCGTTTCGCCCAACCATAGATTTTTTTTACGACTTCCAGGGCAGATTTCGGCAATCCCTGCTGCTGAAAAGACGCGACCTGCTCCCATTCCTGTTTGTATTCAGACATCTGTTTCCCTTTTTCTGATTGATGCGAATAGATAATGCCGGACAATGAGAATATTAGTATAAATGTTAATAAGGCCCAAAAACGCTTCATTGATTTTTTTTCCTTCGATTTCATTGCAATTCTTTCTGTATATGTTCAGACCGACTTTACGGCTACAAGTCACCAGTTCTTATATTTGCTTCAAAGTTCAGAGTTGATCATTTTGCCCATTTGCCCATTTGCCCATTTGCCCATTTACCTTACTGCTTCCCCCAATACAACCGGTTAAACTCTTCCGACTTTCCCCGTTCGATGCTCAGTGTGCGCCATTGGTCTTCTTGAAAATAGCGCGCGAGATAAACAATCTGCCCGATATGGTAGGCGTAATGATTCAACTGCCGGTTGAGTGCCTGCAGCATTGAATGGGCTTCCCCGCGGATGAAAATAGTTCTCTCCAGATCTGCCGCTGTAAGGGTTGGCAGCAGGTCGAAGAGCACTTGCCAGCTACTATCCCAGTATTGCATCAAGGCTTCGCGGGAATCTTCATCAACCACAAATTCCTGGTCGCGTTTCCGGTCGGGTTTTTCTCCGTCAGTGGTGAAAACGTCTGTCCAACGGGAGCGAATATTACCAGCCAGGTGCTTTATGGTGATCGCAATACTATTGCTGCTTTCGTTCAGTTGCAGGAAAAATTGTTCATCGTTTACCTGCACAACCGCCTTCTCGGCCATTGTTTTGTATTTGCGGTATTGGGCGTCGATATCGGCAAGGTATAACTCTGCAATCGATGATCCCATAAAGCCTCCTGATTTTTTTTAAGCTTGCTGAAACAAGCATTAGATGCTATATCTATTAATGAAGCATTGTTAGCGGAATTCACAATATCGTATATCGGCCGGAGGATCGCCAGAACGATTTTATTTACTGAGTATGGATTTTCCGTTTGCTGAAGATCATAGCATATCAATCGATGAAGATATAAATTGTTTTCTGAGAAATAAATTTTCTAGCCACCTACACCTAATATTTTTAACTCATTTAAAACCCTATAAATCGGAGAGAGATGATGCAGAAAGAATCGATGAAGTTAAATTTACTGTGGCTCGCACTGTTAGTTATGCTGGCTGGAAATTGCCTGTATGGGCAAATTGTTTCTGAAAATGCCAAGGCATGGACCGATGGAGCATTTTATGGAGATATTGGCACCTTCTTCGCGGACGCGGATGGAGATGGCAAAGCCGATGCGATTGTTGTGAATGGCGATCGTATCGTTGTAAGACGTTCTACCGGCATTGGTTTTGGCAGTAGCGAATCCTGGTCGGAAAAAGGATTCCATGGCGACATGAGCACTTACTTTGCAGATGTTACCGGCGATGGCAAAGCGGATGCAATTGCCCTGAATAAAGCCAAAGTGACCGTTCGTAAATCCGATCAGGGATTTTTTGGCAAGCAGGCAGACTGGACGCAAAATCCCTATTACGGCGAAGTGACAACTGCTTTTGCCGATGTGGATGGTGATGGCAAAGCCGATGCAGTTGTCGTAAACAAAAACCGCATTGTGGTCCGCCGCTCCAGCGGTATCAATTTCAAGCCCAACGAAAATTGGACAAATCATCCTTACTATGGAAATTTAGCCACCCTCTTTTTTGATGTAGATGGGGATGGCAAAGCGGACGCAGTGGCAATCAACCGGGATAAGGTTGTTGTGCGGCGTTCCACCGGGAAAAACTTTGCCCCCAATCAGGAATGGCTGGGTAGAGGATTTACCGGAAACTACCGGACACTTATGGCCGATATCAATGGCGATAAAAAGAGCGATCTGGTCGCAATCGACAGTAGCCGGGCATATTACCGCCAGGCGGGGAAAGACGGTTATAGTCTGAATATGGACGTAGCAGAAGGCAATTGCGCCGGCGATATTACCGCCACTTTTGCGAACGTTGATGGCCTGCATGGTGATGATTTGATTATCGTAAATAAGAACAAAATTACCGTTCGCCAGGTTAAACCGTTTAAATAGACATTAATAGTTGACAGTAGCAGTGCGCAGTAATTTATTAACTGCCACTGCCACTGCCACTGCCACTGCCACTGCCACTGCCACTGCCACTGCCACTGCCACTGCCACTGCCACTGC
>JANQQU010000027.1 GCA_028284905.1 Calditrichia bacterium
AAAACTGGTGAATGAATGCTCATTATCTGGCGATGGACATGAAACTTTTCCCCCTCGACGACAAATATCAAGTCGCTGTCTTCCCATGGTTCACAGAAACGATGCTTGGCGACTTCGACTTGCTCATGTTCCGCCGTCGGTTCTAATCGATAGAATGAGTTAGTCTTAATCAACTATTCAAAAGTTAATTAAGCATTCCTTAAAATGTCCGGCATTTACAATTTACTATTGCTATAAACGGCTTGGAAACAATAATTTCATTCGATTTTCTGTACTTCACCTCGAATGAGCATGTATATTACCTCTTTCTCATGCCCTAATAAAATTTAAAAACCCTCATATCGATCTGCAATTTCCGCTTCCTTTCCGCTGGGACATGAAGTCACGCCATAATTATTCCTATTTTCAAACAACCATTGAAAATAGAGCTTTAAGTTGTGAAACTGGCATGTCCGAAATAATCTCCTCTTTGACAGGTGTATTTTTTTCATTTTGGGCATATTTAGGGATTCGTAATGACTATCCCAACGAAAAAACTAATGAATCGCTTCCTTGTGATGAGAACGACTGATAAGATACCAAGACGGCATGTTACATGTTTCTTCATACTCTGAATTCAACTGAAATTGGAAGAAGTTTGTTAGCAGTAGCAGTAGCAGTAGCAGTAGCAGTAGCAGTAGCAGTAGCAGTAGCAGTAGCAGTAGCAGTAGCAGTAGCAGTAGCGAAAGATAATTTTTTGAACTGTCACTGCCAAGTGCCACTGCCACTTATCTTCATCGCTCGATTATTTAACACTGTCTTTCACCGGCTGCCCCGGAGGGCAATATGATCTTCAACTTTAAAGGCTCCGCCCGTTTGAAGCAGGAAATAGAGAGCTGGCTGGCCGAAGGTATTATCGATCAATCCCAGGCCGATTTGCTCAGTGAGCGTTACGAGTTGGATCAGGCGCCGCCCTGGTATTTGCAATCTGGTTTCATTATCCGCAGCGTGGCCATTCTGCTGGCGGGACTGGCGTTTTTACTGGTTATTTCCGAGAACTGGCACCAGTTCAATATCCCGGTGCGAATGTCGATTGGATTACTGCCCCTGCTGATCAGTTATTTCCTCGGATACCGCTTTTATAGCACGGGGAAAATCAGCAATGCCGAGTTGACCTTTTTCTTCGCGAATCTGCTCTTCGGATTGAATATTTTTCTGCAAGCGCAGATCTTTCATATATCTGCGTACTACCCCAACGGCATTCTCTGGTGGATTATCGGTGCGCTTCCGATAGCATTTTTCTTTCGCAGCATTCTCCATAATTTACTGCTTACGGTACTCTTTTATATCTGGATCGTTCAGTTAATTGATCATCACCAATTTTCATACTGGGCGATTGTTCTACTCCCGGCATTGTTCTACCAGTTGTACCGGTCTCCCTCGAAACTCATGCTACTCGGCGTATTTTTTAATGCCTACATGTTTTTTTACACGTTGAATACCTGGCTGAACTTAAAAGAATATCTAACTTTAACACTGTCGATTACCCTTCTAGCAATCTGCGGACTGCATTTCTTTCAGGAACAATACAGTCAGAAGTTCATCGAGCGTTGCCATAAGGTATGTTTCTGGATAATTGCGCTCGTCTTTTTCCTTCACACCTTTAAACGCAATTTAATCACCGGTAGCCCCGGTTACTCGGAGCTGGTTATTTTGCTTTTAGTTGTCGCGGCTGGCTGGCTGGTTTACCAAAAAGCTGACAAACTCGATCTTTCTCTTCTCGCGGTTGTCGTTGCCATCGTTCTGATTCAAGCGGCTTACGCTTTCTACTTTAGCGAATTGGGCAGGGACAGCATGGAAATCTTCATACTATACAATTTGCTCTTTTTCGCTTTTGCAGTCTGGCTGATCAGCTATGGCATACAACATCATCTAAAATACTACTTTGTTTCCGGCGTATCCCTGGTAGTTTTGCAGGCAATATCCCGCTACCTCGATCTTTTCGATAACTACCTGTTAACCGCGCTGATTTTTATCCTGAGCAGTATCTTTCTATATTTTATCAATCAATACTGGGATAAACGCTATGCCACGTAAAATGATATTATGGGGATTATCTGTTTTTCAGCTGCTGATTATTGCCGGTATGCTTGTCAAGGCACTATACCCGCTAATGGTCGGGCAGGAAGTTATGTTAAAAATTGTCGCACAGGATCCCCGGGATATTTTTCGCGGTAACTATGTTGCACTCAACTATGATTTCAGCACCCTCGATCTCGATAGCATTCCCCACAACCTACCGGATTCTTCCGAATGGTATTTTGGGGATCAGCTTTATATAGAGCTCAAAGAAGGGGAAAAGTATTACCGAACCGCCGGGCTATGGACCCATCCCCCAACCTCTGGTAATGTTTTTCTAAAAGCAATTGTACAATCCCGTTTTAGTCCTCGTTACAATTACCGTTTCATCGATCTGGGCTGCGGTATCGAAACCTATTTTACCGACCCGGAAAACGCCAAGTACCTGGAGGAGCTTATTCAGGACATTCCCCGCGAAAACCAACCGGATCAGCCATTATACAGAGTTGCTGTCGCTGTCAGCGAATCTGGTGCTGCCCGCATCAAGCGCCTGGTACTGGCCGAATAGAAATAATCATTGATAAAAATGTTGGCAACATTTTTACACCGCCCCTTAAAGCAATAAAAATCAGCCACTTAAAAATAAACAACAATTGTTTTTCTTCCGGCAAGAAAACCGCTAAAAGGGGAAAACCGCTTCCTTTTCGGAAGGAAATTTCCTTCCAGATTTATTAAGCCTCCAACAAAAACATCCTTTACAAACTATTAATTATTAGTCACTTATATACAAAACAAAAATTCGGTGCGAAATTTTGGTACCTTTTTTGTTTTAAACAATTTGCTGGTAACGCAACAATTAATGTTAAGAAAAATAAATATTTAGAAACGGCGAACTTTCTGATTTTTTTTGCGTAAACCGGTTATCTTTGATGGAGGGGTTCTAATTATTGCGCGAAGATAATCCGTTTAATCTAACTGCACTGCTTGAGCCCTCGTTTTAAAAAGTCTCATGGATGAGCAACCGTTCTTAAATCTATCCGGCATCCTAATCCCTGATGCACAGCTTCGGATTTGAGGCATATTCGAGCTGTAATCCTGGTTTTTATATACTCGATGAATTCATCATTTGAATGGCAGCGATGTTTACTTATGCCCTGGAAAAACCCGGCATTCAGACAAATCCCTGGCTGAACCGAGGCGTATATATCGCCTTTTGGACCCTGCTAGGCATTTTGCTGACTGGGCGGACGTACTATTCGTATATATTTTACGGTGTCCATATTCCCCTTAGCGAAGCCGCATTCTGGGAAATGACTTCCTGTTATATATATGCGATTTTAACGCCCTTTGTCATTTCTCTAACGCGGCGCCACCGCTTTGAACGGGAGAAACTGATATACAGCCTGGGTATTCATTTTCCGGCAGCATTTGTTTTTGCGCTGATCCATTCGTTTTTAGTGCGCACCTGTGCCTGGTTGATCTGGTCCGACCAAACCCTGGCTTTAAGCGCACTGTTTAATGAAGAATTTGTCCGGCTGGTGCTAAAAAACATTCATTTTGATGTTTTAGTCTATTGGCTGATTGTCGGCACCGGCTATGCATTTGATTATTATAAACGCTATCAGGAAAGGGAACTACGGATGGCCCAATTGGGGAATCAGCTTTATGCAGCACAGTTACAGGTTTTACGGTCGCAGATTCATCCGCACTTTCTGTTCAATACGCTGCACACAGTTTCCTCACTTATTTACCAGGACGTTAATCTGGCCGATAAAGTCATTACCCGGCTCAGTGAGCTGCTTCGAATGACCCTGGAGAATGCCAGTTTGCAATTCGTCCAACTTTCCCAGGAAATAGATTTCCTGAAAATGTATCTGGATATTATGAAGACTCGTTTTCAGAACAAACTCGAAATTACCATGAACATCGACGCTGATACCACTGATGCTATCGTCCCTTACCTGATTCTACAGCCTTTAGTAGAAAATGCCATCAAGTATGGCAAATCTCAAGATACCCCGATTACCCGCATCACCATATCATCCAGCCGGGAGAAAAATATGCTTCGGCTGGATGTTGCCGATAATGGGCCGGGATTAAAAAACAAAGACGGCTCCGTGTTCGACAAGGGCATTGGTTTATCCAACACCTCCAAGCGACTCATCCAACTGTATGGATCCGAGCATCGCTTTATTCTTCAGCACAAGAAAGAGGGTGGATTGGTCGTTACGCTAATGTTTCCGGCTGAGCATGAAGGACGTATGCATCAACATCAGCAAGGGAGTACCACAGATGAAGATTAGGACATTGATTGTCGACGACGAACCTTTTGCACGCCAAAAAGTGCGCAGCATCCTGGAAAAAGCCCGGGATATCGAAATTATCGGAGAATGTGAAAACGGCGAAGACGCCATGGCGCTCATTCGCGACCTCCAGCCAGATCTGGTTTTTATGGATATGATTATGCCGGAAAAAACCGGTCTGGAAGTATTGCAGGCCATCGGCGGAGATGATCCTCCGTACGTTGTATTCATTACCGCCCATAACGATTTTGCCATCGAAGCTTTTGAAGCGCAGGCATCGGACTATTTATTAAAACCTTTCGATGCAGAGAGATTTCAAAAAGCCTTACAGAAAGCGCGTCGTCATATTCATCTGAAGCAGAATGTAAATCTTTACGATCAGTTGCAGCACCTGCTAAATACCTCGGCAACCCCGGCCACTTACCTGGAACGACTTATGATAAAATCCGGTGATGATATCATCTTTGTTAAAACAGACGAAATCGACTGGATAGAGGCCGCTGGTAATTATGTCAATCTGCATTTGGGTAAACGCTCTTATCTTTACCGGGATACCATGAATCACCTCCAAACCCGCCTCGACCCTGCCCGCTTTGTGCGCATCCATCGTTCGAAAATTGTAAACGTGGAGCGAATCAGCCGCCTGCAAAGCTGGTCTCATGGTGAATATGTGATTATCATGAAAGATAAAACCGAGCTATTCCTCACCCGTACTTACCGCGATAACCTGCTGGGAATGTTCGACCGTCCGGCGGTGTAAGGGATACTTTTATCGACAGCAATTCGACAAGAATGACGACAAACGGCCATTTTTCAGGGATATACTCCCCGAAAAGGCCGTAATTCCGGCATTTTTCCTACTCAAAAAATTTTAAAAATTTGGCACGATTCTGGAATAAGATCTTAAACAGAACTAATTCCGGAGGAGAAAATGCAGAAGTATTCTTTCAGCGCTGTCTTAATAATTTTAATCTCCAATTTATTGATTGCCCAGCAATCCTCTCTTGCGGTACTGCCTTTTCATTCCGCAGATATCGACCAGGCTTCTGCCGCTACCACCCACCAACTGTTGAAGCAGGAAATTCTCAAGTATAACGCCTATAATTTGCTCAACGACGTCCGTGTCTCAGAATACATGGATTCCAGCGGATGCAGTGAGAGTGATTGTGCGTTTAGCATCGGCCAATCATTAAATGCGGATAAAGTGCTTTTCGGCGCCTTTAATCGCCTTGGGGATAAAATCATCGTTCAGTACACTCTCGCTGACGTTGCCGGTCAGCAAATTTTGTTAACAGACAACATTACCGCCTTGTATATCGAAGATCTTGATGTAGTGGTCAAGCGAATCGCTGCCAGCGTCGTGAAACAGCAACCGATCAAAAGAACAGTAGAGGTAGGCCTGGTAACCGAGCAGGAAAGCTGGGAACCGCGCAGCCGGAAATTTCGCGGCAGCTGGGGAATTTCTTACGGCTACCTTTATCCCACCAATGGCTTCGATGATGAGGACCGGGTCGTCGCCTTCGATTTTCGCAGAATTTATGAAAGCCGGGATTTTGCCATTACCGGCCTTTTCGGTATTCGTAAAGGCATCGCATTAAATGTTGGTGCAATGTATTTATTCTCACCAAAGGATTTTACACCCTATTTGGGTGGTGGTATTGGGGTTCATTTTGTTAAACATGAATATCAAATCGATTTCAATAATGTCAATGGTATTTACCATAACCCGAATGATTTCCGCGAAAAAAAGAGTGACGGCATGGAGTTACTGCTGAGCGGAGGAGTGATGGCCTTCCGAACCTACAACTTCCGTGTAATGCTCAACCTCGATTACAGCGTCACCTTCAACGATTATGACGATAGGGCTTTTGTGTTGACGATTGGCATTATGAACAACCATTAAATATCCAATAGCCAACGCCTAATATCCAATGTTCAGGTATCCCTTGGACATTCGATATTGAATATTTGATAGTGTTAAACATTTAATGCTATTTGATCTCGTCATTGTCCCAAAGGGGTTCCTTCGGAGCGAGGCGCTTTTTGCCGAAGCAATCTTAAAGGTGCATGCAACCAGGAGATCGCTTCGGCAAAGAGCGCCTCGCGATGACAGCAAATTCAACTTTCAGTATTACTTCCTTAACACTACCCAATATTTTACATTGGACATTGAGAAGCTTTTCCTATAATGACTATGACGATAGGGCTTTTGTGTTGACGATTGGCATTATGAACAACCATTAAATATCCAATAGCCAACGCTCAATATCCAATGTTCAAGTATCCCTTGGACATTGAATATTGGATATTTTACATTGGACATTGAGAAGCTTTTCCAGCTTCAAACCATAGCGATTCGTTCAATTTTCCCCGTCTATTTGCCCGTGAATAAAAAAGGGGTTGAATCCCGCCTACATTTTATTCAACTTTGACGCTTTCAAACACTATACAAGTTGAATAAACGTTAGTGAAAAGGGTTTTATTCATGTTTAAGATTGCTATTATCGGTTGTGGGAATATGGGACTGACCTATGCCCGGTCTTTTCTCCAGTTCAACCTGGTTACCCGGGAAAACCTTATGCTTATCGCAAAAGATAAAAACCACGCCCGCAACCTCCGAAAAATGGATCTTGGTAAAGTAAGCAGCAAAATCGACAATAAACTAAACGATTATGGTGTTATTGTCTTATCGGTAAAACCGCAGGATTTTTCCAGTGTAATCGAGCCTCTCAGTAAATCATTACAACCGCATAATGTGGTATTATCTGTGATGGCCGGTATTACGCTGGAAACCTTGTCGGGTGCGCTCGGTCATGAGATCATCGTGCGAGCCATGCCGAATACCCCTTCGCAGCTGGGTATGGGCGTCACCGGATTTTCCGCCAGTACTTCTGTAAATATCCATCAAATCAGCATTATCGACAACCTGCTCAATACGACCGGCCGCACCATCTTCCTAGAAGATGAATCACAGATCGATGCGGTAACGGCCCTGAGCGGCAGTGGACCGGCATACTTTTTCTACATCATAAAAAATATGATCGACGCCGGTATCGAGATGGGCCTGGAAGAATCTGTAGCAGCCATGCTTGCCAAACAAACCATGCTCGGTTCTTTTCATCTGATGAATCAATCGCCGAAAAAATTGGAAGAACTGATCAGCGCAGTCTCCTCCAAGGGCGGAACGACGGAAGCAGCCTTTCGGAAATTTAAAGAGCGCGGTTTTGGGGAGAGCTTAAAAGAAGCGGTTTGGGCAGCACAAAAACGCGCCCGGGAGCTTTCCGAGGCAAAATAGCCGGGCATGCGCAATAGCACATGCCCGATGGGGGATGTAGGGGAACGCAGATAAATAAGGCATCTGCGAAAGAAAAATAGGCAACTATTTTCCCCGGGGATGTAGGCTAGTTTACAAAACTTTCTTGCCCACCTTTAAATAGACTGTAAACTAAGTTTTTAAGTTCTTGAAGATTTAATAGCAATAGGCAGTATGGGTATGTTAAATCTCTGTTTGGACCTCACCCCCGGCCCCTCTCCTAAGAGGCGAGGGGCCGGGGGTGAGGTCAGAAACAACCTGCTACCTGATAGAATCCATATAGTGCCGAAGGAAAAACAAAATCTGCCAACCGCTACTGCAATTGCCTCGAAAAGAAAATTTAACAATATTTAGTTTACAATCTATTAAATGCTTATTAAGCACCATATTTTTATATGCGCTTAATGTCATCATGAGCGAATGTGACTTTTATTCCAGACTTACCAACATATTGGTTTTAATTTTTGTTTTTCAGCCGTATTATGTACTATTCTATAAAGACGGTTAAGTTTAAATATATCACCGGCTTTCACTATGAAACCAATCATCATCGGCAGACAGACAGAAACACAGCAACTGCAAACCTTCTTCGAGGCAACCGCTTCCGGAAATGGCAATATTGTATTGCTTTCCGGAGAAGCCGGTATGGGAAAAACCATGCTGGCGGAAGAATGCTTGGCAGAAAGCCAGCTTCATGTTTTTAGCGGACGTGCGCAGCAGGAAACCACCCCGGCTTATGGCCCCATTACTGCTGTATTACGAAATTTTCTGCGCCGCCAGTCATCCCAAACAATTGACTGTGGCAGCCTTACGCCCTATCTCGCTTTGATTCTTCCGGAATTAGGGACAGCGCCGGAAGATCCCGACCGGGATACACTCGTTGCAGCAATTGCCAGTGCACTGGATGCACTCACCTGCGACGGCCCGGCAGCAATTTTTCTCGACGACTTACAGTGGGCGGATGACGCGACACTGGAGATATTACCAGCGCTGGCCGAACATCTGGCACACAAACCATTATTAATTCTAGGTACCTACAGAAGCGATGAAATTCCGCGCGGTCACCGCTTGCGTTGGGTGCGTAATGAACTGAGACGTCGTCGTCAACTGAACGAAATCTCCGTTGAGCCTTTGGATAAGGAAGCAGCCCGGGCGCTTATGCATCGTGTGTTCGGAGAAGCACCATCTGCCACCCTCGCCAACATAATTTTCGAAAAAACGACCGGTGTGCCGCTGTTTGTGGAGGAACTCGCCGGCGCGCTTATCGATCAAAACCAGTTGCGGAAAAGCAAGGAAGGGTTGACGTTGCCTTCATATGATGAAGTGCCGATACCGGAAAGTATTCGCGATGCAGTGTTGCTTCGTATGGATAATCTTTCCGATGCCGCCCGCAATCAGCTAACCATCGCCGCTGTCGCCGGCACCCAGTTCGAGATGGCCTTGATAACGGAATTATCCGGCAGCGAAGAAGGGCTGGATGAGCTATTTTCCCGCCAGCTGATCTTTGAAGCGGAACCGGGTAAAGGTGCCTTTCGCCATGCCTTAACCCGCGATGCAGTGCGCAGCGATATTCTCTGGACCCGGCGACGAACCCTGAATGGCAAAATTGCCGAATATCTGGAGAAGAAGGGGGCACCGCCGGAATCAATTGCCGATCACTGGCTGGCAGCAAATGAGCTGCCGAAAGCCCGGAAAGCATTAATCGCCGCGGCGAAATTTGCCTGTCATCTTCATGCTTATGGCGATGCGGTCCGCTCCGGCCACAAAGCCCTGGAGATCTGGCCGGCCGGGGAAGAAGAAATGGATCGCCTGGCAACATTGCAGCAACTGGCCAGATGCGCCCAAATCAACGGTCAGCTGAATGATGCAGTTCGTGCCCTCCGGGAAGTCGCCGAGAGCAACTTTCTCACCACAGATCATCCCAGACGTGGCGAGGTGCAACAACAACTCGCCGCCATCTACGGTTTACTCGGTAGCTGGGAACTTAGTCTGAATGCCCGGAAAACTGCCGCACAGGCATTCGAGATTGCCGAAATGCCCGGAGAAGCAGCCATGGAGTGGCTTTCTGCCGCTTCTCGCAGTACTGGACTAAATCGCCTAGATGATGCGATTGAATGGTGCGACCGGGCCGACTCACTGGCACGCCAGGCAGAACGTTTCGACATCCAGTCTCGCGCGCTGGCTCTAAAAGGAAATGTGCTTTCCATGCAGGGTAAATCCGAAGTTGGGATCGAAACAGTTAACAATGCGCTTTCAATCGCGCTTGCCCACAATCTCAGCGAAGCGGCTTCGGAAGTCTATCGCCGCCTTGGCAGCACCCTGGAGTATGCCTCGGATTACAGCTCTTCCCGCGATGCTTATTATACCGCTTATAATTACTGCCGCCAGGAAGGTGTAGATATTCAAGCGCATTTATGCCTGGGATGCATGTCCTGGGTGCTCTTCCGTACCGGCGAATGGAAGCAATGCCTGGAGATCTGTAAGGAAGTTATCAATGATGAAAGGGCAACGGAAAGTTCGAAGAGTGTCTCGATTTGTGTCATGGGATTGATCCGCACGTATAAAGGCAGTATGCGCCAGGCCAGAAATCTACTCAAATCTGCGCTGAATCAATCCCGCCGTGATGGGGCAATGGCAATTGAACTCATTGCCTATTGGGGGATGGCCCAAATCGAAGAAGTTGAAGGAGACATCGAAGCAGCAGAAACATACTATCGGCAGATTCTTTCCTTGCAACAACGTATGCGCGACACGCACGACTCCCTCACTGCACTTTTTACAGCGACCGGATTTTTTGCCCGGCAGGGTCAGGAAACCGAAGTTGCTGAATGCATCAATATTCTCAGCAATATTGCCTCGCTTACCGGTAATAATGAAGTGCTTGGTATTCTCGCTTATGCATTAGGGGAAATGGCTTTACTGAATGATAATTCCACGGAAGCGCTGCAGCGATTTGAACAGGCCCTATCTAATTTTAAACTGGTTGAAATACCGGTTGAGCGTCTCAAACTGGAATTTCGCATCGGTCAGGTCCATGCTGATAACGGAAATACGGAGCGGGCGATTGAATATCTGAACAATGCCTACCGAATGGCGAGAAATCTTGGCGCACGCCCGTTAGCCGGGGAAATAGCCGAATCCTTGCATGCCTTGGGTGTTTCAGCGGAAGAAAGGCGCGATCCGGAAGCTAGCGAACGGGCGAATCGGGCCGGGCTTACCCGTCGCCAAATTGAAGTTGCCCGCCTGATCTCTGATGGCTACACCAACAAAGAAATCGGCAACAAGCTCTTCTTAAGCACCCGTACCGTTGAGATGCATGTTGCCAATATGCTCGACCGTCTCGATTGCCGCAGTCGCTCCGAAGCTGTCCGTAAGGCAATAGAACTTGGCCTTCTCTGAAAAACTTCCCCTTCGCCGGTTAGTGCCCAGACCGGCGAGAGTCTCCCCTTTTCATTCCATATTACCGTAGTTGATTACCGTATTACCGTACTGCATTTCTCCAAAAACCGTATTACCCCGATTGTTACCTCCCATTAAAAAAATTAATTTACCAGAGAATTTTGAGTAGCTATTACTTCTGCCATTTCCACTCAACGCAGAAGAAAACCGATGGAGAAAAAAATGAAACAGCAATATCCACTGTCCGCAGAGCGCTTTGTTTTAGATAGCCAGACATACAATTTAATCATGAAAGCTTCGCCGGCGTTGCTGATATCAATTGGCCATCGCACCGGTATGTTCGAAACACTCCGGCAAATTTCCCCGGCGTCTGCCAGCGAATTGGCCAACGATGCTGCCCTGGACGAAGCCCATGTTCAGGTATGGTTAAACAAGGCCGTTTCAAACAACCTGCTTATTTGTGATGATGACAGTGAGCGCTACTATTTACCGCCCGCTCATGCCGCCTGCCTCACTGGTTCGGAGCGCAGCGGAAACATCGCCCGGATGGCGCAATATGTTTCCCCCTTCGGACTGGCGGAAGATCAAATTATCGCAGCTTTCAGGAAACATTCCTGCCCGGTTTCCCAGGCAGGATAAAACGCATTAATGGGTGGTTCCCCGGCATCATTTTGCGATGGGGGGGAACCGCCAATCACGAGGAGAGAAAAATGATTGAAACAACGCGCACTATTTCACCGGAACTGACTTCCCGACTGGAATTGCAGGAAGCCTTTTACTGGAGCGATTACTTTCGCGCAGCCAACCCGGAAATTTCCAGCAAATGTGGTATTCAATTACATACCATAGATAACGCTCACCTAAATATTGCTGCCCAGTTGGACGTGCTGGCATTTAACCGGGTGATTGGATTAGGAATGGAAAAACCGGCCAGCGGCGAGGAAATTGACCAAATCATTGCAACTTATTCAGAAGCCGGAGCATCCCGCTTTTTTATTCAGTTAAGTCCCTTTGCAAAACCGGCCAATCTTCCCGATCTGCTGGAAAGGAAAGGCTTTCAATACTACAATAACTGGTTCAAATTATATCGCGATCTCACGCCACTACCAGAAAAGCCGACATCACTTCGGATAGAAACGATATCGGCAGATGAGGCAGATATTTTCGCTGATATCATCATCGACAGTTTCGAATGGCCGGCGGTATTAAAACCGGTTATCGCAGCGACAGTCGGTAGAAACGGTTGGCAACATTACCTCGCCTATGCTGATGAAAAACCGGTTGCTTGCGCCGCCAGCTTCATCGATGATATCTACGCCTCGCTGGCATTTGCCGCGACGCTGCCGGCATACCGGGGGCTGGGTGCACAGTCGGCACTGATTACCCGCCGTTTTAATGACTGCGCCGCACGCGGCTGCCGCTGGATGATTGTCGAAACTGCTGAGGATTTGCCTGAACGCCCGGTTGCTTCCTATCGCAACATGATACGTTTTGGTTTTCAGGAAGCCTATCGCCGCCCAAATTACCTGTTTACTCTCTAGGACGATAAGTCTCCGGGCAGAAGTTATCATCTTCTCATCCGCTCTTTTTCACCTGGTTCCCATCCATGCATTCCGGGATGGCAATGAAGAAGAGTCAGGTAGATACTTCCCGCCTTGCTCTGGTTCCCAAATTCCGGTTTGGGAACCCCGCTATGCGCGAAACTCAGTTTCGCATCTAAGCACGTTGCCATCCCGGAATGCCGGGATGGCAACGAGGTAGAGCCAGGTAGATGTTAAGCAGACGGAAGATATTCCCCCCACCTCCCGCCGTTTTCCTCAAATTGTAATTTCCCTAACAGTTCAAAGCACATAATTCCGGTCATTTTCCCCAACATTTTGCTAAAGTGATTTGACGAATATTTTTTTTCGGCAACTCTATTCTCATTCAGCGGTAGTTATTCTAGCGCATTTTAAAAGTATTTTGCTATTCAAGCATCGATTGCTTACTTTTAAAATCGTGAAATTTTTATCATAACTTGTGGTACATATGAGCACTGATGGAAAGAAGCTTTGGGATAATATAAAGGAAAGTGAACTCTACGGAAATATTCGACAGCTCTTTGATTGGATGAAATTCTCAGTTGAGGCAATTAAGGGTTTTCCTCAAGTACTTCGCTATCCCGGTGAAACATTTAAGCAACTCTATATTTTAGGTAATCAGGCCCTCCCGCTCATCGTTTTTGCAACGATGTTTGTGAGTATGGTATTGTCGCTGGAATGGGGCAAGAAACTGGAACCATTTGGTGCGAAGCCAATGCTTGGCCGTATTGTTGGTATTTCGGTTCTGCGGGAAATCGGCCCGATGCTCACCGGCTTGATGATGGCCGGGCGCACCGGTGCAAAGATGGTTGCGGAAATTGGCAATATGGTCTTATCGAACCAGATAGACGCCCTGCGCGCCTTCGGCACCGACCCCATGAAGCGCCTGATCGCTCCCCGGGTATTCGCAGTATTTATCGTGATGACCCCTCTGACAATTATTGCCGATATTGCCGGAATTCTAGCGGGCTGGGCAACCGCAATTTTCCTTTCCGGCGCAGACCCGGAATTTTTCTGGCTCTCTATGCGTGGCGGTCTCTTTTTCAAGGACCTGTTTGTTGGTATTATTAAACCGCCCTTTTTCGGCCTCTATATCGGACTGGTAAGCACCTACTTTGGCTATACCATCACCGGCGGCGCGGAAGGCATGGGGCGTGCAGCTACCCAAACAGTAATGTTTGCATCCATCGGTATCCTGGTACTGGATTTTCTCTTAACCCTCTTTATCTTGGCCCTATACTAGGAGAAACGCATTGATTGCATTTGACAATGTCAATCTGACATTAAATAAACGAGATATAATCAAGGATTTATCCTTTGAAATAAAACCCGGGGAAATTGTGCTGCTGGTTGGCGGCAGCGGCGCCGGGAAGAGCACTATTCTGCGCTTAATTCTCCGTCTTATCCGTCAAAACAGTGGTGATATCCGCATTCTGGAAAAAAGCATCACCAACCTTCCGGAAAAAGAACTCAATCGCGTTCGCCAACAGATCGGGCTGGTTTTCCAGGAAGGCGCCCTGTTTGATTCACTCACTGTTGAAGAAAATGTCGGCCTGTTTCTGATCGAAAATCTTAAACTGCCGATGGAAGAAGTGCACCGCCGGGTCACCAGCGTTCTGGAAGTGCTCGGACTCAGTGAATTCCTCAACTATTTTCCTTCGGAACTGAGTGGTGGAATGAAAAAACGGGTGGCAATCGCCCGGGCCATCGTCAGCGATCCGAAAATATTACTCTACGACGAACCGACCGCCGGGCTGGATCCGGTCACGGCAAAGCGGGTCGTCAACCTCATTAATACATTGCAGCATCAGTATCATGTTACATCGCTGATTGTCACTCACGAAGTGCATTACTTCCTCGATATTGCCGATCGCCTCTTAATGCTCCGCCAGGGTAAACTGGTTTATAACGGCGTGCCGGATCTGGCCGTCCTGGAAGAATACGAAACTCCGGAAACACTCTCAATCACTCAACTAGGAAAGATCAATGGAAATTCATAATAGAAATCGCGCCATCAAGGTCGGGGTTACAGCCTTTATGATTTTTGCAACGCTGCTGATTGCGCTTATATTTTATATCATTGGCTCCAATCAGAAAATATTTGATAACAAGTATCCACTATATATGTTTCTCCCCAATGTTCAGGCACTTGAGCCGGGCGCATTTGTCACTCTTTCCGGCCTGAAAGTGGGCGTCGTCGGTAACCTGGAATTTTCCGAGAAAGATGACACCCAGGGCATTCTTATTCAGTTAAAGATAGCCAAAACCTATAAGGAGAAGATTACCACCTCCTCTATTGCAACCATTAAAACAATGGGTATTCTCGGGGATAAATATGTCGATATTACCCTGGGGAACCTTGCCGATCCAATCTTGCAGGATAATGATTATATCCGCGCCAATCCGCCCCTGGATGCCGATGCAGTAATTGCCATGGCGAATAATACTATGAACAGCTTGCAGCAGACATTGGCCCAGGTAAGCATTATTGCCAATGCCGCCGTGCAGGGAGAAGGCATGCTCGGGTTATTGATTAAAGATCCTGCAGCCAAACAAACGCTAATGGCCACGCTGAACAATCTGCGTAATATTACCTCCCGCGTCGCTGCCGGTCGCGGCACCGCCGGAAAAATGATCCAGGATACCACCCTGTTCCACTCCATTCAAACAACGATGGCTAGTCTGGAAAATATCTCTACGAAGATTGATCGTGGGGAAGGCAGTTTAGGCAAAATGGTTAACGACACCACATTCTACGGCCGCTTTACCAGCATTACGGAAAGAACCGACGTATTGCTTTCCAAGCTGAACAGCAATGAAGGCACCGCCGGAAAGCTGATCAACGATGCGGCAATGTACGATCAGTTGCTGGAATTGAATACCGAATTGGCCGATCTTATCAAGGACTTCAAAGCCAATCCGAAAAAGTACGTATCGCTGGAAATATTCTAAAGATATAAATAAATGGTTCCGTTTTGTCAGCGGAACCATCTCTCCTGCACTTTCCTAAAAACTAATCCCGCCATCCACAGAAATCACCGTTCCGGTAATAAACAACGAGGCGTCGGAAGCCAGGAACAGATAGGCATTGGCAATATCTTCCGGGCGGCCTTTCCGGCCCAGCGCGGTTTTATCAATCATCATTTGGATGACTTTTTCCGGGATGGTGTTAATCATATCGGTGGCGATAAATCCTGGTGCCACTGCATTAACCCGAATACCGGCCCGGCCTAACTCTTTTGCCCAGGTTTTCGTCATCCCGACAACCCCGGCTTTTGTTGCGACATAATTGCTTTGCCCAAAGTTGCCATAAAGCCCAACCACCGAAGAGGCATTGAGAATTACACCACCATGACCTTGTTCAACCATAACGTTTGCGGCAGCCTGTCCACAAAGAAAAACGCCCTTCAGATTCACATCAATCACGCTTTGCCACTGTTCGAGATCCATTTTTACCAGGCGGGCATCGGCGGTAATGCCAGCATTGTTTACCAGAATATCTATCTTACCAAATGCAGCCTGCGCACTGGCAATCATCCGGTTGACGTCCGCGGTGTCCGTCACATCGACCTTTTCAAAAATAGCTTTTCCACCGGCAGCTGTAATCGAATCCGCCAACGCTTTACCGGCATTCTCATTTACATCGGCGAGCAGCACTGCCGCCCCCTCACGTACAAAGGTTTCCGCGGTTGTTCTGCCAATACCACAGGCCGCCCCGGTAATAATCGCCACTTTTCCAGATAGCTGCATTTCCACTCCTTTTTCAGTTTAAAAAATTTCTCAATCAATGATCCGCGAATTTTCATGTTGCTCGCGAAAAACGCATATGAAACAAATAAAATTATTTTTTTCAGAATTACAATAAAAGTTCATTCAACCATCATTCATCCTGAGCTCGTCGAAGGATGAACCGCTGGCAAGAACTGTCAAAACGATACTCAACTTAGTGAACACATCGTGCTAATCTAATAAAATAGGCAGGGAAAACTTTTCACCCTTCGACAAGCTCAGGATGAATGGAAATGGTTCTTTTCAATAAAAAATCCTATACTTTTCCTCAACAGCAAAAACAATAAAATATACAAGCATAAAGCCTGTTAATATTGCAATTACTTCCTAAGGATAATAAAGGTTTTACTTTCAGGAAAGAGGGAAGTGGGGATAAAAATAAAAAACCGGCCATCTCGCAAGAAATGGCCGGTTGAATATCTGAAAAGGATATTCTTTACTGACGATATTCTAATATCCTTTTAGTCTGTCAGTTTGGGAATCCGGATGGTCTGACCAGGATAGATCAGGTCCGGGTTCTTAATGACTTCCTTGTTTGCTTCAAAAATCACCGGATACTTCATCGCATTGCCATAGTAACGCTTGGCAATTTTAGAGAGGCTGTCTCCCCGTACGATTGTATAAAATTCAGCTTCCTCTTCTTCTTTTTCCGGAGGCGTGCTCAGGTTATCACCATTTACCTGGCTAACACCCTGAACGTTACCAGCGAGCAGAATTGCTTTTTCTTTTGTTGCGAGAGAATCGCAGCTACCGGACAAATTTACAGCACCTTCTTCAAAAGTTACCTGAAGATCGGTAATGCGATCGCCCAGCTCGGTTGTCAGCATATTCTGAATCTCTTCTGCTTCGTTGCCATCCATTCCGAAAAGCTCTTTACCTTTGTCAACTAAGAAGTCAAAAAAACCCATTTCATCACCTCATAAATTTTATAATGTTGCTATAATTTAATACTTCCTTGTCATCATCTGCACTTCCATGTTCAAAGCGTATGCCAAAAAAGCCTGTTTACTAAAAAAATGTTTACTTTCGTTCTAAGTGCTTTAAAAATAATGGTACCTCATCAATATAGTTGACAAATATACTTGTTTCAATCAATCAGTTTTTTACCGGCTTTGGGGAAATCCCCCATGCCGAACAAGCAATTGCGGGGAAAGACGCAGCCTGCCCGAAACGCCAGTTACCCAGGGGTTATTTTTGAACTAGTTTCAACGTCTTTATCTCAAACGGGCGAAAGCTTAAATTCACCTGACCATTTTTTATTCTTACGCTTCTCCCGCCGGTTTCCAGCATTTTCGTCTCATACACTTTCAAATCCGCTGCATGAAATTTCAGGTCGATATTCGCCTGCTTTCCTACCGGTTCGTACAATCTCAGTATCAGGGCATCTTCCTTTTCTGCCTTTTTCAGCACTTCCAGAATCACTGTTTCGTTGGATAGCTGCACCGGAAAATGCAAACTTTCTCCCAATATACCGGGCAAAGAGGAAACCGGCTGGTTTAACTGATGCGCCTCGGATATAACCGTCGATTCCTGCCAGGATTTATCGTGCGGCAATAAAGCATAAGTGAACAGGTGGCTGCCGCGATCGGCATCCGGATCCGGCATATTCGGGCTACGGAGCAGGTTCAATTCCAGATAATTGTCGTAAATTTTATGGCCATACTTACAATCATTTAGCAGCGCAACACCGTATTGACTATCGGATAAATCCGCATAACGATGCCCAACAACTTCAAAGCGGGCCATATCCCAGCTGGTGTTACGATGGGTCGGTCGTTTGATGCTGCCATACTGAATTTCGTAGGTTGCCTCCACCGCATGGATATCCACGGTGAATCCTGTCCGAAGCATCTTATGGGTTTCCTGCCATTCCACCTCGGTCCGAAACTCCAGGCGTTTGCTATTGGCGGCTAAAATGATCCGCTGTTCAATCCGCGAATTTCCAATGGTATAGGCGGTATCAACGACCTGCAACAATGGGCCAGCACTGATCCATTGCCAGGACTGTAATGCGGCTGTTTCCCGTAATTGATTTTCGTAAAAGATATCAACATCCCAGGCATCCCAGGCATTGGGGCGATCTTCGTATAAACCGAGAACGTTGCCACGCTGGCCTTTCCGGAAAATCTCCCGCTGGCATTCCTTATCATACCCACGGATGATTTCCCCATTTTTATCGAATTCGTAAAGCACCAGGTCATTCTCTAACACCCGCGTTTTTTTCTTCACGCTGGCAGATTTCCGGGGCTTTTCTTTCCCGCGGAAAAAAGTACGCACACTCAGCGCTTCGACCGTAGGCAGAATATATTCTGCCTTTCCAACGAGCTGGGTATCCACTGCTTTCCCGTTTTCGTCGAGCAGCTCATGGCCCACCCAGTCATCCGGCAGTTGCAGTGGCCTGCTGCTTTCAAATGAAAGCGAATTAAAACAGCTAAGAGCAACCGGAGATTTCCCCTGCTTCAACCGCAAAAAGCCTTCAAAAAGAATCTTCACATCTTCACAGAGGTTTTCATATTGCGCATGACTGTCTTTGTAAACAGGATTTATACTGGAGCCAGGAATAATATCATGAAACTGGTTGAGCAGCACCGTTTTCCAGATCGCATCGAACTGCATCGCCGGATAGTTCTCGTAAGCAAAGGCAGCATAGAGGCACTCCAACTCGCGCAGCTTTAGTTCCATAAAGCGATTCACTTTTTTATTATATGCCTGGGTGGTCAGCGTGCCGCGATGCAGCTCCAGGTAAAGCTCTCCCACCCAGCGAGGCAACTTGCTCCGCCGGCGAACGAATTTATCCAGCAGTGGTTGGGCTGCGCTAAATTTTAAGCGGGGCGTGCCTTCCAGATTACGTTGCCGTATCCCGGCTTCCAGAATATCCTCAGTTGGACCACCACCACCATCACCAATGCCGTAGACGACTAGGAAATCATCTAATATTGCTTTTTCGGTATAATTCTCCTCGGCATGCCGCAGAGAGGCCGGTTTCAGTTCCGAGTTGTAGGTATCTTCCGGGGGAAAATGCACGACGATCTCACTGCCGTCAATGCCCCGCCAGTTAAAAGTGTGATGCGGAAATTTATTGAATTGATTCCAGGAAATTTTCTGGGTGACCATCACCGGGATGTCAAATCCCTGCAGCACTTGCGGCATCGCCGCGCTGTAGCCGAATACATCCGGCAGCCAGAGATTCTTCACCGTTACCCCAAATTCATCCTTGAAGAAGTTCATGCCATGGAGAAACTGCCGCACCATCGATTCCCCGCTAATAAGGTTACAGTCGGCTTCCACCCACATGCCCCCCTGCACTTCCCAATTGCCGGATTTTATCTGCCGCTTCATCCGCTCATACAAAGCTGGATGATCTTCTTTGATAAATTGATAGTGCTGCGCCTGAGACGCCCCAAAAATATACCCGGGATAGCGATCAATCAAATCCAGCTGAGCGGTAAAGGAGCGGGCGCATTTTTTCCGGGTTTCGTGTAGCGGCCAAAGCCAGGCCGTGTCAATATGCGCATGGCCAACCCCTATTGCATTCAAAGCAGAAGCATTGCTGCGTTTCCCCAGAACCTCCTTTAGTTGCTTCCGCAGGCCGGCGACATTTTTAGCATCACCGAGAAAGGCATCCGTGGCTGCCCGTAGTGTTTGTAAAATACGTGCCCTCCGAACCGATTTTTCCGGTAAGGCTAGCATTAAGTCGTTCAGTACGAAGGCGTCCATATACAATTGCCAGATATCTTCGCGAAAAATTCCCAGGGCTAGATCTTTAACGGTTGCTTCATAATGTCCGTATTTATGCACATCCGTTGGCTTCGGATCATTCATCAACTGTAAACCAAACAATTGCGCCGCAGTGGCATCAATCCAAATGTCTACAGATTCACCACCTTTGGCCTTTTTACTAATGATATAACGATCGCGACTAAACTCCGTCATCCAGAGCGAATGGAAGCTTAACGCAAAAATCGGGGTGCCATTATTATCAAAAATTGCCCCTTCGCCACCGAGATTTATCCGGGCGGCCACTTGCTTCCCCTTCCAATTCTTCGGTACTTCTCCCTGTAGATGAAACCAGGCCTGCTCCCAGTTTTTTCCCCAGGTATCACCAACGGAAATGGGCTTATATTTTCCGTCTTTACGATGCGCGTAGGTCGGGGTTTTCGGGCCAAAATGACAGTATTCTGCTTTTAGTAAAATTTCTTCTTCATAAAAGAGTGTCTTCAGGCGATTGATGAATCTGTCGATTTGCACCTCATATAAACTACGTTCCTTTTCCAGCATAGCAGCTCCTTACCCAGTTGAAAATTTATTACAGTGAGAGATTATAAATCAACGCTTGAAGGCTGGCTAGTAGTGGTTACCAGCCTGGAACAAATATCGTCCGCCAATCATACGGAACTATTTGTCTTACTAAATTTAAACTCACAAGAAAGGAATAACTGTGATTATATCCAGCCATCAATATAGCGGAATAAATTGATCAGGAAAGCAATATTGCAGAATAATATTAATAAATTCAGTAAATTAATCGTCTCTTTAATTAACCAAATTTTCTCCCTTTTTTCTTTGAAAAATCAAAAAATTATATGGATATTAGTTTTTTGAAATTCTACTCAAGGCCATAAATATCTCCCCCTTTGTTTATGAATGATTTAAGAAGTCATTTGCTGAATTAAAGCGGTTCAATCGATTTCATTTCTAAGAAGGTGTCATCATGAAGTTACGCATAGGATTAGTTGTCATATCTTTGATCCTCAGTTTGTTAATCGGACTTTCATTATCCCGAAATAACAGCAACGGCAACACAAATAGCGAGCGCCGGGAAAAATTGCTTATCGGGTTTTCCATGGATACTCAAAAAGAGGCGCGCTGGCAGCGGGATCGGGATATATTTGTGGCGCGGGCAAATGAGTTGGGCGCAGAAGTGCTCGTTCAATCCGCGAACAGTGATGACACTCGCCAAATGCAGGATGTTCAGTCGTTGCTCAGTAATAATATCGACGCTTTGGTGATTGTGCCCCACAATGGCGCCGCGATGGCCAAGGCCGTCCGGCTTGCTCATGAAATGAATGTACCGGTACTCGCTTACGATAGACTTATTACCGATTGCGATCTGGATCTCTACATTTCCTTTGATAACGTTCGGGTGGGCGAAGCACAGGCAAGATATCTTGTTGATAACCTGCCAACTCCCGGCAAGGGACGGATCGTGCGTATTTATGGTTCCAATACCGACAATAATGCCCATCTTTTCAAAGAGGGACAGGATAACATTCTTAACCCCTATATCGAACGGGGCGATATCGAAGTGATTCACGCAGACTGGGCAACGAACTGGCAGCCGGAAATGGCCAAAAAAATTACCAACGCTGCCATCACCAACCACGGCAGAAGCTTTGATGCAATCCTCGCCTCCAATGATGGTACCGCTGGAGGTGCTATTCAGGCACTGATGGAAGAAGGTATCGCTGGCAAAGTGCTGGTTACCGGGCAAGATGCAGACCTGGTTGCCTGCCAACGTATTGCTGCCGGTAGTCAATCGATGACGATCTACAAACCACTGAGTGACCTTGCACGCCTCGGTGCGGAAATCGCCGTAAAACTGGGCACCGGGAAACCGATTATCGCCCGTGACATTTCTCCGAATGGAAAAATTGATGTCCCCTCTGTGCTAATGACTGTTACCGCTGTTACGAAAGAAAACATGCTCGAAACTGTCATTAAGGATAATTTCCATAGTTATGACGATATTTACCAAAATGTGCCGGAAGATCAACGGCCGCCACGCAATGAATAATCCTTAATAATCGCAATCATTTAGAACAAATAAAATGCCTGAGCCAACGACCATACTTGCTGTAGAAAATCTCACAAAACGCTTCCCCGGCGTGCTGGCACTCAACCGGGTTTCTTTTGATCTGCAGGCGGGAGAAATTCACGCGATTTGCGGGGAGAACGGTGCTGGTAAATCCACCTTAATCAAAGTACTTTCCGGTATATATCCGGAAGGCTCATACGAAGGCAAAATAGTCATTGATGGCCGGGAAAGTACTTTTCGTCATATCAGTGACGCCGAAGCAGCCGGCATATCGGTCATCTACCAGGAGCTTGCCCTGGTGCAGGAAATGACCGTCGCAGAAAATATATTCCTTGGCAGCGAGCCGACCCGTTTAGGAAAAATTGACTGGCACAAAGTCTATTCCGATACGCAGCAACTATTGGAAAAATTCCAATTAAAACTGGACCCCACCGCAGAAATCAGCAAACTGGGCGTTGGGGAACAGCAGTTGGTAGAAATTGTCAAAGCGCTTTCCAAAAAGACCCGAATTCTCTTACTGGACGAACCCACCGCTGCCCTCACCGAAACCGAAGTAGAGATTCTCCTCGACATTATCCGTTCCTTGAAAGCACAGGGAATTACCTGCGTCTATATTTCCCACAAGCTCGATGAAGTGTTTGCTATTGCTGATCGCATTACGGTAATCCGCGATGGGGAAAGCATCGCAACGTTGCGAACGGCCGAAACCGATAAGAACGAAGTTATACGCCACATGATCGGACGGGAGATCGGCAACCTGTTTCCCCGCCGGGAAAGTCACCCCGCAGCGGTTTTACTTAGCGTAAAAAATTTAACCGTTATGCAACCTCCAAAAACGCGCCCGATTCTGGAAGATATCAGTTTTGAACTGCAGGCAGGGGAGGTTCTCGGCTTTGGTGGATTAATGGGTGCCGGACGCACGGAATTGCTGATGCATCTTTTTGGCGCTTTCGGGAAGCGCCTGAATGGCAGCGTGCAGTTAAATGGCAAGCCATTGGAGAATCATATCCCGCGAGAGGCGATTGACAACGGCATGGTTTTGATTAGCGAAGACCGGAAGCGCTATGGACTTCTTATGGAACAGTCAATCGGATTCAACCTTTCTATTGCCGCCTTGCATCAATTTGCCGGAAAAGTTCTGATTGACGGGAACAGCGAATACCAGCGCAATCAACATTTCTTTGACACCCTCGGCGTTAAAGCGCCCGGTCTGGAAACTGAGGTCAACACTTTATCCGGGGGAAACCAGCAAAAGATTGTTATTGGGAAGGGATTAATGACTGATCCTTCTGTCGTATTTATGGATGAGCCGACTCGCGGCATCGATGTCGGCGCCAAGCTGGAAGTTTATGAGCTGATCAATCAATTGACTGAACAGGGCAAGGCCGTTCTGCTGGTTTCAAGTGAATTGCCGGAATTGATGGGAATGAGCGATCGTATGATCATTTTAAGTGAAGGTAGAATTGGCGGGGTGTTTACCTGGGCGGAAGCGACGCAGGAAGCGATTCTGGCAGCTGCCATGAAACATCATAGTTAACCCGACGGCTTGAAGCGGAGGAAGCATGGAAAATAAGATTTCCATCAGAAATTTTTCTTTATTGATTGCCCTGTTACTCATCTGGGCACTATTTGCGATGATGTCCGATACTTTTCTCGGCCCGCGTAATCTTTCCCAGCTCTCCATCGAATTAGCCATTACTGCTACTCTGGCCCTTGGTATGCTTGTCGTTTTGCTGCCCGGTCTCATCGATCTGTCCGTGGGAAGCGGCGTTGGGCTTATCGGCGGCATAGCCAGCGTCCTCGTCTTTCAATTTCATCTTCCGGCGCCGGCTGCCATGGGCATTGGCGTATTGGTCGCGGTTGTGATTTGGTCCTTAATGGGCACACTGATCGTTCGGCAGCATGTCCCTTCATTCATCATTACACTCGGTGGGTTGCTGATTTTTAAAGGGCTCTTCTGGCTGGTTATCCAGAATTCAACCATTCCGGTGACGCAGGGCAGCACGGTCAATCTATATGCCGCTTTAACTACCTACTACCTGCCTGCCTGGTTTGCTTATCTCCTCGGGGCACTCATTTATCTGGCGATTGCGATGGCAGCGCTGCGCCGCCGGAAGCAACGCATTGCCCATCATTTCCAGGTAGAAGATAAAGAGATGTTATTTTTTAAACTGTTCATCACCTTTCAGGGAATGCTCCTTTTCATCATCATCATGAATCAGTTCCGAGGCGTGCCACTCTCGGTGGTAATACTGGGCGTTGTCGCTTTCCTGATCCACATGATTACCCAGCACACTCCATTTGGCCGTCACCTTTATGCAATTGGAGGCAATGAAGAAGCGGCAGTTCTTTCCGGCATTCCAATTCAGAAAACCATCATCGGCGCTTTTGCCATAATGGGTGCGATTGTTGCGCTAACCGGCTTTATGCAAACCGCCTATGCCGGCGCTTCCACAACCACGATCGGGGATTTGATGGAACTGGATGCAATTGCGGCCTGCGTTATCGGCGGCACCAGCCTAAAAGGAGGCCGAGGTAAGGTGCTTGGCGTACTTTTCGGAGCATTGATTATGGCCAGCTTGTTGAATGGTATGACGTTAATGGCGGTATCGCCGGAATTGAAATTTGTTGCCCGGGGCACGGTCCTGGTTTTGGCTGTTTGGATGGATGTTAAGCTAGCACGGGACGCCAGCTGATCAAACAAATGCCAGAAAACGCTAATGGTAAGATGCGTGTAAAACATCCTTCAATAAATCTTTTTCGTTTTCCGGTATAAACGCAGCCTCAAGTGCATTTAGATTACAAGCAAGAAAATCTTCCTTTTGCCACCCGAAAACCTTCGTCAGTTTTTCGTATTCCTGCACCAGACTATTTTCTGGCAGCGCTCTGCCGTCACAATTCACCCCAACGGAGATGCCTTTTCGGTATAAATCATCAATCGGGTGATTTGCATAGCTATCGAAGATGTTAATTCGCACATTGCAAATCGGGCAAACTTCCAGATGAATTTTTTCTGCCTTCAGGTGAGAAATTAGTCTTTCATCTTCAATGCTACGAACCCCATGACCAATGCGGCTCGGTTGTAAATGTGTGAGGGTTTCCCAAACACTTTTCGCACCTACGGACTCACCAGCATGTGCTGTACGGTAAATTTGCTGATTACGGGCATATTCAAAGGCAGGAATATGCGCAGCTAAAGGAAATCCGGCCTCATCGCCGGCGAGATCCAATGCTGCTACACGGCTTCCCTGGAATTTTTCAATCAACTTTACAGTTTCAAAGCCTTCGGCTTCGCTAAAATGACGGAGGGTGCAGAGGATCAGGCGGGCATTGATTCCATATTCCCGGCAGCATCGATCGACTGCTTTTTCAACAATCTCCACAACCTTTTCAGACGCCAATCCATTTTCCAGATGCTGTAGCGGGGCAAATCGTAATTCGGCATAAACAACGTTATCTGCCTTTAGCTGCTGAAAAACATCTTCTACGGCTACCCTCAACCCCTCCGGGGTTTGCAGAAGGGACAGCGAATTCGGCACCCTGCTCAGGAATTCCGGTAGACCGCGGCAATGCGCCGGCAGCAAAAATTTCTCCTGGTAAACATTCTCGCTAATCGTTGGATTTAATCGACTTACTGCTTGATAACTGAGACAGCAATCCAGATGAAGATGAAGCTCTATTTTCGGGTAAGCATCCATGAAGAAATATAACCGAGTTGTGTACAATAAAAAAGGGACATAACTAAAAAGCTATGTCCCTTTAAAGAGATCCCTGGCAACGCCCTACTTTCCCGCCAGGCGAACCCGGAAGTATCATCGGCGCAGA
>JANQQU010000032.1 GCA_028284905.1 Calditrichia bacterium
GACCTGGGAACTGGTCAGTTTGAATTCCCGGATAAAGTTACCGGTAACGGACTTATCGCTGTCCATGAAAAGAGTATCCGGCGAATCACTGCCGGAGAGGTCGCCGGTCCAGCCGCCGAAACGGTAACCGGAATCGGGTGTTGCCGAGACGAGAACAGTATCGCCACCGGTATAGGAGCCTCCCGGGGGAGAAAGGGCAATACCACCGCCGCCGACAGTATCCAGAGTGACGGTATAAGTTTGTGTCGAGAGCAGCACAAATCCGGCATGCACGGTGATGTTCGAATCCATTTCTACGCTATCGGGATTCGTCATGCCGGTTAAATCACCGGTCCATTCTGTGAAGCCATATCCGGAGTCCGGCACTGCGGTTAAGGTGACGACAGTCGCGCTGTCATAAGTGCCACCGGCCGGATTAAGCACAAGGCTGCCGCCCGCATCGGAACTCGTTGTTAAATCAAATTGTTTAGCGAAGCTGGCAGCGACGGTAATGTTCGAATCCATCTGGACACTATCCTCGGTGGCTAATCCGGTTAGATCGCCAGTCCAGCCGGTAAAGGTATAGCCAGGATTCGGCGTCGCGGTTAAGGTAACAACGGTAGCGCTGTCGTATAATCCGCCGGCGGGTGAGAGATCGACACTACCGGGACCGGTGACAGTAAGATCCAGCGTAAACTGTGCCAGGAAGGTCGCAGTCACATTTTTTTGACTGTCCATTGTCAGGCTGTCAGGATTGTCTGTGCCGCTAAGATCGCCACTCCATCCGGTAAAGATGTATCCGGAGTCCGGCTGAGCTGTCAGTGTCACCACAGTAGCGCTGTCATAAGCACTTCCACTGGGAGAACGCAGAATTGATCCACTGCGAATTGTATTTGTTGTCAATGAATAAGTTGTCTGTAAGGGGCGAATTTCTATACCAACTGCTGCCCAATCCGTTGGGTTGTTCATTGTGCCATTAATCGTCGTGTCTGTCGGGGTCTCAAATAATTGATCCTGCACTGCGATTCCAATTTCATCTGCGCCGCTACCAACGGTTATTTCTCCATGTTCGATATAGCCAGCGCCGGGGAAATTAACCCGGTTTCTCAGAGCAACAGCACTAAAGAGATAAGAATCTTCATCAGTGGTTGAAATAGCGAGAGAATAATTATCACTATCGGTGCCGCCGGTACAACTGCCATCTATGCCATTGGTATTCCCGGAAACCATCGCGCCAATCGGGGCGAATGAATGCACCCCGGAGTAGCGAGATACACTAAGAACCAGCGTAGAGTATGAGCTGGCAAATACTGCGGATAATGCGTCATCTCCTGTTGGCGTCCCTTGGGCCATCCAGACTTCTACACCATTGGTATTTCTGCCCGAACATTGAGATGATAATAGCGTCCAGGTTAACCCCATGCCAGTAAGTGATGTCGCCGGGCGGAATGGGCGGGTAGAAATAGATGCCAGGTATAAATCCCCTGAAACTGCTGTAATCGTAAAATCGCTGGTAAATGAATTTCCGGGGACAGAGGTGCTGTCCAGCAAAGTCGATTCGTGCATAACCGCGGACAGTGCAGCGAAATTCGCCGTAACATTCTTGTCCGCATTCATAGTGACGCTATCTGTTGCATTGGCAGAAACAAGATCGCCACTCCAGCCGGTAAAAATCCAGCCAGGGTCTGCAGTTGCAACCATGGTAACGGTCATGTTCGTGTCATAAGCTGCATTATTCGGTGACAGCGTAACGATACCATTGCCGACGGTATCAATATCTAAAACAAACTGACGGATGAAGGATGCGGTAACGGAACGATCGGTATTCATAAAAACTGAATCGGGATTCGTGTTCCCATTAAGGTCACCATCCCAATCCCGAAAACGATAACCGGAATCCGGGACAGCAGTAACCGTAACCATCGTATTACCGTTGTATGTACCACCACCAGGCGATAGTGTAATGGCACCACCGTTACCACTGGCCGTTGACAACATATATTGTATATTCTCTATTAAATCAATATTCGCCTGAACAGTTTTGTTGCTGTTAACGATCAAAGTTTTCGTCAGCGAATCGCCACTAAGATCGCCACTCCAACTGGCCAGATCATATCCGGAGTCCGGTGTTGCGGTAACGGTAATTACTGTTGCGCTATCGTATACACCTCCGGGTGGATTCAGACTAACAGAGCCATTGGACGGAGGCGTGATTGTTACGGTGTATTGCGGAATAAAGGTGGCCTGTATTGCCAGGTTGCTATCAACCGAAACAGAATCCGGGTTTGTATTTCCGGTTAAATCTCCACTCCAGCCAGCGAATGAAAAGCCGGCATCGGGATTCGCAGTTAAGGTAACAACGGTTGAACTGTCATAAGTGCCTCCGGCCGGGGATAAACTAATATTCCCGCTCCCACTGACAGTCGTAGCGATATCAAATAAAGGCACAAATGTGCCAGTGATTTGAGTATCACCTCTCAAATTAAATGAAAGCGGGTTCGTACTGGCAGTTGTGTCACCGCTCCAGCCAATAAAAGAATATCCCGGATCAGGCGTTGCAGTCAATGTAATTGCAGTTGCACTGTCCAGAATACCAACGCCGGGGGCTATAGCGATACCGCCCTGACCCACTGTATCTACGGAAAAGGTATATTGCGGTGTAAAGGTCGCAGTGACATTCTTGTTGCTATTCATCGTCACTGATTCCGGGTTTGTGCTGCCGCTTAAGTCTTCGCTCCAACCGGAAAAAATGTGTCCGGAATCCGGGACAGCGGTAACAGTCACGACATCAGCAGAATCATAAACGCCACCTGCCGGATTCAAAGTAATCGCACCACCGCTTATTGTGCTGGTGTTCAAATTAAAAACTGTCGTTCCCTGCCGTAGGGCAATACCGATCACTGCCCAATCAACAGTGCCGTTAAAAGTGCCATTAAAATTGTTGACGCTCGGGGATGCAATGGTTCTGTCCATAACCGCCACACCGGTTTGATCGCCACCAGTGCCCTGGGAGATCTCAAGGTGTTCGGTATATCCGGCACCGGGAGCGTGGATGCGATTACGCAGTCCGGCAGCACCGTAGATGACGCTTCCCGGGGTCAATGTTGTCAGAAAATGGCTATATGAATTGCTGTCGGTGCCGCCGCTGCAGGCACCGTCGATGCCATTTGTATTCGCAGAAAAAATTGTATCAATCGGGGCGATGCGATACACGCCGGAATAACGGGACACCGCGATAACAGCGTTGGTTGGGGCGATAGAAAAATTTGCCGTAACGGCGCCATCACCGGTCGGTGTTCCCTGGGCCATCCAAACTTCTACACCGATGAGATCTCTCCCGCCGCATTGAACATCAACGGGCGTCCAGGTTAAGCCTAAGCCGCTTACGGAGGTAACTGCTCGATTCGCCCGGGCGGAAATTGCTGCAAGATATATGTCATTTACTACGGCGGTTAGATCCGTTGTCGTGCTAACGGTATCCACACCACTGCTGCCACCAGAGGCCGTTTCTTCCAGAGCGATCGGTCCAAGACCATCACTAACCGGAACGAAAGTCGCAGTGACGGATCGATCCCGATCCATATATAAGGTCTCTTCCGTTTTGTTGCCACTGAGTGCGCCTTCCCACTTCACAAATTGATAGCCGGGATCCGCAACGGCAGTTAGCATGACATCTGTCGGACTGCCATAAGATCCACCTGCGGGATTGAGCTGAATGGTGCCGTTGCCGATCACCGTCGTACTCAAGTCAAATGGTGGCAGAGAAACTTGAAAATCGGTATCGCTGTTATCGCTACCACTGCTGTTTGTAACAGATATTGGGCCGGTCGTTGCACCGGCAGGAATGGTAACAACTATTTTATTATCATTTATAACAGTATAGGATGTGGCTGCGGTGCCGTTAAAGCTTACGGCTGTAGCACCAGTAAAGCTGCGACCCAGGATTGTTACCTCGGCCCCGACGGCCGCGAACCCTGGTGAAAAAGAGCCGACAATCGGATCTTCGCTTAATTCAATGTAATTGTGGAAGTAGTGCAGACTGCCACGGTCGGAAGCAATTGTCAATATGCCTGTACTATCACTAACATTTTGCTTGGTAGATGAAACGTCATTGATCAAAGTATCTGAAACGCTACTAATGAAAGGGTCCCCCAGCCCGGTGATAAATGATGGACTACTATGGGTCGTCACTTTTTTATATATCGCTTCCGGTCCGCCTTTTTTACTTTTGGCAAAAACGTAAAGCGAATCCGCATCTTCATCAATCAATAATATCGGCCGGGTAAGTCTGTCTGTAAAAATTGAGAATTGATAACGCGTCCAAGTCCCACCGGTATCCCGTTTAACAAGGAAGAGCGAAGGATTCGATCCAGCCAGCCCAGTTTTAACCATGGCAAAAACTTCTCCGGTGGAAATCGATTTTATATTGAAGTGATCATCAGACATATCCCCTAAAATTGCATCTGTTATCACTGTTTCCTGGGCGCTCCAGACAGTATCAGCATCACCGTCGTTGTGGAAGGCAAAGTAAGATTCCCCGATAATTTCGTTCCCCCAAATCACCCCGATTTTATTACCGCCGAAAGCAACCAGGGAGGAGATGTTATCCGAATCAATGCTATCAAGCTGGGTTGGTAATGCAAATGGTGTTCCCCAGGTAAGGTCATCTGTCGTGGAGCGATTAAGCATTAGATTACCACCTTCTACCCAGGTGACCCACAATTGCCCGCTACTGTCTTTCTCCAGGACCAACGCCTCAGAATCCGAGCTATTAACATTCACCGGGAAACCGCTGTCCAGGCTATAAGTGCTATCGGCAATGTTGTAACTGTAACGATAAAGGCGGCCGGAATTATCAAAAGAAGCACTACCGGCGACAGTTGCAAAGATATGAGAGACAACGTATAACTTTTGCCCATCCCACAAAGCATCACTTTTCGAACTGCTGCGGGAATCAACAGCGGTGCCGGTATTGATCCAGGTATTCGTGAGTAAATCGAAACGATGGATGCTGTAATTTCCAGCAGAAACGTCCCAGAGAATTCCCCACCAGCTACCCTTGTTAAACCAGAGTTTACTTTCCGGCTTTTCACCAGTCGGCGTATTGATAACTGTGCCGCCGTAATTAAAATCTCTGTATCCGGCAGTCAGTGTATCCGGCTGGGAATATGCAACACTGCTCGAGAAGAAAAGAGCCAGCAGCAAAAAGTAACGGAAAATAAAACTGACTTTTGGGGAGTTAATAATATCGGACAGGTTTAAAAATTTTTGTCGCTCATCGAAACACATTGAATGCTCCACTTGGTATATAAAAAATTAAATTAGAATAAAGTTACATCGGTATAATCCCGCCTGGCATGGACGATAAACCAACCAATGGCGAGATAACACCTTGAGAGAAAAGATTCGATAAATGAAAGATATCAGGAAGAAGTTGTGAGAACTTCCCTGTCAGGTTCTGCTAGTATCTTTCCATGATAAGCCTTGTAAAAAAGGCCGCCACGAACCCGTTGATTCATAAGAACAGGGGATAAAGAATCCCAATCCACATTTAAAGGAATATAGAAGGGATAAGCGTGATTATCTGCACATTGTAGATTTTAAATTTTGAAGCGGCTAGGAAGTGCTACCGGTAAGGGTGACAACAATTCTGCGAGCGGAGGCGCGATCGCGATGTTCACATAAATAAATCCCCTGCCAGGTGCCGAGAAGAAACGAGCCGTTTCGGATCGGTAAAGACAGACTATTGCCGAGCAACGAGGCTTTTATATGAGCCGGCATATCGTCCGGACCTTCAAAAGTATGGAGGTAATATGGCATGTTTTCCGGGACCATTTTGTTGAAATGGGATTCCATATCCAGGCGAACATCCGGGGAGGCGTTTTCGTTTAAGGTTAGAGACGCGGAGGTATGCATAATAAAAATATGGGCCAGGCCAATGTTGATTTTTCGCAGTTCTGGCAATTGTTTCTCAATCTCCTCGGTAATAATATGAAAACCGCGGGATTTGGGGGATAAGCGAATCTCTTGCTGAAACCATTCCATTTTTCGTCTCCGTTCGATATGCTGTTTGCCAATATAATACATGTATGCTATGCTGAAAAGATTTTGTTCGGAGGAGCGAAAAAGAACGGGTCGGATCAAATAAAAATGCCCCCTTTCCCAAAATGGAAAAGAGGGCGGGAGAACAGAATTTATTTTCGCAGGTTATTTGATAGTTGCAGAACCAACAGGAAAGGTTGCAGCATTGTTATCCATGCCATAAACAGTGCCGGATGCAGCATTTCCGGGAACGCCACCCAACAGCGGCTTTAAAGTAAATGGTGCCGGCGTATCATCCGGGGAAGGTTCGATAGAAATTACTGCTGTTGTGCCGGAAAGATCGACCGGGAATGATAAGCCTGCCGGAGGGTTATTGAGAAAATCTTCGCCGGGGTACGGGGGACCGGCGAGACTGCCACTGAAAGGCGCCGAGAGATCCGCAGCTGCAATGTCCAGGAATTTGCCGGTGGTTACCGGAGTGCCATTGAGCACTACCCAACCTTCATACTCCCAGCCTGCTGGTAAAGTCGGAAGAGAAAGCCCTGCCATAGTGCCGTTTACGGTAATTGTGACGTTGCCTGTTACTGAGCTGGCGCTGGCATTATTGTTGATGCTGTAAGTGAAATGATCCACTGCATTCGCAGGTATCGCGCCGGCCAATGGTTTGAGGGTAAATGGGGCATCGGAATCATCCGGGAAAGGCTCTACAGAAATCACAGCTGTTCTGCCAGCCAGGTCGAGGGGGAAAGTTAAACCTGCCGGGGCATTGAGAACCAAGTCTTCGCCGGGAAATGGAGGACCGGCCAAATTGCCGCTAAAAGGGGCATCAAGATCGGCTGCTGCCGGATCAGTAAATCTACCGGTGGAAACCGGCGTGCCATCGATTACAACCCAGCCTTCATACGCCCAACCGGCAGGTAAAACAGGTAAGGTTAATCCTTGTGCCGGTGAGCCTCCGGCCAGACTGAGAAACCAGATGCCGCTGTTCTCGTCTGTCGTGTCGCTGGTGGTTGGGGTGGCGAGAATATAATCTCCGGCAGCATTGCTAAAATCATCCCCAAGCGCTGCGCCATGGCCAATGGTCAAACTTGCGGCGTTGCCGCTAACGTCCCCTGCGAGATAATGTGTATCGGCAGGAATATCATCCACATCACCGTCCGGTTCGATCGTCAGTACAATTGCTGATGCGTTGGAGAGGTCGCCACCTACTGTGAATTCCCCATTCGCTATAACATTACCGTCCAGGTCAACGATCTCTCCAGCTCCGTTAATGTTAAATTTTCCGGTAGACACCGGTGCGCCATTGACAATTGCCCAGCCTTCGAAATGGAAACCATTCTGTAAAGGCTCTACGCCGCTAAAATTCAGACTGAAAGTTGTGCTGGCGGGATTTAAAAACCAGATACCGCTGGTTTCGTTGTTGTTCGCGCCATCTGTCGGAGTGGCCAAAATAAATTCGCCGCTGGCACTACTGTAATCACTGTTCAGTGTCGCGGGATGTGCTGTGGAAAGATTCGCCAGCAGGCTGTTGACTGCACCGCCGAGATATTTTGTTGCTGCCGGGGCCGGATCGCTATCCCCATCCGGTTCAATCGAGATGACCACATCCGTGGCATCACTTAGATCTTCGCTGACGGTAAACTCGTTATTTTCAATTGTGTTGCCGTCCAGGTCAACGAGAGCGCCACCTGCATCTACATTGAATCGCCCGGTAGAAATCGGTGTGCCATTGACAATTGCCCAACCTTCATAATGATACCCATTCTGTAACGCTTCCAGATTTTGCAAGTTTAATTGTAGAGTATTGAGTGGATCATTACTACCGATACCATCATCACTTTCGCTGCTGCATGCAGATAATAATAACGCTGCGGAAAGTGCACCAAGAACTGCTAATCGCTTTAACATCAGAATTTCTCCTTTGGTTTGTTTCTGACACTTTTAATCAAATGCAGTTCAAGTATAGTTTTTGAAGCTCACAAAGATTTCACAGGAATTACAACTATTTCTACCGGAGTTTCGCAAAAGAATCACAACGATAAAGCGGTTATGATTTTGTGAATATTGATCATGCTTTCGTGAAGCTTGTTTAAGCGCCTGTGAGGAATTGTAGAAACCGCCCACATATTTTTAAACCGTAAGATAATTCATCGATCGTCATGACAATTGATCGGGATAAAACACTAAGAGCGTGTTTGAAAAGTTAGCATAGAGAATTAAGAATAAATAAACTGGGGCTATGGCACGCAAACCATACCCCAGCGACATTGGCGATATCGAAT
>JANQQU010000029.1 GCA_028284905.1 Calditrichia bacterium
GGTTTTAACCCTGGGCTGAAGGTCTTTCCAGCCCAGGGTTAAAACCCCCGAAAGCGTTTTACCCTGAAGGGGTTACATATAAGGTGTTACTAATAATACATGATCACAAAAGATGTCAGAGAGCCGAATTACTTAATCGCTGCGCCTGCCAGGAAATAATTCCATTGCTCCGGCAGCTTGGTAAATATTGTTTGATCGAGATTACCGAGCATTCGCCGTTGCTGTTCATTTATTCCGAAACAGCCGAGAAAGCCATAGGTGCGATATTCGAAAGTGCTGAATTGGCGATGGAGCATATTTAGTTCATCGATTGTAAAATACCGCCATCCACTTTTACCGGTGCTGAATCGATTGCGCATTACCTTATGAACAAAAGTAGCAGAAGTGTTTTCCGCAAACATAAGCACTCCCCCCGGTTTTAAGGCAGAAAATATTTCCTCCACAACTTTTTCCGCGATCTCCATATCGCCTTTTCGGACAATGCCGCCTAACATCGATTTGTAGCAGATAATATCATATTTTGCCTGGTAGGGAATTTCAGTTGCGTTTATTTCCTGGTATTCGATTAAATCACTAACGCCATATTTTTCGTGTATCGCCTTTGCCTGATCGGAAGCACCATTGTAATTCGGATTATATCCGGAACAGGTTGTTTTAATCCCTTTCAATGCCAGCCACAAGGAAAGGCCTCCGTTAAAGCCGCTGCCCAGTTCCAGGGCAGTTGTATCATTGCTTTTCTTTTCCGGCAAGAATTTTTCCCAGTACTGCAGCGCCTGACTCCAATTAGCGACATCCCAGCCGATAATATCTTTTAATTGCTCCTCAACCATTCAGAACTCTCCATTGGCGAACACTGCTAAATCTATCTGTCATTTTACTCCATAATAAAGATTTATCGCTGTGTAAGAGGTTATTAAAGGCACTTTTCTCAATCCGAATAAATGAATTTAATCCCGGGAACCAATCAAATTCTGCTTCGTTGGGCAGCATCACAATCCGACACTTCGCCGGAAACGCCGCTGTCCGCATCGCCACGAGTCCGTCCGATTAAATGCTGCAGACTGGAGCGCCAACATTCGTCATACACCGAGCAATAACACACGTAAATATCCAAGTCCCCGCTGCGGATTGCGCGTCGTATCAACATAATCATTTTCTCTTCTGCCGCGCTGTTTTTTGTCAAGGCGAAAATCGCTTCCCGCTCGGAATTCGCCGGCAGCACCCGCCCATTGATCAATGATTTATAAATGTCGACACTGTCAGCAATTTCCCCGCCAAGATTGCGCATTAACTGCTGCCAATCTTCCTGGAGCTCGCCTTTATAGGTCAGCGCGCCGGCCTGAATACGCGCAGGCCCGACGCCGGTATTTTCTACCCAAATCGTTACTCTACCAGCACTTAAGGATGCACCGATTTCGACATATGGCCAGGTAGCGGCACGCTGGGACTGTCGAATCAAAGATGCTTCATAAATTGAGATAAAAAGTCCGCATAAGCTCAGGAGCAGCGCCGACAGTGCCACTAGCATCTGCGGACGCATCATCCATTTGGGTAACAGCGAGCGTTCTTTCGGTCTTTCTGTCATTCAGTGTCCTCTTCCCGGTGCGGCAGGCTGCTCGGATCGTAGAAGGATGTAATGGCGACAATTTCTCCATTACTTACTTCCACCCAATCGCAAACCGGCACCATTCCGTTCGGCGTCCACATTTCGAACCAGATCGCGGCATCGTTTTCCGCGCCAAGCGTTTTCAAGATCCTTAAATCACTGACATTTTTTGCCGCCAGCGGTTTAATCCGTTCGAGGTATTCGTCGCGCCCTTCTATAACCCCGAACGGGCTGGTATGCACAAAATTTTCCGCGAGGGGAATCTCATCCGGTTTGCCGGCATTCCAGCCGTCTATCCAGGCACGAGCCAATTGCACTGCGCTCTTTTGTTGGGACATGGTTTCCTCCTGTGGAAATTTCGTAATAACGTTTAGTAATTTTTTTTGTAAACGTGTAAAAGTTAAGATGCTTCCTGCAATGTTTCCTTCGAAGCTTTTTTGCTTTCCTGCAAAACCGGCTGCACATGTTTTTTGTGAAGATATTGTAATATTTTTCCCGTTTTATAAACATCGACGGCGGCCGGGAGGAAGCGGGTAAACAGTTCGCCAAATTTCGCGAAGCCGCTGTTACTCTGCCGCCAGGCTTTCATAAATTTCTGAAAAAGATAGCGTTGATAGTTCCGGATACCTTCTGGGGCAATTGCCTCTGGAGATTCAAGCCCCCATAAAAAGCCGATCATATGAAAGAGATACATATCGTCGAGCTTTACTTTTCTGCTATACATCAATTGCCACAATCCGTGATAGATATCCGGCAAGCGTTGCATCTTCGCGCCCCGGCGTTTCAGATACTCGACGGAAGTTGCCAGCCCGGTTTGATCACAGGTGCGAAATCGGTTGACATGATTCCATCCCTCACTAACATTTTCTTTTGATCTAATGAATGTCTTTATTTCCCGGATATGGGTTTCCCAAATATCCTTCAGATTATATTTCCAGGGCGTAAAGACCAGCCCGCCGCAATAATAAGGGAAAGTGCGGGCCATTTCTGCTTTCGTAAATTCATCATAAACATAAACGCTCAGCTCGCCGCAGAGGCTGGAGACGCGGGTCTCCGGCGGCGTCATTCCGATGCCTTCATAGATAGCCTCCCAATATTCTTCCCGCACCATTGGCCTGCTGGCGTGAGCAAGACAAATGGCATCCTCCGGCAGTTCGGTGATCATCGGCGTCAAATCTTTCAGGACCAATACATCAACATCTATCAGCAGCACTTTCCCGGTTTCGCCTTGTATTTCCAGGCCGCGCAGCTTATTGGGAAACCCCCGAATCACCGGCGGTTGCGGCTCATGTAGTGTTATCTCCGCACCGCAGATCTCCGCCATGCGAACAACGCTGGCCGGTGGTTCCCCGATACAAGCGATGTGTAAGGGAAAATGCCGGGATTTGCCGCCAAACTCCAGCAACGAAGCGAGAAAGAACAAGGTTCGGATTTCATAAACAATATGCGCATCTGTCGTAAAGTCCGGCGCAATCACGATATCGAATGCTTTATCAGATTTCATTAATTATTCCTCAATTAACAATTTTATTCGGTTATAAATCTCCATTCATCCTGGGCTTGTCGAAGGATGAAAGATTTCCGCACATTATTTAGCGATTAAGTTTTATTTCTATTCTTAGCACCCCGGACTAAAAAAACTGCTATTATTCACCCGTCGACAGGCTTAGGATGAATGAGGAAAATCCAACACAAACACCATAAATACAACAATTTAACACCAGATTCTACTATTAAGGTCGCCAAAATCTAATCACCAATTTCATATCCCCACTCAGCCATCTGGCGACCAGCGATTTCCAGGTATTGTTCGATTCGATCTTTCGGCCAATCTCTCCAGCGCTGATTAAAGTTTTTGAGTTGCGAGCTATTTGCAAAAGAACTATTTGCTTGAAACGGCTTCGCCTGAAACGGCGCGATTTCAACAAAATTACATACACTCTGAAAAATTCCATCGAAATCAGTTAGTAAATCTTCGTAGCGGAGGATGCGGCACTTTTCAATCAGCTGCGAGTCCTGCATTTCTTTAATGATATCCATGCTGCGGGCCCATTTGCGGGCGAGCTTGGCAAAGTCAAATGGACGGCCTTTCGGCACTCTATTCGCCTCGATAGAAGCGATCTGATTTCGTCCGTCGCGATAGATCAGGATATAGTAGGCATCTGGAAAAAGCTGATGTAAGAAATGAATAAATTCCAGATTCCAGTTCGGTGTTTTTTCCAGAAAGCGCTGCCCGGCCGAGGCAGCATACAGTAAATTTCCGTAGAGTTTGGCCAATTGCCCGATAAAAAACTCTTTTGATACTCCCTTTTTCGCCCAGGGTGTAATTCCGCGCCAATTATCATGAACATCCGCATACCAGTTGTTCATTTCCAGGAATTTTTCCAGCATCCAGGCTTCATTGAGGTAAACCAACTCGCCACTCTCGCAGAGGGTTTTCGAGATCCAGGTGGTGCCGGAGCGCGGCAGGCCGCAGACGAATACCGGTGCTTTTTCAGAAGTCATAGTTTCCCGGAGAATCAATTAAAATGAAATTCCCTACAATATAATCCCGGTGATAAAAATACTCAACAGCTATCCTTTCTGAGCATTCTTCGCTGTCGCTTTATCCCGTGCCCAACCTAACGCTGCCCGGGCGGTAACGGCCATGACGCCAGCAAGGAAATTAAAAAGGATATCACGCCAGTCGAAAAAGCGATTAGGCAGCAGCCACTGAATGTATTCGTCTAGCGTGCCGGCCAGCCCGGTGCCGAGAATCGCCAGCAGGGCAGGCATGGGAACGTTTCGCCCCTGGCTTTTCCGCTCTTTCAAAGCTTCGTAGATGAGGAGTGCCACCACGCTGTATTCGATAAGATGGCTGCGTTCCTCGGGAATGGCCATGCGGAGCAAGACAAACATATAAGCGGCGGCAATCCCCAGGCCGATGCCAATCTCCATCCCGCCCGGCCGCACTCTCAATGCCTGTAAAATAACCGCGGCGGCGATGAGCAACATGCCAGCGCCGAAAAAGACGCCAAGCAAGCCATGATCACGGAGCATTCCGGAAAGCGATCGGGCCAGGCCAAGGGTGAGGTAAATTACCAGTATCACGGCCAGCGCCCAATACCAGAGACGGCGCTCCCGATGGGATGAAAAGAAATCCATTGCATTCCCCTTTCACAAAATCGCTGGTTTTAAGCGTTTAATGTTGTTAGCCCCCGTCATTGCTCCGAGGGAGTCCCTTTGGGCTACAGTTTATGCACAAGTTTATATGTTACAGAAACACCTTAAAAATCTAATTTTTAGCCGCGGATAAACACAGATTTGCACGGATAAAAGCAAAACAATGACAAAATCAGTGAAAATCAGTGTATATCGGTGGCTAATATCCAAATTCTGCCTTCATTTTGCGGAAGATAAAGCCATATAAAGTTCAACCTAACCGCTTTAATACTACTGATTTTTTCGTGTATTACCGTCTTTCGCAGGCGATAAACACGATTCTAAACTTAAATCCTCAAACCAATCAAAAAATCAACTATTCGCCGCATAAATAGCCAACAGGCCGATTGCCAGAAAAAATATCCAGGATAAATGCTTTCCTTTTGATGCGATCAAGGCGATGGCAAAATGGATCAGAAATACCCCGCCGATAATATTACCGACAGTCGCTTTCTCCAGCGGTGGATTGGCGAGATGAATTAAGATCAACGCGAAACCAAGCCAGGCCACCGTGGTCAGATGCCAGGCAAAGCGAAGGGTGTTTTTCGTGAATGTAGTGTCGCCGAACAGCTTCGGCAGATTATCCCGGCGGAAGAGTCGGGTGAGGATGTAGCGTTCTCCCAGGTAAGAGTGGGCAGCGCCGATAAGAAGTAATAGTAAAGCAGCAAGATAGAAAAGCATATGTTACTCAATTTTAGGGGTGAGTGGGTTGTCCGCCATGGATGAATCCATGGCTAATTTTCAGTTGCCCGATGATTCGGGCAGTTTTTGCGTCCCACAGGACGCTTGACACTTAGCCTGGTGATTCATCACCGGGCGGATGGTCTTTAGGGCCAGCATTCAATTTTGTATAAATCAACTACGCAGAGTTATAAGCCCCAAATCATTATTGCCAATATGATAAATTATCCAGTGCTTCCGGGGTAAACATAAATCCATGCGAATTTTCAGTTGTCCGATGATTCGGGCAGTCTTCGCGTCCCACAGGACGATTGACACTTAGCCTGGTGATTCATCACCGGGCGGATGGTGTTTAGGGCCAGCATTTTATTTTGTATAAATCCACAACACCGGATTTACAATCCTCCGAACATAATTGCCTTTTGCATGAATTCATTTAGTTCTTCCGGGGACATTGCCAGACTCAATTTAGTAATGGCACCATCCTGAGATACCTGTAGGTTATTTAACAGATTCAGGGCATCCGGTTGATCCGAGATCATCATCTTGCCAAGCGCTAATGCCCCCTGCAATAATTTAGCGACATCCGGAGAAAGTTGCTTCCCGCCGTGCGGCCGCACCTGATTCAGCATTCTCGCTACTATGCTGCCATCCCGACTACGCTTGCCATCTATTGGGACAAGCGGCTTCAGTGCTGTATAAATCCCTTGCCCATTCGCCGGACTGTTTGCCAGTACCGCCAAAGTGAGTGTACTAACCTCCCCAACATCCAGGGATACTGACAGAGCCTCGATATGTGCCAGCCCTGCAACCTGGGGAATAAATGGAAACATCTCTTTCGGTCGCTCTGGCATTATTACCGGGATCGATATTAATCCCTTAAGCCCTTTGTTAAGCAGAGGGCCGATTTGGGGGGAACTATGAACATTTTTGCCGGCGCCTTGCGCACGTTCCAGCATATTTGTAAAGTGATCGGCTGAAGCCATGATCATGGTGTTGTTGTCTAAAAAAGCCATTGCCGGCCGATCCAGCGCTCCGGCGCGGGCAGATTCATCGGCAGATGCAACCATCGCACTGACAGCTATCCCGGACGCCTGCTTCTGTGAAACCGCTTCTTTCCCTGTAAAAGTAACCACACCGTGAGTTTCCCCAATTTCTAAAGTTTCTTTTTCTCGCGCGAATGCTTGATACTTGTCGATGTTGAACTCGCCTTCCAGGTAGGTAAACATTGCTGGCCTGACAGTCAGATCACCGCTAAACCCAATGGTCATACTGGTCAAATCAGTTTCCGGATTAAAACCGGTCCCGGCTTTAAACGCTTCAAATTCCGGGTTATCGGTCGGCATCATCGGGCTAAACAGTTTGCTGTATTTTTCGTAGGTTCCGGTTTGAACCAGACTAGCCCAATCAACATGCATCACCAGCACCGCATCTACCGGCATACTTTTTAATCCTTCTTCTCCCCTGGCCCAAACGAAATTATCATTGCCCGGCAATATCGTGAAGATGATTACTGCCAGGATAACCAGCATCCTTCTGTTCATGGCGATTCCCCTTTGCAAAGATGAATGGTGATTTTCTTGAAAACAGTAAGAATTTAACCCAGCGATTTTTGTAAAACGATCTCTGTCGGTTCGCTATATCCTTCATGAGTATAATATTTCAGGAATTCATAACCAATTCTGCGATAGTAAGCCTGTTGTTTTTTCAGGGGAAGCCGCACGGACAACGTCAAAGTTTTGTAACCGTCTGTTTTCGCCCGGTGCTCTACTTCATCAAGCATTGTGCGAGCGAGGCCCTGGTTGCGGTGCGCCGGTAACACAGACAGACGGTCAATATAACAGCTCTCTCCCCGCCTCCGGTAAAAAACACAGCCAATGATCTCGTTTAAAAATGTCGTCACTAACGCATCGGCATTTGCCAATTCCTCCCGGATAATTGAGAGGGTTTTTGCTTCCGCGCTGGAGGGTGGATCGAGCACGCCCCGGTATTCCGCAAAGGCTGTCTTGATGACGGAAAGGATGGTGGGTATGTCTGCCTCCCGATAATCTCGCAGCTGGTATTTATTCATCATTTCGTTTTCGATGGCTTTGAAATTTTTAGTCGTATTAAAGATTTATATGTTGTCTTCGCGAGGAGTGCAGCGACGAAGCGATCTCTATGTTGCATGCACCTTAGAGATTGCTTCGGCAAAAAGCGCCTCGCAATGACTGCTATAATAATTTCAATCATCAATGTTTAAACAGGAAGTCGGCTTATTTCCGTGCGACGATTACCGCCTGATTATTTCGCAATTGATAATTGCCATACCGGCGAGATAGTTCCACCTCGAATCCCGCCTTTTGCAGCATACTTCTCAACTGGTGCCCGTCGTAAAGCTGAACGACATGAGTTTCGTCCGAGCGGCGATAGCTTTCTCCGACCTGGCGCAGGGTGATGATCCGCCGGGTGAGAATCGAGGTTTCCGGATCTTCGCTTTTTTCCGCCATAACGAGCCAGTCCTCTCCTTCCATAAAGGTCCGCTCGGGAGCGCCAGATGTCACCTGCCCCGGCTCGATTACATCAAAAATAAACCAGCCGCCTTTTTCCAGCGCGGCATATACCCGCTTGAACAGTTCGGCCAATGCCTTGGGATTATTGTCTTCATCAAAGAGATAATTCAAACATTCTCCCGCCGCCAAGACTGCATAGCAATTGGGGATGTCTGTTTTGAAAACAGATTCGCAAACGAAGCGGGCATCGGGTGCCTCCTTGTGGGCAATATCGAGCATTGCCGGAGAGATGTCGATACCGAGCACCGGATAGTTCGCCTGCAGCAATTCCCGCGCTAATATGCCGCTGCCGCAACCGAGATCGACCACCAGTTTATTTTCCGAAAAGCTTTTCTTCAGCCATTCGATGATTGCCGGGGCAACACCGCGGGCAAATCCGCCGAAGCCGGTATGATGCACATAGGCTAAATCTTCGTCGTAATATTTCATCGTTTCACGCCTGGAATTTTCTGACAATTAAAATCAAAAAATGCCACAGCACATATTGATATTTTTTTTCATGGGAAAGGGATGAATAGTCGAGGAGCCAGCTGAGAGAAGAAGAAAGACTGTAAACCGAGGCTGTTTTCTGCCGGGCACAGAAAGCCTGGTCTACAGTCTTTTCAATGTAACTGATTAATGCATGAGCGATTGCCGTGTTTATTGCTGATAAATAGTGACCGGTTATTCATATTTTAAAGCGACAACAGGCTTCACACGCGATGCTTTGAATGCCGGAATTATCCCAGCTAAAAAAGCAACAATGTTCAAAATTATCGGCACCAGAATAAAAATGTAGGGGTCTTTCGTGGCGACATTGAATAGAATGCCGTCGAGAAAATCGGTCAGGAAAAAAGCCAGTCCAAGCCCGACAACAATACTCAGGGCAGTTAGTTTAAAGATTTCCTCCAGGACAATCATATAGACATCTTTGGTGCTGGCGCCAAATACCCGGCGAATGCCCATTTCCTTGGTGCGACGACTGATGGTGTAGGACATAACACTGAAAATGCCAATAGCCGCTAAAAGCATCGCCAGAATACCAAATGCGACGAACAAGGAACTGGTAACCTTTTTTTGCCAAATCTTGCTTTCGATCCGGTCATCCATCGTTTGGAAATCGTAAGCACATTGTTCGGGATCGATACCGAGAATAACATCGTTCAATTTTGGCCGTAATTCCGATAAGGAAGTTTGGGTTTTGAAAATGAGGTATTGCGAGAGCAATGGGGTTTGAAAGTACGGATAATAAATATCATACCCCGGCTCTGCAGTCAGATGATCGTGCAATACATTCCCGGACACACCAACTACCGTCATATAATGCCAGTCGGAATCCGGCTCCTGAAATTTAAGCTTTTTTCCCAGCGCGCTGCCGTCCGACCATAGCTTGCGGGCTAACTTCTCATTGATAATCGTAACCGGGGTGCTTTCCTGGACGTCAAACTCATTAAACGCCCGGCCTTCGACGAGTTTTATATCCATCACCTCGAAATAATCCGGGGCAATTCTCTTGTAGTTAATAAACGGATTTTTCTGTTGTTCATAAATCGTTTGTCCCTCTACGGTAAAAGTCGATTTCTGCTCGTGCGGGCCAAAGGGTGGATTGCTGGTCATGGTGATGGCCTCAATCTCCGGTAGCTCGGATAACTCTGCCAGCGCCTGCTTGTAATAGGCCGCTTTTCGCTCCGGCCCCTGGTAGGCCTTCCAACCCAGTGCCACCCGGAATGTTGCCAGGTCTGTGGATTTAAAGCCCATCTCGACCTGTTGCATATTGATGAAGCTTTTAACCATCAGGCCGGCCCCGATGAGCAGCACGACAGCGAGCACTTTTTCCGTTACCATCAAGCCATTATACAACAGCTTTCGGTGCCGGCCGCCGCTGCCGCTCTTCCCTTCCTTAAGCACCTGCCCCATGTTAGATTTGAATGAGTGCCAGATGGGAAAAACACCAGCGATCAGGCCAATCAGCATGGCAATGCCAAAGGTAAATCCCAATACCCAGGGATCGACTTCAACGGTAATCCAGTTCGGTAAGTCCGTGCGAATCATGTTCGTCAGTAAATCGACCCACCAATATGCCGCTGCCAGTCCGAGAATGCCGCCGGTTAGTGAAAGCAGACAACTTTCGATTAGCAGTTGGCGAATCAGGCTGGCGCGCCCGGAGCCAACCGCTGCACGAATGGCGAATTCTTTTTCCCGGGTGACGGCCCGCGCCAGCAGCAGGTTGATCACATTCACACAGCCAATCAGCAAGATAAGGGTGACGGCGCCGAATAGCAGCCAGAGGTACGGGCGGACTTCCCCACGGTAGATCTGTTCCAACGGTTTGGTCGTAAAACTCAATTCAAAATTACTGTCAGAAAATTCACTGGCGAGGCGCTGGCTGAGCACCTGCAGCTCTGCATTGGCCTGTTCATACGTGACGCCCGCTCTCAGGCGCCCCACCGCCTCGTACCAACGATTGCTGCGCTTGGTTTCATCCAAATCATAATAAGCGATGGAGCGGAATAAGGTCGCGTGAAAGGGAAAATGAATATCCGGGGGGAGCACACCGAAGATGCGGTATCCATCATACCCGTCGAGCTTAACCATTTGATCCAATACTTCCGGCTGGCCCTGGTAACGGTCCTGCCAGAGTTTATGAGTGAGGACAATGCTGTGATTCCGTTGCCGGTCAAATTCCTGCGGCCAGGGTGTGCCCAGGGAAAGATCGACGCCCAACACCTCAAACAAATTACTGGAACAAAGCGTCGCCGGTAATTCGTCGGGCGGCTGACCGTCGCCGCTGATGTTGTAGGCAGAGTTAGAGCCATAGACGGCGATATCTTCGAAGACGGCGGTCTCTTCGAGAATATCGGTCACATCACGCAGAGACAATTGCCCTTTCTCGGTATCGCGCTGGGTTTCCAATATCACCAGTTGCTCCGGTTGATCATACGGCAAGGGCTGCAGCAGAATAGCGTTCACAAAGCTAAAAATGGCGGTATTCGCACCGATTGCTAATGCCAGGGTTAAAATAATCACAAAAGCGAATCCCGGCCGTTTACTTAGTATGCGTATTGCAAATCGTATATCTTTTAAAATCATATCCATATTTTCCCCATTTCGTTTATCCATTGGGTGCAGACAGTGCTGTTAATTGAACCTGCCATTGCCCCAAAAGAGCTCCTTTGGAGTGATGATAGCATGTAGCATTAGATGTTTAACACTGTCGATAATTTTATGCATCGATAATTGCAGAAGAATGCTGCACTTCATTCAGACCGAAATTGCCGGCGAGATGCAGCTCTACCTAATCGAAGATAAAATTGAAAATTTTTAAGTAGGAAATTATGAAACGAGGGGAGGGGCTTTGTTTACAAATAGAAAACCGTCAAAGGTAGAAATATCGGAAAATTCGCAAAGAATGATTTTGTCAGCAGTTCTGGTATGCGGCACCTCAAGGGTAATGTTTGGAGCGGTCTGGCAACTGTGCAGATTCGTCTCCACAATATTTGCCATACATTCCAGCGGTTCTTCAACAGAATCATGATGATGGTGCAGGAACGGCAGTCCAACCGTAATCCCGACCAGCAAACCGGCAGTGAGCATTAAAACTGTTTTTGAGAATGTCCGCATTTTTATCTTTTCTGTTTAATGCTTAATACAATAATGGCTCGGAAAAGTTGCTTTTTTGAGGGTAAAATTACATCCTGTTATTTTATTCACTGAGGTTACGCACGGGCGATAAAAACCATCCGCCCCGGGATGAATCCTTCCGAAGGAATCCCTTTGGGGCCGGGCTCATTATCAGGCGTTAAAAGTGACGCAAAGACTTGCCCGATTTATCGGGCTTACGATAATGAGCCAGTGGATTCATCCCTGGCGGGCGAAGATAACGGTAAAAACTGCCTTTTTTTTCATTATCGCCTAACATCAGTTATTAAATTAATGAACGCAAAGATATCGACTAATTCAATAGATTGTGATCTAAGTTTTTTTAAATATTTTCAGTGACAGTGTGCAATAAAAACAATGCCTCCTTACTGCTACTGCCACTTTTTTTTGAACTTTAACAAACTTAGCTCATTACCTATTCTATGGCAAAAAACCTCTTGTTTCTCCCTTACTTTAGCTTGAAAGCTTCATCAAATTCCGTCTCACCGCCCTGGCCCAGAATTCGCTTAGCTGTATATTCGCCAACCGCCGGACCATGTTTAAAACCATGTCCATTGCCAGCGCCCATTACCCAGACATTTTCCAACTCGGGATGCTGATCGATGATAAAATGCCGGCCTTGCTCAGTATTGGTCACCTGGCAAACCCTGGTTTCGGTAATTGGCTGGCCACGCATGCCGGGGAAACGCTGAGCAACAAAATCGTAGGCTCTTTTCACCTCGTAAGCATTGACAATGCGCTCATCAGCATCGGGATCAAAGGTGTTATGATCGGGATAGACAGCCACTTTAAATCCCCGGCCATCGAAATCCGGAAAGCCCCAGTATCGGCTTCCCCGAAATCCCCATTCCGGCATGTTCGGATGAACAAAGCGGGTATCTCCCGCGGGTATCCCGAAGAAGAAAGTATCTCTTCGCCGAACGGTTAAACGGTTTTTGAGAAGATTGGGGAAGATCTTTCCCAGCCAGGGGCCACAAGCAAACACATATTGTTTAGCGCGAATGGATTCTCCATTCGATAGTTGAACGTTATCCAGCCAATAGCCGGTAATCTTACCCGGTTTTGCCTGGGCAATTTGAAATTGTCCACCATTTTCCTGAAAGGCGGATGCCACGGCAATGCAGGCATCCCGCGCCATTAAAGCGCTACCGCCGGCGCCACCGGGATTGAACATTCCCACCTGAATACCTGCGAAATTTATTTGCGGCCAGCGCCGGGTAAGTTCGGCTGAACTGAGAATTTCAGTTTCGACGCCGAATTGATCCAGCCGCTGCTTGCGAACAGGGATATCATGCGTCATTCCATCCGGGATCAGGGTTAGCCTTCCCGTCGATTTCATTAGCGACTTTCCCCAGTGCTTCTGCCAGTTATCCCAGAGTTCGTATGCCCGCATCACCATACGGGTGTAGATGAGATCGTCTCCGTAATCTGCCCGGATAAGTCGCGTTTCACCACCGGAACTCGCCCGGGAGTTCCCGGGACCGTAGGCATCCAGAAGCGTCACCTTTGCGCCCATTTGCTGCAGGTAGAAGGCCGTCCACCCACCAAAAGCGCCTGCCCCAACTACCACGATATCCGCAGCGTCATTTTTGGAAAGCAAAGGGGAGGATGCGCTATTCGCAGGCACTTCGCTATTCTTGTAACGGGCGTATAACGGAAGTGCTGCGAGATTAGCAGCGGTCAGCTTCAAAAATTTTCGACGTTTCATGGATTTCGTCTCCTTTGGGCAGATGTATTAGTCACTATGATATTTTTGATCGTTACGAAGCTAGGCAGTAGATCATATCATTCCGATTTTGCCGGACGGTAGGTCAGTTTTCGCCAGGCAGATTCCAGCGGCCCTTGTTTGAATCGACTGAGCCATGCGCTGCTAAACACCCATTGCACCAGGATGATACCAAAGGCAAACAGGGGCAGATATGCAAAAGGCACTTTGCGCATCAGGGCAAAGCCATAACCGAAAAACAAGAAGACTGCTATTATATTCTGGAAGATGTAGTTGGTCAATGCCATGCGCCCAAGCAGTGCAAGGTTTCGGAAGATGAATTGCGCCCGGCCAGACGCCCATGTGGATAAGAACAGCATAGCAATGCCCAGCGCCAGAGAAGTAGAGCCAACATGGTAGACGATTGCTTGAACATAGCCGATTTCGGTCAATGCGAAGGGCGTTCCGATAGCGCCCTTGATTAATGCATAACCCAACGAGCATACCAGGCCAACTACGCCGAGCCAAACCGCAACCGACGGCACAGAAACAGTGTTGTTACGAATTTTCGGTAACCAGTGCCGTGCCAGCAACAGGCCAATAAGGAACAGCCCGAGCACATGGAAATATCGCCCGGACATTAAGTAGCTCATCGGTCGGGGTATTGCGCTCAGGGCGTTAATATAGAACACCTCCAGCGGCGCATCGGAGGTTCGCATCTCCAGTAGTGAAAGATCTGCAAAGCCCAATTGCATTTTCAAGTCTGCTGAAAAGCGACTCATAGATCCCCAGAATGCCGCTTCCGGGTTCAAATATAACAGGCCGTGAATAAGCAAAGGTATCAACAACAACGCCATAATCCAGCGGAACAGCGTCTGGTTCGAGACATTCATAAATAAGGGCAACAGCAAACCCAGCACGCCGTAGAGCGTCAAAATATCTCCGTTCCAGACCAGATACATGTGCAACAGCCCAATGCCGATCAGCACGATCATGCGCCGCAACCAGAAGTTTGAAAAGTTCGCTTCAGCGCTACGGAAACGGGTTGCCTGGAGTGCGAAACCGACACCAAAGAGGATGGAGAAAATCCCGTAAAACTTACCTTCGATAAACCAGTCTATGAAGAACAACACGAGGCGATCCAATATTGGTAAGGCAATAATTTCCTCCGGACTGTAGGTATTATATCCAATGAAGCTATACAGATTTGCGAGCAATATTCCAAAGAGTGCAAAACCGCGTAGCGCATCCAATACCTGTAGCCGCTCCGATCCGGTCGTTGGTTTTATGTTTGTCATAGTGATCTCCTCCTGACCTGCCGACAACGCGTTTCCAGGTAGCGCATTGTTCATTCACAATTAAGTGCTTGTGCAAAAATATTTATGTAATATCCAGGTCACCGTTCTTTTTCTGAACCCTTTGTCCATTTGTACATTTGCAAATGGGCAAAGATGAAAAATTTAGATTTTAAACTGATGGGTGAGTTTTAATATGAATTGCCGGGTATCAGGCAAAGAAGCGTTTTGCTCATTAATGAAGCGGGAATCATTAACTACAAAGTAAAGGTAAGAAAGCGGTGCGAATTCCCATGAAAAACGGAGATTCCAGCTGGAATTTTCCGTTAACGAGTTGTATTGATGAAAAGCGAACATCTGCAACCGCGGATTCAGCGCCAGGCGCAATTCAGAGCCCCATAAATGTATCGTTTCCTCCTCGCTCGCTATTCCCAGGTCGTTCACATCATTAACTTCATAGTCAACAGTTAGCGCGGCATGTGGTGAGGGGGAATATTTAAAGCGAATGCCCAGCTCGTTTAAGGAACCATTAAAGTAATCTCCGGTTGAGGCAAATATACTGGTGGAGATCTTGTTGGATTGATCTGAACCCAGCCGAACCCGGTAGCGCAAAAAATCATAGTCTCCTGATGCCAGCCCTATCCCAAAAGGTTTGAAAAACTGGACGTCTTCTTGCGCCAGTCGCTGCCAATTCGGAATAAGATAAAAAGTAAACCAGCCGCCATTTTCAAAAACTGCACTTAAGGGATAAAGGCTTAATGAACCTTCTTGAAATTTCCGATCAGCGGCGCGATGATACCAATACCCGGTAAACCCGGAATCAAATTTACGGATAAATCCCGGCCGCCATTTGGGACGAAAGTCCAGATTAACTGCCGGACTGGTAACGATCACATTTCTTCGCACCAAAAATCCGGAGGCCGAATTATAGTTTTCTGAAATAACGGACTGAAAATGACCGACATATCCCCAGCTTGTGCGATTGTAAATCCATAAATTCGCGGCCATGCCGTCACCAGTGGCTCCGTCTGTCCAGGATTGTGAAATCATTGGAACGGCTGTAGCGGTTTTGCTCAATCGAAATAAACCGTCCAAACTTACAACAGTATTATTGACTGCTTTATTTTCACCCAAAGACTCATCAAGTCGATGCGTCACCAACCCGCCGATCCTGTTGAAATTGCCAATATTTCGGCTATAGCGTGCCACGCCAAAATTACTGGCGGGGTTTAGGGAATTGCCTCGCTGGCGAATGAACAAAGCGCCTCCGCTCTGCCTGGGATCGCGATATGTTACCCGTCCACCGCCATCAATGGGAATCGGCCTGCCGGAATTATCCAGCCCGATTCTGCGGCTGAAAAAGGGCTTGGCTCCCAATGTGCTGCCAATATCAAACAGGCTGGCGTTTTCCAGGAAAAATTGCCGCTTTTCCGGGAAAAAGACTGAAAAACGGCTGGTGTTAATCACTTGCCTGTCGGCATCAGCCTCGGCAAAATCCGTATTCACCGTAAAGTCCAGCACCGTATTGGGGGAAATGGCCCATTTAAATTCACCACCAACATCGGGCTCAGTATCGGAGTCAGTACCATCGATGGTACTGATCCGGTTCCCTCTACCCGCGAGGTAAGGTTGCAAGCGAAGATTTCTTGACGGTGGTGGTGGTTTAACGCCTTTCATTACCCCGGCGTAATCCATCCGGTAGGGGGTCAAAGTGCGCGGCCATTCCGACCAACCGCTCACTTCGTTGAGGCGACGGATGTTGCGGACAAAATTTATTCCCCATTCATTGCTACCGGCCGGATAACGCAACGTAGCCCAGGGGATTGCCATTTCCACATTCCAGGATGAATCGGTTAAAGCTGTGCGAACTTTCCAGCTTTCGTCCCAATCTATATTTTGAATCTGACCATCAATAACTTCCATATCTCGTAATGCGCCATAGGGATTCGTTTGAAAGATCTGGCTACTACGCCTGTCATTGAATGGGTCGAAACTGACGCCGAAAAGATCATTTTCAAAATAATCGAAATCACGTCGTAAATTCGGCACTCTTACCCCGGACCGGCCGGTGGCATCATAACAAATTGCGCCGATATAAAGATTGTCTTCATCGAACAAGATCCGAACCTTTGTGTCAAAAGTCGTTTTGCCGCCCTGGTTCGGTTCTATCTGAACAAATCTGCCGGCAGCTTTGGCAGATCGCCAGTCTGCTTCATTCAATTTGCCATCTATTTTCAGATCGCCGGTTACAGGCGTTGCTGTTATCACCGCGGATTTGGATGAATCCAGCGTATCCTGTGCGTTTATGCTGGTTGCTACCAGGCCAAGTGCCATTAACGAAAAGATTAAAATAGATTTCGCGATTGTGGAAATTTGCAGTGAGGACATCATAGGCAGTGCACAGGATAATTCTTTACCGTTGTAAATGGATCGCATCTAATCAGTCCTCTTATGAAGTTTATGTCTTATTTCTCAGAACAGTAGGTAAGCGGTTGTTGCAGAAATGCATCAACCGCATCTAAAGATTTAAACTTTGCATATCAACGAACGAAAACAGCTGCACTTAAATCGTCAATCATCGCATTTGTCACTTTGACATAAGCGGTAGTTACGAATATGGGCAGCAATTAATAAAACGGCAGAACCAACCGTTACCACAATCTCTCCGACTGGCCCAGTGATATCATGCAGCAGGAAAGCGGCAGCAGCCAGGCCGATGAGTCCCAGTGTGCCCAATGTCAGCACCCACCGATCTTTGTGATGCCAACACCCGATTGCAAAGGCAACAGCGCCGGCGGGCAGACTAATACCCAACATTAATTTGTGGAAGGACTCATCAGTAAAAAATGAAATCGGGAGAGTGGTGCCGGCCACCAGCAGAATTGGCACAGTAAGACAATGCAGCGCACAAAGCGAGGTGCTCAAAAGCCCGACGCCATCGGCTAAACTTCTAAAATTCAGTACATTTTCAATTTTCAAGGTTTTCTCCTCCGGGTATTAAGTAATTGATATCTGCTACGTAACTCAAACTATCTAAAACTGGTTGATGAAAGTTAATTTTGTAATCAATTGTTGTTCCGCAATAGCACCGGTGGAATTATCAAACCGGCCATCATTGAAGACCAAATAAATGAAGGAGAGCGGCCGGTATTCCCAGCTAAAGCGGACATTCCAGCGGCCACTGTCATCAAAAGAGTTGTATTGGTAGAAAGCGGAAAGCTGTGTTCTCGGGTTTGCCGCCAGTCGTCCGCCAAGTGTCAGCAATCGGGTCGTCAGATCTTCATTGTTGATTCCCAGATCCTTCAGGCGATTATATTCATAATCGGCCGTGAACGCCACGTTTACACTGGGCGCCAGGCGTAAACCGCCACTGGATGTTGTGCGACGCCCATTATAGAATGATCCCCATTCGAGCGTGCCATTTAGCGACCATTTTTTCGATTGATCGGTATTGAATCTTATGCGATGACGGGTATAGTAATAGTCATCCTGGGCTATCGGAACGCCAAGGGGAGCAAAGTCAAAATTTATGTTTTGCCAGGTCGGAAAAATGGAATAGGCGAGAAAACTTCTATCTGTGAAATATGTCCATATTGGAAACAACCAGATGTTTGCCTGTTGGAAGTTACCGGGGTCACTTGCATCATGATAGTAATCGACGAAAAAGCCAGGATCCCACCTTAGTATCCAGGGAAATTTTTTCGGTCGAACGATCCAGTAACCTCCCGGGTTATGCCGGATCACGTTCTTTTGCCGGACGAATCCCATAGCCGGGTTATAGTTATCGGTGGTGGCTTCCGTTACCCAACGCCAGAAAGAATTGCTGGCCGATCTGCCCGCAAAAATTCTACCGGCAAAACCAGTCCGGTTTTCTTCATGATCTATTGAACCGGAAGCGAGGTAGAGCAGTGACCAAATACTGGAAGGTCTGATTAAGCCATCCAATGTGATTGTACTGTTGTTCTGTGTAGAAAGTCCCAAATCCTCGGATGTTTCGTTCAAGCGATGAGTAACCATCATCCCAATATTGTTTTCCCGGCCATAGTTCTGGAGATAACGGGCCACAGCAAAACTGGCGGCGGCGGAATTTGCCGTCTCCGCCTGGTGCATATATAATCCTGCGATGGCCTTTTTTTCATCCCGCAGGGTGAATCGTGTACCGGCATCAATCCTTGCCGGCGCAGCATTGAAATTACCTTGAAGCCCAATTCTTCGGCTGAAGAAAGGTCTTATTGAGGTTTGTCTGCCTCCGGCCCAAATCCCGGAGTTTTCCAGGAAAAATTGCCGCCTCTCTGGAAAGAAGATGTTAAATCTTTCCAGGTTATTGACAGCCCGATCTACATCGGCCTGGGCAAAATCGGTGTTTAATGTAAAGTCAACCACTGTACTGGGATTCACCGCCCATTTAATGTCGCCCCCAACTTTCAGATCACTTTCGGATGAGCTGCTCCCTTCAGCAGTTAATTCTTCATTTTGAAAGAGCGTATAGGGTTCGACTCTCAGGTTCGCGCTGGAAGGTGGCAACGCCAGACCGGTAAGTTTGGCTGCGTAGGTCATCCGAAATGGCGAGAAGGTCTGTGGAATGGCCGGGAAGACGGTTACTTCATATTCTCTTCTCGCTACCCGGTAAAAAGTAACGCCCCATTCTACCGCTTGCCCCTCAGCAACTTCATCGTAGCGTAACGATTTAAAAGGGATCGCAAATTCGGCGAAATAGCCGCTGTCGGTTCGGCTGGTTCTGACTGTCCAGAGCGCATTCCAGTCATTGTCGGTCAATCGATCATTGAAGTTCTGCAAATCCCGTTGATTACCATAAGGAGTGGTTTGAAAAGAAACGGCAAATTGCTTCAGATTTTGCGGGTCCAGCTGAATACCGAATATATCGTTTTGATTCCAGATAAAATCCCGGCGCAAGTCCTGCACCCGGACGCCCTCCCGCCCCAGGGAATCTTCACAAAAAGCACCGACATAGAGATTTTTATCATCGTATAAAACCCTCACCTCGGTTTTGTACTTGTAGTTTCCACCCTGTCTTGGCTCCATTCGAAAGAAGTTCGTAACAGGAATCGCCCGCTCCCAATCAGCGTCATTGAGAACACCATCGATTCGCAAAGGAGTTGATGATCGTATCGCTTTTATTTCTGGAGGATTGTCAGGAGGTGGAAAATCGTTATCTACTTTCTGAGCATGAGCGAAGTTTGTTAACAGTAAGATAACTATTATTTGTTTTAGCATCTTCATTGGAATCGTTCATAAGTTAAGAACTGGCAGCAAATGTGTTTGGTCGTTCACATCTGGCAAGAAGCCAGCACTAAATTCAAAATTCTTCTTCTGTCATTTCATTGTTCGCCGCAGCGCCAGCGATTGTGCCGCTCGCAACAGCATATGAAACGGCACGTAATGGACTTGCATTGTCTCCACAGGCAAAGATGTTCTCCATAGTTGTTTTCTGAAACATATCTACCTTGAGAAGTCCTTGTTCTGTGAGTTCGCACCCTAATTTTTCAGGAATTTTGCAATGTTGTTCGTAGTCCGGTCGTGCGTAGATTGCTTTTAGCTGGAAAGTTGAATTGTCTTTAAAAATGATTTCTTGAATATTCCCATTTTGGTGCTTCAGGGCAGCAAATTCTTTTTCTACTATTGGAATCTTGTGCTTAGCGATTTTATCTGTTTGTTCTTCTGTCAGCGTCGATTTTCCATTGGTGAAAATGGTTAAATCTTTTGTCCAATTGCGGATAAGCTGAGCATAATGAAATGCAACATCGCCATTCGCTAAAATACCTGTTTTTTCATTCTTTACTTCGTATCCGTGGCAATAAGGACAATGTATGACAGATTTTCCCCAACATTCTGCAAAGCCTGATATCTCGGGCATTCTATCTTTCAAACCTGTTGCAAAGATTAATCTTTTTGCAGTGAATTTGTCCTTTACCTGTGTGGTTATTTCAAAACCGTTCTCTGTATTCGCGCCACTTGCAGCAAGTCCATTATAAAATTTTACTGTTTTATATTTTCCCACTTGCTGTTTGGCAAGTGTCGAAATTTCTTTTGGGCGTTTTCCATCCTGGGTTAGGAAATTATGTGAGTGTGGTGTTTGAATATTGCAAGGTTTTCCGCTATCAATAACTAAAACACTTCTTAATGCCCTCCCCAAAGCCATGCCTGCTGAAAGTCCGGAATAACTGCCGCCGACAATAATCACATCAAAATCTTCTCTATCTGCCATTTGTTATATTTTCTAAATGCTGTTTTCAGCACCAGATACTTGTAAAAATTAGCCACTGATGATCACTGATCTTCACAGATTTCCAATACTTTTATTCATTTTCTAATAAAACGATCTCATTTATCAGTGAAAATCCGTGCGAATCTGTGGCTCAAAAAAAGTGTCCGGTAGAGAAAATGCGGTTAAGGATTTGGCAAGACTGATGCTGTTAGTACAAATCCGCCAGGTTTAATAAATTCTCGTCTTGTTATGCTATTTTCGGCTTTTTGATCTGTGGTTAAAAAAGAACCTTACATCTCACCTTGCAGTCTAGAACGATAGCCCGACCATCTGTTTTCATCAACCGTGACATCGTTCCATATCTCCGGCACCAGAAGCCCAATTTGTTTGTCAATCAGCGTTTGCAACTGATCGCGAAAGGCCAGGAAATCCTGATAATGGGTCGCTGTCAACGCATTGAAGCGGTCCTGGAAAAATGAAACGGGATTAAACCAATAGCTCAGGCTGACCATCGTATTTTTCTCGCGATTTTCATTTTCTAAGCGAACAATGCTTTCCTTCAGTAATTCATTGGCGAGAGAGCTAACGGAACGGTTGATCGCCCGCTTTATTCTGGTGCTGTCTTTGGCAAGCGGACTGTCAACAATTTCCGGGAAGCGCTTGAAGAGCATCGATCTAAGCGTGTCATCCGGTTGATCAAATAATTGCTCGCGGTTATCACCTTTCGCATCGATCAAATCTGTCATTAAACTCGCCGGATTTTTGATGCTGACGAATTGATAGACTGAAGCGGGCACAATGAATGTCAACAGCAGCCAGACGCCTGCCATCATCAGCGTGTTTTTAGCAGTGCCGCCCCCATACTTAAGAATGAGGAAATAAATGACAGTCCAGAAAAGTAAATAGAACAGCAGCAAAAGAACGATACCGAAGACGGGACTGGTTTCGCTGGCAAATACGCCGGTGAGAAAACCACCATAGAGAAACATTAGCAAGAGACTGATAAAAGCAACGGAGGCATAGAAGGCGACCCTGGTTAGCAACCAACTGTTTATTGAACCACTCTGGATCTCAATAATGGGCAAATAACCATTATCCTCCTCGTCTCCCTTAATGTTGTAGAGAAGCACCAGGAGCAGCAGTGGCAGCAGGTATATTACCACAAATCCGAAATCAAGTCTTCCAAACTGTAAACGCTCCGGGTTGGCAATTTCTTCTGCCAGGTCCGCATCAAAAGGGCTGCTCCAGAACGTTACCTTCTTATAAAAACCATATTGTTCGGATTGCCCAATATTATAAACGATGGAAGGATCCGGTGATTTGAAATGGTAAACCGGCGTGTACCATATCGCCCAATAAGGATTGGTAACGTTTACCCAGGGACGACCTGCGGGACCAGTCTCACCTTTGCTGAAATATCCCGAGATCTCTTCCTCTTCGTTTGCCGCCTTTTCCTGGAGTTTTTCAATTTCGCTTACTTTCTCATTATATAATGCGGCACCATTATGTAATCCATAAACACCGGCGATAACGAACAAAAGAAGCGCGATTATCTTAAAGGGCGTGCGGATAAAATGCTTCCACTCATAAACAAAAACAGATATAAAATTGGCGCTCATATTATTTTCATTCTCGGAGTTGATGTGAGCATTAAAGCAAAGATCACCACTGTCCATAGCAACAATAATCCTAAATCAAGCGCGTAGGATTGAACAATTGCTCCAATGTCTCGGGGTTTATGTTGATATGCCGGAACGGATTTAAAAAATGCGTTATCCGCCTTCCAGCCCCAATCGCCGGTTTTTGAGCCACCGTAGGCATGTTCGTCATTAAGGGTTTTTATGAATACCCTGCGGTAATTTTCCGCCTGCAGCAGAAAGTCGTGATGATGAAGATTATCACTGCCGGCGAATCCCATACTGGCATTGCGCAGCGAGAGAAAGGGATTGAATATTCCGGCCAGCTGGATCATGCGCTTTTGTTGGGTGAGGATCTCTCTAATGTTACCAAAATGTTTGTCCCAAACGATGTTCCCATAATCTTCATCCGCCTGCATACGCAGACCATCATAATTGATCGGGAGCTGCGAGAGACTATCGACGCCATACTCTGCCAGCACTTTCTCTTGCAATTCCTTGTTCCGTGCATCCAGCGGATTATGGCCGTCAATGCCTTTCGCACGATCTTCCTTCATCGCAGTCTTAAACTGATCGCGGCTCGGTAACGGATAAGCTGCTTCCGAATAGCTAATGAGGATTGCCGGGAGAAAAATTGTCCATAAAATCCAAATCGCAAGCATAGAAGTTAAGGCCAGGGTAGCATTTTGCCAACGGGCCGAGAGATAAACGGTCAATCCGCAGATTACAAAATAGTATAAAGCATATGCCACAAAGAAGAAGAAAGAGCGTATCAGCGTCGCGGAAGTAAGGCTATCAATATTTAAGAGAAGATAGGCAGCAAATACCAGCAGTAATAGCGACAAACCATATAACCACGCCGAGAGAATTTTGCCGAATATGATCTGGGAAAGCTTCGCTCCCTGAACCAGGAGAAGCCTCAGCCGGCCGCTCTCCTTTTCATTACTGATAGATGCAAACGCCAGGAAAATTAGCAGCAACGGAACGATGTATTGCAGCAACAACGAACTGCGTAATCTGCCGAATCTGGAAACACTTTTTATTTGGGACGCTTCCGAGTAGACAATTTCATTCTGCACGTGGCCTTCCACCCTCAAAACATTTCCAGTAACGGTGTTAATGCCATCATCCAGGCTATTCAGGAGGCCGCCCGGCTTAAAAAGATAAGTGCCATAATGGGCGGCACTATGGGGATTCATCGCTTCAATTTTTTCCCATTGTCCGCGCAAATGATCGGTGGCATTGACGTATTTATCTTTTTGTATCCCGGATTGATACTGACCGAGAATAACCGTGAGCACCAAAACGATGATGAAACCGGCACTAATGGAAAAAAGCAGGCGGGAGCGAAAATAATATTGCCATTCGTTAACTATTATTTGCCACATATGATTAGCTCTTCATAAATTTGAGATAGAGTTTTTCCAGCTCATTAGCGGTAACGTCAGCGGCGGCAAGTTCCTGGATTAACTGCCCGCTGCGAAGGATGCCGATCCGATCGCAAACTTCTCTCACCCGGAAGATGTCGTGAGAAGCCATCAAAATCGCCGCCCCTTCATCAGCTAATTTTCGGAGAATGCCCGATAGTTCATTGCTGGCGAGAGGATCGAGACCACTGGCCGGTTCATCCAGCAGATAAACCGTTGCTTTTTTGGCATAGGCAATGGCTATCCCTACTTTCTGGCGCATCCCTTTGGAATACTCTGCAACCTTCTTGTCGTGTGCTGCCCCTTCAAGTCCGGTAGTGTCGAGGAAGCCGGCTAATTCCGAGCGAGAATATTTCAATCCGGCAAGGCGGCAAAAATAGTCCAGGTTCTCCAGACCGGAAAGATATTCATACAAATTGACATTTTCCGGAATGTAGCCAACCCGCTGGCGGACCTCCGCTGTGTTGTTGCGGACATCCAATTCGTTGATATGGAGCGATCCCTGGTCCGGCGCGACAAAACCGAGCAACAAGTTAATGGTTGTGGTTTTTCCCGCACCATTGGCACCGAGCAAGCCAAGAATTTCACCCTTATTCACTTGCAGACTAAGGTCTTGCAGTGCTACATTACCACGGAATGATTTCTTGACATTCTGAATTTTAATCATAAGAGCCCTCTTAATTGCAACTGAGTTGCAATTATAGACAAATCGAATAATAAATGCAAATTAATTTTTTGAAAGCAGGTTTGATAAGAAAATGCGGAAAACCAAAACACTAACACAAGTTCAAGAACTCTTTGACCGGCGCCAGGGGGCAGTTAGTGTTGTTGAACTCGTGGATCACTTTAGCGAGGTAATGAACAAAGTAACCGTTTACCGGATCTTGGCCCGCCTGGAAAAAGAGGGCGTTATTCATTCGGTCCGGGATAAAGATGGTTTAACCTGGTACGCCAAATGTCAGCACTGCTTAAAAAACAGCCACGACGATCATCATCCCCATTTTCAATGCAATAAATGTGGCAGAATGACCTGCATTCCCATGACCGTAACAATACCGAAAATCGAAAATCACAAAATTGAAAAAGAGTCCATTTTATTGGTGGGCGAATGTGAGGATTGCCAGACGGCATTGGAAAATTCCTGAGGTGAATTGTTAGCGGTTGTTATGTTTCTTATGTTGCCTATCATTTATGTGTCTCCAACCTCCCGGAGCTTTTCGCTCCGGGTTACAATATAACGGTCCGATGGACCTTGATTAACATCAGTAGTTTAGTTAACCTCACCAACATTTTTGTTCAACCTTGAATAATTCCTGGCGAATGTAATACATTCATCTGATATGACACTAGACAGAAGACAGTTTATCAAAAGAACGCTGGCAGGACTAGCAGCGCTATCGATGGGCCCTTTCAACGCTAGTCACAAAGCCTACGCCAGCTACGGTTCACAGAAGAGCAAGCCTTGGATTGAGTTGTCCAAAGCTGCTTACCTGCACAATGCTGCCCAAATTAGCAAAATGGCCAACGGTAAGCCTGTATTAGCAGTACTTAAGAACAATGCCTATGGATTAGGGGATGTTCAAGTCGGGCAGATATTAAACGACGCTCCGGCCATAGCCGGGATTGCCGTGGTGAAAGATGACCGCGCTATTGCGATGCGATCCGCCGGTATTACCAAGCCAATTTTGCTAATGGGAGATTTTGACGGCGCATTGTCCGAATCGCTTTTAAGTCATAATATCACACTCAGTATTTATTCCCGTGATTCATTTGAGAAGATCAAACAAATTGCAGCGACCCGGGCAGAAAATGTCAATGTCGCACTTTACATCGATACTGGCCTGGGTAGAATGGGCCTCCCTTATCAGGAAGCCGGCAAACTGGCAGAAGAGATCGCCAGCAGCGCGGACCTAAGCATCACACAAACATTTTCAACCCTGACGACGCCCCAAGATTTCGCCCGGGAGCAAATCGCTCGCTTCGAAGAGATTACAAAACATATGGATAAAAAGGGAATTCCCAGCGGCACCCGGCATTTGGCCCCTTCCTACTCCCTTCTGGATTTGCCGGCATCTCACCAGGATGCTGTCCGTCCGGGGATATTGATTCATGGCTCTTTTCCGCTGGCAGATATGCCGGAAGCAAAACAGTATCCACTGGAAATCCCCTATCGCTTAAAAGCACCTGTGATCCGTCTGGAAAAATTATCAACTGGCGATACCATCGGTTTTTCCCGCTTTTATAAAGTTACAAAAGACGAATGGATTGCAACCCTGCCAATCGGCTGGGCAGATGGTTACAACAGCGGTGCGGAGAATGGCGCCAAGGTTTTACTCGGAGATCAGCTTTTCCCGGTTGTGAATGTAAATGCCAGCCATGCAAATATTTCCCTCGGTGAAAAAACCAGCGTGAAAGTGGGCGATGTTGCTACGTTAATTGGGCCGGATCGCGCAGAGATTACCCCTGAAGGCTTCGGCAAGCTGGTGAAAGGGCATAACTATCTACAGATCAACTATAAAGAATCCATCCCGAAACAGATCTATGAAACTTTTTAGCTTTCTCCTTATATTTTTTGCCGCTTATCCGCTCCTCGCTCAGGATGACTTCCTGACGCTTGATGATGGCACAAAGCTCTATATCGAAGAAGCCGGTGAGGGAAAAACGCTCCTCTTTATTCCCGGCTGGACGATGACCCATCGTTTTTTTGAAAACCAGAAAACGCATTTTGCAGAACAATACCATGTTGTTACTTACGATCCGCGCGGCCAGGGAAGGTCGGAAAAAACAGAATATGGAAATACTTATGCTGATCACGCTGCCGACCTCCGGCAAATCCTCTTAAAGAAAAATCTCGACGATGTGGTGCTTATTGGCTGGTCCAGTGGCTGCCTGGCGATGTATGAATATATTCGCGCCTTTGGTTTCGAGCGGATTAGCAAAATGGTCTTGATAGATGAGCCACCGAAGTGGATTGGCGATTCTGAAACAGAATGGGTGTATGGCAGCTTTGATGATTACCGGAGCAGCCTGAAAAGTATGATTTCCAAACCTTCAGATCCTAATGGCATCATCGATTGGATGCTTGCCAATCCGGTCGACAGCCTTAGCAGGCGCTGGATGAAGGAAGAGATTTTGATGACGCCGAAATCTATCGCCCTAAATCTCTATATCGATGGTTTGATATGCGATTACACTAAGGAAATTACCAAATTGGGGACAGAGATGCCGGCACTTTTTATGGTGAGATCATCCTGGTATGATAAGGCGAAATCCTGGCTTGAGAGAAACGTTCCCAATTCGGAGGTCAAAAGCATCAGCAGTCATGCGATGTTTTGGGAGCAGCCGGATGCCTTCAATGCATTATTAATCGATTTTCTCAACTCCAATTAACGAGATCTGAGTGCTTAATCCATGGACTATTTGTCAAGCGCGGATTAGCAGCATCTGCTAATTGATACGGTAAAGTTCTGGTCCCTTAAGCCGGGGAGAGCAAAAAATTGGACATTATTGCTTGGTTGCTTCAAGGAGATGTATCAATCCAGTTTCAGGCTTATCGTGATTTGCTGGGGATTGAGAAACCTGACATTCAAGAGCGAATCGCGACTGAAGGGTGGGGTGCTAAATTCCTTAGTTTTCAAAAAAAGGAAGGGCATTGGGGAGATCGGTTTTATCAACCGAAATGGATATCAACTCATTATACAATCCTGGATTTAAAAAACCTGAATATTTCGCCGCAAAATGCTAGAATAAAACAAGCCATATCGCAAGTCATCGAAAGTTTAAAAGGGCCAGACGGAGGCATCTTTCCAATCGGAAAGAACCGGAATAGTGATGTCTGCGTAAACGGAATGTTTTTGAACTATGCATCATATTTCAAAGCAAAGGAAGATGATCTGAAGTCCATTATCGATTTCCTGCTATCAGAACATATGCGGGATGGTGGCTTCAATTGTAATTCCAATACGATCGGGGCAAAACATAGCTCTCTGCATTCAACAATTTCAGTCATAGAAGGCATTTCTGAATATTGTCGGAACGGCTATACATACCGGCAAGAAGAATTAAGAGATGCTGAAGTTAAGTCACGAGAATTTCTGCTAGAACACAGATTGTTTCGATCAGATAAAACGGGTGAAGTGATCGGCAAAAGAATGTTAATGCTCTCCTATCCATCTCGCTGGAAGTATGATATACTAAGAGCACTGGATTATTTTCAAGGTGCTCGTGTAGCCTATGATCCAAGAATGAAAGATGCGATTGAGCTATTGAAGAAAAAACAACGGCGAGATCGCACCTGGCCAGTGCAGGCAAAGCATCCTGGAAAGACACACTTCGATATGGAAAAATCCGGGAAAGCAAGTCGTTGGAATACCCTGAGGGCGATGAGAGTTTTAAAGCATTTCGGCTACCTGGGTGATACTGAATCAAACTAAGAATCAAAATATTATACGTTGTTCGTTAGAAATAGCGACTAATCCCAAATTACACAGTTTCCGATTGCTTCCCCTCCACAATTCGAACCAACACCGCCCCGCTGATTGCGCCCATAACAGCGCCACCGAAAAAGATGATGATTATCGCCAGCAGATCGGTCAAACCGGCCGTCAGCGTCCAGCCGAGAAAACAACCGGGAATCCACCACCAGGCTTTCGGAGAAAGTGGTTGCAAGAGCCGCCATTGCAATATCCCCACAATCAAGCTGCCGATAGCCACGCAGAGCGGCATGGAAAAAGGCAAACCGCTACCGGCTAAAGAAGATATGTCCCAAAGAATGAACGGTAAGCCCATCCCGATCGTGGATGCCCAAACCCAGGCGAGCATATTTGCCAGCTTGTCTTTTAGCACCCGGCCCTGCATGTAGCCAACGCCGGCACCGATCCCTAGTCCCACCATAAATTGGGCGCCACCGCCGCTGATCGCTTCCAGCGACACGGCCAGCACTATTGTAATAATAAGCCCGAGCAACCAGCCGAGGAATGAGGCGAGTATCCAGCGGATGATAAAGGGGCGTTGTTCTTGTTGGGATTCATTGGACATGAGGGCACTCCTTCTCAGGATATTATGGACAAAAACGCTTTAAAGATAAATATAAAAAGACTGCAGGGATTATAAAATCGCCTTGATCAGTTTTCAGCATTTTTTCGACTTATCCTTTTTTCTGGCATTTGATGCCGAGCCTCTCCACCCGGGCAATTTCTTCCGCAGATAAGTGCGGATTAGGAAGGCAGTAAAATTCGGAAAGTGCCGTCAGGTTTTCGATCCCTTTTAGACCGATCAAGGGATTCTTCCAACAATTTATTTCCTGCAAACGCAGCAAGTTCTCTAATGGCGACAAGTCTGATACGAAATTGGATTTGAAATCCAGCACTTCAAGCCGTGTCAGTTCTTGTAAAGGAGTGAGGCTTTCAATTTGGTTTTCCTGGCAGAAAAGCACCTTCAGGTTTTTGAGCTGATGAACGCTTTCCAATGATTGCAATTGATTGTCCCAACAATACAACTCTTGCAGGTTTGTTAACGATTCAATACCCTCAAGAGATTTCAAACTGGTATCGGTGCAAATTAATACTTCCAATTGTTTTAGAGAATGCAGTTCGCGGAGGTTTTCCAGCGGGCATTTGTAAAGATTTAACCTTTGAAGTCCAGGGAAATTTTCGATTCCCTCCAAACATTTTATCGGGTTGCCACTTAAATTCAATATGCGGATTTGTGGGGCTGGTCGGTCGATTTTCAAGGATTGAATGGCGTTCCAACTACAATCAAGTTCGGTCAATTTTTCTAAATCTTCAACACCTTGCAGTGTGCGCAAATTGCGAAAGGAAATTTTAATTTTGTGCAGGTTTTGCAGCTGCTGCAAACCTTGTAAATTTGCGAGTGTGAAAGGATCTATTTTCCCGTGGCCGCTGCCAATGCTCTCAAATATTTCCATTTTAGCGAAGGTCTCGACGTCCGAACGAGAAAGCACTGCTGAAAGGTCATCTTTTTTCAGAGCAGCGTTCAGGGCTTTCCGCCAATTTATGTCGGGATGATTTAATTTCATTTAACCGGATAATTTGGTGCTACAATTATTTGCATCTATCTACCTTATTTCGCTCCGCTGGAGCGATTATTTGTATTATAGGCAATTTTCTATAAATATGTCGCTCCTAACGGAGCGCTTGATAATTTGAGTCTCCTGATTTTAGCAAAAAGCGTGGGATAAAATAGCTAGCTATTTCACTTCTCTAACCGCTATAGCCCCAGCGGGGCAACATATTTATAGCATATCCCATTTCACAATATTCTATAGCCCCAGCGGGGCGACATATACAATTAACGGGTAATTCACTAAATCTATCAGCGAACCAACAACATTTTAGCTATGGCGGATTGAATATTCGCAGCTCCCGCTTCATCGGATACGGAAAGCCGGAAAAAATAGATGCCACTCGGTAGTGCTTCCCCTTCATTATTTTTTCCATTCCAGCGAGTATGGTAAATTCCGGGCAGTTTCTTTCCGGCATTAAAACGCCACACTTCCCGCCCCAGCAGGTCATAAATTCTCATTTTGACAAAACCCGTCTGGCTTAACTCATATTCTAATACTGTCGAATTGTTAAAAGGGTTGGGATAATTTTGATAGAGTGAAAAACTCTTATCGACGCCTGAAGGACCGATCGGTAGTTCAAGTGCGGAAATTTTGTCGCAGGTGCTATCGATCGGAACAGCTTTTTCCGGATAACCGTAGCGGAGAATAACATTATTGCCGCCTGCCCAGCCATGGTCCTTATCAATAAAATGAAGATTATAGATTGTTCTGTAAACATCGATGCGAAACTCTGTTTCCCAGGTTGCCCCGCCGTCATTCGTAGCTATCATAGCGTATCCCATATCGACCCAGCCATTTTCTACATCAGCGAAATCCAGTTTATAAGAAAGCGTATGTTGTCCAATTAATTCCCAGGTGTTACCACCGTCGAAGGTTCTCAGTAAATCATGATTCGGGCTATTATAGGCACGCGCCCAGCCGGTATCGGCATTCAGGAATTGATATATCCCAAAGGTATCGGCCGAACTTTGCCAGGTGACGCCGCCATCCTGGGTGAAAAAGCTCCCGCCATAATGAACCCACAATCTTAAAGAATCTTGCAGGACAATATCCAGCCCACCATTGCCAGGATTCTGCACAAACCAGTTCTCACCACCGTCGCTGGTTTTTATAGTGATGCCATGCCCGGCCGCCCAGCCGGTCGATGAATTTGCAAATTTAACGGTTCTCAGATACTCATCGGTAGGACTACTTTGCTGCTGCCAATTGAGACCGCTATCACTACTGCGCCAGATAGTACCGTTTCCCCCAACCGCCCAGCCGTTTTCATCATCGGGGAAATCAATTGCCCAAATTCGGTTGAGGCCAGTGGCGCTCCAACTATCGCCGCCATTTTCGGTTCGGTATAAAGTTTCGGAGCCATCAATAATGAAACCGGTATCGGGATTGAAGAAAAAGGCGTCTCTCATATCATCTACCGAGCTTTGAGGGAAGCCACTCCAGGTTTCACCCCCGTCTTCGGTTTGCTTAATCACCCCAAGCTGCCCCACCATATATCCATTTGTAGCGCTGGTGAAATGGATGCTGCTAAAGAATCTTTCGGTGTACACTTCTGAGGAAATGTACTCCCAATTGGCACCACCATCAGTGCTGCGCAGCAGTGGCCGATGTTCCGAAGCGACGAAACCGAGATCTGCTGTGACAAAATGAATCCGGTAGCCTGAGGGCATTTCAATCCCGCCATTGAACAAGCCGTGCTGCCAGCTTTGCCCGCCATCGGTTGTTTTGTAGATATACTGAGCTCGACCAACACCGTATGGCATCCGCATCCAAGCAGCGGTGCCGATGGCCCAGCCGGTTTGTGCATCGAGAAAATGAATTTGATGAATCTTTACGGAATCATCGAAAACGGCTTCCCAATGCGCGCCGCCGTCGACCGTTTTCATGATGATACCATGGGAAAAAGTTGAATCAAACGGATAAGGTATGTCATTGAAGTGTAATATCCCTCCCGAAAGATAACCAACCGATTCGTCGAGAAATTGAATAGTTTCGATATGATGTTCGGTGGGCGGAGGCTGTACTTCCCAGTGAATGCCTCCATCGGTAGAACGAACCAACAATCCGCTATCTCCCGCCGCCCAACCGACAGTTTCACTGGGAAAACTGATATCACGAAGGGCAAATTCGTGGTAGCGCAGGGTATCAGTTACCCAATCCAGCCCATCCAGAACGGTTTCCCATTGCTTCCCTCCGTCGGACGAATGCAAAATTTTAAAAGTCTGATTATAGTAGGGCGGCACGCTGAGAAATTCGGTGCCATCACCGACGACCCAAATGCGCTCTCGATCCTGGGCAAAACATGCTTTAAAGTTGTAATAGAGCGAGTCGTAAATGCTAAACCATTGGTTCCCCCCGCTGAGGGTTTTCAGAATGGTGCCTTTATCTCCCACGATCCAGCCGGTGCATTCATCAGCGAAATGAACATCGTTTAAATCCTGTCCGGTTGGGTAAGGACTATACCATTGCCAGCCTTGCGCTAAAATAGTGCTTTGCCAGATGATTAAGCAGCTTAAAAATACCAGGATTTGCTTTATCATTTCCCCTCCTTATCTGAAACCCTTTCAGGGTAAGATACTTCCAGTCTAATAACCCGGGGCTGAAAAAACCTCCAGCCCCGGGTTGTTATGTGTAACCGCTTTGCGGTAATATTATCCTGAGAGTTTTACAGATCTTTATCTGAGGCGGGCCAAGCCATCCCCCGATGAGACAACCCGCATATAAATCCTAATGATTCTGTAGAAATATTTAACGATGGTAGACATAAAAATATCCCTTAAAAGAAATAAACAGAAAGGATCAGAAAAAGAAGAACCCGGACAAACGATTGAACCATTTTGCCCGGGTTAACGAGTTTGTAAACTTCTAGTTAACAATCGAAAAGCAGCACTAGAAAAACACTTTATACAGCAACTTAATATTTCGCCCTGGTTCCGGCAGGATGTGTTTAACCCAATTTAAATGTTTCCGATATTCGGTATCGAAAAGATTATCCACACTGAGCGAAACCGTCGAAAATAACCCCATGCTATTAAAGTTATACTGCCCGAACAGATTCACCACTGTATAGCCGTCGGTTGCGGTTTCAAACTGCGCCAGCCGGGTTTGCGCATCCGCAGCGGTAATACCGCCCCCCAGGCTCAGCTGGCCGGATTGATAGCGCAGGTTGAATTTGCCTCCCAACGGCGGAATGCGCGGCAGCGCTTCATTGGTATTCGTAAATTCTGCTTTGACGTAACTGATCGTGCCACTGGCAAACCACTTCCCCAGGAGTTGTCGGTCAAATGCGGCTTCGATACCGCTCAACAGGGCATCTTTCTCCCCACTAACACGATATTCAAAAAGAGAGTAAATCCGCCGGCTGCGTTGGCCGGTATTCTCGGGAAAAATGTAATTGTTGATATGGTTACGGAAAACAGCCAGGCGCAGGCTTCCCCGGCTGTCCCTGTTTTCCAGAAAGGCTTCCAGACCAATTCCCTGCTCCTTATCTAAATCGGCATTACCGATTTCGTAAGTATATACCGCTAAATGTGGCCCTTCGGAGAACAACTCTTCAATACCGGGTGCTCGGAAAGAGCGCATTGCTGTTGCCCCGAGAGAAAAACCGCTCCCGATATTGTATAAACCGGAAAGTGAACCGGAGAATCCCTGGAAACTACGCGAGCGTATTACCCCGGCATCGGTAGTATCTCCGACATGCTGATTGGGATTAATATCTTTAGCATCAAAACGGAATGCGCCGTTAAGGGCAAATTTGTTCCATGCTGCTTCCTGGTAAATAAAAGCGGCGCCGGAATATTCCCGGGACCGTGGCGTCAGGTTGCGCCCACTGGAGGTATTGTGATCGCGGAATTCTCCCCAAAGACCGATTGCCCCATTTCGCAGGACACCGCTTTGCTTAAAACGCGCGGTAGTGGAAAAGTGATGAGTTTGCACATCAAAACCGGTGCCGGTAATTTCCCGCCCCAATCGTTCACTAAACTCAATTTCCGAATGCTGATAACGGGTGAAAGAATGGCGCAGTTCAATCCGGCGGAGCCAGCGGGATCTCGGTAGCAGCTCGGCCTTGCTCTCCAGATGCCGGCGATTCAAATCGATGCGCACGCCACCGGGATGGCCGGCAACCGGGTCAGGAGGAATGCCATAATCGGAATCGTAAAGACTGGCAGCAGAACCGATGTAACCCCAGGATCTGATCAGGCTAATGCCCACAGAGCCGTTCAGAGTGTTAATTTGGGTATTTTCCAGTGTTCCTTGCGGGGTGGAAATGTCCTGGGCATTGCGATAGCTGCCATCTACCCGCAGCGACAATGGTCCCATTGGTGCCCGTAAAAAGGCCCCACCGGAATATCCCTGGTTCACCGACTCTCCCTGCGCGCTGACAGAACCATGCGCATGTTGCACCACGCTTGTTGGCACGTAACCGCGCTCCACATTGATGACGCCGCCAATGGTGTTGGAACCATACAGCAATGCTTCCGGTCCGCGAATAACCTCTATGCGTTCGGCGGTCAGCGGTTCAATTACTACGGCATGATCCGATGAGGTTGCGGAAAGGTCTCCGGTACGTTCCCCGTCTTCGATAACCATCAAGCGGTCGCCGCTCAATCCGCGCAGCACCGGGCGGGCTGGGGCCGGACCCATGGTGCGTTGAGAAATACCCGGTTCATCGTCGATGGTTTCGGCAATGGTCCGTCCAAGATTCTGACGCAGTTTTCTACCACTCACTTCAACATCCGCTTTGGTTAATTCTGAAAGCAGATCTCTTCGCTGACCTTCCACAATAATCTCATCAACCTCAATTGGGGAACTGGCTAATTTCAGCGTCACTCGCGTCGTATCCCTATCAGCAACGGTAATAGCAATCTTGCGGTCTCGATACCCCACCCGAAGCGTTTTTACCGTATAAACACCGGCTGGTAAGTTGGAAAAACGAAACTCGCCATCATCACGCACGGTCGCCGAGCGATTTAATTCCACAATAAGAACTTGCGTCCAGCCAAGCGGCTCGCCGGTGTTTAAATCGACGATATTTCCAATTAACTCTCTGCCGGGGGCGGGGGGCGGTTCTGCCGCATCCTCGGAATGATTGGCATAACAGATGTTAACAAATAGATTAAAAACAATTCCCACCGCAAGAATCGCTTTTAATACAGACTTCAGGTTATTTCGTAACATTTTTTCTCTATTCGATATTTTATATGAAAATGCAAGTTATAGATTTTTTTAAATCGCCTCATCAAACCCTTTAAACCGCTATTATGCACAAGGCTTACTGGAATCACGAGGACACAGCAAGAAGCTCGGCGAATGTGCAACTGCCAGCGTCATCGTAGCAATGAAGGTTGCAATATTTGCTACTCGCCTAACGTTTATGGAAAGACGGCCAGTAGTATTGCTCATCACCACAGAGCTCTGAAACCCCGATGGCAATACTGTTCAGGCTTAATTGTGCGTTACCAGTTGTTAAACAGAGCGCCTTGGACTTGCCGAACAGGGCAGCAAAATTTCCCGGAGAGTGCACAAGAATTGTTTACATATTCTCCCTGGAAATGCTACAGCATGGAGCTGGTTTTTAAAAAAGCACAATCCGCTTAGACTTTAGGTGATATAAGAGAGTTTAAATGATGGGAGGGGCTTTATTGAGAAATTGAAACCCGGAAAAAGAAGAAGAAAGCGGCACTTCCTGAAGAAATAGAAATGCGACCGCCCTCGGTGGGGTAAATAGAAATAATGCCAGGGCAAACAGGAGACAACTGGTAATCAAGTTAGTCTGTAAAATACAAACCTGGCACTCTTCGAAGTCGCAACAAGCATCTGCTGTAAGATGTGAAACCGGAAAAGCGACTAATATTCCTAACAACAACCCAAGGGCAATGATTAATAATATTTTATTTACTAACTTCATGTTATTTATTGACTTTCACCTTGTATCTTTTTTCAGTTTGCAAAAAAATAAAAAAAACGCCTAAACAATGCAACTGAGTTGCAATAGTAGGAAGTTTCCTTTATATTTGCAAATGATTTTTTTGAAAGCAGATATAAGCGCAAGGCAGTTGCGAAAGTTCAGCATCTCTTTGATCAGTGTAATAGTGCAGTCAACGTCGTTGGGCTAACGAATCATTTTAGTGAGGCGATGAATAACGACAGTTTATCCTGTTTTGACCCGCCTGGAGGAGAGAAGGCACATCATTCGGTTGTGTGTCTACAAATTCATGAAATAGATTATCAACGAATTTGTAAAGCGACAGTAGTAAACGCGCTTTCTCCCTTTTCCCTATACACTTGCTTTTGGTTTACCAGATAAATGTGCTGGTTTATGACCATTAATCGAAGGAGAATAAATATCGGTTAAGGGTTGACTACTTTCTCCGGGGAAATTGTTTTTCATCTCCGATAAACTAAAGGTATATGGATATCAACATAAAAACAGCAAGGACAGCACCGGTGGAGTAGAACTTCCGGTCCGGCAAATAATGATACAACAAATTTCAAACGATCAACATCAGCACGAAGGCAATACGTGCTGTCAACAAAATGGCCATCATTTTCATGTGCATCGAATTGCACCGAACCGCTCCGGGCAGAAAAAAGCACTATGGTATTGCCTCGTTATTACCATTGTGATGACTGCCGTGGAGCTTTTTGCCGGCTATTACACCGGCAGTTTAATGCTGGTAAGCGATGGGCTGCACATGCTAAGTCACTCTGCTTCTTTGGCAGTAAGCTTATTAGCTGTTGCATTTGTATCGCGGAAACCGTCGGAGGATTTGCCTTTTGGCTGGTACCGCCTGGAGATTATCGCTGCCATGGTTAACGGCTTTCTGCTACTGCCACTAGCCGGTTGGATTATTTATGAGTCATTCGAAAGGATGATGGATCCTACCATGATTCATACCGAAGAAATGATTTTAGTCGCAATTCTCGGACTGATCGTGAACTTAGTAACAGCAGGAATTTTACATCGTACCGGTGTGGAAGATTTGAACACCCGCAGTGCCTATTTGCACATGCTTGGCGATTTATTCTCCTCAGTTGTTATTATCATCGGGGGCGTGGTAATGATGTTCTCCGGTTGGTTATTGATAGATCCTTTGCTTAGTACCATGGTTGCGCTGGTGGTGCTAAAATGGTCCTGGGCGCTGCTGCGGGATTCGTTTCGTATTTTGCTTGAAGGTAAGCCTGATGCAATAGATATCAAGCATGTGAAGCAGCGCTTGAAGAATAAGCTGCCGGAAATCCTTGACGTTCACGATCTACGCATCTGGGAAATCACTTCCCAATATCTTTGTTGCACGCTGCATGTGGTATTGAAAGACATGCAGCTAAGTGAGGTGACAGCGCTTAAATCGCACATCCGCAACTTGCTGCAGAACGAATTCCATATCGGACATACCGTCATCGAAGTTGAATGCGAGCAACAGTCATTGGATGATAATACAGAACCGGTAAAAACATTGGAGGGATTACCGTTCCACAAGCCCCAGGTATCAGGTATCTAATGACTTGACGCTTATTAAATTCAAATCGCGGGAAATCCCTCCGCGTAACGTCAGCAAATAAGTAAGCGTAATCAAATGCGGAAATTCAACAAGCATACCAATAATTAACACTAAATGAATGGTGGTTTCCTGCGGAAATATTCCCAGGCTTATTCCCAGCATTAAGGGCGCATTTCTTGCCGCCGTGGTCATTGTTAAACTTACTTCTTCCTTTTTCGAGAGTGAAAATTTCTTTGCGACATATTTCATCAGGAAATAGGTGATCAGGAAGAAGATAAAAATCACTGTAAAGATTATTGGCAGCAAGGAAATATTGCCGATTAGCGAGTCAATGTTCGAGTTAAATAACGAGAACACTAAAAGGACAAGTGATACCAACATTCCGAACTCCGCCAAAGACTCACTTTTCTTCAGCGCCTTTTTACGCCATTTCATTACAACAAACCGGGATAGTTGTGCAAGTACGAAGGGCAGTAGCACCCAGTTAATCAAGACATCATAAAATGAATCAAATGGCACACTAATATTATTCGCCGTAAAGATATACAAATAGACAGGAAGCAAAAGTATCTGGGAAAGGAGATTAATTGGCAGCAATGCAGAGTTTATTTCAACATCTCCATTGGCAAGCTTTGTGAAACCCAAAAACCAATCCGTACAAGGCGCAACCAGATACATTATCAGTCCCACAAAGACGACGCTGGAACGATCGACAAAAATACTGGCAATAATAAATGCTAAAGTAGCTATAAGGACAAAATTTGAAACCCATGCGATTGACAAATATTTCCTGTTTTTAACGCCTTGCAAAAATTTGTCAAAAGAGACGTTATAGAATAAGAAAAAAAGCATCGCCAGAATAAAGAAATCCACCTGGGAAACTTCAAAAGATGAAAACAACCCGGTCAAAGATCCAGCTACAATCGCAATAATCAACAATAAAGGCGCTATATAAGTTTTCATCTTAACACGCACACTCATTATCACAACAAGACAGGTCCTTCAAGTAGAAATTATTTTCTTTATATTCCTGAAGCGTTTCTTTGACTTTTTCACGAGAAATTTTCTTTCTCTTTGCAATTCTTTCCGCAACAATTGCAAACCTTTGCCGGTACTTGTAGATAAAGCAAAACAGAGCATCACTATGCTTTACCTGAGGCCCTACTAAAAACAAATTTTTTGTCTTTGTAGACTCATCAAAATCATTCAAGAGCGGATATCCTTTTTGAAAATCAAATAATTCTTCGACAAGTGAAAGACTGCTATCAAAGCCAGTGCAATTAATCGGTTTGTTATTCGAAGTGAATGTTTTGTTTTTAGTCGTTTTTACAAAGTACTTACCTTTATTGAATTTAACCTCTTTTACTCTTGTTTCTTTATGGTAGGAAATATCTTCAATAACATCCTTAATTCTATCTCTTGTACAAGGTGAGAGTGAGTAACTTGAATCACTATTAACCAGCTCCAGATAGTCAGCGCCGTCAAGAAGCGTTACTTTTTTTCCGATCTCTAATAAATTAACAGCGGAATCAAATCCTGATTCGTATGCACCAATAACAATCTGCTCTTTCCCCTTCATATCTGAAAATGAAGCAATCTCTGAGTAATGTGTGCAAAGATGATCTCCTTTAAAAGATGCTGTTTTAGGATATTGGTACTCTCCTGCTGCCCATATTACGACCCTGCTTCTGTATGCTCCCTTGCTGGTATTAAGGGTGAATACTTTCTTTTTCTTTTGAACATCCTTCACTTCAATGTTCTCTTGTATTGGTAATTCGTAATACTCTGCAACTCCGAGAAGATATTCCGCATATTCCGTTCCGGAAGGATGTTCTGTTAAAAGACTAAATGCTGGCGAAGTATTGGGAGATATGGCATTCAAATCAGGCATCTTAAAAAAATTCCCTGTAAACGAAGGCGATATGAATCTTGTTTCTTTCGGCCATTTCCTAAACGAAGCACCAACTGAATGTTTTTCCAGTATGATGTGGTTTATGCCAAGTCTTTGTAAGAGAATTCCTACGCCTATACCTGCAGGCCCGGCGCCGACTATGATTACGTCAAACTCTTTATCTTGAAATTTATTTGGGGTTTCCATATTGTGCCTCTTGCTTTAAAAGTAATTCGTTGGAAAAAAGACGATAGATCTTGTGCTTATGAAACGCTTCCGCAATTGATTTAATCGGACCGTTCGCTCAAGACCGCATTCACTAATCTGTCCCCGGCTCGCCTCGCCCCGGCAATATTCCGGGACACCGGCCCCAGCTCCAGTTCGGCGAGTGGACCAGAAACGTGAATACGCGGATGCCAGCGAAGTGCCGAGTCCACAATCGGGTAGCCGCAGCGTGCACACGCCAGCGAAGCCGAATCGATCAAAGCATCGATCATCGCGCCGCCGGGGCGGTGTGATGAAAACCCGGTCGCAAGCAGCACGCGCTCTACATCCAGTACCTCATCGTTCGAAAGCTGTAGCTTGAGGATATCATCCCGCACATCGAGTCCCTGGACCTCGCATTCATGCCAGCGAAGCATATCACGGGAGATGGCACTTCGCAATACACGCCAGACTTCCGGAGGGACCGATCCGCGGTGGCGCGCCTCGTTGATGAGCGCCCGGCGACGGTCGAGGTCCCGCTCACGGCTAAATTTTGTCATGTACTTCGGGCCGAGCCAACCCGGTTCGCTGTCGAACTGGTGCTGCCGCATGGCATGGCGCGAAACGAGGTGAACCTGATGCCCTTCATCCAAAAGGCGAAGCGCCACCTGCCCCGCTGATATCCCGCCACCGACAACCGCGACGGTCTCGCTCTGCGACGGCCATCCACTGCATCCCGGATCGAAGACATGATGCACACGCGCCTCGCCCTGCGGTGCCCAGTCCGGCCATTCCGGTTGCTCACTCGCGCCGATAGCCAATACGAGATTCTGTGCTGAAATCTCACGCCCACTCAAAAGCCGCACACCAACACCATCACAGTCGACAGTACAGGCCATTGCCCGATCCCGGATGTGCAGATCCGAGAGTCCGAATGTCTCCACCACATGGTCACAATGAGAATTAAAAAGAGCGAGAGCCGGCCTGTCGTAGGGCGGTGTGAATACGCGAGGTCTTCGTTTCTTTCCTTTGCCGGCAAAACGTTTAAGCGACCAGGGATCGAGGTCGAGGTGATGCACCGATGCCGAGCGCAGGAAGTCCATACCGGTCGTCGTGGTGCAGGTGCGCCAGCGTGCGAGCAGGCGCTCGCCCGGATCGACAATGCGGAGTTGCTCGGGCGCAATGTCCGCCTCACCAATCAGGCGGGCAGCGATGTGCACACCGTGAATCCCTCCACCAATTATCAGCCAGTCCAAATTCATACGCGATACCTTTCTCGACATTCGGGGTAAGCGAGGATGTTCACGAGATGTCCGGGCAGCAAGCGTAGTCCTACGCCACTGCCACCGGCAGCCATCACCTCACTTGTTCCGCTGCTGATCATTCCGCCTCCTCGCCCATGAGAAGTTCCGGAAAGGGATTTGGCAGCCCTATCCAGGCTTTACTGTCCGCGGAAGCGAGGTGCTCGTCGAGAAGACATCCGTCCAGTTTGGCGCGCAATTTCGTTTCATCCATCTGCTGCCCGATAAAGACAATTTCCTGGATGCGATCGCCAAAACGAGGATCCCAGCCTGGTTGCTGGTCCGGACGCTGCCCATCGGGGAAGGGCCATTGCTCGCGCGGCATGGCCGCCCACCACATCCCGGCCGGAATTATTTCACTAATGCCACCGGCTTGCGCCCATTCATAGGCAATCCGGTGATCCGCAGCGACCCAGAAGAAGCCCTTTGAGCGCAGTACGCCATCCCAGTTATCGTCGTCGTGGAGGAAGGCCCACAACTTCTCCGCGTCGAAGGGCCGCGATTGCCGATAGGTAAAACTCGAGATGCCATATTCTTCGGTTTCGGGCGTGTGTTCGCCCTGCAGCTCTCGAATCCAACCGGCTGAGCTCGCCGCCTTCTCGTAGTCGAAGAGACCGGTGTCGAGCACATTATTGAGCGGCACCTGGCCGCGCGTCGTTGTGAGAATCTTTGCGCCGGGATTGAGCGCTTTCACAATGGCTTTGACTTCCAAAGCGTGTTCTTCACTGACAAGATCGAGCTTGTTGAGCACGATGACATCAGCGAACTCGATTTGGTCAATAAGCAAGTCGGTCACTGTACGGTTGTCTTCTTCCCCCAGCGACTCGCCTCGCTCTTTAAGTGCCTCAGCGGCATTATAGTCTCGTAGAAAACTCGCCGTGTCTACCACCGTGACCATTGTGTCCAAGCGGGACACCTGGCTCAGACTAATACCGTTTTCATCTTCGAAGGTAAAGGTCTGCGCCACCGGGATGGGCTCCGAGATTCCTGTGGACTCGATGAGCAGGTAGTCGAAACGACCTTCCTGGGCGAGTCGTGAGACTTCGGCAAGCAAATCGTCTCGCAGTGTGCAGCAGATGCAGCCGTTCGTCATCTCCACCAACTTTTCCTCGGTTCGCGAGAGTTGGGCGCCTCCTCGCTCGACCAGCGCCGCGTCAATATTGACCTCGCTCATGTCATTTACGATCACTGCTACGCGAAGGCCCTCGCGGTTATTTAACACCTGGTTGAGCAGCGTGGTCTTTCCCGCGCCGAGAAAACCGGAAAGCACGGTAACAGGTAGTCTGGATTGTTTCATTTCATGCTCCTATATGCGTCAAATATTATGTTCAAGTCTGATAAATTTACTGCTTAATTGGATTAAACATCCTGTTGAAGGGACGCTTTAATTGGCCGAATAAAGTGGTGAGATCCCGCAATAGTACATTAGAATTCTTTCCAACGCTCCTGTAATTATTGCATCACAGAAACCGGCTTTCAGAAAGCGCAAACTTTCAGGATTTTAGAAAAATAACTATAAATGATAGAAGAGCTGATTAAATGATGGGAGGCGCTTTATTGAGAAATTGAAATCCGGAAAAAGGAGGGGAAAGCGGCATTTCATGGGAAAATAACAGCGTGATTGCCCGGGGTGGAGTAAACAGAAGTAATGCCAGGGCAAACAGAAGGCAAGCGGTAATCAAGTTGGTCTGTATAATACAAACCTGGCACTCTTCGAAGTCGCAACAATCATGTGAATGAAGATCCGCAACTGGAAAAGCGACCAATACGCCCAGCAGCAACCCAAGTGCAATGACAAAAAATATTTTGCAAACTAAATTCATGCTTCTACTGACTTTTGACTCGGCAAAAAATTGCGATACGTATCGATTGTATTATAAGGAAATCACTATTAATGCAACTGAGTTGCAAAAATAGGGTTTTCCTTTTATTTTTACAAATGTTTTTTTAAAAGCAGGTAGACGCATGGGATTAGAATAACCAAGTCAGTTTCGTAAGTCAGTATCTCTTTGATTAGCGTAATAGTGCATTCAGCGTCGCTGCGTTAGTGAATCACGTTAGTGGTGTGATGAATAAGGTAATCGTATGCTGATTTCATATCTCTTCAAAAAAATCTCTTTGCAAACATAAAAAACAATTCTTATTATTGCAACTCAGTTGCAATAAACACAGTATTTTTCTTTATCATACAAATTAATATTTATAAAATTCTTTGGATTTCAAGAATTAGGAGAGCTACATCATGGCAAAAAAACAAACCTTTGAAAGTAAATTAACCAAAAGCGCCAGGACTGAATTCCGGGTAGTGAAAATGGAGTTTTCCTACCAATCCCCCAAAACCGGTGCCTGGAAGTTCGCAAAGAAGCTCGTGAAGGTTCCACTGGACGCTGATGAACAAAAATACCTGGACCAGGAAATGAAATCCGGCCTGGCCTATATGGAAAAACATTAATCGGGAATTTACTCCCGAAGCATTACCGAAAGGAGATTAACTCATGGCTCGCAAGTGTCAAATTACCGGAAAAAAGCCTTTGGTTGGCAACAACGTCTCACACGCCAACAATAAATCCAAGCGCCGGCAAATGCCCAACCTGCAAAGAAAACGAATCTACGTGGAAGAAATTGACCAGTGGGTACGGGTGCGTCTTTCTGTTAAAGCGTTGAAAGCGGTCACACGCAAGGGATTGATGCCCTATCTCCGCGAAAAGGGTCTTACCTTAGAGGATATTCGATAAAATAAACACTGTGCGGAAAGCAATTCCGTCAATAGCTTTCCGCCTACAAATTCGGCGCGATGCAATCAAGAAGCTGTTTTTCCCAGTTGGCGTCAATGTTCGTGGCAATAATTTCTACGCGACTTTCTGCACATTCGTCAAGGGGCATCTCTGTTAAAGCATCTGGGGTTAAGTTATAGCCGAAGACGCCAGCTTCCGTAATAAAGACAGCCTTCATGCGCTCCGCGTTGAGTCCCTTGAAAAAAGAAATAAGCTTTTCGCGGTTAAAAACGCGGCGCGGCGTAAACCTCCACCCGATACTCTTGAAACCTTCCCCTTTATTCTCTACTTTTAGATAACCGGATTCCGGAAGAGACATTTCTGTAATCGGTGTCGATTGGTTTTCAGCAGCGGGATGATAATGCTGCGGTGTTGCAGTGGCTCGGGTGGCCCCTGCCAGCCAGGAAGGGTCAAGAACGCCTTGTTCGGTAATCAGGAGTTTCGCATGCGGCGCTCCCCGTTCTGCCGCATAGGCCTGCAGAGCACTTCGGTCGGCATCCTGATAGAGATCGGATTTGTTCCCTACAATGACATCCGCAATAGCAATTTGCTGGTTAAAGGTCTGGTGGCTGGTATAGCGATTGTCCGAAAGGTGGCGCGCATCCACGAGGGTGACAATTTTATTGATGGAAAGGCTCTCCTGGTAGTACTCACCGGAGAGCACGCCGAGCACTTCAATCGGATGCCCCAATCCTGTCGGCTCAATCAGCAGCCGATCCGGCCTTGCGCGGGCAAGCAGCACATTCAGGGCAATTTGCATAGGCAGTCCGGCCGTGCAACACATACACCCTCCGGGAACCTCGCGGACAAACACCCCTTGATCTTCGCCGTGTTGTCCTTCGAACAGGCTGCCATCTACACCGATCTCCCCAAACTCATTGACCAGGACGGCCCATCGCTCATTTGCAGGCTTGTTTTTCAGCAGATGCAAAATGGCGGAGGTTTTTCCGGACCCCAGAAAACCAGTGATAATATTGGTTGGTACGTTTAAGATTCGCTTTTCAGTGTTCATATAAGCGTTCCCTGTGTCGTTGCGCGAAAAGTGGTATTCCGAAATGAATTAGTGGACCATTTACTCAGAAAGCGATGGTTTTGAATTAGATAATGTTTTATAAATATAGATTGATTTGGGGGAATCATATAAGCTATTAGGTGGCACTGGGCAGTAGCACTTTTTTGAAACTTAAGAAGCTTAGTTTACAGTCTACGATGATGTAAATGCCAGGCGCTGTTTTCAAAGGCAGCTTTTGCATGTATCCCGAAACTCCCCCACAAGCAGCACTAGAAAAACACTTTATACAACAGCTTGATGTTACGCCCCGGCTCTGGCATGATGTGTTTTACCCAATTCAAATGTTTCCGATATTCGGTATCGAAAAGGTTATCCACACTGAGCGAAACCGTCGAAAATAAACCCAGGCTATTAAAGTTATATTGTCCGAACAGATTCACCACTGTGTAACCGGCAGTTGCTGTTTCAAATTGCGCCAGCCGGGTTTGCGCATCCGCAGCGGTGATTCCGCCCCCGAGACTCAGTTGTCCGGATTGATAACGCAGGTTGAATTTACCTCCCAATGGCGGAATGCGCGGCAGCGCTTCATTGGTATTTGTAAATTCTGCTTTGACATAACTGACAGTACCGCTGGCAAACCATTTCCCCAACAGCTGCCGGTCGAACGCGGCTTCGATACCGCTCAACAGGGCGTCTTTCTCACCAGTAAGACGATATTCAAAAAGCGAATAAATCCGTCTGCTTCGCTCACCAGTGTTTTCCGGAAAAATGTAGTTGTTGATATGGTTCCGGAAAACAGCCAGGCGCAGGCTTCCCCGGCTATCTTTGTTTTCCAGAAAGGCTTCCAGACCGAATCCTTGTTCCTTATCTAAATTGGCATTACCGATTTCATAAGTGTATACCGCCAGGTGCGGCCCCTCGGAAAACAACTCCTCGATACCGGGCGCACGGAAAGAGCGCATTGCTGTTGCACCGAGAGAAAACCCGTTCCCGAGGCTGTATATGCCGGAAAGCGAACCGGAAAATCCCCGAAAGCTGCGCGAGCGCACCAGGCCGGCTTCAGTGGTATCTCCGACATTTTGTTTGGGATTTACATCTTTAGCATCAAAACGGAGTGCACCGTTAAGGGCAATTTTTTTCCAAATTGCTTCCTGGTAAATAAAAGCAGCGCCGGAATATTCTCGGGAGCGCGGGGTGAGGTTGCGTCCGCTGGAGGTGTCGTGTTCGCGAAATTCTCCCCAAAGACCGATTGCCCCATTCCGCAAAACCCCGCTTTGATTAAAACGCGCGGTGGTGGAGAAATGTTGGGTTTGCACATCAAAACCGGTACCGGCGATTTCCCGGTCCAATCGTTCGCTAAACTCAATTTCCGAATGCTCGTAGCTTGTGAAAGAATGGCGCAATTCAATTTGCCGGAGCCAGCGGGATTTCGGCAGCAGTTCTGCTTTACTTTCCAGGTGCCGGCGATTCAGATCGATCCGCACGCCGCCGGGATGGCCGGCAACCGGATCGGGGGGAATGCCGTATTCGGAATCGTAATAACTGCCGGCAGTGCCAATATATCCCCAGGGTCTGATCAAGCTGATGCCTACCGAGCCGTTCAGGGTATTGATATGAGTGCTTTCCAGGGTGCCTTGTGGGGTGGAAATGTCCTGCGCATTGCGGTAACTGCCATCAATCCGCAGCGATAATGGCCCCATCGGTGCCCGTAAAAAAGCGCCGCCGGAATATCCTTCGTTTACTGATTCTCCCTGCATGCTGACGGAACCATGAGCATGATGCGCCACCACTGTCGGCACGTATCCACGCTCAACATTGATGACGCCGCCAATGGTGTTGGAGCCATAGAGCAACGCTTCCGGTCCGCGAATGACCTCGATGCGCTCGGCGGTCAGCGGTTCAATTACCACCGCATGATCGGACGAGGTTGCGGAAAGATCGCCGGTGCGTTCCCCGTCTTCGATAACCATCAAACGGTCGCCGCTCAATCCGCGCAGCACCGGACGTGCCGGTGCCGGGCCCATTGTGCGTTGAGAAATGCCCGGTTCATCATCGATAGTCTCGGCTATAGTCCGTCCGAGATTCTGGCGCAACTTTCTGCCGCTCACTTCCACATCGGCTTTGGTTAATTCTGAAAGTAGATCTGTTTGCTCGCCTTCAACAATAACCCCTTCAACCTCGATAGGCGTGCTGGCCAATTTCAGAGTGATCCGCGTCGTATCCGCATCGGTGACGGTAACGGCAATCTTGCCATCCAGATACCCTACCCGAAAAGTATTTATTGTATAAATACCGGCAGGCAGGTTAGAAAAGTGAAATTCGCCATCATCGTGGGCAGTTGTCGAGCGATTCAATTCCACAATGAGAATTTGCGTCCAGCCCAGCGACTCGCCGGTGTTTGCATCAACGATTTTCCCCAGCAATTCACTACCGGGAGGAGGTGTTGCTGCATCTTCGGAATGATTGGCATAAGACGCATTCGTAAAGAGAAGAAAAGCGATTCCCAGAACGGGAATCGCTTTTAATATGGACTTCAAATATTTCATTATTGAGTTACCGTTACCGGTATATCAGGTGTATCAAATTCCGGAGTGCCGTCGTGCAACAGTCTGACTACGAATGTGGTAGAACCAGCTTGTTTTCCAACAACAACCATCTCGTAGGCTTCATCTTCGTGCTGCATGGCTTCTGCCGTAGCGGCATCTGCATTGATGAATGTCAGGGCATGCTCAGCGGGATCCGGCTGAAAGGTTTCGCCTTCGTCATTCAGGAAAAAGACCACCAGGTGATCGGTCGTATCGCCTGCTGCAACGCTGAGGCTGCCGGTCACAGTACCATTGTTAACCGTAATCAAGGTATCTCCGGTATCTTCTTCGAGAATGATCAGGCCAACAGGCTCTTCTTCGCCACCATGCTCTTCGACATGAATTTCAATCGGCGCGGATTCGAAATCGGCATGATCGCCATGGAGAACGCTAATGGTGAGATCGGTATGACCGTGAGATTCACCTTTAATATGGAAGGACCAATCTTCTCCTGCATGTTGAACAATTGAAGCGATGCTTTCATCTTCAATATTCAAGCGCAGAGAAAATTCATCGTCTTCCGGGATGCCCTCAGTGCCATCTTCCAGAAGGAAACGAACACTGATCAGCGTGGTGGTGAGGCCTTCTTCAACTTCAATTTCACCGGTCACAGCGCCGTTTTCATAGGAAACGATGTCCACGCCGTTTTGGCGCAACGTGAGGCCTATCGCTTCAAAGTGATGATCATCGTCCGGGGCTGTACTGTCTTCGCTACAGCCGACGGCTAAAACAACCAGCATGATTAGCGTGGCTATATATCTATAAATGATGGTAAGATTTTTGCGTAACATTTTTTCTCCTAATTCAATTTTTTTTATGGAAATACAATTTTTTGCCAGAGTGTCAGAATAAGATTCGGAGGCGCTCTGTTGGAAAAATTTCCTTTATAAAACCGGTCTGGCAGGCTTGCTTCGAAAAAGAGAAGAAGCTCTGACTTTCTAAAAGGGACTAGTAAAATTGTAGCGATAATCGCTATGAGAATACCGGATAAATGATGATATACCACGCAAAGCACACAATCCGGTGTATCAATCGGATGCTGATGCAGCAACGGCATAGCAATCATAAAACTAAGTATTAGTAACGCTAATACAATTAAAAATGGGTTTTTAAATCGTCTCATAAAGCTCTTTAAACAGCTATTCTACACAATGATCTAAGAATTATGTATCTGCACGTTTGTTTCACATGGGCAAGTTGCGATCACTGCTGAATCCCGAAAGGGTACCCGCAGCATGCAACGTGACATCATTTCTTGAAATGGATAGAAATGGAACCACAACGGGCGTGAAGAAACAATGTGCGTATCGAGAAATCAGACCAAAGCGGGAGGGGCTTTATTAATAAAAAGGTATCCGGAAAAAGCTGAAAAAGCCGTTTCCTGGAAGACAATAGCAAGATGTGAGATTTGCTTGAGAGGATTATTGACAGCAATGACCTGCGCAGACTGGCTACCATTGAGATGCTTCTCAACGACGTTTGCCATACACTCTACCGGCTGCTCTTCACAGGTGTCGACATGATGATGCAGAAAAGGCATCCCCACGGCAATTCCGACCATTAGAGCGGCGGCGAAGATGAGTGATATTTTCGAGAATCTGCGCATTTTAGTTCACTTTTTTTATGCCTATCTAATACAATTTGGCATCCGATAAAGTTTCCTGCCCTACAAAACTTTGATATTTCGGGCAGGCGAAAAGATACTCGCTTTTCCCAAGTTTGACAATGGAAATAAAAATTCAGGGCACTAAAGCAAAAAGTTGTGGCTAAGAAACTGTGACATTCTTCATGCGTGGACAGCGAAACACCCGGCCTGAGAAATGCTCTCCAGACCGGGTGTAAAAAAATATATCCGCTTATCAGAGTTATCCAGTTTACTCAGCAGCTTTCCGGACCTTTTTTAGTAGGGTTGCCATGTAAACATATCGCAAGTCGCGGGTCTGCAGGCCATCCTGAATTGCCTTCGTTTCCTCCTCAGTCGCTTCCCCAATTTCATATGCCTGTGAAGCGAAGAACTGCTCGTAGCCTGTATACATATTGGCGGTAATATGAGATGCATAGCGATCGCTGCCATATGGCAATATCACTCTCATCAATCCCCAACTGCCTTTCTGGCCGGCATCCACCAATTTTTGATGGCGTGGTTGAAAAACTTTCTGCTCCGCCTTCTCATACTCGTCGGTTTTTCCCGTTTTCGCCTTCATCATATCTACAGAGCACACTGTGCTGATATCCATGTTAAAATCGCCGCTCGTTGTGGCAATCCTTTCCAGGTATAAATTCACCGCAAGATCGCGGGTTTCTGCAGCATGGTTAATTTTCGCGGTAATCGCTTCTTCGGACATATCCGGATAGGCTTTTTTCGCGGCAGTCATCAGCACGTCCCAGCTGGCGCCCTCCATCATTTTAACCGGATCATCAAATAGCGTTACCACCAGATACTGATACCCCTGATCTTCGCCACCCGGCTGTAAATACCAAACATCCCAGCCGAGGATATCGCCATTATTGGCCAATTCCTGTTGTATCTTCTCCCAATAGTTTTCTGTCTCCGTGTAGGCACTACCCTGCTCGCCATCAACCCGCATGAATTCGAAAACCAGGTAAAGTTTATCCTGGGCGAACATTGTTTGGGAAAGCATTAAAAATCCCAGTAACAGCAAACCGACAAACTTTTTCATCTCATCTCTCCTGTGTATGGTTAGGGAATACATAGTGTTAAATGTTTAATTCTATTAGATTTTCCGGTTGTCATCGTCCGAAAGGGCTATGGTATATACATAAATTTACAACCCGAAGGGTATGTCGCCCCCACGGGGCTCAAATGAGATTTGAAGCCTTTTTATCTATAAATATGTCGTCCCTACGGGACTTGCTTTCTAAAACTCTTGTTTTAAGCATTTTGAACGCCCCATAGAGGCAAAATATTTATAGTTAATAAAATCTGCTAAGAACCAAGAGCCCTGTCGGGGCGAAATATTTCTACAAATTTAAGCCCAATCTAAATAGGTATATAAACTATAGTTCCTTGGGGTAATGACAGGCAGAAATAGTATTGCATCTTTAAAACTACTCTAAATCTGTAATGAGAAATGCAAAGGTTAGAAAAGCGATTGAGAAGCCAGTGAACTACTTTTTTTTGAATCTCGCTTCAATTTGGATGACCGGTCTTTTCTTCGATCACTTTAGAAAGAGATAGTAATAAGCTGTTAAAACTAATTCACTTGAGACTTGTGAGGCGGGAGAACTTAACGATTAAAAGGTAAATAAACAATAGACCTTGATGCCAGGCAAACACCTTTTTATAAAGATACTTCCATTCATCCTTAAAATAGACCCTAGAATATTAACTTCAATAAAGAGCGGCAGAATTACCGGCCATGCGGTTCCATATTCGGTAACGGTTTGCGATCCCGCAGATAGCCGTCCAGCCAATCCTTTACCAGTCGATCAACTTCCGTGCGATGCTCCCGCAGGCCATGGTCGCCACCTTCAAAAAAGACCAGGCGAAAGGGATGTTTTGCTTCATACAAACGATTGCTCATTTCCAACGCTTCTTCCGGCGGCACCCGCCAGTCGGCACTGCCGTGGAGCAGCAATAGCGGGGTGGTTTTCGCAAGCTTATCCGCCCAAAAGACCGCAGATCTCGCCTTCAACGCGCTTTCGCGATGCTCCCAATAATCCGGGATTAATTCCGCATAAACATATTTTTCCATATCAGGACGCTGCTCGATGTTCTTAAAGGCATTGGCAGCACCGGCGCCGACAACAGCGGCTTTAAATTTGTTGGTCTTTGTTAAGGCAAGATAGGTCATCATGCCTCCGCGGCTCCATCCGTAAATCCCCATGCGGGAAGTATCCGCAGATGGCTGATCGGCCAGCAGGGGAATAAGATTGAGCACGTCGTTTACATCGGCCCCGCCAAATTCTTCCTGCCCTTCACCGCCGGCATTACCGCGGTATTGACTGGCGACTACCACATATCCCCAGCTTGCCAGGCGCCCCATCCAAAAGAGTGCTCTCTTTGGACTCAAGGCACCAAAATCCCGGTTGCCTCCCCGATTCAAGATCACACAAGGATATATTCCCTCAACTGCCGGAGTGGCGAGGTATCCCTTTACTTTCAGTCCGTCACTGATGTAAGTAATCTCTTGCAACTTCACTGCCTGGGAAATTTCTATAACGCCAGGAATTCTTTCCGACAATTTTGCCAGCGTATCCGCCGGGAAATGCACCGGTGCCTGACTAACGATTGCGCCGTTTTGGGCAAACAAATGAACGGAGAACAGAATTGCCGCGAAAAACAGTCTGGATATTGAAAACATTTTATCACCTTCTCACACTTTTGAAAATTACCCGGCAAGGTCGGTTATTTCTGCTCCGATTTATGTAACTGATGTTACCAACGGGATTCCGGGCTGAATAACTTGCATCTATTCGGACAGAGATTTTTTCATGAACCAACGGCGATGCTCCGGTGGATATTGTTCTGGTGTATTGCCAATTTCCCCAAAGACCTCATATCCGAGGGTTTGATAAAAATGCAACGCATCGGGGCTGGAAGTATCCAGCCAAATACTATGGCATTCCAACTCAACGGCTTTCCCTTCCGCTGCTGCCATTAATGAACGTCCCAGGCCAGTGCCCCGATATTCGTCTTTCACCCAAAGCGTTTTCACCAATAGCCATCCGTAGGAAGTGCTCGCTGTTAAGCCGCCAATTAGCTGATGTGAATCATCTCTGATCTCAAGGGAAAAGCCGGTGTTGGTCGATTGCGCTAAATGGCTTCTTAATGATTTTAGCAACTCGGTTTCAATCTCCCGGCTGCTATTTTCATCCCCGGCAACTATCTTGTAGTCCTTTATTGATTTTTTCTTCACGATTCCCCCGGGTTAATTATTCAAATGTCAAACCACAAATTAGCAACCATCTAAATATACCGCCCCTACAGGGCTGAAGGGGTGTTTGGTTTCTTCCTAGCTATAAATATTTCGCCCCTATGGGGCTTAATCGGTGTTTGGTTTCCTCTTAGCTATAAATATGTCGTCCCTACGGGACTCGCTTTGTAAGATACTCGATTTTAATGGATTGATCGTCCGGTAGGGGCATAATATTTTTAGCCGTTTATTTTGCGAATAAAAATAGCTCTGTAGGGGCGTAATATTTTTAGATAGTGTTTGGTTTCTTCTTAGCTATAAATATGTCGTCCCTACAGGACTCGCTTTGTAAAATACTCGATTTAAATGGATTGATCGCCCGGTAGGGGCATAATATTTTTAGCCGGTTTATTTTGCGAATAAAAATAGCCCTGTAGGGGCGTAATATTTATAGATAATAAATGTCGCAAAAAACAATAAGCCCTGTAGGGGCGACATATTAAGGCATTTTTGGGGCAAATGTAAAGATGTTCCATGCTTACGGAGAATTATAAAACTTGCGGTACTCTTTCGGTGTCTTCTTCATAATTCTTTTAAAATTACGATTAAACCCCGATAAATTTCGAAACCCGCAGAGGTAAGATATCTCCGAAATGTATTTATCGCTATTCAAGAGGAGCTTGCACGCTTCCGCAATACGGGTTTCGATCAGCAGTTCTGTAAATGTTTTCTGCGTGATCTTGTTGATAAACTTACATAAAGAGCTGGGCGTCATATGAACAATATTACTCAATGCGACCACAGAGACCTCGTTATCGCTGTAGTTCTCGTGAATGTAGGAATAGATTTTCTCCATCCGGTTCGATGCTTTTAAACTATTCTTAATAGAATAATCCTGAAATGTTAATAGTTCGATATCTTCGGTTTTCGAGAGAATATCGAGAATTTTGAATAAAGTTAATAATTTTTCGAACCCCTTTAATTCATATAGACTTTCGATGAACGGTTTCACAGCGCTGGTTATTTCCGCGGAAAACTGAATGCCATGCTGACTGTTTTTCAAGAGCTTGTTAATTGGCGACAGTTCCACATTATTCCAGAAGACATCACCAAAGGTTTCTTTTTTGAACTGGATGACATGTTGTTCCACATGGTGATCGGTAATCCAGCAATGCGGCACATTCTCCCCTAGCATTACCAGCTCATCTGCCCGATAATCATCGATGTTGTAACCGACAATCCGTTTCCCATAGCTGGTGGTTGTCATGGTAATTTCGTATTCCCGATGATAGTGCCACACTCCCTTTTGACTGAGGTCAGGTCTTTTTTCCCTGATGACATTCCTGAGATAAAAAGAATCTTCCGGACTCTGATCAATTTTTTCAACACTGGGTTTAGACGACATAACAAGACTCGCTGACAGTTGTCATATTTTTTCTTTGTAGTATACCAATTCACCAACAAAAAGACAAATGAGTATCATTATTGAACAATTGGCGTCTTTTTTCTCCGCAGAAAATAACCTTACATTAAAATCGTAATTCTAATTTTTTGTTCTACATCACATTTTATTTAACAACGTGTGAGGTGTGTTATGAATTTTTCTGCTACTATTAGGAAGGGAATCTTTTTCTTCTTAACCGTTTTCACATTCTCGTTAGTTGCCCAGGGAAATTTTTCCGGTACAGTGACTGATGAAGAAACTGGTGAGCCGCTGAGAGGCGCTCAAGTGTATGATCCGGTCTCCCTGGTCGGCGATGTTACTGATGCCAATGGTAACTATATAATGGATCTGCCTGCCGGCGATTATAATATCACCGTTTCCTTTGTTGGTTATAAAACCGAGAATGTTGCAGTAACCGTAGAAGAAGGCAAAGCGGTTACGCAAAACTTCCAATTGGCACTGGACGTGTTCCAACTGGAAAGCGCGGTCATCACCGCAACATTTACAGACAGAACTGTCTTCAACTCTCCGCTCTCTTTAACCAGCCTGAATACCCGTGAAATTGAAACGCTCAGCTCCAATAGCCAGGCAGACATCCTGAGAGTGGTGCCCGGTATCCACGCCGAAGGTGGCGGTGGTGAGGTTGCCAGTAACGTATTTGTTCGCGGTATGCCTTCCGGTGGACAGTATCAGTTTACGCCGCTGCAGGTAGACGGCTTGCCGGTATTGAGTGCGTTTGGTTTGAACTCTTCCGCGCATGACGTTTATTTTCGCAATGATATCGGTATTCGTAATCTCGAATTTGTAAGAGGTGGTGTTTCGACCCTGTTCGGTACCGGCTCTGTTGCAGGTATCATCAACTACACCAGCGTTTCCGGTAATGTTTTCTCCCCGAACAAGGTCAAGTATGAGTGGGGCCAGGACGGTCGCGCGAAAACCGATTTCCTCACCTCCGGTTCGTTGAGCGACAGAACTTTTTATGCCTTCTCCGGCTTCTATCGTCATGACGAAGGTCCGCTGGAAACCGGTTTAAATACTGTTGGTGCCCAGATTCGCGCGAACATCAAAACCATTTTCGAAGATGGCAAAGGTGTTTTCACTGTATCTGGTCAGTTCATTGATGACAAAGTTCAATTCTATCTGCCTTATCCTTTACAGAATGATAATGGCACTTACAAAAGACCCGATGGCAACGACGGCGAAACCGTTTTCACAACCTTGACCGGCCAGGCCACCGATTTCTCTTTCGATACCCCGAATGGCACTCACAACTCCCCGATTGGTGACGGCGTTGCCACAACCGGTGGATACCTGATGGCCGATCTCAATATGGAATTCGAGAACGATTGGGAATTAACTGCAAAAGCCCGCTATGCCAACTATGCCCATCAGTTCAATCTCTTCCTCGATGGCGACGGCGATCATAACGTGCCGGAAACGCAGGCCGGTTACCTGGCGGACAGAGGATTGGTCAGCGGTACATTTTCCTACGCCTCCACCGGCCAGACCTTAGCTGGCAGCGATCTCCTTTTCGAAAACCGTGTTTTAGACCGAGACAGACCGTTGGAAGATATCGTCAGCGATGCTTATCTCTCCAAGAAGATTGTTTCCGGTGGAACTACGCATAACCTCACTATCGGAACGTTTAATTCGTTTTCGAAAGCCGGCGATAATAACTGGATTTACAACTATCTCGGCGATTTCCGCAATGCCCCGGAAATGGTTACTTTAACTGCTGTTGATACAAATGGCGCCACTGTTGAGTATACTTCCGGTGGATATGTGAATGGTTCCGGAAGACAAACTTCCAACAGACATCATGCATTAAGAAAGAGCGCTGTATATGCTGCTAACGAAATGGTATTCGAGAATTTTACCCTTGACCTTGGTGTTCGTTACGAAAACGCTAAAGGATACATCACCCGGGAAACCGGTGTTGGTTCGAATACTTTCCAGAAAGGCACTGTAGAAACATCCGGTTTTGCAGTAGCGGCAGCTGGTATGTATAAGTTGAACAGCAGCACCAATGTTTACGTGAACGGTTCCCGCGGATATTTCTTCCCGGAAATTCGTTCGGTTAGATTCTCCAGCCCCGGCGTTACCCAGTCTTATGAGCCGGAAATTATCCTGCAAGGTGAACTTGGCGCCAAATTCGGTGGTCAGTCTTTCGCCGGTAATCTGGCAGCATATTTTGTCAGTCTGAGCGACAGAAGATCTGTAGACTTTGAGAATGACGGCCAGGGTGGCGTTACGGAAATCGTTCGTGTGCAGGATACCCGCACGATTGGTCTGGAAGCCAGCGGTAGTTATTATTTCAACCGCGACGTAAACGCTTTCGCGAACGTTACTTACCAGAAGCATGAGTTCTCCAAAGTAGAAAGCAATCCGGATCTGGAAGGTAACTGGTTACGCCGTCAGCCGCAGATTATGGCGATGGTCGGATTGTCATACGACAACAATACTATCGATGTTGGTGTTTCTACCAACTATATTGGTAAGAAATATGCCAACGATGCCAACACGGTTGAACTGGAAGCTTACAATATCATGCGTGCCCATGCCGGTTATACCATTCCGTTAGGCGCAAATAGAGCCTGGCGTTTGGGATTGTCCCTGTTTAACTTGCTCGATGCCGAAGGTATTACCGAAGGTTCCCCGCGTCAGGGCGATACCCAGATCGGTGGCGGCGACTTCTTCGTCGGTCGTCCGATTTTACCGCGCAGAGCATTTGTTACTGCTACTTTCGAATTCTAAAAATTCTTTTATCTACCCCTGCTGCCCGGGTAATTACCCGGACCCGGGCAGCTTTCTAAACAGCAGGTTATATCGTGGATTTATTTCAGAAATGTCAGACTGTCTTAGAAAATAATCGGAGAGGCAATTTTACTATTCCCTCTCCGTTTTTGTATCCCTTTCAATGGAATTGGGACTCCGGTTTAATCGCGATCGGTTTATTGCATTTCGAGCCGGAAAATGCCCTGGTTGAGCTGGAAACGCTCTTTAGCGGTCAGTGGGAAAATGGTTTTCTGCCCCATATTATTTTTCACAATGCAGAAAAGTATACCACTTATTTTCCTTCCGCCGATTACTGGCATTCGAATGTATCGGATTTCGCCCCGAAACGCCTGAAAACTTCCGGGATTACCCAACCGGCAGTCCATGGATTTGTGTTGGAGTATATTCTTGAACACGACTTCGGGAAGGAACGCATTGCCCGCTTGTATGACCAGATCGTTCATTACCATCAATATCTTTACGAATATCGGCAGCACAAAAATACCGGCCTGGTAGCTATCTGGCATAATTGGGAATCCGGTATGGATAATTCTCCCTGGTGGGATCGCGCCTTGAAAAGTATCAGTCCGGATCTTTTAACGGATATTAACCTTCGCCGCAAAGATGTTCATGAAGTGGATGACAGTGCACATACCCGCCCGACAGACGATGATTACAAACGTTATATCTATCTTGTCAACCAATTACGGGCGTGTAATTACGAGCGGGTGCCGGCGGATTTTCCATTTCAAATATTAGACCCGGTCTTCAATGCCATTCTGGTGCAGTCAAACAAAAGCTTGTGCCGTATCGGCGAAAAAATCGGTAAAGATACTTCGCAGATAGAATCCTGGATCAAGCGGGCAACGGATCACTTTTCGGAAATTCATTGGGATGAGAACGATGCCTTGTTCTATCCTTACGATATTCTCGAAAATCGTCAAATTAAAATCCATTGCGCCGGAAGTTATATTCCTATCTTCGCCGAAATTCCTGATAATGCTCAGATGGAGAAACTGTTAAGCCATTTACATTCCTTTGAAGATCTGCACCTGGTGCCATCCTGCTTACCGGGAGAGGCCGGATTCGAGCCGAAAAATTATTGGCGCGGGCCGATTTGGGTGCATATGAACTGGATGATCTGGAATGGGTTGTTAAAATATGAGCAGTATGATTTAGCGGAAGAAATCAGATTGGGCACCATCAGTCTGGTAGAACAATTCGGCTCCCGGGAATATTTCGAGCCTTTCAAAAATACCACAACGACGACTGGCTATGGTGGAAAAAGTTTTTCCTGGAGCTCAGCGCTTGTTATCGACATGCTGCAGAGAAATTCCTCCGCTAAATAGCTTGCACGCTTGCATTGGGATATCTTCTAACTTGTAAAAGGAACCCATATGAACGTCATCGATTGGACTATTATCATTCTTTACATGGCCGGTATGATTGGCCTCAGCGTTTATCTCGGCCGTCGGCAATCCACGCAGGACGACTACTATGTCGGTGGCAGAAGAATATCCTGGTGGGCCGTTGGGGTTTCCACCATGGCCACGCAAACCTCGGCGATTAGTTTTATTTCCATTCCGGCTTTTGTTGCCCTGAAAACCAATGGCGGATTTACCTGGCTGCAGTACGAGCTCGCCGTCCCCCTGGCCATGATCCTGGTAATGGCTTTTCTGATTCCTTTCTTCCGCGAGTTGAAACTGGTGAGCGTTTATGAATACCTGGAGCTGCGTTTCAGTCCGGCAGTGCGCTCCCTGGCCAGTGCGGTTTTTCTCATTAGCCGGGGATTGGCCACCGGCGTGGGGGTTTATGCCAGTGGCATCGTTTTGTCCGTTTGCCTGGGGATACCGCTCTGGGCAACCATCCTGATTATCGGCGTGGTAACAATTATCTACGATACTATCGGGGGCATTGAAGCGGTCATCTATTCCGACCTCATCCAGATGGTTATTCTCCTTGGCGGCATTGTCGTCTGTATTTTCTACGCAGCGGACTCCGTTGGCGGCTTTGGCGCGATGTTCGCGGCAATCCCGACAGAAAGAACCCAGACGTTTGAGTTCTCAACTGGTTTGGGAGACGGCGGCACGGTACCGTTCTGGGCCTTTTTAATCGGGGGATTCTTTCTCTATGCGTCTTACTACGGCACCGATCAGAGCCAGGTACAGCGCGGACTTTCCGCAAAAACCAGCGACGAGAGCAAGCTCGCCCTCATGCTCAATGGCCTCGCCCGTTTTCCGCTGACCGTTTTGTATCTTATGCTGGGTGTAGCGGTTTTCGCGGTATACCAAAGTTCCCCGGAGCTGGCCGCGGCGGTACCGGCAGAAAGGCCGGATTACCTGGTCCCGCAATATATCCTACACAACCTGCCAACCGGATTGCGAGCGCTCTTATTTGCGGCGTTGCTCGCAGCGGCAATGTCCAGTCTGGATTCCGCCCTTAATTCGCTTTCAGCATCTACCATGCGCGATTTCGTCGAGAAAAAAATTGAGGACAGCGCCAATTATCTGAAATGGAGCAAAATAACGACGGTGATCTGGGGTGTGCTCATTACCGGGTTTGCCTTTCTGGTCGGCAATATCTCCGACACGGTTATCGAAGCGATCAATAAAATCGGTTCGGCCTTTTATGGACCGATATTGGCAGCCTTTCTGGTGGGCGTTCTTTCCCGGAAAGTGACGGCACCGGGAATTTTTACCGGTATATTTGCCGGTGTTGCCTTAAACCTGGTACTATGGCTGGGATTCCCTGGCATTCACTGGATGTGGTGGAACATGGTTGGCTGCGCTGTAACAACATTTACTGCCTTCCTGGTTAGCGCTATCGGGAACATTCCCCTGGCGGCCGAGAAGTTGCAATATTCTCTCTCAGATAAAGGAATTATGGACAGAGAACGTCCCTGGTTTCGCTCCTATGGCATGCTGATATTATATTTTGGCATAATGCTATTGGTTATGTATTGGATACAATTCTAATCTCCCGGCCGGGTATCCTGTTTGGGAAGAAGCGGTAGTGTTTAACATACAATGCTAAAAGTTGTCATGGCTGTCATCGCTCCGAATAAATCCCTTTGGGCTAGGGTTTATACATAAGTTTACATGTTAAAAAAACATCTTAAAAAATTAATTTTTAGCCGCGGATAAACACAGATTTGTACAGATAAAAGCAGAACGATGAAAAATCAGTGAAAATCCGTGTATATCAGTGGCTAATGTCCAAATTCTGTTTTCATTTTAAGAAAGATGAAGTCATGAAAACGCACTTGTAAAGAGATATATAAACCGTAGACTTTTGGGGAGAGGAGGGCCTCAAAGGAACTCCTTCGGGGCAATGACAGGATTGGGCATCATTACTTCTTTAACACTCCCGAAGAAGCAAACATGTGCCCGGCCATAGTATCACAAACCTGGTAAATCCAGGCATCTTCTGCTACTTTTTTCATCTGAAAGATATCCATCTTCGAGCGGATATCAGGGGCTTCAGTGTGGACATGAGTTATACAATGGAAAAGATTCTATCGCTTCTCGCAAAAATATATCCGCCAAACGAAGTTGAATTTCTTGCGACAGCAATTAAGCAGCTGATGCTGAAATATCAGAAATTCGCATCAAACGCCAGCACATACGCGCTATCCGAAAAAGATTTGGCTTTAATCAGTTATGGCGATTCTTTTTTCGCAGCAGGAGAGAAAAACCTCCGGACGCTCCACAAAACCTTGTTGGCAAATCTAAAGGATGAAGTTTCCATCCTGCACATATTGCCATTTTTCCCCTACTCCTCTGATGATGGTTTTTCTATCATCGACTATTACGCAGTGGATCCGAAATTGGGAGAATGGCAGGACGTAACAGCGATTTCCGCAGATTTCAAACTGATGTTCGATGCCGTCATCAATCATAGCTCCCGGCAATGTGAGTGGTTTAGCGGCTTCCTGAGAGAAGATACGGCGTTTCAGGGATATTACATCGAGATGGATGATCTCTCAGCCTATCCAAACGTGGTCCGTCCGCGTACCTCCCCGCTCTCCCATACCTATACATCAGGAGATTATCGCAAAGAAGTCTGGACCACTTTTAGTGAAGATCAGGTCGATTTAAACTTTAAAAATCCCCGGGTTTTCCTGCAAATTCTCGATGTATTGTTATTTTACATTACCAAAGGCGCCTCGGTTATTCGGCTGGATGCCGTTGGGTTTCTCTGGAAAGAGAAAAACAGCACTTGTATCCATCTGCCGCAAACGCATCTGATCATCAGAGCATTTCGCAAGATAATCGAAGCGCTCTTCCCGGGCACACTTTTGATTACAGAAACGAATGTGCCGCATCAGGAAAATATATCTTATTTTGGCGACGGGAATGAGGCCCATATGGTCTATAACTTTACCCTGCCACCATTGCTCGCCTACAGCTTATTAAGCGGCAAAACCGAGAAATTGCTGAACTGGGCAAATACCCTGGAATTACCCTGCCCAAATGTTTGTTTTTTTAACTTTCTGGCCAGCCATGACGGCATCGGTTTACGGCCGGTTGAAAGTATTTTAGACCGAGCGGAAATTGGGCAACTCCTCGCCGCCGCCGTTGCCAATGGCGGGGCAGTTTCCTATAAAGCTAATCCCGATGGCAGCGACTCCCCATATGAAATCAACAGTAATTATTTTAGCTTGCTGAAAGGCGAGGCAGCAGATGAGATGCTTGGCATCAAGCGAATGCTGCTGGCACATGCTATTCTATTGACCATGCCCGGCTTACCGGCGATTTACCTGCATTCCATGTTCGGCTCCGAAAATGATTTGCCAGGTATGAAGGAAAGCGGCATTAAACGGCGCATTAACCGGGAAAAGCTGCAATATGAAAACCTGACGGATCTGCTGAGCAGGCCTGATACCCGGCAGTCGATTATCCTAAATTCTTTAAAGGAGATGGCGCGGGCAAGGCAAACGGAAGCTGCATTTAATCCCTATAGCGCAGCCAAATTCGGAAGGCCGGCAGCTGGGGTCTTTAGCATCGAACGAATTTCTGCCGATGGCGAAAGCCGGGTTTATGGCTTATTCAACTTTCGTAATGAAAGTGTGCAGGTATCATTTAAAGATGCTGTAAAAAAACAGGATTTACTGAGCAAAGATGTCGACCGGGAAGCTGTAGTGCTGGCGCCAATGGCATTTAAATGGTATAAAATCTAGCGCTGCTTCTTTAGATCCCGCATCATTATAAGCGCATTAAACTTATCCTACAAACGCACTCTGGAAATTGCCAGCGTTGCATCTCCTAAAATTGTCTCAGCGGTCAAATTGCTTATTTCACCAGTGGCAAGATCCAGAATGTAATAATCCCGCTGATAATAAGGAACAAAGTGGCTCTTGTATAAAATCCGCTGCCCATCCGGAAAGAATAGCGGCTGGGAGCAATTCTGATCTTCCCGGCTAACCAGACAGGTTAAATTCTCTCCATCGCTATCTATTTGATAGACTTGCCTTCTATTTGACAAACTATCAGCCCGCCCAAAAACAATCGTATGACCATCGGGATGCCAGGAATACCCGGAGAGACCGTATCGGCCATTATCAAAGATGATCCTTTTGCTGCTATCTTCCAGATCCAGAATAGCAAGGGCGTTATTTCCGGCATCGCGATGGTAATATAACCACCGCCGGCCATCAATCGTTTTTAACGACTGTGTAGAAATATCCACTAAAAACGTCTGAGATTTATCCAGTACATTTAAGAGATATAATTGTCCGATACCAGTAGTGTCATTTCTTGCTCTCTTATAGATCAGCAGATGATTTTTGATATGAGTCCAATCGACATGTGCACAGTGTTCGTCCTCCGCTTCAGTCAGGAGAATCTCTTTGTTGCTACCGTCGGTATTTACAACATAGAGATCCCGGCGGGAATCAGTTTTGTTGGTGTTAAAGTAAGCTATTTTTGAACCGTCGGGAGAAAAGCGCGGACGGTATTTAAAACCATCATCATTTGCCAGAAGCAGCTTTTTAACTGAATTTACATCGGTGATGTATAAATCCCAGCGGTTCGAGACCAAATCCGTTTGAACCGCATACGCCAGCTCGGCAGAAACCGGCGACCAGGTTGGCTGACTGACAATGCCACTGGCAATCATCCGTATCCTTTTCCCCTTCGGGTTAAACAAGTAAAGGTCACCGGTAACGTCTGGCATTGCGGCAATATTATATTCCGGCTCGCTGACGGTGGTCAGGCTCTTTTCGCATCCCCCGCTCCAGATGCTGATGAGTGCTATGGTAAATAGCGCCAATATCTTTTTCATATCATTCTTCCCCTTTAATTCTCGAATGCTCTATTACAATTCCTGAAAAGTGTAATATTTTTTAGAAGTTTTTACCTTTTTCTTTCCAAAGGTGGATTCCAGATTTGCAATATCACGATCTTTTGCAGCGATAATTTTTTTCGACACGCCTATTTTATAGTTGTTTTCCAGCTGAAAATAGACATTGAAGATTTGTGCATCGACAATCGCAGCAGTGCACTTCGGACAGGGACGGGTATTAATGAACAGGTAAAAATCTTTTTCTCTGCCGGCAATTGGTTTATAGTTTCCCGCAATATCGAACATTTCATCAGTCAGCACTTTTGCCGCCATATTCAGCACATTTACCTCTGCATGGTTATTCGAATTGCCACTGGTTTTTTCCGTATTATAGGCACTGACAACGATTCTTGTAGATTGATGCCTTCCCAATTTTTTACCTTTATCGACACTATAGAGAATCGCCGCATATGGTTTATTGCTTTCACCAGCTTCTTTGAGCAGATGCCTGATTTCTTGGTTGATTTTTTTGTAAAATTTCTTCGGAAACTTTCCCATGCATCCCTAAAAATTTTCGCTGTTCTTTTGGTGTTTTCAGAAAAGAAGAGATTCAATCAAAAAACCTTTACTTCCTTCTAACTAGCTTAAATTAACTACTTACCTCCATTCATCCTGAGCTTGTCGAAGGGTGAATAGAAATGGTGTTTTCAACAGTAATAGTCCAATGCTTTATTAGCCGGTAAAAACAATCAGAATAAGATCTAAAATCTATCGGTAAGAGAGGGAGCGTGTCCGGACTTTTTCAGCTTACATAAAAATAAGCGATGAATCAACCGTAAGCTTGAATTGTCCTGCTCTTCAGCAGAGCGGCAATATGCGGCAGCACGAGTTCGTGCTTTAATCCCTGAGTATGTTTTGCAAAGTCCGATGTTGAAGCAGGCATGGCAATAACTTTAGCAGCGTGTTTATCCAGATAAAAATGATTTGTCGCATTTAATTTGCGGAATCTTTTTTTGTAAGGATTCAGTAGCGGCGAAGGACCTCCCCAAACATACCAGATCCAGGGAAATATTCGTTTTTCCGCGGGGCATTTCCGCATCCGGTTATGGGTCTTCAGCTTGTTGATCGCCACCGACAATTTCGGTTCGCAGAGGTAGAAGAGATTTAAAACCTGAATGTAGCTGTTTGGCGGCGGCGGGCTATTTATTTGCCGGTAAGATTTTAAGATAATACTTTTTATGATCGGCAAACATTTATCGCCATCCAGAGAAATCGGCTGCATTCCGCGGGCGCCGGTCAGCGGTTTCGCGGAACCGGGATTCTTACCAACAATTGCCCCCAGGCAGCTATCACGATCATCAATACGTGCGACCGGCGTGAGATATACTCTCGTATCATAGCGAAAAAGGTCATCGCCATACTTTCGAAATTTCGCCCAATATGCATGCGGTATATTTCCGGCGCTCATTGCGAAAATTCCTGAAAGAATGCAGCAGCATCTTTGAGATGATCGAATCCGAAAATCCAGCAGGTTTCGGAGACGTCGGAAAAATCCAGTCCTCCATTGGCAATCGCGGTGTTATTATAACGCCCCTCCTGACCATTGTATTTATTTCCGACCGCTAAAGCCATCTCCCAAACTTTCCGAAGTTCCGGTTTAGAGATGGCACCCCGCCAGTCCGCCATGATGTCATCTTTAAATCCCGGTGTGCCATTGCCGACAGCATTGCCATCAGGAATTTTATGATAATCCGTGTTTGCCTTTACATAAGCGAGGTTTTCCGGTGCAGTCACTTCTTCATTCCAATTGCTGTGCTGCACCACGTTAATGCGTTCGTTCGTATTAATGTCCGGCAATTTCGACTTCACATTCCGAACAATATCCGCAGAGAAATCCGACTGCCCGGCATCGGCAATCCAGATGCTTCCCCCATTCTCTAATGTGCTCACAACCAGCACCATTACTTCATCCAGTGCGTGTTGATAGTCCGAATGCGCGTCCGACCAATTTTCCCCAAACGCCGCTTCAAAGACCTCATTTGCCGGGACGTATAGACCTTCTTGCGTCCCATAAGCACCGGCAACCGCATGGAAGCGCACATCGGCAAAGCGCGGGTCTGCCAACACCGTAGCGACTGCGGCGACGGAATGGACGTCATCCACATCGGTTTTGCAATCAAACTGCGGCAAGTATAAGTCCTGGCTTATTGAAAATTTCCCGAGCATTCGGGGAGGTTCCGGCGTTGAAGTACAGGAGATGAAAAGCAATAGTGTAATTAGTAATAAACATCGTAGCCCCATAATGATATGCCCTTTCATATTTTCAATAGTCAACATTTCAACGCACACTTTCAATCCACCCTACCGGAAAACGGGCATTGGGAAAAATATTCCGCGCTTCTTTCAGCATATCGGCCCAGTCCTCCTTGCTGTAGCGACTGGAAATGTGGAAGAGTATCAATTCCTCGGCATCGATTGCTTTCGCGAGCATCGCGGAGTATTTAACAGTCATATGATAATTCTTTTGCGCTAAAGCCAGGTCAGCATGTTTATATTGCGCTTCGCAGACAATCTTCTTGCAGCCAGTCAATTTCTCGACCAATTCCCCGATGGTATTTTCATCCAGGAGAAAATCCGTCAAGTAAGCAATTGTCTCCCCACCGGTAATCGTCAGTATTTCGTTGCGCAACTCATCCAGGCGAAACGTTCTGCCAGCAACTTCTACTTCGGCTTTTTCAACCGTTAGATCTTTTACTTCCTGCAGCCAGGGGCCTGGCTTAAGCCCAAGTTGAATGACCGCGTTTCTCTCCACATTCACCTTCTGCTTTTCCTCCACATAAAAAGCAAGCGTTTCGGTGTTATGATTCATAATAAAAGCAGAAACCGTAAACTCCGGCTCATCGAGTATTACCTGATTAAAATCTGTAGTGCCTTCATCATAGGCCCTTTCAAACGCTTCTGCCAGTTCGTATCGGGTAGAGACAATTTTTCCGGGAAGAACATCCCGGACAGTCCAGCTGCCGGACATCTCCGTATGCAAATTCCAGAGAAAGCCCTGAAATCGATGTTGCATAATCCGCTTGGTTCCCCTGGGTCCCCAAATGACATTGGGTTTGGATTTTCGGCCAAATGTGCAGCGGAAGAATGCGTCGAACCCGCTGATATGGTCCATATGGCAATGGGAGAAAAACAGGTGATCGATGTTCAGGATCTCTCCCACCGGGAGCTCGCTGAGACAACCCTCGCCACAATCAAACAATAAACGTTTTTGAGATTGGCCACTGTCGATGAGTACCAGGAGCGCATTATCCCGATCGGGTTTACCAAGAATCTGAAATGAAATGCTCATAGTTTTTTACTTTTGATATTTACTCTAATTTTCGGGCCAGAATGGTCTCCGAGGTTTTTCATTCCGAATTCCCCGGTCAACTTTTTAAAGTATTAATCACTACGGTCGAGATCAATCAGGTTTCGAAATAACTGAAGAAATACAAGCTGTCCATTGGGTTTTCAAAAGATTCATTAACGACATTTTTGAAATGATATTTTCGCCATTAGCAACATAGATAGCAAAACATCAGTTGCTATAACATTTTACCCAAATCAAAGACAACCATAATCAGAAATCCCAATACTAAAAATATGATCCGAAATACGTCCCCGGCATAATTTCATTGCATAATTAGAAATTGAAGCATCTTCGCAGGGGAAAATACGCCTTGCTTCAAGACAAGACTTTTTAAACAATTTAGATCCAAATCTACCAAATCACACTATTTATCAGGAATACCTAATTATGGAAAATTTTCAGGAAGAATTTAAGCGGAATGGTTTTCTTGTTCAAAGGGCTTTGCTGCCGGATTCCGCTATTAAGCAGGTGCTAAAAGATTTTCATTTAATCTTTACCCAAAAACTAGACCAACTGGGTCTTCCAGTGGATGAAGGGTCGGACAACCTTGCCCTTCGTAACAATATGGGCACGCTTTTATCTCATGATAAAGATATTTACCTGAGCGCTTTGCGCCTGGCCAGCAGGCTACAATCAATTTACGCAATGATGATGCATGCGCAAATTCTTGAGGTTTTGAAAAGCCTGAATATTGTAACACTTGTTGTCAGCGGTGGTGTGGCTGCGCATGTTGTTTCAGAAGAACTTCGTATTCCCGGCGGCTACCTCGGTTGGTCTCCGCATCAGGACTGGACGGCAGGTCAGGGAAGTTTGAAGCACATTACCGTTTGGGCACCACTGATGGACATTACCAATGATTTTTATCCGCTGAAGCTAATTCCGGGCAGTCATAGAGCAGGGGTATGGAAAGCCAATCGCGACAAAAGCATCTCCCGTGGGGCGTTAATTGAAATTGAGTCCGATCAATACAGTGAAGCGGATTGGGTCTCTCCGGAATTACAGCGCGGCGATGTTGTTTTTATGAGCGGCTTCACCGTCCACACAACGGGTGCCGGCACTCGCAGCGGTGTTCGGATCGCTTGTGGTATTCGCTACGAAGATATTAGTGAGCCGACATTTATATCCCGCGGATATCCAACTGCATTTCAAGGTGCGGTTGCAACCCAGAAGAAACTTCATCCAGGGTTTCCAAAACAGTCAGATATCGATGCTCTTTTCAGATAAATATTCCGGTCTGTTTAAATCTCTGCGACCTTCCTGGAATAATTTCCGGAAAAATATAGGCACATTAAAGACAAAAACGCACGTTATGAACAATGTAAAAAAAGCTGCAGTATTAGACCGTCAGGAAAGGATGCTAAATTTTAGTGAACAACCATGCATTTTTATTATTGGTTCACCGAGAAGCGGGACAACCTGGCTACAAATTATGCTCGGCGCACATGCTCAGGTGGCGACAACTGTGGAGTTAAATCTTTTTGAGCAATATTTAATTCCCTGGATAAACAGCTGGAAACAGTCGGTTGCTCGTCGCGATGCAACCGGAATGCATCAAGGGCTCCCTTGCGTCTGGCAGGAAGCGGAATTTCACAAATACCTCCGCGAATTCCTGAGCCGGGTTTATTTACCACTGATGGAAAGCAAACCGGGAGCGACTCAACTGCTTCATAAAAGTTGTGATAACTCATTTTACATATCCGAAATTCTTCAACTGTTGCCAGAGAGCAAATTTATTCATTTAATCAGAGATGGTCGAGATGTTGCGGTTTCGATGATGGCTGCAAAACAAACGATTGGTGAATGGGGTGGAACAGCCGAAAGGGCTGCGACCTTGTGGAAAGACCACGTCATCGCTGCTCGTAAATCGCAGCAGTATGCGAAAAGATTTATAGAAGTAAGATATGAAGATTTAATCGAAAATGGCCCCGGGACCCTGCAAAGAATATTCGGCTTCTGCGAACTCCCTATCACTAGGGAAACGGCTGAAACAATTTATACCGACCACGAATTTAGCAAGATGAAAAGAAAAAGACAGGAATCGGATCACCGCTATAAACGGCCGGAAGATCATTATCGCAAAGGGATAACCGGCAGCTGGGAGAGCGAACTGAATCCCGCAGAAAAATATACGGTTCACAAAATTGCCGGAGATCTACTGAACGAGCTCGGTTATACCTCCGGCAATTGGTGGGCAACCTCTCAACTGCAACGCCTGACGCTGCCATGGCGCTATAGATTTCATAAACGGTGGGGACAGATTACCGCCGGTATCAGGTCTACCGGAAAAATAATGTTAGGCAGCTGAAACGTTGACCGATGTTTTCAGAGGCCAATTAACTAATCCAACCCCGCTTCTCCGCCTGCTTCGAATACCAGACCAGCGCCGCACCAACAACCGCCGGCATCAGCAGGTACATAAAATTTTCGAAGATACTGAATTCGCCGGCCATACCTAACATCGGCACAGCGCCAACCACGACACCAACCAGCGAGGCGATCAAGACATTCGTCGCGGCAGATTTTCGGAGCAGTAAAAGCAGGCAACCGAGCGCGCCTCCGAAAACCGCAAGGGCAAAAGCGGCCGTTGACCAGATCGGACGGCTTTCAATAATCGCCCGGTGCTTTTCCGGTAAAGTGGCCGGATCCGCGGTCATCTGCATAAAAAAGTTCATCACCCCAAAAAGATTCCAGACGAGTGCGACGCCAGCGATAATCCAAAAACTCTTCTTAATATTCGTTGCGGTAGCTTCAGACATATTTTCTCCCTATTGATTTGTTCATTCATCCTGCAATTTAAGTGACATATAAACAGCATCATCCAGGGGATTATGGTAATACGCTGCTGTTTCCCGAAAACCAAACGATTGATAGAGCTTTCGGGCGGCTGTCATGCTCGCCAGGGTATCCAGGCGCATTTCATTATATTGCAACAATCTCGCTTCGTTTATGATCCTCTCAACAAGCTTTTTTCCAATGCCATGTCCACGATGCCCGGGTTCGATATACAACCGTTTCATTTCACAATCGCGGGTGTCGAATTTCCGTAATGCCACGCATCCAACGGCGCGATCATCCAGAAAAGCCAGCAACAGGCAGCCTTCCGGCGGTCCATAAGTGGTTTCAACCCGCGCCAACTCTGCTTCAAAATTCTGAAAGCTAAGGTCGATATTCAGCCAATTCGCATATAATTCAAACAAACGGCGGCCTTGGGCATAATGCCCGCTGGTACTGGCCTTAATTATTTTCAGCATTCTCTTCTGTCAAATTTGGGTAGATCATATTTTCCGGGAATAATCCTTATCTGTCGCTTTCAGAAATCAGTCTTTCTTTTTCCGAAAGAGCTTATTAAAGGCATCATAAACAGCGAGGTGCAAGGCATCCCCATGACTGAGTTCTTCAAAGAATCCAAAATGAATCTGGTTGTTATCCGCATTCCCGGACTTCAATTTGTCAAAAAGCGCTTTTGCCAGGCGCTCCATAATTTCCCCTTCTTTCCCGACACCGACATAAATGGATTTTCGGGCAGCGGGTGCCTTGTAATTCGTATCGAGCAGCGATTCATCATCCCACCAAAGACTGGGACTAATAATAATGTAATTGTCAAAAAGCGTCGGTTTCCTAAACAACACTTGCGTCGCCAGCAGTCCGCCAAGCGATTGCCCAATCAAGGTGCGATTCGCGCCAATGCGGTAATTTTCGTTGATTAACGGTTGCAACTCGCTTTCCAGAAATTCAATGAATTTATCCGCGCCTCCGGCAGTGGGAAAATCTTTTTGGTCTTCGGCATTATTGGAGGGATAAGTGAAGTCTCTTCTACGGTCGCCATTGGCAATGCCAACGACAATCGTTTCCGGGAGCATATTAATCCAGGAAAATGATCCGAACTGCACCAGGCCGGCAATGTGAATAAAATCCTCATCTACCGAACCGTCGAGCAGATAGATAACCGGGTAAACTTTGGTCGAATCATAAGTGTAGCTATTGGGAAGATAAACGTTTAGTATTCTCTTTTCATCGAGGACAGCAGACTGAATTTCAATTGTTTCCCCGATAGAAAATTGCGATCGCTGAAGAATTTCCGCCTGCTCCTCTGCGAAAAGACTGGCAAGGCAACTGATAAGGAAAATTACCAGCAAAAATTGTGTTGATTTGATGACAGCCAATGCCTGGCGCTCCTCATTTTCTATCGCGAATATTTATTGAAGGCGGCGCTGATTTTATACCACGGACTTCCCAAACTACAAATTTTGATGATCTTATCAAAATATCCGGCCAGGCTGCGGAAAAACACCATCACTAACATTTATTTTACCAACCGTAGACGTTCATTGCAGGTATCCATAATATTGCTTCCTCAATTTCCCGGAAAGATTTGCAAAATAAAAAATTAGCGTTATTTTCATTCCATGAAACGGAAACTACTTTGGCTAAGCGCGCTGTTTTTTTCTCTGGTTATTGGTTGGACACTCGGCTATCTTCGCATGCCCTATATTGAGAACGACGATTCTTTCTGGGTTGGCTTTCTTGCCGGCCTGGGACTGATCGCGCTTTTCATCTCCCTGTTAACGCTTTGGCAAAAACACACATTTTTACTAGGCATCCTGAACAAACATGATGATGGAGAAGGTGCCGCCGGCCCTGCAAAAGCCTATCGATTGGTTACGCTGCTGGTAGCCCTTTTTATCATACTCGCCGGTATCGCTATCGCTTTCTTTTCGAACAATTATAATCAACAGCTTGCAAACAAGATTCAGCAGCAGGACGTGACAATTGCCGAGCAGAATAAAATTATTGCCTCCGTAAAACAAAGTAATCTGGTATTTCAAACCAGCAGCCTGATGGCGGATATCAAGCGGGAATTGCAAGGGAAACAGTCTAATAAATTAAGCGATGAGATGCTGCTTAGAATTGTTTCACTGAGTAAAGCTTTTCAACCCTACCGGGCCTCCGAGGGGGATAGCTTGTCTGATAAGTCTCTCAGCCCGGAAAGAGGTCAGTTACTTTTGGCCTTAACTACTGTTGTGCGGGACTCAGCGATTTTTGCCCAAATTAAACGCAGCACCTCTTTTGCCGGCGCGGATCTAAATGGTGCCAACCTGAACGGGGCAGACCTCAGCGGCGCGGATCTGAAAGGGGCGAATTTGCAGGATGCCGATTTAAGCAACGCGAATTTAAGGGGCGCCGCAATGAAAGGGGCAAACTTATGGGGTGCAAATTTGAACAGCGCAAATCTTAGCAAAGCGGACCTGGAAATAGCCGATCTAAGATGGGCGCGGATGAATGATATTATTATAAAAGCAGCGAAGCTAAACGGCGCCGACCTCAGCAACGCGCAACTGATCAAAGCAAATTTAAATCGTTCGACATTTTTATGGGCGAAGTTTAACGGCGCAATGCTCAATGACGCCAATTTACAGCGGGCGGATTTTCTTGGCGCCAGCATGCAAAAAGCCAATTTAGAAAATACCAATATGCGCGAATGCCGTTTGCGGAGAACTGATCTCAGCGATGCGAATCTGCGGGGCGCAGTGCTAACGCATTCTGAAATTGATGCCACCTGGTTCGATGATTTGGAAAAGTGGCGAACGATTGGCAGGGCAGATATTCAATCAGCATATGAAATTGTTAGCATAGATGCCAGCATATACACTTTTTCGAAATTTCGTCTGGAACAGACCACAGATTAATATCGCGCAAGCTTAAGCCGCCAATCCCCCTTTCTAAAGTGTCCTCCCCGCCATCACCATCCTGATTTTCCGGGAAAAGATTAAAATCGCTTCGTCATCGGGGCGGAATGGTTTCATGCCAATCTGAAAGGCGCTGCAAAAGTAGCTCTGCAAATCATTCATGTAATCCGCCAGTAACGCCGGGGTCCAAAGCGTATTTCTGTCGATCTGATATTTTTCTTTCAGCGCTTTGCCGATCTCCTGTCCCCATTCATTGTTAATCAAATCCACATAATGATCGACCGGATTACTCACCGGGTCGGACAATTGATCTTCGCTAAAAATGCCAGTCGTCAATTCCGGCATGGACTGCCGCTCATGAACGTCCGCGACAAAATCCGCCAACGCTTCCGAATAACAGGAAGTAATAAATGCCTGTGCGAAGATATGATTGAAGGAATTCAGATACCCTTTCTCCCCTTTATCCCTCGGATTTTTGAAAGCAATTTCGGCAGTATTAATATTCCCGACCGATTTCTCCGCAACCAGGAAAAAAGCGAGATCGTCTGCGCCAAATAAGTCTCCCCGCCGCCGGGCCAGGGTATAAACTTCGGCCAGATCCACCCGGTTGATAATCGCATATGGTGCGGACAGGAGCAATGTCAACCGTTCCCAAATGCCTCCATCCCGCGCCGCAACAATATCTCCCTGACTAACCCCGGATGTTAACTCACTGACCACTTCCTGCCCGTTGCTGCAATGGCGCAGGCGAACCATGTTATTCCCCCCGCTGTTGAAATATTCGATTTGAACAACCGATTTTAAATCTTCGAGGGTCTCGAATCTCGATGCCAGTAATGCGCCATTTGTCGGAGGATTCTCAACGCTGCCGGCGCCGCTCATTTTTGGTGGGTGCGAACAAGGAAGAATCCCGCTATCCAGCGCTACAGGCGTATCATTTGAAGACACACTACAGCCAAACAGCAAGAATAAAAGGAGAATGAAAAATGGGGGTATATTCATGGGCAAAGGTTTATATACATCTTTACAACAGCTATTTATGTCGCCCCTAATAGGACTCAAATGATTTTAATTATTCTTTTTCTATAAATATGCCGTCCCTATGGGACGCTTAATACAAAAGTTGTTTGGGCCTGCTCGAAGCGCCCTGTAAGGGCGATATATTTATAGCTCTGGTTGCTATTTAATAAATTCCCCGCCCTGTAGGGGCGGTATAATTTCTAATAGGTCAAAACAGAACGTTTGAATAATTTTTCAACATTATCGATTATTTTTTGATTAAACGAGACCCGGTTATAACTGAAAATAGTGACAAAATTAGTATACGATAACGTCCGTTTTATTCCAATTTATTTCTGCGCGCCAGGGCGGCCAGGCTAGTTTCCACCTCTGCGGAATTCTTTCTTCAACACATTCCAGATTGGATTGTCGCCTCTTTTTTTGAAGGGCTCCGCATCAATGCCTTTCTCTACCGCCTTCCAGTATTTCCAGCCCAGTTTGGGCTCCGTTCCCAGCTCATAATCCAGGCCACCCCATTGCCCATCCGAGCGAAAGCTGTAAAAGACCCAATGCCAACCCTGCCGGTTGTAGATCGTAATCGCATCGGCCAGATATTCTTTACATCCGGCAACCCGGCGATCACACCACAATTCGCTGGCAATAATTCGTTCCGCAGGTATTTGATATTTTTTCATAAATTCGCGAACCGGCTGAACACGTCTTTCCAAATTATTACTGCTCCATGGCACGCCTGGCCCATTCCAGTTTTCCGGCATCCGCCCCGGATATTCATAGCGACCTTTATTTGCCCGGAATGCCGCAAATTGCCAGGGTGCGATATTGTGAAACGCATACAGGGTGAAGGGATCATCAACAGGTTCAAGATAGGGAAATCCCTGCGTATCTGCATAAAAATAGCCGTCGAGCAGAATCGGGGTTGTTTTATCAGCCGCGCGTATAGCCGCAACCATCTGCCGGTTAAAGCGGTTCAAATCTGCCCGCGTATTTTTACTTCGGGCAACCCATTCTGCAAAAGCACTGTCCGCCCTTTCAAATCCGAAGGCTTTTTCCGGGTGCGGTTCATTTAAGGGATTATAAGCGACAATTGCCGGATGATCTTTCAGGGCAGCAGCAAGATCGTGCCAGAATTTAAAGGCCTGCGCCTGAAATGCCGCATTCTGCCAGATGCGATAATCATCGACGTCACCATTTAACTGGCGCCAGCGGCAACCGGGCAGGGAAAACATAGTGAGGACAATTTTAAGATTATTGCTCTCCGCTTCATCGAGAAATTTCTTCAAGAGTTGTAAATCTGTAGAATTCAGCGCCTGGAAATCATCGGCATCACCAATCAGGAAATCCCGTTCATCTGCCGGTAATACATCCGGATGAAAGCGGATATATTCAATCCCGAAACCCGCCGCAGCTTTAAACCATTCCGGACGAAAAGTGAGCAGGCCGCCGTTCGCCCCCTTCCGCTGCGTTTTCCAGAATTCCATTTTTGCAGTATTAACATTCTGCGCAGCAAGGGAATAAAATATCGCATTGCCAGAGACGATCAACAGGATAAGATACAGCCAGAATTTTCGAGATATTTTTATTAAGCGAATCTGGCACATGAAGGTTTTACCCTTATCTGATTTCGAATGAATATCGGCGGTGAAATGAGGATATCGGCCCTGCTAGCTTAATCGCACTTTTTCCAGAATTGTTTCATTCAATTCTACACCGAAACCCGGGCCGTCAGGCACCTTAACACAGCCATCGACAATTTTCACTTCATGGGTCAGTATATTTTCTTCCAGCAGAGAGAGCTCGGTAAATTCGCTCGCCAGCGGATGTATCTTCATCGATGCGGCCAGGTGCAACTTGGCGATCAGGGAAAATCCCGGTTCGATTTCCGTGCCGGCAATGCAGATCAGTCCGCAGGCTTCGGCAACAGCTTCAATTTTTTTCGCGAGAGCCAGTCCGCAGGATTTGGCAATTTTTATGTTGATGATGTCCGCGGCCCCTTTTCGGGCAATGTTGATCACATCCTGCGGCGTCCAGATGCTTTCATCCGCCATTAGCGGAATACCGATTTTGCTGCGGATATGCGCCATGCCGTCGAGGTCCCAGCTGGGCACCGGCTGTTCCAGCAACTGCAAATGGCAATCTTCAACGGCTTTCATCACCTTGATGGCGCCAATGGTCGTCCAGGCGGCGTTTGGGTCCAGCCGTAACTCCGCACGATCGCCAACTGCTTCCCGCACAGCTTTGATTCGGCGGATGTCCTGCTGCATATCGTCAGAACCTTTTATCTTGATGACCTGGATGCCGAGGTCCAATATGCGCAGGGCATTATCTCCCATGGCCTGCGGCGTATCGATGCCAATTTCCGAAGCGACGGGAATGTTCTCCCGGAAACAGCCGCCAAGGAGATTATACACCGGAGTGTTATGAATACGCCCGACCAGGTCATGCAAAGCCAGATCGATGCCTTCTTTTACGCAGGTGACTTTAGCGAGGTTCGCATCAATGATCGCCATAATCTTGTGGATATTCAGCGGGTTTTCTCCGATCAATTTCGGCGCGATGTATTTCTCGATGGTCGAAGAGACGGACTCGATCGTTTCCCCATAGAATTCCGGTTCCCAGGCACAAGCTTCCCCGATGCCGACAATTCCCGCATCGGTATGAATTTTCACCAGGACGGCATTGGAGGCAGAAAAACCGGTATAGGCATCGGCAAATTTTTTAATCGGGACGGAAAATGGTATCACTTCTATTTTGCTAATTTTCATAATATCCGGTATCCTGCGTTTAAGATAAATATTCATTTAGCTTCATAAAAATCGACTGCCCCAGCTTTTAATATTACTCTAAAATGATAACGCATGAAAGGCAGCCCAAGCAGACCTGCCGCAAGTTATACGCTATTTAGATTAATTAGAAGAATTACTGAAAATAAATTTTAATTTAGATTTCTATATTTTGTCGGAGACATTCCGGTTTTATTTTTAAATAGTTTCCCAAACGATTGTGGATAATCAAAACCAAGATTATACGCTATTTCACTTACTGTTTCTTCCGTGCTGAGTAAAATAGTTTTTGCCTTTTCAATCACAAAGAAATGGATATGATCCATGGCATTTCTACCGGTTTCTTTCTTTAACAAATCACTTAAATAATTGGGAGAATGGTTAAGCTGTTCCGCACAATATTTAACGGTTGGCACCCCCTGATTCTGCTGTAAATTCGAAGCATAATAATCTACCAGCAACCGCTCAAAATGAGTAACGATATCCTTATTCATATTGGAGCGGGTGTAGAATTGCCTATCGTAGAAACGCCTGCAATAATTCAATAAAAGTTCAATATTCGATATAATCAAACTTTGACTATGTTTATCAATATTTTGGGAAATTTCTCTTTCAATCTTTTCGATAATATCGGTTAGAACTTTTATTTCGTCTTCAGAAAGATGCAGCGCCTCGTTTGACTCATAGGAGAAAAAATTATAGGTATCAATATTTCTGCCCAGGCCTGATTTACGTATTAAATCCGGATGAAAATAAAGCGACCAGCCGCCGGTTTCCTGGCTTATCACAGTTTCGGTCATGATGATTACCTGCCCGGGTGCGGTAAGAATCATGGAGCCTTCCTGAAAATCATAGGAATTGCGTCCGTAGCCCAGTGAGCCGCTGATGCCATCTTTAAGGGAAATCTGATACAAATCAAGTGCGTAGCGACCTTTTTGATATTCGCGTCTGAAATTTTCATGATCATGGTAAATTACAGAAACAAGCGGATGTTTTGGTTTTCCCACTCCAAGGAACTCATTCGCTTCAGTTACAGTTTTTATTGTTATTATTTCACTCATTCAAAATCCTTCTTGGAATACTCTCGACTCTTGCCTTTAGTGCTTCAGCTAATCTTTCATACGCCCTTTCAACCGGAGCGGGATTCCAGAACGGAACCATAATGCCGCGATAATTTTCATGTATAATAACACTTGTGCTGTCATCAACTGATTTAAGAATATATTTGTGGTCAAAAGTTAGAACAAAGGGCATTCCACCTGTCTGATTCAGCAGCTTATTTTCAACCATTTGTTTCACCATCGCCGGGATTACGCTTTTATTCTCCTCATCCTGGTGAAACTCGTATTTTACTGTATTGCCTTCCTTTAATACTCCCTCTACAGGAATTAAAACAGGATTCCATTCCTTTATTTTTTCAGCATCTGTTAAGATGGCCCAGACTTCGTGCGGCGCTGCTTTGATAGTAATTTGTGTATGAACGGACTTTGAGCCAGTTAAATACAAAATAGCTAAAATAAGAATTAATAAATAAAGCGCCATCATCCATTTTGATGTTAATATTGCCATTCTCCTTATCTCCTTCAGCTTAAGATGATAAGCATTTTTTTTCTACGACAAAAATTTTCCAAACCATTCCAAAATTTTGTCAGGATTTTTTCCTAACCAATCATAAGCAGCAGCTCTTTTTTTGTCTAAGTCGAGCCATAGCATTTCTTTTTCAACTGTCAAGGCATTGTAGTATTGTTTCACCATATCCAGATCTGTCATCGGATCATTGCTATTTTGAATAACTAATGTTGGTACCGAAATATCTTTCACATATGGTAAAAAGGAGTCTCCTGTAAGGTCTGTGTTCCTTTTATTCTTACTATACTTACTTCCTGCATTTACTAAAAACATTGGAAGTCCCATATTTGCGACAAAGTAATCATACGTTAAGGGCTGTACCGAGATCATAGCTTTCAGGTTATTAAAATTTTTCATTTCAGGTTCCATACCGAAAGCAAAAGTACTGATTGCCTGCCCCATGCAAATTGATAGTAAACCAATATTTGCATTTTTGTAATCCTTGTGATTTTCAATGAATTGAATAGCTGCAACGATATCCTTTCGTTCATCCTTTCCCCAGGTGATCCAGCCTTTTTTCTCACTGTCACCGTGATTACGCATGTCATACATTAACACAGAATAGCCAGCCTTAACCAGATATTTAGCCTGATTCAGAAAGTGAATATCACTATTCCATAGGGATTTTTCCATTATTCCCTTTCCTTCAACTGTAAATCCACAGCGAGAACATTGTACTCCAAAATGCGACTGAATAATAACCTTATCAGTTCCGCCCTTCACCAACCAGCCGGAAAGCGTTACGCCATCATTCGCTTTAAAAGTGACGTCTTCGTATTCCAATCCGTATTTCTGCGGTGATTCAAAAACAGGTGATTTCCCCGGCTTGATCATTAAGTCGGATACCATTTTTCCTAACATTTTAATTCTCCTTTGATTTACTCGATTTATTTAACCAAAGGTAAGCCGGAACTGATCAAGAAACATAAATCAGATTACTGATTCTTTAATCCATATTACTGATTTTCCATTTTACAGGTTTGAAAAAGGGATAGCTGGAAGAATATTTAAATGGTCTATTCTACACTTGGCGTACAATCACTTTTAACTGCATCGATATTTTTTATTCCGCTGCTGATGCTTTAAAAAGGCCGAAGTTAGAAATTGCCGGGGTGTTATTTGCGCCGGTTATTACCAGCTGTATTTTGCCCGCTTTCAGGGGCGGCACTCTTAACAATCTTTTGTAGCCGATGGTCGTGCCAGTGGCAATGGTCTGCCATTTATCAGCGGAGAATGCTTTGACAGTAAACGCCGAGATGCGCTGCCCAAAGCGAATCGGTTCCTGGATCATCACCCGGTCGAACAACACTTCTCCACCCAGGTCTATTTCCAGGGTGGCACCGATAATCTCGTCATCGGTTGCCCAGTAGGAATCCGCATCATCGTCAAGAATATTTCCCGGGGCAAATTTGGCATGATTCAAGCGATGATTACTGGCTTTTACCGATTTCCCTTTTGCGAGATTAACCTGAAAGGTTTCATCGATGATTTTTTTAAATTGTTTTAAAGCTGCAATGTCGTTCTCGTGAAAAAGGCCGCTTCTGTCCGGGGGAATATTGAGGAGTAAAACGCCATTTCTTCCCACCGATTTGTAGTAGATATCCATCAGCTGTTGCGGTGTTTTTACTGCGGCATCTTCATCGGCATGGTAGAACCAGCCGGGACGAATAGAAACATCACATTCGCCAACCACCCATTTTTCCCCCTCGGGATCACCGGTATTCAAATACTCAACATCAGCAGCACCGATTGTCATGCTGCTGTTGTTCAGCATCGACCAGTTGGTTTCGGCAGCGAATCCTCGTTCGTTACCAATCCAACGAATATCCGGACCGGCATCGGAAAAAATGAGCACATTCGGCTGCAGCTCTTTAACAAACTGAAATACTGCCGGCCAGTTATAATAAGTTTCGCGATCAATACGTCGCTCTTCATCTGCACCGCCGTAATACCCGGAGCCGCCATTCGCGCCATCAAACCAGATTTCCGATATTTCGCCGTATTCCGTTAACAACTCTTTTAGCTGATTTTTGTAATAGGTCAGGTAGTTTTCATTACCGTAATCGCCATGATTTCGATCCCAGGGAGATAGATACAAACCGACTTTTAAGCCATATTCCCGGCAAGCATCGACGAACTCCCGAACAACGTCTCCCTGACCATTTTTCCAGGGGCTGTTTTTCACAGAATGTTCGGTGTATTTACTGGGCCACAAACAAAAACCATCATGATGTTTGGCGGTGAGAATCAGCTGTTTCATACCACTTTCTTTGGCCACTCTCGCCCATTGGCGGGGATCCAACGCGGTAGGATTAAAAATTTCCGGCGATTCGCTGCCGTATCCCCATTCCTGGTCCGTAAAGGTATTCACTGTAAAATGAACGAAGCCGATCAGCTCCAATTCCTGATAAGCAATTTGCTGTGCCGTTGGCAACACTTTATTCGGCGCTATGTCGGAAGGATTATTCACACAGGATGTCGCTGTTATTAAAAATGAACCGATCACGAAATTTAGAAATGCACGGATCTTCAAGATTCTCCCTTTCAGCTTTGCGCTTAACGGACGGCGCCAGAGGAGAAATGCACACCTTGTACCTTAATTTGCAAAGTTTACAAAAAATCGTTCATTCAGCCAAATACGATCCGGCGGCAATGCGCTGATGATCTCATAATTAGCATATTGCCGCAAATGATGTTTTACAGATGTTAAGGGATTGGTTTTAGCACCAATACGGTATTACCGCCGAGAGTCATCGTAATATGATCAACCTCTTCCCGCGCTAAATTCAGACTGTTTTCTCCCTTCCAAAAGTCTTCAGTGTAGGCGGCGTTCTGCGATTGCGGGTTTTTCATGCCGATCGTTGACCAAAAGTTAGTAGGCAGCTCCAGGTTCAGTTCTACAGATTTTTTCGGGGAAATATTCCCAGCCGACGCATACTTAAACGGATCCCCTTTTAACAAGCGGTACTCTTCATCTTTGGTGGTTCGAATAATGTATTCATCGCGGTCAAAGCTTAGCTGGAGCGGATAGGTATCCATATTGGTTATCTTGATCAGCAGGTAATTTTCCCGGAATTCAGCATAAGCATAGATGGATGGATTCATCTCCGGACTGCTCCGATACTTCACACCTTCCTGGGCAGAATAGGAAACAATCTGAAACTGTTCGGCATTTTCCGGTTTCATCGCTATCCCGAAGAAGTCATCCACCGTTGCCGGAGAGCAAGCGACGCCAAAAATGATTGGTAATAAAAAGGTGAGTGTTTTTCTCAGTGATTTCATATCCCCTCGTTTCTTTTAGTGAATTTCCAGTAAGACATCCGTATTACCCTGGCAAGTTATCGATTACCTTACCAGCACCATTTTCTTCGTTTGCACGAATTTCTTACCTACGTGCAATCTGTAAAAATAGATGCCACTGCTTGCATTTGCGGCATGCCAGGTATATTTATAGGTGCCTGCCGTTAAGTTTTCCGACGCCAGAGTAGCGACCGTTTGCCCCAGCGGATTGAGAATCTGCAAAGTAACTTTTGCGGATTTCGGAATTGAAAATTCGATATGAGTTGTGGGATTGAAGGGATTGGGATAGGCATCTGCCAACAGATATCCCATCGCCTGGTAATCCTCCAGCGAAAGCCCCAGGGGATCCGGATCGTTGGCATTCTCCCAGGCTGTTCGCCAGATACTGGCCAGATTTAATATGGAATAATGCATCGTAATAATGGTGAGCTGTTCAAGTTCCTGCCACATAATATTATAGTAAGTGGATCCAAAGCCGGGATCCTGCGAACGGGCGAGATCGTCGGCAATCATCACACTATCGACATAAGGATAAATTTCCCCGATGTAATAAAACACGGAATCGAGCACATTTTCCCAGTGCCTGCCCATTCCCGCCGGCAGGGGCATTTGGGAGAGGTTTTGATTTACCATCGTTGTTTCATAGCGGGAATGGATGCCGTTATTTCCGGTCAGTTGTCCGTTATAGTTTAAAGTGAGATGTAAAGGCTGGCTGGCATCAGCAACGTAATGCCCCAATTCGGCGGCGACCTGCCAGGCGTCATCCCATTGCTTTGCGGCCATTAGGGCAGTTAAGCTATCTGTCCACTCATCGATAACCCAGGGCACCGTGCCGTTCCCCTCCACGATGCTCAGGCTGTAGAGAGAAACCAGACTATCCATATTATGTGGCAGCGTGCCGTTAAAGAACTCCGGATAGTAATCGATATCAATGTAGTGATAAAACCCCGGCTGCGGGTCCGTATCCGGATCCACGGCGTGATTTCGTAAAAAGCTGCGCTTCGCCTGGAAAAAGTCCATCTCCGGCGGCAGGTAATCCACGGCGTGTTCGTTGATGTAGCGATGCCCCTGCCAGCCCCATTCAGCATGGTGATGTTGTGCGAATAATGGCAGGCATAAAAACAGCATAATCAGTATAATCTTATTCAATTGAAATCTCATCGTTATGGGTAATCATTTTTACGTCCCTGGCAATTACGCAACAAGGTTCATCAAAACCACATGCGATCCAGCCCGGCAGCGCGACGCGCATCGGCCAGCTGCCCACGGTGCATATACCAATGGTCTGCAACAAATTGCAGGCAGCGGCGATAGGTGCCGAAAATATCGCCAACATCTTTCGGGTAATTTCTGCTAACTTTGTCCAAATCTGCTTCGCTGAAATCGGCAAGTAATGCAATAGTCGCAGTACGCATTTCACGACATTTCGCCAGCACGCTTTCGAATGGCGGGTAATCGCTGCGTTCCCCGGAAACATCCTTCCCGTCGAAAACGGTTTCCCAATCTGCCAGCGGATTTACTTCCCCAAGCATAAATTTCCGGATTACCAGTCCTTCGATATAGGCGAGATGCCCCAGCACCCAAAGTGTATGCCCACCACCACGTGGCGTTGGAAAAACCAGGCAATGTGCCTGCATCTCTTCGATACGTGCCAGCACCCGTTCTGCACTTTTCTCCAGGTTGTCACGAATTAGCTCGATGGATTGCATTTCAACATCTCCGGCTTCACCATAATTTCTCCTGTCATAATAACGGATAATGGCAAGATTGCTATATCGCCTGAACCCGCACCGGAACAAATTTGTGATAAGGCGTTTTCGCAATTGGATCGCAATGATCGCCCGTGGTCAGCAGATTAATACTCGGACCATTCTGCAGGATGGTATCCGGATTTTCCGCGTCCGGGTACTGCTGCCCGTAGCCATGCGGCAGGGAAACATAGCCGGGAAGCATGCTCTCATCAAACTGCACCCGCACTTCTATGGCACCGGTCTTCGATTCGCAACGGGCGAGGATGCCGTCACTCAGTCCGGCCTTTTCACCGTCAGCAGGATGAATACGCAGCGCGCCCTCTTTGTCATTCCGGCGCCAATCCGGATCGCGATAGATTTGGTTCGCATTATAGGAACGGCGCTCTCCGGCAGCCAGGATCAGTGGGAAGGCTTCTGTTAATGGCGTCGACTCCGATTGCAATGCCTTCATCTCTGCGAACAGTTCAGCGATTTCCAGATGAATTTTGCCGTCCTTATGGCGCACCAATTCCCATACTTCCTCATAGGTATGGGTACTGAGGGGCACGGCGGTGCCGGCAGTGATGATGTTATCGAAAAGCGCTTCTCCGAGCATATGTTTCTTGCCTGAATATCCCGCCCGCCGAACCTGTTTCGTATAGCGATTGGCATAAAAACGGGCAGTTGCCCAAAGCACCGCCGCGGATTGTTTTCCTTCTGGAAGCACTTTTCCCAGGGTTTTATAGAGTATTGCCGCCGCATAATTTTTCCACTGCGGACGCAACGCCAGGGTAATGCCCAACGCTTTTGGGAAGAGATCCAGCTTAGGATAGCGCCGCTGCATTTTTGCCGCAGTTTCCAATAGCGGGAAGCGTTTAGGCAGCAGTCCCATCGCGCTGACTAAACGCTGATAGATTTCCGGTTCCGGCAGGGTATCACCTTCCCGCTCAATAATCGCATCCCGGAAGTGAAAATAATTAGTGGGGAAACTTAGGGTGAAGAAGGTCGCCTCTGCTTTTTCAAATTGGGTGCTGGCCGGCAGGATGTAGTCCGCCAGCGCGGCAGTTTCGGACATGGCCACGTCCACAACAACCAGCAGGTCGAGCTTAGCGAAAGCCTTGCGATAGGCCTGGGTATCTGCCGCTGTTTGCATCGGATTGGCGCTATCGACAAAAACTGCTCGCACCCGCTCCGGATGATCGGTATCGATTTCCGCCGGGAGAATATTGGGGGGAAAGAGTTTGCTGATCTCTTTCATACCGGTTACCCGGGTTCGAACGCCACCGTCTTCCGGCTCCTTTGAATGCCCGATCAAGGCAACAAACTGGGTATGGAGATTATTACAGCCTTCCTTTCCAAAATTACCGGTTATCAGAAAAAGGAGTTTTTCCAAATAACAGTTCAGGGTGCTGTGCAGGCTCTGCTCCAACCCAAGATCGTGGCGAGTACAGCCCCGCTCGGCCGCTGCAAGTCCACGGGCAACTTTTTCGACCAGCGCCACATCGACGCCGGCGCGCTCAGCATAATCGGTAATAGAGACAGATTTCAATATCTCAAATAGCGCTTCGTGACCGTTGGTATGTTTTTCGAGGAAATCCGTATCGGCCAATCCTTCCTGAACAATGACGCCCAGCAGCGCCATCAGTAAAAAAGCATCACTACCCGGTTTCACCGGAATGTGGATGTCCGCCATTTCCGCTGTTCGGGTGCGACGCGGATCGACTACAACCAGGGTTCTGTTGGGGTCTTTGGCGATCTGTTTCAGCACCTGACGGGCCTGTGGAAATCCATGAGATTGCCAGGGGTTGGTGCCAAGGAGGATTGCATAATCCGCATGCTCAATTCCCTCGGTAACATGGCAGGTCTGCCGCCCGAATAGTTTCCCGTTCACCCAAAAATCGCCGGTCTTTTCCTGGGCGAGAGAATTGTAAATGTAGGGCGTTTTCAAGGCTGCCCGAAAGGCACTGGCATAAGCGCCGGGTAAGTGATTGCCCTGGCCGCCGCCGCCATAGTAGGCAATGCTGTGCCCACCATAAGTATCGCGAAGATGGGTCAACTTTTCGGCGATTTCCGAAATAGCTGTATCCCAGTCAATCGTCTCAAACGAACCATCCGCTTTCCGGCGCATTGGCTGCTTTACCCGTGAGGCATGGTGTTGATAATAGTTCAGGCGAGCGGCTTTCTGGCATAAATATCCTTCCGATACCGGATGATTTTTATCCCCGCGAATCCGCTTGAATTGCCGACCGTCGAATTCGATTTCAATACCACAATTGATACTGCAAAGAATACAGGCTGTGGCATGCCAATTCTGCTCAACACCGTTTTTCATATATATCCTGTTCCTTATTGATATTTCTTATTCCGGAATATATTTCCGGCCAAAGCGCAGCAGCATGCTCTGCACGCTACCATCCCCTGCGCGGGTAACAATATACAGCCGATCATACTCATTAGCTTCGTTAATTTCCCCGCCGGGCGCTCCCCCGAGCAATTCTGCCATCACCGGGGTAGTATTGCTATGCCCCACCACCAGATGACGTCCACCAATTTCCCGCAACTTTTTCGCCAGCGCGGGCAGGTCTCGCGGATTATATAATGCCACTTCAAGCCCCAGTGCGGCAGCTGTGGGCGCAGCCGTATTCCGGGTGCGAATATAATCGGAGCTATGAATGTATTCAATGCCCGCATCCTTGAGCATCTCGGCCAAAAGCGTCGCACGTTCCTGACCGGCTTCGGATAATTCCGGATCTTTACTGGCATCGACCTTCTCGCCATGACGTACCAGAAAAACCGTTAGCGGCTGCTCTTCTGAACTACAGCTAATGAGTGGCAATAAAAAAACTGAGAGAAGAAAAACTCTCACGATCAACTTTTTCATGCTGCTTTCCTTTACAAGATCGATTTGCGATACTGGTAATTCGAGCACAATTTAATGCGGATGTTTCTCGAGATGCTGCCGCAGTAAATCCTTGCCATAATCATTACCATTCGGCGTTCTTACTACCGTGTGGATATGGTTTCGTGTCGGCAAACCACTTCCCTCCCGTGGCATGCCGATTGGGCGCTGGTGATCAAACTCGACTAAAACGACCGGACTGTGGATTCGATAGTAGAAAACCGCATCCTCAGATGTTTCTCCCACCCAGGCAAACCAGGTATTGTCAATATGGGCAAACACTTCCTCCATTTTTACCTGCTGATGCCCTTCCCGCATATTGCCAACATACAAGGCAACCAGGCTTAGTAATTGCGCTTTTTCCGCATCGGATAATTCACTAACTGCTAATCCTTCATAATCGATCGTTACGTTGTCTTTAAACGCTTCCGTGCGATTATTGCTCTTCACTTTCCGGTTGGAAATCGTCGCTGCTTTTTGATGTTCCGCGGATAAAGCGCGCATAAATGCCAGGCCGAAATTCTGCTCGTCCTGAAAGAGAACATTTCCTTTATACTTCCCGCTGTTTGTGAAAACCGGCTCCGCTCCCATGAACACCGGGGACATTACCACCTGGTCTCCCAGCAGAAAATAATTGATCACCAAATGATGACCATCCATCTGCCATCCCCAGGGCTCATTCTCGGCAGGTGTTCCCATTATCGTCAGGAAATACAGTTCTTCATCATAGTCCGGATTACCATTTTTAACTTCTCGCAGGGTCTGGTCCGTCTTCATAATGTCTTTACTGAGCTTTAGTCCCTTTGCACTTAAGGACTGCGCCATTAGCGCAAAAGCAGCTTCCTTCTGCGCGGCGTTTAGCTCCTTCAGACTAACGCCCTGTCTTTCGTAAATGCCATTGTCTACGTTGGACCACTTCCGCCATTCATCGTCGTCAACCGCAAAAATTGTTCGCTGCTGCTGTTCTTTGGAAAGGCTGTTCAAAAATGCCGCAGCAGCCTCCTGGATCTGTTCGGTAGAAACACCGGTCGCCTGCAAGGGGAACAAATTCAGAACTTTCCCCGCACTGGTCTCTATGCCCCGGTATGGCTCCGCCAGCGCATCACTTTGCATACCGACAAAATAGGTTTTTGCCGCGCCTTCTATAATTGTCTCCTGATAAAACCAGGCAACAGTTATCAACAAAACGATTATGCCCGAAAAATACGCCAGCCACTTTTTAAGTTTTGATTTTTTCATCGGTAGGTATAAGTCCTGTCTTTTCAGTCTCATGGATGGTTTTACGAAAAGCTGCGGGTGAAAGACAGTACGAATTTTTTACGAATTATCCAATCAGTCAGCTCATTCCAACAAAAAGACCATTTCCATATCACTCCAGTTTGCTCCTGACTGCCGGTTTGGCAGCTGGCGTTGGCAGGGATCGGTCTCCCGCCACCAACGCTGCGTTTCCGGGTCATTGGCGATTTGCTCCATGTCAGCTTCAAAATCTTCACCGACGTATTCGAAATAACTAAAGAGATATTTCTTTCCTTCGATTTCGGTAATGTAAATCGAGTAGTTACGGATATTGGATTTCCGGATACGTTCAATTACCGTCGGCCAGGCGTTCGCATGCAGCTCCCGGTAGTATTGCTCTTTTTCCGGTTTCAGGCCAATTACCGAACCAAAGCGTTTTATGGGGAGTGATGATGCTGTTTCCGGATCGGGATTAGTGGGGCCGTATTGGGGTTTTGTTTTACTCATATGTCGTCGCCCTTTCCGGACAGCAAATTCGGGAATCGGTAGAGAAGAAACGGCCGCTCGATCAATTATTTTTCACGATACCGGACCCGGCCCATTTCAATGGGAATAGCAATTTTCACCAGCATGGTAAATATGAATAATCCCATCGCCCAGATGCCGGCAGTTACGCCCAGCTCCACCCAGGTCGGAGTATATTCAACCACTTTTCCCCATGGGCCCGGAATAAAACCGGGGATGATCAATCCCATCCCTTTTTCAATCCAAATGGCAATAAAAAGAGTGCCACAAGCAATATAAAGCAGCGAAAGATTTTTACGGAGGCGATGAATCGTCAACACTGCGGTGGCAACGACATTCATGATAATGGCGGTCCAGATCCAGGGAATCAAACCGGTGTGTCCATCCAAGCCAAAGAAAAGATAAACCGCACTTTGGCTGTGATGCGTCGGGGCATAAAACTCCTTGAAGATCTCCGAGCCAAGCATTACCAGGTTAATCTGAGCAGCGACCGTAACAACCATTGCGATCTTCCCAATGGTCACATCTTCTACCCAATAGTCGGTAAATTTCCGGATAACCCCGAGGGTGATAATGATTAGCGCCGGCCCTGCCGCAAAAGCAGATGCTAAAAAACGTGGGCCGAGCAGCGACGAGTTCCAGAATGGCCGGGAAGGCAATCCCGCATAAAGAAATGCAGTAACCAGGTGAATGGCAACCGCCCAAAATACTGAGAGAACAATCCCCGGTAAATAGACGTTTTTGTTCGGTTCCTTCCCCCGATAGTGGGCAAATAAAATGTAAAACGGAATGGTCAAATTAAGAAAAAGATAACCGTTTAGAACAATGACATCCCAGGCAAGCATCGAACTCGGCCAATTAAAAACCCCGATAATCGGAATAAGATGCCAGGCGCGAGCCGGGCCGCCCAGATCGACTGTTACAAAAGCCAGGCACATAATCAGCGCCGCAACGGCGAGACCTTCTCCAATCAACACAGCTCGCGAAAAGTCAAAATCTTTCAGAATATAAGCCGGCAGCACCAGCATCACCGCTGCGGCGGCAACACCGACCAGAAAGGTAAAGTTTGAAATATACAATCCCCAACTCACCCGGTCACTCATCCCGGTGACAACGAGTCCTTCATTTAGCTGCACTGAGTAGGCATACACCCCGAATAACATCACAAATGTCAGTGCCGCCATCCACAAATGATACGCCAGTCTGCCATGTGTGACGGAGCTAAGCCCGTCCTTAAAAAAACCAATCAACACCGGGAATGTTTTCATTATACGTCCATTAAATTTAGTCGCGCAATTTCTTTAATCCATGAAGTACCAGAATTTCGGCTCGGTCCCGAGATCTTCTTTTAAACGAAAAACTTTTTTGTTCTTTAATATCCAGCGAATCTCGCTATCCGGATCGAGTAGATTGCCGAATATCCGGGCGCCAGTTGGGCAGGCTTCTACACAAGCGGGATTCTTCCCTTGCCGGGATCGCTGAATACAAAACGTGCATTTCTCCATCACCCCTTTTTTACGCAGGCGATTACCGAGGTAATGCTGATTGTGGTTGACCTCCTCTTTCGGAACCACCGGATCATGCCAGTTAAATCGCCGGGCATCATAAGGACACGCAGCTTCGCAATAGCGGCAGCCGATGCACCAGTCATAATCCACGACAACAATGCCATCGGTTTCTTTCCAGGTGGCCTGCACCGGACAAACATCAACACAAGGAGGATTTTCGCACTGAAAGCATTGCGTGCCGATATAAAAATGCCCTTCGACCGGCACTTCATGGAAAAAATCATCCTGGGCATGTTCGAAGTTGATCTGCCCTTTTTTATGTTCATGAATGCGGATATACTGCATTCCCGATTTACGGTCCTGGTTATTTTCTTTGATACAGCCCCGAACACAATCCATGTAACCGCGGCATTTCGAGATATTAAATGCATAGCCATATAGCACACCCGGTTGAGCAGCCGCTGTGGATACTTTGATCGTATTTTTATTTTGCAACTGATAACGCCGCTCGATCCGGCGAACGGTAGCGGCTTTTTCTTCTTCGGACATCAAACGGAAATTCCCTTTAAAATATTCCTCCCAGTTCAATCGGGAAATTTCACTTTTTTCATCATCTGCCAGTGGATTGCAGGCGGTCTGCATCAATCCAAATCCGGCAAACAATCCGGCAGCGATGCTTTTCATCGCGCTTCGCCGATCTACCTGGCGCTTCATCTCCTGATCGGCGACCGTTGGCGGAGGGGAGGGAACATCTCTAGACGGCAAAGGACAAGAAGGCTTAGGGTTCTCATCACCATTAAAGCGGCTCCACATGAGCACGCTTAACAAGTTCCCCTCACTTTCAAATCCAGTTGATGCTCCGGCATCCTCGAGATCTACCTTGAGGATATTTTCCGCTAACATTTCTTCAACTCGCTCTTTCATCAAATCTCGTTTCCTCTCACTTTACAGGCTTGCTAACATGGGCCGGCCAGCGGATTTCCCAGGCAGGTTGATGGGGATTATGGCAATCCACACAGTTATTAACAACTCTCGGCGGGGCCCAGCCGGCAATCCGCTTACCATGCGCGCCGCCGGTCCAATCCTGAAATTGGCGGGAATGGCATTGGGCACATACCTGGTAGCTGTGTTCGAAACTCACCTCCCGGCCGGTGAGGAGCTGTAATTGATCAATCTTCCCCTCGTTATGGCAGGTGAGGCAATTCATCACATCCGCGTTCGCATGTTGAATGACAATATCCCAGTGGGCCCTGGGGTTTTCCGCTTTTGGCCCAGCTTTCATTCGGGCTAGCGGTTGGTTATGGCAGGTTGTGCAGGGATATTTTGTAATCTCACTACTTCGTTCCAAAACATAGAATTGGGGCACATCAGCGGCATCTTTTACAGGAATACGCTGAGTATTCTCCATGTTGGTTTCAATAGTCAGATTAGTATTGGGGCTAGGCGCAGATTCATGCTCAAGCCGCTCCAGCAAACTGTGATGTGTCGACTGTGAATGTTCATCTTCTCCCGTGCAACCGGCCCAAATAAGAGACGCCAAAAGTAGGATGAGCATCTTAATCGATAGAATAATCTTATGCGAAGGTATCTTCATATTTTCTTGAGTTCCAAGTGCTTTGCACATGAATGTTAGTTGTATTATTTGTTACCGCTGCCACTCCACGTTTGCCTGGACAAGTGCATGGCACTGCCGGCAATTCACTCTTTCCGGATGAGTGACCTGGATTTCTTTAACCGCGCCGGGGCCGGCATGGCAGGCCAGGCAGTTTTCCCGCATTTGCATGCCGTGCGGTATTGGAGGTGGGCTACCGGGAAGCGCCGCTTGCCGAATCTTCGGAGCGGCAGCTTTTTCCCATTCAGATATTTTAAATTTTCCCGGTGATTTCATCGCGACATGGCACTGGCGGCAGCTGATTAATTCCGGATGGGGAACCACTGGCGCATAGGCATTATACTTCGGCACAAAGCCGCCATTTTCATGGCATTGCAGACATACCTTCCCGCCAATGCCTTGCTCACTTTCCAGTGGATGGGGAATTGCCGGCGGCGCACCGGGATAGGCACGCAGTTCATAAAACTCGTTTAAGCGCCGGGTAGTTTGCCCTTTCCCGGGCGTTTGTAAATAGGAAAGCGCCTGCGACGAACGACGAAAAACGCCTGCCTCTACCGGAATCGAAGCGACTTCTCCGGTAGCTGGCGCATCCAGCGAGGCTTCCCGTTGACTTTCCTGCAGACTTTCGCCCATAATGTAGACCATCGCGGCCATTAGGGCGACACAAATACCGATAAAAATGAAGCGGTGTTTGGCGATTAAAGCGCCACTTTCCGTTGATTGATCTTTTCGACTTTCACTGCGCATTTTTTATAGTCCGGTTGTTTGGAGATGGGGCAAAAGGCATCTATTGTCAACTCGTTAATTAGTAAAGACTCATCAAAAAACGGCACAAATACTTGTCCGGGGGTTGGCCGGCCACGTTCATCAATTGACGCTGGCAAATCGATACGTCCCCGCCGTGAGGTTAGGCGAACCATATCTCCATTGCGAATGCCCATACGCTTTGCATCACCCGGATTTAGCTCCACGTAAGCACGAGGCACCGCGCGGTGAAGCACCGGAATTCTGCGCGTCATCGAACCGGTATGCCAATGCTCGACAACCCGGCCGGTATTCAGCCAAAACGGATACTCATCATCAGGCACCTCCGGCGCGGGTTCCCAGGGGCGGGCCCAAATCCAGGCTTTCCCCTCCGGTTTACCATAGAAATCGAAACCGTCCCCTTTCGCAGCGGGATCATATTCTGCATTATAACGCCAGAGCGTTTCTTTACCCTCTACAAAGGGCCAGATAATGCCGGGGCGGGCCTTCAATTCCTGATAAGGCGCCATCCCATGTTTTGCCCCCTCATGGAAGCGGATATATTCTTTCCAGATCTCTTCGATATGCTCGGATTCCGCCCAGGGGAACATCTCCTGAAATCCCATACGCCGGGCAACTTCAATAATTTGCCAGGTATCGCTCATTGCTTCGCCCGGCGGTTCGAGCATCTGTTCAAAGTGTTGGGTGCGTCGTTCCGAATTACCATACAAACCTTCCCGTTCGATCCACATCGCCGAGGGAAGTATAACATCAGCTATATCGGTTGTTGGGGTGGGGTAGACATCAGAAACGACGATGAATCGTCCCTCTTTCAGGGCACCATCACGGTAGCGGTTCAGTTTTGGAATGGTAACCATGGGATTAGTAACCTGGATCCACATAAAGCGGATATCGCCACGATCCAGCCCGCGAAACATTTCCACAGTATGGTAGGTCGGCTTGGCAGGAATTCTCTCCACCGGCACATTCCAGATATCCGCTGCTTTCTGCCGGGCTTTTTCACTCATCACTACGCCATAGGGCAGTTTATGTGTTAAGGTTCCGACTTCCCGCACTGTTCCACAGGCACTCGGCTGCCCGGTCAGCGAAAAGGGACTGTTACCCGGCGTGGAAATTTTTCCGGTGAGTAGATGAATATTGTAGATGAGATTGTTCATCCAGGTACCGCGGGTGTGCTGATTCATTCCCATGCACCAAAAGCTGGTCACTTTGCGATTGGGATCGCCATAAAGAGAAGCCAGGTAACGAATATTCTTTGCGGACACAGCGGATATCTTTTCGACTTTCTCGGGTGTATAGTCATCGAGAAAGGTCTTAAATTCATCAAAGGACATACTACTGGCTTCGTCTTTAAACTGGAAGCCATCTTCCAGGCCATAGCCAATATTGGTTTTGCCTTTTTTTAAGACACAATGCTTCTCCAGAAAAGTCTCGTTCACCCAGCCATTGCGGACAATTTCATAACATATTGCGTTGGCAATTGCCAGATCGGAATTTGGGCTAAAGAGAATGGAGCGGTCCGCGGCAGCGCTGGTGCGAGTGGTACGGGTTGCCAGGTCGATAATTTTTATATCGTCGCGACGCAACCGCTGGTCGAGAATGCGGGAAAATAATACCGGATGCATCTCCGCCATATTATTTCCCCAAAGCACAAAAACATCGGCATGATCGATGTCTTCATAACATCCCATCGGTTCATCCATCCCAAAGGAAGAGATAAATCCGGTGACCGCGCTGGCCATACATAGCCGCGCGTTTGCTTCCAGGTTGTTGGTGCCGATAGCCCCTTTCATGAATTTCGAAGCAACATATCCGTCGGGGATTGTCCACTGGCCGGAGCCATACATTGACACGGCATCCTTACCATGTTCATCGATGGTTTCCTGCATTTTTTGCGCAATGAGGTCCAATGCTTCATCAACTGAGGTTTCTACTAGTTTACCATTCTTACGCACCAGGGCTTTCTTTAAACGGTCCGCGCCGTAAAGCGCCATTACCGAGTGATAGCCTTTGACGCAGCAAAGTCCTTTGTTAACCGGACTGGCCGGATCTCCTTTAACAGCAACTGCATGATCGCCGGAAAGGCCGATTAACAATCCACAGCCAACCCCACAGAAGCGGCAGGGTGCTTTTTTCCAGTCGATATTTCCGTCAGGTAAATTCTGCGCCTGATTTTCTGCAAATAATACACCGGGGAAAATAGCTGCAGCTGTAGAAATAGCAGAAGCGGCAGCCGCCTTCTTCAAAAATTCTCTGCGATTCATGTTGGTAGGTCCCATCTTTAGTCAGTGATTGGGTCTTTATATCCGGAAACCAGGGTAAGGCATTGAAGAGAAGATAAATCACGTAGTTTTTTCTCTAACGCCTCCTCCATTTTTGTATCGATGGTATCCGTTACTAATATGATAATGTCCTGATTGGTCGATGGTATAATCTCGCATTCCGGCATACTGCGAAGCGCCTGCGCTAATTCATCGCGCTTACCATTTACCGGATAAGCAAGATAGCTCTTGATGGGCATGGCCTAATTCCGTTTTCTACTGCTATATAGTAAGTACTACTTAGAAATCAGCCTGAAGAGATTCGAAGGTATAATTAGTTTAAGTATCTCAAAAATAATTTCCAATAGTTTAATATATTTTCGTGAAAATCATTTCCCGTATTAAAGTTTTCAGCTTAAAAAAATCCGTATAGCTAACTTCCTCAACCACGAACAACATGCCACGAGAGTGCTCTTTTTCACAAAATCCACTACCCGGCAATACAATGTTATTAAATAACTTAAATGAAAAAAATTTATAACCTTTATTTTTTGGTGGCACCAATCGCTATCCGGCAAAACTTCTTAAACCCAGGTAATTCAACTATCCGAAGATGATTGTTTTTTGGCAAGGAATTCGCTGCATATTATGGGCGAATCACTTGGGATTTTCTGTAGGGTTTTGGCAGGGTACTTTCATTTCATTGATATTTAATTCAGGCATAATTCTATACATCTTCCCCTGCCGAATTCTCTTAATATCTTAACCTATCAAAGGAGACAAGCTATGAAAAAGCAACTTCTCCATCCTCTACCTTTTCTGTCCTTTCCATTCATTTTCCTGATGTTACTCTTTTCAGTGTCGCTGTTTGCTGTTCAGGATCCAACACCAGCGAATTCCGGGTTAAGCGGCGGTGATATTTTCGAGTTCGTGGTTATTACCGGCTATTTGCTTGGTGTGTTTGTCTTATTGCCCTGGGTTATTTATACCAATAGAGCCGAGAAATTAGAAGTTGTTGAAATCGGTGCTTCCAGCGACGCTCTAGCGGATCCGGAACTCAGTGAATTTGAGCGAAATTCCCGGGCGGCAAAAATTCTGGATGAAATCACCCAAAAGCTAACGCCTTTTGAGGAAGACGGTGAACTCTTAATGACAATCACCAAGGGATCTCAGGCAAGATTTATGAAAAAGGGGATCGATTACATTCGGGAACACCTGCAACCCACAGATCCGGACATTACAGATCGTATGAATGAGCTTATCGCTGTCTACCAAAACCGCACCCAACGATTATTTACCGGTTCTAAATGGATTATTGGATGTGCGATTGCCATGGGAATACTTTTCGTCTGGACGGGCGGCATTAGCACCTTTGTATTTATTCATGCGCTGGGCATTGCCTTTTACATCCTCTCCAGCCGCACCCCGCTCTATATTCTCGATAAACGAATGAACTTATTTGGCGGTGGTGGTGCAATTGTCGGGGCTATTTTCGGCGCGTTTTTTATTGGCGCTGCCGCTAAACACTACAACGTCTATAGCGATGGCAGAAAGGAAAGGGATTACAGCTCGGAATTTACCGGCGGCGCAGTTTATTTTCTGTTTATTTTTGTTGCTGCTATGTTCATGGGATTTCTGGTCGCAGCATTAGGTGTCATAAACTTCCTAATGAATTATATGAACAACGCGGTGATGCCAACGAAAACAGAAACCTGGTATGAAAAGAATTTCCCGGCGATGCTTCCCGAAGAAGCCGAACCGACGGAAGAGATGCATGTTTAATACCGAAGGTCTTGTCCCGGAAAAACCTCAATAAGTTTCCCACAGTAGCGCCTGCTCACCGGTAAAGGGCAGGCGTTCACTAATTGACTATCGGAAACACCTTTATATAAATCCTCCATTAATTCTCACAATCAATTTTCAACAGATCATCATTCCTGTGCGTATTTCTCAAATTAGAGAATCGTGATATCTTTTCCAAAAATCCAGATTTCTGTAGGTCTGAGCTTTATCTGGTAACTGGTTTGTCTTAATCGGGAACCAGGAACAAAGCAAAAATGACAAGAAACTTAGTCCACAATCTACTTAATTTTCTATCGCTTCACTTTCCCTGGCCATACTGGTATCGCATCTGACATCTCTTTTAATTTATTAACCATTGCCACATCATTTTCATCAACTCGCATCGGAACAATGACAATGTATCCTTTTTGATACCAGGCGACATCACTGTCTTCAGAAGGGGATTCTTTTAGCCCTCTCTCATGCAATAGCCAGACTTCTTCAGTCTCATCATCACCGTCTTCTCTTTCTTCCCAAACTTTTTCAAAATCAAAATCCAGCACTGGGCGAGTTCTGCTGACAATCTTTATACCTTTAATATCCGAAGAATTTGTTCGGGGAATACTCACTGTTAAATATTGTCCGCTCTCCAATTCTCGCACTATTTTACTCTTGGCGAATTGCACCACCCACTGCGTTACGAACTCAACCATTTCTTCATCATCGTCATCAAGTCCGGATACAGCAATCGCCGGATACCCCAAAAAAGCGGCTGTTCGTGCGGCGCCAATTGTGCCGGATTTAAACCAGGCGTCATCTCCTAAATTCGCACCACCATTAATACCGGATATAACGAGGTCGGGCAGCTTATCTCGCAACAATCCTTTTATTCCGAAGGCCACACAATCCGCCGGATAGCCAGCAACTGCATAGGCAGTTAAATTCTCTCCGAGATAATCGCGCTGCACAAAAAGTGAACGGCTGTTTTTTCCGATGTTGGAAAAATTGGAAGTGCCACTTTTATCTTCCAAAGATGCAACAAGATAAGTTTCTGCCGTTTTAGAGAATGCTTTCGCTAATGCCCATATTCGCTTTTCCTGAATGCCATCGTCATTTGTGATCAGTACTCTTTTCGGCCATTTGTTGTCACCTTCCTGTCCCGATAAAGAAAACGAGAATACTAAAATATAAACGCCCAATGTGAAAACGAGTATTGTTCTTGATAGTCTCATCAGCAAAATTCCTTTGAGTAATATTTAATCCTCAATCATCATTGATACTTCGGGATATATCTGAGGGAAAGTGGAAAACGATTCTACTTAAAACGCGGTGATCTAGCCGAGAAAGCCCCAGTGTTGGAGAAAACCGGTAAAAATTATCGCGACAACAAAATAGCTTGTATAGAACAGCCGCCCGATTAAGCCACCGACTTTCTCTCCCCACATTTTGTATGTGAAATAGCCCAGTGGGATAAGTAGCAGCAATAACAGGAATGGTATGTAACTAAATTTTATAAACGCATCCGGCACCCCAAAAAGTAACTCTAATCCCAGGTGATTCAGCGGGGCAATATACTTGAAAGCATAAACGATAGCTAAAATCCCGAAGAGAAATGCACTAAGATGTGCTGGCAGTGGCAGAGATTTCCCCTGTAAAAAATCCTTCTTTTTCAGCTGAATCGCTTTAATCGCTAGCCAAACCAGGGGAAAGAGAAGGTAGAGTAAGAGGTGCATGGGGACGTAAGAGAGGAAGAATTCATTGACAAAATGCGGCGCGGAATACCAGGCCACTTTCTCATAACTTTGCGGTAAGGAAATACCAGCGAAAGTGCCGTTAAAATACATCGCATTTATGTTTCCGGCGTCATCTTCCTTGAATACCAATAAATCATCACTATCCTCACGGTTCCGGAATGTTAGCGGAGATAAAGCCTCATATTGTTGATAACTGCCGGAACGGTAGCAGGACAAATAGCCTTCCGAATCAATCTGAAAAGTCAGGTTATCCCGAAAGAGAGCAAACAGATTTTCGATGCTATCATGGTTATAGCGATTACTTCGGTAGGCACCTGCAAAACGATTTAAATCGATAGCGATCTGCGGAGCGGTAGCAAGTGTCGGGGTATTTTGGGCAGGAAGCAGTTCCCGGGTAAGATGTTCGAGCAATAATTCGACAAACTTGCCCGAGCGAATATTTACAGAAATGAAAACACCGCAGTTCTGCGCAGGCACCAGCAATAACGCGCTGGTAAAACCGAAGGTCTGCCCTCCTTTGGCGACAGCAGGAAATCCGTTGATTCGTTGCTCTTCAAACCCGAAGGTATATCCGGTTAAATCAGGATGATTGGAAAACTGCCGCTGCAGAAGCAAATCGAGGCTTTTTTCTGACAACACCTTTTCTCCCATAAAGCGACCATTGTTCAGGAACATCGCCATTAAATTTGCCATGTCAGCTGCGGTCGCATTTAATCCACCGGCCGGCTTGGGATGGGTGTAAATCGGTTCCTGCTCAACAAAGCCTTCCCGGGTTGGGTAATGCCCCACGGCGTAATTAGGACTGTTTGCCGGATTATCCGGCAGCAGATAGGTGCTTCTTTCCATTCGCAGTGGCGCAAAAATTTGCGTATTCAAAAAGTCGGGAAAAGGCATTCCGGAGACGCGTTGCACGATCAATCCAGCCAGGGCGTAGCCAATATTGGAATAACTAATTGATTTTCCCGGGGACTGAAAAAAACCGGGAAAGTTTTCCTCCAGATATTTTTCCAGAGGTTTAACATCTGCTGCGGAGCGAGCTGCATAGCCAATCACCTGTTCATTGATCCCCGCTGTATGGGTCAATAAATGCCGTAAGGTAACCGGGGACTGAAAAGATGCTGTTAAGGATAATCCTGTTAAGTATTCACGGATATCGGCATCCGGATTCAATGCCCCACTTTCGACTAATTTCAGCACGGCCATCGCTGTCAGCACTTTTCCCACTGAACCGATTTGAAAGAGCGTTTGCCCGGCATTCACCGGAATATTATTCTCAACATTGGCGAGGCCATATCCTTTGCTAAACAAAATTGTATCATTTCGAACAACAGAGACAATGCCGCCCGGCAGCATTTTTTCCGTTAGGCCAACGTTAAATAAGGAATCTGCGATATGGGCAATTCTGCCATCATCGCGGGCATTCAGACTGGAAAATGAGCAGACGAGTATTATTAAGCAGTTGAGTATGAGCGATTGAAATTTCACGGTTATCCTTTTTTACCAGAAATGACCGGCGTAAAGGATAAATTGTTGCAGGCTGTAGCGGATATCTTTACGGTTTCTTTTTTCCGTAAAAATTGCAACGATGGAATGCATTTAAATGATCGAAATAGATCGCAGAGGATAGAACTTATCGCCGGAAAGAAATGCCAATCCCTCCGCCGGGATACCAGTGATCTTTCGGCTTTTCCTGAAAGTAGATGAACTGTCGGTTGGTCTGTATTGAGAATTGAAAGAGTTTATCGGTGCAATGGGAATTGTCCCCGAGAATAACTGCTTTTTCTGACAGCTTATCCGCAATTGTCAGATACTCCTTCGCCTCATAGCTTGCCGAATGGTCACTGTCATTAATAAACAGATCTATCTGATCGGTAAATTGCTCGAGAGAAGTTATAGAATCTCCATAAAGAATCTCCCCGAAGTTCTCATAATCCCCGCTCAGTAGATAGCCGGCTTCCGGATTGATATCGGTGCCATAATATTTCCCCGGCTGGCCTTCCTTCGCATTTTGCCTTAAAGCCGCTGTTAGCAGGCAAGCGCCCAAACCTTTATCCACACCAGTCTCGATGATGACTTTCGGTTTTAGCACTCGCGCCAATGCATACCAGCCCACCCGCCGTCCGAAGCGCACTTCCCGGTCTGCCATGAAACGCCACTCGCTCCCGGCTGTAGCATCCTGAATATGCTTTCGCAGTTCTGTGTCGTTTTCTATCTCGTCGATATAATCCATAATTACAGAAATTTTTCCGTCAGTAATATCGGCAATCAGGGCAGCCAGGTACTGTTTGTTATCGTCTGTCAGATCGTAAGTAAAATTGGTGGTTTCCCGGGAGGAGAAAAGCCATGTAAAGAGGTTGGCAAACGGTTTTAGAAAATAGCTTAAGCCGATTTTTGCCCGATGCAGCATAAGCAGCATGCGCCCCAACAGCGGTGTTTTGATTATCATGCGTTTGTATTTATTCAATTATATTCCCTCGCTCCTGATATGATCTTATTTGCTTTCCATCTGCATCAGCAAGGTCTCGTATTTTAGCCGATTAACAGCGTTGTTCCCGGATTTTTCTTTCGCAAGTTTATAATATTGAATCGCCATCTCTTTTTGACCTGAATATTGATAAACTTCTCCCAGTGATCCTGGTAATTCTGAAGACGCCGGATGCAACTGAATGCCGAAGGTAAGCAACTTGATCGCCTCTTCCGGTAGGGATGCCTGAAAGAGCTTACCGGCAGATTCGTTTATAGCGCCAACAGGCATTTTAACCGCGAAACTATAATGCTTCTTCAATCCTTCATAATAGGCAATGCACTCATCCGCTCCTTTAACAGCAATGGAATCCGGGATATAAAAATCTTTAAAGATAAACTGCAAACCATCGTACAACCCCTGCGCCATTACACCGACGTGACTGGTATTTTTCTCGATAGAAAACTGCCAACGCAACCCTTTCGGTTTTAGATCCCGGATAAGCGCTTCGTATTTTTCCAGGGCAGCGACACGTGGCCCTTCTCCTTCAGTGGCAGCATACAAATATGTATTGGCGTAATTCTGCGCTGGTATATTTTCGGCCATGAAAGCAGCAGTCTTCGGACCAATGCCGGTACCGGTTTCAATATATCCATCGAAAAGCTGCGGGTTGATCGCTAACAGATAACTACAAATACCGGCACTGGACGACCATCCGGAGAGCAGCCTAAAGTCGTTGGATCGATAGTTTTTATTGATATAAGGAACGACTTCACTTTCGAGGAACTTGATAAAATCGAGGTATCCACCATCCGGCGCGAAGTTTACGTACATGTCTCTGCCCCGATCAGTATTCGCAATGCCGACAACGATTAAATTGGGCAAATAGCCAAATGCATTGGAGAGAAAATCTGCCGCGCCCGCCGCAAAGCTGAACGCATACTCGCCATCCAGGACGTAAAGCACCGGGTAAGTGCCTCCACTACTTTCATAATCCGCCGGCGTGGCGACAAAAATCGCCCGCGACTCTCCAAGCGTTTCGGATTCAATGACATGCATTTTGGCCTCAGGGGCAATTTGGGAAATGGCTGGTGTAAATAACAGGAATAAAAACAGGGCTACTTTCAGGAATAAAACTCTCATCTCAAAATCACTTTTCCAGTTTAAGCTTCAGTATTTTTTCTCTTTAAATAAATTAATCATCGAATTAATCAGTTTCGTGAGGGACGTATTCCCAGGTTTTTTTTGCAGCACTTCTCCGCGCTGCTGCGATCGCCTTTTGCGCCAGGAGACCATCATGAAATGTCGCGGCATGGCCCGGGAGATTTTCCGGATCGCTGAACATCTTTTTTATTTCCCGGCCCAAATGATAAGTGCCATATGCAAAAGCACTTTGCTCCTCGGAAGGTATCACGTCTTTGGCGCCATCCGCAATATCGAATGCCACTCGGTTGCCATCTTTCTCCAGATGCCAGAGGGTCTCGTTGCTATCCAGCAACAAACTGCTCTTTTCTCCATGAATAACTGTGCGCAATCCCTCGCTGGCAACCTCCGGATGAACAGCGCTGATCCTCAAGGTTCCCTGCGCGCCATTTTGGAATTGTAAAAGCAGATTGGCCTGGTCGTCCCCGCTGACGGTCCTATGATCCCGGGAATTAGCAACCGGCCGGGAGCGATGCAGCGTTGTAAATTGCGCAGTCAGTTTTTCTATCGGTCCGGCAAACCAGCGGGCTTGATCGAGCAAATGGCCACCGACCAGATTGAGCACGCCACCACCGCTTTCCAGGTCATTTTCCCAATGCCAGGGATTGCTGCCATCGAGGTTCCAGCCAAAATTATAGCTTAAATGAAGGGAGGTAATTTCGCCGAGTGCTTGCGCGTTCAGGAGCTCGACTATTTTTTGGCGTTGCGGGGTATATCTTAATTCATAGTCGATTAAAGCCAGTTGGTTGGGATATTTTTTTGCTGTTGCCAGCATGCTTTCTGCCTCGACCACGGTCAGCGTTGGCGCCTCGCAAAGGACGTGCTTGCCGGCCTGCAATGCAGCGATGGCAATTTCGCTGTGCAGCCAGGTCGGCGTTACGATGCTTACCAGGTCGATGTTTTCCGAGGCAATCAACGCTTGCCAGTCTTCATGAACTTCCGGAATATCATGCTGGCGGGCAATGCGCCGGGCATTTTCGATTTTGCCGGAGCAAATTCCCTGTGCGCTTAACCCGGCATTTTTGAATGCGGCAATTTGTACCCGCCCGGGCCATCCGCTACCAATAAACCCAACCCTGATTTTTGAATCCAAAACTGCCCCTTTCGTCAGGAATCCTCGTGAACCAATCTTAAGCCGAGATAAAAAACATATGTAATGTTATAAATGCTGTTGTATGCTATTATCGCCCCAAAAGTCTTTGGTTTTTATATATAAGTTTATGAACAACAAAACATGTCGCCCCTACGGGGCTTAACCAACATTTCGATCCCATTTAGCTATAAAGATGTCGTCCCTATAGGACTTGTTTTGTATAACCCCTTGATAAAATCATATCTGACGCCCCGTAGGGGTGGAATATTTATAGCTAATAAAATCCGTAAACATCCAGAAGCCCTGTAGGGGCGACATATTTATATAAGCTCAGATTGGATATAAAGATGTGTATAAACAATCCCCTTTACAATGGTGACGGCCCAAATAGCATTTTATGTTTAACACTACCGAACATATTACTCAACGATCGCCCAATTGTTCGAACTTAAATTTTTCATTTTCCGCGGGCTGATGTTCGCGAATCATAATTTGCTCAATTTCCTGAACGATCTCCGGAAATTGCGCTGCAAGATCATTGGACTCCAGCGAATCCACGGATAGATCATACAGTTCAACTTTCATATTGCCCTCAAAGATATTCTTGCGAATCCCTTTCCAGTTTCCCATTCGCACCGCCTGCTGCCCCTTGTAGCTGGGGAATTCCCAGTAAAGAAATTCATGCTGTTCCTGCGTGTCTTCGCCCAGCAGCGTTGGCTTAAAACTGATGCCGTCGATACCTTCCGGTGGCGCTATCCCGGCGATCTCACTTAAGGTTGGCATCCAGTCATAAAAAACGGAAATATGATTGGATACCGAGCCGGATTCAATATGTCCCGGCCAGCTGGCGATCAGCGGTACCCGAATGCCCCCTTCGTGGGTAAATCCTTTTGTGCGGCCATAGTCATTGGAAAACGGACGGGCGCTGTTAAAATAATCTGCATCGACGCCCCCCAAATAGGTCGGGCCATTATCGCTGGTAAAAATAATCAGGGTATTTTTGTAAATGCCTTCCGCCTTCAAGGTAGCGATCAATTCGCCAAGCTGGTCATCGATATAACTGATCATTCCGGCATAAGCAGCATTGGGATAGCGATGGGGGAAATACCCGCGGTCCCCGATATATGGTGCTTCCTCGCCGAAGATTTTTCGATACCGCTCAACATAAGGGCGAGGCACCTGCAACGGTAAATGGGGTAACGGAGAAGCGTAATACATAAAGAAAGGTTTCTCTTTATGGTCTCTGATGAACGCCAGTGCCTTTTCCTGCATTTTTTCCGGGGCAAAATCCTGCTGCTCGTACTTCGCATAGCTCTCCTCCGCATTTGGATCAGCTCCTTCATCGAACTTTGTTCCCGGTGGCACCAGCGCATTGTTTAACAAATCTTTTTCCGTATTTTCCCAGAGGTGCACGGGATACAAATTATGGGCCTGCCGCTGGCAATTATAGCCGTAGAAATAATCGAAACCTTGTTTGGTAGGAATACCTTCAGAGAGCGGCCCACCTAATCCCCATTTGCCGATAATCGCGGTTTTATAACCGGCTTTTTGCAGCTGTCTTCCTAAGGTAAGCGTATTGGCGGGAATTGGGCGCTGCCCCTCCAGACTGGGATCTGCGACCGCTTTTGCATAGTTCCAAACTTCTCCGCGCTCCCTCCACTCATCATTACCGCGAATGTATGCGTGCCCGCTGTGATATCCGGTTAAAAGAATGTAGCGAGCGGGGGCGCAAACCGGGGCGCCGGAATAGTGCCGGGTAAAACGCATGCCAGCATTGGCCAGCGCGTCCAAATGTGGAGTTTGGATTTTCTCCTGGCCGTAAGTGCCTAATTCGCCATATCCCAAATCGTCCGCCAGAAAGAAAATGATGTTCGGTGGCGATTTTTCTTCTGTATTGCAACCTGCAGCTAAAAACACAATAACAACGATTAACAGTAGCACTTTCATAGCACTCCTTTCCTGATAAATGAGCAAACAGGGATATCTCAGCAAAACAGTTTGATGAAGGATGAAAATAATTACAAGCTACGAGCAGTTTAAGAACAGATTTGAATATCTGCAAATCCGGGGCTTTTTCCCGGAATAAGGTTAAAAAAGGTAGTATAAACATGTAATGCTAATTTTTTAGCTGTCATCGCGAGGCGCTTTTTGCCGAAGCGATCCCTTCGTTGCTTGCACCCTAGAGATTGCTTCGGCAAAAAGCGCCTCGCAATGACAGAAGCTAATTGCATTACTTCTTCAACACAACCAAAAAGAAAGCTCCGACGGCAGCGTATAATACGCCGTTCGCCGGAGCTTTTTCAGATTGAATCTAGCTTAGAAATTGCCGGAGCTTTTTAGGCAAGTTCGAAACGATCGAGGTTCATCACCTTGTCCCATGCTGCGACAAAATCGTTCACGAACTTTTCTCTGGAATCCGCGCATCCATAGACTTCCGTTAAAGCGCGAAGCTGGGAGTTTGAACCGAAGATCAGATCGACACGGGTGCCGGTCCACTTTAGTTCGCCAGTCGCCCGATCACGTCCTTCAAAGAGATCATCGTCATCGGAGACCGCTTTCCAGGTAGTACCCAGATCGAGCAAGTTGACGAAGAAATCATTGGTCAGCGTTTCCGGGCGATCGGTGAATACACCGTGCGGCGCGCCGTTGTAATTGGCGTTCAGCACGCGCAGGCCGCCAATGAGCACGGTCATTTCCGGTGCGGTCAGCGTGAGCAGTTGCGCCCGGTCGACCAGCAGCTCTTCTGCCGACACCGAATATTTCTCTTTCTGATAATTCCGGAAACCATCTGCAGCCGGTTCCAGCACCGCAAAGGAGTCCGTATCAGTATGCGCTTGCGCGGCATCGGTGCGGCCCGGTGTGAAAGGCACGGTAACATCGTGACCGGCATTCTTCGCGGCTTGCTCTACACCAGCACAGCCGGCGAGAACGATCAGGTCTGCCAGGGAGACTTTCTTTCCGCTGGACTGAGCGTTATTAAAATCTTCTCCGATACCTTCCAGTTTGTCCAGGACAGTCTTCAACTGTGCCGGTTGATTCACATCCCAGTCTTTCTGCGGTGCGAGACGGATACGAGCACCGTTTGCGCCTCCCCGTTTGTCGGAACCGCGGAAGGTGGATGCCGATGCCCAGGCGGTTGAAACCAGCTGGGAAACGGATAAACCGGAGGATAGCACTTTGCTTTTAAGAGTTGCGACATCCTGATCATCAATCAACTCATGGTCAACTGCCGGAATAGGATCCTGCCAGATCAACTCTTCCGCAGGCACTTCTGCGCCAAGATAGCGGGCACGCGGGCCCATATCACGGTGCGTCAGCTTGAACCATGCCCGGGCAAACGCGTCGGCGAATTCATCCGGATTCTCATGGAATCTGCGGGAAATTTTTTCATAGTCCGGGTCCATCCGCATAGCCATATCGGCAGTAGTCATAATGGTCGCTACTCGCTTGGAAGGATCATGTGCGGCCGGGGCGAGATGGGCTTCATCGGGATTTTTTGGCGTCCACTGATAGGCACCGGCAGGGCTCTTTACCAGATCCCACTCATAACCGAAGAGCATGTCGAAATAGCCCATATCCCATTGGGTCGGGTTCGGTGTCCAGGCGCCTTCCAGGCCACTGGTAATAGCATCGCCGCCTTTACCGGATCGGTAGCTGCTCGTCCAGCCAAGGCCCTGCTCCTGGATCGTCGCGCCTTCCGGCTCCGGGCCAACCAGGGCGGCATCGCCGGCACCATGGCATTTTCCGAAGGTGTGTCCACCAGCGGTTAAGGCGACGGTTTCCTCGTCGTTCATCGCCATGCGGGCAAATGTTTCCCGAATGTCCCGTGCGGAAGCGAGGGGATCGGGATTGCCATTCGGTCCTTCCGGGTTCACGTAAATCAATCCCATCTGAACAGCGGCCAACGGATTATCGAGTTCGCGATCACCTTTATAGCGTTTGTCGCCGAGCCACTCAGCTTCGGATCCCCAATAGATATCATCTTCCGGAGCCCAGATGTCTTCACGACCACCGGCGAAACCAAAGGTTTTGAATCCCATCGACTCCAGCGCGCAGTTGCCGGCAAGAATCATCAAGTCCGCCCAGGAGAGCTTTCTGCCATACTTCTGCTTCACCGGCAAGAGGAGAAAACGAGCCTTATCCAGATTGGCATTATCCGGCCAGCTGTTCAGCGGGGCAAAGCGCTGCGTGCCGGATCCCGCACCACCGCGGCCATCGCCAATGCGATAGGTACCGGCACTGTGCCAGGCCATGCGAATAAACAGCGGACCATAATGGCCATAGTCTGCCGGCCACCAATCCTGCGAGGTCGTCATCAGGTCGAAAAGATCTTTCTTGACTGCTTCAAGGTCGAGACTTTTAAATGCTTCGGCGTAGTTGAAATCTTTGTCCATCGGGTTGGACAATGCGGAATGCTGATGCAAAATCCGCAGGTTTAACTGATTCGGCCACCAGTCCCGGTTCGATGTGCCAGAACCGGCCGCATGGGTTACCGGACATTTCCCTTCTTTACTCATAATATTTCCTCCTCGTGTAGTATAAATTCATATAAACTGTTTCCGGAATCGTAAATATTTCATTGCCTGTCCGGGCAAATTTTTGTTAAAAAAGCAACCGGCAGAACAGGTTGCTCCGATGAATTATAATCACCAAAATGAGGTTGTGCAAGGAGTGAGAATTAATCTCCGATGTTCTCAAAACAGACTGTCGATCCTCACTGTTAGAAGCGGTTAAATCCCGGCATTTTATAGCGATATTGCCGGGCTAATCTATGCCCGAAGAAATAAAACGGCGAGATGTCTCGGCTATAGTCTCTCTTCTATCATCGCAGTATCCTTTATACAGTTATAGCATATTCCGGACTCAAGACCTCCGCAAAGATTACCGAAACTCTCCTGTATATTAAATGCAAAAAGCCATCACCCATTCTAACTATAACAGGCGATGGCTTTTTTAATAATACTTACTGGGGACTTCTGTGAATGCTTGTGATCCGGGAAATAGATATTTTCAGGCGTTAATCTCCGAGATATTCAGATGCCAACACAATATCAGGAATCACCGACTGGTATTCGACAGTGGATTTATGTTCGGTTGACTGCCAGTGTTTTCCTTCCTGCGCTTTCATGTATCCATGATACTCCGGCGCACCGGGAAACTTGATATTATCTGCAACGACAACACTTCCCTTACGCAACCAACCTTTCTCGAGAATCAGTTGCAGGTCGGAGAGGTACACTTCCTTGTCATGATCAACAAAAACGAAATCCAGTGAACCGGCGGAGAAACCACATTCTTTTTCCAGAAAGCTGACGGTTTTTCCACCATCGCCAAGTGTGCCGACGATGACTTCTATCTGTTCACTTAATCCGGCATGGTCGATAATTTTCCGGGCGAGTTTTGCATTTGCTTCGCTAAATTCCAGGGAGTAAATACGGCCGCCTTCCGGAAGCTGCCGGGCCATTCGCAGGGCGCTGTATCCGACGTAAGTGCCAAGCTCCAGCACAACCTTTGGCTGCGCTTGCTGCAGGGTATTATCGAGGATTGCCCCTTTTCGATCACCGACATTGATCAGCAAACTTTCTTTATAGCCGAAATCATCAATTGCCCGGATAACATCATCCACATCGCCTCGCCGGGCATTCGTCAACACTTTTTCAGCCACCCGGTCCTCGCGCCCATCACCGACCTGCCATTCTTTCAGGAGCGTTTTCATACCAAACATTAATCGCAAAAATGACCAACGGAAAAAGGGAATCGGTTTGCCAAGAAGTTCATTACCGGCGATGGACGTTGCGAAAAAAGCAACGGTCGCGAGTAGCCAATTGGGCAACGGCAGCCATGCCGGATTCGGAACGGTGCCAGCAAGCAAACTAGTTGTTAATAAAAGAATCAGAACAGCAAGAGTTAAGGGAAACCAACGCATAAAATCCTCCAAACTAAACGGTTAATGAGTAATTACTTTCAAAGGACGAATAATTTTTTCCTTTGCCCTTCATCGCAATCTTTCGGCTTAGTGACCATAACAGATCGAGTGCCATGATGAAGACAGGATAAAGTTATGAAGTACCACGGATTTCTGTTATAACTGATGGGCCAAAGATTTGCACAGATCGGACAAAAGTGATCAAACCGCTTCCTTTAAACACCGTCTGCAATACATTGGCAGTAGTAAATGAATCCGGATAGTTTCTTATCAGTCTCCTTGTGGAAAAGTTATGCGCCTGATATCAACATATAAATTTCAGCGCCGGCCGGTTATCAATAACCCGGCAAGAATTATCAATAATCGCGCAAATGTTTGGATTTGGGAGGTTATTGGTAGAGATGAGAGAGGCAAATGAGCAGATGAGCAAATGAGCAAATAAGCAATGGTAGAGTGCCTTACAAATTCCGAATTCAGCATTCCGCATTCCCCAATGGGTCAACTTGAACTTGAATCAACCATCCGATACGGCCGATAGACATAATACTTCGGCCAGTCGTCCAGGCGGACATGCAGCCAGCTGACGCCTCCCCCGGCAGTACTTAACCAAACCGGTTTGGCGCTGACGCGCTTTAGCATTGCCGTCGCAACTGTTTGCCAGAGTTCCTGCCACTGCGCTTCCGGCGCTTCTCTGACAAATGCAGCCAAATGGCCATAGGCAGAAACGGATGTTTTTTGACTTGGCACGACCATAATCGCATCGCGGCCAAGATTGGGGAAAACCAGGATATCTGCCTCCGGGGAAGCCTGAAAATGTTCGGCAAAAACTGCCGGCTCCGGTGCGCGTGCGAGATAGGGGCTATCGAGCACGACAAATTCAAATGGCTGCGAGAGCGAATCGCTCGTCACGCAAGGCGTTTCCCAGCGAATGGCAGTGAACGGGCAATCAGCCAGCAGCGTATTGAACATTGCCCGAAACGTTTGGTCATTTTGCCAGCCATGCAAAACATCGTTGAAAGTTGCTGCTTTTGCATTAAGCTCAATAAAAAATTTCAGCCCCTGCTTAGCAGGCAACTTTTCCTGGAGTGAACGCCACATTAGTTTTTCTCCGCTATTCTTAGGGATGACACTTTTGCCGGCTAATCCGCCATCATTTTACAAAGATTCGCTCAATTTATCAAACCAGAGAACATATACTGGTGAGACGGAACTGTGAAGATTATGCCGGCAACTTATTCTTTCCACAATCGTCTGATGGAATGTAAAGGAGTAATGCTATTTGATCTGTCATTGCGAGGAATGCAATGACGAAGCAATCTCATGAAGTGCGTTGGCAAAGGAGATCGCGTCGTCGTTGCACTCCTTGCGATGACAGTCAGAACCGTATTCAACATTATATGTTTAACACTCCATGATTTTTTGATATCTTTATTCCACAAAACTGAAAGAAAAAATAATCCGGTAATGTTTCAATGAAGCTACATGCTTTCCTAATGCTAATCGGCGCACTTCACGGCTTCTTCCTCGCCGCCGTTCTCTTATCCACTAAAAAGTTGAGAACTACCGCCAATTTGCTGCTGGTAATTATCCTGCTTATTTTTTCCGGTTATCTACTCAAACATTACCTCACGCTGGAGGGTCTTCTCAAATTTTTCCCACATCTTTCTGCGGCATTTGTGCCGCTACTTTATCTGCTGGGCCCACTATATCTTTTTTATGCCCGGTCAATGCTGGATCAATCATTAAAGTTCCAGGCGAAAGATGCTGTGCATATCGCTCCGGCGTTAATTTGCTTTCTCACCATCGTGCCGTACTACTTGCAGTCGGCAGCTTATAAAATTGCCAAAATCGAGGCCTGCGACCCCAATAATTTTCATTTACCGGCAAATCGCGCCCTCTATTTCGGGATACTGTTTATTCAGATGGCCGGATATATTTTTACGACCTGGCAATACCTGAAACAGCAACAAGCCGAAACTGATCGGCGCAGTTTCAAGAACAGTACTACCGTTTTTAGCTGGCTGCGTTTTTTCACTATCGGTTTTGCCAGCTTTCTCCTCTGTTTTCTAGCGGTTTTTCTTTTATTCTTCTTCACCAACTTTCATCTTTATTTTGCATTGTTCACCCTGTTATTGGTGCCGGCGTTTATGATTCATGCCATTGGATATTGGACGATCAGAGCATCGGCCATTTTTCACGGGAATGGCGATCGCTCAGCCGGCAACCGTTATGAGGGCTCGGCTTTAACAGCATCACTCGCAAGTCAAATGAAAGATGGTTTGCTGGATTTAATGGAAAGCGAAAAAATCTATCGGGACAGCGCTGCCGGTCTTAGCGAGATCAGCAAACGTTTATCGGTAAATTCGCGGTATTTATCGCAGTTAGTGAACCAGGAATTTCACTGTAATCTCACCGACTTCATAAATGGTTACCGAATCAGTGAAGCGAAGAAATTGCTACGCGAAGAAAAATACAGGCATTGGAGTTTGCTCGGCATTGCCATGGAAGTGGGATTTAACAGCAAGAACACTTTTACCCGGGTGTTTAAACGCCATACCGGACAAACTCCTTCCAGCTTTCGCAAATCCCTCTCCTGACAACTCATTTTCCAAAAACAACAAGCCCCAATTTATGAATTGTGGCCGGAAACGGTTCCCAGCAGCTTATTTTGGTTACGAGCTGATGTGTATTTCCGGTTTAGTGACATTGAATATGGGGCTGCTTATGCAAACCAAAACTTTCAAACTTTTTATTGCAAAATATCTGCTGTTATTCCTTTTATTCATTTCCGGTTTATCCTGTTCGGAGTCGGGCAATGGGGAAAAGACAAAACTGGTTGTACTGATCGGCATCGATCAGTTCCGCTCCAGCTATCTGGAGGAATATGGAGCGGCATTTTCCGGTGGATTTCAGCGGTTGCTGGCGCAGGGCCATTATTATCCCCGGGCAGTCGTTGACCATGCCCCGACTTTGTCCATGCCGGGACATACCACCCTGGCCACCGGTGCACATCCTGGCCGTCATGGGATCAATGCAAACGACTGGTTTGAAACCCTGCCGAATGGCAAACGACGGCGGGTGATTATTTTCCGGGATACGAACTTCAACATCGTCGGGCATCCGCAATTGACCGGCATCTCCCCGCAGCATTTGCGCGTCACCGGATTGGCGGACTGGATTCGCGCCACAGAGCCCGATGCACGAACCGTCGCGTTAAGTACCGGCAATGCCCTGGCAATGTTTTACGGCGGACGCGCGCTGCCGGATACCTCTCGTAATCATGCCTACTGGCTTTCGCACAGGGCGGGAGAATTTATTACCTCCAGCTATTTTCGCCCGGATTATCCGGCCTGGGTCGCAGATTTCAACAACACCCATCTGCCACTGTTGCGGCGGAATCGCGCATGGAAAAGTAAAGTTCCTGCAGCGCATCGCTCACTGGCGAGAGCCGACGACGTGCCGTACGAAAACAACGGTATCGCTGTTACATTCCCTCATGTTTTTGAATATGCGGACAGTAGCAATAGTGAAATTCTCGCCGGGAAAAACGCCGCGTACAATCGCTGGTTCGCAAACTCGCCTTTTGCTGATGAAGCATTATTTGCCCTCGCCAAAAAAGCAGTTGAAGCCCGGGAACTGGGGCAGCGGCAGTCAACGGATTTTCTGGCGCTGGCGATTAAGTCGGTCGACCGTATTGGTCACGATTTTGGCCCCGCCAGTCAGGAACAACTGGATATTCTTTTCCGGCTCGATCGCTTACTGGGGGATTTCTTTCAATATCTGGATGATACGATTGGCAAAGACAATTACCTTATCACCCTGTCCGCCGATCACGGTGCGCTCAACATCGTAGAGTATGAGCAGGAAGCAGGGCGTCCGGGCAGGCGAATTTCCGAAGCAGACATTCAGAACCTCTTGAATGAAGTCGATCAATTCGTGAAAACATATGACGGAGCACCAGAGGAATTAGCGGAAAAGGTTGCGGCGGAATTAGAGAAATCAGACTTTGTCGCCCGGGCGATGACACCGAAAATGCTCAGCAGCAAAGATCCAGCAGACGATATTCTCCATTATTACCGAAATTCCTACATTCCCGGCCGCAACACGACCTTTCCGCTCTGGACCAGGAAGGTGCTCTACAGAAAATTTTCCGAGACCCATCCAGTAAACTGGGGAATTATTGTGGAGTTTGCGGAATATACCTCGCTCTGGACGGCCCGCGCCAATCATGGCTCATCACATCGATACGATCGGGAAGTGCCGATTATTTTTATGGGGGATGGTGTTGATCCGGGCATTGCCACAACCCCGGCCCGCACAGTCGATGTCGCACCGACACTGGCGGAACTCGCCGGTATCGCCTTTCCTGATAGCGTGGACGGCATTGTATTACCGGTTCACAGGGAGCATTCGTCCGAGAATTAAGAATTTTATTAGGTTATTAAGCGTCGGAGAAAGTGGCGGTCGACAGTGGCAGAAAAAAATAGCTGCCACCTGCTACTGCCCACTGCCACTTTTACATAGTTGCTACTGCCCTGCGCCTAAGGCCTTCAGCCTTGCCTGAAACCGCTCCAGCTGCGGATCTTCATTTTTCGCAGCCAAGGCCGTCGCTTTTTCATAAGCCGCTAAAGCTTTCGGAGTATCGCCCATTTTTTCAAAAGTATCGCCAAGACCGGCATAAAGCAATGGTGCATCCGGTAAACGCTGTATCCCTGTTTCAAAAAAAGAACGGGCTTTTTCCAGCTTTCCATGCTTCAAATAAAATTGCCCGTAGCGATGATGCCAGCGCACCGGGTATAAACCGGCAATCCTTCCCTTGAAGTAATTCATAAAGAAATCAAAAGAATCAAAGTCATCGGCACGCATGGAAAGTGAGAGCAAATTAAAGATGGTGGCATGATGAATTTCCGCTGCGGTATTATATTTCTCACTACGATTTTGATAGTGCTGCGTCAATTGTTCGATACCACCGGCACCTTCGAACGCTTGCAAGCTTTCAAAAGATATCGGCTTAAAGTCGCGATAGTATTCCGTTACTCCCCGGTAAATGGTGCGATAGGGCGTCGACCAGTGGTCTTCCTCCGGCAGCGATTCTTTTTTCCAGCGTAATTGCGCCGGGGCTTTTTTCTCCAATAATTCGGTGAATCCGGCAACACTTTTGGATAGCCAGGTCTCATCCGGACTGGTAGCAAAGTAGAGGAATTTTTCTGCTGGTAAACCGCGATTAGCAAACTCGCTGAAAGCGACAGAATCTGCCGTTGCCGCACTCGCTGCAAAATAGGCGTTAAAGAGATCAGGTCTTTTTAATAAAATCTCTATAACGGAATAGCCAGCCGATTGCCAGCCGAAAATCATTCGGTCATCGGATGCACGATAGTTATTCTCGATGTACGGAAGTAATTCTTTCTCCAGGAAATCCCGGTATTTCAGAAAACGCTGCGCCGAACCAAAATCCAAGCGACGCAGTTGCTTGTCATCGCTCCTGATGCCGACAACGATAAAGCGAGGAGATTTATAGCGCCACTCCGCTGTCTGTTGAAAGGCGACGCCGTAGTAGAAATAATAGTGCCCATCTAAAATATACAGTACCGGATAATCCCGGGAGGTTTGTGAATAGTCTTCCGGCAGATAAATTTGTAGCGCTAAATCCCGCTGCAAGATTGCGGAATGAATAGTTTGATTTTGAATATTGCTTTGCTTATTCATCTGCTCCTGTGCGACGATTGTAACGCCGGAAAAGATGAATAATAAGGTGAGAAAAAACGTAGAAAGATGTTTCACTGGCATCTCCTGTTTTATCGCGATCGCTTCTGCCAACAACAATTCTTCGAGATTAAACGCCAACGTAATCTATCTTGTAATGTTTCAGTCGGTTAGTGATAGTCGGGAAAGGGAAAATATTTTGCTGCAATTCAAGGTTGGCAAACAGATGTGAATAAAATACAACTATGTGACCCTTTCAGGGTAAAACGCTTTCGAGGGTTTTAACCCTGGGCTCCCAGGGTTAAACCTGTAACCGGTTCTCCCTTTGGGGCTTTGCGTTAAAAATACGCCGAAGGCGTTGCATATCTCAACCGGGGGGCATACATGAGCCCCCTGGTTGAGATAACTTTTATACCAACCCTGAAGGGGTTACAGAATTTTTGATGTTAAATGTTACCAGTGAATACATTTTCACAAAATTTGTCAAAGAACGATAATTTTTTAATCGGTCGCGAGAAACCGCGGCGCCTTACGATGTTTCGTGCCCTGCTCATAGGCGTAGGCGATTTCCAGCAATAGCGGCTCACTCCAGGCCCGGCCGAAGAATGAGATCCCTAGCGGCACCTCACCGACAAAACCCATCGGCACATTAATGTTTGGATAGCCGGAGAGCGCCGCATTTACGGAAGTAGAGAGTACAAAATTATCGCCATTGATCAAATCCGTTTTCCAGGCCGGGCCGCCGGACGGTGCAACAATTGCATCCAACTGATGTTCATTCATTACCCGGTCGATGCCGTCTTCCCGGTAAGCTTTTAGCATTGCGCGGACAGCAGTTTTATAATCTTCGGTTTCCAAATCGCCTTTAGATTGCGCGTTCTCCATTCTCCCCAGGTTAAAATGGCGCATTTCAATACTATCCGCCTCGGTCGCTGCAATTGCTTCGGCAAGATTCTTCACCGGCGCATTTTCTCCCAGCCGGGCAAAATATTTTCTCAGTCCATCTTTAAATTCATAAGCAAGCACTTCGATCGAATTTGTATAAGGAGTGCCTTCAACCAGTTGATCCAGCTCGACAATCTCAACTCCCTGACTCTTTAAAAAACGAACGGCCTGATGCATTAACGAATCTACTTTAAAATGGGTGCCTTCTGCAGTCTTCAGATAACCGATCCGTTTTCCCTGCAATCCTTCCTTCTTCAGGAATTGGGTATAATCGGTATGGAAATTTCCCTCGCTGGCCAATGTTCTCGCATCGCTGGCATCCACACCGGTGATCGCCCCGAGCAGAATTGCCGCATCCGTTACGTTGCGGGCCATCGGTCCGGCAGTATCCTGCGTTTCACTAATCGGCACAATGCCGGAACGGCTCCAGAGCCCTACCGTTGGTTTGATGCCGACAATGCCATTGGCGTTGGAAGGACACATAATCGATCCCCAGGTTTCCGTACCGATAGAAACTGCACACAAGTTTGCCGAAACCGACACCGCCGAGCCGGAGCTGGAGCCACAAGGGTTTCTATCCAACACATAAGGATTTTTCGTCTGCCCACCAACACCGCTCCAGCCACTGGAAGAAAAGGAACCGCGATAGTTGGCCCACTCACTAAGATTTGCCTTCGCGAGAATCACCGCGCCCGCTTCCCGCAGTTTTTTGGCGACGTGGCTATCCTCTGGCGGATAGGAATCTTTTAACACCCGGGAACCGGCAGTTGTGGGCATTTTATCATGGGTATCGATATTGTCTTTTAAAATCACCGGAATACCATGCATCGGTCCGCGGCTGTTGCCCTCAGCTAATTCCTTATCCAGTTCATCGGCGATTGCCAGTGCATCGGGATTAACGATGATGATCGAGTTTATCGCCGGTCCGTTGCGGTCAATTTCTTCAATCCGGTCGATATACAGCTGAACGATGCTTCGCACGGAATAGGTGCCGTCCTGATATCCCTGCCGGATTTCCGGGATGGTAATTTCATCCAACTCAAATGGGGCAATTTCTTCCGGTGATTTTTCGGTTTGGCAAGCAGATAACAGCAGTGAAATAATTAAAAGCGGCAATATTCTAAAAAAATAGCGAAATAACTTCATGGGATTCCCTTGTGATTTACTCAAATAACAGATTCATCATATTTTAGTGAATTTCCGGCAATCTGCCAAATTTAAGAGCGAAGCAGTATAATAGTGAATATCAGGAAAAAAATGCCGGTAGAACGTGGATGACCAGGTCCACAGAAAAATGCGCCATCATGGCGGCGATGAGGCTGCGGCGCCAATAGCACCAGCCATACAAGGCACCGACAAGCGTGTTTCCGATAATCGTCCCGCCAATGGCAAACGGAGAACCGGCGCCATGGGAGATGAGTTGTGGCAGGTGCGCCAGTCCAAAACCGATGCCCGCCAAGATAATCACTGGCCAGGCAACTGCCGGCCGTATTTCATCATGCCCGAGTGCACGGGTGATCAGCCAAAGGAGAAGGGTCATTAAACCGAGGCGAAACCAGACCTCTTCGCCGATGGCAGCGCCCGTCGAGGCAAGCAGTCCTCCAATGACACCGAGGTGCCCAAAGGCGGGGAGCTCCGCCGGTAAATAAGGCGCGGTAAAAAACCTGATGATGATAAGTATAGCCCCCATCAATATTCCGAGAATCCCGGCGAGTTTCAGATCTTGAAACAACCAATTTTTTGCGCCGGGTGTTTTCGCAAGCAGTGCGGCCATTAAAGGTGCGCCGAGCCCAACCTGACGACCTAGCCAGATCCCCAATCCACATAACGGAATCGTTAGCAAACTCAGTATTATCAGGCTCTGTAGAAAGACATCCTGAAAATTTTCTCCGGATTGAGCAGTGCTGTAAGCCAGAGCGCCCAGTTGTGAAATAGCAGTCAACAACCAGAGGATGACTAATAGTGTGAAAAACGGCTGAGTGACTTTTGGCTTATCAAACACTTGATTAAAAATGGTATTTGCATCCATAGATTATTAGATCCCATTTCTTTCTAAAAAATTAAGAGCAAAACATCTACTTCCATTCATCAGGGCTTAATTCAGCTTACAAAACAGCATCAGCCCGCTAAGGGCGCCCTAAACTAGCCCAGGACGTCAGTCCAGGGCGGGTAAAACGTTTATTCTATCATTGTCGCCAGTTTATTCACGGTATTCCAGTTACGGGCGGTGGCGGGCACGCCCAGCGCCTTTTCGACAACCGTCGCCAATTTCGAGCGGCCGATCCCATCCGGCGCATATACATAAAACACTTTTCCTTTCAACAGGAATTGCTCCGAATCTTTTTTGACAGATTCAAGCAAATCCAGATCGGGCTGATTTGCCGGTGATGTCAGAAAATTAAAATGTAAAGTCTTACCATTGTCTGTCGGAAAGGGGTTATTGTTTATCGCTTCCTGAAATGCTGCCACATCCAACAATAAAACTCGTGGCTCAAATCCTTTATTTGCCAGAATCGCTTTGCTGATTGCATCAGCATCAATATCCTCCATCCTTTTACTACTCTGAAAAACCACGTTGCCACTCTGGATATACGTCCGGACGTTTTTGCAGCCCATTGTCTCCAGCATTGCAGCAAGCTCTTTCATGGGTAAAATGTTTTTACCACCGACGTTAATTCCGCGAAAAAGCGCAATATAGGTGTTCACATAATCTCCAGTTTATATTTCGTTATTTCGGTTGAGTGCATCCGCATATAACTAATGGCACCGAAACTATGACTCACTACGGATGATGGAAAAGCACAGGACATCCCGAGGTTCCGGGCCCACATTGGGATGAACGGTCCAACGCCTGAGCACCCCTTCGCACTGAAAACCAGCCCGTTCCAGCACTCGCGCGGATGCCAGGTTCTCGCAATCGCAGATCGCCCAAATTCGATGTACATCGGGCTGCGCTAAAAACCAACGGGTAAGTTCGGACACTGCTTCTGTCATAAAACCGTTGCCACAGGCGTCAGGCTTGAGGACGTAGCCAAGACCGACGCGATGTCCCGCAGGATGAGCGGCGATCGCCCCTAATGCTTCCCGGGACGCCCGGTCTTCCAGCATCCACGAATAGCGTTTCCCATTATCCCAATCCGCCTCACAACGGGTAGCGTGCGCGATGGCATCGTTTATCGTCTCATGCGGTTTCCAGGTGAGATATCGCGTCACTTTTGGATCCTGGGCCCAGCCTTCGAAAATCCGATCGGCGTCAGGCATTCGCAGCCGGCAAATCCGGAGGCGTTCAGTATTAAGGACTTCAGGTGGGGTCTGCATATGTTTACCTCAAGAAAGAGCCAGCTAACAGCTGACTTCAGTATGCTTGATTCGTTTTTTTGTTCGGCACTTAAATTAGCAAGGAATAAGACAAGATGCAATAACGCCCGGGGCAATCATCAAAGTATTAGCGGGTGAGCTAAATTTGCAAGTATTGGGGGAAACGTCTATATTAGGCCGATTCGGGCATTTTGCTCTACTAAAACTATTTGACGAAACGCTCGGATCATTCACAAACCACTGGGGCACCAGTATGGAGGTATTGTATGTCATACGTAAAGGTCTTGCGTATCGGTTTTATAGCAATTTTATTTTGCAGTTTTACCGCACTCAACGCCCAGGATAAAGATCTGAAATCCCTGGCAGAAGCATATGTGGCAGCATGGAATAGTGGTTCTACGGATGGATTTGATGCACTTTTATCTGCGGATTTTAAACGCCATGCGCCCCCTTCGTCAGCCGCACCGATGACTGATGGCCTGGAAGCAATGAAGCAGGTAGTGAACGGGGCACATGCAACATTTGAAGGTTTTAATGTCGTTATTGACGAGGTCATCGTTGGCGACAATCGCTACGTCATGCGCTGGACGTATAGCGGCACGCATACCGGTGAGGGCAACCCGGGATTAGCGGGCAAGCAAGTGAAAGATACCGGGATTAGCGTTGTGCATGTTGCCGATGGTAAGATGGTTGAAGAATGGGCTGTCTGGGATAACCTCGCTACAATGATGCAACTTGGTATGACTGTTGTACCGAAAGAATAATTAGCAGCACACGACAAATTTCTATAAAGCTGTAATAGAAGCAAGCGAAGAAACGTTCATGCTATCTGTTACAGCTTTTTTCTTATTTTTTGCCAATCTAATTCGCGGCTCAACACACTTAACTTTCGCCTCGCTTTTTTTGCTCTGCCTCCCATTGTTTAAGCAGCTCGGCAAATGCTTTTTCTCTCTTTACTATATAATCTTCAATTCTTGATTTTTCACTTAAAGGAGAAACAAATTTCCAGCCCCAATCCACCAAAAGTAGATGATTGATTTTCGGCAACAGGTAAAGTTCCCGGGAAGCGTCACTACACCAGATCGAAACGACTGCTTCGTTTTCATCAATTTCTACAAATATTATTGCCTGTTCATCTTCGCCAAAAGCATGAACATTGCTACATAAGTCTCGTACGGAACTGTAACCGGTATACACTGCGTCATATTCCGGGCACTTTCCGGAAAGGGATTTCCTTATTTCCGCCAATGTTATTCCCAGTTCAGATAACTTCCGGGGTGAATCTTCCCTTAAGAACATATCATCCCAGCCGGCGCCACTTTGATGCTTTTTGGAGAAATTTGTTATTTCTTCGATTTGCATCTGGCAAAATTTCAGGGCTTCGATTGGTAATACTTCAATCTGGCAATAATCGTCTTCATGGAAATAAGCTTCTCGCATGTTTTTCCTTCTAATTAGCGAAACTCAATAATTTCTTACAGTAAGGGAAAGAAAATCGGATCAATTCGCAGAAATAATTTGTTTTTTTTCTCCAATATCCGTTAACTCTTTTGACCGTTCGGTTTCTTGAATGACCCTACTATGATGATGTTATAAAACATACTCCGAAAGGAGACGCTATGCAAAAAATTTTAGTCACATGTTTGATCATTGGCGGACTGCTCTACTCGCTGAGTGCATTTGGTCAGGAAGCTGTTGGCAATATGGCCGATATTAAGAAGAAACGGGGCGGCATAGCTCCCGAGGTTACCCGCCAGGCTGGTCCCACCGGCACTGCCAGTGCGATTGCGAAAGAAGCCGCGGTAAACGCCCAGGATATCTTACAACTGGGTGATAATACCCTCGCCTCTATCACATTCAACGACGGCGGCTTTGTGAAAATGCGCGAAGGCACTAAAATGGAAGTGCTTGGCATCGACGAAATATTCCTGATCGACGGGCATCTGTTTATCAATAATAAGTGGCAAAGAAAAGGCGGGCGAAAACTTACCATAAAAACCAAGAGTGTCTCCGCCGGTACCATCGGTACAAAATTTTACGTGTACTATTGCGAAGCGATTGATTCGTTAATGCTTGCCGTTTTTGAAGGCGCAGTTTTGCTGGAGAGTGCCGATCCTTCCAATCCCGTCGAAGGCGCCCCGCTGGAAGTTCTTGCCGGGCAGGCGGTTACGGTAACACAAAACAAGGTCAACAGAGAGCCAAAAGCGGGCTTTCTGCCAGTAAAGCGCAGCGCAAATGCCTGGCAAAAAACGATTGGCCCGAAACCATTTCCGGTTTGGGGGATGTTTGTGCCTGCCGCTGCCGCTGCAGTTGGCATCGCCGCTGGTATCATCGCTATAACAGCTGATGAAAGTCCTGCCGATGTCAGCACCACCGCTACCGGAACGATTGTAGTGGGCATTCCCCCGGGTAATTAGCCCGATAATAAGCTATCATGAGAGGAGACCTGAAATGTTTAGCAAAATAGAATTGAGATCTCACCCCTCAATCGTTCTTTGTTTACTACTGCTTTTCTTTTTACTGTTCCCAACCTGTTCAGAGAATGATCCTTCCGGGCTTGACGAAAATTTTAGCGTTCAGCTGGATCTGGTATTGCCAAAGCTGGAAAACGCCGCTGATCCCAATGCAACAATTGATGCCGTCACCGTAACAGTTACTGCGGAGGGGGAGCCGTTTTTCGACGAATTTACGGAAACATTGGTTATTAGCGGTAGTACTGCAACAGGGTCGATTGAAGTATTAAAGGGCGAAGATAGAAAATTTAATGTTCTCCTGCTGACCAGCGGCGTGACAATTTTCTGCGGATCGCAGACGATTGATATTCTCGGTGAAACCTTTGATCTGGATTTTCAATTTTCACAAAAGTGTAAGGATGTCACAGCATCGATATTCAATAATAGCCCCTTTTCCAGCGCGGGTAATAGCATTGCCGTGGACTGGATCACCAGTAACACCGGCGTGGAACCCATCCCCGAAGCCTTTGATGATGAAGTCTGGTTGAGTACCACGCCGGGCACTGCAAACAAGGATGTTCTCCTGGGCACTTTTCGCCACTCAAGCGGACTCGCAGTAAATACCGACGTGCCTGTTTCGCTTGATGTAACCATTCCAAATCCGCTGCCGGGCCCCGGCGGTATCTATTCGATTTTTGTAGAGAATGATGCCAATGGCGAAGTTGAAGAAAGTGATGAAACCAATAATTATTTTCTTAACGATATCACTTTACTCGGCACCGGAGACCTGCGGGCAACTTTAACCTGGGATACAGGCATCCCGCTGACGGACTCTACAGATATAGATATTCACGTCATTGAACCGGATGGCAGCGAGATCTATTGGGGTAATGAGAATGGAACGACAGCTAACCTGGATGTCGATAATACAGCCGGACTTGGACCGGAGAATATTTTTGTAGAGGCAGGAACCGCGGCAGCCGGCGTCTACGAAGTCTTTGTTGTCTACTTCGATGCTATCGCTCCTGCGCCGACGACGGAAGCGACGGTTAGTTTAACGCTGTTTGAAGGTACTGCACAAGAAGAAAATCAAACTTTTACCCGCACATTAACAGTCGCGGATGATGCTACCGGCTTTAATGTTGCCACGGTAACTTTCCCAGGCGGTGTAATTACCGAAACATTTGGCACTCGCAGCACGGACCCTCCCATAGATTTAAATATCACATCATCCTGGGATAACGCCGCCCTGAATTTAGACGTCTTTTTATTACACCCGATGGTGTTGGATACTATCGGCATTGGCGCAGATCCTGTAGTAATCGATACTGCCCTGGACGGTACCTATTTGGTCTTTGTGGGGGCTAACGATATAGGTGTTACAAATGCTGAATTCAATATTACTGTTTTTGCGAATACGATGAGTGAAAACTCGCAGATAATTAACCGAACAATAAACTCTACCGGTTCTGATTACGTAGAACAGATTGCGACCGTTGAATACCCGGCCGGCACAATAACAGAAATTCCTGCACCAAATAGCGTCAGTAGCAATGGGTTTTCATCCGGCATCAAAGCAAAAGCGTTGATACGTCCAAAATCCAGTAAAAAATTAAGAAAAATGGCCAAAAAGCGACGGTAAAAACTTTGCTTTAACCACTAAGGTAAGCACCTGGATAGACCAAATGATTGCGGCGATGGCGACGGCAATTGGCAGCAGCACATAAAAAATGTTATAGATGAATATTGCCAAACCGACAAAAGCGCCGCTTTCAATTAAGGTTAGCAAAGTAGGATCAATCCGCCGCTCCCGGAACTTCACGAAGTAAAATACATTCAGTGCGATGATCAACAAGGCAATAATGATCTGCCAGTGAAGGCCACCGAGCGGCGCCTGCAGCAGATTGTTCACTGCATTGGCCTGTACATCCAGCCCGTAACGCCCCTCCTCCATATTCTGCGGAATATAATAATTTGGCGCCAACTTAAAGCCGACAATGGCAATTTTACCTTCCCAGAAACCAGCAGGCGCTGCATCCTGCAGCACTTCGTAATAAGAGTAATTTTGCAAATTATCATCTTCCCCGAGGAAGCTGATATAAAGGGTATTACCGTTCTCGAGTAAGCGGCCAAGTTGGGTAGAATCGGTTGCTTCCGGATAGAGCACCTTCACTGCGAATGGCGAGAGGTCATCATCTTCATCGTAGAGACGGATGGCCAGATCGTCGCCGGTATCCAGGAACTTCACTGAGCCGTAGCTTTCGCCTACCGCCTCCAGGGAATAAGTTGGTTCGTAATCATCATCGCAATCGACCCCGAATACGATTTGGGTACCGCGCTCTTTTGCCCGGGCAATTGCCAGATTAAAGAGTGAATCATGTTGCGAGGAGTCGATAAAGCAGATGTTAAAGGCAATTACGCTCGCCCCGTTCTCGGAAAGCATATCGACTAACGTGGCATGGTGTTTTCGAAAAGCGAGAAAGTTTTCTCCTCGCAAAGGCGCCAACTGCAAAGAGTTAGCAGTCGTGTCATCAATAGCCACTGTCACCAGATCGGAATGGGGCTGCAGCATAAAATCTTTCACAATGGTGTCCAGCTTGGCAAAGAGGTCCATCCGGAAAAGGAGATAAATAACAAAAGTGATCAATACGATCCCGGCGGCCATCAGTCGTTGCATCTGGCGCATGCGCTGCTGCTGTGCCTTTTTACTGGCGGCCAGCATCCGCTTTTCATCGCCGTCCAGATCCCGGCGGCCGGCAGCGCCCGCTTCTAAAATATTAATATCCTGTTCGTCCAGCAGTTCCCCGGTTTTCCCCTCCTGCCAGCCGCTGCTGCGATTGGCCAGCACCCGCATCGCCTTCTGCCCCGGGCGGTCGGAAATGTTAAACTCCCGGATTATCACCGGGGCCAGAATATCGTGCGCAAGGATGGTATTGTTCTTATCGATACGCAGCAGCAGGTTATGTTCAATACATTTATCGATAAGTTCGTCGATGGTTTTCAGGCGTTTGCCATAATAGGTTGTCAGCGTTTCCCGGCTGCAGCGCCCGGCGGTACCGAGGTCGGTGGTGTGATGCTTGAGCAGATCCAAGGCCAGTCCGGCATTTACAGCGGCCGGCATTTCTGCCTCCACCCGGGCCATTTGCTGCTCAAAGAATTCCCCCATGGAGATGCCGGCTTTCTTCAGCTCCTGATACTGTTCCGGCGTAAAGCGAGGCGCTTCTTCGTCTTTCTCCCGAGCACTTTCCCAGAGCTTTTTCAGGATAATTTGCAACACTGGCGCAATCGGTGATTCCCGGTCAGCCAATAGGTCGTCGGCGAGGGTTTCCGGCAAGCTTCCGCTCTGGCTGGAGGCAATCTCCAGACGATATTTTGCCTGAACATCAGCATCGGCAGTGACCCCGGTAATCGCTTCGACAACCCCTTCCCGGTCGAGCCGTTTCAGGAAAACTTCCGCATAAGGGAATTTCAGGGCCTGGAAAGTATCGCGGATCTCCGGGTGATATTCCTTACGATAGCTAAGGATCAGCTTCCCCTGAATCGCTTTCTCATCACCGCTAAACAAGGGGTGAATGGCATGGAGGAAGCTAATCAATTCATCCACACCGTCGTCCCCCTCCATCGGGCGGGTGTAATGTTCTTCTAACTGGTCGAGAATGACAACCAGCGGCTTTCCTTCCCGGGCTTCAATCGATTGCCAGGTGTCGAGAATGTTCGTCAACTCCGCCCCCGGTATCGCGGGATTTTCTAAACGGCGGATGATGCCGGCAATGTCTGCGGCAATCGCTTTCTCCGGCAGTGCAGCTTTCAGCTGGTCCAGCAGGTCAATGATTTTCTGTTGACTTTCCGGATCTTCTTTCTCCACATCCGGGGCGGAGAGATCGGTGCCTAATCCTTTGGCGAGCGTACCACGCAGCCCTAGGGACTGATCCCGCCGCAGGTAGAGAATAGTGAATTTATCCTTGATCCGCGGCAGCAATCCGGCATAAAGCAAGGAAGATTTCCCCACGCCGGACTTGCCGTAGAAGAGGATGATCGGATGGACGCCGTCGATATGACTGCGCAGCGCACGAATTTGCGCACCGCGACCGAAGAAGAGCGCAGCATCATCTTCTTTAAAATAGTTCAACCCAAGGAATGGCGCTGGGGGCAGATTGGCATAATATCTTTCCGGCAATGGTAAACCAAAGAGCGGATTGCGGGAAGCGCGCGGTAAATTCCATTCGGTCACCGCTTCGGAACCGGGGCGGACATAGAGCTCCCAGGGAAACTCTACCCGTGGTTTATCTTTCGATTTATGGCCTGGCCAAACTGCCCGATAGCCTTCGGAGGCGTCTGTGCGCGTCTTTACTTTCGCGGCGGCGGCTTCCCAGGATTGGGCGATCGTGCGCCCGGTGGCAAGACTTTCATAAAATTGGGTGGAAAGAATAGTGGCAGCGGCATCGTCGATCGGCTGGGAAGTACCTACGACGACCGGTATGCCGAGGCTGCGTAATTTCTCCGCCTGCTGCTTGGAAGAGCAGCCATTGATAAACACCAGCTGTAATCCCTTTTGTGCAGCGAGAAAATTCATCAGGCCGTCACTGTTGGCATATTGGCGGCTGCCATCTGCCGCTTTTAAGAGCAAGGTATAATCTTCGGCATGACCACCATAGTGGAAAATTGCGATACGGTCCTGGTATTTATCGAAAACACGGAAAATTTTATCGACATCGGTATCGGTCTCGTAAACGACTTCACAGAGGCCTTTTTCTTCCGCCTTATCCAAAGCAGCGCGAATACCGTCTTGTTCTTCAGTAAGTTTATAGAGGTAGGATTGATGATCGTTGGCAAAGGCCAGGAAGATGACCGGTTTTCCATTCTGCATATTCATTTACCAGATGGTCCTTTCAAGAAGCGCCTAAGGTAGTTGAGCGTTTTCTGCAACCCTGCATATTTCACTCTATTTTACAAAAAATCGGCCAATCAACCAAACAACAAAAGCTCAGAATCTACTTCAGAAGATTCGTTGGCAATCGTTTTACATTTCAGAAACGGAGATGAAGATCAAGTTTGATGGTTGGAGACGAATTGCCCGGCCTGGATTGATGCCGTCTTTTTCACCTCACCATCAACTGATAACTTTGAAAATACTATTGGGAGGCCCATAGCGCTGAAAAAATTCTCTGTATCCTGGAGATGAAAATGGAGATGTGGCTCCGAGCTATGACCACTATGGCCGCATTTGCCAATAACCTCACCGCTTTTTACCAAGTCCCCTACGGCAACCGGAATACTCCCTTTGATGAGGTGCGCATACAATCCATATTCATTAGGCGCATGTTCGATAATGACGTGGTTGCCGACGAAATTTGTCCCGGTAAAATCGACGATGCCATATCCAAGGAAAGGCGCATCTTTTATACCACTAACAACTTTCACGACTTTACCATCAGCCGCTGCGCAGATATTTTTACCATAACAAGCGTAATCCTGCAGCGCTGTTCCCCGGGAGGTATGCCTTACTTTGTTGCTATCCGCAATAACAAAATCGTAGGCATATCGTTGGGTAATTACTTCCCAGGAATGCGAATTTGCCTGCTCTCTACCGCCATTATAAACAAACCATTCATCTTCAAATGGCAAGCTGTAATCTACCTTGTTTTGATAATTGATATATTTATCAGGATCATCTTTTAAGCGCGCCTTCAAAACAAAGTTACCCATTCCCTGGCGAATAATTTGAAGCAGCAGAAACGGATTTAACAAACACAAAAATCCGCTGACGGTAAAGGTGAAGATCAAACCTTTTTGGCCGTATTTGCCGATTGGTCCGGAAGTCGGCCATTCCACTGCTTCCGCCGACTCGTCTTCATGGTCTGATGATCCGGCCAAAGCGGATACCAGGAAGTAAATCAACAAATATAGTACGATTGACCACACCAGGGATAATCGGTAATTCCAGATATAATCCAGCCCCAGAAAAATGATCAGGAAAATAGTAATCGGAATGAAGGTTTTCGCTGCTGGCATAAGTGCTTGCTCCCCGTCCTCAAATTAAATATCAGCATTCAGTTGTCTGCGTAAATATTCCGCAATATTCGGACCTTGCGGGTTATTTAAAACCGTATCAATCCAGGCCTGGCGCTCAAATCCGTGAACGGCGAGTTCCCAGGTACAAGCCAGTAAATCATTATCAACCCGGGTAATATCACCCGGCGCATCCAGGGGAGATGAATACATATATTGCTTTATGATTTCCTGATCGTACCACCAGTCCAGCAACAGCCAGTTGCGGTGCTCTCCCTGGTTGATAATCAGGAACCCGATCCCATAGCGGGTGTCATTCAGCGCCGGTTGGGGGAGTTTCGCAAGCATCGCCTCGGTTGCCAATTTAACGACCTGCGGATCCGGCTTTTCTGCCTTGTTAACTCCCTGATAACGAATGCCGTAAACTTTTATCCGCCAGCCTTTGTACTCCGCTAAATGGAGAAAACGGATCGGGCGGGTTTGATAGGGGCCTCTAAGTTTAATCATTTTCTAAAACTCCTGTATGTTTCCGGTATATACCGAATTTTATTTCAAATGTGTCATCTTCTGTAAATAAATATTCGAAGTGATCAGGAGTGCAAAGAAGAATAGATTTATCAGGGTAATAAAAAAGGAGTCGTTGTGGGCGATGTGGGCAATTATCGCCGTGATGTAAAAAAGCCCGACACCGGCGTAAGCCCATTCTTTTAATTGCAGCGGTACTGCCGGGATGACTAAAATTAGCACTGCAACTATTTTCAATACGGCCAGTTGAATTCGAAAGAAGTCCGGGAAACCCAGTTCGCGAATACCATCCATCGTTTCTTTATGGAAAAAATATGTAAAGGCACTAACCAGGAGCATCCCGGAAACCAGCAGCGTTGTGGTCCAATAGATGGTTTTCATGAAACGCTCAGATCAAAGGGTTGCTGTTTTTATAGCGAATTTACTGACTTAAGATATTACAAAATTTTGCTTAAGTGACCAAATAACAAAGTAGCGTCCGCATTAACAAGCAAATCTTCAAGATTAATGCCAGGGGGCAAATTCATCGTATAACAGTTTGGCGACCTCAGCATTTACCCTCTCATTCGGGTGAGCGTCCAGTGAGTTTACGATCAATTCACTTACCGATCTGTTTTCGTAATGTTTTGTTAGGTTTAGCACCGTAATCCCTTTGTTAACTAGATATTCGGATACTTTATTAGTAATAACCTTGCTGCCATTCACGTCGCGCAAATTCGGCCAAATCAAAAACCCAATCCTGGCGTCAACTTCATCGGCATAACTGATTAATGCATCCAATTCAAGCAGATGCGCATTCCAGATGTCTTTATCGCTGTATGATTGTTTCAAATAATGCCAATAGGTATTTGAACCTACACTTCCACGATATATTCTCCAATATATCCAGTTCGCTAAATAAGAATAATTAGTAAACTGGCGAATGTATTTATTCGGTTTATTTTCGAATGAAGGCATTTGCGCCCCTTTTCCAGCAGCAGCGCTCTCGATATCATTGATGAAATACGAAATGATGATCACATCAGGCTTTTTATCATGTGTTTTAAGCGCATTCAAATAATTCCCGGGGTTCCATCCGTTTTTTGCTAGCGTCGTAACAGACCAGTTTTCATCGAGTTTATTCGCCAGTATATTTGAGAATCTGCTATCGACTTTTTTAATGCCATGTCCGGCAACAAAAGAATCCCCGACAACAAAAACGGTCTTATCCGCCCATGAAGGCTCATAATCTCTATACCCATATGAATTAATCGGATGCCAATATTTATTAAACCATTGCCGCGCTGCTAAAGTAAATCCAAATCCATCAGATTGAACAAAACAATAAGCGAAGAGCGCTTCGAAAATGAGCAAAATATATAGTGTGGAAAATATCGATATTGAAGTATTAACAAGAAATCTTCGGTTTGGATTGTCTTTGTTCCACAGCCGCAGAAAAACGTAAGCCGCTGCTGCGCAAAGAATTGTAATTGCAACGAAATATGCGACGAGCAATACATAATAGTGATCTGTAAACAATGTCCTCATAACCAGCTGTTTTTATTGTAGTCTAATACCCTTCAGAAAAACAGTGTTGTTCTGAGGCATTTTTTGGACTAACAAAAATACAAGATGCTTTATCCTTGTATAAAGCGCTTATCGGTTTCTGGAATCAGCGACGAATTGCGATTACCGGACGGCTACTTTCGGCAGATTACGACGTGGTGATGCCCCTAAGAGCATCACCATATCAAAAAAAACGGTTGGGGTAAATTGAAGAGATTACATAAATACCAGCTGGGAGACCAGCAATTAAAACACGATTATTGTAGTGTAGAAAGATACTGTTCGGCAACAACCCGGTATCTACCGTATGCCGCATTTTGAAAGGCAATTTTGGCGTTGGCATTATCACCGGACATCATTAATCCTTCCCCTTTTACCAGGTAGATCTTCGCTTTATCGCTCCTGCTGCCCCGGTGGACCTCGAGCGCCATTTCTGCAGCTTTAACGCATTCGTTATAAGCGCCTTTAATCTTATGGGCAACAGCAGTGTAATAGTAATAATCGGCATCCGGTTCAAGATATTGGGAAAGTCCAGCGATTGCAGCAAGTGCACGATCGGCATCGGCAGGCGTAGCATTCTCCTTTCCTACGGCGGTAGATGCCTGGTAGTAAAAATGATCGCGAATAGCGGTTCTGGCAAGTCGGGAAGTCTTGCGATCTTTGCTCTTTTCGACTTCGCTCCACGCCTTAAGTGCCTCCTCCAGGCGGCCGAGTTTTTTTAGGGCCAGTCCTTCGCCATAGCGGTTTTTCAGATATGCAGGATAGATTGCCAGACCATTTCGATAATGCGTCAGGGCCTGCTCATACTCCCGGGCCTTTAGGGCAATCACGCCCAGTTTATAATCGATCTGGGCAGCTACATAGCGAGACTTTCGGGCAATTTCCGCATCTCCGGCCTGCTCGGCAAGCGGTGCGGCTTTCATAAAATTTTCCCGGGCAGTTGGATAGTCTTTTTCCTTGGCAGCAGCTAAGGCAGCATTATATAGTTGCTTATAATCCTGGGCCAGTAGCGGTGTGATGCTAAAACCGGTCAGCAAAATTATCAGTAGCAAAAGAGAAGGTATTCGCCAATTAGTATTCTCAAGCTTACTTTTCACGGATGGTTGCGGGAGGGATTTCTTCATTTTTTTAATCTCCGTTAGCGAGGATAAAAGAACTATAAAAGTTTATTTCGCGATTCATTCGAAAGGTATTTGTGGAACCCTTTCAGGGTAAAATAATACGCTATTATAGCCCGGGGCGGAAAAGATGCCCCGGGCTATAATGGGTAACCGCTTTGCGGTAAATATGCATAGATGTAACAGACTTCATCTCGAAGCGCTGTTTTTAGAACCTCTGAACTGCGGTTAATTTAATTCGAAATCCAGCCAAATCAACCGATGGTCCGAGGCTTTTTTCACTAAAGCCGCTGCTGCTGCATCCGCTGTTGAGTCCGGCCAGAAAACCCCTCCGCTTACCGGATTTAAATCTTTACTCGGCAGCAGATGATCGATACGTAAACCGCGGCCGCTGCGCCAGCCAGTGGTCCATCGTTCGGCAAATTTTGGCGGTCCGGGTTTTTGTCCGCTCAATGCGCCTTCGCTAACCAACAGATGACCACAATCTTTCACCCGGGGATGGGTCAACAGTTGATCGATCGAACGTTGCCCGGTTTCCAGCTGGTCTCCCTGGGGCGCAGCATTGAGATCGCCGGCGATGATAAAGCTGGCATTTTCCGGCAATCCACCCCGGATGCCATTATCATCGACCATTACCGTATCATTATTGAGGTAATGAACCCACATGCGAATTTCATCATAATTGCGGCGCCCGTTCCGGTCTTCCGGGCCGTCAAACACTGGTGGGGTTGGATGAGATACCAACAGGTGAATCAACTGATCGCCAATTTTTACCGGCACGTCCCAATGAGATTTACTGGAGAGGCGAAAGATCTCGATTTCATCTTCCGAGTACCAATCGGCAGGAATTAAATTATCCGGTAGATCTTTCCAGCGGAATTTCTGAAAGGTGCGGGCACTTTCCAGTTGCAGGGGAAAGCGGGAGAGAATAGCCATCGCGTATTGACCGGGGTAAGCGCCATAGCCATAACAATCGCCGCCATGGTTCCGGGACCCACGATCGGCATCTGTCGCGATCATTCCGTTATTGTCAAAATCCTTCCCGGCAAGTATACCGGTATTCGATGGGGCCGCATAGATAAACGGATAGCTGAGGGAATTTTCTCCCTGGTTTAAATACGCATCATTGAAGCGTTTTGCATTCAGGGTAAGGTCATTGTCTTCAGACGAGAGGTCCAGGTCGATCTCATTCAATATCAGTACGTCCGGATTATTCTTGCGAACAATTTCCGCAGCGGCGATCAACTGCTCGTTCTGACCAACGCCATTCGCATCAGTCTCACTCAGCTTTTCGGTGGACATCTCCCAAATATTAAATTGGGCAATACGCACCACTTTTTTCTCTACAGGCTTTTCCGCATTGCAACCGCTGCTGAATATTCCCAGCAGCAGGACAACAATAACACGGCTGATCAGCGCTATAATTTTTCTCAGATTATCTGTTAGCAATGTCGGCACTCCACGATTCAATTTGACTTGTGATTTTTGGCAGAACAAAATTTCCGGGAAGAAATAAAGCCATTTTCATCCCCTTCCTGATATTACAAAACTTCGCTCAAACCAGCAAATGCCCGAAGGTGCCAACAGGTTGAACACGCACCGCCCTTAATCAGAAGAAGTGATTGATCGGAACGTCTTCTATAGTCGTATTGCCAGGTTCAATCCAATTGATTGTTCCGGGGGATTTATCATTGGCTGCAGCGAGAACTTTTCTCTCTGCTGCAAATTATATTGCCGGACCGACACAGGGACAATCGCGATATTCCAAACAGCGGTGCCAAAGCTGACGATCAACGCGCCCAATATGGTTATCTCTTCCGCACTGGATCCATTTTCATCCCAAGTGCCTCCGGTAGTAACACCGGAAACCAGGAGCCAGGCGCCGAGGCGAACCGCAGCCCCAATCATTCCCCGCTTTTTATCTCCGGCATAAAAGTTTCCCATCGAAGGTCCCATTATTCCCCCAGAACCTAAAAGCATAGTGCCAAGCGCAATATTGGATTCCCGATGTAATGACATGACACCAACAACAGTTGGTAATACTGTACTGCCAACGGATAAGAGCATCCCTTTCGCAACACTCTTCTCTTTGATAATACTGTTTCGTGTTACCGACACGGAAGCAGGCGAACTCAATTCCTGTGCATTAATGGCTTCCGACACAAACAAGATAAGAAAAAGCAGGCTAAAACGGACAATGATCGTTTTCATTAGATCCTCCTTTTTAAAATGATGGCTTCAATATTTAGAAGGATCAAATTTTGTGCCATAAGAAAGCTCAAAACCAGCAAAAAAACAGGGCAGCAATTTGTTGTTTATTTTGAATTTATAGGCAGGCTACTTTAAAACGGTGATAGCGGGTAGTTATTATCGTATTTTTATCGACAATTTCCCCGAGTTAACATCGGTGACTTTTCCGGAAATTACGGCCTTTTGAGAAGGATATTTACCAATATCCGGAGATACGATATGGCTTTCCGGAATATGTAAACAGTGCCGGATTCTTATGCCAGGATGATAATTTCATTAAACAGGAAATGGGCATCCTAAAATCCCGAATACCCATTTCTCTTAAATTTTATTAACGAATTCATTCTAACCAATACCAGAAAATCAAACATTTCTCAGCGAAAAAATTAGCTGCCGATTCTGGCCAGATATTCCTGAAAGGTTTCCGCATCCCGGCCGAGCACTTTTTTGACATCAGTAGTAACCGGTGCAGTCAGTCCGAGGGTCTTTGCGTATTCCGCGCCGGCCAGATTTCCAACCAGAAAGTCGGGGATATAGGGATTGTCTTCCAGGCTTTTTGTATATGGCTCATTGGGGACACCAACATAGCTTACCGGTTTTCCCAAATGGCCCGCCAGCAGTGCAGCAACTTCCGAATCCTGTAATGCCGTCGGCCCGGTCAATTGGTATGACTGCCCATAATGCTTTTCACCTTCCAGGGCGACTGTCGCCATTACTTCGCCAAGGTCTTTCACGGAAACATAGGCAGATTTAACCTTGCCATCCTCTTCCGGAGCACCATAGAATGCCCCGGTTTCCTCAATCGCCCCCAATTGATAAATGAGCATATTTGTCATAAAGAGCGTTGGGCGAACAGAGGTCCAACCGACGCCATCGAGATTCATCAGGTATTGATCGAGCACTTCATGTTCCTTGCCAATTGGCAATGGGGACTCCGGTCCGCAGAGCGTCCCGGACATTTTAATGACATGCTGCACACTCTCCGTTTCGGCGGCGGCATCGAGGAGTGCTTTCCCCGGAGTAACAATGTCCGGTAATACCGGCATAACGATCACGCAGCTTTGCACACCATCCAATGCCGTCCGGTAGGTTTCCGGTTTTTCCCAGTCAAAAGAAACAACTTCAACATTAGCGCCAAAACGCTCTTGCGCCTTGCCGGCATCCCGTGCAGCAACACGCACATTACCATTTCCATTTTCCAACAGCGCATCTACCGTAGCGCCGCCACTGTTGCCGGTAGCGCCAATAACCAAAATTTTCATCTTATACTCCTGGGAAAGTTTATATTTAGTCTAAATTTATTAATGTCCCTAATTTATCCTGATCCCGGAATTTACGCAAAAAATTACCCGCTGGCAGTCCCGGTTTCTATCAATCAGGCAATCGGGCACTATTCCGGCTTGTCCGTAACCACAGCCAAAGAATTTAGGGTGATTTCAATTTCTTCATCCTCAAATCCTTTATCCAAAGCGGCTGAATTATAGGTAATAAACAACATCAGTTTCTTCGATTTCAGAAACCAAATATGCCAGTAATTGTTGTCTTCTGTGTAGTCGAAGGTAATTCCGGAGAAGTTGGTATGATCAACATCGCTGACGGTAATATCTTCATCAGCGTACTCCGCTGCAAAGGCTTCCAGATCATCCCTGGTAACATCGGTATCTTTCGTGAATGAGCTAATATGTAACGCACCCACGCCATCCGGATCATGGATAACAGTGTAATCATCTTCCTGGTAGGCCTCCCAATGTTCGGGAGGATTTACCGTCCATAAATCTGTTCGATATTCATTCATATTTTACTTCCCAATACCCGGTGCTGAGACCGGTAACGAAAATGGATTTCAATCCGGTTAATTCTGGGCATTATCTTAAGAGTGTAAATTTCTTGGCGTCTGTAAATTCCCCCGCCTGAATGCGATAAAAATAGAAGCCACTAACAACGCTTTCGCCCGACTGATCACGCCCATCCCACTGAACACGATAGCTACCCGGAGAGTGGTTTTCGTTGACCAATGTCTTCACCAAGCGACCGCGAATATCATAAATTTTCAGCGTAACAAATTCTGAGGAAGCAATCCGGTATTCGATATTCGTAGCGGGATTAAAAGGATTGGGATAGTTTTGCGCCAGGGCGAATCCGTCTGCCAATTGTTCCGGCTGCTCGGCAATTGCCGTAGGAACGACATAGTTATCCTGGGCGAGATGATAAGCAAAGACCTGGCCGGTCGCTGCATACCAAATATTTTTATGGTTGCTAACGTGGTCGAGATGGCTCCAGACATAGGCGCTGTCCCATTCAACCACATTCGGATGCATCAAAAAATGATACACCTCTCCCGCTGCGACCGCTTCATCAAAGCCGGCATTCAGGTAAAGGCTGTCATCACTACCGATGCCCCAGCCCAATCGCGAGCGCGGTGGATCGATTGCCCGGGTAACGCCGACCGGCAGATACATACCATTCTGCGTATCCCAATCGGAGAAACCGCTGTAACCGTCGTAATAAAGCCGGTTTACTAAAAATTGATTCATTCCCAGCACGGAATCGATGGCAGCATCCGTATAGCCGTTTGGCGCAATCCAGGTATAAACATATTCCTTATTGCCGTTTTGAAAATCTGCCGGTAAGGTAAGGTTGTCAATAATCTCCTGCTTGTTCAGGGTAATTTCTTCATAATAATTCCAAACCCCGGGACCGGGATGAGAGCGTGAATGCGCAGCTGCTTCGACATACCCTTCGTTCAATTGATTTTGTATAAATGCATAAGTTGAGCTGTTGCAGCCACCGGTATTAATACCGATGCTGACCCAAATTTTGTAATCCTGCAAAATATTGATAGCAGTGTTGAATTTATTCCGACTCCACTCCGCCATATCGTCGGCAGTACAGATTACTGCTGCATCGCGATTGTCGTAGTATTTGCTAATACCATCAAAAACAGCGGCAATATTGTTCCCGCCATTATCAGTGACTTTCAAAAAGAGTGAATCACTGCTGCTGCGGAATGCGACCGATATATATCCCTTGTTCTCAGCGGCGTCAAAGCGCACCACTTCCAGGCCATTAAAAAACTCATCAGCTGTTTTTTCCTCCAGTTCTGTCCAGCTTTCATCAGACGAGTGGCGGTAATGGGCAAGGAGGTCCGTTGTGCCGGCAGGGAGAGACACTTCATAAGTTAGCGGATAGGCAAAACCATAATCCAAGTGGGTTTGCGGATCGACGGCGATTTCCAGTGTCGAGGCTGCGCCGGACTGCACGTTAATAATATTCCACTGCGCCATTAGCGGCGTAAAAAGAATCAGAGAAGCAAGCAGAGCTGTTACGGATCGAATCATTTCATTCCTTTCGGGTTAACACAAAATTATCTGATTACAATAAATTATATCAAGGTCATTTCCAACTGATTAAAGCCGTTTTTTCGGATTATCTTGCGTTTTACGGTTTCCAGATTTTCCAGGCGATGGCGGGCGAAAAGGGGGATGCCTGTATTGAGTCGGATAGGCATTTCGGAAATGCTCAGGTGGGTTAATAGTCCTTCATCAAGTAATGAAGAAGCCAATTCGCCGCCGCCCACCAACCAGAGATGTTTTAATTCCATCGCTGCTGCTGCCGGAATAATGTCCTTAATCGTTCTCTCATTTTCAAGGTTTGCGCCATCCAAAGTTTCCAGGGCCCGGCTGGTACACACCCAGCCTGGTTTATCGCCATAGGGCCAGCTGCCGTAATTAAAGATAAAATCGTATGTGCTTCGCCCCATTACTAATCCATCGATACTGGCGAAAAATTCTTCGTACCCGGTATCCGCCGGATCTATATCGAGGGTGTCCAGCCAGGAAACATCGCCATCTTCCCGGGCAATAAAGCCATCGAGACTGCTGGCTGCGTAGTAGGTAATTTTCATATTTAGCGATGCCTCCTTCAGACAAAATTTCGCTAGAGATTTGCCCAGCTTGCCATAAGCCCAAACAGGTGAACAATTGCGAATATCAAACAGATTATTGAACTAAACATCCAAAAGCCAATACTATTTTCCCGAACATAGGGATGAGCACTGAGAAAAGGTAATACCAGACCGCCAAAGCCGCGCAGAAAATAGACAATCGTTATTGCGGCCAGAATAAACTTCTGGAAAGGCAATGCCGGTAAAATGCCGGCAACGGCCCAGGCAACCATTCCCCAGATAGTCAGGATGACCGCAATAGCGAATGTCAGCATGGCCGGCAATACGGACTTCTCTTCCGCCAATCTGGCCATCCTTTCCCCGGCACCAAAAAAGCGATACCATTTCGGCCCGCCGATGATAATGGCAATATGCATTATCGCGATAGCAAAATTGAGCAGACCAGCGATGTATAACCAATCTAATTGCATTTAGAGCCTTTCGGTTTTCCGGTTAATCTTCTGCTGCCGAGCGGGCATTACTGGTTAACGAGATCGGCGACGTCCCTTTTATCCATTCCCCAGGCGACCACTTGAACCCCCGGGGAATATTGCGCGCTATACGGGGAATTGTTTATCATGTTTGCGTAACGGGGGTAATTTACGGCCAGCTTATCAACATCGATTTCCTGTAATGGCCATTCCAGATGATGAATATCAAAGGCATTGATGTATTGCCCGGCATCCTGAAATAAGGCATATCGTTCCGTTAACCATTTAGTGAGCGCATCCTTTTCCAAAATGTCTTTCCCCGGTGTGAATCGCAGTATTAATTGATCGCCGAAATTAGCATTGTTTGATTGGTATTTACCCTCAGCTCTTTTCATGGAAGAATAGCGATAGGGCAGCTCGGAAAATTGCCGGGCAACTTTACAAGAAATTCTTTTTCCCCCCTCGATGCTCAAAAAATATACGCCCGGTTTGCCATTTAATTTAACATAGGTGCGGAGATTAATTTCATGGAAGTTTGATACCGGCGGAAAAGCGATAAAATTGCGAAGGCGACTTTTCTCTATAGTGAAAGCGACCAGAGAGACCCAGGCGCTGTTATCGACCAAGTCTATTTCCAGCGCTTTCGGCACATGTTCTCGCAGCGCTTCAACGGAAACTTGCCAGTGGAGAAAAATGACTCTATTCCATTCCTGATAAAATTTCCAGGGTGCTTCGGAAAGCGGCCATTCCCGGTGCTCAGTATGCTTGATAATTTCCGCGACTTTCATTTCATAAAATATAGCGTTTTCCAATAATTCGGGATAATTATTTTGAGAAAAATTAAAGGGTGCGAATAACTTATTAACAGTTGACAGTTATCAGTTATCAAATGTTGGGTGCTGGTTAGTAATTGACAATTTAACTGTTCATTGATAACTGATCACTGATAACTGTTCACTGTTTGTGCATAAGTTTTACATTTTTTTAATAGAAATAAGTCGATATTGCCACATTTACGAAGGTTTTAGGCTGGTATAATATTTGTAAATTATTGAGATCATTATACGTTCAAGAGGAATGCAATGTATCTTTTTAACAAAATTGTCCGATTCATTTTAGTTGTGGGATTTTTAACCCTCTCTTTATCTAGTTGGGCTTACGGACAATCAGAAGCTGTAGAAGTTGTTAAAATCATCGATCCCGATAACGGTCCCGGCACGGATTACACATCTTTGCGGGATTTCGCCAGAAATGAAAAACGCAACCTGGTCAGTGCCGGGGAAATTGCCGTCGCCCTTTGCCGCAGTAGTAACGGCTCTCCGGATGGACCGGCACAGTTCGATGACTGGACCACCGATGAAAATCACTATGTTAAGATAGTCGCCGATGATAGTCACCGGGCCGGCGCTCGTTGGGATGAGAACAAATACCGCATTATTGAATTCACCACAATTAATTCCGAATGTGTCGATATCGAGATCAATAACATCGTTATTGACGGTATCCAAATGAGAATCTATGGTGGTGGCGGCAGCAACGATATTATTGACCCCGATGCCGGTGATTACTATATCTTCAAGAATTGTTTTCTCTGGATGGATCTCGACAACCAGTCTGGCAGCGGCATGGATTTCAAGACCGACGCGGAAGTGGTAAATTGCGTCATCAAGGGCACCGGTTCGAAAGGCATTTCCGCCATGCCCGGCTCTTTTGTGAAAGTGATTAACAATACCTTCATCGGTTGGCAGCATGCGATTTCCAATGAGGCGAGCGTACTGGCGCTGAATAATATTTCCATCGGCGCAACGGGAGAAGCTTATCGTGTGAAAGATGGCGGCAGCTTTACCAGCGATTCGGATTACAACACCTCCGATCGCTCCGGCGATGCCATTGTCAGGTCGCCCCGTAGCAGCAGTCAGTCGCCCTGGTATTCCGGCGGGACATCTATTGAACAAATTTTTGTGGATGCAGCAGGGAATGATTATCACCTGCAATTAAATGGCATTTTTGCCGGGAACGGTATCGGACCTTCAGCAAGCAGCCATGTTTATGATCACGATATTAATCTGCAGCCCCGCAGTGGTAGCTCCACGGATTTGGGCGCCGATCAGGACGGGCCTCCGGGACCACCGGCAGGCGTACCGGCCAGACCGACCGGTCTGAGAATTATTGGTGGAAATTAGTAATTTGCGAATTGAAGTTTGCTGTATTTTCTTTACATGCTTCGACAAGCTCAGCATGATTGCAACTATCATTCTGAGCTTATTGAAGGGTGATTAACCAGACAAATTAAAATTGACAAACACCCATAACGTTTCGACAATTAGCCCTTCAATCATCTCAGTCTTTTTTTAAAGAAAATCTTCCAGAACTTGCCAGATGCTTGAATTATGAACGACAAGTAGACGAATTATTGTCTGCGCTCCCGACAAAATCTATTTCGTCAAGTTTTAGTATATAATCCAGCCGTATCAATTTTCCCTGCTCAAGCATTAAAAATTCCGCCCCGCCCTGGCTAAAGACATTCATCAAGCGACCGTCATAAGACTGTGGTTCCGCTTCATTTTCCTTTTGAAAAACCAAAGTGCAAGGGACGCGGCGCACGATGCGGTCTTCGAGGATATCATACAGGCCACATTGTATTGGTTTATAATCACTCATATTCATCTCCCGAATTAAACCTGATAACGATTCACTTATCTTACATAACAGATGCCCGGTGAAAGTATATGGTTACCGAAATTATCCAATGATTCCCTAATCAACAATTTTGATAGCATCACCGGTTGATACTACACCTTCAACCAGCACTGCACAATAAAGACCGGCAAAGTTTTCATGCGCCTGCGCTACCTGGCGGAGGATCTCCGGATTATGTTCGCCGGTTTCCGGATCCAGGGAAATCATTTTGCAGCGCGGATCTCTTTCCAGAACCATGATTTCTGCCTTCTCCCCGATGCGCAGTTTGCGCCCGACGAATTCATCTTCAGCGAATCCACTCCCGTTAGTCAGATCGAAATAGATATTCGCACGAAAACGCCGCGGATCCACCGTTATCTCCATTTCCGCTTCGATTTGCTGGATCGTCTGCGAGCTAATTAATGAGACCGGCCGGCAATCAGTTAAAGCGCGATCGGAGCGAACGAGTGTGAGGCGATTTTCACCGCGTAATCCTTCCGACAATTGTTCCGCCAGTAGCGGATCATCCAGTGCAAGCATTTCCCCGAATGGGGTAACAACATCCAGGTGCAGATCGTCGGGATTCGCATTGGCCGGGTTAACGCCTGGTGGAATTTTCATTGCTTCCAGTAGGTTGGGTGGCTTCACAGCTTTTTCCGGATGACGGAATTTCGGTTGGTAACGAAGCATCTTTCCCTGCGCCGTCGCACTGAGATAGGGAAACCCTTTACGCGATGCGGAATTCTTAAAGGCAAAACAACGATCGCCGAAAACGCCGGAAAATCCCAGGAACACTTCATTCAGCGATTCCCCGCGCATACTTTTTACCGGGTAGCGCCATAAACTTTCAATGGTGCCTATTTTGCTCATTTTCTCCCCCTTGCGCCGGAGCTTTATGCTCCGGATTAAGTTATGTCGCTCCTTTGGAGCTTTTCTTGGTTGAATAGTTTAAGCCTCAATTTAGACGCCGGCTGATAATTCTGGATGGGTTCCTTTTAATGGCTGTCATTATAATTTGTTTTCTTGTTTCAATTTTTTCATCAGCGTTTCGAATAACTGCTTTGTAAACTCGAATTTGGAAACATGTGGGGTGTATTTTTTTCTGATTAATTCTTCAGTAAACCCATCTGCCGGGTTCTTTTTCTCATCATTTAAATTGCGGATGCAGGTATCGAGGCAATCCACTGCTTTCGCAAATTGCGCTTCGCGGGACTCCCGGCTTTCGTATTTCTCAATGATAGTTTCATACCGTTCGGGGTTGGGAATAATGGCAAGAATCTTTTTGTTGGCGGCCTTCTCTTTTTCTTCCTTTATACGAAGTTCTTCCGGGTTATTGAATTTTGCATCGCCGGCATACACTTCCACGAGATCATGATAGAGCAGATATTCGAAAACGCTCAGGCGGTCCAATGGTTCGTCGATGTAATCGATAAGAATATCTGCGATCAGCATGCAACTCCACGAATGCTCGGCAGTGCTTTCTTTTCGATTGCCAACATTTAAACCGCGCTCCACGGTTTTTAACTTTTCCAGCTCGCTTAGACAGGTAATCAATTTATCCATAATGTCTTTACTTGATCAGGTTTGAAGTTGAATGACTTTCAGCCGGGCATTATGCATCATTTTACCGCTGATTTTCACATCGCCAACGATTTGCGCTGTCTTCAAGTATACTGCATAGATTGCCCGCCTGTCAAGTGCTTGCTTTGTGCTTTTCAGACCATCAATCTCACCGTATTCCCAGGCTAAACCGACATTGAAGAGCCCCAGAATGCCCCACTGAACGAATGTTTTTCCTGCAGATATTTCCTAATCGGATAAGGCTGCAAATTAACCGTATCCAGCTCTGCGGCCGAGGTCCACAACAGTTCCAAATGTTCTTCCAAAGCTGCCGGCGCTTTCGAAGAATCCAGTCCATCGACAGCAACGTTAAAGAGTAAATTTATTTCATGATTATTCTTGAGGATTTCCGGCCATAGATGTTCAACGGCGCCGACAAAATTAAGCACGGTCGCTTTTTTCCCGAACTCTTCCAGCAATTCCCGCTTAATGGCCTGATGGGCTGTTTCTCCCAATTCAATGTGTCCGCCGGGCAGAAAAGTGTTAGTATCCCCGATGCTGCGCACCAGCAGGTATTTACCATCTAATTGAATAATCGCTCGTGCGATGTAGTGGAATTTCATAGTTGTCCTCGTCTGTTTGTTAGCTATTCAGAGCGTTAATTTTCACTTCATATGTCATTGCCTGAAGAATATGGATGATAAGATTTTCAGCAGCATTATATGCCACCCCTATGGGGCTAAGATAGGGATATTCTTTTTTGAACTATAAATATGACGTCCCTACGGGACTCGATTTACCTACAGCCTTCGGAGATAATTCGACAGCCCTGTAAGGGCGAAATATTTATAGCTCATTTATTTTCGAAGATTATGCGCCCTGTAGGGGCGGCATAGTCGCAAATAAAAAAAGTTACCGCGCTCCCGCAAGTTTTTCAACAGGTGACGTCCAAATGATTAAATGCCGGCGAGATAATGGTATCAAAAAGAGATCAAACATCGAACATTAAGTCTTAAAATTTTTCAACAATCCCAGTGAGAGGAGTAAAGCAAAATGAAACAGAAAAGTGCAATCATGAAATTACAAATTTTCGGAATTTTCTTATTTTTATTTTTAGGTGTTTTTTCCTGCAGCAGCGACAGCACCGATCCCGACGGTAATGAGGGGACTGCAGAACTGCATCCGGCATTCGGTGAATTTGATGCCGGCAATACAACCATTTATGTCGATGGCTCGAACTTCGTCATTGAAACCAATGGTTTGCCCAATCACACTTCACCGTACTGGTCAGCCGGCCATCCGCTGGATATCGAGCCGATAGTCACCACTTATGCGGATATGGCGCCCGGTGATATCGACGAATTTAATGGGATGTATACACTGATTGTCCCGGCGTCTCCCAGCCTCGCTTCCAATTCCAGCACGACCGGGCTCGGCGCTATCGGTATCGCGGTTAGCGGATCGGTTATCTACAATGACCAGGAAGGGCCGAACGTTCCACTGGACAACGCCGCCGTTTCATTAGACTATAATGGCGCGCATACCGGACCGCAAAGCTACCACTATCATCTGGAGCCGAAAGCATGGTCGGATGATGATGATAATCTTATTGGGATTATCGCCGATGGCTTCTTCCTCTATGGCAGAAAATGCAACTCTACCGGCACCTATCCCACCGACCTCGATGCTTCCGGCGGACACTCCCACGCGACACAGCACTCGGATGAAGCAGAGTATCATTATCATATCCAAAATGAGTTGTATTTAAACCAGTATTACATCTTGTTCCCCGGTAACTATCAAGGCACGCCCAATGTTATACAATAAAATGTTTCTCATGATACTGGTATCGCTGGTTTGCCTGAGTTGCCAACAATCCAGCGATATGCCGGAGCAAGCGATGGCAGCAGATGAACTGGTGGATATCCCGCAAATTGAGCGACTGGCAACGGATGTAGAACTGCGCCCCAATGAAGGCCTGGTCTATTATGATGACGCGCCCTTTTCCGGATATGTGCTTAAATGGCATCACAATAATCAACTGGCGGAGCGGATTTCCTACTACCAGGGGAAGAAGCACGGTTTACGGGAGCAGTGGTACAGCAATGGCCAGGCAAAACTCTCGGCAGAATATCGCAAAGGGAAATTTCACGGCGCGTCGCTCAGCTGGTGGCAGAACGGCAATCTCCGCTCCCAGGGCAATTTCTTTGCCGGGAAAGTTCACGGCACGGTTACCCAGTGGTACAAAGAAGGAATGATCTTTAAAGAGATGAATTACCAGCATGGCAAAGAGTTGGGCATGCAAAAAGCCTGGCGGAAGAACGGAAAGCTCTACAATAATTACGAAGCCAGGAATGGGAGAATTTTTGGCTTAAAACGCGCAAACTTATGCTTCGAGTTACAAGATGAAAAACTATAAAATCAATTTAATCCTGGGCATGGTGCTCAGCATCTTTTTGCTGACTGCATGTGGTGAAAATACTCATTCGGAAATCGACAGTAGAGTAGAACGTCTGCCCTACTACGACTCGGCAGAATTCACCCCCCGTTGGCTGACACAGGATAGTTCGGCATTGGAGAATTTTCATCAAATCCCGGCATTTCAGTTTACCAACCAGTCCGGTGATATTGTTTCCGAAAAAACGGTTGATGGGAAAATCTACATCGTCGATTTCTTTTTCACCACCTGCCCGGGCATCTGCCCGAAGATGGCCACCAATATGCGGGTTGTTCAGGAAGCTTTTAAAGAAGATGCGGAAGTGCTGCTGCTTTCCCATTCAGTGACTCCGGAGACAGACAGTGTGTCGGTGCTTCAGCGTTATGCCGAGCTGAACGGCTGCATCAGCGATAAATGGCACCTGGTGACCGGTGACAGAAAAGAGATTTACGATTTAGGCCGGAACTACTATTTCGTGGAAGAGAATTTGGGGCTAAACAAAAAAGAATCCGATTTTTTGCATACCGAAAATTTTGTTCTGATCGATAAGAACCGGCGCATCCGGGGCATTTATAATGGGTTGAGTAAACCATCGATCCAGCAACTAATCGCTGATGTGAAAACGCTGCAAAAGGAGTCGGCGCTGGTATCTGCTCCAACAGCACTTCTTCAGGAACAAGAAAACTAGGTAATATTTAACGAAAGTCGTTTTATCCGTCATCGCGAGGAGTACAGCGACGAAGCGATCTCAATGGGTGCATCTACATTGGAGATTGCTTCGGCAAAAAACGCCTCGCAATGACAATACTGACAGAATTGCTAGTTTTTCTTTTGGATTCTCTATTACTCAAAACTTTATCTTGCCGGAAAGCACATCTTCCCAACGAATCGGTGCAGTCTTTACATATTCATATCGCTCGTTCGGGATAAGTGCTTTCATAAAAATCTAATTTGTTAGCCGCGGATAAACACAGATTTGCACGGATAAAAGCAGAAAAATGAAAAAATCAGTGAAAATCCGTGCTTATCAATGGCTAATATCCAAACAGTGTTAACAGTATTATATGCTAAACACTTCGGAAATTCATTACATCACTTCTTCTCTATTACTCAAAACTTTATCTTGCCGGACAGCACGTCTTCCCAACGAATCGGCGCAGTCTTTACATATTCATGTCGCTCTTTCGGGATTAGTGCTTTCAGATGGTCCTTTATTTCCTGAAAGGAAGGATCCGCGGCTATATTCTGCCATTCATTCGGATCTTTATCCAAATCATAAAGCTCTTCACCTTCGTCGTTGTAATTGATGTAGTGCCATTGATCCTGAATCACCGAGTAATAATTCTCCTTCAGCGAAGTAATTACCGGATAATCCCATTCTTCTTCCGGATTACGTAACAGCGGCAGCAAACTTCTCCCGGTAATTCCTTCTTTCGATGGTAATCCACAAAGCTCGGTCAGGGTCGGAAAGATATCTACCAGCGAGACGTTGCGATGGACTGCATTGCCATTTTTAATATCGCTGGCGCCGGCGACGCCCGGCGGCACTTTCATCATCAAAACGGTGTTAATGACATTTTCCCATAAAGCAAACTTTCGCCAATGATCTTTTTCGCCCAGCTGCCAGCCATGGTCGGAAAAAATAACCACGATGGTATTCTCCGCGTATTCACTCTCTTCGAGCGCTTTCAACAGCTGCCCAACCAGATGATCGGCATAGTAGATTGCAGCGAGATAACCTTGCACTGCTTTTTTCCACAGACCTGCCTCCAGAACATGTTGATGGTATCTTCCGCGGGAAGCGGTATTCTTTCCCATTTCCGGTAAATCGGCCAGATCATCCGGATATAATTCCGGCAATTGAATTTCATCGAGGGGGAATTGATCGAAAAATTCTTGCGGTACATACCACGGTAAATGGGGCCGGTATATCCCGCAGGCCAAAAAGAATGGCTTATCATGTTTTTTGTTTAGCTGTTCGGAGACCCAATTAACCGAGCCGTAATCCCCGGTTTGCTCCGTTTCGAAAGGCAGGGGCTCGAAATCGAAGGCGACATACATTCGCTCAAACACCGGCATATTAAAAGTGATGCCCTTCGGATCATCCTCGCGGATTTCATTGTCCATCATTCTAAAATATTTTTTACCGGAAGTGCTATCAATATCCGGAAGATAATGATCGGGCATATGCTTGATTTTTGAGGGATAATAATCATCCCAGGAGCGCGGATCGGGCATATTATTATGATAGATTTTCCCGGCGCCGCCCGTCCAGTAACCGGCCTGCTTGAAGTATTCCGGCAGGGTAATTTCATCCGGCAGGACATGGCGCCAGATCTGCGGATTGCGATAGAGGCCGGTAACGTAGGGATGCTTCCCGGTCATCAGCGCCGTGCGCGATGGATTGCAGGAAGGCGAGGCGCAGTAGGCATTGGTAAAATTGAGCGACGCATCCGCAAAGCGTTGTAAATTGGGTGTCTTCGCCTGGGGATGGCCGCCGAGCGGTTCGATCCAGTTATTCAAATCATCGATGGAAATTAGTAAGACGTTCGGTTTGGGATCCGGCGTCTCCGGTGTGGATTGACAGCCAGGAATCAACCAAAACAAAGATGCGAGGACTGCTACCAAACCTGCTTTCGAAAACCTCATCAATATTTTCATAGCCCCTCTTTTCGCTTATTCAAACTGAATATCATCCAGATAGAAGGTAACGGGCAATCCCTTACTAAATGTTGTCCATACAAATGGCGTTTTTACCCGGGACAAATCCTGCCCTTTCAAATCGATGCTGTACTGTTGCCAGTCTCGCTTAAGCTTCACCCCTTTTAGCTCTGCCTTGACGGTATCGAAAAATTTGCGGTCTTTCCCGAGGATGCCCACAGCAAAGTCGACCTGTTCGCCACCATTTTTCCCGCGTGCCCAGAAGGTCAGTTTTTTAGCACCACTGAGATCAAAACCGCCGGGTTGCTCACCCCAGTCATTCACCGGATGTTGCCAGGCCACGCCAACCCAATCTTCGGCATAGGTTTTATAGTTCACCTCCAGGCAGTTTTTCCCACTGCGTGGGGAGACCGTCGCATCGAGATTCAGCGTCAAATCTTTTGTATTGCCCATCCAACCAGAGGGGCTCCAGGGACCACGAACGTTATCGGCATAGACTGATACAGGCAGTTTAAGCTGCACCTGGCCTGGCTCGCCTTCTACTTTGAAGGGGACACTCGCGGCGGCAGCGGCGCCTGACCCGTCATGAGCGGTCATATATAATCTGTAGATACCTCCACCCGGCATCACCAGCGTTGCACCTTTATTCGACGCTTCGATGATCAAACCATCCAGTTCAAAGAGCATCGGACGGGCATCTCCACCAGTGATATACTCGGAGGTTTCCCCGCGCACCAGCCAGCGCACTTCAACGTCGGCGCCCTCCGGATCGACAATATCAAGCGCTACCTGTAGCGTGTCCCCGGGCTGCAACACATCCGAACCCAGCAGCTCAAATTTACGAATTTCCGGGCAGCGGTTTGCCGGCGGTTTGCCGCTCCAGATTTCAGTCATCGCATCGACGGCGGCGAGTTTATCGCCATTGGGCAGGAACATTCCGAACCAGGTAGAGGTGGCCTCCATTTTAAATCCCCAGGTAAACGCGAACCCACCAAGGCAGAGGCCCCGCGCGGCCATGCAGCCTTGCTCAAAAGCATTGCGATAGACTTCGCCTTTTTCAGTACTGGTTAGCTCCGGGGGCGCACCGTAAGCGGTTTTTCCCACCTCCCAAACCCCGGGAGGACCGAATTCGGTAATAACGATCGGCTTGCGGCCGTCCTGCTTGCGGTAGCGTTCGACTACCGAGGGCAAACCCCCGTAGGAGTTGATTCCCATAATATCGACATCAGGACAGAGGGCGTGGATCGCCTTCACCCGGCTGCCGCCGATCTCCGCCGTTACGGTCATGGTGGGATGATTGGGATCGAGATCTTTGATCATTGCAGCGATCGCCTGCACATGGGACCAAACCGCGGCATCATCCCCTTCCGCGAAACCTTCCATTTCATTGCCGATCGCCCAGAGCAGCAGGGCGGGATGGTCTTTATAAGCGAGAACATCGCGGCGGACACGGGCGAACTGTTCCGCGACCATGTCAAGATCATTGTAATTGAAGCCATGGCGTGGGTGCCCGAGCCAATGGCCAACAACCACTGTTAATCCGAGTTGCTGTGCCAGGTCGAGCTGTTCCTTCAGATTCGCTCCGACATCCCAGGTACGAAAAGTGTTCGCCCCGGCAGCAGCGAGCATCTCTCTTGAAAAACTACCACCAGCGCCCATAATGTAGTAGGGCTCGCCATCACGCAACAGCTGCCAATTGTTCGGCGACGTCTCAACCAATTCCACCGGCACCGCCTGCCCGAAGACTTCTGTTGCTGGTAGAAATAGCCCGATAAATAGCATTGAAACGAGGAAAGATTTTTTAAAGGATATGAAAAATGGGTGTTCAGGAAGCCAGGATATCATCCTTCTGAAAAGATATTGCAATTTTTTCTCCAGTCATGGGTTATCGAATCACTATAAAGAGTAGCGATCATTTCTAATATTTGCAACCGTAACCGGGAGAAATGGATAAATTTACAAATGGGCAAATTTACAAATGGGCAAATGGGCAAATATGCAAAAATGCTCATTTGCCCATTTGCCCATTTGCATATTTAGTAATTCGGTGTGTAATCATAGGCTCTGATCAAATTCCGGTACCATTCGGCATCGCCACTTTGATTACCATTGATGCGCAGATAGGCATTCCAATCGTTTACTGCCATTCGATATTGGCGGAGACTTTTGTAAGCATGGCCCCGCTTGCTATAAGCGTTTGCATGATTAGGATCGATTTCGATAACCTTATTATAATCCGCGATCGCCTGTTTATATTTTCCCTGATCATCATAGATAAGGCCACGCCAATAATATGCCTCAAGATCATTCGGGGCCAATTCGATAATCCGGGCGTAGTCCTGCAGGGCTTTCTCATCCTTGTTGATATCCCGATAGGTAATTGCACGATTATGGTAAAGAGAAACTTCATCAGGTTTTAAGATAAGGGCTTTATTATAATCCTGAATCGCTAATGATTTTTTTCCCCAGGCATTATATTGGGCTGCACGGTTATAGTAGCCCGGAAACGAATTCGAATCCAGCGCAATTACCTTGCTAAAATTTTCGATTGCTTCATTATATCGACCGGCCCCGCCATCATTCATTCCCCGCTGTAAAAAGAAGGCGGATTGTTCCTCTACACTCTTTAGATAAAAAGAGAGAAAAACAGCCTCCGGCACTTCTTCATAATGTTCCTCAACGATCAATCTCACCTGTTTATTAAATTGAAGCATATCCTCAATTTCCGCTGCGCTTGCGCCAATATATATCGTTAAATTAGCCAATTTGCCATTACTCCAATGCATATTCACATACGCTTCATATCCGGTCTGCGCTTCGATACTTTCTCCCAAACCCTCTGCTGTTTTGAGCGGTTTTTCAATATATGTTTTTGCATCTTCAACAATTGCACAGGAGGAGGTCAATAATATCAATACTAAATAAATATACCGTTTCATGTTTCCCTCATTTCGTCTTTTTCGTTAACCGCTAAAGCCGTTCAGGGCAAAACTAAAATGTGATTCTCTTTATATATTTCTTATAGAACCACTATGATTTTTTGGATTTTGCCTGGAAGAAGCAACTTTAGTTCTGCGAAAAAAGCGCAAGACATAATTCCCTAACGTCTACAAAACCACCTGCCGGAGAAACAGATGTCACAATTTGCAACCTGTTTTCCCCGGCAAGTGTGTTTAACTATCTGTTACTTGAGAGATTCTCCTGTGCTGCCCTATCGAACAGGGCATAGAAAATCTTATTTCAACAAAATCATCTTGCGGGTTTCTGCATACGCCCCGGCAGTGAGCTTATAGAAATATACCCCGCTGGCGAAGCCGTGTGCATCCCAGCTGTATCGGTATTCCCCGGCGCCCAGTTCATCCGCAACCAGTGTAACCACTTCCTCACCCAAAAAGTTGTAAACCGTTAAGTTGACATAATTAGACTTTGGCAGGGAAAATTCAATGGTTGTGGAAGGATTAAAGGGATTGGGATAATTTTGGCGCAACTGAAATTCTTGCGGAATCACATTGTTCTCTGTTTCAGAGAGACCCACCAAGTTACCAGCCCACTTGTAAATACCACCGTGATTGACACTGGAAATACCGCCGGCCCATCCATTATTCAGTCCGGTAAAAGCGAAGGCATTATATTCCGTGTCGTCTACGTTGGTCCACGTCGTGCCACCGTCCAGGGTGTAAGCCGAACCGGGGGTTTCACCGAATCCGGTCGGTGAGGCGATCACGTAGGTGCCGTTTGTTCCGGGCATATAAGCAATGCCGACGGCTGAGGGTGCCGGGGCCGGAGGGCCGGAAATCGTCGTCCAGGTATCTCCGCCATCGTCTGTTATTGCCAGCTGATTGGGGACAACATTAAAGCTGCCATCAACTGCCGAAGCAGCAATGCCATTATTCGCGTCTTTAAAGGCAAGGGTGGTAATGGCCCGATTCTGCCCCAGTGAGGTTTGGGAAACCGTCCAGTTATGACCGCGGTTGGTACTCCGATACACCCGTCCTTTCGAGGTACTTAACCAGATGGTATCACCAACCTGTGCCCGGGCATTGGATGATGAGTATAAAAAATTGAATTCGCCCGCTAACCATTCAAATGTATTACTACTGGGCACTTCTGTCCAGTTATCGCCACCATCACTGGTGGTGAGGACGAAGTTTCGATTGACCTGCACACCATCCTGGCCATCAAAGAAATGAATAAATAGTGACTGGAAACTTTCTTGAAATGTCCAGTTGGCGCCTCCGTCGCTGGTCTTATAAATGCCACCTCCGCCGGCAAAATTGTTCACGGTTACCCAGGCAGTATTCGCATCTACCGCGGTGATGTCCATGAGAAAGGCGTTTTCTACGCCGGTAACATTCCCCACCGTCCAGTTAGCACCACCATCGGTGGTCCGTAAATATTTCGGAGTAAAAATGGTACCGGGCGCAAAGAAATTTGTGTCGGCCACTGCCCAGACGGTATTTTCGTCCAGCGCAACCAATGATTGTATCATATAATTTGGATTTAGCCCCGGGGAATCCTGCGGTACCCATTGTGCCAGGGCAGTAATGCTATATAGCCATAAAAACATAGATATCAATTTATACATGGTATTCTCCTATGTTGAAGAATGGGTTAGAATGGATAAACCTTATTCACTTTTCCAATGAAGAAATAACGCTGACCAAATAGCCTTTGCTAATTTGGAATGGGTTAATGATTCTCTTACTGCTCACTCCGGAGTGGCGTATCAGCACTTAGCTGACACGCACTATCAAAATAGCATTTCGCCGGCATGATACTCTACCCGAGATGTCGCAAAAAGTACAGGGTTTGTCGCATTTGGGGGGAAATGAAGCAAAAATGAGGAGGTAGTGTTAAATATGTAATGCTAAAAACTGTCATCGCGAGGAGTGCAGCGACGAAGCGATCTCCATATTGCATACACCTTTGAGATTGCTTCGGCAAAAAAACGCCTCGCAATGACATGATTGAATAGCATTACTTATTTAACACTTCCAATGGAGAAAATGAATTTATAGACAAACTTAATAAACTATGAAGAAAGTTTATTGAAATTTCTTGTGATGTTATTCAATGCTAGCAGCTGGATGCTAATAAGTTTCTATCCAGTATCCAGCTGCTAAAATCAAATTAACAAAACCTAGTTTACAGCCGACTTACTCATCAACCTGACGGCTATATTCCCGCGGGGAAATCCCATACAATTTGCGGAAACATTCGGCAAAATAAGAGGGATTGCTGAAGCCAACCTGGTAGGCGATTTCAGAAATATTGCCGGTGTGATGTTCTAAAAGCGCGGCAGCACGCTTCAGTTTTATGCTGCGGATGAATTCCAGGGGCGGCTGGTCAGTCAACGCTTTTAACTTGCGATGCAGCTGGGAACGGCTCATCCCAACCACTGCCGATAGCTCCCGCACCCCGAAGTCAGCAGCGTCGATGTTTTCTTCCACCGTATCAATAATCCGTTGCAGGAATTTCGCATCAGCCGAGGTCAGGGCAATATTTTCCGGCGCCAGAGTTATCTCCTGCCGGAATCGCTCCCGCAGCTCCCGCCGTTGCTTAATTAGGTTTTTCATACGCACCAATAGCTCAGCACTGTCAAATGGTTTCACCAGGTAATCATCGGCACCGGTTTCCAGACCTTCCAGCTTGCTTTCTCCGGAAGATTTTGCCGTCAGCAAAATCACCGGAATATGACTGCTGCGTTCATCGGTTTTAATTTTCTCACAGAATTGAATACCATCCATCTCTGGCATCATCACGTCGCTAATGATAATATCGGGAATGATCTCCACAGCCTTTTCCAGTCCCACCCGGCCATTTTCCGCTTCGATGACGTCATACGTTTCAGCCAGTATTTCCCGGATGTAGGCGCGCATGTCGGGATTGTCCTCAACCACTAGGGCGATTTCGGAATGCGGAATGCGGACTGTCCCTTCGGGGAATGCGGAATTCGGATTTCGGAATTCGGAAGTATCGATTTCGGAATGCGGAATTCGGAATTCGGAAGTATCGATTTCGGAATTTTTGGATTGGGGAGCTGAGTAGGTATTTGCCGCTTCTGAAGATGCTAAAATGTCATCACGCCTTAATAATTCCGCATTCCCCATTCCCAATTCCGCATTCGGCCTGATTTCCTCCGGTTGTAAATGCGCTTTTCCGATCGGTAGCCGAATGGCAAAAACACTGCCTTTCCCGACTTCACTTTCAACAGAGATAGTGCCCTGGTGTAACTCGACTAGCTCTTTCGCCAGCGCCAGTCCAATGCCAGTGCCGTGTGAGTCTTCAGCATAAGCATCACCAGCCTGGTAAAAGCGATCAAAGACATGCGGGAGGTGCTCAGCAGAAATACCGCCTCCGGTATCCCTCACCGCGATCGTTACACAATTTTCGGTAGTCACCCGTTTTGCTGTTGTTTTTTAATAGGTATCGTTTTTAGCAATTCTCTAACAGTCCATTGGTGATCAGTAATTTTGGCGGCCATTGCCGG